>NZ_LR732827.1:2412875-2637581 GCF_902506155.1 Curtobacterium sp. 8I-2
CCCCCGCACGGTGCGGGGCGGGCGCGCCCCGGGCCTCCCGTCCGCCCTGATCGTGAGCACAGGACGTCGGGCCGGCTCGACGGACCCGACCATTCCTGCTCACGAAGCGGGCGCGAGCGCGCGCGACCGCGCACGAGTCCTACTCGTCGGCGGGCAGCGGCTCGGCGTGCTCGATGCGGGCGCTCGCCGTGGCCATGTGCTCGTCCATCGCGCGCTGCACGGCGGGCACGTCGCGGGCGCGCAACGCCTCGAAGACGGCGCGGTGCTCGTGGAACGCGGCCTCGGTCGCCTGCCGGGTCTGCACGCGGCGCGCGACCCACACGCTCAGCATCGAGCGCAGACTCTGCAGCAGGTCGGCGAGCACGTCGTTGCCGGACGCCCGTGCCAGCAGGACGTGGAAGCGGACGTCGGCGTCGATGAAGGCCTGCGGGTCGTCGAGCGTCGCCTCCTGCCGGACCAGGTACTCGCCGAGCTCGGTGATCTGCTCGTCGGTGGCGCGCTGCGCGGCGAGGATCGCGGCCGTGCGCTCCAGCGAGGACCGGATCTCGAGCAGTTCGCGGGTGCGGTTCGCGGCGAGCATCAGACCCCACGACAGGGTCGTCGGCAGCAGGTCCGAGGTGCCGCCACGCAGGTACGTGCCCGAACCGGGGCGGATCTGCACGATGCCCAGGATCTCGAGGGCGGCGAGGGCCTCGCGGACCGCCGAGCGACCCACGCCGAGCCGCTCGGACAGGACCCGCTCCGCCGGCAGCCGCGACCCGGGGGCCAGCTCGCCGGCGGTGAGCAGCGACACGAGCTGTCGGGCGACCACCGAGGCGGGTGACCCGACGGGCACGGACTCGAGTTCGAGTCGGATGTTGAGGGGGTCGTCCGGGCTGAACGCGGGCATGCAGTGAGCGTACCGGTCGGTCAACCGGTTGCGGCGGGAGCAGTGCCAGCGCGCCGGGCGGACGGCCTCGTCCGAGCCGACGCGCGAAATGGTCAACCGGTTGACAAGTTGATCGAGCGCGACGCACACTGGATCAGGCGCACCGATGCGCCCGCTCCCGATCCGCGCAGCAGCCCGGACCACCCCGACGCAGCAGCCGGGCGGAGTCGTACCACCCCCACCGAGCAGGAGTCATCGTGGACATCCCCGCCACGCGAGGCATCCCCACCTCGGTCGTCGAGAAGACGGCCATCCGCAAGATCGCGATCCGCATCGTGCCGTTCGTAGCACTGATGTTCTTCATCAACTTCCTCGACCGCACCGCGATCTCCTTCGCCGCCCCCAACGGCATGGAGGCCGACCTCGGCCTGACCGCCGCCCAGTTCGGCTTCGCGTCCGGTGTGTTCTTCATCGGCTACCTCGTGCTCGAGGTGCCGTCCAACCTCGCGCTGCACAAGTTCGGCGCCCGGATCTGGCTCGCCCGCATCATGATCACGTGGGGCATCGTGTCCCTGCTCTTCACGTGGGTGCAGAACTACCCGCAGCTCGTCGGTCTGCGCTTCCTGCTCGGCATCGCCGAGGCGGGGTTCTTCCCCGGCGCGATCCTGTTCCTGTCGACGTGGGTCCCGGCTCGCCACCGCGGCAAGATGCTCGCGCTGTTCTACCTGGCCCAGCCGCTCACGAGCGTCATCGGCTCGCCGCTCGCCGGCTGGCTGATGACCCACGAGGGGATCCTCGGCGGCCTGGCCGGCTGGCGCTTCATGTTCCTCTGCGTCTCGATCCCGGCGATCATCGTCGGCGTCCTGTGCCTCTTCGTCCTCAAGGACAAGCCGTCGCAGGCGAAGTGGCTCGACGAGGACGAGAAGGTCTGGCTGGAGACGACGCTCGCTGCCGAGAGCGCGGCGAAGGGCGGCGGCGGCGACGGCCACGGCAAGGGCGGCCTGCGTGCGGCCTTCGGCTCCGGCCGCGTCTGGATGCTCGCCGCCGTGTACTTCGGGTTCATCTACGGCCTCTACGCACTCAGCTTCTTCCTGCCGACGATCATCGACGGCTTCCAGGAGCAGTTCGGCACGACGTTCGACCTGTTCCAGAAGGGCCTCATCACGGCCATCCCGTACGTGCCGGCCGCGGTCGTCCTGTACTTCTGGTCGCGTGACGCCTTCCGTCGTGGCGTCCGGGTCTGGCACATCGCCGTCCCGGCCCTGGTCGGCGGTCTGACGATCCCGGTCGCGCTGTACATGAACAGCCCGGCGGCCACCGTCGCCGTCATCGCGATCACCGCGTGTGCGATCTTCGCGGCCCTGCCGAACTTCTGGACGGTCCCGACGCAGTTCCTGACCGGTGCCGCCGCAGCCGCGGGGGTCGCCCTGATCAACACCGTGGGCAACCTCGGTGGGTTCGCCGCCCCGTACATCACGGGCGCGGTCAGCGAGTGGACCGGCGGGTACCAGGTGCCGATGTTCATCGTCGGGTTCTTCATGGTGCTGTCGAGCGTGCTGATGTTCGTCCTCGGCCGGAACACCAAGCGCAACGAAGCGGCCGCCGCCGCGACCGGAGCCGAGACCGCAGCCGCGGCCACGGACGGACCGACCGCCATCGCGAAGGAGGCCGGCGCATGACCCGCCTGTTCAACGACCCGGCGGACTTCGCCGACGAGATGGTCGACGGCTTCGTCGCCGCCAACCGCGCCCGGGTCCGCAGGGTGCACGGCGGCGTCGCCCGCTCCACCACCAGCCCCGAGGGGACCGTCGCGCTCGTCGTCGGCGGTGGCTCCGGCCACTACCCGGCCTTCGGCGGCCTCGTCGGGCACGGCCTGGCTGCCGGTGCCGCGATGGGCAACCTGTTCGCCAGCCCCAGCGCCCAGCAGGTCACCGCCGTGGCGAAGGCGTCCGAGCACGGCGGCGGCGTACTGCTGAGCTACGGCAACTACGCCGGCGACGTCCTCAACTTCGACGCCGCGGCACGGGCGCTCGAGGCACAGGGCATCGACGTCCGCACGGTCCGCGTGACCGACGACATCGCCTCGGCGCCCGCCGACCAGGCGCACCAGCGCCGGGGCATCGCGGGTGACCTCTGCGTGTTCAAGGTGGCCGGCGCGGCCGCGGAACGCGGCGACGACCTCGACGCGGTCACCGCGATCGCGACCCGCGCCAACGACCGCACGCGCAGCTTCGGTGTCGCCTTCTCCGGCTGCTCCCTGCCCGGCGCCGACGAACCGCTCTTCACCGTCCCCGAGGGCCGGATGGCCATCGGCATGGGCATCCACGGCGAACGCGGCATCGCCGAGGCCGACGTCCCCACCGCGGACGGCCTGGCCGACCTGCTCGTCGACGAGCTGCTCACCGAGCTGCCGTCCGGCGTCACCGCGGACGGTGCGCGCGTCGTCCCGATCCTCAACGGCCTCGGCTCCGTCAAGTACGAGGAACTCTTCGTCGTCTTCGGTGCCGTCCAGCGGAAGCTCACCGAGGCCGGCATCGTCGTGGTCGAGCCCGAGGTCGGCGAACTCGTCACCAGCTTCGACATGGCGGGCGTCTCGCTCACCCTGTTCTGGCTCGACGACGAACTCGAGCAGCTCTGGGCCGCGCCCGCCGACGCCCCCGCGTACCGCAAGGGCGGCGCCGTCCCGCAGCAGCCGCTGCCGGCCGAGGTGCTCGAAGCCGGCGTGGTGGTGCCCGTGACGCCCGGCACCGAGGAGTCCCGGGCCGCAGCAGTCCGCGTCGCAGGCGCCGTCTCCGCGATCCGCGCCACGATCGACGACCACGCCGACGAGCTCGGCCGCATCGACGCCGTCGCCGGCGACGGCGACCACGGCATCGGCATGCAGCGCGGCTCCACCGCCGCCGACCGTGCGGCACAGGACGCCGCCGCCCGTGGCGCCGGCGCCGGTTCGGTCCTCGCGATCGCCGGTGATGCCTGGTCCGACAAGGCCGGCGGCACGTCCGGTGCGATCTGGGGTGCTGCCCTGGAGGCCATGGGTCGCGTCCTCGGGGACGAGTCCCGTCCGACATCCGCCACCGTCCAGAGCGCGGTGCACGCCGCCACCGAGGCCGTCCTGGCCTTCGGGGCCGTCCCCGGCGACAAGACCATGGTCGACGCACTCGTGCCGTTCGACCAGGTCTTCTCCGCCCGGGTCGACGCCGGCGACGAACTCGTCGACGCCTGGTCGGCCGCCTCGGCCGCAGCGCAGACCGCGGCCGACGCCACGGCCGACCTGTTGCCCCGGATGGGCCGTGCACGCACCCACGGTGCGGACGCCGTCGGCACCCCGGACGCCGGCGCGGTCTCGTTCGCGCTGATCACCGCCGCGGTCCGCTCGACCATCGCCGTCCCCGCCTGACCCCCACCACGAAAGGCACACCCGCATGAGTGAGCAGCAGTTCCGCATCGTCGTCGGTTCGGACGACGCCGGCTTCGACCACAAGGAGGCCATCAAGGCCGACCTGGCGAAGGACCCCCGCGTGGCCTCCGTGGTCGACGTGGGCGTGGACGCCGACGGCCACACGGCCTACCCGCACGTCGCCGTCGACGCCGCCCGTCTGGTGGCGAACGGCGAGGCCGACCGCGCGATCCTGGTCTGCGGCACCGGCCTCGGAGTCGCGATCGCGGCGAACAAGGTCCCCGGCATCCGCGCCGTGACCGCGCACGACTCGTTCTCGGTCGAGCGCTCGATCCTGTCGAACGACGCCCAGGTCCTCTGCATGGGGCAGCGCGTCGTCGGGGTCGAGGTCGCGCGCCGGATGTCGAAGGAGTGGCTCGGCTACACCTTCGACCAGACCAGCGCGAGCGCGTCGAAGGTCCAGGCCATCTGCGCCTACGACGGCTCCGCGCCGGTGGGGACCGACGCCTGATGACCGTGACCGCGGCGGCCGCCCCCGTGACGATCGGGGTGTCGCTCAAGATGTACTTCTCGCACGCCCGGACGCTCGAGTGGGCGGCCGCCGTGGCCGACATCGCCCGGAGCCACCCGGCGGTGCGCTCCGGCGCGGTCGAGCTCTTCGTGGCGCCGACGTTCCCGTCGCTCGTGCCGGTGCGTGCGGTGATCGGGGACGCCCCCGTGACGCTCGGCGCGCAGGACCTGGCGTGGGCGGACGAGGGCGCGTTCACCGGCGAGGTCTCCGGCGTGGAGCTCCGGGAGATCGGTGTCGACCTCGTCGAGATCGCACACGCCGAGCGCCGCTCCCTGTTCCACGAGACGGACGACGAGATCGCGGGGAAGGTGCACGCGGCGTTCCGCAACCACCTGCGGCCCCTGATCTGCATCGGTGAGACCGCGCGCGCCGCCGACGACGACCCCGCAGCCGCGATCGCCGAGGTCACCGCGCAGCTCGACCGGTTCACCACCACGGCCACCGCCGACGGTCTCGCCGGACCGCTCATCGCCGCGTACGAGCCGGTGTGGGCGATCGGTGCCCCGCAGCCCGCACCCGACGAGCACATCGTCGCGGTGCTCGGTGGGATCGAGCAGCACCTGGCGACCCGGCCGGAGCTCGCCGGCTCGGTCGCGATCTACGGCGGCAGTGCCGGTCCGGGCCTGCTGACCCGCGGTGCCGGACGCATCGGCGGCCTGTTCCTCGGCCGCTTCGCCCACGACCCCGAGGCGATCCGCACGATCCTCGATGAAGCCGAGGCGCTGGCCGCGACGCAGGACGGAGCACCGGCGTGACCTCCCTGCTCGGCCTCTCCACCTACGCCTACTTCTGGCGCATGTCCGACCGCGTGCCGTCGCCGCTGTCCCTCGACGACGCCCTGCGCGACGCCGCGACCCACGACGGCGTCGACCTGTTCCAGATCTGCGACCACCTGCCGCTCGACACCGCGACCGATGCGCGCCTGGCGTCGATCCGGTCCCTGGCCACCGACCTCGGTCTCACGCTCGAGGTCGGCACCCGTGGCACCCGGCCGGAGCACCTGGCCCGGTACCTGCACGTCGCGCAGCAGCTCGGCGCGACCCTCGTCCGGAGCATGTGGACGAGCGGCGACGACCAGCCCGACGCGGCCGAGACCGGACGACGCCTGCGGCAGGCGCTCCCCGCCTACGAGCGCGCGGGCGTGACCCTCGCGCTGGAGACCTACGAGGTCGTCGCCACCGCCGACCTCGTCGCCGTCGTCGAAGCGATCGGCTCCGACCACCTCGGCATCTGCCTCGACCCGGCGAACACCGTCGCCCGGCTCGAACACCCGGCCGACGTCGTGGCGATGACCGCCCCGCACGTCGTCAACTGGCACGTGAAGGACGCCGCCTTCACCCGCTCACCGGGCTGGGTCGGGTTCCAGTACACCGGCGTCCGCACCGGTACCGGACTGCTCGACCACGACGCCGTCCGCGCCGCGATCGAGCCCGACGCCCGGGGGATCAACCGCGTCATCGAGTTCTGGCTGCCGTGGCAGGACGAGCACGCCGGCGCCGAACCCCTGCCGGGGGAGACCCCCGCACAGACCACCACGCGCATCGAGGCGGCGTGGACCGAACACACCATCGAGTACATCAGGAGCAAGGAATCATGACCGACACCGTCACCACCCCCCACACCGTCGCTGCCGGATCCGGCACGGCCGACGTCACCGTCGCCGTGATCGGTGCCGGCGGCAAGATGGGCACCCGCGTCTCGAACAACTTCGCGAAGAGCGAGTACACGACCCTGTACAGCGAGGCCTCGCCCGCCGGCCAGGAGCGCATCCGGGCCCTCGGCCGCGAGATCACCGACAGCCTCGACGCCGCGAAGGCCGCCGACGTCGTCATCCTCGCCGTGCCCGACGTCCTGCTCGGCACCGTCTCCGAGCAGCTCGTCCCCGTGATGCAGCCCGGCGCCACGATCCTGACGCTCGACCCCGCCGCCGCCTACGCCGGACTGCTCGCCAAGCGCGAGGACGTCCACTACGCCGTGGCGCACCCGTGCCACCCGTCGGTGTTCCTCGAGCGCACCACCAAGGCCGAGTGGGACGACACCTTCGGTGGCATCGCCGCCCCGCAGGAGGTGATCGCGGCCTTCGACGCGTCGGAGTCGCTCGGCGACCAGGACGAGCGCGCCAAGGCCGTCGCCGAGGCCGTCATCACCACCATGTACGCGCCCGTCATCCAGGTGCACTGGGTGACGGTGAAGCAGCTCGCCGTGCTCGAGCCGACCCTGGTCGAGACCATCGCCTGCATGATCGGCGACTTCCTCAACGACGCCCTCGAAGAAACGGTCACCGGTGTCGGCGTGCCCCGCGAGGCCGCCCGCGCCATGCTCCACGGCCACACCTGGATCGCGCTGACGAACGGCCTGCGCGGCTCGAACCCGTTCTCCGACGCCTGCCACATCGCGATGGGCTACGGCCGCGAGAAGCTCATCAAGGAGGACTGGAAGCAGGTCTTCGACGACAGCGAGCTCGACTCGGTCATCGCGAAGATGCTGAAGATCGACGCCGTCCGGCGCTGATCACCCGCGGTCCCCACGGACCGGAACGCCCCGCCGACCCCCTTCCGGCGGGGCGTTCCCCGTGCCGCCACGGCTGCTCTTCGCCACCCGCTGGCCGCCCTGGAGGCCCGGTCCGGCCCCGTCAGACCGTCTCGCGCCCGGCGAGCAGTGCGCCCAGCGCTGCGGCGCCGCCCGCAGCGTCGGGCACGGTCACCATCCGCGCTTGCCCGCCGCGGAGCCGTGCGACCAGCCCCGGCCCGGACCGCACGACGTAGGCGACGCCGCGGCCCGAGATCCGGTAGCCCCAGCCACCCCACTGCCCGGGGGACACCTGCTCCCAGCCGCACGACTCGATGCGCTCCAACGGCACCCGCATGAGCGGGATCCTCGTCCACGTGGACGTGAGCCGCATGCCCCGTCGGTCGACCGTGAGCTCCACCCGCGCCAGCACCAGCACGGCGAGCCCCGCGAGCACCATGGCCAGACCGGACACGACCGCCGTGGTCACGCCCGCCGACACCGTCCAGACCGCGGTCCCGACGCCGAGCAGCACGACGAGCGCCCCGAGCAGCGCGAACCACCGGCTGCCGACGCGTGCACGCCAGGCCACCCGGGTGTCGGGCCCGACGGTCAGGGGTGCGACGTCGGACGCCGGCACGGGGGCAGCGACCCGGAACAGTGCGAGCACGGGGACAGCGGCGACCACCACGGCGACGAGCAGGAACGGCACCGTCCACCACGGGGACAGGGTGCCGTCGCCGGCCGTGTTCGTCCAGGCCAGCAGGACCCAGGCCGACCCGAGGGTCCCGGCCAGCAGGTTCGCGACGAGCAGCACGGTGGCCGCGGTCCGCTTGTCGTGCCACCGCAGCGCGCCCATCGCGAGCCCGACGGCCACGAGCGCCACCGCCAGGGTGACCCAGAACGCCGTCCAGGGGGAGCCCCAGCCGTCCGCTGTGCCGTCCGTCCGGAAGTGGATCGCGATCCGTGACGGCATGGCGGGCGCCGCGAGGACCGCGGTGAGCACCAGTCCCACCGCGACCAGGAGCCCTGGTGCCACCACCGCCAGCCGTGTGCCCGTGGTCATCGGTCGTGTCGTCATCGTGCCCCCTTGATCATCGTGAACAGGTCGTCGAGCGGGACGCCGAGGGTGTCCGCCTGGTCGCGCAGCTCGTCGACGAGCGTGCGCAACCGGTCGAACGAGGCGTTGCCCGACCGCAGGACCGTCGCACCGCGGCCACGCCGCAACTCGATCAGTCCGTCGTCCTGCAGCAGCGCGTAGGCACGCAGGACGGTGTGCATGTTGACGTCGACCGAGGCCGCGAGGTCGCGCGCTGCGGGCAGTCGCTCGCCGTTCCGGAGCTCGCCGCGGGCGATCGCGTGGCGGATCTGGGTGGCGACCTGTTCCGCCAGGGTCGCGCGGGCCCCCGGGTCGACGGTGATCAACATGTTCGCATTCTATGCGAACAATCCCGCTCGGCACCAGGGGTCACCCGCCCCTCGAGACCCTGCTCGGACGCCGTTTGGCCGCGGAACGCAGGCGCGGTTCCAGCGGGCTCCGGCACGCGTACCGTCCGTCGCGATGACCGATTCGACCACCACCAGCACCCCGTCGAACTACGAGTCCGCCGACGGGGTGGACCCCCTGCGCGTCACCACCTACCGACAGGTCCGCAAGGCCGCACGCCGCGGGCACGCACTGCCCGGCGACGTCGGCGAACCGTCGCTCGCAGACCTCGTGAACGCCCGGAAGAACGGCATCGCCGAGTCCCGCTGACCCCGCGTGGCCGTGCGTGCGGGCGGGCGACCGGTCAGCCGTGCGCGACGGACTCCACCAGCGCGTCGAGCGCCCGGTCGAGTTCCGGCAGCGTGACGGCGCCGTAGCCGAACACGATGCCCGCCGGTGCGCTGCCGGGCGCGAGCCCGTACTCCTCGAGCGTCGCCACTCGTACCCCGGCGTCCGCCATCCGCTCGGCGACGTCGGCCCCGGTGGTCGGACCCGACCACGTGACCACCGCGTGCAGTCCGCCGTTCAGGGCACGGGCCTCCAGTCCGGTGACGTCGTCGAGCCGGGCCGCGATCCGGGCTCGGCGATGCGCGTAGTCGCGGCGCACCCGTCCCAGGTGCCGCCGCAGCGCACCCGTGCGCAGCAGGTGGGCCAGTGCCGCCTGCACCGGCTCGGCGACCACCGCGCCGCGTGCACGCCGCGCCGACAGCACCGCCTCCGCCACCCGTGCACCGATCCCGGCACCTGCTGCGGAGGGCAGGACGACCCAGGCGCACCGCAGTCGCGGGTCGAGCTTCTTCGAGAACCCGCCGACGTGCAGCACCACGCCCTCGGCGTCGAGTGCGGCCAGCGCGGGCACGGGCGTCCCGCGATGCCGGAACTCCGAGTCGTAGTCGTCCTCGACCACCACCGTGCCGGTCGCAGCCGCCCAGGCGAGCAGCCGACGGCGCCGGGCCACCGGCATCACCGAGCCGAGCGGGTACTGGTGGGTCGGACTGACCAGCACCGCGTCGACCGGCCCCGCAGCCTCGAGCGCGTCGAGGTCGAGGCCGTCCTCCCCGACCGGGACGGCGACGAGGGTCCCGCCCGCGCTCGTGATCGCCCGGTGCCCGGTGCGGTAGCCGGGGTCCTCGACGCCGAAGACGGGTGGACGACCCAGCAGGCTCCGCAGCGCCTCGGTGATCAGCGACAGCGCCTCCGAGGTCCCCGCAGTCACGAGCACCCGGTCGACCGTCGTCGTGAACCCGCGGGTCAGGCCGAGCTGGGCGACGACCTGTGCCCGCAGCTCGGGGGAGCCGAGCGGCTCCGCGATCGCGTTCCGGAGCGGTGCCGACGCCGCTGCGCGCCAGGCGGCCCGCCAGTCCCGCTGGGGGATCGCGGTCACGGCGGGGATGCCCGGCCGGCAGTCGATGCGCACCGCGGGCGACGGATCGGCCAGGACGGCGTCGGCGGCGAAGGCGACGGGCGAGCCGGGCCCGGCGCCGCCCGCCACCGACCCACCCGGCGTCCGGCCGTGCACGTCCGCCGCGACCCGGGCCACCGCACCGTGCCGCGTGCGCAGGTACCCCTCGCCGTCGAGTTGTTCGTACGCCGCGACGACGGTGCCGCGCGCCACCCCGAGCTCTGCCGCCAGCGCACGCGTCGACGGCAGTGGATCGCCCTCGCGCAGGGTGCCGTCGTGCACCATCGCGCGGACCCGGGCCACGACACCGGACACCTTGCTCGACTGGTCCACCGTGATCACTCCGAACTGGTCCACGCATCGGACCACTGGTGACCCTAGCGTGAGCGCATGCCCACCCCGAACGCCCAGCCGCACCCCACGGAACCCGCCGCCGACGGTCCCTCGCTCCGCGTCCGCCGCCTGCGCGACCGCCAGTCCGACGACCCGGGAGTCCTCGACGCGATCCTCGCCGAAGCCCACGTCGCGCACGTCGGCATCGTCCGCGGCGGCCACCCCGTGGTCCTGCCCTTCCTCTGCGCCGTCGGGGACCTCGGCGACGGCCCGGTGATGCTGCTGCACGGCTCGACCGGAGGCGGCCTGTTCCTCGACGCCGGGGCCGAGGGTGTCCCGGTGGCCGCGACCGTCACCCACCTGGACGGCCTGGTGTTCGCCCGCTCCACCAACGACAGCTCCGCGAACTACCGCAGCGCGATGATCGCCGGCCGCGCCACCGTCGTCCCGACCGACCTGCGTGCCGAAGCGCTCTGGCAGGTGGCGGACCACCTCATGCCGGGTCGCCGAGCCGAGGTGCGCGAGATGACCGCGAAGGAGGTCCGCGCCACCCAGGTCCTCCAGCTGCCCCTCGACCGCGCGAGCGTCAAGGTCCGTGCCCACGGGGTCGGCGAGGACCCGGCCGACGGCGAGGACCACACCGTCTGGGCGGGCGTCCTGCCACTCGCGGTCCGCGCCGGTGTCCCGATCTCGGGGGACATCTCGGGGGACAGTCCGGTGGACGCGTCCGTCCTCGCGCTGTCGGCTCGCCTCGACCGTCTGGCCGCCGACCGGGAGGCCCGGATCGCCGCCGCCATGCGGGTCGCGTCGGTCTGAGCCCGTCCCCACGGCCGCACGCCGGCTCCGGAACAGCCGTGCGCGTCGTCGGAGTGGCCTGCGAGCGGTGATCGTTCCTGTGACCAGCTGCAGGAACACTCCGGCGCTGCCCAGCCGCGGACACCGTCGTGACCAATACGTTACTTTCCGGACCGCCGAGTGGTCCCGACCCGGAAGGACCCATGGGACGCCACACCCTGCCTGCAGCAGCCGACGACCGTCAGCCCACGCGGACGCACACGCACCCCGCGCGACCGCACACGCACCCCGCGGCCGATCCCGCGCCGCTGACGCCGGACACGCAGCAGTCCCGTCCCCGCGGACGCCGCTCGGCCCTCGGCCCCGCAGCCGCCCGTTCCACCTTCGTCGAGCACCCGAAGCCGGCCCGGACCGTGCGGATGCAGCCGCGTCCCGCCCCCGTCGCGTCGTCGGCCGGCAGCGCGGTGCTGAGCCGGACGGCCACCCTGCGTGCCGAACGAGCACTCGACCCGCGGCACATCCGTCGTTCCGCGAACGCGAAGCGCGCCGCGATCCTGCTGGCCCCCGCCATCGCCGTGACCTCGAGCCTGACGCTCGCCCTGCCCGCGAACGCCGACACGCTGCCGGTCGACACCCGCTCCGGCACGACCACGGCACAGGACGCCCAGACCTTCACGGTGGCGCACGACGTGCAGGTCCCCGTGGTCTCGACCGACGGCATGACCACCACCACGACGATCGTGTCCTACCCGACGCTCGACCTGCGGTTCGGGGTGACGACGGCGCAGGCACAGTCCGCGTTGTCCGCCGCGCTGTCGGCCGGCGGCGACCGGGCCACGATCCTGGCGACCGCCCTGCAGTACATGGGGGACCCGTACGTCGAGGGCGGCGCGAGCCACGAGGGCATCGACTGCTCCGGGCTCACGATGGTCGCGTACCAGGCGGTGGGGATCCAGCTCGTGCACTACGTGCCGACGCAGGACGCCGTCGCCACCACGATCCCCGAGTCCGAGGCGTTGCCGGGCGACCTCGTCGTGTACGACGACGACGACCACGTCGGCCTGTACCTCGGCCAGGGGCTCGTGCTGCAGGCACCGCACCCGGGCGAGGTCGTCGACATCGTCCCGATGTACTCGGCGGCGCACCACTTCGCCCGCGTCCTGCCGGCCGGCAGCTGACCCGGCGGACCGCGCTGGGGCCCTGGTGGTGACCAGCAGGACCACCCGGACGGGGCGTCCCCACGGATCACGGGCCTCCCGTATCCTGGAGTGATGGCTTCCGACACCCGCACCCCGTTCGAACAGCAGCAGTCTGCTCGTCCGCAGGTGCGCCCGCGCACCGAGGGCTGGAAGCAGGCCACCGACACCGACGGCCGGCCGCTCCTGCAGTTCGCGTCCCCGAAGCGCGGCAAGCCGCCCGTGCACCTGGCCGACCTGACGGCTGAGGAACGCGAGGCCCGCGTCAAGGACCTCGGTCTGCCCGGGTTCCGCGCCAAGCAGCTCGCGACCCACTACTTCCAGCACTACACGTCCGACCCGGCCAAGATGACCGACCTGCCCGCCGCCCAGCGGGAGCAGCTCGTCGCCGGGATGCTGCCGCCGCTCCTCACCGAGACCCGGCGGCTCGCGACGGACAACGGCGACACCATCAAGTTCCTCTGGAAGTTGCACGACGGCGCCCTGGTCGAGTCGGTCCTGATGCGGTACCCCGGCCGGATCACGCTGTGCGTGTCGTCCCAGGCCGGGTGCGGCATGAACTGCCCGTTCTGCGCCACCGGCCAGGCCGGGCTGACCCGCAACATGTCCACCGCCGAGATCATCGAGCAGATCGTCCGGGCCAACGCCGCGATCGCCGCCGGTGAGCTCGGGGGCGATCCCCGCAAGGGCGGCAACGACCGCGTCGACGCCGAACGCGTGACGAACATCGTGTTCATGGGCATGGGGGAGCCGCTCGCGAACTACAAGCGGGTGATGGACGCGGTGCGGTTGATGGTCGCGCCGCAGCCGAACGGCCTCGGCATGAGTGCCCGCGGCATCACGGTGTCGACCGTCGGCCTCGTGCCGGCGATGATCAAGCTCGCGGACGAAGGGATCCCGCTCACCTTCGCGCTGTCCCTGCACGCCCCCGACGACGAACTCCGCGACGAGCTCATCCCGGTGAACTCGCGCTGGAAGGCCGACGAGGCGATCGACGCCGCCCACAACTACTACGTCAAGACGGGCCGTCGTGTCTCGATCGAGTACGCGCTCATCAAGGACATGAACGACCACGCCTGGCGAGCCGACCTGCTCGCCGAGAAGCTGAACAAGCGTGGCAAGGGATGGGTGCACGTCAACCCGATCCCGCTCAACCCGACGCCGGGCTCCGTCTGGACCTCGTCCGAGGTGCACGTGCAGGACGAGTTCGTCCGCCGACTCAACGCCGCCGGCATCCCGACGACCCTGCGTGACACCCGCGGCAAGGAGATCGACGGGGCGTGCGGGCAGTTGGCCGCGGCCGAGTAGGTCGGTCCGGTCAGTCGGTCCGGTCCAGTTGGTCTGGTCGTCTGGTCGTCTGTTCGTTCGGGAGGCACGGTGCGGGTTCGCACCGTGCCTTCCGTCGTTCACGGGGTGCGTCCACCCCGTCGATCACCGGAAACCCGGGGGGGCAGCTCCCGTTCACCGGAGTGCGACACGCCCGGGAGGGAGGACGGTTGGCGGGCCCCCTGGGGCCTGTGTAGAGTAATCACTCGTTGCCGCTGAGGCGGAGAACGGAACGGCCGAGACGGTCACAGGGTGCAAGCCCTGGATGCGCAGTCCGGACGGGGTCCCGCTCAGGCAACATCCCCCCGAAGAAGTCGAAGTGATTCGACGTGTCCGACGGTGGAACAAGACGAATGCCTCTCTGGCGGAATCCTTTTGTGGGTCGAGCGGGGAGTGCGTCTGGTCCTTGAGAACTCAACAGCGTGCACATTGTCAATGCCAATTTATTGATTGACCTCGTGCCTGGTCGGCAGTGCGTCTGGTCCTTGAGAACTCAACAGCGTGCACATTGTCAATGCCAATTTATTGATTGACCTCGTGCCTGGTCGGCTTGCTGACTGGGTCATGAAGCAATTCCTTTTGGATTGAAGATTGTCAGTAGACAGTCAACAGTCAGAATCAACTCGGTCTGATGCCTTCGGGTGTTGGGTCTGTATTTTTTTACGGAGAGTTTGATCCTGGCTCAGGACGAACGCTGGCGGCGTGCTTAACACATGCAAGTCGAACGATGATGCCCAGCTTGCTGGGTGGATTAGTGGCGAACGGGTGAGTAACACGTGAGTAACCTGCCCCTGACTCTGGGATAAGCGTTGGAAACGACGTCTAATACTGGATATGATCACTGGCCGCATGGTCTGGTGGTGGAAAGATTTTTTGGTTGGGGATGGACTCGCGGCCTATCAGCTTGTTGGTGAGGTAATGGCTCACCAAGGCGACGACGGGTAGCCGGCCTGAGAGGGTGACCGGCCACACTGGGACTGAGACACGGCCCAGACTCCTACGGGAGGCAGCAGTGGGGAATATTGCACAATGGGCGAAAGCCTGATGCAGCAACGCCGCGTGAGGGATGACGGCCTTCGGGTTGTAAACCTCTTTTAGTAGGGAAGAAGCGAAAGTGACGGTACCTGCAGAAAAAGCACCGGCTAACTACGTGCCAGCAGCCGCGGTAATACGTAGGGTGCAAGCGTTGTCCGGAATTATTGGGCGTAAAGAGCTCGTAGGCGGTTTGTCGCGTCTGCTGTGAAATCCCGAGGCTCAACCTCGGGCTTGCAGTGGGTACGGGCAGACTAGAGTGCGGTAGGGGAGATTGGAATTCCTGGTGTAGCGGTGGAATGCGCAGATATCAGGAGGAACACCGATGGCGAAGGCAGATCTCTGGGCCGTAACTGACGCTGAGGAGCGAAAGCATGGGGAGCGAACAGGATTAGATACCCTGGTAGTCCATGCCGTAAACGTTGGGCGCTAGATGTAGGGACCTTTCCACGGTTTCTGTGTCGTAGCTAACGCATTAAGCGCCCCGCCTGGGGAGTACGGCCGCAAGGCTAAAACTCAAAGGAATTGACGGGGGCCCGCACAAGCGGCGGAGCATGCGGATTAATTCGATGCAACGCGAAGAACCTTACCAAGGCTTGACATACACCGGAAACGGCCAGAGATGGTCGCCCCCTTGTGGTCGGTGTACAGGTGGTGCATGGTTGTCGTCAGCTCGTGTCGTGAGATGTTGGGTTAAGTCCCGCAACGAGCGCAACCCTCGTTCTATGTTGCCAGCGGGTTATGCCGGGGACTCATAGGAGACTGCCGGGGTCAACTCGGAGGAAGGTGGGGATGACGTCAAATCATCATGCCCCTTATGTCTTGGGCTTCACGCATGCTACAATGGCCGGTACAAAGGGCTGCGATACCGTAAGGTGGAGCGAATCCCAAAAAGCCGGTCTCAGTTCGGATTGAGGTCTGCAACTCGACCTCATGAAGTCGGAGTCGCTAGTAATCGCAGATCAGCAACGCTGCGGTGAATACGTTCCCGGGCCTTGTACACACCGCCCGTCAAGTCATGAAAGTCGGTAACACCCGAAGCCGGTGGCCTAACCCTTGTGGAAGGAGCCGTCGAAGGTGGGATCGGTGATTAGGACTAAGTCGTAACAAGGTAGCCGTACCGGAAGGTGCGGCTGGATCACCTCCTTTCTAAGGAGCATCTGGTCAGTGCTGGTCGCCCATTAGGGGTGGCTGGTTGCTGGTCCAGGCGCCTGTTTCGGACCGAACGTGTCCGACGGGTAGCTCATGGGTGGAACATTGACAGTGCAGTTGGGAGTGATGCTTCCGACCTCAGTACGCTCTGCTTGCAGGGTTGGGACGGGTCGGGGGTGGAGCGCTCAGCTGGTGCACGTTGTTGGGTCCTGAGGGACCAGGCTTCCTGCTGCTACGTGAGTGGTGGTGGGGGTTGGGCCTACGGGTCCTTCGTCGGGCCAGTGTGATCCTGCTGTTGTGGTGGGGGAGTGCTGGTGCCGATCGTATGTTGAGAACTACACAGTGGACGCGAGCATCTTTGATTCGCGTCATCCATGATCAGCCTTTGGGTTGTTGAGTGGTGACGTTGGATCGCAATTTTAATCTTTGTGGTCAAGTTTCTAAGAGCAAACGGTGGATGCCTTGGCATCTGGAGCCGATGAAGGACGTAGAAATCTGCGATAAGCCTCGGGGAGCTGATAATCGAGCTTCGATCCGAGGATTTCCGAATGGGGAAACCCCGCCAGGCGTTTTGCGACCTGGTGACTCCCGCCTGAATATATAGGGCGGGTAGAGGGAACGTGGGGAAGTGAAACATCTCAGTACCCACAGGAAGAGAAAACAACATGTGATTCCGTGAGTAGTGGCGAGCGAAAGCGGATGAGGCTAAACCGATCATGTGTGATAGCCGGCGGGCGTTGCATGGTCGGGGTTGTGGGACACGTCACTCAGTTCTGCCGGACTGGGGCGGTTACAGCGCATCATAGTCGAACCGGTTTGAAAGCCGGGCCGTAGTGGGTGCCAGCCCCGTAGACGAAATGGTGTTATGGCCGGATGTGTATCCCAAGTAGCACGGGGCCCGAGAAATCCCGTGTGAATCTGTCAGGACCACCTGATAAGCCTAAATACTCCCAGATGACCGATAGCGGACAAGTACCGTGAGGGAAAGGTGAAAAGTACCCCGGGAGGGGAGTGAAATAGTACCTGAAACCGTTTGCTTACAAACCGTCGGAGCCTCCTTAGTAGGGGTGACGGCGTGCCTTTTGAAGAATGAGCCTGCGAGTTAGTGATATGTGGCGAGGTTAACCCGTGAGGGGCAGCCGTAGCGAAAGCGAGTCTGAATAGGGCGTTTGAGTCGCATGTTCTAGACCCGAAGCGAAGTGATCTATCCATGGCCAGGTTGAAGCGACGGTAAGACGTCGTGGAGGACCGAACCCACTTCAGTTGAAAATGGAGGGGATGAGCTGTGGATAGGGGTGAAAGGCCAATCAAACTTCGTGATAGCTGGTTCTCTCCGAAATGCATTTAGGTGCAGCGTTGCGTGTTTCTCGCCGGAGGTAGAGCTACTGGATGGCCGATGGGCCTCAACAGGTTACTGACGTCAGCCAAACTCCGAATGCCGGTGAGTGAGAGCGCAGCAGTGAGACGGTGGGGGATAAGCTTCATCGTCGAGAGGGAAACAACCCAGACTACCAACTAAGGTCCCTAAGCGTGTGCTAAGTGGGAAAGGATGTGGAGTTGCACAGACAACCAGGAGGTTGGCTTAGAAGCAGCCACCCTTGAAAGAGTGCGTAATAGCTCACTGGTCAAGTGATTCCGCGCCGACAATGTAACGGGGCTCAAGCACACCACCGAAGTTGTAGATTTCGCACTATAGACAAGCCTTCGTGGTTCAGTCGTGCGGAGTGGTAGGAGAGCGTCGTGTGGCGAGTGAAGCGGCGGAGTGATCCAGCCGTGGACGCTACACGAGTGAGAATGCAGGCATGAGTAGCGAAAGACGGGTGAGAAACCCGTCCTCCGAAAGACCAAGGGTTCCAGGGCCAGGTTAATCCGCCCTGGGTAAGTCGGGACCTAAGGCGAGGCCGACAGGCGTAGTCGATGGACAACGGGTTGATATTCCCGTACCGGCGAACAACCGCCCAAGCTAATCCAGTGGTGCTAAGAGTCCTAACCCGGTACAACCGGATCCCTTCGGGGTGATGGTGGCCGGTCTAACGCTCGACCCCATGCTGGTGCGGTTAGCGTATGAACAGGTGTGACGCAGGAAGGTAGCTGAGCCAGGCGATGGTATCCGTAAGGTGAACCTGGTGTAAGGATGTAGGGCTGACGATAGGCAAATCCGTCGTCTGTGTGCCTGAGATCCGACGCGTACCCGTAAGGGGAAATCAGTGATCCTATGCTGCCGAGAAAAGCATCGACGCGAGGTTGCAGCCGCCCGTACCCGAAACCGACTCAGGTGGTCAGGTAGAGAATACCAAGGAGATCGAGAGAATCGTGGTTAAGGAACTCGGCAAAATGCCCCCGTAACTTCGGGAGAAGGGGGGCCGGACACGTGACCGGATTTACTCCGTGAGCGTTGAAGGCCGCAGAGACCAGTGGGAAGCGACTGTTTACTAAAAACACAGGTCCGTGCGAAGTCGCAAGACGATGTATACGGACTGACGCCTGCCCGGTGCTGGAAGGTTAAGAGGAAGGGTTAGCCTTTGGGCGAAGCTCTGAATTTAAGCCCCAGTAAACGGCGGTGGTAACTATAACCATCCTAAGGTAGCGAAATTCCTTGTCGGGTAAGTTCCGACCTGCACGAATGGCGTAACGACTTCCCAGCTGTCTCAACCGCGAACTCGGCGAAATTGCACTACGAGTAAAGATGCTCGTTACGCGCAGCAGGACGGAAAGACCCCGTGACCTTTACTACAGTTTGGTATTGGTGTTCGGAGTGGCTTGTGTAGGATAGGTGGGAGACTGTGAAGCGGGCACGCTAGTGTTCGTGGAGTCATTGTTGAAATACCACTCTGGTCACTTTGGATGTCTAACGTAGGACCCTGATCGGGTTCATGGACAGTGCCTGATGGGTAGTTTAACTGGGGCGGTTGCCTCCCAAAGAGTAACGGAGGCGCCCAAAGGTTCCCTCAACCTGGTTGGCAATCAGGTGGCGAGTGTAAGTGCACAAGGGAGCTTGACTGTGAGACTGACAGGTCGAGCAGGGACGAAAGTCGGGACTAGTGATCCGGCAGTGGCTTGTGGAAGCGCTGTCGCTCAACGGATAAAAGGTACCTCGGGGATAACAGGCTGATCTTGCCCAAGAGTCCATATCGACGGCATGGTTTGGCACCTCGATGTCGGCTCGTCGCATCCTGGGGCTGGAGTAGGTCCCAAGGGTTGGGCTGTTCGCCCATTAAAGCGGTACGCGAGCTGGGTTTAGAACGTCGTGAGACAGTTCGGTCCCTATCCGCTGCGCGCGTTGGAAATTTGAGAAGATCTATCCCTAGTACGAGAGGACCGGGATGGACGAACCTCTGGTGTGTCAGTTGTTCTGCCAAGGGCACCGCTGATTAGCTACGTTCGGACCGGATAACCGCTGAAAGCATCTAAGCGGGAAGCCGTCTTCGAGATGAGATTTCCATGCACCTTGAGTGTGAGAGGCTCCCAGCAGACTACTGGGTTGATAGGCCGGATGTGGAAGCGGGGACTAACGACCCGTGGAGCTGACCGGTACTAATAAGCCGAAGACTTGATAACACACTGATTTCCGTGCACTTGTTGCACGGGCTCGCGTCCACTTTGTGGTTCCCGACAGACGATCGGGAATCGAAACTGAATACACCGCTCTGCCCTCTTCACGGAGGGCAGTAGTCGGGACAGCTTTGAGACCAATGTATGATCTGGTCGAGAGTGTTCCGGTGGTCATAGCGAGAGGGAAACGCCCGGTCACATTCCGAACCCGGAAGCTAAGCCTCTCAGCGCCGATGGTACTGCAAGGGGGACCTTGTGGGAGAGTAGGACGCCGCCGGACTTAACGTAAGAAAGATGTGGCCATCGGCCCTCCATCGAGAATTCGCAGGGGAAACCCTCGTTCTCGGTTGGGGCCGGTGGCCATTTCTGTTTCTGCCGCCGTTCACTCNCTCCCCCGCCGACGCCCCCGCGGTGCGCCGCGATCGCGCGGCGCACCGCGGGGGCGTCGGCGGGGGAGAGCGCTCCGGCGAGGACGAGCACCGGGGCCGGGGCGGGCGGTGTGCCGTGCCCGACGAGGACGCGGGTCGACGCGTGGACGCGCCCCCAGGCCTCCAGGAGGGCGAGCACGCCCTTCGAACGCGTGAGGCGACCGTAGTGGAGCACCACGGGGCGGTCGTCGTCGATGCCGAGCGCCGCACGGGCGCGGCGGGTGCTGGCGGGCGTGGCCAGCGGGAAGGCTGAGGTGTCGACGCCGTTCGGCACCGCGTCGATGCGGTCGGCCGGTGCCCCGGCTGCCGTCCAGGCCCGCGTCATCGCGGTGGAGACCGCGAAGAACCGCGTCCGGCCCCCCGCGAACGGCCCGAGGCGGCGGTAGTTCGGGGCGTGGTGCAGGTGCACCGCGAGGGGGACGCCGGACACGAACGACACGACGCGGCCCCACGGCAGGAACTCCGGCCGGTTCAGCCAGAGGACGTCGGGGCGGGACCGGCGGAGGCGGAGGCCCTCGCCGACGAAGCGCAGCAGGTCCCGCGGTGCGGTCCGCACCGAGAAGGAGTAGTCCCGTGCTGGGCGGAGCCGGACACCGAGACGGTCGAAGGGGGCACGGCCGTCGTCCGGGCGACCGGTCGGCGCAGGGCGGTGCCATACCTCGACGTCGTGCCCAGCGGACACGAGCTCGCCGACGTCCTCGAGGACGCAGCGCTCGACGCCGCCGGTGATGGTGAGCCCGTTCGTGGCGACGACGACACGGAGTGTGCGGTGGGCGGTGGGACTGGTCATGCCGAGCCTCCGCGGGCGAGTTGCAGTCGACGGAAGAACCAGGGCATGCAGGCGACGACACCGATGACCCTGACGATGTTCCAGGTGAGGTCCTGCGGTGCCAGCAGCGACGCCGCGGCGAGCACCAGGGCGATGCCGACGGCCAGCAGCACCCGGCGTCCGGGCCCCCGCCACTCGCGGCGGTCCGGGAGCGCCGCCTGCTGCAGGACGGCGAGGATCCCGTAGGCGATCACGGTCGCGATGCCGGCGCCGACGATGCCGGTCAGCGGCACGAGCACCAGGTTCGCGGCGATGTTGACGACACCGGCGACCGCACCGATCACTCCCACGGTCACGCCGCGGCGCTCCACCAGCAGCAGTCGGCCGGTGGCGCCGCTCGCGACCACGGGGAACGCGGTCAGGGCGACCACGAACACGACGACGGTGAGCGACTCGACGCGGTACGAGGCCGGCGCGAGGATCGGCAGGGCCACGGGCGACACGAGCGTCACGGCGAGGAGCACGGGGGCGAGGAGCACGTAGAGCTCGTCGCGGGCGTGCATCGCGAGCCGACGACGGGCGACGGCGTCGCGGAGGGCGGCGAAGTGCGGCGCCCACGCCTGGTTCGTGAAGGTCAGCAGCAGGATGACCGCGGACCCGACGACGTAGGCGATCTGGTAGCGGGCGACCTCGTCGGCACCGAGCAGGCGCTGCACGACGAGCCGGTCGCCGGCGTTCAGGACGAAGTACGACAGGCTGCCGAGCGCGATCGGGACGCCCAGCCGGAAGGCGCGAGCGGTGGTGCGGTGGTCGAACAGGCCACGGAACCGGGGCCTGGTCGCGACGATGCCGATGACCATCGCGACGCCCTGGGCGACGACGCCGCCCCAGGCGTAGGTGGTGGCGTCGGCGTGCACGGCGGCCAGCAGCCCGAGGCCGATGACCGACCCGCCGACCGACGACAGCAGGCTCGTCACCGCGAAGACCCGGATGCGGTCCTGCGCCACCAGCAGGGCGAGGGAGAGCTGCACGATCGCGGCGGGCCCGGTCCACAGCACGGCCACCAGGAGCAGCGGGTGCTGGTCGACGAAGCCCGCGGCGTCCCCCCACAGCGGGATCGAGACGAGTGCGAACACCGTGACGGTGACGGCGGTGACCATGCCGACGAACAGCAGGCCGCGCGCCCGTCGGTCGTCGCCGTCCTCGGCCCGCTGCAGCACCGCCGCCTGGTCGATGCCGCACACCGCGACGACCACGAGCGCCTGGTAGAGCGCGATCGCCGAGGCCAGCACACCGAACTCGGCCGGTGGCATCAGGTGCGCCAGCACGGGCGAGATGAGCGAACTCACGACGAGCTGCATCGACCACACCACGACGTAGAGCAGGCCGCGTCCGAACAGCACCGACGAGCCGCGGGCCACCGCCGTCGAACCGGTGTCCGTGGAGAGCGCTCCGGGCGAGGCGGGCTGCTCGACGGCGGCCTCGGCTGCACGGGCCTCGCGTCGGGTCTGGGGGACGGTCACCGCGACACCACCGCCGGTTCGTCGTCGCGTCGGGCACCGGTGCGCAGCCCGAACGCGGCGTCGACGACGTCGAGCAGGTCGCCGCTGCGTTCCGTCGAGAACTTGCGGGCGAACAGGAACGGGGCGGACTGGTCGGCCGAGGCACGGCGTTCCAGCACCCGTCCGGCGTCCTCGATCCCGAGCCACGGCGGGCTCTTCTGCTTCGTGCCGTCCCACCCGATCCACCACAGCGGGTGCGCGACGTGGGCGTCGGCGAAGTCGGGGGTGAACGCCGGGGTCAGCAACACCGACGGCACGAAGGTCTCGTCACCGATCCACACACGCTCCCAGAAGGTCACCAGGTCCGGCCGGCCGTCGACCACGTCGACGACGCCCTGCGCATGGTGCCGCGCCAGGACCTTGAGCTGCGAGCCACCGCCGAACACGACGCCGCGCGGCGCCCTGCGGGGGATCGGCAGGCGCAGCATGTGCTTCCGCCACGCCCAGTGCCGGAAACGCACGCGGGAACGGCCACCGTCACGACCCCACGCGGGGTGCGGGAGCGGCTGCACGTCGACGAACGACCGACCGGGGTTCGCCGTCATGACCGCGGCGATCTCCGCGGCACCGGCCAACGGGTAGTCGCTGCCGGTCAGCACGGCCACGTGCGTCGCGTCGGTCTCCGCGAGGGCAGCACGGTAGCCAGCGACCTCGGCCGCGACGTTCTCCCACTTCGCCCAGCCGGTGCGCATCCGGGGCAGCACACGGACCCGCTCGGGCAGGTCGGCCGTCATCGCTGCGAACGCGTCGTCGTCGGTGCTCGCGTCGCAGTGCAGGAACACCGGGAACGGGTCGAGCGCCGCCACGAGACGACGGACGTGCGTCGGGTCCTCGTGGGCGAGGACGATGCACGCGAGCGGCGTGGGGGAGATGGCCATGTCCGCGACGCTAAGCGGGCCCGGGAACCCCGACAAGGCCGGTCAGGGGCGGGTGCGGGGGAACGGCGGTTTCCCGCAGACCGGCCGCTCGGACCGATCGGACGCGGGGCCGGTCAGCGGCTGCGGCGGAACTTCGGGCAGTCGCAGAGGGCGCAGTCGGTGCCGGGACGGTAGTGCTCGTGCGCCCCTTCGGCGTGCCCGCAGCTCGAGCAGCCGGACCCGGTCGCGTCGTCGTCGGCCACGAGCGTGAGGAGACCCCCCGAGGTCTCGGGCACCAGGTGCAACTGCGGCCGCGGACGCCTGGTCGGGCCGGGCCGGGCCGTCGTGCGAGCCTGGGGCATGCGTCCTCCTCGTGCTCGGCGGGCAGCCGGTGCGCACCGGGGCGATCGCCCGGCGTGTTCGCCACTCTACTGGCGGCAAACCGCAGGCTCCCCGCATCCTCCGAGCAACGCCGTTGACCCCCTGTCGTCGGCCGGTGACCATGGCCAGGTCCACCCGATGAGAGCGGCCCGACGGGACGAGCATGACCGACCACACCACCACCGCGGCCCGAGCCCTGACACTCGAGCCCGCGATGCCCTCGACCCACGCCCCCACCTGGGCCGGAGCCGCCTGGGTCGGTGCCGTCGACCGGTCCGCCGCGCTCGCCGCGGACACCGTCCAGCTGGCCGGCGCCACCGGCTTCCGCCGGGCACGCCTGATGGTCCGCGACGGCGACGACGTCGCCGGGTTCGTGGACGTGCGCGTCGACGAGGGCGGGGCGGTGGACCCGGCCGAGCTCGGACCCGTCCTGCGCCGACTGCCGGCACCGGGCCCCGCGGTCGACGCGCCCGCATCCGGCGCACGCGTCTCGGTCGTCATCGGCACGCGCGAACGCGCCGCGTCACTCGACCGCGCCGTCCGGTCCGTCCTGGCGTCGGCGTACGACGACTTCGAGGTGTTCGTCGTCGACAACGCGCCGGTCACGACCGGGACGCGCGACGTCGTCGCCGCGCTCGGTGACCCGCGGGTGCACTACGTCCTCGAGCCCCGCGCCGGAGTCTCGCGTGCCCGCAACGCCGGCCTCGCGCTCGCGTCCGGCACGGTCGTCGCCTTCATCGACGACGACGTCGTCGCCGACCCGCGCTGGATGGCCGCCATCGCCGCCGCCTACGAGCGGGACAGCGACGTCTGGTGCGTCACCGGACTGGTACCGAGCGGCGAGCTCCGCACCCCCACGCAGCGCTACTTCGACGAGCGGGTCACCTGGGCCCGGAACCTCGAGCGCCGGGTCCTCCGCACGGCGAGCCCTCCGGTCGACGAACCCCTGTTCCCGTTCACCGTCGGGGCCTTCGGCACGGGGGCCAACATGTCCGTGCGCCGCGACGCGGTCCGCCAGCTCGGCGGCTTCGACGTCGCCCTCGGCCCCGGCACCCGGGCCCGGGCCGGCGAGGACCCCGACCTGTTCACCCGGGTCCTGCTCGCCGGTGGGGCGCTCGCCGTGGAGCCCTCGGCCGTCGTGTGGCACGAACACCGGAAGGACCGTGCCGCTCTGCGGTCGCAGGCCATCGGTTACGGCACGGGCCTCGGCGCGTGGGTGACGAAGCTCGTCCTGCGGCCGTCGACCGCGTTCGCGGTGCTGCGGCGGGCGGCCGGGGCGGTGCGGCGGCTCGGTGCCCTGGGGCAGGGAGCGGACGATCGCCCGGTCGACGCGATCGGCGGCTGGCCCGTGGACGCCGAGTTCACCGAGGCGACGCGCGGGCTGAAGCGCGCTGAACTCGTGGCCGCGCTGGGCGGGCCGTGGCGGTACCTGGCCGGGCGGCTGACTGCGCGCTGAGGCGCGGGCACGCCGGCACCGGCTTTGCGACAGAGCACGCGTCGATCGACGCGTGCTCTGTCGCGCTCCGCGTGCGCGGCAGAACGGACGGGAGGCCCGTGGCGACGCTGCCACGGGCCTCCCGTTCCGCGCGGGGGACCGGCTAGGGCCGGAACCGTCCCGCCTCGACGTCGCGCCAGCGACGACGGCTCCGGAACCAGGCGGCCGGACCCGCGGGGAAGCCGCGCAGCTCGTGGTACGCCAGGGTCTTCGGGATGCGTGTGGTCGAGGCCTCGTTCGTGACCTCGGTGGCGGCGTCGCGGCGCCCGGCCAGACGGGACACCATCTGCTTCGACTTGACCTTCGCGGCGAGCGGCATCAGGCGGGCGAGGACGGCGACGTGCCGCTTGTCCTTCGCGGCGAGCGCGAACATCAGCGCGGTGAACCCGACGCCGTTGCCGTGCAGCTGCTTGTGCAGGTCCTCGATGGTCTGACGGTGCCGGTGGTGCACGACCGCGCGGGGTTCGAAGCCGATCCTCCCGCCGCGCCAGAGCGTCTCGACGAACATCGCCAGGTCCTCACCGCCGCGGGCGGGGGAGCCGGCGCCGAGCGTGGGGTCGAAGCCACCGACGGTGTCGATCAGGGTGCGTCGGTAGGCCATGTTCGCGCCGGCGCCGTACGCCCCGATGCCGTAGACCGCGAAGCGCTTGAGCACCTGGCCCGACGGGGTGAGGGCACGGACGCGGGCGTGCCGCATGGTGCCGGGGACGTCCTCGGGGACGATCGTGACGGGCGAGAAGGTGCGCTCGGCGCTGAACCCGCCGTAGTACGCCTCGTACCAGATCTGCGCGGGGGTGGTGAGCTCGCTCGGCAGGATCACGCCGGTGACGGCCTGCAGGTCCGGCTCGCTGACGAACCGCGAACCGATCGCGCGGAGCCACTGCGGGTCGACGCGGACGTCGTCGTCGGTGAAGGCGATCACGTCGCCGGTCGCGGCGGCGACACCGGCGTTGCGACCGGCGGACAGGCCCGGGCGACGTTCCTCGACCAGACGGACGTCCCGCCCGGCCAGCATCGCGGGCAGCGCGTCACCGGCGGGGACGCGCACCCGGTTGTCGACGAGTATGACCTCGTGCCGCGGGTAGTCCAGGTGCTCGAGGACGTCGAGCAGCTTGCCGAGGTCCTCGACGCGGTCGACGACGGTGGACACCACGACCGAGATGGTCGGCAGGTCCTCGTCGGCCACGACGGGGACGTCGGCCAGCACGGTCTCCTGCAGGGCCTCGAGCGCGCGGGCCGCGTCGGCGGGGTCGTCGGTGAGCAGCACGTCGAGCGTGCCGGTGGGGTGGCCGCCGCGGTAGCCGATCACCATGGCGGACGCGCCGGTCTCGTCGGCGACGAGCCGGGGGAGCGGGGCGTCGAGGTCGACGCCGATCACCCGGCGCGGTGCGGGCACGGTGGCGGCGGTGGAGGGGATGGCCATGTGCGGGACGCTACGACGGCCCGGAGCGGCCGACAACGGCAGATCGGCGCAGTGGCGGGGTTCGTGCGGGGTTCCGCACGGCGCGTGTGCCCCGGACGAGTATGAGCGCTCACCCAGGAAGACACGGGAAGCTCATGGGTCACGCTCAGGTCACGGATCCGATGCAACCGGTTGCGCTCCGGTCGGACCGGGCGTAGCTTCCTCCTCCAGCAGGCAGTGTCGCCTGCTCCAGGGCGGCGGTGTCGTGCTCCGACCGAGCCGTCCTGGTGATCTCAACGAGGAGACAACGCTGTGAAGACAACACGCGCCAGGGTGCGGTTCGCGTCCGTTGCGGGGGTCGCGGTCATCGGGCTCGTGCTCACCGGATGCTCGAGCGGCAGTTCGGCGGACGACGACGCCAAGAGCGGCCAGGACAGCCGCGGACCCATCACCTACGTGCAGGGCAAGGACAACTCGAACGTCGTCCGCCCGCTGATCGCGAAGTGGAACAAGGCCCACCCGGACGAGAAGGTCACCTTCAAGGAACAGTCCGACCAGGCCGACCAGCAGCACGACGACCTGGTGCAGCACTTCCAGGCCAAGGACGAGAACTACGACGTCGTCGACGTGGACGTCGTCTGGACCGCCGAGTTCGCCGCGAAGAAGTGGCTCACGCCGCTCACCGGCGAGATGAAGCTCGACACCTCGAAGCTCCTGCCGTCGACGGTGAAGACCGCGACCTACAACGACACCCTCTACGCCGCGCCGCAGACCTCGGACGGCGCGCTGCTCTACTACCGCAAGGACCTCGTCAAGACGCCCCCCACCACGTGGAAGGAGATGATGGACGACTGCACGATCGCGAAGGCCGCCGGCATCGGTTGCTACGCGGGGCAGTTCGCGAAGTACGAGGGCCTCACCGTCAACGCGTCCGAGGCGATCAACGGCTCCGGCGGTTCGGTGCTCGGCAGCGACGGTGCTCCCGACGTCGACACCGACAAGGCGAAGGCCGGTCTGCAGAACCTGGTCGACGCGTTCCAGGACGGGAACATCCCGGCCGAGGCGATCACCTACCAGGAGGAGCAGGGCCGCACCGCGTTCGAGGACGGCAAGCTGCTGTTCCTGCGCAACTGGCCCTACGTCTACAGCCTCGCCAAGACCGACGGCTCGTCGAAGGTCAAGGACACCTTCGGCATCGCGCCGATCCCCGGTGCCGACGGCGTCGGAGCCTCGACGCTCGGTGGGCACAACGCGGCCATCAGCGTGTACTCGAAGCACAAGGCGACGGCGCACGACTTCCTCGAGTTCCTGACCTCGGACGAGACGCAGAAGTTCTTCGCGACCCAGGGCTCGCTCGCACCGGTCGTCGGTGACCTCTACACGGACCCCGAGCTGACGAAGCAGCTGCCCTACCTGCCGACGCTGCTCAAGTCGATCGAGTCGGCGGAGCCGCGCCCGGTCACGCCGTTCTACCCGGCCGTCACGAAGGCGATCCAGGACAACACCTACGCGGCGCTCAAGGGGTCGAAGTCGGTCGACGAAGCCATGAAGGACATGCAGGACGCCCTCAAGGCCGCGACCGACAGCGGGAGCTAGCGGCCGCACCGCGGCTTCCGCCGCACCTTCCGGACAGGAGGCCCGTGGCGGGTCCGCCACGGGCCTCCCTCCGTCCCCACTTGCGTTCCGACACCCCCGGCAAGGAGGCCGACACGTGTCAGCAGCAACCGAGATCCCCGCAGCCGTCCCGAACCCGACGGGCACGGAACCGAAGCCCCAGCGGCGCAAGGGCGGGCTCAACGCCGAGCACGGCCGGTGGGCCGTGTACCTCATCGGCCCGACGATCGTGCTCCTGGCGGTCGTCATCGGGTACCCCGTGGTCAGCGCGGTCATCCAGTCGTTCCAGCTCGACCAGGGCCTCGACAAGGCGACCGGTCTGTTCGTCGAGGGCGGCTTCGCCGGAGTCACGAACTACGTGCACTGGCTCGGCCAGCGGTGCGGGGACGTCGCGTGCCCACCAGGCAACCTCGGCTCCCAGTTCTGGGTCGCCTTCGGGAACACGTTCTTCTTCACGATCGTGACCGTGGTCCTCGAGACCGTCATCGGTCTGTGGATGGCGATCATCATGAACCGCAACTTCAGGGGCCGCGCCCTCGTCCGCGCCGCCATCCTGGTGCCGTGGGCGATCCCGACCGCCGTCACCGCGAAGCTCTGGTACTTCATCTTCGACGCGAACGGCGTGCTCAACCACGTGATCGGGCACCAGGTCCTCTGGTTCTCCGACGAGTGGGCGTCTCGGTTCGCGATCGTCATCGCCGACACCTGGAAGACGACGCCGTTCATGGCGCTGCTGATCCTCGCGGGCCTGCAGCTCATCCCCGAGGACGTCTACGAGGCGGGGAAGATGGACGGCGCTTCGACGCTCCAACGCTTCTTCCTCATCACGCTGCCGCTCGTCCGGCCGGCCCTGATGGTCGCCATCCTGTTCCGCGTCCTCGATGCCCTGCGCATCTACGACCTCATCGCGATCATGACCGGCGGTGGTGGTGGTTCCGGGAACGCGACCGTGTCGCTGTCCGTGCTGGTCGTCGACCAGATCCGGCAGGGGTTCAACGCCGCATCCGCCCTGTCCACCATCACGTTCCTCATCGTCTTCATCGTCGCGTTCGTCTTCGTCCGGTTCCTCGGCGCGAACGTCGTGCAGACGCAGGCAGCCCAGCAGAAGGGTGAACTCAAGTGACCCTCGCAGCAGATCGTCCCCGGCGCACCGCCGCGACCCGCGACCGGGCGACGGACCGTCCCGACGTGCGGGTCCGACGCCGGACGGGCCCGAAGCTCCGGACCGCCGTGCAGGCCGTCGTCATCGCCGTCTGGTGCCTCCTGCCGTTCTACTGGATGGTGGTCACGAGCTTCCGCGAGGTCGGGTACACGTTCGACGCCACCCCGTGGTTCACCCACGTGACCCTCGACAACTACGCGACCGCGTTCTCGACGGCACTGGGCAACCACCTCGGCCGAGCCCTCCTGAACAGCGTGTTCATCGGCGTCGCCGTGACCGTCATCGCCCTGCTCGTCGGCACCACGGCGGCGTACGCGCTGGCCCGGCTCGAGTTCCGCGGCAAGTCGTTCATCGCCGGTGCGATCCTGGCCGCGTCGATGTTCCCCGGTGTCGCCCTCATCTCGCCGCTGTTCCAGCTGTTCACCGACATCGGCTGGATGGGGTCGTACCAGGCACTCATCCTGCCGAGCATCTCGTTCGTGCTGCCCCTGACCGTGTACACGCTCGCGTCGTTCTTCCGCGAGATGCCGTGGGACCTCGAAGAGGCCGCCCGCATCGACGGGTGCACCCGGGTGCAGGCGTTCCGGCGGATCATCCTGCCGCTCGCGGCGCCCGCGGTGTTCACCACGGCGATCCTGGCGTTCATCTCGAGCTGGAACGAGTACCTCATCTCGTCGCAGCTCTCGAGCGACGCGACACAGCCGGTGACCGTGGCGATCGCCTCGTTCGCCGGGTCGCAGCCGCACCAGGAGCCCTACACGGCGGTGATGGCCGCCGGCACGATCGTCACGATACCGCTCGTGGTCCTCGTGTTGATCTTCCAGCGGCGCATCGTGGCGGGGCTCACCGCCGGCGGCGTGAAGGGCTGACGGCCATGGCCCAGCGCGGACCCACCCGTCCCACCGCCCACATCGAGGAATCGATCGGCTTCGTCGGCATGTTCGGCATGCTGTTCCTCGGCGTCACGGTGTTCTGCGAGCTCACCGGGCGACCGGCACTCGGCTGGGCGCTCACCCTGCTGGTGTGCGTGCTCGGTGTCGTCGCCCTCGACCGCTGGCGGGTGCGGGTGCTCCGCCGGCACGCCGAGGTCGACGGTGTCGGTGCCACTCCCGCCATCGCTGGGTTCCGCACCGCGCGCGGCGACGACCACCGGCGCCGGCCACGACCCTCCGCGGACGGGCGGGTGCACCGGCACAGCGGGTGGGACGAGCTCGCACCAGCCGGTCGTCGAGCGCCGCACGGCGCCCGCCGGGCCGCAGCGGCCGTCGCGCACGCCACCCCCGGCACTGCGGCCGACCGACCGGCGGACGTGACGCACGGGACGGACGGCTGACGGGCCTCCCGGGTCGCACCGATGGGGATCCAGGAGATCGCGACCGTCACGGGGCTGTCGAAGTCGACGGTGTCGCGGGCACTCCGCGGCATGTCGAACGTGGCCGACACCACGATCGAGCAGGTGCAGCGAGTCGCCGACGAGCTCGGGTACGTCCCGAGTTCGGCGGCGGCCGGCCTCGCCACCGGGCGTCAGCGCGCCGTCGGGGTGGTCGTGCCCGTCATCGACCGCTGGTTCTCCGTGAAGGCGCTCGGCGGTGTCGACGCGGAGCTCCGCCAGGCCGGGTACGACCTGGTCCTCTACAACCTCGGCGGCCCGGGCGGCGACCGTGACCGGGCGTTCCGGCGCTCGATGCTGCGGCACCGCGTCGACGGCCTCGTGCTGCTCTCCCTGGTGCTCGACGCCACCGAACGGGCCGAACTCGAACTCAGCCGACACCCGATGGTCGTCATCGGCGGCCCCGCACCGGGCCTGCGGAACGTGGGCGTCGACGACCGCGAGGTCACCCGGATCGCCGTCGAGCACCTGCACGGACTCGGGCACCGGCGGATCGCCTACGTGGGCGGCCAGGACGAGGCCGGCCTGAACGTCGCCGTGCCGCACCTGCGTCGGGACGGGTTCCTCGACGCGATGCGGTCGGCGGGGTCCGCGGTGCCGGAACGGTGGTCCCTGGACGGCCGGTTCTCGTTCGCCGGTGGGACCGCCGCCGGGGCCGTGCTGTTCGCCGAGCCGGCGACCGCGCGACCGACGGCGGTGCTCTGCGCCTCGGACGAGATGGCCCTCGGCGTCCTGCTGGCCGCCCACCGAGCCGGCCTCGCAGTACCCGAAGCCGTGTCCGTGATGGGGATCGACGGCCACGAGTTCGGTGCCGCCGTCGGACTCACCACCGTCGCGCAGGACCCGGTCGCCCAGGGGCGGACCGCGGCGCGGGCGGTGCTCGCCGAGGTCGACGGCGGTGTGGCCGGCCCGATCGCGGCGGCACCGGCGCACCTGGTCGCCCGAGCGTCGACGGGGCCGCCGCCGGGGTGAGGTCGGCGGCGCGTGGGTGGCGTGGGCGTGGGCGGCGTGGGCGTGGGCGTGGGCGTGGGCGTGATCGACTCGGAACGACGTTCCCGATGTCGTACGACAACGGCGATGTCGTTCCGAGCCGACGCAGCCCCAGCGGCCCTCCCTCGCTCGGCTCGGCTCGGCTCGGCGTAGCCTCGCCCGCATGGAGGTCACGAAACTCGAACACGCCTGCCAGATCATCACCGAGGGCAACACCCGCCTGGTGCTCGACCCGGGCAACTTCACCCGCCCGGTCGACGTCACGGGTGTCGTCGCCGTCGTCGTGACCCACGAGCACCCGGACCACGTCACGCCCGAACAGCTGCACCGGATCCTCGCCGCCGACCCCGATACCGTGGTGTTCGGCCCCGAAGGCGTCCGCGCGGCGCTCGCCGACTCCGGCATCGCGGTCGAGGTCGTGACCGACGGCGACCACCGCACCGTCGGCCCGTTCGAGCTCTCCTTCCACGGCACCCGACACCAGCTCATCCACTCCTCGGTGCCGATCGTCGACAACACCGGCGTGCTCGTGAACGGCCGGCTGTTCCACCCGGGGGACTCGTACACGGACCCGGGCGTCCCCGTCGAGGTCCTCGCAGCGCCCGTCGGGGCACCGTGGCTCAAGGTCGGCGAGATGATGGACGCCGTCGCCGCGATCGCGCCGTCCCGCGCGTACCCGATCCACGAGGCCACGCTCTCCGACATCGGCTACGACATGCACACGGGGCGGCTGCGCGAGGCCGTCGAACCCGCGGGGTCGCTCGTCGTGCTGCGGCCGGGGGAGTCGCTCACGATCTGACCGCGCGGGCGGACGGGAGGCCCGTGGCGGGCCCGCCCCGCGCCTCCCTTCCGAGGGGCGGGCGCGTCCACGGCCGCGCGACCGATGCGTGCGCATGTTGCGACAGACTGCGCGTCGTTCGACGGGTGTTTCGTCGCTCGATGCGCACGCAACGGATGCGTGTGCAGGTTGCGACAGAACGCGCGTCGTTCGACCGGTGTTCCGTCGGAATCTGCACGCGCAGCGAGCGCCGTATGCCGGGCGCAGCACGACGGCGCACCCGGGCGACACGCCCCGTTTTGGTACGGATGCAGGGCTTGTGCAATACTTGTCGAGTTGTCGGAACGGCCCCATCGTATAGCGGCCTAGTACGCTGCCCTCTCACGGCGGTAACGCGGGTTCGAATCCCGCTGGGGTCACCACAGGTGACATGCTCCGAGTCCGACAACAGCCGCGGCCCCATCGTATAGCGGCCTAGTACGCTGCCCTCTCACGGCGGTAACGCGGGTTCGAATCCCGCTGGGGTCACCAGCACACGAAACCCCCGCCGAGCTCCTGCTCTGCGGGGGTTTCGTCGTCCCCTCCGACAGGCGGTGTCGACCCGGCTCGGCACATGTGCGCATCCACAGACCGTCCAGGTGCGGGCGATCGCGGGCGCCGCGGGTGGGGCGGTACGCTGTCGACGTCGCCAGACCCGGCAGTGGGGCCTGCCGGACCCAACCGCGCACCAGCCGCCAACGGTCCCTATCCCGAACACCGCACGCGGAGACGATCCGGCGTGCTCGGCGATAGGAGTACCGATGACCGATGAGCGCCCACCACACCTGCGATGGGGCTTCATCACCCTGGTCGCCTTCGGCGGCGCGATCGGGACCACCGTCCGCGCACTGCTCGCTGCGGCGTTCCCCGCACACGACGGCATCAGCTGGACCATCCTGGCGATCAACGTCGTCGGGGCGTTCTGCCTCGGGTTCCTGCTCGACGCGCTCGCACGCCGCGGCGCCGACGTCGGTCGTCGTCGCGCGGCCCGGCTGTTCGTCGGCACCGGCGTCCTGGGCGGCTTCACGACCTACAGCACGCTCGCGGACGACACCGCGCAGCTGCTCGACCTCGGCCGGTGGACGGCCGGCAGCGGGTACGCCCTGCTGTCGGTCGTGCTCGGACTCGCCGCGGTCGTCCTCGGTCTCTGGGTCGCCGCGGCCACCCGGCCCCGCACCCGCCCGGAACCGCTGCAGGACGCCCGATGAGCCCCGTCGAACTGCTCCTCGTCGCGGTCGGCGGGGGAGCAGGCGCCGCGCTGCGCTTCGTGCTCGACGGGCTCGTCAAGGGCCGCGTGGCCCGTTCGCGGTTCGTCGGGTTCCCGGTCGGCACGCTGCTCATCAACGTGTCCGGGTCGCTCCTGCTCGGCGTGCTGACGGGCCTCGGACAGGCCGGCACCATCCCCGCCTCGACGGTCGCGGTGCTCGGGACGGGCATGATGGGTGGGTACACGACGTTCTCGACGGCGAGCGTCGAGACCGTACAGCTCCTCCGATCCGGCAAGACCCGGCTCGCCGTCCTGAACGGCCTCGGGATGCTCGTCGTCTCGGTCGGCGCAGCTGCGCTCGGCCTCTGGATCGGAAGGAACTCATGACCTCGGAACGCCCCGGCGAACTCGTCCTCGTCCGTCACGGAGAGACGGAGTGGTCGAAGAGCGGGCAACACACCGGCCGCACCGACATCCCGCTCACCGACAACGGCGTCGAGCAGGCGAAGCGCGCAGGCCGGTACCTCGGGGACCGGTCGTTCGCGCTGGCGCTGTCGAGCCCGCTGCAGCGCGCCCGCGACACCGCACACCTGATCGGCGTCGAGCCGGAGCTCGACGAGGACCTGTACGAGTGGGACTACGGCGCGTACGAGGGCCTCACCACCCCGCAGATCAAGGTGCTGCGCCACGGACCGTGGGACCTGTGGACCGACGGCGTCCCCGCCGGCGACACCCCCGGTGAGAACGCCGCCGAGGTCCGGGTCCGCGTCGAGCGCATCCTGAACCGTGCCCGTCCGGTGCTCGCCGAGGGCCACGACGCCGTGTTCATCGCGCACGGCCACGTGCTGCGGGCGCTCGGCGCCGCGTGGATCCGGCTCGCACCGCAGGACGGTGCCGTGCTGAAGCTCGGCACCGCTTCGGTCAGCGTCCTGGGCTACGAGCACGGCCGCCCCGTCATCGACGCCTGGAACATCCAGCCGCGCGACTGACGCGCTGGTGGGGCGTCCGGTGCTCGCGAAAGCGACAGACCCGCGGCACCCGGTGCGGTCCCGTCCGCGAGGGCGACAGACTTCAGCGGTTGTTCCGCAGCGATCTGTCGCTTTCGCAGAGCGCGCTGGTCGTGACCACGGACGGACGGGAGGCCCGTGGCGGCCCCGCCACGGGCCTCCCGTCCGTCGTCCGCGCCCGTTCCTTCCCCTGTCACGCGCGATGGCAGGCGGAATCGGGCATCCCTGGTCGGAAGGAATGACCAGGAACGCCCGGAACGACCGGGTGCGTCAGACGGTCCGGATGGCGCTGGTCGCACCGAGGGCACGGCCGCGCCGGCGCTCGATCGCGCGCCCGACGAGCAGCAGCCCCACGCTGACCACGGCACCGAGCACGGTCTGCGCGATCCGGTCGAGCGCGAGCAGCTGGGGCGCCTCGGGCAGGCTCAGCCACGAGACCGCCAACGCAAGCGGGGTGAGGAACAGCAGGCACACGGCGTAGTTCCGGGCGACGAAGATCTCGGCGAAGAACTGCCCGACGACGGCCAGCACGACGATCCACCACGCCGCCGGTTCGAGCAGCAGGACGCCGACCGCGACCACGGTGCCCCCGATCGTGCCGACCACACGCTGCCCGGCGCGGACGACGGTGTGCCGCTGCCGGATCGCCGGCAGCGTCGACACCACCGCGATGACGGCCCAGTACGGGTGGCCGAGTCCGGGGATCGACTCCGCGACCGCACCGGCGACGAGGGACCCGACGACGTTGAGCCCGACGGTCTCCCACAGCGCCGGCGTGCGCAGGACCGCGAGCGACCGGTGCTTGCGGTCGGCCAGCGGGCGGAACCGGTGCGGGGCGTGCGGGTGGAACACCCGGCGGAGCACCGAACCGGACATCGCGACGAGCCACGCCCAGACCACCGAGCACACGATGATCGTCGCGACGAGCGGGACGTCCGCCGGACGCATCGGGACGAGTGCGGACACGACGAACGCGAACACCGGGAAGATCGGCTGAGCGGGGATCGCCCGGAGCACGGAGAGGGTGCAGACCGCGACCACCAGGGCGACGACGAGACCCACGGCCTGCAGCCAGAGCGGCGACCCGACGAGCCCGACCCCGATGCCGGCGAACATGCAGAGCGTCTGCAGCGCCCCGGCGACCCCGGTGGTGACGGCACGCTGCCGGTAGGGCTCGGTCGCACCGAAGATGGCGGTGAACCCGGCGAACATGGCGAAGGCGGCGTACCCCGGCATCCCGAGGGCGATGAGCAGCGCGAGCGGTGCGCCACCGGCGATCGCGGCGCGGGCCGCGCCCTCGAGGTTGATGGTCCGGGTCGAGTGCGCAGGTGTCGTCATGTCGTCCCCATCTTCCCACCGCGACAGGTGTCGGGGAGTCGCCCCGGGCCTCCAGGCCGCGCCGTCACGGGGTGACGGGCGTGCGACGGCGGGGTGACGGACCCGCGACGGGCGGGGTGCCGCGCGTTGGTATACCAATGGTAGAGTCGCCTGATCGTGCCGCGGTCGCGGCGCAACGACGAGGACGAGGAGGGCCGGGCTCATGGGAAAGACGCTCGCCGAGAAGGTGTGGGACGACCACGTCGTGGTCAAGGGTGAGGACGGCAACCCCGACCTCCTCTACATCGACCTCCACCTCGTGCACGAGGTGACGAGTCCGCAGGCGTTCGACGGCCTGCGGCAGGCCGGTCGGCCGGTCCGTCGCCTCGACCTGACGATCGCGACCGAGGACCACAACACCCCGACGCTCGCCATCGACCGCCCCATCGCGGACCCGACGAGCCGGATCCAGATCGAGACCCTCCGTCGCAACTGCGAGGAGTTCGGCGTCCGCCTGCACTCCCTGGGTGACAAGGAGCAGGGCATCGTCCACGTGGTCGGCCCGCAGCTCGGCCTCACCATGCCCGGCATCACCGTGGTCTGCGGCGACTCGCACACCAGCACCCACGGGGCCTTCGGCGCGATGGCCTTCGGCATCGGCACGTCCGAGGTCGAGCACGTCCTCGCCACGCAGACCCTGCCGCTCAAGCCGTTCAAGACGATGGCGATCACGGTCGAGGGCACGCTGCGCCCCGGGGTGACGGCGAAGGACATCATCCTGGCCGTCATCGCGAAGATCGGCACCGGCGGCGGCCAGGGCTACGTGCTCGAGTACCGCGGCTCCGCGATCCGCGCGCTCTCGATGGAGGGGCGCATGACGATCTGCAACATGTCGATCGAGGCCGGTGCCCGCGCCGGCATGGTCGCCCCCGACCAGACGACCTACGACTACGTGCAGGGCCGCGACCACGCCCCGACCGGTGCGGACTGGGACGACGCCGTCGCCTACTGGGAGACCCTCGCCACGGACGACGACGCCGTGTTCGACGCCGAGGTGTTCATCGACGCCGACGACCTCGAGCCCTTCGTCACCTGGGGCACGAACCCCGGCCAGGGCGTCTCGCTGTCCGAGAACGTGCCGGACCCGTCGAGCTACAGCGACCCCAACGACCAGGCCGCAGCACGCCGAGCCCTGGAGTACATGGACATCACCGCCGGCACCCCGATGAAGGACATCGCCGTCGACGCGGTGTTCATGGGGTCCTGCACGAACTCGCGCATCGAGGACCTGCGGGCCTTCGCGTCGATCATCAAGGGCCGCACCAAGGCCGACGGCGTCCGGGTGATGGTCGTGCCCGGCTCCGCCCGCGTCCGGCTCGAGGCCGAGGCCGAGGGGCTCGACAAGGTGTTCACCGAGTTCGGCGCCGAGTGGCGGTTCGCCGGCTGCTCGATGTGCCTCGGCATGAACCCGGACCAGCTGGCACCGGGGGAGCGCTGCGCGAGCACCTCGAACCGCAACTTCGAGGGGCGCCAGGGCAAGGGCGGCCGTACGCACCTGGTGTCGCCGCTCGTCGCCGCGGCCACCGCGGTGCGCGGCACGCTGTCCAGCCCGTGGGACCTGGAGACCGACGACGAGATCGCGGCGGCGACGTCCGCCACCGCCACCGAGGGGACCTTCTGATGGACAAGATCACCACCGTCACCGGCATCGCGGCCCCGCTCAAGCGGTCCAACGTCGACACCGACCAGATCATCCCCGCGGTCTACCTGAAGCGCGTCACGAAGACCGGCTTCGAGGACGCCCTGTTCTCCGGGTGGCGCCAGGACCCCGACTTCGTCCTGAACCAGGAGCGCTACCAGGGCGCCCGCGTCCTGATCGCCGGCCCCGACTTCGGCACGGGGTCGTCCCGCGAGCACGCCGTCTGGGCGCTCCGTGACTTCGGCTTCTCGGTCGTGATCTCGCCCCGGTTCGCGGACATCTTCCGGGGCAACGCCGGCAAGCAGGGCCTGGTCACCGCGATCGTGACCGAACCGGAAGTCGAGCGGCTGTGGGCCGTCATCGAGGCGAACCCGGGCGTCGAGGCGACGGTCGACCTCGTGACGCAGCGCGTGTCGCTGGGGGATGTGGACGTCCCCTTCGAGATCGACGCTTACACTCGTTGGCGGTTGATGGAAGGGCTCGACGACATCGGGCTCACCCTCCGTGACGAGACCTCGATCACGGAGTTCGAATCCCGCCGCTCCAGTTGGCGGCCGAAGACATTGCCGGTGAAGTAGTGAACTCTCTCGTACAGGACGCAGCGGCCGCAGGGGCGCGCGTGGGCCTCACGTCGGACGAGATCGTCATCCGCGGGGGCAAGCCCCTCGTGGGGCGCATCGAGGTCCGTGGGGCGAAGAACCTCGCGACCAAGGCCATGGTGGCGTCGCTGCTCGGTGACACCCCGTCGATCCTCCGTGACGTGCCGGACATCTCCGACGTCAAGGTGGTCCGCGGGCTGCTCGAGGTGCACGGCGTGCGCATCACCGATCCGGCACGAGGCGAGCTCATCCTCGACCCGTCGCGCGTCGAGTCGGCGCACTTCGCCGAGATCGACGCCCACGCCGGCTCGAGCCGCATCCCGATCCTGTTCTGCGGCCCGCTGCTGCACAAGCTCGGCGAGGCGTTCATCCCCGACCTCGGCGGCTGCCGCATCGGCGACCGCCCGATCGACTTCCACCTCGACGCGCTCCGCGCCATGGGCGCGGTCGTCGACAAGCAGGTCAACGGCATCCACCTGACGGCCCCGGACGGCCTGACCGGCGCCTCCATCGAGCTGCCGTACCCGAGCGTCGGCGCCACCGAGCAGGTCCTGCTCTCGGCGACCCTCGCCAAGGGCGTCACGGAGCTGCGGAACGCCGCGATCGAGCCCGAGATCATGGACCTCATCGCGATCCTGCAGAAGATGGGCGCCATCGTCTCGGTCGAGCCGAACCGCGTCATCTTCATCGAGGGTGTCGAGTCGCTCCGCGGCTACACGCACCGTGCGATCAACGACCGCAACGAGGCCGCGAGCTGGGCCTCCGCAGCGCTCGCCACCAACGGCGACATCTTCGTCGAGGGTGCGAACCAGCAGGAGCTCATGACGTTCCTCAACGTCTTCCGCAAGGTCGGCGGCGGGTTCGACATCCAGGAGGACGGGATCCGGTTCTACCGCGAGCTGGACACCCTGAAGCCCGTGGTCATCGAGACCGACGTGCACCCCGGCTTCATGACGGACTGGCAGCAGCCGCTCGTCGTCGCGCTGACGCAGGCCGACGGCCAGAGCATCGTGCACGAGACCGTCTACGAGAACCGCTTCGGCTTCACCGACGCCCTGAACGAGATGGGTGCCGACATCGTCGTGCACAAGGAGGGGCTCCCCGGCCACGACCGCCGTGTCGCCCGCCGCCCGTTCGAGCAGGCCGCCGTCGTCACCGGGCCCACGAAGCTGCACGCCGCGAACGTCCGCGTCCCCGACCTGCGCGGTGGCTTCAGCCACCTCATCGCGGCGCTGACCGCCGAGGGTGAGTCGCACATCACCAACGTCGGCATCATCAGCCGCGGCTACGAGCACTTCATCCCGAAGCTGCGCAAGCTCGGCGCCGACTTCGACTTCGCTGGGTAGGCACCGTGCGGGCTGAAGGAAAGGGTGACGGTCTGGAGGCCCGTGGCGGCTCCGACGCGCAGGTCGCGACCGGCATCCCCGTGCGTGGGCGCCGATGGCGCCGCGGCGAGCTGAACACCGCGTTCCGCATCGTCGCCTCCATCGTCATCCCGACGTTCCGGTTCTCGGCGCGCTACCACTGGCACGGCCCGAACCGCCTGCCGGCGGAGGGCGCGTTCGTGCTCGCGCCGAACCACTTCACGAACATCGACCCGCTGGTCGTGGGCACCGCCGTGTACATCTCGAAGCGGGCGCCGCGGTTCCTGGCGAAGGCGTCGCTGTTCACGGTCCCCGTGGTCGGCAAGCTCATGTCCGGCATGGGGCAGATCCCGGTCGAACGCTCCGGCCGGACGCGTCTGAGCGACCCGCTCGGCGGCGGCCGGTCGCTCGTCGAGCAGGGCGGGGCGATCATCGTCTACCCCGAGGGCACGCTCACGCGCGACCCGGACCTGTGGCCGATGCGCGGCAAGACGGGCGCGGTCCGGATCGCGCTCGAGAACGACGTCCCGATCATCCCGATGGCCCACTGGGGCACGCAGAACATCATGGCGCGGTACGGCAAGAAGCTCCGGCTGTTCCCGCCGTCGCGCGTCGACGTGATCATCGGCGACCCGGTCGACCTGTCGGCGTACCGCGGTCGGCCGATCGACCAGCAGATGCTCGGCGAGGCCACCGAACTCGTCATGCGCGAGATCACCGCGCTGCTCGAGGTGCTCCGTGGTGAACGGGCACCCGCGACCCGCTGGGACCCGGCGGCGAACAACCAGAAGGAGACCGGCCGGTTTGAGTGACCTCCGCCCCCACGACGACCGACCCGACCCCGCTGCGGCGGCTCCCGGGGCCTTCGACACCGCTGCGATCCGGGTGGTCATGCAGTCGACCGACAAGCCCCGGGTGGCCGTCATCGGTGCCGGCAGCTGGGGCACCACGTTCGCGAAGGTGCTGGCCGAGGGCGGTGCGTCCACCGTGGTGTGGGCCCGGCGCCCCGAGGTCGCCCGCGAGATCACCGAGACCAAGCGCAACTCGGACTACCTGCCCGGCATCAACCTGCCGCGCACGCTGACCGCCTCGACGTCCCTCGAGCGCGTGCTCGACGGTGCCTCGCAGGTGTACGTCTCGGTGCCCTCGCAGACCCTGCGCTCCAACCTCGCCGCGATCCGCGAGCTGCTGCCCGCCGACGTGCCGGTCGTCAGCCTGATGAAGGGCGTCGAGAAGAGCACGGGGCTGCGGATGAGCGAGGTCCTGCTGCAGGGCCTCGGCATCGACCAGGACCGCATCGCCGTGGCCAGCGGCCCGAACCTGGCGCTCGAGATCGCCCGCCGGCAGCCGACCGCCGCCGTGGTGTCGTCGTCCTCGCTGGAGACCGCCACCGACGTCGCCGCCGTCGCGACGAACCCGTACTTCCGGTCGTTCATCAACACCGACGTCATCGGCACCGAGTTCGGCGGCGTGCTGAAGAACCTCATCGCCGTCGCGATCGGCATCGTCGACGGGGTCGGCTACGGCGAGAACACCAAGGCCTCGATCATCACCCGCGGCCTGGCCGAGATGACCGACTTCGCGGTGTCGCTCGGTGCGCAGTCGTCCACGCTGTCCGGGCTCGCGGGCCTCGGCGACCTCATCGCCACGTGCCAGTCGCCGCTGTCGCGGAACAACACCGCCGGGCGGCTGCTCGGTCAGGGCTACCGGTTCGACGAGGTCGTCCGCCAGATGAACCAGACGGCGGAGGGGCTGGCCTCGGTCGCCCCGATCCTCGAGCTGGCCGCGGCGAACGGTGTCGACATGCCCATCGTCAGCCAGGTCGGCGAGGTCCTCGCCGGTAGGCTCGATCCGCGCAACATCGCGCCGCACCTCACCGAGACCGACGAGCCGCAGGGCGAGTGACCGGTCCCGCACCGAGTCACGAAGGGACTCCCGTGCCCACGATCCCCGAGGGAACCCCCATGCCCAGGACCACCGTCGCCGTGCTCTTCGGCGGTCGATCGAGCGAGCACGAGATCAGCTGCGTGACCGCCGGCGGCATCATGGACGTCGTCGACCGGTCCGAGTACGACCTGGTGCCGATCGGGATCACCCAGGACGGTGCCTTCACGCTGCAGTCCGACGACCCGGCGCAGTGGACGATCCGCGACGGCGCGCTGCCGACCGTGCCCGACAACGGCACGCGGATCGCGTTCCCGACGTCCCCGGCCACGAACGAACTCGTCGTGTCGCACCCCGACGGCACCGTCACCGCGATCCCGGTCGACGTGGTGTTCCCGATCCTGCACGGCCCCTTCGGAGAGGACGGCACGATCCAGGGCCTGCTCGAGATCGCCGGGCTGCCCTACGTCGGCGACGGCGTGCTCGCGAGCGCCCTGGCCATGGACAAGCACGTCGCCAAGGCCGTGCTCGAGCACGCCGGGCTGCGGGTCGCCCCGTGGACAACAGTGCTCCGCCGGCAGTGGGCGGCCGACCCGGTCGACGTCGCCGAAACGGTCGCCGCACACGGCTGGCCGCTGTTCGTCAAGCCGGCCCGAGCGGGATCGAGCATGGGCGTCTCACGCGTCGACGACCCCTCGCAGCTGGGTGCCGCCATGGACCTGGCGTTCGAGCACGACTCCAAGGTCATCATCGAGCCGCGGGTGATCGGCCGCGAGGTCGAGGTGGCCGTGCTCGAGGGGCGCGACGGTGCGCCGCGGACGAGCCTGCCCGGCGAGATCGTGGTGGCCGAGGACGGCTTCTACGACTTCGCCTCGAAGTACCTGGGCGGCGACGAGTCGCTGCTCTGCCCGGCCCCGCTGACCGAGGCGCAGACCGACGAGATCCGCTCGATCGGCGCGCGCGCGTTCGAGGCCATCGGCGGTTCGGGCCTGGCCCGTGTCGACTGCTTCCTGACCGACGACGGCTTCGTCGTGAACGAGGTCAACACGATGCCGGGCTTCACGCCGCTGTCGATGTACCCGCGCTGCTGGGCGGCGTCGGGTGTGTCCTACGGCGAGCTGGTCACCGAGCTCATCGAACTGGGTCGCGCCGCCGTCCGCTGACCAGGTCGGTCAGCCCTGCACGTCCGCCGGGTCGAGGCACTCGTGTCCGTCCTTCGGCAGCGACGACACGGCGTCGGACAGCTCCTGCACGACCGACGTGGTCTTCGTCGAGTCGACGACGACCTGCACGGCCGGCGACCGTCCGAACGTGGTGAAGACGACCTGGTCGCCGCGGTCGTCGCGGATCCAGTCGACGCCGCCCTGCGAGAAGCACGGCAGGTCGGACACGGTGGGCACGGCGACGCCGCAGTGGTAGATCGCCACCTCGGGGTCGCCCCAGGCCGCCGTGGCCTGTGCGTTCGTGTTCCGCAGGTCGAACTTGGAGCCCACGGTCGCGGGCAGTCGGACCTGCACGGCGGCACACGCTGCGGCGTCGGCCGACGGCGCTGCGGTCATCGAGACGGCGTTCGTGCACCCGGTCAGCCCGGCGGCGAGGGTGATCACGACCCCGACGATCGCGAGGGTCCGAGGGGTGCGGCGCGCGGTGTCCATCGCCGTCCAGGCTACCGTTCTCGTGTGGACGCGACGGACGACGCCTGGAACGGACCGACGGTGGGGGAGCTCGGCGAACTCGTCGTCCTCGACCGGATCACGAGCCGCCTGCCGACCGGGACGCCGATCCTCGGCCCCGGTGACGACTGCGCGGTGGTGGCAGCACCCGACGGTCGGTTCGTCGTCACGACCGACATGATGGTCCACGGTCCGGACTTCCGGTGGGCATGGTCGTCGCCGACGGACGTCGGGTGGAAGGCCGCCGCCACGAACCTCTCCGACGTCGCGGCGATGGGTGCGGTGCCGAGTGGCCTCGTGATCGCCCTGGCAGCGCCGCAGGACACCCCCGTCGCGGTCCTCGAGGGCATCGCCGACGGCTTCCGGCTCGCCGTCGACGCGCTCGCGCCGGGGTGCGGGGTGGTCGGTGGGGACCTCTCCACCTCGGCCACGTTCACGGTCACCGTCACCGCCTTCGGGGACCTGCGCGGCCTCGCACCCGTGCTGCGGTCGGGCGCCGGGGTCGGTGACGTGCTCGCGGTGTCCGGCGAGACGGGTCGTGCCGCACGTGGGCTGTCCCGGCTGTTCCGCGACGGCGTGGACGACCGGGGCGAACCGGACCGCGCAGCGACCGTGACGAGCGGCGCCGACACGGACCCCGACGTCGGACGGCAGCGTCGCCCGGTACCGCCGATCGCCGACGGCCCGCTCGCCGCGCAGACGGGGGCCACCGCGATGCTCGACCTGTCGGACGGCCTGGCGATCGATGCCGGCCGGCTGGCGCGCGCGAGCCGCGTCACGCTGGAGATCGACGCCGAGGCCGAACTCGACGACGCCGCGCTGCACGGCGGCGAGGACCACGGACTCCTCGCCACGTTCCCCGCCGACGTCGTCCTGCCCGGGGGCTTCCGCCGCATCGGCGTCGTGCGGGAGCGTGGCGACGCAGACCTGTTGCGCGCCGGTTCCCCGGTGCCGACGACCGGCTGGGACCCCTACGCCGACTGGGACGGCGCCGCCGGCTGACCCGGCTGACCCGATCCGGTCGGTGCAGGACCGTGTTGCGACAGGACACGCGTCGTTCGACACGTGCACTGTCGCAGAGCGCGTGCACAGGCGCACCGCGCCTCAGTCGGCGGCGACGGCCTCCCACGCGACGGTCTCGCCGTAGCTGCGCTTGCTGAACGGCGCGAGCCCCGTCGGCCAGGTGGGTTCGGGGGAGCGCTTGCTCCGCTCGACCACGACGACGGCGTCGGGAGTCAGCTTCGGCGCCAGCGCCTCGAGCACCTCGGCGAGCTCGTGCTCCGTGACGTCGTAGGGCGGGTCGATGAACACCAGGTCGAAGGTGCGGACGGTTCCGCGCAGGTACCCGAGCACGGGCTGCGGCTGCACGTCGATCCGGACACCGGGGATCCGCTGCTGCACCGCCTTCGCGTTCGCCCGGCACGCCTGCGCCGCTGCGGACGCCCGGTCCACCAGGACCACCTCGACGGCCCCGCGCGACGCCGCTTCGAGCCCGAGCGCGCCCGTGCCCGCGTACAGGTCGGCCACCGACGTGTCCTCGACCAGTCCCCGCGCCTCGAGCGACGAGAACAGCGCCTCACGCACGCGGTCGCTCGTCGGCCGGGTGCCGGACTTCGGCACGCGGAGCGTCAGGGAGCCGGCGGCGCCGGCGATGATGCGGGTCATGCAGCCACCGTATCGGCCCGGCGGGTCCGTTCCGGCGTTCTCCACAGGCCCGTTCGGGAGGCGCGGGTGGGGTCGGTCGTGCCCGGTACCGTTGGACCGTGGTCACCTCCGGAACCCCCGCTGCGCCGGCCGCGCCCGACCTCGGTCCGGCGCCGCTCGACGCGCGGCTCGCGAACGTCCTCGGCGGTCGGACGGCGACCGCGATCGAGAAGGCCTTCGGCTACCGCACGGTGGGGGAGTTCCTCGAGCACGCGCCGCGTCGGTACGCCGAGCGTGGTGCGCTGACGGCCCTCGACTCGCTCGCGATCGGCGAACCGGTCACCATCGTGGCCGAGGTGGTCGACGTCCGCGAACGCACGATGCGCGCGCGTCGTGGCTCCATCCTCGAAGCGAAGATCGGTGACGGCAAGGGGCTGCTCACCCTGACGTTCTTCAACCAGGGATGGCGCACGAAGGACCTCGTGCCCGGCGCCCGCGGCATCTTCTCCGGCAAGGTCAGCGACTACCGCGGTGCCCGGCAGCTCGCCCACCCGGACTACGAGCTGTTCGACCCGGACGACCCACGGGCCACCGCCGACCCCGGTTCCGACGAAGCGATCCGGTGGTCGCGCCAGCCGATCCCGATCTACCCGGCGACGGCCTCGCTCACCTCGTGGCAGATCGCGAAGTCCATCGGCATCGTCCTCGACACCCTGCCGGACCTGCCCGACCCCGTGCCCGCGTCCGCGCGGTCCCGGCTCGACCTCGTGCCGTTCCGCCGGGCTCTCGAACTGCTGCACCGCCCCGAGAAGGTCGCCGACTTCAAGCGCGCGCAGGACGCCCTGCGCTACCGCGAGGCGTTCGTGCTGCAGACCGCCCTGGTGCAGCGCCGGATCGCGGCCCGTCGCACCGCGGCGACGCCGCGCGTGGCCGCTCCCGGTGGCATCCTCGAACGCTTCGACGCCACCCTGCCCTTCACGCTGACCGACGACCAGCGTGCCGTCGGTGCCGACATCGACCACGACCTCGCCCGTACCTGGCCCATGCACCGCCTGATCCAGGGTGAGGTCGGTTCCGGCAAGACCCTCGTGGCGATCCGGGCCATGCTCACCGTGGCCGAGTCCGGCGGGCAGTCCGCGCTCATCGCCCCGACCGAGGTGCTTGCGGCGCAGCACCTGCGGTCCATCGTGAAGTTCCTCGGTCCGGACCTGGCGGCCGAACTCCGACCGGTGATCCTGACGGGGTCGCAGTCCACCGACGAACGCCGTCGTGCCCTGCTCGCCGCGGTGTCGGGCAGCTCACGGCTGGTCGTCGGCACCCACGCCCTCCTGGGCGACCGGGTGGACTTCGCCGAGCTCGGACTCGTGGTGGTCGACGAGCAGCACCGCTTCGGCGTCGAGCAGCGCGAGGCCCTCCGCACCAAGGGCACGACCCCGCCGCACGTGCTCGTGCTCACGGCCACACCGATCCCGCGCACCGTCGCGATGACCGTGTTCGGCGACCTCGACGTCTCGACCATCACGGGCATGCCGTCGGGGCGTGCCGGCGTCGAGACCTTCACCGTCCCGCTGGCGGAGCACCCCGGCTGGGAGCCCCGGATCTGGTCGCGGATGGCCGAGGAACTCGCGAAGGGCCGGCAGGCGTTCGTCGTCTGTCCGGCCATCGACGACGCCCACACCGAGGACGACGGGGAGCCGGAACCCGCCGAGGCCGAGGCCGACGCCCCGAAGCGCGCTCCTGCGACCGTCCTCGCCACGGCCGAGCGGATGCGCACCATGCCCGCGCTCGAGGGGCGCTCGATCGCGGTCCTGCACGGCCGGATGACCGCCGACGAGAAGGACCGCGTGATGACGTCCTTCGCCGCCGGTGACCTCGACGTCGTCGTGGCCACGACCGTGATCGAGGTCGGGGTCGACGTGCCGAACGCGGCGATGATGGCGGTCCTCGACGCCGACCGGTTCGGTGTCTCGCAGCTCCACCAGCTGCGCGGTCGCATCGGCCGTGGGCAGTGGGCCGGTGTCTGCCTGCTCGTCACCACGGCCGAGCTCGAGACCACCTCGCGTGAGCGCGTCGACGCGGTGGCCGCCTCGGACGACGGCTTCGAGCTCGCCCGGATCGACCTCGAGCTCCGACGCGAAGGCGACGTCCTGGGTGAACGACAGTCCGGAGGGCGGTCCTCGCTCAACCTGCTCCGGGTGGTCGAGCACGCGGACCTCATCGTCGACGCGCGCGAAGAAGCCGAGCGGGTGCTCGAACCCGACCCGGAGCTCGAGGGGTCGCCGGCCCTCCGTGACGCGCTCGCCCGGCGCCTCGACGAGTCCGACGCGGCGTTCCTCGGCAAGAACTGACCCGGGGGCACGACGGCGCGCGCGGTATCGTCGCTGCCATGGCGCAGATCGCGGTGGTCCCCGGTTCCTTCGACCCCGTCACCCTCGGGCACCTCGACGTCATCGGCCGCGCGGCCGGGCTCTTCGACGAGGTGCACGTCCTCGTGGTGCACAACCCCGACAAGAAGCCGGCGATGTTCGAGGCGGTCGACCGGGTCCGGCTCATCCGGGACTCGCTGGTCGAGGTCGGCGCGCCCGGGACGGTCACGGTCGGCGAATGGACGTCGGGCCTGCTGGTCGACTACTGCCGGCAGGTCGGCGCGAAGGTCCTGGTGAAGGGCGTGCGGTCCGGCGAGGACGTCGCGTACGAGACCCCGATGGCCATCATGAACCGCCACCTGGCCGACGTCGAGACGGTGTTCCTGCTGCCCGAGGCATCGCGGGCGCACGTGTCGAGCTCGCTCATCCGCCAGGTGTCGTCCCTCGGCGGCGACGTCACGCCCTACGTGCCGAAGACCGTCGCGGACGCCCTCGCGGCCCGCTGAGCGTCCCCGGGGCGGCACCGCGTCCGGACACGCCTGTCGCCACCTCGACTCTCGGCCTGGATCGCGCTAGGCTTGTCGATCGTGTCTTCCCCCGTGAACAGCCCCTACGCCCTGCGCGTGCGCGACCTCGCGCACCGGCCGGGCGAGATGCGCGAGCACTCGCTCGACATCGAGGTGCCCGACGCGATGGGGGCCGGTCTGATCGCCGTCCGCCAGGGTGCGGAACTGCGGATCGACGTCAAGCTCGAAGGCCTGCACGAGGGCGTCCTCGTGTCCGGGCACGCTTCAGCCGACGCCGCGGGGGAGTGCTCGCGCTGCCTCATCGACATCAGCGAACCGATCGAGGTCGATTTCGCCGAGCTGTTCGCGTATGATGCCTCGGAGGATTTCGACTTCTTCGTTCGCGATGACCACGTGGACACCGAACAGGTCGTTCGAGATGCGGTGGTGCTGTCGCTGCCGTTCCAGCCGGTCTGCCGACCGGACTGCCCAGGACTCGACCCGGTGACGGGTGAGCGTCTGGCCGACCTCGGCGAGCAGCCCGCTCGTCAGGTGATCGACCCCCGGTGGGCAGCGCTCAGCGGGATCGCTCTCGACGACAGTGCTGCAGGATCCACCGACGGTGACACCACCGCACCGAAGACCACCGAGGGCGAGGAGCGGGCCGAGACCGAGTAGGTCCCGACACCGCCAGCCCCCGTTCCGACCACCGACCAACCGAAAGAGATTCACCATGGCCGTTCCCAAGCGCAAGCAGTCCCGTGCGAACACGCACGCCCGTCGTTCGCAGTGGAAGGCCACGCCGATCCAGCTCGTGAAGACGATCGAGAACGGTCAGGTCACCTACAGCCTCCCGCACCGCGCGAAGGTCGTCGAGGACTCGGCCGGCACGCCCCTGTACATGGAGTACAAGGGCCGCAAGGTCGCCGACGTCTGATCGGACCGAACGCATGACGACAACGTCCGGCGCTGCGGGGTCTCGCCCCGCGGGGCCGGACGTCGTTCGTCTGCAGGGCATCCTCGGGGTCGACATCGACCTCGAGCTGCTCCAGCTCGCCCTGACGCACCGCTCCTACGCCTACGAGCACGGGGGCATCAAGCACAACGAGCGCCTCGAGTTCCTCGGGGACTCGATCCTCGGCCAGGCCGTGACCGTGAAGCTCTACCGGTCGTTCCCCGACCTCGACGAAGGCGACCTCGCCAAGCGTCGAGCGAGCCTGGTGTCGACCGTGGCGCTGGCCGAGATCGCCCGGATGATCGGGCTCGGCCGCTACCTGCGCCTCGGCAAGGGCGAGGAACAGACCGGTGGGCGCGACAAGTCGTCGATCCTGGCCGACACGGTCGAAGCCGTGATCGGCGCGACGTACCTGTCGGCCGGCCCCGACCCGGCCACCGAGCTCGTGCTCCGTCTGGTCGAGCCGCTCATGATCGACCCGGACCGCTTCGGCGCCGCGATGGACCCGAAGACGAGCCTGCAGGAGCTCGCCTCGAGCCGCTCGCTCGGCAACCCGGCGTACCGCGTCACCGAGACCGGCCCGGACCACGACAAGACCTTCACGGCCACGGTCGTCCTGCAGGGCGAGGACATCGCCACCGGCACCGGGTCGAGCAAGAAGGCAGCCGAGATGGCGGCCGCGCTCGACGCGTGGACGCGGCTGTCCGGTCGAGCGGCCTGACCGCGTGCCCGAACTCCCCGAGGTCGAGGTCGTCCGCGCCGGCCTCGAACCCGCCGTCAGCGGCGCGCGGGTCCTGCACGTCGACGTGGTCGACGACCGTGCCCTGACCCGGCACGACGGCCCCGCCGAGGACTTCGCCGACCGACTGACCGGTCGCACCATCGCCGCCGCCGTCCGCCGGGGCAAGTTCCTCTGGATGCCGCTGCAGCCCGAGCACGACGGGGACCGCCCCGAGGCACTCGTCGCCCACCTCGGCATGAGCGGGCAGATCCTGCTGGGCCGTGGTCGGCAGGCGGCGAAGCACCGGCGGATCCTCATCGACGTGCAGCCCGCGGGCACCGACCGTGCGGGTGCGCCGGAACCCCCGGTGGAGCTCGAGTTCGTCGACCAGCGCACGTTCGGTTCGATGGCGATCGACGCGATGGTGCCGACGATCGACGGTGCTCCCGCCGGGTTCGGCGGGCAGGTCGACGCGACCGACCCCGACGCCGTGTGGCGCCGCTGGGTGCCCGGCCAGGTGTCGCACATCGCGCGTGACCCACTCGATCCCGCGTTCGACGACGACCGGTTCACCGCGATGGCCCGGAAGCGCTCGAGCGGCATCAAGCGGGTGCTGCTCGACCAGGGTGTCGTGAGCGGCATCGGCAACATCTACGCCGACGAGTCGCTGTGGGCGGCGAAGCTGCACTACGACCGCGCCGCCGACCGGCTCACCCGCGCCGACCTGCGACGCCTGCTCGACGAGGTCCGCGCCATCCTGCGCCGGGCGCTCGAGGACGGCGGCACGAGCTTCGACGCCCAGTACGTCAACGTGAACGGGCAGTCCGGGTACTTCTCGCAGCGCCTGAACGTCTACGGCCAGCAGGGCAAGCCGTGCCCCCGCTGCGGCACCACGATCGTCCGCGAGGCCTTCATGAACCGGTCGAGCCACATCTGTCCCGTGTGCCAACCGCGTCCCCGTGCCCGCACGCGTTAGCCTGACGCCAACCTGAGCATCCGGAGACCGCATGTACTTGAAGAGCCTGACCATCAAGGGGTTCAAGTCCTTCGCGCAGCCGACGACGTTCGCGTTCGAGCCGGGCGTGACGTGCATCGTCGGCCCGAACGGCTCCGGCAAGTCGAACGTGGTGGACGCCCTGGCCTGGGTGATGGGGGAGCAGGGGGCGAAGACCCTGCGCGGCGGCAAGATGGAGGACGTCATCTTCGCCGGCACCTCCACCCGCGGTCCGCTCGGTCGCGCCCAGGTGCTGCTGACCATCGACAACAGCGACGGCCTGCTGCCGATCGAGTACTCCGAGGTGACGATCGCGCGCACGCTGTTCCGCAACGGCGGCAGCGAGTACGCCATCAACGGTGAGAACTGCCGACTGCTCGACGTGCAGGAGCTGCTGAGCGACACCGGCCTGGGCCGTGAGATGCACGTGATCGTCGGGCAGGGGCAGCTCGACAAGGTGCTGCACGCCACGCCGGAGGACCGCCGCGGCTTCATCGAGGAGGCCGCGGGGATCCTGAAGCACCGCCGCCGCAAGGAGAAGACCCTCCGCAAGCTCGACGCGATGCAGACCAACCTGACCCGCTTGTCCGACCTGGCCGGTGAGATCCGGCGGCAGCTGAAGCCCCTCGGGCGACAGGCCGAGGTCGCGCGCAAGGCCCAGTCGGTCGCCGCGGTCTTCCGCGACGCCAAGGCCCGCATCCTGGCCGACGACGTGGTGCGCCTGCGCCGCGAGCTGCACGACCACCAGGAGGTCGAGGCCGGCCGCAAGTCCGAGCGCATCGTCCTGACCGAACGGCTCGACCAGACCCGGGTGCGCCAGCAGCACGTCGAGCAGAGCATGGTCGGCGACGACGTCGACCGCGCCCGCACCGTCGTGCACCGGCTCGAGAGCGTGCAGGAGCGCCTCCGCGGCCTGTCGAGCCTGGCGAACCAGCGCCTGATGTTCCTGGCGCAGCAGGCCGACGCCCCGCAGCAGGGCCCGACCGTCACCCAGGAGCAGGTGGACGGGGTCCGCGCCGAGGCCGATCGCCTCGCGGCCCGTGCCGACGAGATGCAGGGCGGCTCGGCGACGACGGCCCGTGCCGTGCAGGACGCCCGGGTCGCCCTCGACGCCCTCGACGAGCGGATCGCCGCGCAGGCCGCCCGGGTCTCGCAGCACGACCTCGAGGCGCAGCGGCTCGCCAGTGCCGTTGACGTCGCGCGGTCGAAGCGCGGTTCCGCCGTCGCCGACCGTGAACGGCGGGAGCGGGCTCTCGCCGAGGCCGGGGAGCGTGCCGAGCGTGCTGCGGCGGCCCTCGCCGAACTCGGGGTCGACCCGTCCGAAGGTGTCGACGAGGCCGCACTCGCGCAGACCCTCGAGCAGGCGCGTGCCGAGCTCGAACGGGCACAGAGCGCGCGCGACGAGCAGCGCGACCGGCTGCACGCCCTCGAACGCGAGCGGGACGCCCTGGACGCCCGGGTCACCGCGCTCGGCATGTCGATCGAGGTCCGTGACGGCTCGCAGGCCCTGATCGACGCCGGCCGCGCGGGCATCGTCGGTCGCCTGGCCGACAGCCTGACGGTGTCCCCCGGGTTCGAGGCCGCGATCGCCACCGCGCTCGAGGGCCTCGCCGACGCCGTGCTCGCCGACGGCCGCGGTGTGGCGCTCGACGCCGTCGACCACGCCCGTGCCGCTGACCTCGGCCGGATCGACGTCGTCGTCGCGGACGCCGTGCCCGTCTCCACCGCTCTGCCCGCGACCCTGCCGGCCGGCGTCCGCCGTGCCACCGACCTGGTGCAGGGACCGCCGGCGCTCGCGTCGATCCTGCGCGACACGCTGGTCGCGGAGACCGACGACCTCGACCTGGAGGCGGTGCTCACCGCCGCCCCGCAGGCCACGGTGGTCACGCGGTCCGGCGACCTCGTCCGTGCGGTCCGCGTGACCGGCGGCGGGGAACGCGTGACCTCGCGTATCGAGCTCGTCGCGGAGCGCGACGACGCCGTGACCCGACGCGACGCGATCGCGACCGACGCGGAGGACGCCGCCACGGGCCTCCAGGCCGCGCGCAGCGCCGTCGAGGACGCACGCCGTCGTGCGGACGAGGCCGACGCGGCATCCCGGGCGTACACGCGGGCGAAGGCCGAGTACGACCGCACGAGTGCGTCGACGCGGGCGAAGGCGGAGAACGCCGCGGCCGAGGTCGAGCGGCTGCGCGCCGCGCTGGCGGAGACCGACGGTGCCGTCGAGACCGCCGAGGCGGCGCTGGCCGAGGCCGAGTCGGCCCACCGGACCTTCACCGAGCAGGACCGCCCCGTGGTCGACGCGTCCGAGCGCCCCGCGCTGCAGGACGCGCTCGAGGCCGCGCGCGCCGCCGAGGTCGAGCAGCGCATCCAGGTCGAGACCGTGCGCGAGCGGGTGCGCGCCGAACGGAACCGCGCCGACCAGCTCGAACGCCAGCTGGAGGCCGAGCGTGCCGCCGCTGAGGAAGCCGCGCGGCTCGCGGTGATCCGCCGCGGACAGATCCGCACCGCCGAAGCCGTGCTCGCCGACCTGCCCGGGGTGCTCGGCGCGGTCGACCGTTCGCTGGCCGAGGCGCGGGTGCAGCTGGCGACCGAGGAAGCCGAGCGGTCGAAGCGCAACACCGAGCTGCAGACGATCCGCAACGAGGAACGTGAACTCCGCGACCGCCTGCAGACCATCACCGACGGCGTGCACTCCCTCGAGATGGAGATCTACGAGAAGAAGCTGCACGTCTCCGGCGTCCTCGACCGGGCGCAGAGCGAGCTCGGGCTGACCGAGGCGGTACTGGTGGCCGAGTACGGGCCGCACGTGCCGGTGCCGGTCGACGTGCTCGTGGACCCGCGGGTGCTCGCGCGGAAGCACCGCGAGGCGGAGCGCGCAGCGGCGGCCGTCGCCGCCGACGCCGCGGGCGTGCCCGAGCCGGACCGCGCGGACGCGCACGAAGACGCAGACGCAGACGCAGAGATGAGCACCGACGACGGCACTGACGAGCCGGCCGACGACCTGGCCCTCGTCGAGCCTGCGTCCACCCTGCCCGGCGGCCCCGCCCTGCCCGAGTTCGACACGACCGACGAGATCGACCCCGCCGACGTCGAGACCGTCCCCTACGTCCGCGCCGAGCAGGAGCGCCGGCTCAAGGCCGCCGAGCGCGACCTCGGACAGCTCGGCAAGGTGAACCCGCTCGCGCTCGAGGAGTTCCAGGCGCTCGAGCAGCGGCACGCGTTCCTCGCCGAGCAGCTCGAGGACCTGCAGAAGACCCGGACGGACCTGCTGACGATCATCGACGAGCTCGACACGAAGATGCAGACGATCTTCGAGTCCGCGTTCAACGACACGAAGGAAGCGTTCGACGTCATCTTCCCGATCCTGTTCCCGGGCGGCTCGGGGTCGATCAACCTGACCGACCCGACCGACCTGCTCGGCACCGGGATCGACGTGCAGGTGAAGCCCGCCGGCAAGAAGATCGACCGCCTGACGCTGCTGTCCGGCGGCGAGCGGTCGCTGGCTGCGGTGGCGCTCCTCGTCGCGATCTTCACCGCGAGGCCGTCGCCGTTCTACATCATGGACGAGGTCGAGGCGGCGCTCGACGACGCCAACCTCGGCCGTCTGCTGACCGTGTTCGAGCGCCTGCGCGAGTCGTCGCAGCTCATCGTCATCACGCACCAGAAGCGCACGATGGAGATCGCGGACGCCCTGTACGGGGTGTCGATGCGGCAGGACGGCGTCTCCGCCGTCGTCGGGCAGCGGGTGCAGAAGCGCGAGCCGGCGGACGCGGTCGCGTAGGCGCCCTGGTCGCGACCGCGACAGACAGGAGGCGCGGTGCCAGCTGGCACCGCGCCTCCTGTTCCGTCAGGTGCGTCCGGACAGGACGCCGGGTCGCTACGCGCGACCGCGGATCGTCCGGAGCAGCCAGCCGATGATCCCGAGCAGGATGAGCACGATGCCCACCCAGAGCAGGAGCTTCAGGGCGCCGACGAAGATGCCGCTGAAGAGCAGGACGAGGCCGACGATGATCGCGATGATCAGCAGTGCGGGCATGAGGGTCTCCTATCCCTGGAACGAGACCGAGCAGATGCCCGGACCAGAACGGGACGCTACTCCTCGGCGCCGCATCGCGTTCGCTCGTGCGGCGGGACCGCGCCCGCTCAGCCGACGAGGTTCTGCACGAACACGTGCGGCGTGAAGCCCGTCAGGTCGTTGATGCCCTCGCCCTGCCCGATGAGCTTGATCGGGATGCCGGTCTTCTCCTGCACGCTGAGCACGAAGCCGGCCTTGGCCGAGCCGTCGAGCTTCGTGATGACGAGGCCGGTCACGCCGGCGCCCTCGATGAAGGCCTGGGCCTGGGCGAGTCCGTTCTGGCCGGTCGTCGCGTCGAGGACGAGCAGGACCTCGCTGATCTCGGTCTGCTTCTCGACGACGCGCTTGATCTTGGTGAGCTCGTCCATCAGCCCGGCCTTGGTGTGCAGGCGCCCGGCGGTGTCGATGACGACGATCTCGGTCTGGTCGCGGATCGCCTTCTCGACGGTCTGGTACGCCACCGATGCGGGGTCCTGCCCGGGCTGCGACGGACGGACGACGTCGACCCCGGCGCGCTGGGCCCAGGTGGCGACCTGCTCGACCGCCGCGGCGCGGAACGTGTCCGCCGCCCCGACGAGCACCGTGCGGTCGTAGGTCTTCAGGAACTTGGCGAACTTGCCGATCGTCGTGGTCTTGCCGACGCCGTTCACCCCGACGACGAGCACCACGGCGGGCCGCGCGCTGAGCTTCAGGGTGGTGTCGAGCTTCGAGAGCCGTTCCTCGAGGACCTCGCGGAGCATGCGCTGCAGGTCGGCGGGGTCGGTCGTGCCGTACCGGTCGACGCGGGCGTGCAGGTCCTCGATGATCTCCTCGGAGATGTCCGGGCCGAAGTCGGCGCCGATCAGGGCGGTCTCGAGGTCCTCCCACGTGGTCTCGTCGATCGTCTTGCGCTGGAAGAGGCCGCGCAGCCGTGTGGACAGTGACCAAGAACTCGCCATGCTCCCAGCTTAGAGCGCGGCACATGTCCGCTGTGCCCGGTATGCTCGGGGACACGAAGGGGAGTATTCCCTCTCGGTGACCCCGTCAGTACGGTCCGGAACGATCCGGCCCCGGGGCGCCGGTCGTGCGGCACCGGTTCCGGTGCGGGGCGACGGAAGAGACCTTCAGGCCTCGGCGTACCCGCACACCAGTGGCACGCCCTACCTGAAGGAAACCGTGGACGTCCCACTCTTCGTCTGGCTCATCACGATCGCCGGCATCCTCGCGCTGCTCGTGTTCGACTTCTACTCGCACGTGCGCACGCCGCACGTGCCCCACATCCGCGAATCCGCGTTCTGGTCGGCCTTCTACATCGGCCTGGCCATCCTGTTCGGCATCGGGATCCTGGTGTTCGGCGGCGGACAGGCCGGTGGTGAGTACTTCGCCGGCTGGCTGACCGAGAAGGCGTTGTCGGTCGACAACCTCTTCGTCTTCCTCATCATCATGTCGAGCTTCGCCGTGCCGAAGGAGTTCCAGCAGAAGGTCCTGCTGGTCGGCGTCGCGATCGCGCTCGTCGCCCGCGGTGTGTTCATCGCCCTCGGCGTCACGATCATCGAGAACTTCTCGTGGGTCTTCTACCTGTTCGGTGCGCTGCTGTTCTGGCTCGCCTGGTCGCAGGCCCGCAGCGGCAACGACCACGGCAACGAGGGCGATTCGCGGCTCATCCGGATCCTCAAGCGCTTCATCCCGACCTCGGACCACTACGACGGTGACCGCCTGACCACCCGCGTCGACGGCAAGCGCCTGTTCACCCCGATGCTGCTCGTCATGGTCGCCATCGGCCTCACCGACGTGCTGTTCGCGCTCGACTCCATCCCCGCGATCTTCGGGCTGACGCAGGACGCCTTCATCGTGTTCACCGCGAACGCGTTCTCGCTCCTCGGGCTCCGGCAGCTGTACTTCCTGATCGCCGGTCTGCTCGAGCGCCTCATCTACCTGGGTCAGGGCCTGGCCGTCATCCTGGCGTTCATCGGTGTGAAGCTCGTCTTCCACGCCATGCACGTCAACGAGCTGCCCTTCATCAACGGTGGCGAGCACATCGAGTGGGCGCCGGAGATCCCGATCTGGTTCTCGCTGGGCTTCATCGCCCTGACGATCACGGTCGCGACGATCGCCTCGCTCGTGGTCTCGAAGCGCCGGCAGGAGCGCGGGCTCACCCCGTCGGGTGAGCCGAAGGAGTCGGTGGAAGCCGACGCGAAGTAGTCGTCACCACCTGACGGACGCCAGGCGCGGTGCCAGCCGGCACCGCGCCTGGCGTCTGTCCGGAGCGTCGCCCGGAGCGTCAGACGGCCTGGCGACCGGGGGTCGCGTCGAGCAGGTGGGCCAGGTGCTCGGGAACCGAGCCGCCGCGCGCCACCGTCGCCCGTGCCCACAGCCGGCCTGCCCGGTACGACGACCGGACCAGCGGCCCGGCGAGGACCCCCGCGAAACCCATCTGCTCGGCGAGCTGGCGGAGCTCGACGAACTCCGCAGGGCTGACCCAGCGCGCGACCGGCAGGTGCCGCGGTGACGGGCGGAGGTACTGCGTCAGCGTGATGATGTCCGTGCCGGCGGCGTGCAGGCGCTGCAGGGCGTCCTCGATCTCGATGCGCTCCTCGCCCATGCCGAGGATCAGGTTCGACTTCGTGACGAGTCCGGCGTCGCGGCCCTGGGTGATGACGTCCAGGGAGCGTTCGAACGTGAACGCCGGTCGGATCCGCTTGAAGATCCTCGGGACGGTCTCGACGTTGTGCGCGAAGACCTCGGGGCGGGCGTCGAACACCTGGCCGAGCTGGTCCGGTCGGCCGTTGAAGTCCGGCACCAGGATCTCGACGCCGGTGCCGGGGGAGTGCTCGTGGATCTGCCGGATCGTCTCGGCGTAGAGCCAGGAGCCGCCGTCGGGCAGGTCGTCCCGTGCGACGCCGGTCACCGTGGCGTACTTCAGGCCCATCGAGACGACGGAGTCCGCGACCCGGCGGGGCTCGTCGCGGTCGAGCGGTTCCGGCTTGCCGGTGTCGATCTGGCAGAAGTCGCAGCGGCGGGTGCACTGCGATCCGCCGATCAGGAACGTCGCCTCGCGGTCCTCCCAGCACTCGAAGATGTTCGGGCAGCCGGCCTCCTGACAGACGGTGTGCAGCTGCTGGTCCTTGACCAGGGCGGACAGCTCGCGGAACTCGGGGCCCTGCGTGGCGCGGGTCTTGATCCACCCGGGTTTCGTCTCGATCGGGGTCTCGGCGTTCCGGGCCTCGACCCGGAGCATGCGGCGGCCTTCGGGGGCGAGGGTCATACGAGGGTCTCCTGTCGGGCGGGCGCGTTGCTGGTGCTCGTGCTGGTGCTGGGGGCTGTCGTGCTGATCCGGTGGCCGCGGTGCATGCCGTCGACGGCCTGTTGGACGCCGTGCGCTACCAGGGGTGCGAGGTCGTCGACGGTCACGGGAGCGAGCCCCAGGTGCGCCGCGGCGGCGCGCAGCGTCGTGACCCCGGCGTCCGCGATGCCGCACGGGACGATCGCTCGGTAGGCGTCGAGGGCGTTGTCGCAGTTGATCGCGATGCCGTGGCTCGTCACGCCCTCGGCGACGTGCAGCCCGATGGCGCCGATCTTGGCGGCGGGGGAGCCGTCCGAGCTCGGCACCCATGCACCGCTGCGCCCGTCGACCCGTTCAGCGTGCACTCCGACGGCGGCAGCAGCGTCGATGATGACCTGCTCCAGGTCGCGCACCCAGGCGACGACGTCGAGGGGTTCGGCGAGTCGGACGATCGGGTAGGCGACGAGCTGCCCCGGGCCGTGCCAGGTGATGCGGCCGCCGCGGTCGGTGTCGACGACGGGGGCACCGTTCGTCGGTAGGTCGGAGGGTTCGGTGCGGCGTCCGGCGGTGTACACGGACGGGTGCTCGCACAGCACGAGGGCTCCGGGGGAACGGCCTGCGACGACGGCGGCGTGCAGGTCCCGCTGCAGAGCGAGACCGTCGGCGTAGTCGAGCAGCCCGGGGTGGTGCACGATCTCGAGTTCCGGCATGCGGCGACTGTACGACAGTTTCTGGACGGCGTCCAACAACCATCCTCTTGACCTCAACTATGGTTGAGATGTTCCGATGGGGACATGGACATCCGCCAGGTACAGCTCGCCACCCGATCGCTCGACGACACCGCCCGGTTCTTCGAACGGCTGGGGTGTCCGGTCGAGATCGTCGACGCCGCGGTGCGCGTCGTCGTGGGGTCGTCGCTCCTCGTGTTCCGTGAACTGCCCGAGATGACCGGAGCCCTGCACCTGGCGATCACGATCCCCACTGGGACGTTCGACGCGGCCAAGGCCTGGATCGCCGGACTGACGACGGTGCTCGGTACGGATGACCAGGACGAGTTCGAGGGGCCGCCGAACTGGAACTCGCGGTCGGTCTACTTCGAGGGGCCCGACGAGCAGCTCCTCGAGCTCATCGAGCGGCGGGACCTGCCCGCAGACGCGGGCGAGAACACGGTCGTCCCGCTCGTCTCCATCAGCGAGGTCGGCGTCCCCGTCCCCGACGTCCTCGGCGCCGTCGATGCCCTGCGACGCGCCGGTCTCGAGCCCTACGCGAACCCGCCGGGGGAGTCCTTCGCCGCGGTCGGCGACGTGGACGGCCTCGTGATCCTGGTGTCGCCCGACCGGCGCTGGTTCCCGACCGGTGACCGGAGTCCGTCGATCGCGCCGGTGGTCGTCGACCTGGGCCTCGGGGCACCGCTCGAACTGACCGAGGGTGTCCTCCTGCGGTGAACGGACCGGTGCGGCCTGCGCGAGCCTTGTAGAATCGATGGATCATGGCGCAATTCGGCTCACTCTCCGATCGGCTGACCGAGACCTTCCGCAATCTGCGGAGCAAGGGTCGGCTGACTCCGTCCGACGTCGACGGCACCGTCCGCGAGATCCGGCGGGCCCTCCTCGACGCCGACGTCGCGCTCGAGGTCGTCAAGGCGTTCACCGCCTCGGTGCGCGAGCGTGCCCTCTCCGACGAGGTCAACCGCGCGCTCAACCCGGCGCAGCAGGTCGTCCAGATCGTCAACGAGGAACTCGTCGGCATCCTCGGCGGGCAGCAGCGACGGCTCGAGTTCGCGAAGAAGTCGCCGACGGTCATCATGCTCGCGGGTCTGCAGGGTGCCGGTAAGACGACCCTGGCCGGCAAGCTCGGCAAGTGGCTCAAGAAGGACGGCCACACCCCGATGCTCGTCGCGGCGGACCTGCAGCGACCGAACGCCGTGCAGCAGCTGCAGGTGGTCGGCGAACAGGCCGGCGTGCACGTCTTCGCGCCCGAGCCCGGCAACGGTGTCGGTGACCCGGTCAAGGTCGCCAAGAACGCCATCAAGGCCGCGATCGACCAGCAGTACGACACCGTCATCGTGGACACCGCCGGTCGTCTCGGTGTCGACGCCGAGCTGATGAAGCAGGCGGCGAACATCCGCAAGGCCGTCGACCCGGACGAGGTCCTGTTCGTCATCGACGCGATGATCGGTCAGGACGCCGTCAACACGGCCCGCGCGTTCCAGGAAGGCGTCGACTTCACCGGTGTCGTGCTGTCGAAGCTCGACGGTGACGCCCGCGGTGGTGCTGCCCTGTCGGTGGCCAGCGTGACCGGCCGCCCGATCATGTTCGCGTCGACGGGTGAGTCGCTCGACGACTTCGAGCCGTTCCACCCGGACCGCATGGCGAGCCGGATCCTCGACCTCGGCGACATCCTGTCCCTCATCGAGCAGGCGCAGGGTGCCTTCGACGAGGAAGAGGCGCGCAAGGTCGCGGACAAGATCGCGACCGACAACTTCACGCTGAACGACTTCCTGCAGCAGATGCAGCAGCTCCGCAAGGCCGGCTCCATCAAGGGCATGCTCGGCATGCTCCCGGGCGCCAAGGGCATGCGCGAGGCGCTCGACAACTTCGACGAGCGCGAGATCGTCCGCACCGAGGCGATCATCCAGTCGATGACGCCCCAGGAGCGCGAGCTCCCGAAGCTGCTGAACGGTTCGCGTCGTCTGCGCATCGCGCGCGGCGCCGGATCGACCGTCACCGAGGTCAACGCCCTGGTGAACCGGTTCGAGCAGGCCGCCAAGATGATGAAGACCGTCGCCCGCGGTGGCGTGCCGCAGATGCCGGGCATGGGTCCGATCCCGGGCATGCACGGCGGCAAGAAGCAGCAGCAGGGTGGCAAGAAGAAGTCGAAGGTCGGCAACCCGGCCAAGCGCGCGGCCCTCGCGGCCGGTGCCGCGGCTGCACCGCAGCAGGCCCCGCAGGGCTCTGGCCTCGGTCTCGGTGGTGCCAAGGGTTCCAAGGCGCCGACCGAGGAAGAGCTCGCGTCGCTGCAGAAGTTCCTGGGTCGCTGACGCGGCTCGCGATCCCGACCACCTGACGGACGGGCGCGCTCCGCTCAGCGTGACGCGCCAGCGGCACGCGGGGCGCGCTGACCGAGCCTGCGAGGGACGGAGCCAGCTGGCACCGGGCCTCCCGTCCGTCGTCCGGTCGCGTCGCGACGTTCCTTCCCATCGCACGCCCGATTCGACCGGGTACACCCGGTCCGAGTGGGTGCGTCAGAGCGCGTCGCGGAACTCCGTGACCAGGTGGCGGACCACCGCGCGCAGGTCGCCGCCGTTCTCGCGCGCGACCTGCAGCTGCCGTTGGTACGAGGCGCCGCGCTCGATCATCGTGTCGAGGTGGTGCAGTTCGTCCTGGCAGCCGAGCCGCTCCGCGATCGGGTCGAGCCGCTGCACCAGGTCGTGCACCTCGTCGGTCACGAGCCGCTCGTCACCGGCGACGTTCGTGATGATCTCGGCCTCCATGCCGTAGCGGGCCGCGCGCCACTTGTTCTCGCGGATGAACCACGGCTGCATCGTCGGCAGGGTCTCACCGGCGTCGAGCCGGTCCGAGCACGCGGTGACCAGGCACTGCACCAGCGCGGTGACGGCACCGACCTCGTGCAGGGTCGAGATGCCGTCGGACACGCGGTTCTCCAGGGTGCCCCAGCCGGGCGAGGGGCGGATGTCCCAGCGCAGGTCCTTCACGCTGTCGATGACGCCGGTGTGCGTGAGGTCGCCCACGACCTCCTCGAAGTTCGCCCAGGCACCGAGCTGCGGTGGGAGTCCACCGGTCGGGAGCTGCTGGAACATGAGCGCACGGTTCGAGGCGTACCCGGTGTCGGTCCCGCCCCAGAACGGGCTCGACGCCGTGAACGCCTGCAGGTGCGGGACGTAGGCGAGCATCGCGTTCATGATCGGGACCGCCTTGTCGCGGTCGTCGATGCCGACGTGCACGTGCACTCCCCAGATGAGCATCTGGCGTCCCCACCAGCGGGTGCGGTCGATCAGGGTCGTGTAGTGCTCGCTGTCCGGGGTGATCTCCTGCTGGTCCCAGACGGCGAACGGGTGCGTGCCGGAGCACATCACCTGGGCGTCGAGCGGTTCGGCGGCGTCGATGACCTCGCCGATGATGCCGGACAGCTCGCTCGTCGCCGCACCCACCCGATCGTGGACGCTCGACACGACTTCGACCGTGTTGGTCAGCAGCTCCTCGGTGACGCGGTCGGCGTCACCGAGCCGCTCGTGCACGGCGGCGATGACGGCGGGGGCGCGTGGCGCGAGGTCGCCGGTCGACAGGTCGACCAGCGGGAGTTCCCACTCGACGCCGATGGTCGACGGGCGGGACTCGGTGAAGCGGATGTCCATGCCGTCCATCCTGCCCGGAACGTTGTCGGACACGCACAACGATCCGTCCGCCGGTCGCACGGACCCCGCAGAATGGGCGCATGAGCAGCGTCGCTTCCGCCCCCGTCGTCCCGGAGTCGCTCCGGAGCGTGGCGTCACCCTGGACCCTCGGGCCCCTGCACCTGCCGAACCGGGTGGTGATGGGGTCGATGCACACCGGGCTCGAGGTGCAGGACGACGGTGGTGCCGGCATGGCTGCGTTCTACCGGGAGCGTGCAGCTGGCGGAGCCGCGTGCATCATCACCGGCGGCATCGCGGTCAACGACGAGGCCCGCGGTGGTCCGGACTTCGCGGTGTTCGGGGTCGGGGGAGCCGACGAGCGGTTCCGGGTCGCGGTGCAGGCCGTGCACGACGAGGGCGGGACGATCCTGGCGCAGCTGTTCCACGCCGGTCGGTACGCCCTGGCGTCGGGGATGGTCGACCGGCACGGGGACCCGCAGCGCGTCGTGGCGCCCTCGGCCCTGCCGTGGGCAGCCGCCCGGGGCGTGGTGCCGACCGCGCTGACGGCGGCCGAGGTCGAGCGGACCATCGAGGACTTCGCCGCCGCTGCCCGCACCGCCCGCGCGATCGGGTTCGACGGCGTGGAGATCATGGCGTCCGAGGGGTACCTGATCAACCAGTTCCAGTCGCCGCTGACGAACCTGCGCGACGACGAGTGGGGCGGCGACGCAGCACGTCGTCGGCGGTTCGCGATCGAGGTCGTCCGGGCCGTGCGCACCGCCGTCCCGGACCTCGCCGTGACGATCCGGCTGTCCGGCGCCGACCTGATGCCCGGCTCCTCGACCGACGACGAGGTCGACGCACTCGTGCACGACCTGCTGCCGCTCGGGCTCGACGGCATCTCGGTCGGCATCGGCTGGCACGAGTCCCGCACCCCGACGGTGCAGGCCGCGGTGCCGCACGGGGCCTGGCTGGCGTACGCGTCCCGGATCGCCGGGGTGGTGCGCGCGTCCCCGCACCCGCACGTCCGCGTGATCGCCTCGAACCGGATGACGGACCTGCGGGACGGCGAGGCGGTGCTCGCCGACGGCCTGCTCGACGCCGTCGCCCTCGCCCGACCGTTCCTGGCCGATCCCGCACTCGTCGACCGCTCCCTGGCCGGCCGGTTCGCCCTCGTGAACACCTGCATCGGCTGCAACCAGGCGTGCCTCGACCGGTCGATCATCGGCGCACCGGTGTCGTGCCTGGTGAACCCCCGCGCCGGCCGCGAGGTCGCGTTCCCCGCACGCCCGACGGCCGACCCGAAGCGCGTCGACGTCGTCGGCGGCGGTCCGGCCGGGCTCGCCGCGGCGGTGGACGCCGCCCGCCGCGGCCACGAGGTCACCCTCTGGGAGGCGTCCGACCGTCTCGGCGGCCAGTTCGGCCTCGCCGCACTCGTCCCGGGGAAGGAGGACTACGCCGCCACGGTGCGGTCCGCCCGCACGGAGCTCGAGGAGCGGGGCGCGACCATCCACCTCGGACGCCCGGCCACGGCTCGGGACCTCGTCGACAGCGACGCCGTCGTGCTCGCGGCCGGGGTGGTCCCGCGGAGCATCGACGTCCCCGGCAGCGACCTGCCGCACGTGCTGTCCTACGAGCGGGCGCTGCGGGACGGCGTCCCCGAGGGCACCGTCGCGATCATCGGCGGCGGCGGCATCGGGGTGGACACCGCGGCGTTCCTGACCGAGTCGCCCGACGAGGCCGTCCGGGCCGCCGGGTTCGCGGCGCGCTGGGACCTCGACGTGTCCGAGGAACTCGTCGGCGACGTCCCGCAGCGGCTCCCCGCGGCACCGCGCACCACCCGACCGGGGCCGGACGTGACGGTGCTCCGCCGATCGGGCAAGTTCGGCCACGGGATCGGCATCACCTCGCGGTGGGTCGCGATCGGTCGGCTGCGCGACGCCGGCGTGCGGATGGTCGGCGGCGTGCAGGAGTACCTGCGCATCGAACCCGGGGTGCTCTGGATACGCGACGAGCACGGGGACGAGGTCGGCGTGCCGGCGGACACCGTCGTGGTCTGCGCCGGGCAGGAGCGGGCGAGCGACGCCGAGGGTGACGCTCCCGACGGAGTCGCCACGGGCCTCCAGGCCGCCGGCGTGCCGTACGCCGTCGTCGGCGGCGCGCGGGACGCACGGAGCGTGGACGCGGTCCGGGCGACGTCCGAAGCCCTCGAAGCGGTGCGGCGCCTCGCCCCGTAGCGAGTCGGCTCGCATCACGGCCGGGAATCTGCAAGAATGAACGGTCGAATCGCCGCAGCTCGACCCTCTATCCAGCTGTGAGCGATCTCTCTCGAGCTTTCGCCGTGTGTGCCCCCACGCCCGCGGTTCCAGTTCAACCACAACGAAAGCAAACAGGAGCAATTGTGGCTGTCAAGATCCGTCTGAAGCGTCTCGGTAAGATCCGTGCGCCCTACTACCGCATCGTCGTCGCCGACTCGCGCACCAAGCGCGATGGTCGTGTCCTCGAGGAGATCGGTCAGTACCACCCCACCGAGGAGCCCTCGGTCATCAAGATCGAGTCCGAGCGTGCGCTCTACTGGCTCGGCGTCGGCGCGCAGCCGACCGAGCAGGTCGCGGCCCTCCTCAAGCTGACCGGCGACTGGGCCAAGTTCAAGGGCGAGAAGGACACCGAGTCCAAGGTCAAGGTGGCCGAGCCGAAGCAGGCCTTCCAGGTCGACTCCTCGAAGAAGGCCGTCCTCAAGCCGAAGTCGGAGAAGACGGCTCCCGCCGCCAAGGCCGACGACGCCGAGACCGCCGACGAGACGACCGAGGCGTAGTCCTTGCTCGAATCCGCGCTGACGCACCTCGTCAAGGGGATCGTCGATCACCCTGACGACGTGCGCGTCGCCAGCTCCACCTCCCCACGCGGCGAGGTCCTCGAGGTGCGTGTGCACCCCGAGGACCTCGGCCGCGTGATCGGTCGCGCCGGGCGCACCGCCAAGGCGCTCCGCACCCTCGTCACGGCCCTGGCCGACGGCAAGCGCGTGCGGGTCGACGTGGTGGACACCGATTCCTAGGGAGACGACCCAGCTCCGGGTGGGTCGAATCACGAAGGCGCACGGGCTCAAGGGCGGCATCAAGCTCGAGCTCTACACCGACGACCCGGATCGTCGGTTCACCCCGGGCGCCACCTTCACGCTCCAGGTCCCCGACGACTCTCCGTGGTCGGGCAAGACCCTCGAGCTGGACGAACTCCGCTGGTACAACGGTCACCCCGTCGCGTTCTTCGCCGGGATAGACGACCGCACCGGCGCCGAGTCCCTGGCACGCATCATCCTCTGGGTCGAGCAGGACGCCGACGCCGAGACCGGTGAGGACGACGCCTGGTACGACCACCAGCTCGTCGGGTTGAAGGTCCTGCGCGACGGCGCCGAGGTCGGCACCGTCGCCCGTGTGGACCACATGCCCGCGCAGGACCTGCTCGCGATCGACACGCCGACCCGCGGCGAGGTCCTCGTGCCGTTCGTCTCCGCCATCGTGCCCGCGGTCGACATCGCTGCCGGCACCGTCACGGTCACGCCGCCGCAGGGCCTGTTCGAGGACCCCGAGGACACCTCGCGCCCCGAGACGGTCACGGACTAGCTGCCGTGCGGATCGACATCGTCACGATCTTCCCGGAGTTCTTCTCCGTGCTGGACGTGTCCCTGCTCGGCAAGGCGCGCTCCGGCGGCCTGCTCGACCTGCACGTGCACGACCTGCGGTCGTGGACCACCGACCGGCACCGCACCGTCGACGACACCCCGTACGGCGGTGGCGCCGGCATGGTGATGAAGCCGGAACCGTGGGCGCAGGCGCTCGAAGCGCTCTTCCGCCCCGACGGCTCGTCGACCCTGGTGGTCCCGACGCCGGCCGGCACCCCCTTCACGCAGTCGATCGCGCGCTCGCTCGCGTCGACGTCCGACCACCTCGTGTTCGCCTGCGGGCGGTACGAGGGCATCGACGCCCGCGTCTTCGAGTGGGCGTCATCGCGCGCCACCGTCGTCGAGCTCTCCCTCGGTGACTACGTGCTGAACGGTGGCGAGGTCGCCGCGATGGCGATCATCGAGGCCGTCGGTCGACTGGTCCCCGGCGTGGTCGGCAACCCCGAGTCACTGGTCGAGGAGTCCCACGAGGACGGTCTGCTCGAGTACCCCTCGTACACCAAGCCCGCGTCGTGGCGCGGCCTGGACGTCCCCGACGTCCTGCTCAGCGGGCACCACGCCCGCGTCGGTGCCTGGCGGCACGAGCAGCAGCTGGAGCGGACGCGGCGCGTCCGTCCGGACCTGCTGCCCGACGCGTAGCGCGACCCGTCCTGGGAAAGCGACAGACGTCCGCGGAACATCCGCGGACACCTGTCGCTTTCGCTGTTCTGACGGTCCGCGGCCCGCGAGGTCTGTCGCCTCGGTGGGGTGGGGGCGACGCGTGACGGACTGGAGGCGCGGTGCCAGCTGGTGCCGCGCCTCCAGGCCCGCTACTGGTCGCGCTGGGCGCGACGCAGGGTCAGGACCTCGGGTCCGGCCTCGGTGACCGCCACGGTGTGCTCGACGTGCGCAGCGCGCGAGCCGTCGACGCTGCGCAGGGTCCAGCCGTCGTCGTCCTGGGAGAGCTCGTCGGTCGTCTGCATGAGCCACGGTTCGATGGCGACGACCAGCCCCGGCCGGAGCTTGAGCCCGCGGCCCGGACGGCCGTCGTTCGGCACGTGCGGGTCCCCGTGCATCGTGCGGCCGACGCCGTGCCCGCCGAACTGCAGGTTGACGTCGTGACCGGCCTGGTGCGCGACGTGTCCGATGGCGTGCGAGACGTCGCCGAGCTTGTTGCCGGGGGCGGCCTGGGCGATGCCGGCCGCCAACGCCCGCTCGACGGTGGCGATCAGGGCCTGGTCCTCGGCACGCGGCGTCCCGACCTGGACGCTGACGGCGGAGTCCGCGACCCAACCGTCGACGCTCGCGGCGAAGTCCAGGCTCACCAGGTCGCCGTCCTGCAGCGCGTAGTCGTGCGGCAGGCCGTGCAGGGCGGCGTCGTTGACCGACGTGCAGAGGTTCTTGCCGAACGGCGACATCCCGAACGACGGGTGGTAGTCGACGTAGCAGCTCTCGGCCGCGCGCTCGGCGATCATCCGGGCCGCGACGCGGTCGAGGTCGAGCAGGTTCACGCCGACGTCGACCGTCTCGAGCAGTTCGTCGAGCACGTCGGCGACGAACCGGCCGGCGACACGCAGGCCGTCCAGCTCGGCGGGGGTGCGGAGTTCGATCATGGGTCCATCCTCGTCGTTTTGCCTCGCGCGCTCTCTGTGGCAGTATTGAACGCTGTGCCCTGGCTGGACTCTGCCACGGGGGAGTCGCCGACACCGGGCACGCACCACCACTTTCCGAACCTTCTATCCGCGGCGACCCGTGTGCGTCCGCAGAGAGTGAAACCCACCATGAGCCAGCTCCTCGACAACGTCGACGCAGCATCGCTGCGGACCGACGTCCCGGACTTCCGTCCCGGCGACACCATCAAGGTGCACGTCAACATCATCGAAGGCACGCGCTCGCGTATCCAGGTCTTCCAGGGTGTCGTCATCGGCCGTCAGGGCCACGGCATCGGCGAGACCTTCAAGGTCCGCAAGGTGAGCTTCCAGGTCGGCGTCGAGCGCTGGTTCCCGGTGCACTCGCCGATCATCGACCACATCGAGATCGTCACCAAGGGTGACGTCCGTCGTGCGAAGCTCTACTACCTGCGCGAGCTCCGCGGCAAGGCGGCTCGCCGCAAGATCAAGGAGAAGCGCGACGCCTGATCGCCTTCACAGTGAACGTCCGCGAGCCGGACGACGCTGCGAGCCCCTCGTCCATGTACGGTTGTGCATCGACGGGGGGCTCTTCCCATTGCGGCAGAGCGAGCGGTTCGAACGAGAGCGGAAATGACGGACACGACAGACGATTCGGGGCGCAGGCCACGTGCCGAGAAGCAACGGAACGGTGTCCTCACATTCCTCCGCGACCTCGTCATCATCTTCATCGCGGCACTCCTCGTGTCGTTCCTGGTGAAGACGTTCCTGATCCGGTCGTTCTACATCCCGTCGGCGTCGATGGAGAACACGCTGCAGATCAACGACCGCGTGATCGTCAACGAGCTCGTTCCCGGAACCGTGGCGCTGAAGCGGGGGGACGTCGTCGTCTTCAAGGACCCGGGCGGATGGCTCACCGGTTCCGACGTGCCGAACGTCACGCCGGACACGCAGCCCGCCAAGGCCATCGACTGGGCCCTGACGCAGGTCGGGCTCGGCACGGGGGACAGCGACGACCACCTCATCAAGCGCGTCATCGGGCTGCCGGGTGACAAGGTGTCGTGCTGCAACGACCTCGGGCAGATGTCCGTCAACGGCGTCCCCATCAAGGAGCCGTACCTGAAGCTGCCCGCCGGTGCCCCGGCCTCGGCGACCGATTTCTCGGTGACCGTGCCGAAGGGCACCATCTGGGTGATGGGCGACAACCGGAACGATTCGAAGGACTCCCGGTACAACGGTGACACCCCGTCGAAGGGCTTCGTCCCGATGTCCGACGTCACCGGCCGCGCGTTCGTCATCTCCTGGCCGGCGAGCCGGTGGACCTGGCTCGACGACCACCCCGAGGTGTTCGCCGGCGTGGAGGAGCGCGACGAGTGACCGCCGTCCGTCCGTCGCTCCGGGTCGAGAAACGGCTGCTGGCCGAGGGCCGCGTGACCGTGATCGGCATGGACGAGGTCGGCCGTGGCGCCATCGCCGGTCCTGTCGGGGTCGGAGTGGCCGCGGTGACGCTCGACATCGGACGTGTGCCCCAGGGGCTCGCCGACTCGAAGCTGCTCTCCGAAGCGCGCCGGACCGACCTGGTGCCCGTCGTGCAGCGTTGGGCGCGGACAGCGGTCGGCATGGCCTCGGCGGAGTTCGTCGACCAGCAGGGCATCGTCCCCGCCCTCGGTGCTGCCGGGGCGCAGGCGCTCGGTTCCCTGGTCGCAGACGGGGTGTCCCTCGACGGCGCAGTGGTCGTGCTCGACGGCTCGTTCGACTGGTTGAGCAGGGCCATCCCCGAATCCCTCCGGCCGGCGACGGAACCGCTCGAGGTCGTCGTGCGGGTCAAGGCCGACCGCGACTGCGCCTCGGTGGCCGCGGCGTCCGTGGTGGCCAAGGTCGCGCGTGACGCCGTCATGATCACGGCGCACGACGACGCTCCGCACTACGGCTGGGTGTCGAACAAGGGGTACGGGTCGACGGCGCACTACGACGCGATCCGGACGGTCGGGGCGCACACCCTGCACCGGAAGTCGTGGCTGCACCAGGCCTCGAGCGTCGCGCTGGACGGGTTCGACGCACTCGACGCCCCCGCGGCCCTCACCGGTCCTCCGCTCGGGCGTCCGTCGCCGTAGACTGTGGGCGCAATGGATGAGGACGAATTCGACGACTACGACCGCGAGGTCGAGCTGGCCCTGTACCGCGAGTACCGAGACGTGGTCTCGCAGTTCCGTTACGTGGTCGAGACGGAGCGCCGTTTCTACTTGGCGAACGAGGTCGAACTCGTGCGCCGTGACACGGAGCACGACTTCTACTTCGAACTGACCATGAACGACGTCTGGGTCTGGGACGTCTACCGTTCCGACCGGTTCGTCAAGGGTGTCCGCGTGCTCACGTTCAAGGACGTGAATGTCGAGGAGCTCACGACGCGGGAACTCGAACTGCCGAAGGAACTCGCACTCGACGAGTGATCGTCGCTTTTCATTCTGCTGCTTTCTCGGTGAATCGCCGGTGATCCGAAGCGCCGTGGAATTGTTCGCGCTATTGTGATGGGGATTTAACCGCCCCACGAACAGGAGCACCCCATGGCACAGAAGGTCACCGTCCAGCTCGTCGACGACCTCGACGATTCCCCCATCACCACCGGTGAAGGCCGGACGGTCGAATTCGCGTTCGACGGCTCGTCGTACGAGATCGACCTGTCGAACGACAACGTCGACAAGTTCCGCGAGGCGATCTCCGATTACATCGCCGCGGCGCGCAAGGTCTCCGGTCGTCGGACCGGTGGCGGTTCCGCCCCGAAGTCCGCACCCAAGCGCGGCAACTCGGAAGAGCTCGGCAAGATCCGCGAGTGGGCCAAGGAGAACGGGTACGAAGTCTCGTCCCGTGGTCGTATCTCGACGCAGGTGCAGGAAGCGTACGCAGCAGCGCACTGACGCTCGCCGCAGCAGGACCCGGGTGATCTCGATCGCCCGGGTCCTTCTTCTTTCCTCCACAGGGGCTATCTGCTCGCACTGATTCCACAGATTCTGCATCGTCACTGATGTGGTTGTTCGTTCCCGAGATCGTTGTCGTGGAGGCAACGACATGGAACAACAGGTGCAACGCCCACCGGGGCGGTCGCTCCGGAACGGACGACTCGGGCGATTCGGTGAAGAACGTGCGGTGGTCTGGCTCGAGGCTCGGGGATTCCGCGTCCTCGAACGGAACTGGCGATGTGCGCGCGGGGAGATCGACATCGTCGCGTGGGATTCCTGCACGCTCGCGTTCATCGAGGTGAAGACCCGGTCCGGTGCGGCGACCGGGCACCCGTTCGAGGCGATCACCGCAGCGAAGCTCACCCGGATGCGTCGGCTCGTCCCCGAGTGGTTCGACGCGCATCCCGAGGTCTCGGCACGTGCGGTCCGCGTGGACGTCGTCGCGGTCCACGTCGACGGACCCCGCATCGTCGTCGAACACCTGGCAGGCGTGCTGTGACCGGCATCGGCCGCGCGGCCGCGGTCGCGCTGCTGGGGGTCACCGGCCGCTGCATCGAAGTCGAAGCCCACCTCACCAGTCAGCTCCCGGCGTTCAGCATCATCGGGCTGCCCGACACCTCGTTGGGCGAGGCGCGGGAACGCGTGCGATCCGCGGCCGCGAACGCGGGGTGCCCCTTGCCCGCCCGTCGGATCACCGTGAACCTGACCCCCGCTGCGATCCCGAAGCGCGGTTCCGGGTTCGACCTGGCCATCGCGATGGCGGTGCTCGCCGGCGCGGGACTCGCGCCGGACGTCTCGGAGCGTGTCGTGTACATCGGCGAGCTCGGCCTCGACGGTCGGGTGCGTCCGGTCCCCGGGGTGATCCCGATGCTCATCGCCGCGCGCGACGCCGGTGTCGACCGCGTGGTGCTGCCCGTCGGCAACCTGACCGAGGCCCGTGTCGTCAGCGGTGTGCGGGTCCGGGGTGTGGACTCGCTGCGGGCGGCGGCCATCGACGCCGGGGCGCTCCTGCCGGAGGTCGAGGTCGACCCGGTGCTGCCGGTCCCGATCCCGTCGGTGCCGCGTCCCGTGGCCGAGCTGTCCGACGTCGTGGGGAACCCGGTCGGGGTCCGTGCCGTGATCGCGGCGGCGGCCGGGGGACACCACGCGCTGCTGCTCGGGCCGCCGGGTGCCGGCAAGACGATGCTCGCCGAGCGGCTGCCCGGGCTGCTGCCGGACCTGGACGACGAGACCGCGCTCGAGGTCGCCGCGGTCCGGTCCGTCGCCGGACTCGGCCCCGCGTCCTGGAGCACGAAGCCACCGTGGGAAGCCCCGCACCACTCCGCCTCGGCTGTCTCGCTCATCGGCGGTGGGTCGGGGGTGCTGCGTCCGGGGGCCGTGTCGCGCGCCACCGGGGGCATCCTGTTCCTCGACGAGGCGCCGGAGTTCCCCCGGGCCGTGCTCGACGCGCTCCGGCAACCGCTCGAGTCCGGTCGGATCACCGTCCACCGGGCGGCGGGCGCCGCCGAGTTCCCCGCACGCTGCCAGGTCGTCCTCGCGGCGAACCCCTGCCCGTGCGGGAACGCCGGTGGTGCCCACGGGCAACCCTGTGAGTGCTCGCCGAGCACCGTTCGCCGGTACCTCGGGCGGATGTCCGGGCCGTTGCTCGACCGCATGGACATCCGCGTGCTCGTGCCCCGGGTGACGACGGGGCGGATGCGCGCCGCGGACGGCAGCACGCCGACCACGGCGGTCGCACGTGCAGCGGTCGCGGCAGCGCGGGCCCGCATGGCGGAGCGGCTGCACGGGACGGGATGGTCCCGCAACGCCGAGGTCACCGGGACCTGGCTCCGCGCCGACGGGCGCATCGAACCCGGGTCGACCGCGGACCTCGACCGTGCACTCGACCTCGGCACCCTGACGATGCGCGGCTGGGACCGCGTGATGCGACTGGCGTGGACGCTCGCCGACCTCGATGCCGTCGACCGGCCCACGGGTGAGCACATCCGGGGTGCCCTGGCCCTGCGGAGCGCGCTGTGATGCCGGCGGGCACGGAGCTCCTCGACACCGTGGCGCGCCTGCTGGGACGCAGCGGCGCCGCGGTCGACCCGGTGCAGGCCGCGGCACGGGTCGCGTGGTCGGCCATCGTCGAACCCGGGGACTCCGTCGCCGGCGAGCTCCTCGCCGGGCTCGGGCCGGAGCGCGCACTCGGTGGGGTGTTGCTCGCCGCGGACGGCGACCACGACGCGCTGCTGGGGGACTGCGTCGAGGCCGAGGTCCCCGGAGCCGAGGACCCCGCGGTGCTGCTCGGGGTGCTGCGGACCGCGGTGGAGCGCTGGCGGCCCCGGCTGGCCAGCGTCGAGGTGGGCGACGTCCTCGCGGCCGCCGGTGCGGTCGGCGCCGGTCTGCTCGTCCCGGAGAGCGACGGGTGGCCCTCGTCGCTGGACGACCTCGGGCCGCACACCCCGGTGGTCCTGTGGACGCGCAGCCCCGGCGTCCGCCTCGGCGACGGGACGCCGGTGCTCGGGGTCGTGGGGTCCCGGGCGAACACGGTGGCCGGTGCCGAGGCGACCGCGGAGATCACCTCGACGGCGGTGGACGCCGGATTCCGCGTCGTCAGCGGTGGCGCCTACGGCATCGACGCCGTGGCGCACCGCGTGGCCGTCGCTGCCGGAACACCCACGATCGCGGTCCTGGCCGGTGGCATCGACCAGCTCTACCCGGTGGGCAACGCGCAGCTGCTCCACAACGTGGCACGGCAGGGCGCCCTGCTCGCCGAGTCGGCACCGGGGACGCGACCGACGCGGTGGCGTTTCCTCGCTCGGAACCGGCTGATCGCCGCGCTGGCCGACGTCACGGTGGTGGTCGAGGCCGGTGCTCGCTCCGGGGCGCTCAACACCGCTCACCACGCCGCGCAGCTCGGGCGGCCGGTGTTCGCCGTGCCCGGAGCCTTCGCGTCCTCGGCGTCGGTCGGATGCCACCGGCTCATCGCGCAGGGGCGGGCGGAGATCGTCGTGCACCCCGGCGATCCGGTCGCGGCGATCCGTGCGGTGTCCGGGACCTGTGGGGGAGCGGTGCCGGACGAGCCGTTGCTGTCCGGCAGGCAGGACCCCGAGGTGGTCCGGGTCCTCGACGCGCTCGGCCGTCGTGCGCTTCCCGAAGCCGAGATCGCCCGCCGAGCCGGGATGTCGACGGCGGACGTCGCCGACGCGCTCGCGCTGGCGCAGCTGCAGGGGCTCGTCGTCCCGAGCGGCGGCGGGTGGGGGCGGGCATGACGGTCTGCAGCCGTACGCTGACGTCGTGGCTTCGCGGACGGACGATCGACTCGAGGCGGCGGTGCACGCCTTCCTCGGACACGCGCGGCACGCGCGGGGCCTCAGCGAGCAGACCCTCCGCGCGTACGCCAACGACCTCGAGCAGCTCGTCACCTTCGCGGGCGGCCGCAGCGTCGACCGCGTCGCCGACGTCGAGCTGGAGCTCCTGCGTGACTGGCTCTGGGACGCCGACCAGCGGGGGCTGGCCCGGTCGACCATCGCCCGACGGTCCTCGTCCGTGCGGGCGTTCACCCGGTGGGCGAGCGAGACCGGGGTGACCCCGACGGATGCCGGGGTCCGGCTCCGTGCGCCGAAGGGTGGAGCGCACCTGCCCCGAGTGGTGTCCGCCGACCAGGTGCGCACCCTGCTCGACGGGCTCGGTGCCCGGGCCGCGACGGACGACCCGACGGCGCTGCGGGACCTGGCCCTCGTCGAGCTCCTGTACGCGGCCGCCATCCGGGTCAGCGAACTCGTCGGGATCGACGTGACCGACGTCGATCGCGGACGCCTGACCGTGCGGGTCCTCGGCAAGGGCGGCAAGGAACGCGTGGTGCCGTTCGGCGTTCCGGCGCGGGACGCGCTCGAGGCATGGCTGGAGCGCGGACGGCCCGCCCTCGCCGCTCGGAGCGACGGCCCGGCGAGCACGGCGCTGTTCCTCGGCGACCGTGGCGCCCGACTCGGCGTCCGGAGTGCGTACCGCGTGGTGGCCCGGTTGCTCGGCGACCTGCCGGGCGAGGGCCCGAGCGGGCCGCACACGTTCCGGCACACCGCGGCGACGCACCTGCTCGACGGGGGAGCAGACCTGCGTGCGGTGCAGGAACTCCTCGGGCACGCGAGCCTGGGGACGACGCAGATCTACACCCACGTGTCGTCGGCGCGGCTGCGCGAGGTCTACCGGACGGCGCACCCGCGCGCCTGACGCTGCGCTGACGTCCCTGACGCTCGGTCGCCGGTGGACTCAGCCGGGCCACGCCGACTCGGGCAGCAGCACCGGCCACTCGGCAGGCGGCAGGTACGGCATCGGGTCGACGTAGCGACCGTCGACCCGCGCACCCAGGTGGAGGCACGGTGCCGTCGCCGGACAGTGCCCGACCGAGACGCGCCCGACTGCATCGCCCTGCACGACCTCGTCACCGGCGGCGACCAGGGGCGTCACCGAGTCGAGCGTGCTGACCAGCCCGCTGCCGTGGTCGATCGTCACGACGGTGCGGCCGCCGACCGCGCCGGCGAACGCCACGGTGCCGTCCGCCACCGCCGACGCGGTCGTCCCCAGGGCCGCGGGGACGTCGATGCCGCGGTGGCCGGCGGCGTAGTCGGAGGACGGCGCCTCCCACGCACGCTCGACCACCCGTGACCCGGTCGGCCAGGCCCAGCGGGCCTCGGCTCGGTCCGCGTCGGCCGCAGGAGTCACCGACGGCCCGGCCCCCGACGACGGCGCAGCACCGAACGTCGCCGCCCCGAACACCCCCGCATCGAACGCCGCCGTTAGGCACAGCACCGCCGCGCACACCACGGACAGCAGGACGGGACGGGAGCTCGATCGCATGTCCCCAGCCTCGGCCGTGGAACCGGCCCCGTGGCGGACACGGGGCGATCCGTGGAGGGGGAGTCGCGCCTCCAGGCCTGGGGAGGAACGACGCGACGGCCGATGCGACGGAGTCGACGTCGTCCGACAGCGACACCGTCGTTCCGCGTCGGCACGCCGACCAGTCGTCCCGATCTCGCACCCGGTTATGACCACATCCCGGGCGAGGAGTACAGTCGGGGCCGCTCCGGAACACGCAACGCCGCTCGGACGGCGAACCAGCCGACCGCCGGGGCACCGTGCTGCACACCGGCACGGCGGCAGAACCCAGGAGCATCGTGTCCACCACGACCACCGGGCACGGCGAAGACCGTGCGTTCAAGGGGAAGGTCACCCTGTTCGCCATCGCGGCGGCGGTCGGTGGCTTCCTGTTCGGCTTCGACTCGTCCGTCATCAACGGCGCCGTCGACGCGATCAAGGGTGAGTTCAACCTCTCCGACGCGGCCAGCGGCTTCGCGGTCGCCTCGGCCCTGATCGGCTGCGCGTTCGGCGCCTACTTCGCGGGCCGTCTCGCCGACCGCTACGGCCGCACCCGGATCATGTTCTGGGCCGCCGTGCTGTTCTTCGTCTCGTCGATCGGATCGGCGTTCGCGTTCGCCACGTGGGACCTCGTGGTCTGGCGTCTCGTCGGCGGTCTCGGCATCGGTACCGCCTCGGTCATCGCACCGGCGTACATCTCCGAGGTCTCCCCGAAGGCGATCCGCGGGCGGCTGGCCTCGTTCCAGCAGCTCGCGATCACGCTCGGTATCTTCGCCGCGCTCCTGTCCGACCAGCTCTTCGCCGTGACCGCGGGCAGCGCGTCGGCCGAGGTCTGGGGCCTGGCTGCCTGGCGCTGGATGTTCCTGGTCGGGGTGATCCCCTCGGTCGTCTACGGCGTCCTGGCGATCACGCTGCCGGAGTCCCCGCGGTACCTGCTCACCAAGGGGCGGGACGACGACGCGCGCGTGGTGATGGGCAAGATCGTGCCGCGCGACACCGTGAACACGAGCCTGGAGGAGATCCAGGACGGCATCAAGAAGGAAGCCAGCGAGAAGAAGGGCTCCATCCGGGGCAACCGCTTCGGGCTCCAGCCGATCGTCTGGGTGGGCATCATCCTGGCGGTGATGCAGCAGTTCGTCGGCATCAACGTGATCTTCTACTACTCGACGACGCTCTGGCAGGCGGTCGGATTCAAGGAGGAGGACTCGTTCCTCATCTCCACGATCACCTCGGTGGTCAACGTCGCCGTGACCTTCATCGCGATCTTCCTGGTCGACAAGGTCGGCCGCAAGCCGCTGCTGGTCGCGGGTTCCGCGGGCATGTTCGTCTCGCTCACCATGGTCGCCATCGCGTTCTCGCAGGCGACGATCGTCGACGGCAGCCCGAGCCTCCCCGGCTCGTGGGGCGTCATCGCGCTGATCTTCGCGAACCTCTTCGTGGTGTCCTTCGGCGCTACTTGGGGTCCGCTGATGTGGGTCCTGCTCGGTGAGATGTTCCCGAACCGCATCCGTGCCACGGCGCTGGGGATCGGTTCCGCCGCCAACTGGATCGCGAACTTCATCGTGACGATCTCGTTCCCGGTGCTCTCGGGCTTCAACCTCACGGTCACCTACGGCATCTACGCGCTGTTCGCGCTGCTGTCGCTCTTCTTCGTCATCGCGAAGATCCCGGAGACGAAGGGCCGCTCGCTCGAGGAGATGGGCATCTCCGCCGACGGCGACACGGTGGACGCCAAGGCCTGATCAGGACGGCCGGATCCGCGGGGATCCGCCGGATCGACCGGACAGGAGGCCCGGATCACGTCAGCCGCGAGGCGCGCGTGATCCGGGCCTCCCTTCTGTTAGCATCTATCCAGCAGCGTGCTGATGCGCGCTGACTTCGCGTGTCCACCAGGCCCTCATCGGCTCGGTACCCGACCACCGGTCCCGCTCTCACGAGCGGGCGGTCGCGTGCCAGGACACCAGGGATCACGACCGACGGTCGCGATCGACACAACCGCAACAGGTCCGCAGCGACGTGCGAGAGCACGGCTGCGCGCCGAGAACACAGAAGGAGGACGGCACATGGCCGTCGTCACCATCCGCCAGCTGCTCGACAGCGGCGTCCACTTCGGACACCAGACCCGTCGGTGGAACCCGAAGGTGAAGCGCTTCATCCTCGCCGAGCGCTCGGGCATCCACATCATCGACCTGCAGCAGTCGCTGGCCTTCATCGACCGCGCGTACGACTTCGTCAAGGAGACGGTCGCGCACGGTGGCACGATCCTCTTCGTGGGCACCAAGAAGCAGGCCCAGGGCTCCATCGCCGAGCAGGCGACCCGCGTCGGCCAGCCGTACGTCAACCAGCGTTGGCTCGGCGGTCTGCTCACGAACTTCCAGACGGTCTCCAAGCGCCTCGCGCGCATGAAGGAGCTCGAGGAGATCGACTTCGACGACACGACGAAGGGCTTCACCAAGAAGGAGCTCCTCATCAAGAAGCGCGAGCTGGACAAGCTCCACAAGACCCTCGGTGGTATCCGCAACCTCACGCGGACCCCGAGCGCGCTCTGGATCGTCGACACCAAGAAGGAGCACCTCGCCGTCGACGAGGCGCAGAAGCTCGGTATCCCGATCATCGGCATCCTCGACACCAACTGCGACCCCGACGAGATCACGTACCCGATCCCGGGCAACGACGACGCGATCCGCTCCGTCGGTCTCCTGACCCGCATCGTCGCCGACGCCGCGGCCGAGGGCCTGAAGACCCGCCACAACGGTGGCGACGAGGACGAGGCCAGCGAGCCCCTCGCCGAGTGGGAGCAGGAGCTCCTCGGTGGCGAGACGGCAACCCCGTCCGCCGACGCCGCCCCCGAGGGTGCGACCGTCGAGGAGAACAACGCTGACGCGCAGGTCGCCGCGAAGGAGATCGGCGAGCCGATCGCCGACGAGGCGAAGAACGCGGAGCCGACGGCCGAGGCCGAGGCAGCCGCGGAGACCACCCCCGCCGAGTGAGCTGCCGGGGCGTCGGACCCACCGGGTCCGGCGCCCCGACTGCACTCCACTCTCCACACACGTACAGTCCAGAAAGGACTCCAGTCAATGGCAAACTTCACCGCTGCTGACGTGAAGAAGCTCCGCGAGGACCTCGGCGCCGGCATGATGGACGCGAAGAACGCGCTCGTCGAGGCCGACGGCGACTACGACAAGGCCGTCGAGCTGCTCCGCATCAAGGGTGCCAAGGCCGTCGCCAAGCGCGACGACCGAGCCACCTCCGAAGGCGTCGTCGTCGCGACCTCCGAGAACGGCGCCGCCACGGTCGTCGAGCTCGCGAGCGAGACCGACTTCGTCGCCAAGAACGAGAAGTTCACGACCCTCGCCGACAAGGTGCTGGGTGCGGTCGCCGCTGCCGGTGCCGCCGACGTCGCCGCCGCGAACGCTGCACCGCTGGACGGCAAGACCGTCCTCGAGGTCGTCAACGAGTCCGCTGCCGCGCTGGGCGAGAAGCTCGAGGTCCGCACGGTCCGCCGTGTCGAGGGCTCGGCCTTCGAGATCTACCTGCACAAGACCAGCCAGGACCTGCCGCCGCAGATCGCCGTCGTCATCGCGTACGAGGGTGACAACGCCGCCGAGGCGCGTTCGATCGCCCAGCACGTCGCGTTCGCGAACCCGACGTACCTGACCCGCGACGAGGTCCCGGCCGAGGCCATCGAGAAGGAGCGTGCGACCGTCGAGGCGATCACGCGCGAAGAGGGCAAGCCCGAGGCTGCCCTCCCGAAGATCGTCGAGGGTCGGGTGAACGCCTACATCAAGCAGGTGTCGCTCCTCGACCAGGACTACGCGAAGGACAACAAGATCTCCGTCGCGAAGGCCGCCGAGAACGCCGGCATCACGATCCAGGGCTTCGCCCGCGTCAAGGTCGGCGCGTAACGAACCCGTGACGGGGTCAGGAACCAACGAGGTTCCTGGCCCCGTTTTTCGCGCGCACCGACACGACACGCGCGCGACACATCCGCGAGTACATTTCCACGAGACCACGACGAAGGGTGCGGACCAGATGACCGACGAGAAGACCGGACGACGCCGCGTTCTGCTGAAGCTGTCGGGAGAGGCGTTCGGCGCCGGCTCCCTCGGGGTGAACCCCGACGTGATCGGCACCATCGCCAAGGAGATCGCCGTCGCCGCGCGCGAGGTCGAGATCGCGATCGTCGTCGGCGGAGGCAACTTCTTCCGTGGCGCCGAGCTCTCGCAGCGCGGCATGGACCGCGGACGCGCCGACTACATGGGCATGCTCGGCACGGTGATGAACGCGCTCGCGCTGCAGGACTTCCTCGAGCAGGCCGGCGCCGCGACGCGCGTGCAGTCCGCCATCGCGATGACCCAGGTCGCCGAGCCGTACATCCCGCGGCGGGCCGAGCGGCACCTCGAGAAGGGCCGGGTCGTCATCTTCGGTGCCGGCGCCGGTCTGCCGTACTTCTCCACCGACACGGTGGCGGCGCAGCGTGCGCTCGAGATCAAGGCCGACGAGGTCCTCGTCGCCAAGAACGGCGTCGACGGCGTGTACACCGCCGACCCGAAGAAGGACGCCTCGGCCGAGAAGCTGCACCACGTGACCTACCAGGACGCACTGCTCAAGGGCCTCAAGGTCGTCGACGCCACCGCGTTCTCGCTCTGCATGGACAACGGCATGCCGATGCACGTCTTCGGCATGGAGGGCGACGGCAACGTCCAGGCCGCCATCCGTGGCGAGCGCATCGGCACCGTCGTCAGCAACTGACCCCCGGCGCTGACTAGACTCGACGCCAGTACCGAAGGAGTAACACCGTGATCAGTGATGTCCTGACCGAAGCCACCGAGAAGATGGCGAAGGCTGTCGAGGTCGCCAAGGACGACTTCTCGACCGTCCGCACCGGCCGCATCAACGCGGCGCTCTTCCAGAAGATCCCGGTCGAGTACTACGGCACCCCGACGCCGCTCGCGCAGCTCGCGTCGCTGCAGACGCCCGAGGCCCGAACGCTCATCGTCACGCCGTACGACAAGTCGGCGCTCAAGGAGATCGAGCGCGCCATCGCGACGTTCCCGAACCTCGGTGCCAGCCCGACGAACGACGGCGACATCGTCCGCGTGACGATCCCCGAGCTCACCAAGGACCGCCGCAAGGAGTTCGTCAAGCTCGTGCGGACGAAGGGCGAGGACCACAAGGTCGTCATCCGCAACATCCGCCGCAAGGCCAAGGACGACCTCGACGCGCTCAAGGGTGAGATCTCCGACGACGAGATCTCGCGTGGCGACAAGGACCTCGAGGGCCTGACGAAGAAGCACGTCGACCAGATCGACGACGCGCTGAAGAAGAAGGAAGCCGAACTCCTCGAGGTCTGATGCGTCGCTCCGACCAGGGCGATGACCGCCCCACAGCAGAGCACGGGCCCGCGACGAGCGGGCCTGTGAAGAAGGGGCTCCGCCAGGACTTCGATGCGCGCGCACGTGCGGCGCGCACCGACTTCGAGGCGCAGCTCCGCCAGCGCAAGGCCGACTTCGGTGCGCGGAACGAAGCTCTGACGGCGCGGACCGGGCGCAACCTGCCGGCGGCGATCGGCATCGCGCTCGCGTTCGCGGTCGTCATGCTCGGCACGCTGCTCCTGTTCACGCCGTCCTTCATGGTGGTCGCGGCGTTCCTGCTGGGCGTCGGCGTCTACGAGCTGACGAGCGCGATGCGCTTCGCCGGCCGCGACGTCCCGCGGATCCCGAGCGTCGCCGTCGCGATCGCGGTGGTGCCGGCGGCGTTCCTGTACGGGCAGGCCCCGGCGCTGTTCACGCTGCTCGGCGGCATCGTCCTGATCAGCGTCTGGCGCCTGGTCGAGGTCGCCCTCGCCCGGCAGAAGCCCCCGGCCGGCAACGTCGTCCGTGACCTGACGAACGGGCTGTTCGTCCAGGCGTACATCTCGTTGCTCGGTGCCTGCGTCGTGCTGCTCTCCGCCCAGCGGGACGGCAACTTCTGGGTGATCGGCTTCATCCTCGTGGTCGTCGCGGTCGACACCGGTGCGTACGCGACCGGCCTGAACCTCGGCAAGCACCCGATGGCACCCCGCATCAGCCCCAAGAAGACGTGGGAGGGTTTCGCCGGGTCCGTGGCGGCGAGCATCATCGTCGGCATCCTCGTGGCTGTGTTCATGCTCGGGCTGCCCTGGTGGACCGGTGTCGTGCTGGGTGTGCTCATCTCCGGGTCGGCCACGCTCGGCGACCTGACCGAGTCGATGATCAAGCGTGACCTCGGCATCAAGGACATCTCGTCGTTCCTGCCCGGGCACGGTGGACTGCTCGACCGCATCGACAGCATCCTGCCGTCGGCCGCGGTCGCCTACGTGCTGTACCTGGTCGTCAACCACTGACCCGCCCCCGGGCCGGGCTGTATGTGGCACTCAGCGCGTCCAGGTTGTGCCACGGGTCGGGACTGGCAGAATGACGCCGTGGCCACCACCTTCCCGACCGCAGCCCGTTCCGCCCTCGGTTACGACGTCGACGAAGTCGAGCGTTTCCTCGAGGACGCCCGGCGCGCGTACTCCGCCGACGACAGTGCCCCCGGCATCGAGGCTGCGAAGATCCGTGCCACGGCGTTCTCGATGCGCAAGGGCGGCTACTCCACCTCGCACGTCGACGCCGCCCTCGAGCGGCTGGAGGACGCCTTCGCGGCGCGCGAGCGTGAGCGGGAGATGAGCGAGGTCGGCAAGAAGGCCTGGTACGCCGAGGCGCGGACGAAGGCGTCGGACGTCGTGGCACGCCTCGAGCGGCCCGACGGCCAGCGGTTCAGCCGCGTGAGCGTCCTCGGCACCGGCTACCACCCGAAGGACGTCGATGCCTTCGCCGCCCGACTCGCGGGGTACTTCCGCGAAGGCAAGCCGCTCAGCCTCACCGAGGTGCGCTCGATCGTGTTCCGCCCGAAGCACGGCGGGTACCGCGAGGCGCAGGTCGACGCGGTGCTCGACGCCGTCGTCGAAGTGATGCTCGCTGTCCGATGACGACGCGCTGTCCCCAGGTGCTTCGCTTTCCGTGATCGTTCCGTTACCCTGGTCCTACTCATGGGCAGGCACACGGCAGATTCAAGCTCCGACCGCGATACCCGCGAGCACCTCAGCCTCCAGGCTTCCGGTGAGCGCCGCGCGGCAATGCAGCGAACCCGCACGACGGAGACGTCGGCGTTCGGGGTGACCCCGCAGGCAGCGGCGACCGGGCCGGTGGCCACGCCGAAGTCGGTCGCGGCGAACCGCGTCTCGGACGAGCGTGTGGCGTCCTTCGCCCACGACGCGCTCGTCGCCGAGCAGCGTTCCCCGAAGCAGCGCACCGCGACGGTCCAGCGCCGTACGACGCCGAAGCTGGCCGAGCCAGCCCGTGTCGCGTCGGTCAACGCCGTGGCCCGCAAGCGCGCGACGGCCCCGATGCTGTCGTTCGTCGGCGTGTTCCTGTTCGTCGGCGGGTCGCTGTTCAACCCGCTGCAGGCCGACGTGGCACAGGCCGCCGTCGACACCCCGGTGCTCGTGAAGGCCCCGGCACCCCAGCAGTACACCGCACACGGCACCTACGGCGAGGCCGCTGCCGACCGCGACGGCTACGGCGTCACGGTGCCGGCCCCGAAGGTCGTGAAGCCCGTCGTCGAAGACGACGACGCCGATGCCACCGACGACGCCGCGGATGCCGCAGCCCCCGATTCCGAGCCGGTCTCGGCCGCCAACACGCTCGCGGCCACCGCCGCGACCCCCGACCCCGGCAGCGCGCAGGCGATCGCCCTGCAGCAGGTCACGGCCCGCGGCTGGGGCACTGACCAGTACAACTGCCTGGTCTCGCTCTGGAACAAGGAGTCCGGCTGGCGGGTGAACGCCTACAACCCGAGCGGTGCGTACGGCATCCCGCAGGCCCTGCCCGGCAGCAAGATGGCCACGGCCGGCGCCGACTGGCAGACGAACCCGGCGACGCAGATCACCTGGGGTCTCAACTACATCGCCGGCGTCTACGGCACCCCCTGTGGTGCGTGGGGTCACAGCCAGGCCAACAACTGGTACTGATCGGCTGCTCGGGTGCCGCGCAGCAATCGGCCGCGGCGTCCCCGTGGTCGCGACGTCGAGCCTGACGAGGAGTCCACCCTCGATCGGCTGATGAGTTCGTGGAAGCGCACCGAGGTCCGCCACGGTCGCGAGTACCAGGTGCAGCCGATCTCCGCCGCGTCGGCGCAGAAGGAGTACATCTGCCCGGGCTGCGGTGGCACCGTTTTGCCCGGCACCGCCCACGTGGTGGTCTGGCGCGCGGACGGCGTCCTGGGTGACGCCGCCGACCTGGCGTCCCGTCGGCACTGGCACAACCACTGCTGGAGCATCGCATGACCGAGCACGACGTGACGCACGACACCGAGATCCGCTCCGCGACCGAGCTGCCCGCCCGACGAACCGAGGTCGAGCTGGTCACGGACGACCACCTGACGCTCGTCGGGGAACTGGCCGAGCCCGCCGACGCGCCTGCCCGCGGCACCATCGTCACGCTCCACCCCCTGCCGACCGCACACGGCTTCATGGACTCGCACGTGCTCAAGAAGGCCGCTGCCCGGTTGCCGGCCCTGGCCGACATCGCGGTGCTGCGGTTCAACTTCCGCTCCGTCACGTCGCCGCGCGGCACGTCCGAGGGGGGCTTCGGCGACGGCGTCTCCGAGGGCTTCGACCTGCGTGCCGCTGTCGCCGAGGTCGTCGACCGCGGGCTGCCGACGCCGTGGCTGGTGGGGTGGTCGTTCGGCACCGAGGTCATCCTCAAGCACGCACTCGAACACGTCGAGGCCGGCACCGTCGCCGGGGTCGTCCTGCTGTCACCGCCGCTGCACCGCACGTCGGACGCCGAGCTCGCCCGCTGGGCCGCCGTCGACGTCCCGGTCGTGGCGCTCGTGCCGGAGCACGACGACTTCCTGCAGCCCGAAGCTGCGGCCGCGCGGTTCGCGCTCGCTCCCGATGTCCGGGTGGTGCCCGTCGCGGGCGCGAAGCACCTGTGGGTGGGGGAGCGGTACGTGCGGATCGTGCTCGACGCGATCGCCGACCTCGTCGTCCCGGGCAGCGCACCGCTGCCGACCCACTGGCCGGTCTGAGCAACGCCCACGGCACGCCGTGCGCCCCGCCACCTGCTGCGGGTGGGGCGGCCTGGAGGCGCGTGTCGGGCCTCCGGGCCGGTGACCGTCAGCGCTCGGTCGCGTCCACGTCGTCGCGCTCGTCCGCAGCGGACGCTGCGGTTGGCGCCGTGCCGAGCAGGCCGGTCGCGTTCGTGAGGACCCCGCGGAGGTTCTCGAGGTAGCCCGCGACGGCCTCGCGCTCGGTGCGGATCGCCGCCAGGCGGTCCTCGGCCTCGGCGATGACACCGGCGGTGCGCTCCTCGGCGTCGGCGACCATCCGGTGCACCCGGTCTTGAGCGTCGGCGACGATGGTGCGTGCGTGCTCCTGCGCCTCGGCCGTGCTGGTGCGCTCGAGGTCGTCGGCTTCCTGCTGCAGACGCTCGGCTCGCTCACGGGCCTCGGTGGCGCGGCGCGTGGCCTCGGCGAGCTGCAGGTTCGCCTCGTCCAGGTACTTCTGCGTCTCGGTCACGGTCTCGTGGTGCTTCTGCAGGTAGTCCTGCTCGGCGTCGTCGCGGCGGGCCGCGAGTTCCGACTCGAGGGTCGTGCGGGCTTCGTCGCGTGCTCGGGCGATCTCGGCACGGACCTCGTCGCGTTCCTTCACGAGGGCGGCGCGGGCGGTGTCGATCTCCTGCTGCAGGGCGGTGCGCTCGGCTTCGAGCACCCCGAGCTCGGCGGTGCGGCGGTCGGCGATCTCGGCGTCGACCTCGGCGTGCTCGCGTTCGCGGCGGGCGGCGATGGCGTTCTCGTGCTCGCGGACGGCACGCTCGGCTGCTGCGTCGGCTTCGGCCCGCTCCTGCGCGATCCGGGCGTCGTGCTGCTCGAGTTCGCGGGCGATCCGGTCGGCGGTCTCCTGCACCAGGCGCGCGTTCTCGACGCGGGTCTGTTCCTCGTCGACGCGCAGCTGGGCGCGGGCTGCTTCGATCTCCTGTTCGAGGTCGGTGCGGGCCACGGCGAGTTCGCGCTCCCACTCGGCGCGGGCGGCCGCGAGCTCCTCGTCGAGTTCGCGGCGGCGGTCACCGATCTCGCTGTCGAGCTCGGCCCGCCGACGCGCGACCTCGGACGCGAGTTCGGCGCGACCGGTCTCGAGGGCCAGCGCGTGTGTCTGCTGCTCCTCGTCCCGTTCGCGGTGCCAGGCGGCGCGGCCCTCGGCGACCTCGCGCTCGAGGGCCTCGCGCCGGGTCGTCTCCTCGCGGTCGAGGTCCTCGGTGCGGCGGGTGTGGTCGGCTTCGAAGACCGAACGGCGGTGCTCGGTCTCACGGTCGAGCTCGGCTGCGGCGGTGCGGGCGTCGGCGGACTCGCGCTGGGCGATCTCACGCAGCTCCGCGACCTCGTGCTCGACCTGGGCGCGCAGTGCGTTCGTCTCGCGGATGGCGACGGAGCGGACCTCGGCGGCCTCGGTCACCGCGGCACCGCGGATGGCGGCTGCCTCGTTGCGGGCGTCCTGCGTGAGCAGACCGGCCTCGGCGCGGGAGCGCTCGACGGTGTCGGCGGCTTCGGCGCGGGCACGGGTCAGCTCGTTGGTGGCGCGGGTGCGGGCGTCCTCGAGGGCGTCGCGCGCTTCTTCCTGCGCTTCGCGGACGGTGCGCTCAGCTTCGGCGCGGCTCGAGGCTCGGAGCCGCTGGGCGTCGATGTCGGCCTGGCTGATGAGCCGGGTCGACTGTTCCTCGGCGACACGCAGCGTGGACTCGAGGCGGGTGCCCAGACCGCTGTACGTGGGGGTGCCGGCTTCGTCCAGCTCGCCCTGCAGCTCGGACACGCGGGCCTGCAGGAGACGGATCTCCTTCGCGGCGTCGGCGCGGTCGTTGTTCGACTTGATGAGCTCGCGGCGCAGGTCGTTCAGTGAACGCTCCACCTCGTCGCGGCGGTACCCGCGCAGCTCGGTCCCGAACTCGGCCTCGTCGTTCGCCACGTGTCGCTCCTGGGTGCTCGGCGGAGGGCCCGGATCGGCCCGCGGTCGATTGTAGTGGCGGCCGGAGCGGGTCGTCTGAGTCCGGCGACAGCGCGGATTGATGCACTGTCCAGCGATGCTCGCTATCCTGAGTCGCTGATTCGCGCGCCGACATCCCCACCCCGGCGCGGTAGGGAGAGTGTTCGTGCGATTCGTCCTGGCGATCGTCAGTTTCGTCATCGGCCTGCTGCTCGTGGTGCTGGCGGTGGGGCAGCGGACCGTGTTCGCGCCGCCGTCCTCGCTCGTGGCCGAGAGCTCGACGACCAGTTCCGCCCCGGTGACGGTGATCCCGGGGACGACGCTCAACGCCAACCCCGGCTACCAGCGCATCAACGTGTCCGGCTCCGGCAAGGTGTTCGCGGCGTACGGCAAGACCGCCGACGTCGACGCCTGGATCGGTGACGCCGAGCACACCACGCTCCGCTTCGACGCCGAGAAGGGCTCGCTGGTCGGGTCGACCTCGGGCAGCGAGACGAGCGTGCCGTCGCCGAAGGGCAGCGACCTCTGGTACCAGGAGTACGACGGTGCCGGACAGTTCACCGTCCGCCTGCCCCAGGACGTCTCGGTCCTGGTCGTGAGCGACGGCAAGGCCGCCGCACCGAGCGACGTGTCCGTCACCTGGCCGCAGGACACCGCGACGCCGGCGGTCGGTCCGCTGCTCGTGGCCGGCGGCGTGTTCGTCCTCGGAGGCCTCGTGCTGCTCGTCCTCGCCTTCCTGCACCAGCGCCGTGGCCGCGGTCCCCGCCGTCGCAGCGGTGGCAGCCGTCCGCCGCGGGTGCGTGCCTCGCGCCGTGCCGCCGCCGCCGGAGCGCAGGTGCCTCGCCCCGGTCGTCGTGGGACCCGCGCGTTCGTCGGCGTCCCGGTGCTGCTCGTCGGTGCCCTGACCCTGGCCGGCTGCTCGTCGGACTACTGGCCGCAGGGCGGCGATCCGTCGCTGGCCACGCCGACTCCGACGGCCACCGCCACGGGGGCGGCGGAGCCCACCGAGCCGACCGCCGCGACCAAGCAGCAGATCACCCGCATCGTGCAGCGCGCCGCGGCCGTCGCGAAGCAGGCCGACGGGGCGCGCGACCGCGACCTGGTCCGCACCCGGTTCTCCGGCGCGGCGCTCGACCTCCGGCTGGCCAACTACTCGATCCGCGGCAAGGACTCGGACGTGAAGGCGCCGCCGGCGATCTCCGCAGCGCAGGTGTGCGTCGCGCTGCCGCAGCAGACCGACACCTGGCCGCGGACGGTCTTCACGATCGTCGCCGAGGACTGTGACGCCAAGTCGGCGCCGCAGGCCCTGACCCTGGTGCAGGACAGCGCCCGTGATCCCTACAAGGTCGCGTACGACGTGTCGCTCGAGGCCGACGCGAAGATCCCGAGCCTCGCCCCGACGACCATCGGTGCGGCGCTGCTCGCGCCGGAGTCGAAGCTCCTGACCATCCAGCCGGACCAGGTCGCGACCGCCTACGGCGACATCCTCTCGAAGGACACCGCCAGCGAGTACGCCGACCTGTTCACCACCGAGGGTGACGCACTCCGCACGACCATCGGCAAGGCGTACAAGGACAAGAAGGCCAAGGCGCTGCCGGACACGGCGAAGATCGAGTACTCGTCCGAGGTCCCCGCCGACTCCGCCGTCGCCATCGCGACGGACGACGCCGGCGCCCTGGTTTCCGCCGACCTGGACGAGATCGAGAAGGTGACCCCGACCGCGTCGGGCGCCGAGGTGAACACCGAAGGTGCCGTGAAGGCACTGTCCGGCGTCGACACGAGCAAGAAGGGCATCAGCGCCACCTACAGCGTCCAGCTGCTCTTCTACGTGCCGCCGGTCGCCTCGGATGACAAAGTGGTCCTGCTCGGGTTCACGCAGGGCCTGACCGCAGCAAGTGAGGTGCAATGAGCAACATCCCCCCGACCCCGTCCGGGCTCCGCGGAGCCGTGGACCTGTCGTCCCTCGTCGACCGCGCACAGCGGCCGCCCCAGCCGTCCGGCGCTCCGGCCCCGGCGGGTCCAGCAGGCGGTGCCGCGCCCGGTTCCGACGTCGGCACTGCGAGCGGCGCCGGCCCGACGGTCCCGTCGCTCGTCATCGACGTCACCGACGCGACGTTCCAGGACGTCCTGGAGCTGTCGAACGTCGTCCCGGTCATCGTGGACATCTGGGCCGAGTGGTGCGGGCCGTGCAAGCAGCTCTCACCGATCCTCGAGCAGCTCACCGCCGAGTACGACGGCCGCGTGGTGCTCGCCAAGGTGGACGCCGACACGAACCCGCAGCTCGTGCAGGCGTTCCAGGCGCAGTCGATCCCGACCGTCGCAGCCGTGATCGGCGGACGCCCGCTCGGGCTCTTCGTCGGCGCACTGCCCGAGGCGCAGGTCCGCGACGTCTACGAGCAGGTGCTCCAGGCCGCCGAGCAGAACGGGGTGTCCGGTCGCGTGTCCGTCGACGGCGCAGCGGCGGACGTCGACGCGGAGCAGGGCGAGCCGGAGCCGGAGCCGCTCCCGCCGCACCACCAGGCCGCGTACGACGCGATCGAGCAGGGCGACTACGCCACCGCGATCGAGGAGTACAAGACCGCCATCCTGCAGGACCCGCACGACCAGATGGCCGTCGCCGGGCTCGCGCAGGTGTCGCTGCTCGACCGGCTGAACGGCCGGACGGCCGACGAGATCCGCGCCGCTGCAGCCGCAGGCCCGCACGACGTCCAGGCGCAGCTCGCCGTCGCCGACCTCGACATCTCGGGCGGACACGTCGACGACGCCTTCGGGCGCCTGCTCGACCTCGTCCCGACCGTGTTCGGCGATGACCGTGAAGCCCTGCGCGTGCGGCTCGTCGAGTACTTCGAGCTCATCGGTTCCGAGGACCCGCGCGTGGTCGCGGCCCGCCGCCGCCTGGCGAACGCGCTGTACTAGCCCCTGCCGGGTCCGTGCGGCGCAGCAGACGCCGTCGTCACGCCGAGACGCCGCCGGATCCGGCGGCGTCTCGGCGTTTCCGCGGCGTCTCGCGGACACGACGGCGTCTCGCGGACACGACGGCGTCTCGAGCAGGATCGCCCGGACCCGCAACGCGACAGACGGGAGGCCCGGTGCCAGCTGGCACCGGGCCTCCCGTCCGTCGGTCGGTCGCGTCCTGGACGTGGGCCGGGTTACGGGGCCAGCTTCAGCCAGACGGCGCCGAGCGGCGGGACCACGACGTGCGCTGAGGCCGGGCGGCCCGCCCACGGGGTGTCCTCGGCGGTGACGACGCCGAGGTTGCCGACTCCGGAGCCGCCGTACTCGGCCGCGTCGGTGTTGAGCACCTCGTGCCACTCGCCCGCGGTCGGCAGCCCGAAGCGACGCTCCACCGGGACGCCGGAGAAGTTGACGAACACCGCGACGCGGTCGTCGCCGTCCTTCCGCAGGAACCCGAGGGTCGAGTGCGGTGCGTCGCCGCCCTCGAGCCACTCGAAGCCGTCGGCCGTCGAGTCGTGGGTCCAGAGCGCCGGGGAGTCCTTGTAGACGCGGTTGAGTTCGGCGACGAGGTCCTGCACGCCGCGGTGGCCGGGCTGGTCGAGGAGCCACCAGTCGAGGCCCTTCGCCTCGGACCACTCCGCGGGCTGCGCGAACTCCTGGCCCATGAAGAGCAGCTGCTTGCCGGGGTGCGCCCACATGAACGCCAGGTAGGCGCGCACGTTCGCGAGCTTCTGCCACTCGTCGCCGGGCATCTTGCCGTACAGGGAGCCCTTGCCGTGCACGACCTCGTCGTGGCTGATCGGCAGGGTGAACTGCTCGCTGAACGCGTAGACGAACGAGAACGTGATCTCGTCGTGGTGGTAGCTGCGGTACGCCGGGTCGCGCTGCACGTACTCGAGCGAGTCGTGCATCCAGCCCATGTTCCACTTCTGCCCGAAGCCGAGCCCACCGGCGCTCGTCGGCTGGGTCACCCCCGGCCACGAGGTGCTCTCCTCCGCGATCATCACGATGCCGGGGTACCGCTTGTACGCCGTCGCGTTCGTCTCCTGCAGGAAGGCGATCGCGTCGAGGTTCTCGCGCCCACCGTGGATGTTCGGCAGCCAGTCGGTGCGGGAGTAGTCGAGGTACAGCATCGACGCCACCGCGTCGACGCGCAGACCGTCGATGTGGAACTCCTCGAGCCAGTACAGCGCGTTCGCGACCAGGAAGTTGCGGACCTGCGGCTGCCCGAAGTCGAAGACGTAGGTGCCCCAGTCGAGCTGCTCACCGCGGCGCGGGTCGGGGTGCTCGAACAGGGCGTAGCCGTCGAAGCGGCCGAGCGCCCACTCGTCCTTCGGGAAGTGCCCGGGGACCCAGTCCATGATCACGCCGATGCCCGCGGAGTGCAGGCGGTCGATCAGGTAGCGCAGGTCGTCCGGTGAACCGAAGCGTGCGGTCGGGGCGTAGTACCCGGTGACCTGGTAGCCCCACGAGCCACCGAACGGGTGCTCGGAGAGCGGCAGGAACTCCACGTGCGTGAAGCCGGTGTACTCAATGTGCCCGATGAGCTGGTCGGCGACCTCGCGGTACGACAGGCCGGGGCGCCACGAGCCGAGGTGCACCTCGTAGACGCTCATGGGGGCGTCGTGCGTGGTGGTCTGCGCACGGCGCTCCATCCACGCGGCGTCGCCCTCGGACCACGTGTACGTGGACTCGGTGATGACGGAGGCCGTCGCCGGCGCGATCTCGGCTTCGCGGGCGAACGGGTCGGCCCGCTCCACCCAGCCGGAGTCGGTGAGGATCTGGAACTTGTAGCGCTGGCCGACGACGGCACCGGGCCAGAAGAGTTCCCAGACACCGAGGTCGCTCAGACGGCGCATCGCGGTGGTGCGGCCTTCCCAGCCCTCGAAGTCCCCGATGACACGCACGGCGGTGGCGCGCGGTGCCCAGACGGCGAATGCGACCCCGTCGACCCCGTCGACCGTGCGGGCGTGTGCACCGAGGTGCTGCCAGAGCTGCTCGTCGCGGCCTTCGCCGAACAGGTGCAGGTCGAGCTCGCCGAGCGTCGGGGCGAACCGGTACGCGTCGTCGGTGGTCCAGGTGGCGTCGTCCTCGTCCGTCGACGCGTCGTAGTCGTACTCCGACTCGACGCGGTACCGACCGAGCGTGTCGGCCGTGGCGCCGGCCCAGAGCCCGTCGCCCTCGTGCGTGAGCTCGATGTCGTCGCCGTCGGGGCGGACGAGTCGCACCGCGCGAGCCAGGTGGCGGACGACGCGGACGCTCGTGCCGCCGTCGACGGGGTGCGGGCCGAGCACGTCGTGCGGCTGGGACCACCGGCCCTCGGCCACCTGCAGGCGCAGCCAGTCCTCGATCGGTGCCGGGCGCGGGTCCGTGGCGGCACCGGCAGTGCCGACGGCCGGGGCCGGGGCATCGGCCGGAGCCGGGGAGGCGGCAGCGGCGCCGGGGGCGACCGGGGCGTCGACGGACGCCGGACGGACGACCGGTGCCGAGCCTCCGGTCGGGGCCTGCGGGTCGTCCGACGACGAGGCTGCCGCCACGGACGGCTGCCGCGGGTGCGTCGGGTCGGCGGGGTGTCCGGCGAGCGTCGCGGACTCCGCCACGCCGCGGTCGGGCGCCTCGCGCTCGGCCGGAGGGGCACCGGGCAGGTCCTCGGCGGGAGCGGACACCTTCGGCTCGTAGCGCGGCACGGCCGGCGGCGGAGGCGGTACCGGCGGCACGGCCGGTCCGCGCTTCGTGGGGTCGGTCGGTTCGGGGGTCATCGGTGGGGTCCTTCCACGACGAGCAGGTGCACGGGCTCCTGGAACGCGTCCAGGCGGACGTAGTTCGACGCGCCCCAGGTCCAGCGCTGACCGGTCACGACGTCACGGACGTCGAACAGGCCCTCGGTCGGCAGACCGAGTGCGGCGAGGTCCAGGTGCACGGTGGTCTCACGGGCGGAGTGCGGGTCGACGTTGGCGACGACGATCACCGTGTCGGGCCGACCCGACCGGATGAAGTCACCCGACAGGTGCTTCGAGTAGACGACGATCGCCGGGTCGTCAGCGGCGTGCACGTGCAGGTTCCGCAGCTGTCGCAGCGCGGGGTGCGCCGCCCGGAACCGGTTGAGCATCGTGACGTACGGGGCGAGGGACGCGCCCTCGGCCTCGGCCAGTGCGAAGTCGCGCGGCTTGTACTCGTACTTCTCGTTGTCGATGTTCTCTTCGGAGCCCGGTCGTGCGACGTCCTCGAACAGCTCGTACCCGGCGTACATGCCCCACGTCGGCGCACCGGTGGCGGCGAGCGACGCACGCACCTTGTAGCCGGCTCGGCCGCCGAACTGCAGGTACTCGGTGAGGATGTCGGGGGTGTTCACGAAGAGGTTCGGGCGCAGGTAGTCGCTCGTCTCGTGCGAGAGCTCGGTGAAGTAGTCCTCGATCTCGTCCTTGGTGTTGCGCCAGGTGAAGTACGAGTACGACTGCTGGAACCCGGCTTCGGCGAGCGCGCGCATCATCGCCGGGCGGGTGAACGCCTCGGCCAGGAACACGGTGTCGGGGTGCTCGTCGCGGATCTCACGGATGACCCGTTCCCAGAACCACAGCGGCTTGGTGTGCGGGTTGTCGACGCGGAAGATGCGGATGCCGAAGGCGATCCAGTGGCGCAGGACGCGCTCGACCTCGGTGACCAGGCCCTCGGGGTCGGTGTCGAACTGGATCGGGTAGATGTCCTGGTAGCGCTTCGGCGGGTTCTCGGCGGTCGCGATGGAGCCGTCGGCGCGCTGCGTGAACCACTCCGGGTGCTGGGTGACCCAGGGGTGGTCGGGGGAGCACTGGAGCGCGAAGTCGAGCGCGACTTCCATGCCGGTGTTCTTCGCCGTCTCGACGAAGTCGCGGAAGTCGTCCTCGGTGCCGAGGTCGGGGTGGATCGCGTCGTGCCCGCCTTCGGGGGAGCCGATCGCCCAGGGGCTGCCGGGGTCGTTCGGCCCGGGCGTGAGCGTGTTGTTCGGCCCCTTGCGGGCGGTGGTGCCGATGGGGTGGATCGGCGGCAGGTAGATGACGTCGAAGCCCATCCGGGCGACGGCGGGCAGGCGGCGGGCCGCGGTGCGGAAGTCACCGCTCTTCCAGGAGCCGTCGGGGTTCTTCTTCGCGCCTTCGGAGCGGGGGAAGAACTCGTACCAGGCGCCGACGCCGGCGCGGGTGCGTTCGACGTCGAGCAGCTGGGTGGCGGAGTGCGTGCGGAGCGAGGTGAGGGGGGCTTCCTCGACCTCGGCGACGATGCGCGGGTCGTCGACGGCGGCCAGGCGTTCCGCCGGGTCGAGGTCGGTGTCGCGGACCCGTGCGGCGGCGCGTGTGGCGGCGGGGGAGCCGGTCTCGTCGGCCAGCCGGTCGAGCAGCACGGCGCCGTCGAGCAGCGTCGCCTCGGTGTCGACGCCGGCTGCGATCTTCAGGCGTGCGCCGTGCAGCCAGCTCGCCCAGTCGTCGGAGTACGACTCGACGTGCCAGGTCCAGACGCCGACGTGGTCGACCTGCACCGTGGCGTCGTAGCGGTCGGTGCCGGGGGCACCGAGGGTCATGGGGACGGTGCGTGTTCCACCGTCTGGGCGTTCGAGGACGAGGTCGGCGCCGATGATGCCGTGTCCTTCTCGGAAGACGGTCGCACCGAACGTGATCACCTCGCCGTCGAATGCCTTGCCGGGGAAGCCGTTCGGCGTCCTCGGGGCGAGCTCGGTGATCGGGATGCGCCCGATCTTCGGGCGTCGGGGTCGGTCTGCGGTGGCCACGGAAGCGACGCTACCCGGCGGGCGGCTCCGCGTTCCCCGGATTCCGCCCACTGTGGAGGGGCCGGGCGCGCCGTGGACCCTGTGGAGGACCGGACGCAAGGCCCGTGGCGGGGCCGCCACGAGCCTTGCGTCCGCCTGTCGGTCGCTGTGCCCGGCCGCACCCGCCTGCTCGCGCTACGCCACCTCGAACAGGTGGATGCCGGGGCCGTAGGCGGTGAAGACCTGCCCGGCGGGACGGAGGCGCTCGTGGTCTCGGTGCTTCTCGCTCGACCAGGCCAGGCGGTACCCGAGGACGTCCTCGCGCACCGGCAGGGTCAGGTCGCGGGTACGGCCGCTGCCGTGCACGACCACCAGGACGCGGTCGAAGGGCTCGTGCTCCGGTGTCGACTCGACGAAGTACTGCAGGGCGCGGTGCACCGGCTGGTCCCAGCCCTCGATCGTCATCGCGTGCCCGTCCGGTCCGTACCAGGACATCCGCGAGGCCCCTGGCGTCTCCTGGCCCTCGACGCCGAAGCGGGTGGGCCGGAGTGACGGGTGCGCCTGCCGGAACCGGGCCAGCGCGGCGACGGCCTCGGTCATCGTCTCGGCGTCCTCGTCGTCGGACCAGTCGACCGGGGTCAGGTCCTCGGACACCACGTAGGCGTTGTTGTTGCCGTGCTGGGTGCGGCTCCGCTCGTCGCCGGCGGTGAGCATCGGCACCCCGGCGGACAGCATGAGCGTCGCCACCATGTTGCGCATCGACCGGCCACGCGCGGCGCGGACCCCCCGGTCGGCGGTGTCGCCCTCGATGCCGTGGTTGAACGAGCGGTTGTCGTTCGAGCCGTCGCGGTTGTCCTCGCCGTTGGCCTCGTTGTGCTTGCCGTCGTACGACACCAGGTCGAGCAGGGTGAAGCCGTCGTGCGCGGTGACGAAGTTGACGCTCGCCAGCGGGCCGCGGTCGGCGCCGAAGACACTCCTCGACCCCGACAACGCTTCAGCCAGCCGGCCGATCCCGGTCTGCGGCAAGCCGGTGCGGCGCTCCTCGGCGATGTCGGTGAGCCAGAACTGCCTGACCGTGTTCCGGAAGCCGTCGTTCCACTCGCTCGTGCGGTCCCCGGCCGCACCGAACGCCCCGGTCTTCCAGCCGTCGGGGCCGACGTCCCACGGCTCGGCGACCACCAGGGTGTCCTGCAGGTCGGGGTGGTTCCGGATGCGTTCGAGCAGCGGGTGCGACGGGTCGAACCGGTGCTCGCCGTCGCGGGCCAGGGCGGCCATCAGGTCGAAGCGGAAGCCGTCGACCTGCACCTCGCGCGCCCAGTACACCAGGCTGTCGACGATGAGGTCCGCGGTCGCCTCGACCGAGGTGTCGAGCGTGTTCCCGCACCCGGTGGTGTCGTAGTAGCCGTCCCGGTACGGCGAGGCGGAGTGCGCCCAGCGGTACCGGTTCGCACCGTCGATGCCGCGCAGGCTCGTCGTCGGGCCACCCAGGCCCTCCTCCGCGGTGTGGTTGTAGACGACGTCCAGGACGACCTGGATGCCGGCCTCGTGCAGCAGCCGGACCATGCCCTTGAACTCGCGCAGGACGGCGTCGGCACCCTGCTGCCGGGCCGGTGCCGAGGCGTGCGCGGCGTGCGGGGCGAAGAACCCGAGCGTGTTGTAGCCCCAGGCGTTCTGCCGGCCGGCGTCGCGGAGCCACCGCTCGGTGTCGAAGGCCTGCACGGGCAGCAGCTCGAGCGTGGTGACGCCGATGCGGTGCAGGTGCGCGATCGTGCTCTCGTGTGCGACCCCGGCGTACGTGCCGCGCAGGTGTTCCGGCAGGTGCGGGTTCGCTGCCGTCAGGGTGCGGACGTTCGCCTCGTAGACGACGGCGCGGTCGAGCGGGACCTGCGGCTTCACGACGCCGCCCCAGTCGAAGGCGTCGTCGACGACGACGCTGGTCCAGCGCGGGCCGGCTGCTTCGTCGTTCCCCGTCGGCAGGATGCCCCGCGCGTACGGGTCGAGCAGCGGACGCGTCGGGTCGAACTCGTGCCGCGGGCCGACCGGGCCGTCGACGAGCAGGTGGTACCGGTCGCCGGGCACGACCCCGGGGACCTCGCCGGTCCACACGTCCGTGTCCGGCACGCGCTCGAGCGGGTGTCGGGTCGGCCGGCCCTCGGAGCCGTCGGAGCGGTCGGTCCCGTCCGCGCCGTCGGCGCTTCCCGCGCTCGTCACGACCAGGACGACGCCCGTCGCCGTCGCGGACCGCAGGGTGAACCGGGGGACGGTCCCGCCCAGGGAGAACCCCGGCGTCAGGTCGATCGCTGTCTCGTGCACGCGACAAGGGTACGAGGACCGGCGCGTATCCTGGACACTGCTCGATCCAGGGGGTGCATTTGTCGGTCTACCTCGACCACGCCGCGACGACGCCGATCCTGCCGGAGGCGCTCGCCGCCTTCACCGATGCCCTGGGCACCGTCGGCAACCCGTCGTCCATCCACAGCGCCGGTCAGCGCGCGAAGATGCTGCTCGAGGACGGCCGCGCCGCCGTCGCCCGCTCGCTCGACGCCGACCCGGTCGAGGTCGTGTTCACCTCCGGCGGTACCGAGAGCATCAACCTCGCCGTGAAGGGCCTGTTCTGGGCTCGCCAGCGCGACCGTCAGCGGCCCCGCATCGTCGTCCCGGGCGGCGAGCACCACGCCACCGTCGACACCCTGACCTGGTTGGAGACGCACGAGGGGGCCGTCGTCGACGTGGTCCCGTTGGACGCGCAGGGTCGCGTCGACCTCGCCGGACTGGAGGCGCGGCTCGCCGACGCCTCGGACGTCGCCCTGGTCACGTTCCTGTGGGCGAACAACGAGGTGGGCACCATCCAGCCCGTGTCACGGATCGTCGAACTCGCGCACGCCGCCGGCGTGCCCGTGCACAGCGACGCGGTCGCCGCCTACGGCCAGGTGCCCGTGTCGTTCGCGGCGTCCGGCCTCGACGCCCTCAGCGTCTCCGCCCACAAGATCGGCGGGCCCGTCGGCATCGGTGCGCTCGTGCTCGGACGGAAGGCGACCGTCGAACCCCTCATCCACGGTGGTGGGCAGCAGCGGCAGGTGCGGAGCGGCACGCAGGACGCCCCTGCGGCTGCGGCCTTCGGCGTGGCGGCCGGCGCGGTGGTCGCCGAGCCGATGCCGCACCCGGCGCTCGCCGCCCTGCGGGACCGCCTGGTCGCCGGGGTGCGTGCGGCCGTGCCGTCAGCCGTGCTGATGGGGGACCCCGTCGACCGGCTGCCGGGCAACGCGCACTTCACGTTCCCCGGGTGCGAGGGCGATTCGCTCCTGTTCCTGCTCGACGCCGCCGGGGTCGCGGTGTCGACCGGATCGGCGTGCCAGGCCGGGGTGCCCGAGGCGTCGCACGTGCTGCTCGCGATGGGGCTGTCGGAGCAGGACGCCCGCGGTGCGCTCCGGATCACGCTCGGGCACACGACGACCGACGCCGACGTCGACGCGTTCCTGGCTGCGCTGCCGGATGCGGTCGCGCGGGCCGGTGCCGCGGGGATGGCGTCGCGGGAGCCGCTGCTCGGGCGGTAGGGCCTCTTCCGTCGGGCTGGATGCCACGGGGCACGGTTGCGGTGCTGGACATCGTTCTGGTCCTGACGTCGAGAGCCTCGCGACTCTCCGGGTCACGGCGGGTGCGGGTCGCGCGCGGCTGCGGGAGCGGCTGCCGTCGGATCCACACACCGACCCAGACGTGCGAGAGACCGGTCGCTGCGAGACCGACCATGGCCCACCCGACGACGCCGTGCCCGGTCCCGACCCAGAAGACCCCGAGGACGAGGACGAGCGTCGTCACGACTGCACCGAAGGCGAGCATGAGCAGACTGGACACGGGACCGGCGTTCTGGGCGAGCCGAGCGTCACGCACCCAGGCCGGGTTCCGCACGCGCCACAGGACGATCGCGACGGTGCCCAGCAAGACCGCGATGCTCGCTGCGAGCAGACCTGTTCCAGCCACGGCCCGATGGTGATCCGACGGGACCGTCCTCGACGCGATCTCCACGAGGGCCTCGCGACCGACCCGCATCGTTGTGATACTCGGACATGCTCGAGTTGGTGCGACCGCAGACGGCGTTGTACGAGGCGTGGGCTGAAGCGCATGCCGAGTGGGGGCCGGGTCTGCACGAGGACGGGTTCGGGATCACGGCGCACGACGACGTCAGCGACGAGGACGGGTTCCGCACCTGGGTCGGCCGAGTGCACGCCAGGCCCGGCGCACTCTGGTGGATCGTCGAGGACGGCCGTGTCCTGGGCGGGATCGCACTCCGGGCTCCGGGAGACACCGCCGGCGTGCACCGGTTCGGCCACGTCGGGTACGGGATCCGCCCGTCAGCACGGGGCCGCGGCGTGGCGACGTGGGCGCTGGGCCAGGTGCTCGCCCACGCCTCGCGAGTCGGGATCGACCCCGTGATCGCGCTCTGCCGCGATGACAACGCCGGGTCCATCCGGGTCCTGGAGCACTACGACGCGGTGCTGTCGTCGATCGAACGGCGTGAGGGAGTGCGGCTCCGGCGGTACGCCGTCTCCCGGTCGCACCGGCGTCCCGGGTAGCCGATCGAGCGCACGGCCGCCCCCGGGAACCCGTGTCGACGCGTCACACCAGCCGGGCGAGGAGCGCGTCCGTCTCGGCTGCGGTCGGCGCTGTCGCCGGACCGTTCCTGGTGACCGCGAGGGCCGCCGCGGCGTTCGCCCGGCGGACGGCGTCGACGACCGACGCACCACGGGACAGCGCAGCGACGAGCACTCCGCCGTGGGCGTCTCCCGCACCGTTGGAGTCCACCGCGACGACCCGGAAGCCGGGGACCAGCACGGGGGAGGCACCGGGCTCGACGACCCAGCAGCCGGCTGCGCCGTCGCGCACCAGGGCGGTCCCGCGGGCGGCCGCGGCGATCGTGGTGACCGCCTCGGGGAGTCCCGCGGATGTGGGAGCCATGAGTCGCGCCTCCCGTCCGTTGGCGCTGACCACGTCCGCACGCGCCATGACGGGGCCGAGCACCGCCGGGGGCAGCGTGTCGACCAGCGGCGACGGGTCCAGGACGACGCGGACGGAGTCGGGGACCCCCCCGAGCCAGTCGGCGATCGCTCGCCCGTTGACGGCGTGCGCGAGGCCGTAGCCGGACACGAACACGGTGTCGTCGGCGACGAGGGCGATCCGGTCGAGGTCGGCGCGGCCGAGCTGCCCCTCTGCGCCGACGCTCGTGACGAAGGTCCGCTCCGTCGAGGCGTCCACGAGTGCGACGCAGTACCCGCTGTCGACGTCGTCGAGACCGGGCTGCAGGACGTCCACGCCGGACGTGGCGAGCGCGCGACGCACCACGTCGCCGAACGGCCCGCTGCCGTACTGCCCCCCGAACGCGACGTCGAGTCCGTCCCGGACAGCGGCGACCATCGTGTTCAGGCCGCCGCCCGCGGTGATCTCCGACGCGGAGGCGATGACGTCGCCGCCCGGATCCGGGATCGCGTCGACGCGCATGACGATGTCGACGATGACGTTGCCGACCGAGACGAGGCGGGGCATCAGGCGCGCGCCCCGGCGTCCGTGGTGGTGGCCGGCTCGTGCTCGGTGAGCCGGCCGCGTGCTCCGCCGGTCAGCAGGTAGACCGCGGCAGCGACGATGAACGTGATCACCCAGCCGAGTCCGTTCGCGCCGATCCAGGTCGCGGAGAACGCACCGACGAAGACGGGGTCCGCGTCACCGACCTGCACCTCGGTGAACAGGAAGCCGATCACGATCGCGACGATCCAAGCGGCAAGGGCACCCCAGGCGACACCACCGCGGTACCAGTACCGGGCGCCAGCGCGCAGGTCGAGGAGCGCCGCCGGGTCGTACCAGCGCCGCCGGACCATGTCGGCGGTGAAGACGCCGAGCCACGCGGTGATCGGGACGGCGAGGACGGAGATGAACGTGATGAACGGGGCGTAGAAACCGTCGGCGACGAGCATGAAGTACATCGCGCCGAGTGTGGTGACGACCACGTCGACCGCGACCGCCCACACGCGCGGGACCTTGATGCCGAGGGTCAGCGTGGTGAGGCTCGCCGAGTACACGGACAGGTGGTTCGACAGCAGCAGGCCACCGAACGCCGCGATGAGGTACGGGATCGCCATCCAGCTCGGCAGCAGGTCGCGGATCGCAGCGACCGGGTCACCGGCCTGCGCCAGCGTCGGGTCTCCGGCGGAGACGAGCGCGCCGAGGCCGACCAGGACGACGAGCGGGATGCCCGCACCGGCGGCACTCGACACGATAAGCGCGCCGGCCTTCGACGAGGTGCGGGTGTAGCGGGCGATGTCCGCTCCGGCCGTGGCCCAACCGATGCCGGTACCGGCTGCGATCGTGCCGATGCCGATGACCATCGCGGCGACGGGGCCCGCGGGCTGGGACCCGACGACGTCCCAGTCGACGCGCAGCACGAGGAAGACCGCGACGAACACGTTGAGCGCACCGAACACCCACGTCGCCCACTTCTGGACGGCGACGATGAACGCGTGCCCGAGGCCGGAGACCAGCACCGTGGCGACGACGAACACCAGGATCGCGACGATCGTCAACACCGGGTTCGCCTTCGCGTCACCGCCCGTCCCGAACAGGATCGTGAACAGCGACAGGAGCACGAACGCCGCCGTCGTGGTGTTCACCGTCTCCCAGCCGAGCCGCGACAGCAGCGACACGAACGTCGGCCCGATGTTCCCGCGGACGCCGAACACCGCTCGGCTGAGGGTCAGACCCGGAGCACCGCCGCGGCGGCCGGCGACGGAGATCACGCCGACGACCGCGAAGGACCCTGCGGCGCCGATCACCGCGACGAGCAACGCCTGCCAGATGGTCAGGCCCTGGAACGCGACCAGGGTCGCACCGAGCGGAAGACCGAGGATGGAGATGTTCGCGGCGAACCAGACCCAGAACAGCGCGCCGGGCGTACCGGTCCGTTCGTCGTGGGGCACGGGCTCGATGCCCCGCTGCTCGATCGTCGTCAGCGTGCCGCTGCTGAGCGTGGTGGGCGTGTGGGACATGGTTCGGTTCCTCTTACGTCGTCGGAAGGGTGGTGCGCGAAACCGTGCGTCGGCCTGTCCAGGCGACGCCACAGCGTGGGGGGAGGGGGGAGGCGGGTCAGCTGCCCGCGCGGAGGGTGAGGAGTCCGTCGACGACCCGGTCGAGCCGGAGGTCGTTGACCGTGGTCACGGTGGCGACGGCATCGGCGGGCCAGGCATCCGGCCCGTGGACGGCGCCGAGCACCGCACCGGCCATCGCGGCGATCGTGTCGGTGTCGCCGCCGAGTGCAGCCGCTGCGCAGAGGGTCTGCCACGGGTCGAGGTCGAGGGCGACGAGGGCGAGTGCGGCGACGACGGACTCCTGGCTGGCCACGCTCGTGCCGATGAGCCGCGTGATCGTGTCGATCTGCGCGGACGCGGGCACGGTCGGCAGGTGCTCACGCGCCCACGTCGTCCTCGCAGCGATGTCCGCACCGGCGACCCAGTGGCCGCGCTCCGCGCCGATCGTGGCGGCGGCGACCGCGGCGTCGAGCGCTCCGGACCGGGTCGCCCCGTCGATGCCGGCGCTCACGGCCCCCGCGATCGCGCTCGCTCCGGCGATGCCGAGTCCGGTGTCGTGGGTGACGCGGCTGGCGTCCTGGACGGCGTCGACCAAGCGGACCAGGTCGTTCGAGGGCACGGCGACGCCGACCGGTGTGATCCGCATCGCGGCCCCGTTCGTCGTGCCGGTCGAGCCCGCCTCGGACGCGGGGACGCCGTCGAGGATCCGCTGCACCGCGGTCTTCGTGCTCGGGCCGAGCAGGTCGAGCGAGCCCTTCGCCTCCATCCCGCGCTCCCAGGCGATGAGCGCCTCGGCGAAGCGGACCGGGTCCAGTCGTCCGTTGCCCCCGAGCAGCAGCTCGGCGAGCATCAGGGCCTGTTCGGTGTCGTCGGTGATCGTGCCAGCCGGCATGCCGGTGGCGATGCGCTGGTGCGGTCCGGCGTCGGCGAACCCGGCGATGGCCCCGTGGTCGGCGAGGATCTGCGCGCGGGACATCGACTGGGTCGGCATGCCGAGGGCGTCGCCGATCGCCAGGCCCGTCAGGGCAGCGAGGGCGTGGTCTCGGAGGCGGTGCTGGTTCACGGTGTCCTGTCGTGGGGTCGTGACGTGGTCCCGAAGCGCATGTGCAGTCGGAAGCGGTCGGGGTCGAGGAGGCTGTCGACACGCTCGACGAACGCGCCTTCGGCCGTGCGTGCGATGCGTCGGCTGCGCAGGAACGGCGTGCCCGCGGTGCGGTCGAGCAAGGCCGCGTCGTCGATGTCGAGCGGCACGACGTCGATCCACTGCTCGGCGCTCGCCGGCACCAGACCGGTCTCGGCGATCGTGGCCGTCAGGGAGCCGTCGACGAGTCCGTCGGCGGTCGCGGACGCCAGGCGCCCCAGGTGCGGCACGACGCTGCGCTCCAGGGACACCGGACTGCCACCGACGACGACACGGAGCCGGTCGACCGCGACGAACGTCGCGCTGGCGGCATCGACCTCGGTCTGGAGCGCTGTGTCCTCGAACCGCTCGATGCGCAGGGTGCGGGTCGACACCTCGGTCCCGGAAGCGGCGATGGACCGTGCCCAGCCGCCGCGGGGGTCGAGGGAGGCGCCGTCGAACGTGACGACCGAGCCGATCCCACCCCGGGTGGCGATGTACTCGTCGTCTGCCAGGTCGGCGAGGGCAGCTCGGACGGTGCCACGACTGACGGCGAAGCGCACGGCCAGGTCGTGCTCGCCGGGCAGGCGCTCGCCGGCTCGGTACCGCCCCGTCGCGATCTCGTCGCGGAGCGCGTCGGCGACGAGACGTCGCTTCGAGGTGATCGGCATGCCATGAGCGTACATGTACAAGACCTGTTCAGTCGTGTCTCCGCGCTCAGTGGATGACCGGCCGGTCCGGTCCGGGTGCCTCGACGCTCAGAGGTCGCAGACCGCGGTGGGCAGGTTCTGCTCGGCGCTGACCCACACCGATTCGACGTTCGCCCCGCCCTCGCCGAGTTGGAACGAGACGAGGCCGCCGGGCAGCTGGACGTCCCACCGCGACCAGGATCCGTCCGGTGTCGAGATCCGTTCCGTGAGTGACGGGTACGCGGCCCGGAGTGCATCGGAGCTCGACCCCACACCGATCCCCGCGGCGGTCGTCGGCCCCGCCGTCGTCGTCCGGGCAGAGTCACCCTCAGCGCCGATCAGGACCCCGGTCACGCGGTCGTCCTCCTCGGTGATCCGCAGCGTCGGGCTGCCGTCGCGCGCCCACGTTCCCGGAGCCGTGCACGTGCTCGGCGTCGCGGGCACCAGACGGTACGCCTGGGCGAGGTCGTCGCTCTCCGCCTCCGTGGCGCCGCCGAGAGCGATCGGACCGACCTCGTCGCCCGAGATGGTCCACGAGGACGGGTCGTCGAGCGCGAAGGGGCCCTTGCTCGGGGTCGGGGCAGTGGATCGTGTCGGTGGGGCTGTGGGCTCCGGGGTCTCCTGGACCGGAGCGGACTCCGGGGTGCTGGTCGTGGCCGGTTCGCTGGGCCCCGGCGTGGAGACGGGGGCGGGGTCGGCGGGGAACGGCTGCGGGATCACGCCGAGTGCGACGCCACCACCGGTGATCCCGAGGCCGAGCAGGGCGACGACACCGATGACGATCGCGGCGCGGCGACCACGTCGGCGCGGCGCAGGGCGCTGTTCGGTCGCGCGGGTGAGCACGGTGCGCTTCATCGCGACGAGCATGCGCTGCAGGTCGTCGCCGGAGGGAGGCTCAGTGTTCATCGTGCATCACCGCCTTCTGCAGTCGGGCACGGGATCGGGCTGCACCGCGGGGAGCAGCGTCGACGGTGAGGCCGAGGGCCTCGGCGGCGTCCGCGTAGGAGCGTCCGTCGACGAGGCAGGCTTCGCAGAGGCGGCGGTCGACGGGTGCCAGCGCATCGATCTCGTCGCGGACCCAACGCAGTCCGACGCGGGCACCGTCCGCGTCGGGACCTGCGGTGTCGCCGTCACCCGTGCCGGGGCGGCGCGCGTGGTCGCGGCACACGACGAGCAGCCAGGGCAGCAGGGCGTCGGTCGCCAGACGGAGCGTTCCGCCGCGCTGCCAGAGCGTGAGGAAGGTGTCCTGCACGATCCGTTCGGCGTCCTCGCTGCTGGAGGCCAGGGCCCATGCGAAGCGGGTCAGGGTGGGCGCGTACCGATCGAACGCGTCAGCCAACGCCGCACGTTCGCCGTTCGCGAGTCGACGCCTCAGTGCTGCGTCGGCGTTGGCACCGTCATCCACGGTTGCCCCCTCTCACCTCAGGAGTGTCGCCAGCGACGCGATCCTGACACAGCGGCGTCCGCCGGCGTGTCGCGCCGCGGGCGGACGCGGGTGGCAGGCCCCCGGTCGACGTCACCGTGACCGGTGTGACGGACCTGCGCCGGGCCTCCCGGTCGGCCGTTTCCCAGCGCGCCGGACAGGCGGGCGCGCTGGGACACCGCACGGTCGGCGCGTCCGTCGTCAGCGGTCGTCGGCCGTCGGTCTCGGACTGCTCGTCGTGCGCCGCACCACCAGTGACACCGGCACTCGGTGCACGCGCGGCTCCGGCGTTCGGCCGTGCACGCGTTCCCCGAGCCAGCGTGCGGCCTGGGCCCCGATCGCGAAGGTCCCGTTGTCGACCGTGGTCAGCGAGATGTGCCGGATGCTGCCGAGGTACGTGTCGTCGTAGCCGACGAGCGACACGTCGTCCGGGACGGCCAGGCCCAGGTCGTCGGCCGCGGACAACGCGCCGATGGCGACGAGGTCGTTGTAGGCGACGAGCGCGGTCGGACGGTCAGCCGTGGCCAGGACTCGTCGGGCCGCCGCGTACCCGCTCTCCTCGCTCATGCCGGCCGGCACCACGACGGCGTCGGCACCGTGGCGGGTCATCGTCGTGCGGAAACCCTGCTCGCGGAGCTCCCCGACGCGCCCCGGGCCGACGAGGTGACCGATCCGCGTGTGCCCGAGTGCGAGGAGGTGCTCGGTCGCGATCGACGCGCCGGCGTGGTCGTCGTTCACGACCACGTCGGTGTGCAGGTCGTCAGGCTCGTAGGTCCCGGCGAGGACCACCGGGATCTCCTGGGCGGCCCGTCGGAGCGCGGCGTCGTCCTCGGTGGTGCCGACCACGACGATCCCGTCGACCTGTTGTCGCAGGAGCATGTCCACGGGGGAGCCGCCCACACGCCGGGTGGTCGCCGAGTCGACCAGGATGGGTGCCAGCCCGACGGTGTCGAGTGTGGCGGTCAGGCCGGCGAGCAGGTCGACGAACCAGGGGTTCCGCAGGTCGTTCAGCAGCACGCCGACGGTGCCCGTCCGCTGCTCACCGAGGCTCCTGGCTGCGCGGTTCGGTCGGTAGCCGAGTTCGGCGACTGCTCGTTCGACGGCCGCGCGACGAGCGTCACTGACCCCTGGGTCGCCGCGGAGCGCGAGCGAGACCAGCGACTTCGAGACCCCGGCGTGCTCGGCGACGTCCCGGATGGTCGGGGCGTGGTGCGGTCTCGACATGGATGCAGGCTAGTCCTATTCTGGACCGGTCCAGTTCATTCCAGTGCTGTCCAACGAAGCGAGCGCAGATGCCCCCGAAGATCTCCATGAACGTCACGACGACGTTCCACGGCAACGTCGTCCAGGACATCCGACTGGCGAGGGAAGCCGGGTACGGCGGGATCGAGCTGCAGAGCCCGAAGCTCTACCGGTACCTCGACGCCGGCTACGACATCCGGACGCTGCCGCCGCTGCTCGAGGGGCTCGAAGTGACGGGGCTCGGTGCGGTGCTCGACATCGAGCGTCAGGGTGCCGGTCGCGACGACTTCGTGGCGGAGGTCGAGCGCATGTGCGGTGTGGCGACCGCCGTCGGGGCGCCCATCGTGCAGCTGTGCACCGGGCCGGTCGATTCCGCGGTCGTCCGTGACCACCGCGCGGGCCGCCTGGCCGACGACGACACCCGGTACCGGGCGACGCTGGGGCTCGACGAGGACGCAGCGGTCCGCATCACCGGAGCGAACGTCCGTCTGGCGGCGGACATCGCCGCGGACCACGGACTCGAGGTCTACCTGGAGCCCCTCGCGTGGGCGCACCTCAACCGATGCCGGCACGCGCTGGACATCATCGAGGAGGCCGGGCGCGACAACGTCGGCATCGCACTCGACACCTGGCACTTCTGGACGACCGGGGACACGCTGGCCGAGGTCCGAGCGCTGCCCGCGTCGGTCATCAAGGCCGTCCACCTGTCGGACGGGTTCGACCTGGACCGCGACCGGACGGTTCCCGACCAAGCCGTCCACCGCAACGTCGTGATCGGCGGTGGCGCGATCCCGCTGCAGCAGTGGGTCGAGGCGATCAAGGCCACCGGCTACGACGGATGGTGGGTCACCGAGATGTTCTCCGACCGGGCGAACGAACAGGATCCCGCCGTCGTCGCACGCACGATGCACGACCTGACCGCGATCCTGGTGGGCTGATCATGACGCAACGCTTCGCACTCGTCGGTGCCGGCTTCATCGGCGCCGTGCACGCCGCGTCCCTCGGAGCGCACCCCGACGTCGACTTCGTGGGGATCCACGACGTCGATCGTGACCGCGCTGCGTCGCTGGCGGCACGCCACGGCACGCGGGTGCTCACCCAGGACGAGGCGTTCGACGCGGCGCAGGTCGACGCGGTCTTCGTCGCTTCCTCCACCGACACCCACGCGCGGCACCTGCGCGCTGCCGCCGACGCCGGGATCGCCGTGCTCTGCGAGAAACCCATCGCTGCCGGGTACGCCGACGCGGTCGCGGTGGTGGAGCACGTGCGTGCCAGCGGCGTGCCGGCGATGCTCGACTTCAACCGGCGGTGGGACCGTGACCACGCCGAGTTGCAACGCATCGTCGCCGCGGGGGAGATCGGTGCGGTCGAACTCCTCCAGGTCAGCTCCCGTGGCCCGTCCATGCCGCCGCTCGACTACCTGCGGGTCTCCGGCGGCCAGCTCCGCGACCAGACCGTGCACTTCTTCGACCTCGTGCGGTGGATCACTGGCGAGGACCCGGTGACGGTCGCGGTGGCGGGTTCGGCGCTCGTCGACCCGGCCATCCGCGAGTTCGGCGACGTGGACACATCGGTCACGACTCTCACGATGCCCTCCGGCGCGCTCGTGCAGATCGACAGCGTGCGGCGCACCGGCTACGGCTACGACGAGCGCATCGAGGTCATGGGATCGTCCGGACTCGTCGAGTCGCGGCGGAACCACCGCGGGAACGTCGCTCGTTACACCGATGGGCAGATCGTCGCGGACGGACTCCACGACGGCTGGTTCGAGCGTGTGCAGCCCACCTACGCCGCGACGCTCGCCGCCTTCGTCGCGTCGCTCGAGTCCGGATCCGAGCCGCCGGTCTCCCTGGAGGACGGGCTCAGGGCCCAGGCCATCGCCGAGGCGGCCACTCGTGCCCTGTCGTCGGGACGGACGGAGCACATCGACTACTGACCCCCGGTCGGCCGAGTCGGACTCGCGCCGGTAGGATCGATGACCATGGTCGAACTGGACTTCACCGAGCAGCTCTCCGCCCTTCGCGAGACCTTCGGCAACATCCGCTCGGTGGTCGACGTCGACCGCCTGCAGCGTGAGATCGCCGACCTCAGCGAGCAGGCCGGGGCCCAGGACCTCTGGGACGACGTCGACCACGCGCAGCAGGTGACGAGCTCGCTCTCGCACCGGCAGTCGGAGCTGAAGAAGATCACCGACACCGAGCAGCGCATCGACGACCTCGAGGTGCTGGTCGAGATGGCGAACGAGGGCGACGACCAGGAGTCGGCCGACGAAGCCCTCGCCGAGCTCAAGGCGATCCAGAAGATGATCGGCGACTTCGAGGTGCAGACGCTCCTCGACGGCGAGTACGACGACCGTCCGGCCGTCATCACGATCCGTGCCGGCGCCGGTGGTGTCGACGCGGCGGACTTCGCCGAGATGCTCCTCCGCATGTACCTCCGGTACGCCGAGCAGCACAACTTCAAGACCACCGTGATGGACACCTCCTACGCCGAAGAAGCGGGCATCAAGTCCGCGACGTTCGAGATCGACGCCCCGCACGCGTTCGGCACGCTGTCGGTCGAGGCCGGCACCCACCGCCTGGTCCGGATGTCGCCGTTCGGCGCCGCCGGCAAGCGCCAGACGTCCTTCGCCGCGGTCGAGGTCATCCCGCTCATGCCGGAGACCGCCGTCATCGACATCCCCGAGAACGACATCCGTGTCGACGTGTTCCGCTCGTCGGGCCCCGGCGGACAGTCCGTCAACACGACCGACTCGGCGGTGCGGCTGACGCACATCCCGACCGGCACCGTGGTCTCGATGCAGAACGAGAAGTCACAGATCCAGAACCGCGCAGCCGCCATGCGCGTGCTGCAGTCGCGCCTGCTCCTGCTGAAGAAGGAAGAGGAGAACGCGAAGAAGAAGGAGCTCGCCGGCAACATCACGGCGAGCTGGGGCGACCAGATCCGCTCGTACGTCCTGGCGCCGTACCAGATGGTCAAGGACCTCCGGACGGAGCACGAGGTGAACAACCCCTCAGCCGTGTTCGACGGCGATCTGGACGGCTTCATCAACGCCGGCATCCGCTGGCGCAAGCAATCCGTCGCCGACTAGGGGGCCGTGAGCCGCGCGCCTCGCTTGCTTTCCAAGCGGGGCGACCTACCCTGATCCGGTCATGATCAAATTCGACCAGGTCACCAAGGTCTACTCGGGCAACCCGAGTCCGGCGCTCGACAACCTCACCCTCGAGATCCTCAAGGGTGAGTTCGTGTTCCTCGTGGGCGCGTCCGGTTCCGGCAAGTCCAGCTTCCTGCGCCTCGTGCTCAAGGAGGAGAAGCCCACCAGCGGGCAGATCCACGTGCTCGGGCAGCGCCTCGGGTCCCTGGCGTCGCGGAAGGTCCCGTACTTCCGACGCAACCTCGGCGTGGTGTTCCAGGACTTCCGTCTGCTGCCGAACAAGAACGTGTTCGACAACGTGGCGTTCTCGCTGCAGGTCATCGGCAAGAGCAAGGGCTTCATCAGTGAAGCCGTGACCGACGTGCTGAAGCTCGTCGGACTCGCCGGCAAGGCCACCCGCATGCCGCACGAACTCTCCGGTGGTGAGCAGCAGCGTGTGGCCATTGCCCGCGCCGTCGTGAACAAGCCGGCGATCCTGCTGGCCGACGAGCCCACCGGAAACCTGGACCCCACCACGTCCGCCGGCATCATGGCGCTCCTCGAACGCATCAACCAGGGAGGCACCACCGTGCTGATGGCGACGCACGACGCCAGCATCGTGAACCAGATGCAGCGGCGGGTCATCGAGCTCTCGAACGGCACCGTCCTGCGTGACGAGCAGTCCGGCGGCTACCAGACCCAGGCCGTCCCGATCCAGCGAGGCACCGTGTCCAACACCACCGGCATCCAGACGATCCCGGGGCTCATCCGATGAGGCTCGGACTCGTCATGTCCGAGGTCGGCTCGGGCCTGCGGCGCAACGCGTCGATGGTCGTCTCCGTCGTCCTCGTGACCTTCATCTCACTGACCTTCGTCGGTACCGCGATCCTGCTGCAGATGCAGATCAACCAGATGAAGGGGTACTGGTACGACCGGGCGCAGGTCGCCGTCTACCTGTGCACCGACACCGACACCACGGGCAACTGCACCGGCGCGAAGGCCACCGCGGACCAGCGCGAACAGGTCCAGGCGCAACTCGAGTCGTCGACGCTCAAGCCCTACATCGAGAAGACCTACTACGAGAACCAGGACCAGGCCTTCACCCGGTTCAAGGAGCAGTTCAAGGACTCGGCCGCGACGGAGTTCGTCAAGCCGGAGTACCTGAACGAGACCTTCTGGGTCAACCTGAAGAACCCGTCGCAGGCCGATGTCCTGGTCGAAAGCCTGTCGAAGGTCGCCGGCGTGCAGAGCGTCGTCGACCAACGCGGGTACCTGCAACCGATCTTCAACCTGCTCAACGCATCGTCGTACACGGCGATCGGCATCGCGGGGCTCATGCTCGTGGCGGCCGTGCTGCTCATCGCGACGACGATCCGGTTGTCGGCGTTCAGTCGACGGCGAGAGCTCGGCATCATGCGACTCGTGGGTGCGTCGAACCGGTTCATCCAGACACCGTTCGTGCTCGAGGGGGTGATCGCCGCAGCCATCGGAGCCGTCCTGGCCGGCGGCGCGATCACCGCCGTGGTGTGGTTCTTCGTCCGGAACTTCCTGGCGGAGCGCTTCACCGGCACGGCGTTCATCGGCATGGGGGACGCGGCCATCGTGGTCCCCGCGGTGATCGTGATCGGGGTGCTCCTCGCAGCGGCATCGGCATCGATCGCCATCCGTCGGTACCTGAAGGTCTGACGCAGCGCAGCATCCGCCAGCGGGCGGCGCGCCGGGAAGGTGCGCCGCCCGCTTCGTGTTGAGTAGTCTGTAGGGCTGCGCGGAACCGTCCGGCGCAGTGCACCGGTCACCATCGAGAGGAGTCGTCATGGCGAAGGAACGCGGTGAGAAGATCGTCGCGACGAACCGTCGCGCCCGACACGACTACCTCATCGAGGACACGTACGAAGCAGGCATGGTCCTGTCCGGCACCGAGGTGAAGTCCCTGCGCATGGGGCGTGCGTCACTCGTCGATGGGTACGCCTTCATCGACGGTGGCGAAGCCTGGATCGACGCCGTGCACATCCCGGAGTACACCGAGGGCACGTGGAACAACCACTCGCCCCGACGGAAGCGCAAGCTGCTCCTGCACAAGCAGCAGATCGTGAAGATCTCGCACAAGACGGCGCAGGGTGGCTACACCTTGGTGCCGTTGCAGATCTACTTCCACGACGGTCGGGCCAAGATCGAGATCGCCGTCGCGAAGGGCAAGCGCGAGTTCGACAAGCGCCAGGCCCTGCGCGAGAAGACCGACAAGCGTGAGGCCGAGCGGGCCATGCGCACGCGGAACCGTGTCGGCGAGTAGCGCCGACGCACGTCCTCGGCTAGACTGAGGGACTGCTCCGATCGGGGCATTGGCAACTCAACAGCGTGACAGCGGTTCGCACGTCCGGCCCGCATGGGGATGATCGGTTTCGACATTGCCTGTGTGCCGACGGGAAGCGGGCCGAGGACCCACGGTTATCTCGTTAACGATCCGTGGAAACCAACAAGTGCCAATTCCAAGCGCACTGACTTCGCTCTCGCTGCGTAAGCAGCCCAGCACATGAAGTCCGTCGGCCAGGTGACCGTCCCCTAACCTGATCCCGACGTCATCCAGAGGACTTGCTGCACGGTTGCGCCTCAGGGCCGTGCGGGACTTGCACTGAGACTGGGCCCGTCGTCCTAGAAGCCGGTAGCAAAGGACGGGGCCGAGCAGAACGAACTATCCGGATACGCCCGTAGAAGACGTCGAATTGCAGCGATGGACGGGGGTTCGATTCCCCCCATCTCCACCATTCGCCGAACGACGAACCGCTGTCACGCTGAGCCACCTGAACGCCCCGGCACCGTCCCCTGGACAGTGCCGGGGCGTTTCCTGTTCCGCCACGTCCGAGGACTACGCTGCGGAGCAGGCGCGCAGAACATGCTCGCGTCGAACCCGAACGAGAGGTCAGCACGTGGTGCAGGAGATCGCGATCCGTGTCCGTCTGCGGGAGCAAGAACGAGTGGTGCTCAGCGAGTACGAGCGGATCGTGGGCTCCATCGCCACGGTCGCCGCCCTCGCCGCCTGGCTGCCGAACCCCGACACCCGACTGGTCGTCCGCGGCCGCGGTGCCGAACCGGTGCGGCTCGAGACCGTCACGTACGGGTCGGTGGTCGAGATGCTCGTCGTGCTCGACCAGCGCTCCGCCGGGGTGGAACGTGCCGCCGCCGCCATCGCCGCGCTCATCGAGTCGGTCCGCCACGAGCACGTCGCCGACGACGTCTCCGGGGTCGCCGGGGAACTCGACCGGCTCGACCGCGCTGCCCCGCGCGGCCGCTCCGTCGTGGAACGCGCCCTGCGGACGTTCCTGGAGGGGGCACGGTCCGACGTCCTCGCGCGCCGGTCCACGACCCGCGTGCGGACCGCACAGGCGCTGCTCCGACTCGCCGAGGCGGACGCGGTGCTCACGGTCGAACGGGTCGCCGATGCCCTGGCGTCGGTGCTCGAGGAGCACGCTGTCGACGTCGAGCTGGACACCGGCTCCGCCGTGGTCGTCGCGCCGATCGACGGGGTGGAGTCGCCGGAGACCGAGGCCGCGTCCGACGACGCCGACGCCGACGCCTCGCAGGCGGAGACGGAGGCCGTGTCGGCCGTCCTCCCGCTGCCGACGGGTGCGAGCAAGGCGAAGTCGAAGCAGGACGACGGCAAGAAGAAGCAGTCGAAGAAGGACGGCGACAAGAAGAAGCAGTCGAAGAAGGACGACGACGGCAAGAAGAAGCAGTCGAAGAAGGACGACGACGGCAAGAAGAAGCAGTCGAAGAAGGACGACGGCAAGAAGCAGTCGAAGAAGGACGACGGCAAGAAGCAGTCGAAGAAGGACGACGGCAAGAAGCAGTCGAAGAAGGACGACGGCAAGAAGTCCAAGAAGAAGTAGCTCGCCGCCGCTCCCGCTAGAAGTCGAACAGGTTCGCCCGGATCTCTCCGGCGCCGTAGTCCCGTCGCAGCAGCCCGCGGCGCCGGAGCACGGGCACCAGGTCGCCGAACATCCGGTGGATCTGCGCCGGGTGCAGGTCGCCCGAGAAGATGATCCCGTCGTTGTCGGCGTCGCTGCCGAGCTCCTCGACGAAGTCCGCGAACTCGTCGGCGGTCCCCACGAACCCCGAGCGTGACGCGATCCGCCCCTGCCGCGCCTTGCGGGTGAGCAACTCCCGCAGCGGTGCGTCCGGGGTGTCCCCGAGCAGCCCGCGGATCGTGCCGGCCGAGACGTGCTCACCGAAGGTCCCGTCGGGTACCGGGGCGTCCAGGTCGAGCGCGAGCAGGTCGGTCTCGGAGTCGCTCGACCACGCGATGGCCGCCGCACGCAGCGCGTCGTCGGTGGGGTGCTCGGAAGCCGCGACGATGCGGTCGGCCTCCTCCGGCGAGGACACGATCACCGGCTTGAGCACGAACAGGATCCGCAGGTCCGACGCGGAGCGCCCCGCCGCTTCCGCTGCAGCGATCACCCGAGCTTGGTAGTCCGTCACCGCGGCGGCCGACAACGGCGCGAGCGCGAGCTGCACGTCCGAGTGGGTCCCGGCGAACGCGAGCCCGCGACCGGAGCCGCCGGGGGAGACGACGACCGGGTCCGAGGCGAGCGGCAACGCGTTGAGCGGCCCGTCGGCGGTGAAGTGGGTGCCCTCGTGGTGGAACGCGTCGAGGGCGTCCCCGTCCGCGAAGTGCCAGGAGTCCGGCGCCCCGACGTACCCGTCGCCCCACGAGTGCCAGAGTCGGCGAAGCAGCGTGATCCACTCCTCGGCGCGGTCGTACGCCTGGTCGTGGGGCAGCGGCGGCAGGCCGGCGTGCCGCGCACTGCCGACGTCGGTGACGACGTTGATCCCCAGGCGGTCCGAGGACAGGTGTGCCAGGGTCGCGAACTGCCGTGCCGCCAGGTACGGCGGGGTGATCCCCGCGTTGACGGTCGGCGCGATGCCGATGTGCGAGGTGGCGGCGAACAGGTACGGGGCGAGCAGCAGCGGGTCGTGCTTCGGGCCGCCGTACGCCTGCCGGATGCGCAGGTCGAGGGTCGCGGGGTTCCCGAGCGAGACGGCGTCCTCGGCGATGACCAGGTCCATGCCGGCCTGCTCGAGTGTCCGGACGGACTGCTGGTACAGGTCCGGCTTCGTCCAGTCGTGGCCCCAGTCCCAGTCGGACCGCCCCCACGCCTGCGGGCCGAAGCCCCGCGAGAAGAAGTACCCGAAGTGCTGCAGCTCGGCCATTCAGCGCTCCTGCCGGTCGAGGGCCGGCCCACCGACCGACGAGCGGTGCGCGTCGGACGCTCCACGTGCCTCCAGGCCGGTGGTCGCTGCGGACCGCACGGCGGCGAACCCGCGTTCCAGGTCGCGGAGCAGGTCCGCGATGTCCTCGATGCCCACCGACAGCCGGATCAGGCCGTCGTCGATGCCCTGCTCGGCGCGTTCTTCCGGCGTGCGGCCGGCGTGGGTGGTGGTCGCCGGGTGCAGGATCAGCGAGCGGACGTCGCCCAGGTGGGTCATCCGGCTGAACAGCTGCACGGCGTCGATGAACGCGCGCGCGGCGGCTCCGCCACCGGCGAGCGTGAAGGCGAAGACGGATCCGGCCCCACGGGGCAGGTAGCGCTGGGCGAGGTCGTGGAACGGACTGGAGGCCAGGCCCGCGTGGTCGACGCTCGTCACCTCCGGCTGCTGGTCCAGCCAGGACGCGACGGCCAGCGCGTTCGCGCAGTGGCGTTCCACCCGCAGCGACAGCGTCTCGATGCCCTGGCGGAGCAGGAACGCGTTGAACGGGGACGGCGCCGGACCGATGCGTGCGGCGACGACGTCGCGGGCGAACACGGCGAACGCCCGGTTGCCGTACCGCTCGACGTAGCTCTCGCCGCCGAGGGACCGTTCGGGGCTGGTCAGGTGCGTCCAGCGCTCGGGGGCGGCGGACCAGTCGAAGCGGCCGCCGTCGACGACCACCCCGCCGAGTCCGGCACCGTGCCCGGACAGGAACTTCGACGCCGAGTGCACGACGATGTCCGCACCGTGCTCGACCGGGCGCACCAGGTACGGCGTGGCGAGGGTGTTGTCGACGATCAGCGGGACCCCGGCGTGGTGCGCGGTCTCGGCGACGCCGGCGATGTCGAGGACGTCGTTCTTCGGGTTGGGGATCGTCTCGGCGAAGAACGCCTTGGTGTTCGGCCGGACCGCGGCAGCCCAGGCGTCGAGGTCGCGGGCGTCGGTGACGAAGTCGACCTCGATGCCGAGCCGGCCGAGGTTCTGCAGCAGCAGTCCGCGGGTGCCCTCGTAGATGCTCCGGGCGCTGACGACGTGGTCGCCGGTCTGCAGCAGACCGAGGAACGCCACGGTCGCCGCCGCCTGGCCGCTGCCGACCAGGATCGCCTGGACCCCGCGTTCGAGCAGCGCCACGCGACGCTCGACGTCGGCGTTCGTGGGGTTGCCGAGTCGCGTGTAGGTGTAGCCGTCGTCGGTGTCGGCGAAGCGGTCACGGGCCTGGTCGAAGTCGTCGAACAGGAACCCGGAGGACATGTGGATCGCGGGCACCCGGGCGCCGTGCCCGGCGTCGGGCACGAAGCCGCCGTGCACCTGCTCGGTCGCGAAGCCGTGGTCGTCGGTCGCCATGGGACACCTCCGGGGGGTCGTGTGGCGGTAGCCTCGCAGCCCCTCGGGGCGGACAGGCGATTGCGGCCCCCGGTTACGTGGCCGCTGCCCCTCAGACGAGCGCGCGGACCCTGGCGACGACGGTGTCCCAGACCTGGAGCAGGGGCTCGCGCGCCAGCCACACCGCGACGGCGTTGACGAGGACGAACAGCACGAACCACAGCGACGCCGGCACCCGCATCTCGGCTGCGGCGATGTGGAAGTCGGTCTGCACCCGGGCGCCGGTGAGCAGCCAGCGACCGACCTGCGCCACCGACCGCAGGCCGTCGACGACGAAGAAGGCCCCGACGGCTGCGACCACCAGCACGGTCACCTCGGACGGGCGGACGGCCACCCACAGGGCGAGGGCGTCGAAGCCGAGCACGACGAGCAGGCCGAACCAGTTCCGGACGAAGGCGAGCGCCACGAGGCCGATGACCGCGAGCACCACCACGGGCAGCCAGCGGGAGCCGTGCAGCACCCCGGTGACCAGGAGCACACCCGCCCACAGGGGCGCGCTGTAGCCGGCGTAGAGGTTCAGGATGCGGACGAGCCACCGGATGCCGCCGGGCACCCGTCCGAGTTGGACCCAGGCCTCGCCGGAGCCGTCCGGGTGCAGTTCGATGCGCTGGATGCGTCCGCCGAACGGCACGACGACGATCGCGTGCCCGACCTCGTGCGCGATGGTGGCGGCGATGCGTGCCACACGGCCGACGAACGGCACGAACGGCAGGACGGCTCCGACGAGGAGCGCGACGAAGACGAGGGGTGGGGCTGCGGTGGTCAAGCCACCAGCATCGCAGCCCCGCCCAGGAAGATCCTGCGGGACCGGCGTCAGGGGAGCACAGCGGTCGTCAGCACCACCGTGACCAGGACCACGGTGCTGGTGATCGCCAGGGCGGTGAGGACGGCGAGGAACACCGTCAGGCGGTTCACGCGTCGGCGCCCGGCTACTCGACCGTCACCGACTTCGCCAGGTTCCGGGGTTTGTCGACGTCGCACCCGAGCTGCAGGGCGAGTTCACGGGCGAGCATCTGCAGCGGCACGACGGCCTCGAGCGGACCCCACGGCGCCGTCATCGCGCCCCAGGCCAGGCCACCGGTGCCACGGCGGCCGAGCGCGGGGATGTCCGCCGACTCGCCGCCGATGGTGATGACGAAACCACCGCGGGCCCGGACCTCGGCGATCGCCGACCGGATCTTCGGTTCGCCGTGGTCGATGACGACCACCGGTGTGCCCTCGTCCACCAGGGCGAGCGGTCCGTGCTTGAGTTCACCGGCGGGGTAGGCCTCGGCCCAGCGGTAGCTGAGCTCCTTGAGCTTCAGGGCGCCCTCGGCGGCGTACGGCAGCCCGGTGCCACGGCCGAGGAACAGGAATCCGGTCGCCTCCTTGACGCTCGACGCCAGCAGCGGCATCCGCTCGGCGGACACCCGCGCGGCGTGCTCGATCCGGGCGGGCAGGTCGAGCAGCTCGTCGACGAGCACCTGGGCGTGCGACGGCTCGATGCGGCCGGAGGCGACCATCGCGGCGATCATCGCCGCGACGCCGACGACGACCTGCGCCGTGAACGTCTTCGTGGCGGCGACCCCGATCTCCGGACCGGCGTGGCAGTCGAGCACGGCGTCCGCTCGTCGGGCCAGCGAGGAGTGCATGTTGTTCGTCAGCGCGAGCACCGGGTGGCGGTCCTCGAACCGGTCCAGGGCGCGGAGCACGTCGGCCGTCTCACCGGACTGGCTGATCGCGACGACCAGGGTGCCAGGACCGAGCACGGCCTGGTCGGCCTCGCTCGCGACGACGATGTCGGTCGGCACCCCGCCGATCCCGCGCAGTGCCGTCGCGATCACCTGACCGGCGTTCAACGACGTGCCGCAGGCGACGATCGCCAGCCGGTGGAAGCCGGCCAGACCGAGGCCCACCCACATGCTGCCGTCGGCGGTGCGCCGGGCCACCCGGTCCAGGATCGTCGCGACGACGTCGGCCTGCTCGCCGATCTCCTTGGCCATGTGGTCGGTGTGGTCACCGAGGTCGAGCGCGGCCGCGGCGAACGGGGACGCCGTGGGGAACGGCACGGGCACCGTGATGCCGTCGGACGACCAGGTCCAGGCTTCGCCGAGCTCGACGACGTCGCCGTCGCGGAGCGCCACGAACGTCTCGCACCACTCGGCGATCGCACCGATGTCGCTCGCCACGAAGTCACCACGGCCGGAGCGCGCGACGACCAGCGGGGAACGGTCCGCCGCCACGACCATCCGGCCGTCCCGGGCGTCCAGCACCACGATCGCCCACGACCCCTCGAGCTGCGCCGTCGCGATCTGCACCGCGAGCATCAGGTCTGGGTCGACCGTCAGGGCCCGCTCGACCAGGTGGGCGATGACCTCGGAGTCGACGTCGGACCGGAACCGGTGCCCCTGCGCCTCGAGCGTCTGCCGCAGCCGCTCCGCGTTCTCGATGATGCCGTTGTGCACGATCGAGATCCGGCCGGTGCAGTCGGCGTGCGGGTGTGCGTTCGCCTCACGCACCGCACCGTGCGTGGCCCAGCGGGTGTGGCCGATGCCGATGCCGGTGAGCGCGTCGCCGGAACGGGCCGCGACGAGCGTGCGCAGGTCGCCGACGCGGGAGACCGAGCGGATCGTCTCGGCGCCGCCGACGGCCGTCCGGACGGCGATGCCGGCGGAGTCGTACCCGCGGTACTCGAGTCGTTCGAGTCCGTCGAGCAGGTAGGGGGTCGCGTCGTCAGACACGCGGGCCGCGATGATGCCGCACATCGGTTGTCCCTTCGGGGGAGCGAGGGTGGGTGGAACGGGGCGGTGGGGCTGCACCGACCGCCGTCGGGTCTGCCGCGCGTCCGGGTCCCCTGGGCGAGGGAACCGGCGCCCGTCCTCGGATCAGGCGAGGACGGACGTCGGTGTCGTTGGGCCGAGGGGCTCGGGTACCGGACGGGGGTCGGGTACCGGACGGGGGTACCGCGGGCTGGCCCCGGGGGAGGGGCACGGCGGTCGGTGCAGGAGAAGCCTCACCCGCCGCCGACCCCACGGCAACACCGGTCGGCCGCTCTTGCGGTTCCCCGCGCGCGGGGGCACACCGCCCTGCGGGCGCGTGCGGACTCCCGCAACCGCGCGCGCTTCGCGTGGAGCGACGCGCCAGCGGCGCGCGGCGCCAGCGCCGACCGAGCCTGCGAGGTCGGTTGCGTGAAGACGTGGAGCGCAGACGGACAGGAGGCCCGGTACCAGCTGGTACCGGGCCTCCCCTTCATCCTGTGGTGGCGTCTCCTACGTGAGGAGCGCGACCAGGTGCGATCGCGACCGCGCGCCGACCTTGCGGTAGATCTGCGTGAGCCGCAGTTCCACCGTGCGCTGCGACATGAACAGCGACGACGCGATCTCACGGTTGCGGTACCCCTCGGTGACCTTCTGCACCACCGCGCGCTCCTCGGCGGTCAGCGACGTGAGCACCGCCGACGCGTCCGGCGCGCTGCGCGGCGTCCCGGGGAACGCCGGCGACAGCACCGGCGCGGACCGGACCGACGACGAGCCCGTGCCGAACGGCGGCATCGCCGCAGCCGGCGCCGGGGTCACGAGCGGACGACGCAGGCCCGCCGCCTCGTAGGCCGCTGCGGCCGCCGCACCCAGGCGCGGACGCTCCGCGGGGTTGCCGACCGCGGCCAGCGCCGCGAACGTCCGGGCCCGCTCGTACTGCGAGTCGTGCGGCTGGAACAGCTCCAGCGCGCGGCGACGAGCCGACTCGCGGGTGGTGTCGTCGGCGACGAGCGCCAGGCTCCGCGCCAGCACCAGGGCACCCCACCGACCCGGGCGGGCGTGGTGGTCCGCAGCGAGACGGGCCGTGATCGTCCGGGCATCGTCGATCCGACCGAGGCGCACGTACGCCTCGACCAGGTCACCGAGGTGCCGGAGCACCGCCGGGTTCCGGAGCGACCGGCCGATCGCGTCGGCGGCCTCGAGCGCGGTCGCTGCCTCGTCGAGCCGACCGTCGAGCAGCAGGACCTTGCCGCGGAGCGCGTGCAGCTTCGCCGTCGCACCCCAGAGCCGACTCGTCGAACGGTGCTCGAGGCACCGGTCCACCACGTCGAGCGCCTCGGCCGACCGGCCCTCAGCGAAGTGCCGCCACGCGACGGCGATCGCCCGGGACGGCTCACGCAGCCGCTCGGCGACGGACGAGCCGGACTCCCAGACGTCGATCGCGCGGAGCGCCTGCCGGAAGTTGCCGGAGCGCACCTCGTTCTCGGACGTCAGGTACCGGGCCGCCTCGTTCCACACCGCCGCGGACTCCTGCCCACGGGCGAGCACGAGTGCGAACACCCGTCGCGCGCTCCGGTAGCGCTCGCCGATGCTCAGCGCGTGGGCGAGGAGCAGCAGGGCCGGGTCGGACATCGCCACGAGCGCCGACGTCGCGAGCCCGTCGTGCAGCTCGGTGTCGGGCGGCAGCACGCCGTCCACCGCGGCGATGAGCTCGCGCGCGGTCGTCGTGATCTCGAGGGTGTGCGCGGACGCCGACGCCTCGAGCGGTTCGATCCGGTGCAGCAGGTCCTTCGCCTGGTCGAGCTCCCACGCCTCGGCGCGGAAGCACGCCACCATGGCCATCAGTCCGGCGACGGCGTCCACCTCGGTGGGGTCGGTCGCGTCGACGGGGACGAGCAACTCGTCCGCGTGAACGGCGTCACCGCTGAGGTACTCAGCCGAGTACTGCAGACGCAGCCGGCGGACCTCGTTCGGCGTCGTCCGGAACGGACGGAGCGCCGCCAGGTACCGCGCGGCGAAACCGAGCAGACGCTTGCCGAGCATGGCCTCCGCGACCCCGAGGAGCGCGACGTGCTCGTCCTCGGTCCCGCCACCGATGTGCAGGGCACGCTCGGTCAGCGCGATCGCGGCGTGCACGGCACCGTCCACGACGTACGACCGTGCGGCCTGCAGCAGTGCGACCACGTCGGGGACGTCGTCGACGAAGCTCCGGTGCCACGCGGCCGACCGCGGGTCGGTCTCGGCGCTCGCCGTGGCCAGCTCGGCGTGTGCCGCGCGGCGGTCACGGGCGGGCATCCGCCAGTAGAGCGCGGAACGGACCAGCGGATGCCGCACGGTGACGCTCTGCCCGCGGACGGTCGCGAGACCGGCCCCGACCAGGTCGTCCAGCTCGTCCCGGTCCCACGCCGTGGTCTTCGCGACGGGCACCAGGGCGAGCTTCGCGAGGACGTCCAGATCGCGTCCTGCGGCCGGCTCGAGTGCGAGCGCAGCGATGGCCTCGGTGGTCGGAGTGGGGCGGAGCGGGAGCACGATCGGCTCGGCACCGGTGAGCTGCTCCCGGGTGAGCACCGCGAGCTGTTCGCGGAGTGCGCCGGGGTTGCCGCCGGTCTCCTCGGCGAGGACGGCGAGGACGCCGTCGTTCGCCTCGGCCGGTGCCATGGACCGGGCGAGGAGCAGGGCCTCGTCCGACGGCAGCGGTTCGATGCGCAGGGTCGGCAGGGCCGCGAGCGGACCGTCCGACGGCACCGAGCGGACCGTCGCCACGACGCGCAGGGCGGTGCCCGCGAGTCGTCCGGCGAGGAACGCGATGAGCTCCTGGCTCTCCGTGTCCATCCGGTCGAGGTCGTCGATGAGGACGAGCGTCGGCGGCAGGGTCAGAGCGTGCACGGCGTCGAGGAAGTCGTGCGCCGCCGCCAGTCCGGCCGTCACAGCGGCCGCGGTCCCACCGGCCTGCAGCAGGTGGGCGATGTGCGCGGTCGCTCGTGGGTCGTCCAGCGCGGTGAACAGGGAGGTCACCCCGGCCAGTGGCCAGCGGGATTCACTCCCGTTGACACCGACCCGGACGATGGGCAGGGAAACGCGGTTCGAGACCGCGTCGAGGACGCTGCTGCGTCCGGAACCAGGGTCGCCGACCACGACCATCGCGGACTCCCGTGGGAGCACTGCGAGGGTCGCGATCCGGTCGACCTCGAGACGTCGACCGGTGAGTGCCATGACTCACCGGCCTCCGGGTCCGGAGGCGGATGCTGCGAGGAGGGCGTCGGCGAACACGGGGGTCGCTGCGACGGGGCGCACTGCGGCGGACCGGGCTGCTGCACGGCGGGTGACCGTGGCGGAGCGCGGACGAGAGGCGGCGACTGAGCGCGCGCCGGAACTGTCGTGGATTGGATGCGGTCGTCGAGTGAGGGTGCACTCGGTTCCGCTCGGGAACGATGATGTCATCGTCTGTATCACCCCTCGGGTTAGGGTCTTCGGACGAACACGACGGGTCGGTTCCACCGTTCGGATCTAGGGAATCCGAGGGCGTCACGTGACCTGCCGTCTGGAGCACGATAACTCAGGTCTCGTCCCGCTGAGCGGACTCGCGCGGACGGATGTCCACATCCGTGCCCCCAGTACGGGGGGCCACGAGGGGGCCCCTCGTCCGCTCGCTGCGGGGTGTCCGAACGGGCCGATCGGGGCCGTCGGAGCCAACCGGGGTACAGGGCTGTCCGGACCGTGTTCGTCGCCGCAGGTGTACCACGGACGGGATGTCCAACGCCGAACCGACCGACGCCCGCCTCGATGACCGCACCCGGTGGCGCGCCTTCGCCGTCTGCGTGGCGGTCGCGGCCCTGACGATCCTCGACCTGTCGAAGGTGAACGTCGGGCTGCCCTCGATCGAGCAGTCCCTCGGGGCCACCAGTTCGTCGCTCCAGCTCATCGTGGCGGGGTACGCGCTGGCCTTCGGTCTCGCCCTCGTGCCCGCCGGCCGGCTCGGCGACCTGAAGAGCCGACGGGTCATGTTCATCGTGGGGCTCAGCGCGTTCACCGGATCGAGTCTGCTGTGCGCCGTGGCGCCGAACATCGAGGTCCTGATCGTCACCCGGATCCTGCAGGGCTTCGCCGCCGGCATCCAGATGCCCCAGGTCATCGGACTCGTGCAGCAGCTGTTCCGCGGGCCGGAGCGGGGCCGTGCGTTCGGGCTGTTCGGCGCGATGATCGGCATCTCCACCGCACTCGGCCCGACCATCGGTGGTGGCCTCATCGCGATCGGCGGCGAGGAGTCCGGCTGGCGGCTGCTGTTCTGGATGAACGTGCCCCTCGGCATCGCCGCGCTCGTCTTCGCCATCCGCCTGCTGCCGAAGGGGGCTCAGGGGACGGCGCAGGACCGCGAACTGGACGTCGTCGGCATCCTGCTGCTCGGTGCGGCCATCGTCACCCTGATGCTGCCCTTCGTGCTGACCAGCGGCGGTGGTGGTTCCGCGACGCGCTGGTTCTGGCTGGTCGGCTTCGCGGTGTTCCTCGTGCTGTTCGTGCTCTGGGAACAGCGGTTCAAGCGGCAGGGCAAGTCGCCCGTGGTGCACTTCGAGCTCTTCCGACTGTCGTCGTACCGCAACGGACTGTCGATCGTCGCCGTCTACTTCGCGGCGCTGCCGGCGTCCTTCCTCATGGTGACGCTCTACCTGCAGGAGGGCCTCGGCCTCTCGCCGCTGTTCGCCGGCATGGTGAGCATCCCCTTCGCGGCGACGAGTGCCGTGGGCTCGTACATCGGCGGACGGATCGTCGACCGGGTCGGGCGGGCGCTGGTCGTCGCCGGGCTCGGGATGGTCGTCGTCGGCTTCCTGCTGCTCATGCTCGCCGCGGTCGCCACTCCGCCGGAGGTCACCCCGTGGGCGATGGCCGGAGCGTTCCTGGTGGGTGGTCTCGGTGGCGGGTTCGTGGTGTCACCGAACCAGACGCTGACCCTGGCCGAGATCCCCGTCGAGCAGTCCGGTGTCGCGGGCTCGATGCAGCAGCTCGGGCAGCGGGTCGGGACGGCGATCGGTACCGCGGTCGCGACGAGCATCTTCTACGGCATTGTCCGGAGCCAGACGGCGGGGTCGGGGTCCGGCGGGTCCGGGCCGGGCAGCCGGCTCGACGCGTACCACGACGCGTTCCGCAGCGGCACGACGTTCACGGTGTCGCTGATGGCGCTGGCGTTGGTGCTGGCGGGTGCGGACCTGGTGGCGCGTCGCCGGGCGGCGCGGCGGTCCGAGGGGGAGTCCGAGCGCTCCGACGCGGCTGTGGAGCCCGCCGACCGCGGCTGATCCGCTCGACGGCGGCCGATCCGCTCGAGGGCGGCCGATCCGCTCGAGGGCGGCCGATCCGCTCGGCCGCCGGCCTAGGACTCGCGGCGGATGACCTCGACGACGGCGTCGTGCACCAGGCCGTTCGTGGCGAGGGCGCTGCCGTGCCAGGGCCCGGGATCGCCGTCGAGCGAGGTGAAGCGACCGCCGGCCTCCTCGACGATGGGGACGAGGGCGGCGATGTCCCACGGCTTCAGGTCCGGTTCGCCGGCGACGTCGAGGACGCCCTCGGCCACCATCATGTACGACCACATGTCGCCGTAGGCCCGGGTGCGCCAGACCCGGCGGGACAGGTCGACGAGCGGCTCGAGGCGGTCGTCGTCGTCCCACTGCTGGATGCTGTTGTAGCTCAGGCTGGCGTCGGCCAGGTCGGCGACCCCGGACACCCGGAGCGGTCCGTCCAACGAGAACGCACCGGAACCCTCGGCCGCCCACCAGCGCTTGCCGAGGGCCGGAGCGCTGACGACGCCGAGCACCGGGCGACCGTCGACCGCGAGCGCGATCAGGGTCGCCCACACCGGCACGCCACGCAGGTAGTTGGCGGTGCCGTCGATCGGGTCGACCACCCACTGCCGGTGCCCTTCGCTGACGGCCTCGGCTCCGGTGTCGGCCGTAGTCTCCTCACCGAGGAACGCGTCGTCCGGTCGCTCGGCGGCGAGCCGCTCGCGCAGGGCCCGTTCGACCGCCTGGTCGGCGTCGGTGACGTGCGTGCTGTCGGCCTTCTTCGTCACGTGCAGGTCGGCGGCACGGAAGCGCTCGAGGCTGATCGCGTCGGCGGTGTCGGCGAGGGAGCGGGCGAAGTCCAGGTCGGCGCTGAGGTCCACGTCGCCCAACCTACCGTCGCTACGCGGCGACGACCTCTTCTTCCTCGAGCCGGGTGACCTCGCGTTCGCGGGCGATGCGGGTCCGGCGTGCGACGAGCCCGTGCACGACGGCACAGAGCAGGAGCGCCGCCGCCAGCCAGAGGGCGAGCACGAGGGACGGTCGGCCGAGCGACGCATCCGGGAAGTACTGCAGGTCCTGTGCGGCCTGCAACCACGCCGCGCCGCTCCAGAAGGTGTGCAGCGCGGCGAAGAACCCCGGCTGGAACGCCGGCTGGAAGATCCCGCCGGAGGACGTGAAGTTCAGCATCACGAACAGCATCGTGAGGATCGGGGTGGTCCACCGTCCGAGCACGGGGTGCAGCCCGACGCCGAGCGCGACGATGACCGCGTCGTAGAGCCAGGCGAACAGGAACACCTGCCAGTGGTGCGTGGTGATGACGCCGTAGACCGGGCCGGCGACGACCACACCGATCCCCGCGACGACCCCGGCGGTGGACAGGCCGATGACCGCGGTCCACACGGTACGGAGCTTCGTCGCGACCGAGGCCACGGCGATCGCGGACGCGTACCCGCCGACGCTCAGGGCCACGAGCAGGAAGAACAGCCCCTGGCCGGTGGTGTCCTGGCCGCCCGTGGGCACGACGTCGACGACCCGGAACGGCACGTGCTGGTCGTAGGCGATCGGCAGGAACACCTTCTGTGCGGCGCTCGCGGTCGTCTCCGACGCGGCGGTCGAGACGAAGAGCGTGGCACCGGTCGCGGTGGGTGCGTAGACCGCCGCGAGGTCGCGGTCGCGCACCTGCTGCTCGGCGGCCTTCGTCGAGGCGACGACGTGGGCCACGAGGGCGCCGTCGGACTGGTCGGTCACGGTCTGGGCGAACACCTGGGTGGCGGCGCCCTGGCCGACGATGCCGACGGGGAGTTCGTGCGGCGCCGGGGCGTGGAAGGCGCCGAGGTACGCCAGGCCCATGCCCGCGGCCAGGAACAGCGGCACGAGGATGTGCGAGGCGAACGTCAGCAGCACGCGACCGAGGCCGGCCGGGCGCAGGACGCTGTCGGAGCCCTGCGGCTTCGGGGCTCGCGAGGACTTGTGCGTGGGGGAGTGGTGCGCGTGCGACGTCGTCGTCGTGCTCGGGGACGGGGCGTCGACAGCGGGGGTCGGCGCAAAGTTGTACTTTGCAACTTCAGACACGATCGCCAACCGTACAACGCTGGTGCGTGCTTGTCGACGCAGGCCCGGAGTCGAGTCGTCGTCCGGTGCGAGGTTGCCCGCTCCGTGCGAGGCCGCGAGCCCGCACGGAGCGCACGACCTCGCACCGTTCAGAGCCCCTCGCACGGTGCGAGGTCTGCGCGGTGCGACGGGGCGGGCGCGGGCTGAGTGGTCACGACTCACCGCGCGCCAGCGCTCGGGCGGTCACGAACTGTCGGATGCCGCGCAACCAGCCGACAGTTCGTGACCGCTCGACGCACACACCGCGGGGTGTCGTGACCAGCCGCCGACCAGCCGCCGCCCAGCGCCGAGCGCCGACCGGCCGCCGACCAGCCGCCGAGCGCCGACCGGCCGCCGACCAGCGCCCGCAGCCACCGCCCCTCGCGCTACTCCGAACCGGGGTCCGACGCGCCCATCCCGGTCAGCAGCGCCCGGAACGAGTCGAGCCGCTCGACACCGGTCGGCCCGAGCTCCCCGTCCTGCACCCGGTCGACGATCTCCCAGTCGTGCGCCTGCGCCAACGGGATGCCGTCCCGCGCGGGCAGCACCGGGATCGCGTGCGAGGCGAACGCCCGGAACACGTTCGCGGGGTCGACGTGCCCCAGGCCGAACGACCGCACGCCCGGGGTGTCGATGATCCAGCCGCCGTCACGGACCCGCAGCGCGATCGACGACGAGGACGTGTGCCGCCCCCGGCCGGTCACGGAGTTCACGACGCCGATCGCCCGCGTGGACCCGGTCAACGCGTTCACCAGGGTCGACTTGCCGACGCCGGAGTGCCCGACGGTCACGGTCACCTTGTCGTCGAGCAGTTCGTGCAGCGCCTCGAACGGGACGTCGTCCGATCGGCTCGTCACGATCCGCAGGTCCAGGCAGGCGAAGTGCGCCAGGAACGCACCGGGGTCGGCGAGGTCGGTCTTCGTGATGCAGAGGATCGGGTCGAGGCCGGCGTCGAACGCGGCCACCAGGTACCGGTCGATCAGGCGGGTGCGCGGCTCGGGGTCGGCCGCGGCCACCACGATGAGCATCTGGTCGGCGTTCGCCACGATGACGCGCTCGACCTCGTCGGAGTCGTCGGCACTCCGGCGCAGCAGGGTGGTGCGTTCGGCGACCTTCACGATGCGCGCGAGCGACCCGGGGTCCCCGGAGACGTCCCCGACGAGTGACACGTGGTCGCCCGTGACCACGGACTTCTTGCCGAGCTCGCGGGCCTTCGTGGCCGTGATGACGTGGTCGTCGATCAGCACCCCGAACCGCCCGCGGTCGACGTTCGTCACCCACCCGACGGGGGCGTCGTCGTAGGTCGGCCGGGTCTTCGTGCGTGGCCGGTTGCCCTTCGGGTTCGGACGCACCCGCACGCTCGACTCGTCGTACTGCCCGTACGGCTCGTCCGCGTCGGTGTCGTCACCGTCGGCGTCGTCCCACCAGCTCATGCGTCAGTCCCCACTCACCGGTGCAGCGGCCACCGAGGACGCCACGAGTGCCGCCCACAGCTCCGGGAACTGCGGCAGCGTCTTCGCCGTCGACCCGATGTCGTCGACGGCGACGCCGTCGACGACGAGGCCCACGATCGCCCCAGCGGTCGCCATCCGGTGGTCGTCGTACGCGCCCCAGGCGCTGCCGTGGAGCGGCGCCGGCTCGATCCGCAGGCCGTCGTCGAGTTCGTGCACCGCGCCTCCAGACCGGTTGAGGTCCGCCGCCAGCGCGGCCAGGCGGTCCGTCTCGTGGCCCCGCAGGTGCCCGATGCCGGTGATCTCGCTCGGCCCGCCGGCCAGCGCGGCCAGCGCGACGAGCGCCGGTGCGAGTTCGCCGCCGCGGCTCAGGTCGAGTTCGAGACCCGGCAAGGAGGCCCCGCCGCGGATCCCGACGCCGCCGTCGACGAGCAGGTCGTCACGGTCACGGGCCACGGTCGCCCCCCACAGGGGCAGGAGCGTCTCGAGGTCGGCGCCGACCTGCGTCGTCTCGGTGGGCCAGGTGCGGATGCGGACCGTACCGCCCGCGACGAGCGCGGCCACCGCGAACGGTGCGGCGTTCGACAGGTCGGGCTCGATCGTGACGTCGCGCGCGCCGATCGGACCGGGGTGCACGACCCACTCGCCGACCGACGGTTCGTCGACCCGGACGCCGCGGGCACGGAGCGCCGCGACGGTCATCTCGATGTGCGGCATGCTCGGCAGACGCTCGCCGACGTGGGTCAGGTGCAGTCCCTCGTCGAAGCGGGGTGCCGACAGCAGGAGCCCGGAGACGAACTGCGAGGACGCCGACGCGTCGATCGTCAGGGCGCCCCCGCGGACCGAGCCGGTGCCGGTGAACGAGAACGGCATCGAGCCGCCGCCGTCGTCCGTGACGTCGACACCGAGGTCCACGAGGCCCTGCACGATGGCGTGCATCGGCCGCTTGCGGGCGTAGGGGTCGCCGTCGACCGTGACGGGCCCGACGGCCAGGGCGGCGAGCGGCGGCAGGAAGCGCATCACGGTGCCGGCCAGCCCGCAGTCCAGGCGGACGTCGCCGTGCATCGGGGCGGGCGTGATCCGGAGGTCCGGGCCGTAGGGGTTCGGGGCGGTGCCGGCTGCGGGCTCGAGTTCCTCGATGCCGACGCCGAGCGCCCGGAGGCCGGCGATCATCAGTGCGGAGTCGCGCGAGTGCAGCGGCAGCCGGATCGTCGAGGGGCCGTCGGCGAGGGCCGCGAGCACGAGCTCCCGGTTCGTCAGCGACTTCGACCCGGGCAGCGCGACGTCACCGCGCAGCGGGCCCCCTGCGACCGGGGCGATCCAGGGTGCGGCGGGCTGGGTCCCGCTCTGGGAATGCGTCGTGTCTGCCATCGGTTCACCAGGGTACTGAACGCACCGGGAGGATCAGTGGCGACAGCAACACTCGCTCGAGAGCGGACCAGCACGGCGACCGTGCTGACCGCGGTGCCGACGACGCTCGGCACGCTCGGCCTAGACTTGGCCGCGATGACGACCGACGAACCGCAGGCAGCTCCGCACCACCTGGTCGACGAGACCGAGGTGCAGCTCGACGCCGTCGAAGACGAGCAGACTGCCCTCGACGAGGCAGCCGACGAGCCCGTGGACGCGAAGACCGTCTCCGAGGCGGAGCTGCGGTCCCTGTTCGAGGACCAGGCCCTGCCCTTCATGGACCAGCTCTACGGCGCGGCCATGCGGATGACCCGCAACCCGGCCGACGCGTCGGACCTGGTGCAGGAGACCTTCGTCAAGGCGTTCGCCGCGTTCCGCCAGTTCAAGCAGGGCACGAACCTGAAGGCCTGGTTGTACCGGATCCTCACGAACACGTTCATCAACACGTACCGCAAGAACCAGCGGAACCCGTACCAGGGCACCATCGACGAGCTCGAGGACTGGCAGCTCGGCGGCGCCGAGAGCGTCACCCAGTCGATCTCCGCCCGGTCCGCCGAGGCCGACGCGATCGACCACCTGCCTTCCTCCGCCGTGAAGGACGCCCTGCAAGCGATCCCCGAGGACTTCCGGATGGCCGTCTACTTCGCCGATGTCGAAGGCTTCTCGTACCAGGAGATCGCCGACATCATGAAGACCCCCGTGGGGACGGTCATGAGCCGCCTCCACCGTGGTCGCCGGCTCCTCCGTGGGCTCCTGGCAGACCACGCCCGCGAGACCGGCATCGTCCCGGACGCAGCGTCGACGGCGACGATGCGCGGACGAGGCCGGGGCGCGGCGTCGACGACGAAGGCAACCGCGGCCACGGGTCGCACCGGACGGAAGGACGCACGATGAGCGGCTGCGACTGCTCGAAGGCGAAGGCCGAACTCGAGGAGTTCCTGCACGACGAGCTCCGCCACGAGGACGCTGCGGACATCCGCGAGCACATGGACGGGTGCGAGGACTGCCAGACCGAGCACCGCGTCGGCGTCGTGCTCATGGAGACCGTCCGCCGTGCGTGCAAGGAGACCGCTCCGGACCAGCTGCGCAGCGAGATCCTCGAGCGCATCCGGCAGGAACAGTCGACGCACTGACGTCACGGGCCGGGCGCACGCCCGGCTCGGGTGGCGCCCGGACCGGTCAGGCATCGGCGTTCGCCTCGGCCCGGTCCGGCGTCAGCGGCCGGCCTGGAACGCACGGGTGATCGCCGCTGCGTCGAGGACGCGCTCGTGCACCCGGACCGTGTCCACGTCGCCGGTGTAGACGTAGTCACCGGCGTTCGGCCAACCGGCCAGCGTCTGGCGTCCGGCGCGCCAGTGTCCGGCGTACTGCCGCAGGGTGACGGCGTCGGAACGACTGCCCTGCAGCTGGCCGTCGACCCAGAGCGCCATCGATCGTGACTGGAACGTCGCGACCGCGTGGTGCCATTCGCCGTCGGTGACCGTCGCCGTCGATCCCAGCGTGAACTTGAACTGCGACCCTGATCCCTCGACGCCGAACCGCAGGACTCCGTCGGCACCGATGTACAGGTGCCGGTCGCGGTACTGGGACGCCGCAGAGCGGTCCGAGCCGAAGCCGAACACGCGCCCGCCGTCGGTGTCCTGGGTGCAGAACCAGACCTCGATCGTGAAGGCGTTCGGAGCGTCGACCGCGGTGTCGGTGACCGCCCACCCTTCGGCCCCGTCCTCGGTCCAGAACGTCGCGTACGGGTTCGTGGCGCAGTCGGCGTCGACCCGGGCAGCGGCGGGCGTGAAGGTGCCGTCGGCCCCGGACCCGCTCGAGTCCACGACCCGGGGGCCGCTCTTCTCGGCGAAGTCCCACGCGAGTGCCGCGCCGGGTGCGGGCTGGTGGAAGCACCCGAACCCGCCGGTGCCGAGTGCCGAGGCGGTGCCGGTCGAACCGCTGAACCCGGCTCCGGCCCCGAACCCGGTTCCCGCTCCTGCTGCGGCGAGCAGGGTGAGGACGATGGCAGCCGCCGTGAACGCCGCGACCGGCACGGTGGACGACGACACGGCGGTGATGGTGACGGTGCCGGGCTCCGCGACGACCGGCGAGTGGACGTCCCGGCGCGGCGCGCCGCAGGTCCGGCAGGGGTGACCGGCGGTGATGTCCCGGTCGGCCCGCCCGGCGACGACGAGCACAGCGGCGACGACACCGGTCAGCAGCAGGGAGGTCCAGTCGCCCCCGCGGATCCAGACACCGGGCAGCCCGACCCACGGGAAGCGCAGGACGCCCACACCGAGGACGGCGTCCGGGGCGACGGCAGTCCGGTCGGCCGTCGGGTTGGCGTCCCCGCGCAGACGCAGGGCGCCGTCCTGTTCGACGCGCTCGAGCCGGTGCAGCCGGAGTCGGTCCCGGTGGTCCGGGTCCTCGACGAGCAGCACTCGTCCGGCCTCGACGGTGTCCAGGCCGGCCGGCATCGCGGCGACGACGTCCCCGGTCCGGATGCCGGGGGCCATCGAGTCGGAGACGACGGTCGTCACGTGCCACCCGAGGGCCGCGGGGAGCGACGCCCACAGCGAGAGCAGCAGGGCCGACCAGAGGACCGTGCGTGCTGTGACCGCGAGGAGCAGCCGGGGCACGTCGCCGGCGCAGCGGACGTGACGGCGGGTGGTGGCGTTCGGCATCGGCTGCTCCTCGGGTCGGGCGGGTCGGGCGGGTCGGGTTCGGGACGGGGTCAGTCGGTCTGCGCTTCCCACACGAACGTGGTGCCCGCCTCGGACGACTGCACGGTGTTCGGGGCGCCCGCGCTCAGGTCGTAGCTGATGCGATAGGTCGTGCTCGCCGTACCCGTCGCCGGCTTCCACGCGTCGACGCCGGTGCCGAAGGACTCGGACTCCATCAGGCCGGCGAGCGTCCCGTCGTGCACGGTCGTCGCCGTGGTGAAGGTGCTGCAGTCTCCGGGGGTGCCGAGGCTGCCGCGCTCGACGGTCAGTCCCACGTGCTCGGCGAGTGCGTCGTCGTCGGCCTGGTCGGTGGTGAAGAGCTTCACGGTCGAGGCGTTGGTGGTGTTCGCCGTGACGGTGATGCAGTTCGAGCCGCTGGACCCGGGCACCAGATCGTCGGCGTCGAACATCGCGACGCCCTGGTCGTCGTCGGTGAGCGAGACGGCGCCGGTGCGCCAGCTGTTCGCGGCGTTGTCGGTGCTGCTCGAGAAGGCGGCGTACGAGGCCGTGGCGATGAGGGCACCGCTGGCGACGACGGCGAGCGGGAACGCGATCCAGGCTGCGGTGCGGCCGTGGCGGGAGGTGATGTGCATGGCTGTCCTGTCGGTCGGGATCACCCGGCGGGTGATATGACAGCAGAGTATATGAATATCAGTTGTTATGGAAGCCCGTCGCAACACGACCGGCGGCCCGGGTAGGTTGGCCGACATGACCCTCACCGTCGAGTCGACCACCGCCTGGTCTGACACGGACGTCGCCGACGTCGCCGCCCTCGTCCGCCTGCTCGGTCACGACGTCGACGACGCGTCGATGCGCGCCCGCCTCGAACGGCTCACGCCCGAGGCCGGGCACCGCACCTGGGTCGTCCGGGGGGACGACGGCCGTGTGGCCGCCGTGGCCGGGGCCCAGGTCACGTGGGCGTACGCCAGCGACGAACCGACGGCGCAGCTGCTGCTGCTGGTCGTCGACGACACGGCCCGGAGGCTCGGCACCGGTTCCGCACTCATCGACACGTTCGAAGCGTGGGCCGTCGAGCAGGGCGCGCGTCGCCTCAGCGCGGTCAGTGCGGCAGCGACGGACAACGCGCACCGGTTCTACCAGAAGCGCGGGTACCACGACGCCGGAGTCCGGTACACCAAGTTCGCCTAGGGGCGTCGCACTCCTCGGGAACAGCGAAGCGCCCCGTGTGGGAGTCCATCGGGCTCCCACACGGGGCGCTTCCTCGTGGTTACGCCGACGTGCTCAGTGCCGTGTCGATGACGTCCGCGGCCTCTTGTGCGGAGCGCTTCGACGACCCGGTGGCCGGTGCTGCACTCGCCGAGCGGGCCGCGACGGACAACGGTCGGCCGCCCAGGTGCGGCGACAGGTTCATGCAGACGAACGGCCAGGCGCCCTGGTTCTCCGGCTCCTCCTGTGCCCACACGACGTCGGCGTCCGGGTAGCCGGCCAGCACCTCGAGGATGCGGTCGAGGGGGAGCGGCGCGAGCTGCTCGAGGCGGACGAGCGCGACGTCGGTGATCCCGCGCTTGTCGACCTCGGCGCGCAGGTCGTGGTGCACCTTGCCGGAGTGCAGCACGACCCGGCGGACGGCACCCTTGTCGGTGATCCGGTGGTCGTCCAGCACGGGCTCGAACGTGCCCGTCGTGAAGTCCTCGACCGCGCTCGTCGCCTGACGGAGCCGGAGCATCGCCTTCGGCGAGAACACGATGAGCGGCTTCTGCGGACGGGCCCAGGCCTGTCGGCGGAGCAGGTGGAAGTACGACGCCGGGGTCGACGGTCGTGCGACGATCATGTTGTCCTCGGCGCACAGCTGCAGGTACCGCTCGATGCGCGCAGACGAGTGGTCCGGCCCCTGGCCCTCGTACCCGTGCGGCAGCAGCAGGACGAGGCCGGAGCGCTGTCCCCACTTCTGCTCGGCGGACGAGATGAACTCGTCGATGACGATCTGGGCGCCGTTCGCGAAGTCACCGAACTGCGCTTCCCAGAGCACGAGGGACTCGGGGCGTTCCACCGAGTAGCCGTACTCGAAGGCCATCGCCGCGTACTCGCTCAGCAGCGAGTCGTACACGTAGAACCGGGCCTGGTCCTCGGTGAGGTTCGACAGCGGCAGCCACTCCTGGCCGTTCACCCGGTCGTGGAAGACCGACTGGCGCTGGACGAAGGTGCCACGGCGGGCGTCCTGTCCGGCGAGGCGGACCGGCTTGCCCTCGACCAGGATCGACCCGATCGCCATGAGCTCGGCCATCGCCCAGTCGATGCCGCCGTTGCGCGTCATCTCGGTGCGCTTGGTCAGCAGCTGCTGCAGCTTCGGGTGGATGGAGAACCCGGCGGGCGGGTTGCTGTGTGCGTCGCCGATCGCCCGGACGAGCTCGTCGGACACGGCGGTCTCGTGCACCTCGACCTCGGAGTCGTCGCGCTGCGCTGCCGGGCGCTCGAGGCCCTGCACCGCACCGTCGTCGTCGACCTCGATCACCGGGATGGTGCCGGTCTGCGCCTCGTGCGTCTCGGCGAAGGCGCGTTCCAGGCGGTCCTGGAAGTCGCGGTGCGCTTCGTCGTACTCCTCTTGCGTGATGTCACCACGGCCGACGAGGGCCTCGGTGTACAGCGTGCGGACGGAGCGCTTCGCCTCGATGAGGTTGTACATCAGCGGCTGCGTCATCGAGGGGTCGTCGCCCTCGTTGTGGCCGCGACGGCGGTAGCAGATCAGGTCGATCACGACGTCGCGGTGGAACTCCTCGCGGTACGCGAAGGCGAGCTCGGCGACGCGGGCGACGGCCTCGGGGTCGTCACCGTTCACGTGGAAGATCGGCGCCTGGATCGTCTTCGCGACGTCGGTGGAGTACACCGAGCTGCGCGCGGACTCGGGCGGGGTGGTGAACCCGACCTGGTTGTTGATGACGAGGTGGACCGTGCCGCCCGTGCGGTAGCCGCGGAGCTGCGACATCTGCAGCGTCTCGACGACCACGCCCTGGCCCGCCATCGCCGCGTCGCCGTGCACGAGCACGGGGAGCACGCCGAAGCTGCCGGGGGCCTCGCGGTCCTGCTTGGCGCGGACGATGCCCTCGAGCACGCCGTCGACGGCCTCGAGGTGGGACGGGTTCGCGGCGATCGTCACCGGGATGCTCGAGCCGTCGGACGTGCGGAACACGCCCTCGGTGCCGACGTGGTACTTCACGTCGCCGGAGCCCTGACCGGACACCGTGCCCGGCAGCGATGAGCCCTCGAACTCACGGAAGATCTGCCCGTAGGTCTTGCCGGCGATGTTCGTCAGCACGTTCAGACGGCCACGGTGGGCCATGCCGATCGCGACCTCGGCCAGTCCGGCTCCGGCGGCGTGCTGGATCAGGGTGTCGAGGAAGGCGATGGTGGACTCGCCGCCCTCGAGCGAGAAGCGCTTCTGCCCGACGTACTTGGTCTGCAGGAAGGTCTCGAACGCCTCGGCCTCGTTGAGCTTGCCGAGGACGCGGAGCTGCTCTTCCTTCGACGGCTTCGAGTACGGCACCTCGATGCGCTCCTGCACCCAGCGACGCTGTTCCGGGTCCTGGATGTGCATGTACTCGATGCCGACCGTGCGGCAGTACGCGTCGCGCAGGATCCCGAGGACGTCGCGGAGCGGTGCCGAGGTGGTGCCGGCGAGCCCGCCGGTGACGAACTCGCGGTCGAGGTCCCAGAAGGTGAGCCCGTGGCTCTCGATCTCGAGGTCGGGGTGGGTGCGCTGGCGGTACTCGAGCGGGTCGATGTCGGCCATCAGGTGCCCACGGACGCGGAAGCTGTTGATGAGCTCCTGCACGCGCGCGGTCTTGTTCACCCGGTGCGCCAGGTCGACGTTGATGTCGTTCGCCCACTGGATCGGCTTGTACGGGATCCGGAGCGCGGCGAAGATGCCGTCGTAGAACCCGTGCTCACCGATCAGGCGCTCGTGCACGTGCTTGAGGTACTCGCCCGAACCGGCGCCCTGGATGACACGGTGGTCGTAGGTGCTCGTCAGGGTGATGGTCTTGCCGATGCCGAGCTCGACCAGGGTCTTCGACGCCGATCCCTGGAACTGCGCCGGGTACTCCAGGGCACCGGCGCCGATGATCGAGCCCTGCCCCTTCGTCAGACGGGGGACCGAGTGCACGGTGCCGATGCCGCCCGGGTTGGTGAGCGAGATCGTCGTGCCCTGGAAGTCCGCCGGGGTGAGCTTGTTGTCACGGGCGCGCTTGACGAGGTCCTCGTAGGCCGAGAGGAACTGGCCGAACGTCAGGGACTCGGCCCGCTTGATGCTCGGCACCAGGAGCGAGCGGGTGCCGTCCTTCTTGGGGACGTCGATCGCGATGCCGAGGTTCACGTGTGCCGGGGCGACGACGAACGGCTTGCCGTCGCGCTCTTCGTAGAAGACGTTCTGGCTCGGGAAGTCCTTGAGCGCCTGCACCATCGCCCACCCGATCAGGTGCGTGAAGGAGATCTTGCCGCCGCGGGCCCGCCGCAGGTGGTTGTTGATGACGATGCGGTTGTCGATCATCAGCTTCGCCGGGATGGTGCGGACGCTCGTGGCGGTCGGGACCGTCAGCGAGGCGTCCATGTTCGACGCCAGGGTCTTCGCCATGCCCCGGAGCGGGGTCGCCACGTCCTCGTGGGTCTCCTCGTGGTCGTCCGCCGCGTCGTTCGCCTCGGCCGGGATCGGCTGCGGTGCCGGCTGGCGCGAGGTGGTCTTCGCCTGGATCGGACCGGACTTGGCCTCGCCCGGAGCGTCACCGGTGGCGGGCTGCTGCGTCGACGACTGCTGCTGGGCCGGTGCCGGCTGCGCGGGGGACTGGGCCGGGGCCGCAGCGCCACCGACCTGCGTGCGGTGGTAGCTCTCGAGGACCGGCCACCAGGACTTGTCGACCGACTCCTTGTCCGCGACGAACTGCTCGTAGAGCTCGTCGACGAGCCACTCGTTCGCCCCGAATTCGCCCGCGGTCTCGTCCGTTCCGGTCAGATGGCTCGACACAGCCGATCGCCCACTCTCCGTCGATAGATGCTCGTGTGTGTCGTGCGGAGCAACCCTGCGCCGCACAGGTTCCAAGCCTAGCCGCTCCGACATGTCCGTTCCGTGTCAGCCACGGCGCGAGTCGGCGGCCCGTGGGCACCCGGTCGGGGCCGTGACCGGAGCCGTACAGTGGAGCGCATGAGGTTCTACGAGACGCGGCCGACGCACGACCTGACCTACTCCGACGTCTTCCTCGTCCCGAGCCGTTCCGGTGTGACGAGCCGCTTCGACGTCGACCTGGCGGCGAACGACGGCAGCGGCGCCACGATCCCGATCGTCAGCGCCAACATGAACTCGGTCACGGGCCCCCGGCTCGCCGCCACGCTCGCCCGGCGCGGTGGCCTCGGCGTGCTGCCGCAGGACATGCACCTGCAGGACCTCGACGCCGCGATCCGCTGGGTGAAGGACCAGCCGGTCGACTTCGACACCGCCTACGACATGGGGGCGCAGACCACCGTCGCCGAGGCCCTGGAGCAGCTCCTGCCCGTCGCCGGTCGTGGCGTGGTCGTCCGCGACGCCGACGGCGAGTACCTCGGCTGCGTGCCCGCCACCCGCCTCGGCACCGCCGGCCCCGACGCCGTCCTCGGCGACCTGCTGCACGGAGCCTCGACCGCCATCGACGCCGAGGACGCCGGGACGCCCCGCCACGTCCACCAGGTGCTCTCCGCCGCCGAGGTCGACTTCGCGCCGGTGATGCGGCACGGTCGGGTCGTCGGCACCACGAGCCAGACGAGCGCGATCCGCTCCGACATCTACACGCCCGCCGTCGACGCCTCCGGGCGGCTCCGGGTCGCCGCCGCGCTCGGCATCAACGGTGACGTCGCGGCCAAGGCGAAGGCGCTGGCCGCCGCGGGCGTGGACGTCCTGGTCCTCGACACCGCGCACGGCCACCAGGACGGCATGCTCCGTGCCCTCCGCACGGTCTCGTCCCTGCGGCTCGGCATCCCGCTCGTCGCCGGCAACGTCGTCACCGCCGACGCCGTTGCGCACCTGGTCGGCGCCGGGGCGGACATCATCAAGGTCGGTGTCGGGCCGGGCGCCATGTGCACGACCCGCATGATGACCGCCGTCGGCCGCCCGCAGTTCTCCGCCGTGCTCGAGACGGCCGCCGCCGCTCGGTCGCTCGGCGCGCACGTCTGGGCCGACGGCGGGGTGCGCTACCCGCGCGACGTCGCCCTCGCGCTGGCCGCCGGGGCGTCCGCGGTCATGATCGGCTCGTGGTTCGCCGGCACGCTCGAAGCGCCCGGTGTCCTGCGCCGCGACACTGCGGGCAAGGCGTACAAGGAGAGCTGGGGCATGGCCTCGGCCAAGGCCGTCCGCGAGCGCTTCGAGCGGCTCGACCCGTACGAGCGGGCCCGCAAGGAACTCTTCGCCGAGGGGATCTCGTCGTCGACGATCTACCTCGACCCGGAGCGCCCGAGCGTCGAGGACCTGCTCGACATGATCACCACCGGCGTCCGCAGCTCCGCGACCTACGCGGGTGCGTCGTCGCTCGCCGAGTTCTCCGAGCGCGCGCTGGTCGGCATCCAGTCCGCCGCCGGGTACGAAGAGGGCAAGCCCCTGCCCGTCAGCTGGTAGCGCGGACGGGGCGCGCGTCGCCCTGGTCGCGACCACGAACGGACGGGAGGCGCGGTGCCAGCTGGCACCGCGCCTCCCGTCCGTCCTGCCGGTGCGTCTACCGGCGTCGGGTCGCGTCCTCGACCTCGCCGACGAGTTCCTCGAGGATGTCCTCGAGGAACAGCACGCCGAGTGTGCGGCCGTCCGCGTCGAACGCGCGCGCCACGTGGCGGCCTGCGGCCCGCATGGTCGCGAGCGCGTCCTCGAGGTCCATCTCCGTGTACAGCGAGATGAGCTGCCGGATGCGCTTCGGCGGCACCGGGTCGTCGAACTCGTCCGGACGCAGGTCGATGACGTCCTTCACGTGCACGTAGCCCGTGGGGGAGCCGTCCTCGCCGACGAGCACGTAGCGGGAGAACCCACGCTGTGCCACGGCGTGCTCGACGTCACCGGGGGTGGCGTCGTCGGGCAGTGTGACGAGCTCGGCCATCGGCACGGCCACGTCACGGACCTTCTTCTCGGTGAACTCGAACGCCAGGGCGAGCTTGCCGTCGTCGGTCAGGGTGCCCTCGCGGCGGGACTGCTCCACGATCGTCTGCACCTCTTCCACCGTGAACGCGCTCACCGCTTCGTCCTTCGGCTCGACGCGGAACAGTCGCAGCACGGCGTTCGCCACCTCGTTCAGGCCGACGATGACCCAGTGCAGGCCGTGGCCGATGTACCAGAGCGTCGGCACGAGCAGCAGCGCGGCGCGGTCCGGCATCGAGAACGAGATGTTCTTCGGCACCATCTCGCCGAACACGACGTGCAGGAACGACACGAGCAGCAGCGTGAACACGAAGGCCACGGTGCCGATCACCTCGGCGCTCCAGCCGGTCAGGTGCAGCGGGACCTCGAGCAGGTGGTGGATCGCCGGCTCGGAGACGTTCAGGATGAGCAGCGAGCAGACCGTGATGCCGAGCTGCGTCGTCGCGAGCATGCGGGTGGCGTGCTCCATCGCCCACAGCGTCATCTGCGCGGCCTTCGAGCCCTCTTCGGCGCGGGGCTCGATCTGCGAGCGGCGTGCGGAGATGACCGCGAACTCCGCCGCGACGAAGTACGCGTTGCCCAGCAACAGGACGACGAGCCAGAAGATGCCCCACCAGTCGGAGCTCATCGGGTGCTGCCCTTCGTCGTGGTGGCCGCGGCCTTCGTGGTGGTCGGGGTGCTCTTGGTGGACGGGATGATGATCGCGGTGGCCGCCGTGTCGGTCGGCTCGCGCGTCGGGGTCCAGCGGATGCGGTCGATCCGGCGGCCGTCCAGACGCTCGACGCGGAACACGCCGCCGTCCAGCGGGACCTCGTCGCCGACGACGGGCAGACGGCCCAACGTCGACATGACGAACCCACCGACGGTCTCGTACGGGCCGTCCTCGGGCACCTTCACGCCGGCGCGGTCCTCGAGCTCGTCGGGACGCAGCAGACCGGGGAAGGTCAGCCAGTCTCGGGAGCGGACCACGTCGATGCGTGCGCGGTCGTGCTCGTCGGAGACCTCGCCGACGATCTCCTCGATCAGGTCCTCCAGCGTGACGACCCCGGCGGTGCCGCCGTACTCGTCGACGACGATGACCATCTGGTAGCCGCGGCCGCGGACCTCGGCGAGCAGGGTGTCGCCCGGCATCGTCTCCGGCACACGCTCGGCGTCGGTCATGAGCGCCCCGACGGGGACCTCCGGACGCTTCTCGCGCGGCACGGCGACGGCCTGCTTGACGTGCACGATGCCGACGACGTCGTCCGCGTCCTCCTCGATGACGGGGAAGCGGCTGAAGCCGGTCTTGCGGGCGAGGGCGATGACGTCCTCGGCGGACTCGGACACCCGGATCGTGGAGAGCCGGGGGCGCGGGGTCATCACGTCACTGGCGCTCAGCTCGGAGAACGAGATGGTGCGCTCGAGGAGCGTCGCGGTGTCCTGCTCGAGCGAGCCCTCGGACGCCGACCGGCGCAGCAGCGAGGTGAGTTCCTCGGCACTGCGGGCGCCGGAGAGCTCTTCCTGCGGCTCGATGCCCATCGACCGCAGGACGGCGTTCGCGGTGCCGTTCAGCAGCGCGACCGCCGGCTTGAAGACCGTCGTGAACGCGATCTGCAGCGGGACCACGAGCCGTGCGGTCTGCAGCGGCAGCGCCAGCGCGAAGTTCTTCGGCACGAGCTCGCCGAGGATCATCGACAGCAGGGTCGCGATGACGAGCGCCACGATCGAGCCGACGGTCTCGACGATGCCCTCCGGCAGGTTCATCGCCAGGAACGGTGCCTCGAGCAGCTTCGCGATCGAGGGTTCGAGCAGGTAGCCGGTCAGCAGCGTGGTCAGCGTGATGCCGAGCTGCGCGCTGGACAGGTGGGTCGAGGTGACCTTCAGCGCGCCGATGACCGGTGCGAGGCCGGCCTCTCCGCGGTCACGCCGTGCTTCGACGTCGGCGCGGTCGAGGTTCACCAGCGCGAACTCGGACGCGACGAAGACACCCGTGCCGAGGGTCAGCAGGATGCCGCCGATCAGCATGACGATGTCGATCGGACTCATGATTCACCCCCGTTCGCGCACAGGGATGACGTGCAGCTCACCGAGTGAGCGGCGGATGAGTGAGGCGAAGAACTATTCGGGGGATCGTCCACAGTGCTGCCAATCGTACCGCCTGCGCGGGCTCGGAGCCGTGGAACCGTACAGATCCGGTCCGCCGTCTACGCCGTGATCCGCGCGCGGTGGTACTGCTGCGGCTCGTAGTCGACCGCCACGCGGAGTTCCAGCGCGGCGCGGAGCGCGAACGACGGGTCGCGGAGCATCTCGCGCCCGATCATCACCACGTCGGCCAGGCCGGTCGCGACGATCTGCTCGGCCTGGAACGCCTCGGAGATCATCCCCACCGCGATGGTCGGGATGCCGGCGTCGCGCTTGATCGCTGCGGCGTGCGGTACCTGGTAGCCGGGGCCGACCGGGATCGGCGCGCTCGCGACGTTGCCGCCGGTCGACACGTCGGCCAGGTCGGCACCGCGCTCGGCGGCCCAGCGGGCGACGACCGTGGTCTCGTCGAGCGTGAGCCCGCCGTCGACCCAGTCGGTGGCCGAGAAGCGGACGACGATCGGGAAGCCCTCGCCGACCTCGGCACGCACGGCGTCGACGACCTCGAGCAGCGCGCGGGCACGGTTCTCGAGCGAGCCGCCGTACTGGTCGGTGCGCTGGTTGCTCAGCGGCGACAGGAACTGGTGCAGCAGGTACCCGTGGGCGGCGTGGATCTCGACCAGGTCGAACCCGGCCTCCACCGCGCGGCGGGCGGACTGGGCGAAGGCGAGCGCGACGACGCGGATGTCCTCGACCGCGAGCTCGCGGGGCACGTCGTAGCCGTCGAACGCCACGGCTGACGGGGCGACGGTGGTCCAGCCGCCCTGGTCGGCGGGGACTGTGCCGTGCGTCGCGTCCCAGGGGCGGTACGTCGAGGCCTTGCGGCCGGCGTGCGCCAGCTGGATGCCCGCTGCGGCGCCCTGGTCGTGCAGGAAGTCGACGATCGGCTTGTAGGCGTCGCGCTGCTGGTCGTTCCACAGCCCCAGGTCCTGCGGGGTGATCCGTCCCTCGGGCACGACGCCCGTCGCCTCGACCACGACCGCGCCGGCACCGCCCTTCGCGAACCCGCCCAGGTGCACGAGGTGCCACGGGGTCGGCACGCCGTCCTGCTGGTCCACCGAGTACTGGCACATCGGGGAGACCCAGATGCGGTTGCGGACGGTCAGGTCACGGACGGTGATCGGGTCGAACAGGGCGTGCGTCACGCGGGCTCCTCAGAGGACGGGTGCCGGTGCCTCGGCCAGTTCCGTCAGGAACGACCGCAGCGACGCCGGCGACGTGTAGTGGTGGCCGACCGCCCCGATCGCTTCCGCACCGGTGGCGTTCTCGGCCCTGTTGTCCACGAACACCATCTGACCCGGGTCGATTCCCAAGCGCGCACAGGTGTCGCGGTAGATGGATGCCGCGGGCTTCAGGACGTGCTCCTCGGCGCTCACCACGACGGTCTCGAACAGCGAGCCCATCGGGGATCGTCGGTACGGGTCGCCGAAGTCGAAGCCCGCGTTGGAGAGCAGCGCCACGCGGGTGCCGGCGTCGTGCAGCTCCTCGACGATGTCGAGGGTCTCCGGCTCGACCTCGAACCACCCGGTGAAGTCGATCGCCCAGAACCGGTGGATCTCGGAGATGCTCCAGTTCCGTCCGGTCCGTTCCGCGATGGCACGCCAGTACGCCACGACGGACAGGTCGCCGCGGTCCAGGTCGTGCCGGAGCTCCTGGTACACCGGGAACAGTTCCTCCGCCGGGACACCGGTGGCGGCCACCAGGGCGTCCCGCGAGGCGTGCGGCGTCCGGCTGATCACCTCGCCGTAGTCGAAGACCACCACGCGACCAGGCAGGAACAGGCTCATGGCCTCCACCGTAACGTGGGGCCGGTGAACGACTTCGTGCCCGTCCGACCGTCCGATGCCGCCGCGTGGGTCACCGCGCCGACGGGGGAGTCCACCAAGTACCGGCGCGGGGTGCTCGGCATCGCGACCGGGTCCGACCAGTACCCCGGCGCCGCCGTGCTCGGGGTCGACGCCGCCGTGCACACCGGCGTCGGCATGGTCCGGTACGTCGGACCCGCACGCGCCACCGACCACGTGCTCACCCGCCGCCCCGAGGTCGTGTCCGGCGTCGGCCGCGTGCAGGCCTGGCTCGTCGGCTCCGGCATCTCGGCGTCGTCGCTCGGCGACCTGGACGAGGCGACGGCGTCGGGCTTCTCGCACGCCTCTGACGACGGCGTCCCGGTCGTCGTCGACGCCGGGGCGATCCCGCTCGTCGACCTCGGGCCGCTCGCCGTGCTCACACCGCACGCCGGTGAGCTCGCTTCGTTCCTGGGGGCGGATCGCGCCGACATCGAGCAGGACCCGGCCGCCGCGGCGCTCCGTGCGGCCGAGCGGTCCGGCAGCGTCGTGCTGCTCAAGGGGGAGCGGACCCACGTGGTCACCCCGGACGGGTCGGTGCGGCTCGTGGCGTCGTCGGCGACGCCGTGGCTCGCGGCCGCCGGCGCCGGGGACGTGCTCGGCGGGGTCCTCGGGGCACTCGTCGCCGCGCGGCAGGGCGCCGTCGAGGCTGCCGGGTCGTCGCTCACGCCGTCCGACCTCGCGCACCTGGCCGCGTCGGCCGCGGTGGTGCACGGGCTCGCGGCGCGACGGGCATCCGGCGGCGGGCCGTTCCCGATGACGACGCTCATCGCCGAGCTGCCCGGGGTCGTCCGGGACCTCGTCGTGGACGGGGATGCGCGCGGGTAGCGGTCGGTGCGCGTGCACCTTCCGACGATCCACGAGGTGATCGACGCGTGTTCTGTCGAAGGATGCGAACGCAGTGGGTTCGGCGGTCACGTCACGGGCGTGACGCGCGTCGCGGACGTCAGGTCGCGGGGGTGGCGTGCACCAGGAACTCGACGGAACCGGCGTCGTCGACCTTGACGAACCCCAGGCTCGGCGCCTGCACGCCGTAGTCCGAGAAGGTGATCGGGACCGAGCCGGAGATGTCGACGCCGTCGCCGTTCAGGCCGACCTGCAGCTTCGCGGTGACGTCCTTCGTGACGCCGTGCAGCGTGAGCTTCCCCGGAGCCGTCACGGTCGTCGTGTCGGAGCCCCTCGGCACCGCGTCCGCGATCGGTGCGGTGAGCTCGAACGTGGCCTCGGGGAAGGCCGCGGTGTCCATGGCGGAGTCGCGGAAGTACGAGTCGCGCTGGTCCGAGTCGGTGGTGATGTCGCCGACCTGCACCGTGATCTTCGCGGCGGTGATGCTCGTGCCGTCGACGGTCGCGGTGCCCGAGACGCTGTCGGTGCGGCCGGTGACGGTGACGTCGGAGCCGTTCAGGACCTCGTGGACGCGGTACCCGGCCTCGGAGTCGCCGCCGACCGTCCACTCGCCGGACAGGTCGGTGTCGTCGAGGGTGGAGGCCTGGCGCGTCGCCGCGACGGACGGCGCGGCCGAGGCCTTCGCGTTCTCGTTGCTCGTGTAGACGTTCGTGAAGACCACCGCGCCGACGACGCCGAGGACGACGACGGCGGCGATGACGGAGATCCAGATGACGGCCTTGCGGCGCTTGCGCGGGGTGTCGGAGGTCACGAGCTGAACGGTGACACGTCATGCTCGGGAGACCCTGAGTCCGTGGCGGGGATCGTCTCCGGTCCTGCCGCTACGCTCGTCCGGTGCAGAGGACCTCGACCCGGTGGCTCGAACTCGCCGGCTTCGTCCTGGCGTTCGTCGCCGTGCACGGCTTCCTGTGGTGGCTGACCCTCGTGTCGACGAACCTGCCGCTCGGTGACGTGACCATCACCTACAGCCGCTGGATCGAGACCGGGCGGAGCGCGGACTTCTGGGTGGGCATCGACGGCGCGTGGGTGTACCCGATCCTGGCGATCGTGCCGATGGCCGCAGCGGCCCTCGGGGGCGTCGAGTCGATCGGCACCGGCTGGCTGCTGCTGATGGTGCTGCTCGACGCCGCGGCGTGCGCGTTCCTGTGGCGGTTCCGGGCGCGCGTGGGGTCGTCGGACCGCTTCGGCGTGCACGGCGTGCGGGTCGCCTGGTGGTGGCTGCTGTTCCTGCTCGTGCTCGGGCCGATCGCACTGGGCCGGATCGACACCGTCGCGACGGCGTTCGCGCTGGTGGGGGTGGCGTTCGTGGCCTCGAGGCCGGCCGTCGCTTCCGCGCTGTTCACCGCCGGTGCGTGGACGAAGGTGTGGCCGGCGGCACTCGTCGCGGTGCTGCTGCTCGTGCGTCGTGGACATCGCCGTGGCGTGCTCGCCGGTGCGCTGGTGCTGAGTGCGCTGATCGTGCTCGTCGACGTGCTGTGGGGTGGTGCGCCGTTCCTGCTGTCGTTCATCGGCGAGCAGACCGGTCGCGCGCTGCAGATCGAGTCGCCGCTCGCGACGCCGTTCATGTGGGCCGCAGCCTCCGGCGTTCCGGGGGCAGCGGTGTTCTACAACCAGGAGATCCTGACCTTCGAGGTGTCCGGTGCCGGCACGTCCGCCGCCGCCGCGGTGTCGACGCCGTTGATGGCCGTCGTCGTGGTGGCCGGGGTCGTGCTCGCGCTCTGGGCCGCCCGCCGCGGTGCCCGTCGGGCCGAGCTCGCGCCGGTGCTCGCGCTCCTGTTCGTGGCCGCGCTCATCGCGACGAACAAGGTGGGGTCGCCGCAGTACATCGGCTGGTTCGCGGTGCCGATCGTGTGGGGGCTCGCCGCAGGCACCCCCAGTGCGCGCCGGTTCGTGCCGATCGCGGTGACCGCCCTGCCGATGGCGCTGCTCACGCAGGTGATCTACCCGGGCTACTACGACCAGTTGCTCGGCGTGCAGCCGTGGATCCTCGTGGTGCTCACGGTGCGGAACGTACTCGAGGTCGCGATCCTGGTGTGGAGCGTGGTCGTGCTGGTGCGGATGGGGCGGGCTGCGGGGCCCGGACGGGTGTTTGGACGCTCGTCGCCGTCCGTGCACGACCAGCCCGAGCCGGGCAGGATGGACGCATGATCGTCGCCTTCTCCGTCGCTCCGTCCGGTGGTCCCGCTGCAACGTCCGACGGGTCCGTGCACGATGCCGTCGCGGCCGCTGTCCGCGTGGTGCGCGAGAGCGGGCTGCCGAACCGCACCTCGTCGATGTTCACCGAGATCGAGGGGGAGTGGGACGAGGTCATGGACGTCGTCAAGCGCGCCACCGAGGCCGTCGGTGCGTACGGCACGCGGGTGTCGCTCGTGCTCAAGGCCGACATCCGCCCCGGGCACACCGGCGAGATCGACGGCAAGCTCGAACGGCTCGAGGCCGCGCTCGGCGAGTAGCCCGCGGCGCCGTCGCCCGACACGCCGGACCGGTCCCTCGGATGTCGGTGGCCGGGTGTCTCATGGTCGGCATCGAGCCACTTCCGGTGGCCTCCGAGACGACGATGAGGAGCGCGTGATGATGCACGATGGGTGGTGCCCCGACTGCGACCTGCGAACGGTCGTCATCGACACGGACGAACAGGGCGAGAACGCCTGGGCGAGCTGCGCGGAGTGCGGCACCGGATGGGTGCACCGTGACGAGCTGCCCGATCTGCAGGGTGCGTCGAGCGGTGTCGCCGGGCAGGGTCGCCGCGCAGCCTGACCGCCACGGGTCGGGGCGGTGCCCTCAGCGCTCGAGCGCCCCGTGCACGCCTTCCGCGCGCTGCTGCACCCGCTCGAACACGTAGTCCGGCTCCGGCCGTTCGAGTGACCCCGTGTAGAACCCGAGCACGAAGTCATGGCCGAAGAAGCTCGTGTGATGCTGGTACGCGGTGGCGAACGACTTCTCGCCACTGTCGAGCCGGACCACGCCGAACTGCCCTTCGGCCACGGTCCATGTGCCGTCGGCCGACACGGTGCTCGGGCGGGACCTGCAGGCGTCGAGCTGGTACCCGCCGTTCCCCGAGCCGTCGCAGACCAGGGCAGCGGGGAAGTCCTGTGCCCGGAATGTGCCGTCCTCGTCCAGCACCAGCACCGACTGCCCCCGGTCGTCCTGTGCCCACGTTCCGACGAATCCCTGCTGGACGTCTCCGGGGCTCGGCGTGGCGGGCACCCCGGAGCAGGCTGCGAGCAGCAGTGAACTCACCGCCAGGACGCCAGAGAAGCCCGCCCTGTTCCTCCGCTTCACCGGTCCACCGCCCCCGTCCGTGTCGTGCGCATCGTTCGACCGCAGCGCCTCGGTGCTCGCCAGGAGCGCCCGGCCGGGAGCGCGGCCCGTTCCGGCCACTGTAGTTGCGTGCGCTTCCGTTCGCCCTTTGGAGCGGTCTACACTGCTGAGACCGGGTCGTCGCGGCAGTCACCCACGACGCCGCCCGGACCGTCCCGTTCGTCGCTGAACCCGGACCGGCACCTCCGGTCGTGACGGCGTGATCGACCGTCGCACGCACGCACTGCGCGGACCGGTCTGCCGAACCGGCTGCAGCCGTCGCCGCGTTCCCGATCGCCGCGGTCCCGCACTGCGGACAGTTCTATCTCCCTCCCGCACAGAACAGGCCCCATGTCACAGCTCACGCCTGCGCGTCGCACCCTCGCGCTCATCTCGCTCGCCCTCGGTGGCTTCGCCATCGGCTCGACCGAGTTCGTCGCGATGGGTCTGCTGCCGAACATCGCGCAGGCCCTGCTCCCCGAGCAGTACGGCATCGACCCCGACGCCGGGATTGCCCACGCTGGCTGGCTGGTCAGCGCGTACGCCCTCGGGGTGGTGGTCGGTGCGCCGACCATCGCGGCGATGTCCGCACGGTTCCCGCGCAAGGGCCTGATCCTCGTGCTGCTCGTCGGCTTCGTCGTCGCGACGATCGCGAGCGCCCTGCTGCCCTCGTTCGGCCTGGTGCTCGTCGCCCGCTTCGTGGCCGGGCTGCCGCACGGCGCCTACTTCGGCATCGCCTCGATCGTCGCCGGCGACATGATGGGTCCGGGCAAGCGCGGCAAGGGCATCGCCATGGTGCTGCTCGGTCTGTCGGTCGCGAACGTCGTCGGTGTCCCCGCGATCACCTGGGTCGGCCAGATGGCCGGCTGGCGGGTCGCGTACGGCGTCGTCGCCGCACTGTTCGCCCTGACGTTCCTGGCCGTCGCGGCCTTCGTGCCGAAGAGCGCCCGCGACGAGCACGCCACGATCGGCCGTGAGCTCCGGGCGTTCCGCGTGCCCCAGGTGTGGATCGTGATGGGCCTCGGCGCCGTCGGGTTCGGTGGCTTCTTCGCCGTCTACTCGTACATCTCGCCGCTCGTGCAGAACGTCACCGGGATGTCGGAGTCGTTCGTGCCGATCGTGCTCGTCGTCGTGGGCATCGGCATGGTCGTCGGCGGGGTCCTCGGCGGACACCTGGCCGACCACAGCGTGAAGCGCACCATCTACGTCGGCATGTTCTCGCTCATCGGCGCCCTGCTCATCACGGTCCTCACGGCGCAGTGGCTCTGGGGCATGCTGCTCGGCGCGTTCCTGCTCGGGGCGACCTCGTCGGCCATCCCGCCGGCGGTGCAGTCGCGCCTGATGGACGTCGCGGGCGATGCGCGCACGATCGCCGCGGCGCTGAACCACTCGGCGTTCAACATCGGCAACTCGATCGGTGCGGCCCTGGGCGGCGCGGTCATCGCGGCCGGCTTCGGGTTCCTCGCCCCGGGCTGGCTCGGCATCGGCCTGGCGCTGCTCGGTGTGCTCGTCACGATGGCGAGCTACGCCGTCGAACGGCGGAGCACCCGAGGGGCTGTCCGTTCCTCGTCGCCGTCCACCGGTCCGATCACCGCACCGGTCCCGACGGCTTGACACGCGGGGTGCGCGTACGCACCCACCGGACGGGAGGCCCGTGGCGGCGCCGCCACGGGCCTCCCGTCCGTCACGTGGCGCGGAAGACCGCCCCGAGTGAGCAGAAGAGGTCGGGTTCCGTGACGGGACCCGACGTCTTCTGCTCACTCGATGCGCGACGCGACGCGCGTCAGAGCCCCAGGGGGCTGCCGTCCTGCACGATGATGCCGTCGGTGATCGCCCGCTTCCGGAGCGCCACCTTCGTGCCGACGTCGAAACCGGCGACGCGGTACTTCTCGCGGATCCGCTTGAGGTAGCTCTTCGCGGTCTCCTCGGAGATGCCGAGCTGGTAGGCGACGCTCTTGACGGGCTCGCCGCCGCCGTACAGGGCCATCACACGACGCTCCTGCGCGCTGAGCTTCGGGACGCCGCCGACGTCGCCGCTGTTGATGGCGAGGTCGAGCTCGGCCGAGACGTACTGCTCGCCGCGCTGGGCGGAGCGGATCGCCTCGACGATCATGTCGGCGTCCTCGCTCTTGACCAGGTAGCCGAGGGCGCCGGCGCCCAGGGCTTCGCGCACGACGTTCGGCTCCGAGTAGGTGCTCATCACGACGGTCTTGACGCCGGCGGTCTTGAGCGTCGAGATCTTCAGCGACACCGGGATGGAGTCCTTGAGGTCCAGGTCCAGCAGCACCACGTCGACCGGGAACGCGGGGCTCGTCAGGAGCTCCGGCCAGGTCGTGACGGCGGCGACCAGGGTGATGTCGTCGGCGGCGTTCCGGATCCACTCCGTGAGCGCGCCGAGGAGCATCCTGTGGTCGTCGACCAGTGCGAGTCGGATCGGTTCCTCTGGAGTCGCCATGCTGGCGTCCTTTCTCGGTGCGGATTGCTCGGCCGATCCTAGGAGGATCCCGGCCGGAAGCGGGTGAGGCGTGCTGGTGTCCGACAGTTACATCGACGGATGTCGGTTCACGACGCAGTGCGCGACGATGTGCAGCGTGCCGTCGCGAACGGTCTCGGTGTACTGGCCGATGCGCTGCAGGGCGCTCCAGGCCGTCGGGCCGAGGCTGCGCCGGGGCACCCCGCGGGACTCGATGACGACGGGCACGTCCATGGTGTCGTCGCTGACCGGGTGGCCGTCGGAGCCGATCGGGCCGAGCGTGACCGAGACGACGGGCATGCCGGGCTGCGCGGTACGGCCGTCGCCGACCATCTGCCAGATCGCCTGCAGCAGGCCGTCGCGCTGCGTGGGGGAGAGGTGTCCGGCCAGGGCGGTCGGGTCCGCGACGCTCACCGAACGACCGAGGTGGTCGGACTCGGTGATCGCGTGGTAGAGCCAGGTCTCACGGCGGCCCTCGATCAGGTGCAGACGGAGCTCGGTGGCGAGGGACGCGGCGACGGAGCTCGAGGCGTCGGACAACGGCAGCGGGTCGGTGCCGTTCGCGACGGCGTCGAGCAGCTTCTCGGCGGCGAGGTCGAGCCGGGCGAGCTCGTCCGAGGCGAGCATGCCGACGGCGAACTGCGGCGCCTGCACGTTGCTCTGCACGAGCACCCGGTCGAGCTCACGCTGCACGAGTTGGCGGAACCGCTGCACGACGTACAGGGCGAGCGACGGCGGCACGACGACGAGCGAGAGCAGGGACACGATGCCGGGCAGGGTGTCGTGCGTGATCGGCGTCGACACGACGGCCATCACCACGAACGCGATGCCGAGCACGCCGATGGCGGCGGCGACCTCGCGGGCGGGTCGGAGCGTGGCGATCGGCAGCAACGCGAACCCGGCTGCCATCGAGGCGCTCGCGGTGTGGGCGATGTCGTGCTCGGGCCAGATGCCGATGAAGTCGAGCGTGACCACGCAGGCCAGCACGACGCAGATCAGCGCGAACGCCGGCCCCGTCAGCCGTTCGCCGTAGGTCAGGACGCTGAGCCCGACCCCGACGGCCGCGACGATGTAGAGCACCCAGGCGACCGTGGGCAGCAACGGGTCGGAGTACTCGTTCCAGCGCACCAGGAAGAACGCGATGCCGGCGACGGCTTCGATCGCGGTGAGGATCGCGGCGCCGAGGCCCAGGTACCCGGCACCGAGTGACGCGCCTGGTTTGGCGGCCTGGCGCAGGGACCGGGCGCCGGTGGACGTCGAGGGGAGTCCTCGGGCCTGGCGGCGCTCGCTCGTGCGGTAGCGCTCGCGCGCCTCGCGACGGGTGCGGGGCGCCGGCGGAGCGGTCTCGCCGGGCAGACTGCGGCCGATGGTGTCCTCGGGGATCCGGCTCATCGCGGTGCCTCCAGGACGACGGTGGTGCCGGAGCCCGGCGCGGAGAAGAGCTTCGCGTCGCCGCCGACCTCGCGCAGACGGTTCACGACGCTCTCCTTGAACCCGAGGCGTTCGGCGCTGACGGTGGTCAGGTCGAAGCCGACACCGGAGTCGGTGACCATGGCTCGGACGACCTCGTTGTCGTGGACGATCGTGACGTGTGCCTCGCCGACGCCGGCGTGCCGACGGACGTTCTCCAGGCACTCGCCGAGTGCGAGCAGGAACGCGTCGAGCACGTTCGACGGCAGCAGGACCTGCCCGGTGCCGTGCCAGCTGACCTCGAGGCCCATCCGGCCGAAGCGCTGCTTGACCGATTCGAGGGTCTGCCCGAGCGGTGATTCCTCTTCGCGGGTGAGCGAGTAGTCGCCGGACTGCGAGGGCTGCGGGGTCGCGCCGAGGCGCAGGTGCCGCAGCAGCCGGGCGTCCTCGGCGGCCTGCTCGCGCATCGCCTGCTCGGAGACGCCGACGCCGGAGTGGGCGAGCAGCGTCAGGGTCGCGAGCACGGTGTCGTGCAGCAGGCGGGCACCCTGGCGTCGCTGCGCCTCGGTCTCGCTGGCCTGCCGTTCGGCGCGGTGGGCGGTGCCGATGCTGTAGATCCGGCGGGCCACGCGGGGGATGCTGCGCGAGATCCAGATCGCCACGACGGCCATCAGGATCCACCCGAGCAGTGCGCCGCTGACCGGGGTCGACAGGATCGAACCCGAACCCCAGACCATGAGCACGACGACCACGCCGCCTCCGGCGATGGTGATGCCGAGCCCGAACGGGTGCCCGCGCTGCGCCATCAGCGGTGCCGAGAGCCCGCCGGCGGCCAGGGGCATCACGGCGCTGGCGATGAGCGGCCGGGCCGTGTCGTCGACGCCGGTGAAGAGCAGCACCATCGTGGCGAGCCCGGCGACGACGACGGCGGCGGTCCACCACACTTCGCCGCCGCGGCCGAAGCACACCAGCGCGGTGATCATCGCGGCGACGCACAGGAGTGCGCCGATGAGGACCGGCACGGGCACGGCTGCAGCGGAGACGATGCCCACGACGCTGACGAGCGCGCAGACGATGCCCACGACACGGGTCGCCGACCGCAGCAAGCGGTCGCGTTCCTGTGCGATGAAGTCCATCGATGTCCTGGTTGGTGACGATCTGGGTGGAGCGGGAAACCGAGCGTCGGTCAGTGCCGAGCTCCACGCCATCATTCCACGCGCGCCACCCGTTGGGGGGTCTTCGGCGCGCCGCCCGCGCTCTGCGGCACCGGTTCAGGACTCGAGCAGCCGCCGCAGGTGCGCCCCGACCTGCTCGTGTTCGATGAGGAACCCGTCGTGTCCGAACTCGCTCTCGATCACCGCCGCGGTGTCACCGTCGAGCGCGTCCGGCACGCCTGCGGCGATCCGGTGCTGGTCCTCGACGGGGAACAGCCGGTCACTCGAGATGCCCACGACCAGGGTCCGCGCGGTCACGAGCGCCAGCGCCGCCGCCACCCCGCCGCGCCCGGCACCGACGTCGTGCGAGTCCATCGCGTACGTCAGCGTCACGTAGCTCGAGGCGTCGAACCGCCGGGTGAACTTGTTGCCGTGGAAGTCGAGGTAGCTCTCCACCGAGAACCGTCCGTCGTCGCCGAGCGGTGAGACGTCGCTCTGCCAGGACCGCGCAAAGCGGCTGTTCAGCTCGTCCGACGCCCGGTAGGTCATGAGCGCCATCCGCCGTGCCAACGACAGTCCGCGGTGCGGCCCCTCGCCGGTGTCGGCCTCGTAGTAGTCGCCGCCCGCGAACGCCGGGTCCATCTGGATCGCCGCCCGCTGCAGCGAGTTCGCCGCGATCTGGTCGGCGGTGGTCTGCGCCGTCGACGCCAGGACCGCCAGCCGCCCGACCCGCGCCGGGTGCGAGACCGCGAACTCGAGGGCGTGCATGCCGCCCATCGATCCGCCGACGACGGCCGCGAAGGTGTCGATGCCGAGCCGGTCGGCGAGCTGCGCCTGCACCTCGACCTGGTCCCGCACCGTCAGGAACGGGAACCGCGAACCCCACTCCGCGCCCGTCGGCGACACCGACGACGGTCCGGTGGTGCCCTGGCAGCCGCCGAGCATGTTCGGCGCGATCACGAACCACCGGTCGGTGTCGATCGCCCGGCCGGGTCCGACGACGTCGCCCCACCAGCCGGCGGTGCGGTGTCCGGGGCCGGCGGGCCCCGTGACGTGCGAGTCCCCGGTGAGCGCGTGCAGGACGAGCACGGCGTTGTCGCGAGCCGCGTTGAGCGTGCCCCACGTCTCGTACGCCACGCGCACGGACGGCAGGCGGCCGCCGCGCACCCACTGCTCGCCGAGCGACGCGAAGTGCCGTGCACCCGGGTGGTCACCGGGGCGCCAGGCGCCGGTCACGGGCGGCTTGCCCAGGGTGCCGAGTTCGGTGCCGGGCACCAGGGTGGACGGCACGGAGTCCTCGGGGGTCGTCTGCCAGTCCATGGTGCGTCCAGTCTGCCGGGAGGCGCGGGTCGCCGCCGCCGTGTTACGTCACCTCGGCGCGTCGCCGCGCCCCGGGCCCGGGTGCCGCGGCCGTGTGTGCGCATGTTCCGACATCGTGCGCGTTGTTCGACTCGTGGATCGTCGCATCATGCACACGTACCGGATACGTGTGCAACGAACGACGTCCCACGCGTCGATCGACACGTGGGACGTCGGAACATGCACACGCATCGAGCGAGTGGTGCCGGCGGCGCGGCGAACCCTACGCGCGCTGGCTCTCCTGCGCGACCGCCCGGGCCGCGGCGAGCCCGGCCTCGAGGTCTGCCTTCAGGTCGGCGATGTTCTCGATGCCGACCGACAGTCGCACCAGGCCGGGCGTGACCCCGGTGGTGAGCTGCTGCTCGGGCGTGAGCTGCGAGTGGGTGGTCGACGCCGGGTGGATGACGAGGGAACGGACGTCACCGATGTTCGCCAGGTGCGAGAACAGCTGCAGGTTGTCGACGAACGCCTTGCCCGCGGGCACCCCGCCCTTGAGCTCGAACGACAGCACGGCACCGACGCCCTTCGGCGCGTACCGGTTGGCTGCGGCGTACCAGGGCGACGTCGGCAGGCCCGCGTAGGCGACGGTGGCGACGTCGGGGTGCTGGTCGAGCCACTCCGCGATCTCCTGGGCGTTGGACACGTGCCGCTCGATGCGGAGCGACAGGGTCTCGATGCCCTGCAGCAGCGCGAACGCCGTGTCCGCCGAGTTCGAGGCGCCGAGGTCACGGAGCAGCTGCACCCGGGCCTTGACGATGTAGGCGAGTGCGTCGCCGACGGCCTCGGCGAAGACCGCACCGTGGTACGACGGGTCCGGGGTGCTGAACTCCGGGAACCGGTCGGCGTGCTGCGACCACGCGAACGTCCCGCCGTCGACGATGAGCCCGCCGATGACGGTGCCGTGTCCGCCGAGGAACTTCGTGGCCGAGTGCACGACGATGTCGGCACCGTGCTCGAACGGACGGATCAGGTACGGCGTCGCGATCGTGTTGTCGACGATCAGCGGGACACCGGACTCGTGCGCGACGTCGCTGACCCCGGTGATGTCGAGGACGTTGATCTTCGGGTTGCCGATGGTCTCGGCGAAGAACAGCTTCGTGTTCGGGCGGACGGCGCGGCGCCACTCCTCGAGGTCGTCCTGGTCCTCGACGAACGTCGTCTCGATGCCGAGCTTCGCCAGCGTGTACTTGAACAGGTTGTACGTGCCGCCGTAGATCGACGACGACGACACGATGTGGTCGCCCGCCCCGGCGATGTTCAGGACCGCGTAGGTCTCGGCAGCCTGGCCGGACGCGACGAGCAGGGCCCCCGAACCGCCTTCGAGCGCCGCGATCCGCTGCTCGACGACATCGTTCGTCGGGTTCGTGATCCGGGAGTAGATGTTGCCCGGCTTGGCGAGCGCGAACACGTCGCGCGCTTCGTCCGAGTTCGCGAAGACGTACGAGGTCGTCTTGTAGATCGGCGTCGCTCGGGCCCCCGTGGTCGGGTCCGGCTGCGCGCCGGCGTGGACCTGGGTGGTCTCGAACTGCCAGGCGGCGGCGTCGTTCGTGCTCATCGGTGCTCCTGTCGGGTGCGGTTCTCGTGCGGTCGCGCCGTCGGCCGGGAGGCGCGTGCGGCGCTGCGTCCCCGGTCACGGTACGCAGGTGGCCTGGTCCACACCAGCGCACCCGCCTCGGGACGTAACGCGCGCGCCCGGCGCGCCACGGGCCTCCCGGCCGTCCGTCCGTCCGCACCGTGCTGTCACCGTCGGACGGTGCGAGGTCGGTGGTCCCGTGCGGAGCTGCCGCGCCGCAAGGGACGGGCAAGCTCGCACGGGCCGGAGGAACGCGCACGGTGCGGGGTTCCGTCGGACGGTGCGAGGTCGGTGGTCCGGTGCGGAGCTGCCGCGCCGCAAGGGACGGGCAAGCTCGCACGGGCCGGAGGAACGCGCACGGTGCGGGGTGGCACCGCTACGCCGCGTCGCGGCGGAACAGCCAGTCGACCTTCGGCTCGAGCAGCCAGCGCATCCCGCGCCGCACGAAGGGCTGCGCCAGGAAGAGGCTGACGACGCAGGCGATGACGACCATCAGCAGCACGAACGGCCAGGCCGAGTGCTCGCCTGCCAGGACGCCGGACTCCCGGATCGGGTAGAGCACGAACGTGTGGAGCAGGTAGACGTACATCGTCGCGGCGCCGAACCGGGTGATCCAGACGTTCCGGCGGGGGATGAGCACCAGGAACGACGCCGTCAGCAGCGTCGCGAGCAGCATCAGGCCGAAGCGCACCGCGCCGGCCCACCAGGCGTCCTCGCCGAGCCCCGAGTAGGAGTCGTCGTAGAAGAACCAGTGGTGCAGGTCGAACTCCTTGAACTGCGGGATCCAGACCGCGCACGACACCGCCCACGCGGCGAACACCACGGCGGCCGCCACCCGCACCCGGACGACCGTGCGGCGCGACGCCTCGTACCAGCGGTCGAAGACGCCCCACTGCTTGACCTGCCACCCGAGCAGGAAGAACGGCAGCAGGCTGATCGCACGGGACAGCGAGAGCGTCGAGTCGACGTTGTCGAAGTACCCGACGCCGATGCTGAACACGACCGCCCAGAACAGCGGCCACCGCAGCTGCGCCAGGTACGGCAGGATCAGCTTGAAGATGCCGAGGGCCAGCAGGAACCACAGGGTCCACGTCGGCTGCGTCGGGTTGAAGTCCTTGCCGCCCTCGACGATGCCCTGCACCACGGTCCAGATCGTCTGCATGATGATGTACGGCACGACGATGTCCGTGATCGTCCGGCGCATCCGCTTCGCCGTCGGGGTGTCCGCCGACGAGAAGTACCCGCTGATCACGCCGAACGCCGGCATGTGGAACGCGTAGATGAACGTGTAGAGCGCCAGGGCGTGCTCGCTCGCCGGCGTCTGCCGCTGGATCGCGTGGCCGATGACCACGAGCGTGACCGCGACGAAGCGCGCGGTGTCCCACATCGGGATCCGGCGCGGGGCTCGACCGGGCTCGAGCTGCGTCGCCGGGGCCGAGGGGGCGGGAGGGGCGGCATCCGTCGTCATCGCCGGTCACGTTACCGGATCGTGACCTGGACGGCCTGGTGCGGTGCCGGAACCGTCCCGCTCGGTACGGTGGACGGACCGGGCCACCACGTGCTCCGGTCACCGACGCAGGAGGCAGATCACATGGCAGCACGGCGCGCAGTCGTCACCGGAGCGAGCTCGGGCATCGGGGCGGCCACCGTCCGGCTGTTCCGGTCGCGGGGCTGGGACGTGCTCGCCGTGGCCCGCCGCACCGCGAAGCTCGAAGCGCTCGCCGCCCAGACCGGGGCGGACACCCTGGTGGCCGACATCACGGACGCCGACGACGTGACGGCGCTCGCCGCGCGGGTCGCGGACCTCGGCGGCGCCGACGTCCTGGTGAACAACGCCGGCGGGGCGTTCGGCTCGGCGAGCGTCGAGGAGTCCGACGTCGACGACTGGCGCGCCATGTTCGAGGTCAACGTGATCGGCACGAAGCGAGTGGTCTCCGCGCTGCTGCCGCACCTGCGTGACCGGGCTCGGGTGTCCGGGGGAGCCGACATCGTCACGGTGACCAGCACCGCCGGGTTCGTCGCGTACGAGAACGGCGGCGGCTACAACGCGGCGAAGTTCGCAGAGCACGCCCTGGTCGGCGCACTCCGGCTCGAACTGAACGGCGAGCCGATCCGGGTCGTCGAGATCGCGCCGGGCATGGTGAAGACCGACGAGTTCGCGCTCACCCGGTTCCGCGGCGACGAGCAGAAGGCCGCCGCGGTGTACGACGACGTGCCGGAGCCGCTGGTGGCCGACGACGTCGCCGAGGCGATCGTGCACGCGGTGGAGCTGCCGCCGCACGTGAACCTCGACCTGGTGACGATCCGGCCGGTGGCGCAGTCGGCACAGCACAAGCTGGCGCGCGGCCCGCTGACGCCGCGCTGAGCAGCCGGTGCGCCGCGCACCGCGGCGACCCGCGCAGCGCCCGGGCGGCGGGCGCGGGTCGCGGGCGTGGGCTCCCTGCCGGTACCGTGGTCGGATGCCGATCAGCAGCGAACCCGAGCCCGCGGCTCCGTCCACCGTGACCGTGACGAGCGGGCCCGAGGTACTCGGCTGGCTGGAGTTCGGTGACGCCGCACGCCTGCTCGCCAAGGACGTCCTGTCCAGTGGCTTCGAGCCCGAGGTCGTCGTCGCCGTCGCCCGCGGCGGACTGATCATCGCCGGCGCCGTGGCGTACGCCCTCGGCACCAAGGAGTGCGGCTCGATCAACGTCGAGTTCTACACCGACGTCGAGCAGCGGCTGGAGGAGCCGGTCGTGCTCGCCCCCGCCCTCGACGCCCCGAGCCTGGCCGGCAAGCGGGTCCTGGTGGTCGACGACGTGTCCGACTCCGGCCGCACCCTGCGCCTGGTGGTCGACATCATCCGGAACGCCGGCGGCGACGTCCGGAGCGCCTGCCTGTACTCGAAGCCCGGCACCGTCCTGGAGCCCGACCACGTGTGGCGCCGGGTCGACGGCTGGATCACGTTCCCGTGGAGCGCCCTGGCGCCCGTGACGGCCGAGTCGTGAGCATCCACCTGGTCGGCGGCGGGCTGTTCGCCGCCTCGGACGCCGCCGCGCCGTTCCTCGCCGAGGCCACCGCCCGTTCGGCGGCGGTCGGCCGCAGCGTCCCGCGCATCGCCCTGCTCTCCGTGGCGGGCCCGGACGGCGGCAGCCCGGCGTCGACCGCCGACATCGCCGAGGTCCTCGGTGGTCCGCGAACAGCCGAGGTGCTCGTCACCGAGGTCGCTGCCGGCCAGGTCTTCGACACGACGGTCCTGAGCGATGTCGACGCCCTGGTGATCGGCGGCGGTGTCACGCCCGACTACCTCGCGGCGATCGCGCCGCTGGTGGACCAGCTCCGCCTGCTCGTCTCCGACGGTCTGCCCTACCTCGGCTACTCGGCCGGCGCGATGATCGCCGCCGACCGTGCCCTGGTGGGCGGCTGGCGCATCGGTGGCGTCGAGATCTGCCCCGAGGCCGCGTCCGAGGGCGTGGACGAGGTCGAGCTCCGCGAGGGCCTCGGGCTGGTCGACCTGACGATCGACGTCCACGCGGTGCAGGCCGGCACGCTCGCGCGGCTCATCGCCAGCGCCGAGGCCGAGTTCGTCACCGCCGGGCTCGCGATCGACGAGGACACCACGCTCGTCGTCGGTGAAGGGGCGCTCGAGGTCCGGGGGACCGGCAGCGTCTGGCGCGTGATGGCCGGCGACGAGTCGGTGTCCGTCGCCACCATGGGCGCGTAGCCGACGTGGAACCGCGGCCGCTCGCCGACCTGGTCGACCCCGGCTGGGCGTCGGCGCTCGCCCCGGTCGAGGACGACGTGCACCGGATCGGTACGTGGCTCCGTGACGAGACCGCTGCGGGTCGGCACTGGCTGCCCGCCGGCGGTGACGTGCTGCGCGCGTTCACGACCCCGTTCGACGCCGTCAAGGTGCTGGTCGTCGGCCAGGACCCCTACCCGACGCCCGGCCACCCGATCGGCCTGTCGTTCGCCATCGACCCCGCGGTCCGTCCGGTGCCGCGGAGCCTGGCGAACATCTACCGCGAGCTGTCCGACGACCTCGGGGTGACACCGCCCGCGCACGGTGACCTGCGGGCGTGGTCCGACCAGGGCGTGCTGCTGCTCAACCGGGTGCTCACCGTGCAGGCGGGTGAGGCCGGCAGCCACCGCGGCAAGGGCTGGGAAGCGGTGACCGACCAGGCCGTCCGAGCGCTCGTCGCCCGCGGTACCCCGCTCGTGACCGTGCTCTGGGGCGCCCAGGCCGGGTCGGTGCGGCCGCTCCTCGGCGACACCCCGGTCGTCGCCTCGGCCCACCCGAGTCCGCTCAGCGCGTCCCGCGGGTTCTTCGGCAGCCGCCCGTTCTCGCAGGTGAACGCCCTGCTCGAGTCGCAGGGCGCACCGCCCGTCGACTGGACGCTGCCCGCTCAGTAGGCTCGGCACGTGCTCGAGGAGGAATACCAGCGACGGCGGGTCCTGCCGCGACACCTGCGTGCCCCGGCGGCGACCGAGACGGCGTTCGAGTACCGCATCCGTGCGGCCGAGGTGGGGGACCTGCCCCACGTGCGCGAGATCCACACGCACTACGTCCGGAACTCGTCGGTGACCTTCGACCCGTCGGCGTTCACGTACGCCGCGTGGAAGAAGCGCTACGACGACATCCGCAAGCGCCGGCTGCCGTTCCTGGTCGCGGAGAACCCCGCCGGGCAGATCCTCGGGTACGCGCTGGTCGACGCGTGGAACCCGCGGGACCGCTCGAACCACGTCGTCGAGGACTCGATCTACCTCGGTGCCGCGTCCGGTGGCAAGGGCCTCGGCCGTGCGCTGATGGAGGCCCTGCTCGACGAGTGCCGGTTGGCCGGGGTGCGCGAGGTGGTGGCGGTCATCGCGGACCGGCAGGCCGAGGCGTCGATCCGGCTGCACGAGCGGCTCGGCTTCGAGGAGGTCGGCCGGATGGGCAAGGTCGGCTACAAGTACGACCGCTGGCTCGGCACCGTCACGATGCGGCTCCGCCTGCGCGGGCCGCGGCTGTTCGCCCGCCGCCGCTGACGGCACCGGCACCGGCACCGGCGCCGGCACCGATACGGACCTGACGGACGTCCGTCACGCTCGCCACGTGGCCGCAGGGCGGACGGGAGGCCCGTGGCGGGCCCGGCACGCGCCTCCAGGACGTCGCCCGGTCGCCGCCACGGCGACCCCGCCGTCTGAACGCGCGCGCTCCGGCACGTCGAGCGCCCGGCACTCGTCACTGCGGAGAGCGGTCCGAGCGACTACTCGTCCGACGGCGCCTCGTACCCCGCGGACGTCGCAGAGGCCGTCTCGGTGCCGAGCTTCGCGGTGACGGTGACGGTGAGGACGGTCCCCTCGTCCGCTGCGACCGGCGTGTACGAGTAGCTCGTCGCTCCGCTGATCGCAGTGCCGTCGCGGTACCACTGAGCAGTGCTCTTCGCCGTCCCCGGGGAAGCGGCGACACCACTGACCACGAGCAAGCCGTCCTGGAACTGGTCCTGCTGGATGACCGGGTTGCCGATGAAGCGCAACGCACCCGTGTGCGGGGAGACGGGGATCGTGCCGAGGTCCGCGCTCCCGCTCGTCGGCACGGTGATGACGGTCGCGTCGTCGAACGAAGCGGCGTCGCGGTACCAGGTCGTCTCGAACGGAGTCCGGGTCTGCGGGTTCTCGTCGTCGCTGCCGAGCGAGTCGGAGAACAGCAGCTTGTACCGGGTCGCGGAACCGAGGTCGCCAGTGAGCCGGAAGTACCCCTGCGCGTCGGTCTCGTTCGGACCCGACCTCGGCCCGACGAACTGGTCGGTGCCCGGATCGAAGCGCATCGGGACCATGGTGAGTGCGGGGACACCGTTCCCCGCGGCGTCGACCACCCGCCCGCTCACGAACGGCGTGACGGACAGCGCGAAGTCGATGTCGGGCTTCGTGGAGGCCGGGACCAGCGGGACCGGCGTCGCGGCACCCGGCGTGGAGGCGTGGTCCCACCACTGCGTGCTGTACCGGATCGGGAAACCGTGCGCGTCGGGGTGCGCGGAGTCGTAGAAGCCTGCGCTGATGACGTCGTTCGTCGTCGTCAGTTGGTCGAGGGTGTAGCTGCCGTCGGCGGCCGTGGTCGTGTGGCTGTTCGAGAAGCCACCCACCGGGTTCGCCGACACCGACGCGCCGGCGATCGGCGTGCCGTCGGCGGTGGTCACCGTGCCCGAGACCGCCGCGCCCCGAGCGAGTTCGTCGTCAGCGACTGCCGTCGGGTGGGCTGCAGTCAGTGTGACCTTGGTCGAGTCACTCGACAGGAGCGTGTGGCCGAGGTACTCCACGACGTAGTCGTGGTTGCAGCTGCTCCTGCCGGTGGTGGCGCAGTTGAACTGGACCGTGTACGAGCCCGCGGCGAGCGGGACGTCGTCGGCGCCGCTGGAGTGGTCGTCCATCTCGGAGATCGACCAGTGCCCCGCCGCGTCGGTGTACGCGTACGCGGAAACGTAGTTTCCCGCGAGGCCACTGAGGTAGACCTCGACGCCGGCGAGCGGGACAGCGGCGGCTGTGGCGGACGGTTTGCCGGTCAACGTCCCGGACACCGAGAACGCAGGGTCGGCCTGCGCTGGACCGGCCAACCCGACCAGCCCGACCATCGTCGTCGCGGCGATGGCGATCATCGCCACTGTTCGAGCGACACGGGTCTGTCGTTGCACGAGATTCCTCCGATTTCGGTCGAGGAACCCTAGATGCTCCCCCGGCAACAGGCTAGTCAGGACCGCGCGCACCACAACCCGTGGGGCGCAAGTCCTGAACCTCCTGAGCGACCGCTCATGAGGGTGCGGCTCTGCCCGTGGTGACCAGCAGCTCCGGGTCGAGCGCTGGTGTGGTCGCTCCCTGCAGGGCGGACGGGAGGCCCGTGTCGGGCCCGGCACGCGCCTCCAGGCCGTCGCCCGGTCGCGTCAGCCCGCCGCAGCCTCGGTGATGAACTCGTCGCGCGTCACGCGCAGCAGCGCGGTCGCCGCTGCCGCAGCGGCGTCGGCATCGCCGTCGACCGCTGCGCGACCGACCGCCTGGTGCCGGAGCGCCGCTTCGCGCGTCCAGCGCGTGATCGGGTCGCGCGACTCCGACGTCCGGGTGCGCAGGAGCGCCTCGACGGTGCCGGCGAAGTGCGCGAACACGGCGTTCCCCGACCCGGTGAGCAGTGCACGGTGGAAGCGGACGTCGGCCTCCAGGTAGGCGCGGCTGTCCTCGCGCCCGCAGGCGTCGAGCATGTCCTCGGCGGCGGCGAGCACGGCGGAGGCGCCGTCGGTGCCGGCGGTCAGGGACGCCGCGACCGGTTCGACCCCGAGCCGGAGTTCGACCAGCTCGCGCTGCTGCACGAAGTACGCCGGTGACGTGCCCCGCCACCGGATGACGGTCGGGGCGAGCAGTTCCCAGGCGGTGATGTCGCGGACGAGCGTGCCGACGCGCTGCCGGGGCTCGACCAGGCCGAGCGACTGCAGCACGCGCAGGGCCTCGCGGACGACGGAGCGGGACACCCCGAACTCGTCGGCGACCACGTCGGGCCGGACGACGGAACCCGTGGCCAGGTCGCCGTCGACGATCCGCTGGCCGAGCGTGTCGAGCACCTGGGCGTGCAGTCCGTGTGCCGTGGGCATCGTTCCTCCGTGCAGTACGGGTCACGCGGTCGCCGTGACACCGATCCCATCGAAGCGGCAGACTCCGGGGACGGGCGGTTGGCGCGCGGGACGACGTCGTATAGTCTGATTAATCAGATTATTGAGGGTCGGCGTTCGTCGCGCCAGTCCACCCTCGACACGAAGGCGACGGAGCCGCGCAGCAGCGACTCCAGGAAGGGGCGCTGATGCCTCACGCTCTCCCGGACCACCTGCTCGCCGCAGGTGGCACCACCGAGACGGTCGACCCGTCCGGTTCGATCCCGCAGCTGATCATCGCGGCACTCGTCGGCATCGTGGTGATCATCGCGCTCATCACCTGGCTCAAGGTGCACCCGTTCATCGCGCTCACGATCGGTGCGCTCGGCGTCGGTATCGGTGCAGGGCTCGCTCCGGACAAGGCGGTCACCAGCTTCGGCGACGGCTTCGGCGCGACCATGACGAGCGTCGGCATCCTGGTCGGACTCGGGGCGATGTTCGGCAAGATGCTCGTCGACTCCGGAGCAGCGGACCGCGTGGTGGACACCCTGGTGCGGAAGTCGTCGAAGGCGGCGCTGCCGTGGACGATGGCCCTGATCGGGGCGCTCATCGGGCTCCCGATGTTCTTCGAGGTCGGCCTCGTCCTGCTCATCCCGATCATCGTGCTCGTCGCCAAGCGCAGCGAGGTGCCGATCATGAAGATCGCCGTCCCCGCCCTGGTCGGCCTGTCCACGATGCACGCGTTCGTCCCGCCGCACCCCGGCCCGCTCGTCGCGATCTCCACCGTCGGCGCGAACCTCGGCACCACGCTCGCCTTCGGCATCGTGCTGGCGATCCCGGTGATCATCCTGGCCGGGCCGCTCTTCGCCCGCTTCGCGGCCCGCTGGGTCGACATCCCCGTGCCCGACATGTTCGGGTCGCGTGGGGCGGTCGCCACCGCCGGGTCGGGGTCGGGTTCCGCCTCGGGGTCGGGGTCCGGGTCCGCCGCCTTCGCCGACGACCCGGCGCACCCCGGACGGGAGGCCCGGCGCGGCCCCGCCACGCAGGACACCGCGTCCCTGCCCAACGGCAAGAGCGACTTCACGCGCGTCATCAGCGAGCCGCGCAGCCCGTCGTTCACCGTCGCGCTGATCGGCATCCTGCTGCCGGTCGTGCTCATGCTCGCCCAGGCGATCCGTGAGGCCACCGCACCGGACGCCGCTGGCTCGTGGGTGAGCCTGCTCGACTTCCTCGGCTCCCCGATGATCGCCATCGGCATCGCCGCCGTCTACGCCATGGTCTTCTTCGCGATCGGCGGCGGCATGGACCGCTCGGCGGTGTCGAAGTCGCTCGAGAGCGCGCTGCCCCCGATCGCCGGGGTGCTGCTCATCGTCGGCGCAGGCGGTGGCTTCAAGCAGGTGCTCATCGACACCGGCATCGGCGGCGTGATCGCCGACGCCGTGAAGGACTCCGGCGTCTCCGTGCTGCTCGTCGCCTGGATCGTCTCGGCCCTGGTGCGCGTCGCGACCGGTTCCGCCACGGTCGCCACGGTGACCGCCGCGGGCATCATGGCACCGATCGCTGCCGACCTGTCGACGCCGATGACGTCGCTGCTCGTGCTCGCGATCGGTGCTGGCTCGGTGTTCCTGTCGCACGTCAACGACGCCGGGTTCTGGCTGGTGAAGGGGTACCTCGGCACCACCGTGGGGCAGACGTTCAAGACGTGGACGGTGCTCGAGTGCCTCATCTCGGTGTTCGGTCTGCTCGGGGTCCTGCTGGCCGGGGTGTTCATCCGATGAGCGGCGCAGCAGACCTCGGTGCGGCAGCTGCTGCCGGTGCGGCCGACACCGGGCTCGACGCCCGCGTCCTGGTCGTGATGGGGGTCTCCGGGTCCGGCAAGTCGACCGTCGCCGCGATGGTGGCGGAGCAGGTCGGGTGGGAGTTCGCCGAGGGCGACGCGATGCACCCGCAGGCGAACGTCGACAAGATGCACGCCGGTACCCCGCTCACCGACGAGGACCGCTGGCCGTGGCTCGACGTCGTCGCCGGGTGGATCCGCGGGCATCTGGACGCCGGGACGAACGGCGTCGTGACCTGCTCGGCCCTGAAGCGCTCGTACCGCGACGTGCTGCGGGCCCCCGGGGTGGTGTTCGTGCACGTCGCCGGTGACGGCGCGCTCATCGAGGAGCGGATGGCGCAGCGCTCCGGGCACTTCATGCCGACGTCGCTGCTGCAGTCGCAGCTCGCCACGCTCGAGCCGCCTCAGCCCGACGAAGCCCACGTGACGATCGCCGCCGACCGCACCCCGGAAGAAGAGAGCGCCGAGGTCGTCGAGCGGCTCGGACTCGTCCGGATCCCGCGAGGCTGATCCGGTGGTGCCGGTGCTCAGCTGAACCGGATCGGCGTCCCGACGGGCAGTGCCGCCAGGGTGCGGGTCATCTCCGCCGAGATCCGCACGCAGCCGTGCGAGCTGCCGGTCGGGTCCGGGTAGTAGTGCAGTGCGGTCAGCGCAGCGTTGCCGCCGTAGGACGGGATCCGGGACGAGTGCGCCCCGGTCAGGATGATCGGGTTGCCCTGCGTGTACGCGACGCGGGTGTCGACGTACGCGGCCTCGACGTAGGTGGCGGTGTCGGCCGGTGTGGGGTCCTCCGGTGTGCCGAGCCGGGCCGCCTCGGTCGCGGTGACCTTGCCCGACCGGGTGACGACGGACACGGTGCTGGCGGCGACGTCGACGGTGATCATCCGGTCGGTGCGCACCACCGTGAAGTCGGCGGCCCGGGCCCAGGCGAACGTCGCGCTCGGGGCGTCCGGGTCGCCGCCGTCACCGGGGGTGCGGTTGCGGGACGGCGTCGACACCAGGAGCATCCCGCCGTCCTTGCCGGGGGAACGACCCCAGACCGCCGTCGCCGCGGGCCGGTTGATCGTCGACACCAGGTGGGACAGGGTCGCCACCGGCCGGGCGCGGCTCGACGGGCTCGCGTACAGGGCGACGAGCGGCGTGCGCGGGGTCGCGATCTGCCAGGTGTCCTCCGGCTCCACGTCCGAACCGTCGAGCAACTGCGGGACGACCGCGTCGTGGAACGCCAGCGGCAGCGCGGCCAGGGTCGCGTCGGACGGTGCGGCGGGGACGGCCGCGAGCGTCGGCGTCCGCGTGGCGCTCGGGGTCGGTGTCGTCGTCGCCCGTGCCGCGCGGGTCGACTCCGGCTCGGGCTCGGGCTCGGGCGACCCGACGCTCACCCCCACCACGACGGCGGCGACGGCGAGCACCACCACCCCGGCGGTCGTCGCGATCCAGGTGTTGCGTCGCATGGTGCTTCCCCCCTCGGTCGATCCGTCAGCGTTCGGTCGATCCGTCAGCGTTCGGTGGATCCGTCAGCGTTCGGTGACGGTGCCGCCCTCGACCCGCCACTGCCGGTCGAGTCGGACGGTTTCCAGCATGCGCCGGTCGTGTGTGACGAGCAGCAGGGTCCCGTCGTAGGACTCCAGCGCCTGCTCGAGCTGCTCGATCGCAGTGAGGTCCAGGTGGTTGGTCGGCTCGTCGAGCACGAGCACGTTCACCCCGCGGGCCTGCAGCAGTGCGAGCCCGGCCCGGGTGCGCTCGCCGGGGGAGAGCGCCGAGGCCGGTCGGCCGACGTGGTCCGCCTTGAGCCCGAACTTCGCGAGCAGCGTCCGGACGTCGGCCGTCGTGTACTCGGGGACGATCGCCTCGAACGCCGCCGCCAGGGGCTGGTCGCCGGTGAACGCCGCACGCGCCTGGTCGACCTCGCCGACCGCGACGCTCGAGCCGAGCGAGGCCGTGCCCGTCGTCGGCGCCTGCTTGCCGAGCAGCGCCCGCAGCAGGGTGGACTTGCCGGCGCCGTTCGGACCGGTGATGCCGATCCGGTCACCGCCGTCGACCTGCAGTGAGACCGGGCCGAGGGTGAAGTCGCCCTGGGTGAACGTGGCGTTCGACAGCGTCGCCACGACGGCCGACGACCGGGGTGCGCTGCCGATCGTGAACTCGAGCTGCCACTCCTTTCGCGGCTCCTCGACCTCGTCGAGCCGGGCGATGCGGGACTCCATCTGCCGGACCTTCTGCGCCTGCTTCTCGCTCGACTCCGAGGCGGCACGGCGGCGGATCTTGTCGTTGTCCGGGCTCTTCTTCATGGCGTTCCGGACACCCTGGCTCGACCACTCGCGCTGCGTCCGAGCCCGCGAGACCAGGTCGGCCTTCGTCGACGCGAACTCGTCGTACGCGTCCCGCTTGTGCTGCCGGGCGATCTCGCGCTCCTCGAGGAACGAGTCGTACCCGCCACCGAACAGCCGGTTCGACGACTGCGCCAGGTCGAGCTCGAGCACCGAGGTCACCGAGCGCGCCAGGAACTCACGGTCGTGGCTGACGAGCACCACCCCGCCGCGCAGCCCGCGCACGAACGCCTCGAGTCGGTCGAGGCCGTCCAGGTCGAGGTCGTTGGTCGGCTCGTCGAGCAGGACGATGTCGAACCGTGACAGCAGCAGCGCGGCGAGCCCGACGCGGGCGACCTGCCCACCGGACAGCGCGGTCATCAGGGAGTCCGGGCCGACGCCGTCCGCAGCGGAGTCGCCGGTACCGGGCTCGAGGCCGAGGTCGGCGAGCACCGCCGGGATCCGGTCCTCCAGGTCGGCGGCCCCCGCGGCGAGCCAGCGGTCGAGCGCCGCCGAGTACCGGTCGGCCGCTGCGTCGCCGGCGTCGGGGTCCCCGAGGGCCGCCGCCGCTGCGTCCATAGTCACCGTCGCCTCGGTGCAGCCGGTCCGGCGCCCGAGGTACGCCGCGACGGTCTCGCCCGCGATGCGCTCGTGCTCCTGGGGGAGCCACCCCACGAACGCGTCCGTCGGCGCCAGGGAGACCGTGCCGGCCAGCGGCTCGTCGACCCCGGCCAGCAGCCGGAGCAGCGTGGACTTGCCGGCACCGTTCACGCCGACGACCCCGATCACGTCGCCCGGCGCCACCGTCAGGTCGAGGGAGTCGAACAGCGTGCGAGCGGCGTACCCGCCGGACAGGCCCTTGGCGACGAGCGTGGCGGTCATGCGCCCATCGTGCCACGCGGGAGCGGCACCACCGGCGCGACCCTCAGCCCCGCGGCGTCAACCGGCCCGCACCGATCGGCAGCAGCCCGCCCCGGTACTCGAGCGCGTTCGAACCACCCACCGGCACCGAAGCCGCCCCGAACCGCCACGCGCGGTTGAACAGGTACACGCCGATCACCGTGTCGCCGTCGTCCGGCACCGCCCACGTGCCGGTGCCCCACTGCGCCGGGTGCCCCACCCCGTCGACGGTGACGGTCGGCCGGGCGAACCAGACGAACAGGGGCTTCACGAGCCGCAGTTCGATCCGGCGCTTCGTCGTGCCGGAGGGGAGAGTCGTGTCCACCGTCGAAGGATACGGGCCGCCGCCTAGGCTCGGAGCCGTGTTCGAACTCCACCACCTCTCCGCACAGGAACTCTGGGACTGGATCCGTCGAGGGGAGGCGACCGCCCTCGAGGTCACCGAGCACTACCTGGCCCGCGTGGAACGCCTGGACGCCGGACTCGGCGCCTTCGTGACGGTCACCGCGGACGCGGCCCGGGCCCGAGCCGACCGCCTCGGCCACCTGGTGCCGACGTCGAGACCGCTGTGGGGCCTCCCGTCCGCCGACAAGGACCTGTACGACCGTGCCGGCGTCCCCACGCGGAACGGAACCGCGAGCCTGCCGGAGCGGCCCGCCGCGGCCGACCACCCGCTCGTCGCCGCGCTCGACGCGGCCGGCACGGTCAGCCTCGGCAAGACGGCGTCACCGGAGTTCGGCATGTCCTCGTCGTCCGAGACCCGGGTCGGCGTGACCCGGAACCCCTACGACACCACGCGGGCGCCGGGCGGGTCGTCGAGCGGTGCGGCCGTCGCCGTCGCCGCCGGGCTGCTGCCGGCCGCGATCGGTTCGGACGGCGGCGGGTCGGTGCGGATCCCCGCGGCGGCGACCGGACTCGTCGGGCTGAAGCCGAGCCGCGGTCGTGTGCCGTCCATGCCCGGCCGCTCCGGCGTCGGCGGCCTGTCGGTCGCCGGACCGCTCACCCGCTCCGTCGCCGACGCGGGCATGCTCCTCGACGCGCTGGTCGCGCCGACCGGGCTGCCGGAGCCGTCGCCGTACGCCCTCGTCGCCCCCGACGTCGGCGAGGGGCCGTTCACCGCGGCCGCCGTCCGCGGCGAGGGCCGGTTCGTCGTCGGGGTGCTCGACGGTTCGCCGTGGGACGACACCGTCGACGTGGTCGTCGATCCCGCTGCCCGTGCCGCCGTGGAGACGGCCGTGCGGGTGCTCGGCGAGGTCGGGCACGGCGTCGAGGACGTCCGGATGCCCCGCGTGCCCTACGCCGACGCGTTCCGGGTGGCGTGGGAGAGCTCGGCTGCCCGCCTGCCGCTGGTGCCCGGCATCGACCTGTCGGCGCTGACCCCGCTCGTGGGTTGGCTCGTCGCGCGCGGGCAGGCGCTGTCCGCCACGCAGGTCCTCGACGCGATGACGACGCTCGACGCCTTCTCGACGACGCTCATCGGCGCGTTCGACCGGTTCGACGCGGTGCTCACGCCGACCCTCGCGATGACGCCGCGGCCCCTCGGCTGGTACGGCGACGACCCGGACGAGGACTTCCGCCGCCAGTGCGCCTACTCGCCGTGGACGTCGATGGCGAACGTGTCCGGGCTCCCCGCGATCACGTTGCCGGTCGGCGTGACCGACGACGACCACCCCGACGGGGGCGGGCTGCCGATGGGCGTGCAGCTGATCGGACGCCCCGGCGGGGAGCGCGTCCTGCTCGCGATCGGCGCGCAGCTCGAGCGCCGGTTGCGCTGGCAGCGGCGGCACCCGGCCGCCTGGACCGCCTGACGCCAGGCCCGGGCGGCTCCGGGGGCGCGCGGGGCGCGGGGCGAGCGGCGCACCGTGCGGCGTTGTCAGGCTGGTGCGGCGTTGCACGTTCGGTGCGGCCTTGTAGGCCGGCCGCGTGCGGGCAAGCCCGCCCGGGTTGGCGGGGAGTGCACGGTGCGGTTTCGTGCATGTGGTGCGGCGTTGCTTGTTCGGTGCGGCCTTGTAGGCCGGCTCCGTGCGGGCAAGCTCGCACGGAGTGGCGGGGCGTGCACGGTGCGGTGGGCTCGTGTGCGTCTGGTCGGGAGGTGCGGGGCGGGCCGGTGCCGTGCCTCCTGGCTGGCGCACGGTGCGGTTTCGTGCATGTGGTGCGGTGTTGCTTGTTCGGTGCGGCCTTGTAGGCCGGCTCCGTGCGGGCAAGCCCGCACGGAGTGGCGGGGCACGCACGGTGCGCCGCCCGCCCGGCGCCGCCCGCCTACGGCAGCGTCGGCGCCGCCGCCACCAACGCCCGCGTCACCGGGTGCTGCGGCGCATCGAGGAGCGAAACCGGCCCGTGCTCGACGACCCTGCCGTCCGACATCACCGCGACCGTGTCGCACAGCCGCTGCACGACGCCGATGTCGTGCGACACCAGCACGAGCGTCAGCCCGAGGTCGTCGGCGAGCGATCGGAACAGCTCGATCACCCGGGCACGGACGACCACGTCGAGGGCGCTCATCGGCTCGTCGCCGAACAGGATCCGGGGCGAGTGCACCACGGCCCGGGCGATCGCGATCCGCTGCCGCTGCCCGCCGGAGAACTCGTGTGGGTACCGGTCGACCGTGTCCGCGGGCAGGTCGACGCGCTCCAGCACGGCACGCACGAGCTCGTCGTGCGACCCCGGGACCTGCAGTGCCCGCAGCGGCTCGGCGACGATCGCGCCGACGCGCATCCGCGGGTCGAGGGACGCGTACGGGTCCTGGAACACCACGCCGGTCTCGCGACGGAACCAGCGCAAGGCGCGCGCGGACCGGGACGCGACCACCGGACGACCGGAGGCGGCGACGGTGCCGGCGGAAGGGCCCTCCAGGCCGGCGAGCAACCGGACCAGCGTGGACTTGCCGGATCCCGATTCGCCGACGATGCCGAGCCGTGCGCCGGGGGCGACCGTCAGGTCGACGCCGTCGACGGCGGTGCGGACCGGGCCGGGCTCGAACGGGCCGCGGCGGGGGAGGCGGTAGGTGCGGTGGAGACCGGTGGCCTCCAGGGCGGGGAGGGTCACGGGGTCCTGGCGGTGGCACGTGCGGCGTCGACGAGCGCGACCGTTGCGGGGTGCTGCGGCGCGGCGAGCAGGTCCGCGACCCGGCCCTGCTCGACCACCCGGCCGGCGTCGAGCACCACGGCGGTGTCGGCGATGCGCGCGAGCACGGCGAGGTCGTGGGTGTCGAACACCATGCCCGCGGGCAGGTGCTCGAACAGGTCGAGGATGCGTGCCTCGGTCGTGACGTCGAGCGCCGTGGTCGGTTCGTCGGCCACCAGGTACGACGGCTCGCCCGCCATCGCCATCGCGATGCAGATCCGCTGCCGCTGCCCGCCGGACAGCTGGTGCGGGTACTGCCGCAGCAGCGATTCCGGGTCGGGCAGGCCCACGGACGCCGCCAGGTCGACGGCCGCCGCGCGGGCCGCGCGACGGTCGAGCCCGCGGTGCAGGCGCAGCGGCTCGGCGATCTGCCCGCCGACCCGTCGCAACGGGTCGAGCGCGGTGCCCGGCTCCTGGAACACCATCGCGATGCCCGATCCGCGGTGTCGCGCGCGCTCGCGGTCGGGCAGGCCGACGAGTTCGGTGCCGTCCAGGCGGACGCTGCCGGTCACGACGGCGCCGGTGGGCGCAAGGCCCATCAGGGCGAGCGAGGTCATCGACTTGCCGGATCCGCTCGCGCCGATCACGCCGACGCGCTGGCCGGGAGGCACGGTGAAGCTGACGTCGTCGAGGATCGTCCGCCCCGTGATGCGGACCGACAACCCGCGCACCTCGAGCCCGGAGGCTGCGGTGGTCGCGTCGGTGCCGGCTGGGCCGGTGGGGCCGGATCCGTCGCGTGCGTCGGCGGTCATGCGGTCACCCCCGGGGTGGTCGTCGCCGGATCGCTGCGACGGCCGTCGGTGCTGCGGTCGCTCGTCGTCAGCCGCGGGTCGGAGGCGTCGCGCACCGCGTCGCCGAGCAGCGAGAGTGCCGCGACGACGAGGGCGATGGCGGCGCCCGGCCAGGTCGCACTCCACGGGTGGACCCCGATGTAGGTCTGCAGGTCGGACAGCAGGCTGCCCCACGACGCGGTGTCGGACCCTGCGCCGTAGCCCAGGTAGGACAGCCCGGCCTCTGCGAGCACGGCCGTGGCCATCGCGAGCGACAGCTGCACGGTGAACAGCGGCGCCGCGTTCGGCACCAGGTGGCGGAACAGCACCCCGGCACCGCCGACGCCCGATGCCCGCGCCGCGGTGACGTAGTCGCTCCGGGCGATCCGCCGGATCTCGCCGCGGGCAACGCGGGCGATCGTGACGCCGAAGGACAGCCCGACGCTGACGATCACCACGCCGAGCGACCCGCCGAACACCGCGGTCAGGAGCATCGCGGTGAGCAGGGTCGGGAACGCCACCAGGATGTCGAGCAGGACCGCGGTGCCCTCGCGCACCCAGCGGGCGGTGAGCGAACCGATCGCGGTGAGGACGATGCCGACGACGCTCGCGATCACGCCGGAGCCGACGGCGACGAGCACGGTGGTGCGGGTGCCGGCGAGCAGGTAGCTGGCGATGTCGCGGCCGGCGGCATCGGTGCCGAACCAGTGCGCGGCGCTCGGTCCCTCCCACTGGTGGAACGGGTCGGCGCGGAACGGGTCCTGCGGCGTCCAGACGAGCGACACGGCGGCGAGCACGACCAGCAGGCCGAGCACGACGACGGCGAAGACCCCGGTCGGTCGGGACACCAGGCGGCGGATCATCCCTGCACCTCGCGCTGTCGGGGGTCGAGGGTGCGGTGCACGACGTCGACGGCGAACCCGACGAGCAGCACGAGCCCCGTGAGCACGAGCAGTTCGGACTGCACCTTGGTGATGTCACGGCGGCCGACGTCGGTCACGAGCATCCGACCGACCCCGGGCAGCGAGAACAGCTGCTCGACGACGACGGCCCCGACGAGGAGCCCGGCGATCTGCACCCCGAGGACGGCGAGCACCGTCAGGGCGACGCTCGGCAGCCCGTGACGGAGCAGGGCCTGCGTGCGGGTGAGGCCGATCGCGGCCGCGGTGCGCAGGTGGTCGGCGTCGAGGACGGAGAGCGTGGCGGAGCGGGCGAACCGCAGGATCACGGCCCCCTCGACAGCACCGATGGTCAGCGCGGGCAGCACGAGCGACGCGAACGCCCGCCCGGGTTCCGACCAGCCGTCCAGTGGGAAGCCCTGCGTCGGCAGCCAGTGCAGCGTCACGGCGAACAGCGCGACCAGGAGCATGCCGGCCCACACGACGGGCACGGCGGCGACGGCCTGTGCGACGAACCCGATGACGGCGCCTCCTGGGCGGCGACGGAGCACCGCGGCGACGACCCCGAGCGGCACGCCGATCACCAGGGCGGTCACCAGCGACATCGCGGCGAGCGGCAGGGTGATCGCGAGCTTCTGCGCGATCTCCGGAGCGACGGCACCGTTCGTCACCAGGGAACGGCCCAGGTCGCCGCGGAACACCCCGCCGATCCAGTCGAGGTACTGCACCACGACGGGCCGGTCGAGTCCGAGCTGCTGGCGGAGCTGCTCCACCTGCGCCGGGGTCGACTGCGTGCCGGCGACGACCTGGGCGACGTCACCGGGCAGCACGCGGAGCGTGGCGAAGATGATGACGCTCGCCACGAGCAGGCCGACGACGAGCAGGAGCGCCCGCCCGATGAGGAACCGGGTCACGACACCGATGCTACGGGGATGGAGTGCGCCCCGGGCACGCGGCCGCTCCGGGGCGTGGTGTGGCTCCGCCTCACTTGACCGCGAGCTTCGACAGGTCGAGGCGCGAGTTGCCGCCGTCGACCGGGAAGCCCGTCACGCCGGAGCGCACCGCGGTGATCTCGGTCGCCGTGTAGAGCCACTCGCCGGCCGCGTCCTCGCTGACGATGCGTGCGGCCTTCCGCAGTGCCTCGGTCTTGGTGGCCTCGTCGGTCGCCGCGATCGACCGGGCGTACAGCGCCTGCACCTTCGGGTTGTCGTAGCCGAAGTAGTAGTCCGGGTTCGCCCAGTTGCCGAAGTCACGCGCCTCGACGTGGTCGACCATCGACAGGTCGAAGTCCCGCTCGCCGGACTTCGGCGCCTGGAACACCGAGGACAGCCAGGTGGCGAAGTCGACGCGCTTGACGGTCAGGGTGATCCCGACGTCGGCGAGCTGGGACTTCAGCACGTCGCCGATGGTGGTCGGGTAGATGTTCGCGTAGGTGAGCGTCAGCTTCAGGTCCTGCTGCCCGGCGGCGGCGAGGAGCTTCTTCGCGTTCGCGGGGTCGTACGCGTCGATGTCGGTCAGGTCCTCGTAGCCGGGGTCGAGCTCCGGGATCGGGCCGCCCTGCTCCACGCCGGTGCCGCCGATCGCCTTGATGAGCGCCTTCGCGTCGATCGCCTGCCGGATCGCCTGGCGCACGCGCTTGTCGGTGAAGGGTTCCTTGCGGTCGTTGAACGCCAGCGTGTACTTGTCGGTCGTCTTGCCGCTGTGCAGCGTGATGTCGCCGTTGCCCTGCAGCTGGCTCTTCAGGGTGCCGTCGACCGGGTTCAGGACGTCGAGGTCACCGTTCGCCATCGCGTTGACGGCGGTCGACGGGTCGGTGATGTACCGGAAGACGATCTTCGCGACCTTCGCCTTCGTGCCCCAGTAGTCCTCGTTGCGGTCGAAGGTGAGCGAGTCGCCCTGCTTCCAGTCCGCCACCTCGAACGGACCGGTGCCGTTCGCACTGTCGGACAGGTCGTTGTCCGCGGCCTTCTCGAGCACCAGGCCGGCGCGACCGGTCAGGTTCCAGAGCAGGTCGGAGTCGGGCTTGGCGAGTTGCAGCACGACGGAGTCCGCGGACGGCGAGGTGATCGACGTGACGCCCGCGAGCTTGGCCGAGTCGACGTACGAGTCGTTCGACTTGACCTGCTCGAGCGACCACACGACGTCGGCCGCGGTGACCGGCTTGCCGTCCTGGAACGTCGTGCCGTCCCGCAGCGTGAACGTGTACGTCAGGCCGTCGTCGGACACCTGGTGCGCCGAGGCCAGCACGTCGCGGACGTCGCCCTGGGCGGTCCGGCCGACGAGCCCCTGGTACACGTTGTCGATGAGCACCTGGTCGAGCGCCGCCCCGGACTGGGTGCGGATGTCGAGACTCGTCGGCTCGAGCACGAGCCCGACACGGACCGTGGCGTCCTTGCCGCCGGTGGTGTCGGACGAGCCGGAGCAGCCGGTCAGCGCGAGGGCTGCGACGACGGCGACCGCGGTGGCGGCGACGACAGCGCGCCCGGTGCGCGAGGAGCGTTCAGGACGACGGAGCAGGAGCGGACTCATGGGGTGGTGGGTTCCTTCCGGGCGCGAGGGCGGGATCGGGCCTCGCGCTCGCACGAGGCTACCGGCGGCCGGGGCCGTCCGGCGACGGTTCTTCGATCGGGTGCAACAATCCGTGCCGCCCCGCCCATGCCCGGATCGCCGACGCCAGTTCGAGGGGCGCCTGGTTCTGCACCGCGTGCCGCGAGGTCACCGTCACGATCTCGGCGTCCGGCAGACGCTCGGCGAACCCGGCGTGCAGCTTCGGGGAGACGTACCCGCGGTCGCCCCGGACGAGCAGGATCGGCACGCGCAGGGCCTCGAGGTCCGGCCACGCGTCGGCGAAGCGCCCCACCGACGACGTCCGGCCGGCGGGCAGGTGCGGGAAGTGGTGCCGGCGCACGAGCCGTCCGTCCGCACCGAGGGCCGTCGTGTGCCGGGCCTCGCGCAGCAGTACCTGCCGGTCGTCACCGACCCGAGCCTCGATCGCCCGGTCGACGACCTGCTCGAGGGACTCGAACGGCTCCTCGGCCTCGAGCGCACGGGCGATCCGGTCGACCGCACGCTGCGCGAAGTCCGGCGACATGTCGACGAGCACGAGTCCGGTGACCCGCTCCGGCGCGGTGGCCGCGAGCCGAGCCGACAGGATGGCGCCGAGCGAGTGCCCGACGACGACCCCCGGCGGCACCGCCAGTGCGTCGAGCGCGGCGAGCACGCTCGGCGCGGTCGCGGCGGCCGCGTAGTCCGCGTCCTCCCGCCACGACGACCGACCGTGGCCGGGCAGGTCGAGGGCGACCGCCGGCTCGCCCACGGCGAGTGCCGTGGTGTCGAAGCTGTGGGCGTCGATGCCGAGCCCGTGCAGGTAGGTGATCCGGGCCTCCTGGCCGACGTCGCCCCACCGGATCGCGGAGATCTCCTGACCGTCCGCGGTGCGGACCACCTGCCTGGAGGCGCGGAGCGGCGTGGTCACGCCGCTCGCGCTGGCGAGGGCGGGCAGGTCGGCGAATTCGTCGTCGGGGGCTTCGGACACGGGGACGATCCTCGCACCGTTCCGGGGGCCTGGAGACGTTAGGTAAGGCATGCCATACTCGGTTCCGTGGCAACCCGGTATCGCGTCTTCTCCGTCCGTGTGGCCGCCGTGACGTCGCTCACCCCGAACTTCGTCCGGGTGACACTGACGGGCGACGCGCTCGCCGACTTCTCCTCAGTCGGTCTCGACCAGCGGATCAAGATCGTGCTGCCCCTGCCCGGCATCGGCTTCTCCGAACTGCCCGAGGACGAGGACTGGTACGCCGCCTGGCGCGCGCTGCCGGACGAGACCCGGAACCCGCTCCGCACGTACACGGTCCGTTCGTTCCGGCCGGACGCCCGCGAGCTCGACATCGACTTCGTCGCGCACGGCGACACCGGTCCGGCGTCGCGCTGGGTTTCGGCGTGCCGCGTCGGTGACGAGCTGCGCATCGTCGGGCCGCGCGTGCCCGAGTCGCCGGAGGACCTGCCGACCGGTGCCGCCGAGTTCGCTCCCGGGCACGCGAACCGGATCCTGCTCGCCGGGGACGAGACCGCCGCACCCGCGATCTGCGCCATCCTCGAAGCCCTCGACGTCTCGACCGTCGGCCACGTCTTCATCGAGGTGCCCACCGACGCCGACCGGCTGCCCGTCAGCGCGCCCGCCGGGGTCGAGGTCCGCTGGATCGCCCGCAACGGCGCCACGCACGGCGTCCGGATGACCGACCAGGTGCACGCCTGGGCCTCAACCGTCGCACCAGCCGGTGCCGCCGCGTGCGAGCCGGCCGCCGAGCTCACCGACGTCGACGTCGACGAGCAGGTGCTGTGGGACGTCCCCGCCGCGGTCGACGAGCGTCCCGTGTACGCGTGGATCGCGGGCGAGGCCGGCTGCGTGAAGGAACTCCGCCGCCACCTGGTGCGCGGCGTCGGCATCGACCGCAAGCAGGTCGCGTTCATGGGCTACTGGCGGCACGGCAAGGCCGAGCACTGATGCCGACCGCGGGCACCGCGCACGGCCCGGTCCCGACCACCGCGCTGGGCGCCCGCGGGTTGACCCTGGCGTACGACGACCGGGTCGTGGTGGACACGCTCGACGTCGACATCCCCGACGGTGAGCTGACGGTCATCGTCGGCCCGAACGCCTGCGGCAAGTCGACGCTGCTGAAGTCCTTCGCCCGTACCCTGAAGCCCCGTGCCGGCACGGTGTTCCTCGACGGTGCGCCGATCGACTCGTACCGCCCGAAGGCCGTCGCCCGCCGGGTCGGGATGCTCCCGCAGACCCCGATCGCCCCCGACGGCATCACCGTGCGCGACCTCGTGTCCCGGGGCCGGTTCCCGCACCAGGACCTGCTGCACCCGTCGTCCGGGTCCGACCGGCAGGCCGTGCAGGCCGCACTGGAGCAGACGTCGACGGTGGAACTCGCCGACCGCAGTGTCGACGAACTCTCCGGCGGCCAGCGGCAGCGGGTGTGGATCGCGATGGTGCTCGCGCAGCAGACCGACATCGTGCTGCTCGACGAGCCGACGACGTTCCTCGACATCGCGCACCAATACGACGTGCTCGAACTCGCCTCGACGCTGCACGCCGCCGGCCGCACAGTCGTCGCGGTGCTGCACGACCTGAACCAGGCTGCCCGCTACGCCACCCACGTCATCGCGATGCGCGACGGTGCGATCGTCGCCTCGGGGGAGCCGTCGTCGGTGCTCACCGCGGACCTCGTCGAGGACGTCTTCGGTCTGCCGTGCGTCGTCGTCCCCGACCCCGAGACCGGCACGCCGCTCGTGGTGCCGCGGCGGCCCGCGGCCTGACGCGCGGCTGCGGCGGCGGCTGGGTGGGGCTGGTCACGACTCGTCGTGGGCCGGCGCGCGAGTGGTCACGAACCGTCGGCTGGCGGCGCCGCAGGCGACGGTCTGCGACCGCGCGGCGCGCGCCCGACGAGGTGTTGCGACCTGCCGTGGCCCTGTCCCGGCGCCGCCACGCGCCTCCAGGCCGTCGGCTGGTCGCGTTTCGTCGCCAGGCCGGCCCGCCGCCGAGTGGTCACGAACCGTCGTGGGTCGCACGTCGTGTGGTCACGAACCGTCGGCTGGCGGCGCCGCGGGCGACGGTCTGCGACCGCTCGCCGCGCGCCTCGCGGGGTGTTGCGACCGGTGCGCGGGTGCAGTGGGGTGGGGCGCGGTGGCCGGGAGGCCCGTGGCGGCGCCGGCACGCGCCTCCAGGCCGTCGGCTGGTCGCGTTTCGTCGCCTAGCCCTCCCGCCGCCGAGTGGTCACGACACGTCGTGGGCCAGCGCGCGAGTGGTCAGGAACCGTCGGCTGGCGGCGCCGCAGGCGACGGTCTGCGACCGCTCGCTGCGCGCCTGGCGGGTTGTTGCGACCCGCGACCGGGTGCAGTGGGGTGGGGCGCGGTGGCCGGGAGGCGCGTGGCGGCGCCGCCACGCGCCTCCAGGCCGTCGGCTGGTCGCGTTTCGTCGCCTGGAGCCCGCCTGCCGCCGAGTGGTCACGACTCGTCGTGGGCTGCACGTCGTGTGGTCACGAACCGTCGGCTGGCGGCGCCGCAGGCGACGGTCTGCGACCGCTCGCCGCGCGCCCTGCGGGGTGTTGTGACCGACCGGGCCCCGGCCGGCCGGCTCAGCGAGGCCGCACGAACTGCCGCCCGACGGACGTCGCGGCCACAAGTTCGCGCACCCGCACCCGTCAGCGGTACCCGCCGTCCTCCAGGCCGGCCTCGACCTCGAAGCGGTTCCGCAGCGGATCCCGGCCGGCGACGGCGTAGAGCAGCGGCATGAGCATGCCGTACCGCCGCCACTGCTCGACGTGCACCCGCTCGTGCCGGAGCACACGCGGGCCGTCGTTGTCGCGGGTCAGGTACACCGAGCCGACGCAGGTGCCGCCTCGACGGAACACCCAGCGCGGCAGCCCCGTGCAGACCACGAGCCCGTCGACCACCCGGATCCGCCCGGTCGACAGCGGGACGCCCACGGCGAGCCCGACGGCCGTCGCGAACGCCCACCCCGCCAGGGAGACGGGGGAGTCGAGCAGCGGGTTGCGCACGCTCAGGCCGGGCGGCCGTAGGTCTCGAGCAGGCGCAGCCAGACCTCGTTCATGGTGGGGTAGGCGGGCACCGCGTGCCACAGGCGGTCGATCGGGACCTCGCCCACGACGGCGACGGTGGCGCCGTGCAGCATCTCGGCGACGTCCTGGCCGACGAACGTGACGCCCACGACGACCCGGCGGTCCTCGTCGACGACCATCTTCGCGCGGCCCGTGTAGCCGTCGGCCTGCAGCGAGGACCCGGCGATCGCACCGAGGTCGTACTCGACGGCGCGGACGTTCATCCCCTGCTCACGGGCCTTCGCCTCGGTCAGGCCGACGCTCGCGACCTCGGGGTCGGTGAAGGTGACCTGCGGCGCGGCGGCGTGGTCGGCGGTGGCGACGTGCGCACCCCACGGCTCGGTGTGCAGCGGCGTGCCCTGGTACCGGGCGGCGATCGCCTCGCCAGCGGCGCGGGCCTGGTACTTGCCTTGGTGGGTGAGCAGGACGCGGTGGTTGACGTCGCCGACGGCGTACAGCCAGTCGGTGCCGTGCACGAGCATCGTGTCGTCGACGTCGAGCCAGTCTCCGGCGGTCAGGCCGACCGTCTCGAGCCCGAGGTCGCGTGTGTGGGCGGCGCGGCCGGTGGCGGCGAGCACCTCGCTCGTGATGACCGTGGTGCCGTCGTCGAGTTCCGTCGTGACGAGGCCGTGCTCGTCACGGTCGACGCGGACCGGGTTGACGCCGGTGCGGACGTCGACACCGAGTTCGCCCAGGGAGTCGGCGACGAGTTCCCCGGCGAAGGGCTCCATGCCGCCGAGCAGGCCGTGCCGGGCGACGAGGGTGACCTTCGCGCCGAGCGAGGCCCACGCGGTGGCGAGTTCGGAGCCGGAGACGCCGCCGCCGATGACGAGCAGGCTCTCGGGGACCTGCTGGGCGCTGGTGCCCTCGCGGGTGCCCCACGGCTTCGCGTCGGCGAGACCGGGCACCGGGGGCAGCGTGTGCAGGGAACCGGTGACGACCGCGACGGCAGCACGGGCGGTGTGCGTCTCGCCGTCGACGTCGATGGTCTTCGGTCCGGTGATGCGGGCGTGCCCGCGGATCAGGTCGATGCCGGCGGACTCGAGCCACGAGACCTGGCTGTCGTCCTTCCAGTCCGAGGTGAACGAGTTGCGGCGGGCCAGCACGTGGGCGGCGTCGAGCGTGCCGGTCACGGCCTGCTTCGCACCGTCGAGCCGCTTGGCCGCGGCGAGGGCGTGTCCGCTGCGCAGGAGTGCCTTCGAGGGCATGCACGCCCAGTACGAGCATTCGCCGCCGACGAGCTCGGCCTCCACGATGGCGACCGACAGGTCGCGCTTCCTGGCGTAGTCCGCCACGTTCTCGCCGACTGCGCCGGCGCCGATCACGATGAGGTCGTAGTCCGTCATGCGGCCGAGCGTACGCGGACCGGCATGGGGTGCGCCGGGCGCGCGGGGTGCGTGGTCAACCCACCCGGGAGGCGCTGGTCACCGCGCCGACGACGCGCAGGATCACGCCGAGGTCGTCCACTGCACGGCCCGGGTCGACGGGGGCGAACCCGGTGAGCGCGGCGCCGGCGAGGCGCCGGCCGCGCGTCGCGGCCTGGATGCGCTCGACGAGCGCTGCGCCGTCGAGGCCGAACGGCACGGGTTCGAGCAGTCCGTCGACCTCGGACGGGTCGAGGACGTCGAGGTCGACGTGCACGAACACGGACGACGCACCGGTGCGCTCGACCGCTGCGGCGAGGGCGTCCGGGGTGGCGGCGTCGACGTCGAGGTGCACGATCCCGGCCTTGTCGAGGGCGGCGCGCTCGGCGTCCTCGACCCCGCGGACCCCGGCGACGACGACCGAGGACGCCGGCACCGCCGGCAGGCCGGGGAACAGGTCGTCGGGGCGGTCGACCAGCAGACGCAGGGCGGCGGTCTCGGCGGCGACGGGCTGGGCACGGTTGAGCGCGCGGTACCCGCTGGAGCCGGAGATCCGGACGAACGCGGTGTCCGGCAGAAGGGCGGCGGTCGCGCCGAGGACACTGGCGCCGTCACCGCCGACGACGAGCACCGGTTCGGTGGCGACGGCGGTCTCCTCCGCGACGCGTTCGGCGACGGCGAGCACCGAGGTGTAACGGGCGACCGCGGTCTCGAGGCGGTCTCCGGCGCCGGCCGGGACATCGACCACGGTGGTGGACGCCCGGGGGAGGTCGGCTGCGATCGCCGACGCGCCGTCACCCAGGCGCATCGCGCGCGACGACGCCGAACCCTGCCACTGACCGACCACGAGGAAGTGCATCGTCTCAGTCTGTCAGCTGGGGTCCGGCGTCGTCAGGGTGTTCGTCAGATGCTCGAGGATCCGCCGGACTTCAGCGCGGCGAGCCGTGCCTCGACCTCGGCGTCCTTGCCGACGTCCTCGAGGCTCTCGAACTGGGCGTCGAGGCTCGACGACTGCAGCTCCTGCTGGCCGAGCACCTTCGCCTCTTCGCGGCGGACCTTCTCCTCGAAGCGGCCGAGGTCGCTCGTCGGGTCGAGCACGTCGATGTTGCCGAGGGCGTCGTTGACGCGGGACTGGGCCTCGGCGGTCTTCGAGCGGGCGACGAGGTTGTCCCGCTTCGCGCGGAGCTGCTCGAGCTTCTGCTCCATGCCGGCGAGACCGGTCTTGAGCTTCTCGACCGCCTCGTTCTGCGACGCCAGGTTCGGCTCGGCGTCCTTGACCTCCTGCTCAGCGGCGATCTGCTTGCCGATCGCGATCTTGGCGAGGTTGTCGAACTTGTCGGCCTCGGCCGACTTGCCCTCGGAGCGGTACTTGTCGGCTGCGGTGGAGGCGTTGGCGGCCTTCTGGCCCCACTCGACCGCGGCCTTCTTGTCCTCCTCGTGGTCCTGCTCGAGCAGGCGGACGTTGCCGATGGTCTGCGCGATCGCGGTCTTCGCGTCGGCGATGTTGTTCGTGTAGTCGCGGACGAGCTGGTCCAGCATCTTCTGCGGGTCCTCGGCGTCGTCGATGATCTGGTTGATGTTCGCGCGCACGAGGGTGGAGATGCGTCCGAAGATGGTCTGCTTGGCCATTGCTGTTCCCTTTCGTGGAAGTCCTGTGGACGGTGTTGTCGGGTCGGGTCGTGTCTGGTTCTGGGTGCCGGGGGAGTCCGTCGGGTCAGAAGCGGCCACCGCCGGAGAAGCCGCCGCCCCCGCCACCGCCACCTCCGCCGAAGCCGCCACCGCCGCTGAAGCCGCCGCCGCCACCGAAGCCGCCGCCCCCGAAGGAACCGCCGCCGTAGCTGCCACCGCGACCGCCGAGCAGGCCGCCGAGGACGAGTCCGGTGACGAGTCCGCCGAGCTGGGCGCCGCCACCGCCTCCGCCCTGACCGCCGCCCCAGCCGCCCAGGTCGTCGTTCGCGGCGTCCATCGCGGCTGCGGCGTACTGCTCGGCCGCGCGGGCGGCGTTCAGCGCCTGGCCGGGGTTGCTCGGGGCGAGTTCGACGGCGTCGTCGTAGGCACGCTGGGCCTCGGACAGTCGCGTCCGGGCGGTCGGGCCGATGCCGCCGCGGTGCAGGGAGACGTAGTCGCGGGCCTGGCTGATCCGGTTCCGGGCGTCGCGCAGGGCGGCGTCGAGTGCCTGGGTGGCGCGCTGGCGCTGTTCCTCGGCACCCCGTGCCGCGGCGATGGCCTGGTCGATCTCGGTGTTCGCCCGGGTCAGCGCGTCGACGGCGGCGACCGGGTCCTTCGGGTCGAGCCCCTGGCGGAGCACGGCTTCGGCGCGGGTGACCGCTGCGGCGAGGTCCGGACCGCCGGAGCGCAGGCTGCGGGCGGCGGCGACGTCGCCCTGGATGTCGATGCGCATCGCCGCGGCGCGGGCGGTGGCCTCGTCGAAGGACTGCTCGGCGGCGAGTGCGCCGTCGGTGAGCTGCTGCACCTGGGCGAGGGCGTGCTGGGCGTCGCGCACGGCGACGACAGCCTCGCCCTTGTCGCCGGCGGCGATCGAGGCGGTGGCCGCGTTCGAGCGTTCGGTCGCGAAGGCGAGCACCTGGTGGGCCTGGTCGACGTTGTTCGCCACGGTTGCGAGGGTGCGGCCGGTGTAGCGGGCGCGGACGCGGTCGAGTGCGGCGGCTGCCGACCCCACCGAGGCCGGTGCGGCGGCCACGGCCTGGGCGAGCGATGCGGCGGCGTCCTCGACGCCGTCCTCGAGTGAGCGGAGCTGGTCGAACGCCTCGGTCTGCTCCTCGATCGCGGCGTGCGCCCGTTCGCAGATGACGATGATCTGGTTCGCCCACTCGGCGCGCTGCTGGGGGGTGTCGGGGATCTCGTCGTCGAGCTGCTGCCGGATCGTGAAGGCCTTGCGGACCTCGCGCTGGGCGGCCTGCACGGCGTCGGCGAAGGGCTTGGCGGCGTCGGGGCCGAACTGCGCGCTCGCGAACCCGACCTCTTGCTCGGCGGTGCGGAGTTCGTCGTCGATGGTGACCAGGGCGCCGCCGGCGGTGCGTTCGAGGTCGGCGAGCGAGGCTTCCTGTGCCTCGGTGGCTGCTGCGGTGCGGCGCTTGTTGCGGGTCCGGATGACCAGGACCACGACGACGAGTCCGACGACCACGACGAGCAGCAGGATCCACAGCCAGGTGAGGTCGACCGGGGCCTGCGACTGGGTCAGCCCGTCGGCGAAGGCCACGGCGGCGCCGGACCAGTCATCCTGCTTGAGCCGGGGCAGCAGCGAATCGTCGACGGCGTTCTGCACGTCGGACTCTGAGATCGCGGTCTCGTTCGTCTGCTGCACGTCGTAGTTGCGCTCGGTGACCGCGACCGAGAGCAGGATGCCGTCGCTGTCGATCTGGTTCTTCTCGAGCACCGCCCGACCCCACTCGGTGTGGTCGGTTGGATCGGAGAAGGAGGGCACGAACACGACGTACAGCTGCGTCTGCGTCTCGGCGTACAGGTCTTGCACGGCCTGTTCGACCCGCGCCTGCTGTGGTGCGGTCAGCGCGTCGGCCTCGTCGAGGACGTACGTCCCGCCCAGGTCGACGGGCGCCGTGGCGTGGGCGGTCGCTGCCGGAGCCAGGACGATCAGCATCGCGACGAGGGCAGCCGTCACACGGCTCCACAGCCGCGTTGTCCCCCTGTGCCCGCTCGATCCGTCCGTGTCCGATCCGTGCTGGACCGCTCGCATCCGTCCTCCGTCCGTCGCCGGTCGGTACCCCGTGGCACCGCCCCGGACCGCGCCGCGAGGGCGCTGTCGCCCGGAGTCTATCCAGGCCACGCAGGGGCACCGCCAGACTCTGGGGGAACGCTCCGGAGGGTGCTTCCTGTGGACGTCTTGTCCCCCGTACCGGGGTATGCTGGCGCCACTGTTCGAGGATGAACGGAAGGGGAAGAACGATGGAACGCACCACGAGCACCGAGGTCGTCCCGCTCGAGGACGGCTACCACCGGGTGTCGACTCCGGCGACGGGCGTGATCGGTTTCGTGCGCGAGCACGACGGCCGCTACGAGGTCCTGCGCGGACGGGTTCGCCAGGCGACCCGCTCCGAGGGTCAGTACAGCACCATGAACGTCGCGCTCATCGCGCTGACGCACGCCTGATCCGCTCTGGGCCGGGCCACACGACCGACGGGCGCTGCCCGGGTCGGTGAGCCGCGCCTCCAGGCCGTCACGGTGACCATCCGGACACCGGGCGCTGCGCGCGCGGACGACCGGGAGGCACTGGTCGCCGCCGTCGCGTCGGCGACGGGTGCCGAGCCGGTCGCGGTGCGCGCGGGGCGCTTGTGCCCGCACTGCGCGGAGGCCGACCACGGCCGTCCGTGGGCGAGTGCCGCGGGCGTCCCGGTCGGCGTGAGCCTGTCGCGCGCACCGGGCGTCGTCGCCCTCGCGGTCGGACCGGCGGCACTCGGTGTCGACGTCGAACGGGTGTCCCGGGTCGCCGCCGCGCCGCTCGACGCCTTCACGCCGGGGGAACTGTTCCGGGCCGACGGGGACCCGGCGCTCCTCGCTGCCGCGTGGGCGGCCAAGGAGGCCGTGCTGAAACGCGACGGACGTGGGCTGCGCGTCGACCCGCTCGCGGTGGACGTCGACGTGGTCGGCGGCACGGCCCGCTTCGAGGGTGTCGGACAACCGCTCACCGTGCTGTTCCCCGCGCCGGACGTGGTGCTCGTCGTCGCTGCGGGTGGCCTGCCCGTCGACGTGGTCGGGACGGTCAGCGGGGGAGCGTGAGCACCTCGGCGCCGTCCTCGGTGATCGCGATGGTGTGTTCCGTGTGGGCGGTCCGCGCTCCGGTGGCACTCCGCAGGGTCCAGCCGTCGGGGTCGGTGACCAGGACGTCGGTGTCCGCCATCACCCACGGTTCGAGCGCGAGCAGGAGCCCCGGTCGGAGCGTGTAGCCGCGGCCCGGGCGGCCGGTGTTCGACACGTGCGGGTCCTGGTGCATGGTGGAGCCGATGCCGTGTCCGCCGAACTCGACGTTCACCGGGTAGCCCGCGGCTTCGAGCACGGTGCCGATCGCGTGCGACAGGTCGCCGATGCGTGCCCCGGGTCCGGCGGCGGCGATGCCCGCGGCCAGCGCCCGCTCGGTGGCGTCGATGAGTGCGGTGTCCTCGGGGCGTGCGGTGCCGACGACGAAGCTGATCGCGGCGTCGGCGGCGATGCCGTCGAGGGAGACCGCGAGGTCGAGGGTCAGCAGGTCGCCGTCGCGCAGCGCCTGGTCGTGGGGCAGCCCGTGCAGGACGGCGTCGTTCACGGCGGTGCAGATGTGGTGGCCGAAGGGGCCGCGGCCGAACGAGGGGGCGTAGTCGACGTAGCAGGAGTCGGCGCCGGCGGCCTCGATCATCTCCTTCGCCCACCGGTCGATCTCGAGCAGGTTCGTGCCGACGCGGGTGCGTTCGCGCAGGGTCTGCAGGATCGTGCCGACGAGGGCTCCGGTGGCGCGGCCCTTGTCGACCTCGGCGGGGGTCAGGATCTCGATCACGCGGATGATCATACCGGTATTACTATGTGGTCATGGTCCGTCTCCCACTCCGCCCCGACGAGGTCGCGCGCGGTCGTCGCCTCGGTGCGCTGCTCCGTCGTGCCCGGGGTCCGCGGTCGATCGTGGACACCGCCCTGGCTGCGGGGATCTCGCCGGAGACACTCCGGAAGATCGAGACCGGGCGCATCGCGACGCCGGCGTTCTCGACGATCGCGTCGGTCGCCGGTGTGGTCGGGCTGTCGCTCGACGCGGTGTGGTCCGAGGTCAGCTGCGACCCGGTCGACGGCGAGCTGGCGGGATAGTCGACGCGGCGAAGCCTGCTAGCCAGCGGGCAGCGCCGGCACGGACACCTCGTCGACCCAGGGCCCGGTCACCGCGTGGACGTCCGCGACGGAGCGACCGGCGGCGTCCGCGAAGGCGCTGAGCACGGCCTGCACGGTGACGGATCCGTGCCGGTGCCGCTCGGTGATGCTCCGCAGCCCGGTGAAGAAGGCGTCGTCGCCGAACGTGCGGCGGACGGCGTGCAGGGCGAGGGCGCCGCGCTTGTAGACGCGGTCGTCGAACATGTCCTTCGCGCCCGGGTCACCGACGACCAGGTCCTCCGGCTGCTCGAGCAGTCCGTGCCGGTACCGCTCGGCCAACACGTCGGCGGTGTCGTCGCCGCGGTCCTCGGACCACAGCCACTCGGCGTAGCAGGCGAACCCCTCGTGCAGCCAGATGTCCTGCCAGCGGGTGACGGTCACGGAGTTGCCGAACCACTGGTGGGCGAGCTCGTGGGCGATGAGACGGTCGGTGCCGTGCTCGCCGTCGACGTGGTTCCGGCCGAACACCGCCAGGCCGTGGGCCTCGAGCGGGATCTCGAGGTCGTCGTCGGTCACCACGACGGCGTACGCCGCGAACGGGTATTGGCCGAACCGGTCACCGAACAGCGCGAGCATCTCCGGCACCTGGCCGAAGTCGGTCTTCGCGGCGGCGGCGAGGTCGGCGGGGTGGTGCAGTGTCACGGGGACGCCGCTCGTGCGCAGCTTCGTGGTGCGGTAGCGGCCGATCTGCACGGTCGCCAGGTACGTCGCCATCGGCTCGGTGGTGGCGTAGGTCCAGCGGGTGCCGACGCGGTCACGTTCCTTGGCGAGCAGCTCGCCGTTCGCCAGGACGTCGTACGCCGCCTCGGCAGCGATCTCGATGCGGTAGGTGGCCTTGTCGTCGGGGCGGTCGTTGCACGGGAACCACGACGGCGCCCCGGTGGGCTGCGCGGCGACGATCACACCGTCGGAGAGTTCCTCCCACCCGAGCTGCCCCCATGCGCTGCGCACGGGGTGCGGGGTGCCCCGGTACCGCAGGTGCACGCTGAACACGGTGTCGGCGGCGATCGGTTCGGCCGGGGTGACGGTCACCTTGTGCGTGGCGGTCGACACCTTCTTGGCGCGTCGGCCGTCGACGTCGACACGGTCGACCGTGAGCCCGTGCAGGTCGATGACGACCTTGTCGAGCGGTTCGAGGGCGCGCGCGGTGATCGTCGCGGTGCCGTCCAGGCGGTTGGTGGCGACGCGGTAGTCGAGCCGGAGCTCGTAGTGCTCCGCACTCCACCGTCGGTCGCCGCTGTGCGGGGTGTAGGGGTCTGCAGCGGGATCGGTGGGCACGGGGACAGTCAACCTCATGGTGCCGGTGGGGCTGTCACCGAGGGCGGTACCGCTGTCCACGGAGCGATCGGGTTGCCGGCCCAGCGGGACCCCGGCGGCACCTGCTCACCGCGCATCACGAGCGAGGACGGTCCGACGGTCGCCCCGGCACCGATGCCGGCCGCCGGCAGGACCACGCTGTGCGGCCCGAGCGTGGCGCCAGCGTCGAGCCGGACGGTGTCGAGCTGCATCACGCGGTCGTGGAACAGGTGCGTCTGCACGACCGTGCCCCGCGCCACCGACGCCCCGGACCCGATCGTGACCAGGTCGGCCTCGGGCAGCCAGTACGTCTCGAGCCAGGTCCCGCGCCCGATCGTCGCGCCGAGGCTCCGCAACCAGACGGCCAGAGCAGGGGTGCCGGTGGCCTGCTCGGCGAACCACGGCCGGGCGACGGTCTCGACGAAGGTGTCCTGCACCTCGTTGCGCCACACGAACGACGACCACAGCGGGTGCTCCCGGGCGGTGATCCGGCCGACGAACGCCCACTTCGCGATCGTCGACACCACGGCGGCGACGGCACCGGCGGCGATGAGCACCGGACCGGCGAGCAGCACCGTCCACCCGATCCCGACGGCCGACCACAGCGCCAGCAGTGTGCCGGCCACGCCGAGCGCGATCGCGGCGGACACCATCGGGGCGACCAGGCGCAGCAGCTCCCAGCAGCCGCGGGCGACCTTCAGCCGCCGGGACGGACGGAACGTGCGCGCCTCGTCGAACTCCGTCGCCGCACGCCGCAGCCGCACCGGGGGCGACCCGAGCCACGACGACCCGCGCTTGGCCTTCTTCGGCACGGCGGACAGCACCGCCACCAGGGCCTCGCGCGGCACCGAGCGTCCGGCGCCCGTCATCCCGCTGTTGCCGAGGAACGCCCGACGGCCGACCTTCGACCGACCGATCCGCACCCGACCGCCGCCGAGTTCGTAGGTGGCCACCATGGTGTCGTCGGCCAGGAACGCCCCCGACGCGATCTGCGTCAGCGCCGGGATGAGCAGCACCGTGGAGATCTCGGTGTCCCGACCGACCCGGGCGCCGAGCAGGCGCAACCACACCGGCGTCACGAGCGAGGCGTACAGCGGGAACAGCAGGGTCCGCGCCGCGTCGAGCACCCGCTCGGTCGACCACACCTGCCAGCCGATCCGGGAGCGCACCGGGTGCCGCCCCTCGTGCAGGCCGACGCCGAGCAACCGCACCGCGACCACCACCAGCAGCGCGTACACCGCACCGGCGACGACCGTCGCCAGGGGGACCGTCACCAGCGCGCGGAGCACCGCGTCGCCCAGGGCCGACGCCCGCCCCACCAGGGCCAGGGCGACCAGCAGACCGACCGCGACACCGACCACCGGCAACCCGGCCACCGCCAGGGACCCGGCCCCGTACGCGAGCAGCCAGCGGCGACGGACCGCAGGGCGGGCCTCCCGGTCGCCGCGAGCCGACCCGACGCGTTCCGCCGGCGCCCCCGCCCAGCGTTCGCCCGCCGGCACCGGACCGCCCACGGCGGAACCCGCCGTCACCTCGGCACCCGCGCCGACGTGCGCCCCCGGCAGCAGCGTCGTCCGGCTCCGCACCACCGCGTCGTCGTCGATGCGGACGTGCCCCAGGTGGAACACGTCGCCGTCGAGCCAGTGCCCGGCAAGGTCGACCTCGGGTTCGATCGACGCGCGCTTGCCGATCGTCAGCATCCCGGTCACCGGCGGCAGCGTGTGCAGGTCGACGTCCCGCCCGATCCGCGCACCGAGCGCCCGCGCGTAGTAGCTGATCCACGGGGCACCCGCGGTCGACGGGCCGTCCACCGCCTCGGCGATGCGCTCGGCCAACCACACCCGCAGGTGCACCGAACCCCCTCGGGGGTACGAGCCCGGACCGACCCCGGCGAGCAGCAGCCGCGCCAGCACCACCGTCAGCGCCATCTTGCCGATCGGCGTCACGAACACCAGGAGCATCAGCACCAGCACCGGCCAGGGCAGCACCGGCAGGAACGGCAACGTCGTCGCGTGCAGCACCGCAGCCACCAGGGCCGTCCAGGTCAGCACCCGCAGCCCGCGGAGCACCTGCACCGGCAGCCCGAGCAGCGTCATCAGCAGCCCTGTCGCCGGGGGGACCGGCGCCACGTCGCGCGACGATGCCTCGACCGGCCCGGACTCGTCCAGCGCCGCCGCCAACGCCCCGATCCGCGGGTGGTCGTACACGTCCGCCACCGTCGTCGTCGGGAACCGCTCACGGATGGCCGACACCAGCTGCGCCGCCGTCAACGACCCACCGCCGTGCGCGAAGAAGTCGTCGTCGACGCTCGCCACCGGCACCCCGAGGATCGCCGACCACCGCTCGGCGATCCACGCCACCGTGTCCGGCAGCATCGCCGCGTCCGTCGCCCCCGGCAACGGCCACGGCAGCGCCGCACGGTCGACCTTGCCCGACGTCCGCGTCGGCAGCGACTCCACCACCGCCACCAACGGCACCAGCGCCGCCGGCAACTCCTGGCGCAACCGTGCGTTCGCCGCCGCCACGTCCACCGTCGCCCCCGCCACCGGCGCCACGTACCCGACGAGCACCTGGTTCCCCGCCGGGGTCCGCTGCACCACCGCAGCACCACCCGCCACGTCGTCCAGGGCCTGCAGCGCCGCATCGATCTCACCGAGCTCGATCCGCCGACCGCCGAGCTTCACCTGGTCGTCCGCACGCCCCTGGAACACCAGCCCCTCGGGCTCGTACCGCACCAGGTCCCCGCTCCGGTACGCCCGCTCCCACCCGAGCTCCGGGAACGGCGCGTACTTCTCCGCGTCCTTCGCCGGGTCCAGGTACCGCCCCAGCCCGACCCCACCGATCACCAGCTCACCGACACCGCCCGGCTCCACCCGCTGCCCGGCACCGTCCACCACGGCCAGGTCCCACCCGTCCAGCGGCAACCCGATCCGGATCGGCTGGCTCCCGTCGAGCAGGGACCCGCACGCCACCACCGTCGCCTCGGTCGGCCCGTACGTGTTCCACACCTCACGGTCACGACTCGCGATGCGCGCCGCCAGCTCCGGCGGGCACGCCTCACCACCGAAGATCACCAGCCGCACCTGCTCCAACGCATCGTCCGGCCACAACGCCGCGAGCGTCGGCACCGTCGACACCACCGTGATCGTGTGCGCGATGAGCCACGGCCCCAGGTCCACCCCCGTCCGCACCAGCGACCGGGGCGCCGGCACCAACGCGGCACCGTGCCCCCACGCCAACCACATCTCCTCGCACGACGCGTCGAACGCCACACTCAGCCCCGCCAGCACCCGGTCACCCGGACCGATCGGCGCCGCCTGCAGGAACATCCGCGCCTCGGCGTCCACGAACGCCGCAGCACTGCGGTGGGTGACCGCCACGCCCTTCGGCACACCGGTCGACCCGGACGTGAAGATGATCCACGCGTCGTCGGTCTCGCGGGGGAGCTCGGCGCTCGCCGCAGGGTCGGTCACCGGCAGTTCGGCGCCGTCGCGGTCGCGCAGGACGCCGCCGGCACCGATCACCCCGACGACACAGGCTTCGCCGAACACCAGGGTGGCGCGTTCCTCGGGGTCGTCGGCGTCGACGGGCACGTAGGCGGCTCCGGCGGCCAGCACGGCGAGGATCGACAGGTACAGGTCGCGCCCGCCGGAGGGGATCCGCACCCCGACCCGGTCCCCGCGCCGGACGCCCCGGCGTGCGAGGTCGTCGGCCTGCGCGTGCACCAGGTCGAGCAGGGCGGCGTAGTCGACGCTGCCGGCGGGGTCCTCGAGCGCGGTGGCGTCCGGATGGGTCGCCGCGGTCGCCGAAAGGACGTCGAACAGGGTCCGTGGGGCGGGTGCGTCGCCGCCGCGGGCGAGTTCGAGCTGCGCGTTCCCGGTGCCGGTGGTCATCGAGGCCTCTTCCCGGTCGCGTGCGGGACGACCGGCCCGTGATCCTAGGGGACCGAGGTGTCCCGCTCGGAAACACGGGGTAGCGCAGGGGCGGGGCGGGGCGTCGCGCGCCGAGTGAGCAGAAGACGTCGGGTCACCCGCCTCGACCCGTCGCGTTCTGCTCACTCGACGAGGAGCCCCAACGGGGGAAGGTCGCCGCAGGCGACATCGTGCGCAGCCGACAGAGCGCAGCGAAGACGTCTGCTTGCGCGGGTGTGTCCAGTGCCCCCAGGAGGATTCGAACCTCCGCCCCTGCCTCCGGAGGGCAGTGCTCTATCCCCTGAGCTATGGGGGCCAAGGGGTGTGAACAACCGTAGCAGGTCCGGTGGGTGGTCCTGGACAGCGCGTGTCGCGCAGTGGACGCGGGGGGCGGCCGGTCTGGAGGCGCGGTGCGGGCCCGCCACGGGCCTCCCGTCCGCACGGTGCGCGGGTTGCGTTCCGGTGCGGGGTTCTGCGTTCCGTGCGGCGCTGGAAGCGCGCACCGGGCACGCAACCGCGCACCAGGTGGCGGATCGCGCACCGTGCCGGCCCGAGCGCGTCAGCCCGCAGGCGTCGCCGACCCCGTCGCGGACGGCTGCAGCGCGGCCCGCACCGCGTCGACGACGGGCTGCGCCCCACCCGGCTCGGTGAACAGCGTCGACTGCGCGGTGATCCAGTACGGGTCGGCGAAGGCATCCGCCCGGCCGACGGCACCGTTCAGGGCGAAGTACCCCTCGACGCGGTAGGTGGGGACCGATCCGCCCCGCTCGTACAGGGCGTCCTTCAGGTTGGTGAGCGACTTCTCAGGCAGATCGGCGACCGCGAACGTGATCGCCGTGGCGTCCGCGTCGGTGCTGACGAACCGGCAGACGCGGCCCTGCTGCTTCGCGATGGTCGCGGCGGGGGAGCCCTTCGCCGGTGTGAACGAGTCGTCGAGCTCGAAGGTCTGCCCGTACACGGACAGGGCGCTCATCGGCAGGAGTTCACCGCAGGTCTGCGACACCGGCTTGCCCGCGGGGGTCGCACTGGCCGACGGGGTGCTGGCACCGCCGCCCGAGCACCCGGCGAGCACGACGGCTGCTGCGGTGGTGAGGGTGGCGACGGTGAGCGCCCGGGCACGGCTGCGGGGGGTCATCCCGACATGATGCTGCATCGACCGGTGCGGACCTGGGCGTCCCGGTAGGATCGGTCCTCGTGACTCCAGCCGAACTCTCCGCCGCGTACCTGTCGATCCTGACCGGGATCGTCGAGCGCCGAGGCGCGTCCGACACCGTGACGATCGAGGAGTCCCACGTGGTGCTCGAGCGTCCGAAGAACCGCGCCCACGGTGACTGGGCCTCGAACGCGGCCATGCAGCTCGCGAAGCGGCTCGGCACGAACCCGCGCGAGCTCGCGACCGAGATCGCCGGTGAGCTGACCGAGCTCGACGGCGTGGACTCGGTCGACGTCGCCGGCCCGGGCTTCATCAACATCACGCTCGAAGCCGCCGCCGCGGGTGAGATCGCGCGCACCATCGTCGACGGCGGCGAGTCCTTCGGCACCGGGGACCTGTACGACGGCGTCCGGATCAACCTGGAGTTCGTCTCCGCCAACCCCACCGGTCCGATCCACATGGGCGGCGTGCGCTGGGCAGCGGTCGGCGACAGCCTGGCCCGCGTGTTCCAGGCGCAGGGCGGGCTCGTCACCCGCGAGTACTACTTCAACGACCACGGCGCGCAGATCGACCGCTTCGCCCGCTCCCTCGTGGCCAGCGCCCTCGGTGAGCCGACGCCCGAGGACGGCTACGGCGGCGCCTACATCGCCGAGATCGCGGCACGGGTCATCGCGACCCTCGAGCCGGGCACCGACGTCCGCGACCTGCCGCGTGACGAGGCGCAGGAGCTCTTCCGCCGCGAGGGCGTCGACTTCATGTTCGCCGACATCAAGTCGTCGCTGCATGACTTCGGCGTCGACTTCGACGTCTACTTCCACGAGAACGCGCTACACGAGTCGAAGGCCGTCGAGCGTGCCATCGCCCGACTGCGGTCGGCCGGTGTGATGTACGAGGCCGAGGGCGCCGAGTGGCTCCGCACCACCGACTTCGGCGACGACCGCGACCGCGTCGTCATCAAGTCGGACGGCGAACCCGCGTACATCGCCGGTGACCTGGCGTACTACCTCGACAAGCGCGAGCGCGGGTTCGAGCGCAACCTGATCATGCTGGGCGCCGACCACCACGGCTACGTCGGCCGGCTGATGGCGATGTGCGCCGCGTTCGGCGACGAGCCGGGCAAGAACCTCGAGATCCTGATCGGGCAGATGGTCAACCTGCTCAAGGACGGCGAACCGATGCGCATGTCGAAGCGCAACGGCACCATCGTCACGATGGAGGACCTGGTCGACGCCGTCGGTGTCGACGCCGGCCGCTACGCCCTGGTCCGCTTCGCCAGCGACACCGCGATCGACATCGACCTCGACCTGCTCACGAAGCGCACGAACGACAACCCCGTCTTCTACGTGCAGTACGCCCACGCCCGCACCCAGTCGGTGGCCCGGAACGCCGCGGCCGCCGGGGTCGACCGGTCGGTGTTCGACGCCTCGCTGCTGACCCACGAGTCGGAGAGCGCGCTCCTCGGAGCCCTCGCCGAGTACCCGCGGGTCGTCCGGCACGCCGCCGAGCTGCGCGAGCCGCACCGCATCGCGCGCTACATCGAGCAGCTGGCCGGCCTGTACCACCGCTGGTACGACTCCTGCCGCGTCACGCCCCTCGGCGACGAGCCCGTGACCGACCTGCACCGCACGCGCCTGTGGCTGAACGACGCCACCGGCCAGGTCGTCCGGAACGGCCTCGGCCTGCTCGGCGTGTCGGCTCCGTCCCGCATGTAGCGGTCGCCCTCTCCGCAAGACACCGGTGTTCGCGCACCGAACACCCGCATCCCGGGGTGTCGAGCGCGAACACCGGTGTTTTGCGTCCTGGCCGCGCCCGGCCGCAGCCCGGCCGCGCCTGGCCGCGCCCGGCTGCAGCTGCGCCGCAGACCGGGCTGGCAGGCTAGGACGCATGCCTGCAGCCACCGAACGCCCCACCAAGCGCCGCCGCTGGCCCGTCGTCCTGCTCGTGCTCGTCGTGGTGCTCGCCGGCCTCGTCGTCGTCGCCGAGTTCGTGCTGCGCGGCGTCGTCGACCGGATCATCGCCCAGCAGGTCGAGCAGTCGCTGCCCGACGGCACGACCGGCCAGGTCGACGCGCACGCCGAGGGCATCGTCATCCCGCAGCTCATCAGCGGCACGCTCGATCGCGTCGAGATCTCCTCGGAGAAGCTCACGGTCGACGGCATCCCGCTCGCCGCCGACGTCACTGCGCAGGACGTCCCGGTGGACGGCAAGGGTGACGTCCGCGACGTCGACGGCACGGTCACCCTGGCGTCGTCGAGCGTCAAGGACCTGGCGAAGTACAGCCCGCTCTTCGACCGCCTCAGCCTGGCCGACGGTGGGGTCGAGCTGACCGGGTCGTCGTCGGTGCTCGGCTACGACATCACCTACGCCGCCAAGGGTGCCGTCGTCGCGCAGGACGACGGCCGCGGTATCTCGATCACCCCGGAGAGCGTCCGGATCACGAACTCCGACCTCGGTCTGAAGGTCGACTCGATCCCGGGCGTCACCGGCGTCCCGGTGCAGGTCTGCACCGCGCAGTTCCTGCCCGAGGCGCTGCGGGTGCGCTCACTCGACGTGTCGAAGTCGGACGCGACGGTCCGCATCACCGCGGACGCGCTGCCGCTCACCGAGGACGGCCTGCGGACCGTCGGCAGCTGCCGCTGAGCGGACGGGTGCGTAACGCGGCCCGGGAGGCGTGGCTCGCGTCGGTAGGATCGGGTCCCGTGAGCGAGAACCCCCTTGCACCGCCGCGGCTGCGGTTCCCGACGGACGCCTCCGAACTGGTGGACCGCATCTGGCCCGCGTCCGCGACGCGGACCGACGACGGCACCCTGGCGATCGGTGGCATCAGCGCGACCGACCTGGTCGCCCGGTTCGGCACGCCGCTGTACGTCGTCGACGAGCGTGACGTGCAGTCCCGTGCGGTGCGGGTGCGGAACGCCTTCACCGAGGCCTTCGAACGCATCGGCAGTCACGCGCACGTCTACTACGCCGGCAAGGCGTTCCTGACGACGCAGGTGGTCGCGTGGATGGCCGAGGCGGACCTGCGCGTCGACGTCTGCACCGCCGGTGAGCTCGCGGTCGCCCTGGCCGGTGGCATCGACCCCGGTCGGCTCGGCTTCCACGGCAACGACAAGTCCGACGCCGAGATCGCCCGCGCGGTCGAGGTCGGCGTCGGCACGATCGTGCTCGACAGCCACGAAGAGGTGCAGCGCGTCGCCCGCGCCGCCGCCGACGCCGGGGTCGTGCAGCGTGTGCGCATCCGGATCAACACCGGCGTGCACGCGTCCACCCACGAGTACCTGGCGACCGCTCGCGAGGACCAGAAGTTCGGCATCCCGCTGTCCGAGGCCGTCGACGCCGCGGCAGCCGTCCGTGCCGAGCCCTCGCTCGCCTTCGTCGGCCTGCACTCGCACATCGGTTCGCAGATCTTCGACGACGCCGGCTTCCGCGAGGCCGCACGTCGGCTGATGGACGTGCACGCGACGCTCGTCGCCACCGGCCCGGTGCCCGAGCTGAACCTCGGCGGCGGCTGGGGCATCGACTACACCGAGGCCGACTCGGCGTTCGCCCCCGAGGACGTCGCCGATGCACTGGCCGCGATCATCGGCGAGGCCTGCGCCGAACGCGGCATCCCGGTGCCGGACATCGCCGTCGAGCCGGGCCGGTACGTCATCGGCCCGCCCGGGGTGACGCTGTACCGCGTCGGCACGATCAAGCCCGTCACGCTCGAGACCGACGACGGCGGCAGCGCGACCCGCACGTACGTCTCGGTCGACGGCGGGATGAGCGACAACATCCGTCCGGCCCTGTACGGCGCCGACTACACGGCCCGGCTCGCCCGCACCTCCGACGCACCAGCGGTGCTGAGCCGCGTCGTCGGCAAGCACTGCGAGAGCGGCGACGTCGTGGTGAACGACGAGTACCTGCCCGGCGACGTGCAGCGCGGCGACCTGCTGGCCGTGGCGGCCACCGGTGCCTACTGCTGGGCGCTGTCGAGCAACTACAACCACGTGGGCCGCCCGCCGGTCGTCGCCGTCGCGGACGGCACAGCCCGTATCCTCGTGCGGGGCGAGACGATCGACGACCTGCTCGCCCGTGACACCGGGGTCGCCGCCGTGCCCGCCGAGGGCACCGGCCGCTGACCCCCGACCCGACCGGGTCCGCCCACCCCGCAGGGCGTGCCCCCATCGACAGGAACCGCTACCAGATGATCGAATACCGCAACGTCCGTGTCGCGCTGCTCGGGGCCGGCTCGGTCGGTTCCCAGGTCGCGCGACTGCTCCTCGAGCACGGCGACGAGCTGGCCTCGCGCGCCGGAGCCGGGCTGGAGCTCGTCGGGATCGCCGTGCGCGACGTGGACGCGGAGCGCGACGTCGACCTGCCGGCGGAGCTCTTCACCACGGACGCTGCGTCGCTCATCCTCGGCGCGGACATCGTCGTCGAGCTCATCGGCGGCATCGAGCCGGCGCGCACCCTCGTGCTCCAGGCGCTGCAGTCCGGCGCCGACGTCGTCACCGGCAACAAGGCGCTGCTCGCCACCCACGGCCCGGAGCTCTTCGCCGCGGCCGAGCAGGTCGGTGCACAGCTCTACTACGAGGCCGCCGTGGCCGGTGCGATCCCGATCATCCGTCCGCTGCACGACTCGCTCGCCGGTGACCGCATCGTCCGGATCATGGGCATCGTCAACGGCACGACCAACTTCATCCTCGACCTGATGGACCGCAAGGGTTCCACGTTCGAGGACGCCCTGGCCACCGCGACGGAGCTCGGGTACGCCGAGGCCGACCCGACCGCCGACATCGAGGGCTACGACGCCGCGCAGAAGGCCGCGATCCTGGCCTCGCTCGCGTTCCACACCTCGGTGCCGCTCGCCGCCGTGCACCGCGAGGGCATCACCCACGTCACGATCGAGCAGGTCCGCGCCGCCCGCAAGGCCGGCTACGTCGTGAAGATCCTGGCGACCGCGGAGCGGCTGACGGACGAGGACGGCCGCGAGGGCGTCAGCGCCCGCGTCTACCCGGCCCTCGTGCCCGAGTCGCACCCGCTCGCGAGCGTGCACGGAGCGAAGAACGCCGTGTTCGTCGAGGCTGAAGCCGCCGGTGACCTGATGTTCTACGGCGCGGGTGCCGGTGGCGTCGAGACGGCCTCGGCGGTCCTCGGCGACCTGGTCTCCGCGGCTCGTCGGCACGTCATCGGTGGCCCGGGCGTCGCCGAGTCGACGCAGTCCGAGCTGCCGGTGTTCCCGATCGGCACCGTTCGCACGAGCTACCAGATCACCCTGCACGTCACGGACGCACCCGGCGTGCTGTCGACCGTCGCGGGCGTGCTCGCCAAGCACGGCGTCAGCGTCGAGACGGTCGAGCAGACCACCACCGGCGCAGCCGAGGGGACCGCGACGCTCGTCATCGGCACCCACCTGGCGCGCGAGGCCGACCTCGCGGACACCGTCGTCGCCCTCCGCGGCGAGGACGTCGTCCTGGACGTCACCAGCGTCCTGCGCGTCGTCGGTCGCTGACGCGACCACGGGCCTCCAGGCCGACCAGCAGGCTCGCCGAGCCGAGCCGAACCACCACCAGATCCACCCCACCGGACAGAGAGAGAAGCCTGATGGCCCACCAGTGGCAGGGAGTCCTGCGCGAGTACGCCGACCGACTCGACGTGACCGAGGCGACGCCCATCGTCACCCTCGGTGAGGGCGGCACGCCGCTCATCCCGGCTCGTCGGCTCTCCGAGCGCACCGGCGCCGAGGTCTACGTGAAGTTCGAGGGCATGAACCCGACGGGCTCGTTCAAGGACCGCGGCATGACGATGGCGATCTCGAAGGCCGTCGAGCACGGCGCGAAGGCCGTCATCTGCGCCTCGACCGGCAACACCAGCGCCTCGGCCGCCGCGTACGCGACGCACGCCGGCATCACCGCCGCGGTGCTCGTGCCCGAGGGCAAGATCGCCATGGGCAAGCTCAGCCAGGCCGTCGCCCACGACGCCCAGCTGCTGCAGGTGCAGGGCAACTTCGACGACTGCCTCGACATCGCCCGCGACCTGGCGGCGAACTACCCGGTGCACCTCGTCAACTCCGTCAACAACGACCGCATCGAGGGGCAGAAGACCGCCGCGTTCGAGGTCGTCGACGTCCTCGGTGACGCACCGGACTTCCACTTCCTGCCCGTCGGCAACGCGGGCAACTACACCGCGTACTCGCGCGGCTACCGCGAGGACGTCGCCGCCGGTCGGAGCACCAAGCTGCCCCGCATGTTCGGGTTCCAGGCCGCCGGTTCCGCCCCGATCGTGCACGGCGAGGTCGTCCGGCACCCGGACACCATCGCGTCGGCCATCCGCATCGGCAACCCGGCCTCGTGGCAGTTCGCGCTCGAGGCGCAGCAGGAGACCGACGGCTACTTCGGTGCGATCAGCGACGAGGCCATCCTCGCCGCGCACCGCATCCTGTCGGCCGAGGTCGGCGTCTTCGTCGAGCCCGCGTCGGCGATCGGTGTCGCCGGGCTGCTCGAGCGCGCCGACGCCGGTGTCGTGCCGAAGGGCGCGAAGGTCGTCATCACGGTCACGGGTCACGGCCTGAAGGACCCGCAGTGGGCCCTCCGCACGCCGGACGGCGGCGAGGTCACCCCGACGAGCGTGCCGGTCGACACGAAGTCGATCGCCGACGTGCTCGGTCTGGTCAGCGAGCAGTGATCTCCGACCGCTCGTCCGGACCGGGGGAGGGCGTCACCGCCCGCAGCGCTGTACCGGCCGGACGGGCGGTCCGGACACTGCCGGCCGGATCGACGGTCCGCGTCCGGGTGCCGGCCACGTCGGCGAACCTCGGCCCCGGCTTCGACTCGCTCGGCCTCGCGCTCTCGCTCTACGACGAGGTCGTGGTGCGCGTGCGCCCCGAACCCGGCGCGACCGTCACGGTCGAGGGCGTCGGCGCCGGTGAGGTCGCCACCGACGACTCGAACCTGGTCGTCCGTGCCGTCCGCCGAGGGTTCGAACACGCCGGTGTCGACCAGCCCGGCCTCGAGCTGCACGCGACGAACGCGATCCCGCACGGGCGCGGTCTCGGCTCGTCCGCCGCGGCGATCGTCGCGGGGCTGATGGCGGCCCGCGGCCTGCTCGAGGGCATCGTCGACCTCGACGCCTCGACGCTCCTGACCCTGGCCACCGAGATGGAGGGCCACCCGGACAACGTCGCGCCGGCGCTCTTCGGCGGCCTGACGATCGCGTGGATGACCGCCGAGGGCCCGGCGTACAAACGGCTCCTGGTGCACCGCGGTGTCGCCCCGGTGGTGTTCGTGCCGACCTCGACGCTCTCCACCAAGCTCGCGCGCTCCCTGCAGCCCGAGCAGGTCCCGCACGCCGACGCCGCGTTCAACGTCTCCCGCTCGGCGCTGCTCGTCGCGGCGCTCATCCAGAGCCCCGAGCTGTTGCTCGCCGCGACCGAGGACCGTCTGCACCAGGCGTACCGCGCCAGCGCCATGCCCGAGACCGACGCCCTGATCCGGCTGCTCCGGCAGCACGGCCTGGCCGCGGTGGTCTCCGGTGCGGGGCCGAGCCTGCTCGTCCTCGGCAGCGACCCGGCACAGCGGCTGACCGCCGCCGACCTGGTCCAGCGACACGCCGAATCCGACTGGCGGCCGCTCATGCTGGCCGTCGATCTCGGTGGTGCTACAGTGGCAGCGCACTCGGCGCTCGAAGCCGAACCCGCGTAACCGTACGGATCGCTCGTCCTCCAGGACAGCTCCTACGACGTCGCAGGGTCCGGTGCGCGAGTGTGCATCTCTTTCTGATCACCGAATCCCGATCCGTCGTCTGAACGGCGGTCGATGCTCACTGCATCCGGGACGGTGGAAACTCTCCGCGTTCTGCGGTTCGAAAGGAAACACCGACCTTGACCGACAACAACTCCGCCCAGGTGGAGATCCCCAGCGACCTGCGTGCCCTCCGTCTTCCGGAGCTCCAGCGCATCGCCTCCTCGCTCGGCATCACCGGGCTCTCCAAGCTCCGCAAGGGCGACCTGATCGCCTCCATCGAGGACAAGCGCCCCGTCGACGAGACGCCGGCCGCCCCGGCCGCCGTCGTCCCCGAGACCCCCGCCGAGCCGGCCGCCACCGAGCAGCCGACCCTGCCGGAACCCGCCGAGACGCCCGCGCAGCCCGCTGCCGAGGCCCCCGTCGCCGACTCCGAGGCACCCGCCGAGTCGGCAGCCCCGAGCCGTGCCCGTCGTTCGCGCCGTGCGTCGTCCGGTGGCACCGTGAACGCCGCACCGACCTCGGCCGCCGAGCACACCAACCACGGTCAGACCGGCACCGAGGACCTCCTCGCCGGGCTCGACCAGGTCCGCGCCGAGAAGGACGCGCAGGAAGCCGCGCAGTCCGGCTCGCAGCGCCGCGGCCGTGGCCAGCGGAACGCCGAGCAGCGCACCGAGCAGCGTGGCGCCGAGCAGGGCGAGCAGGCGTCGGCACCGGCCGAGGCCGAGCAGCCGAACCAGGCTGCCCAGCAGCAGGGCCAGCAGAGCCAGCAGGCCCCGACGTCCGCCGTGCAGGCCGACCAGGACCAGAACGAGTCCGGCGACCAGAACGACCAGGGCGACCAGAACTCCGAGCAGGGCGAGGGCGGCTCGCGCCGCGGTCGTCGCAGCCGTGGTCGCGGTCGTGGCCGTGGGCAGAACGCCGAGAACGGCGAGCAGCAGAACGGCGCCGACCAGCAGAACGGTGGCCAGAACGGCGGCCAGCAGAAGCAGAACGGCGCCGACCAGAACGGCCAGCAGAACGGCCAGCAGAACGGCGGCCAGCAGAACCAGCAGAAGCAGAACGGCGGCGAGCAGCAGAACGGCAAGCAGAACGACCAGCCGAAGCAGGCCGACGCCAAGCAGGACGACAAGTCCGACCAGAAGCAGCAGAACGCCGGTCAGCAGAAGCAGCAGACCAGCGGCCAGCAGAAGCAGCAACAGCAACAGCACGCCGACGAGGCCGAGAGCGGCCGCAGCCGTCGCCAGCGCGACCGCAAGCGCGGCCGTGGCGGCCAGAACGACGACTTCGAGCCCGAGGTCAACGAGGACGACGTCCTGATCCCGATCGCGGGCATCCTCGACGTCCTCGACAACTACGCGTTCGTCCGCACCACCGGCTACCTGCCGGGCCCGAGCGACGTCTACGTCTCCCTCGGCCAGGTGAAGAAGTACCACCTGCGCAAGGGCGACGCCGTCGTCGGTTCGATCAAGCAGCCGCGTGACGGCGAGCAGCAGAGCCGTCAGAAGTACAACGCGCTCGTGGCCGTCGAGTCGATCAACGGCCAGTCCGCCGACGAGGCCGCGGCCCGTGTCGACTTCAACGACCTCACCCCGCTGTACCCGAACGAGCGCCTGCGCCTCGAGACGGAGCCGGGCAAGCTGTCGACCCGCATCATCGACCTCGTGTCGCCGATCGGCAAGGGCCAGCGCGGTCTCATCGTGTCCCCGCCGAAGGCCGGCAAGACCGTCGTGCTGCAGGCCATCGCGAACGCCGTCGCCAAGAACAACCCCGAGGCGCACCTGATGGTCGTCCTCGTCGACGAGCGGCCCGAAGAGGTCACCGACATGCAGCGCACGGTGAAGGGCGAGGTCATCGCCTCGACCTTCGACCGTCCCGCCGAGGACCACACCACCGTCGCCGAGCTCGCCATCGAGCGTGCGAAGCGCCTGGTGGAGCTGGGCCACGACGTCGTGCTGCTGCTCGACTCGATCACGCGCCTGGGCCGTGCGTACAACCTGTCGACCCCGCCGTCGGGCCGCGTGCTCTCCGGTGGCGTCGACTCGGCGGCGCTCTACCCGCCGAAGCGCTTCTTCGGCGCCGCGCGCAACATCGAGGACGGCGGCTCGCTGACCATCCTCGCGACCGCGCTCGTCGAGACCGGCTCCAAGATGGACGAGGTCATCTTCGAGGAGTTCAAGGGCACCGGCAACATGGAGCTCCGCCTGAACCGTCACCTCGCCGACAAGCGGATCTTCCCCGCGGTCGACGTGAACGCCTCTGGTACCCGTCGCGAGGAGCAGCTGCTCTCCGCGGACGAGGTCAAGATCACCTGGCGTCTGCGCCGGGCCCTCGCCGGGCTCGACCCGCAGCAGGCCCTCGAGATCGTGCTGCGGAACCTCAAGGAGACGCAGTCGAACGTCGAGTTCCTGGTGCAGGTGCAGAAGTCGGTCCCCTCGACCGGCGCCCACCACAACGGCCACCAGGAGTAACGCGTGTTCGAGTCGGTAGCGGGGCTGCTGGCGGAACACGAGGACCTGACGCAGCAGCTGTCGGACCCCGCGCTCCACGCCGATGCGGCCCGGGCGAAGAAGGTGAACCGGCGGTACGCCGAGCTCAACCAGATCAAGTCCGCGTACGAGGCCTGGCAGGCGGCGGGGGACGACCTCGCCGCCGCCCAGGAACTCGCGCGTGAGGACGCGGCGTTCGCGGACGAGGTCCCCGGGCTCGAGGAGCAGCTGTCGGAGCGCCAGGAGCGTCTCCGGCGGCTGCTCATCCCGCGCGACCCGGACGACGGCCGCGACGTCATCATGGAGATCAAGGGCGGCGAGGGCGGCGAGGAATCGGCGCTGTTCGCGGCCGACCTCCTGCGCATGTACTCGCACTACGCCGAGACCAAGGGCTGGAAGGTCGAGCTCCTCGAGCGCACCGAGTCCGACCTGGGTGGCTACAAGGACGTCCAGGTCGCGATCAAGTCGAACACGACCGACCCGTCCCAGGGCGTCTGGGCACACCTGAAGTACGAGGGCGGTGTGCACCGCGTCCAGCGTGTGCCGCAGACCGAGTCGCAGGGGCGCATCCACACCTCGACCACCGGCGTGCTGGTGTTCCCCGAGGTGGACGAGCCCGAAGAGGTCCAGATCAACCAGAACGACCTGAAGATCGACGTCTACCGGTCCTCCGGTCCGGGCGGCCAGTCCGTCAACACGACGGACTCCGCGGTCCGCATCACCCACCTGCCCACGGGCATCACGGTGGCGATGCAGAACGAGAAGTCGCAGCTGCAGAACCGTGAGGCCGGCATGCGCGTGCTCCGTGCACGCATCCTCGCGCGCCAGCAGGAGGAGCTCGACGCGATCGCCTCGGACGCGCGCAAGTCGCAGATCCGCGGGATGGACCGTTCGGAGCGCATCCGCACGTACAACTTCCCGGAGAACCGGATCGCGGACCACCGCACCGGCTACAAGGCGTACGACCTCGACCGCGTGATGAACGGTGCCCTCGAGCCCGTCATCCAGTCCGCCATCCAGGCGGACGAAGAGGCACGGCTGGCCGCCATCGGCGACCAGGACGCCTGATCGGCGTGACCGGACTGGAGGCCCGCGGCGGCTCCGACGGGTCCCGCACGTTCGCCGCGGATCGCCTGCTCGAGCAGGCGACCGCGGCGCTCGTCGCCGTCGGCGTCCCCACGCCCCGGGTCGACGCCGAGCTGCTGCTCGCCTGGGCGACCGACACCTCGCGCGGTGCTGTCCAGGCCCGGGCGCTGATCGGCGGCGGCATCGCCCCGGAGCACGTCGAGCGCTTCCGGCACGCGGTCGCCCGCCGCGCCACCCGTGAGCCGCTGCAGCACATCACCGGGCAGGCGTACTTCCGTGCGCTCACCCTGGCGGTCGGACCGGGCGTGTTCGTGCCCCGTCCGGAGACCGAGGGCGTCGTGCAGTTCGGCATCGACGCCCTCCGCGCGACCGCCGTGCCCGAGCCGATCGCCGTCGACCTGGGCTCCGGAAGCGGTGCGATCGCGATCGCGATGGACACCGAGGTGCCGAACGCCGTGGTCTACGCCGTCGAGCGGTCGCCCGAGGCGCTGCCCTGGACCCGGTGCAACGTCGACGCCCACGGCGGGACCGTGCGGCTCGTCGAGGGCGACCTCGCCGACGCGCTGCCGGAACTCGACGGCACCGTCTCCGTCGTCGTGTCGAACCCGCCGTACGTGCCGGACGACGCGATCCCGGTCGACCCCGAGGTCCGCGACCACGACCCGGCGATGGCGCTCTACGGTGGGCCGGACGGCCTCGACGCCGTGCGCGCCCTCGCCGAGACGGCCTGGCGGTTGCTGGTGCCCGGGGGAGCACTGGTCATCGAGCACGCCGAGCCGCAGGGCGCCGGCGTCCGGCAGGTCCTGGCGGGCCGGGGGTTCCGCACCCCGGAGACGCACGTCGACCTGACGGGTCGCGACCGCATGACCACCGCGACGCGCTAGGCGGGGTGAGCCGCGCCTCCAGGCCGTCCTCGCCCGCCGTCGGCTGCGGTGAGACGCCGTCGTGTCGGTGAGACGCCGCGATGTGCGCGAGACGCCGCGGTGTCTGGCGGCGTCCTGACAAGACGACGGCGTGTCGGCGGGTGTGAGCGCTCGTCAGGCGACGGGGGAGGTCTCGCGCTGCGCCGCGACGAAGGCGCGGACGTGCTCGCGAAGGTCGGTGTCGTGCTCGACCAGCACCGCGTGGATGCCGACGCTCCGCGCACCGGCGATGTTCTCGGGCATGTCGTCGGCGAAGAAGGTGCGCTCCGCGGGGACCCCGTGGTGGGCGATCGCGCGCTGGAAGACCTCGGGCTCGGGCTTCCGGGCGCCGAAGTTGCTCGTCGTGTCGAGGTGCTCGCCGAAGACCTCGGGCAGGGACGGTGCCCACTCGTGGATCCACCGGCCGGCGAGCGGACCGTTGTTGGTGAGCAGCCCGACACGCCCGTGCTCGCTCGCGATCCGGACCGCCTCGATGCGTTCCGGCAGCTCGGTCATCGCGGCGCCGCGGATCCGGGCCCAGTCGGCCTCGGGGACGTCGCACTCCATCGCGCGCTCGAACGCAGCGAGGTACTCGTCGCCGTCCGCGAACCCACCGGCCTCGGCGCGCATCTCGTGACCGCAGTCCCACCAGCGGCGTCGGAGCTCCTGGAACGCGTGTCCGGTGAACTCGGAGAGTGCGGCCATGCGCACCTTCCAGTCGTACCGGACCAGGACGTCGTCCATGTCGAAGAGGAACAGGAGCGGGGGTGCAGGCGTCTCGTTCACGATGTCCACCATTGTGTCGCACTATCATCGTCGAGTCATGGCATCCCGATACGACTGCACCGACTCCGACGGGCTCCTGACCGGGATGCGGCTCGCACGCGCCGCCCTCGGACGCGGAGAGCTCGTCGTGGTCCCCACCGACACCGTCTACGGCCTCGCCGCGGACGCCTTCAGCGCGACCGCCGTGCAGCGGCTGCTCGACGCGAAGGGCCGCACACGGCAGTCCCCGCCGCCCGTGCTCATCCCCGGTCCGCCCACGCTCGACGCACTCGCCAGCGACGTCCCGCAGCCGGTGCGCGACCTGGTGGCCGAGTTCTGGCCCGGCGGGCTGACCGTCATCCTGCATGCCCAGCCGTCGCTCGACTGGGACCTCGGCGAGACGCGGGGCACGGTCGCCCTGCGGATGCCGGACTCACGGATCGCCCTCGAGCTCTTGCAGGAGGTCGGGCCCCTGGCGGTCTCGTCCGCGAACTCCACGGGCGACCCGGCCGCGATGGACGTCGACGCCGCCGAACGCATGCTCGGTGACAGCGTCGCGATCTACCTGGACGGCGGGCCGATCGAGGTGCACGACGGCTTCGAGGCCAGCACGGGGTCGACCATCGTCGACGCCACCGGGCTGTCGGACGGCGGGAAGCTCCGCATCGTCCGGCACGGGGTGATCCCCGACGAGGAGATCATCCGGGTCGTCGGAGCCGACCTCGTCACATGAAGTACTACCTGCTCGCGGGGGCCATCGCCGCGGTCGTGAGCTTCGTGATGAGCCTGATCGTCTGGAAGCTCGGGCTGAAGTACAAGTGGTACCCGCAGGTCCGCGAGCGGGACGTGCACCGCACCCCGACGCCGCGGCTCGGCGGCATCGCGATGTACATCGGCGTCATCGTCTCGCTGCTGGCGGCCTGGTTCCTGTTCCCGTCGATCGCGGGGACCGACTACTTCCGGTTGGTGTTCTCCGAGCCGGGCCGTGTGCTCGCGGTGCTCGGGGGAGCGACGATCATCGTGGTCCTCGGCGTCGCGGACGACATCTGGGACCTCGACTGGATGACGAAGCTCGCCGGGCAGATCATCGCGGCGGGCATCCTCGCCTGGCAGGGCGTCGCGATCGTGTCGCTGCCGATCGGCAACACGCTGGGCGTCGGCTCGTCGTACATGAGCCTGATCTTCACCGTGCTGGCGGTGGTGCTCGTGATGAACGCGGTGAACTTCATCGACGGGCTCGACGGGCTGGTGGCCGGTGTCGCGATCATCGCCGGCGGCGTGTTCTTCCTCTACACGTTCTTCATCAACCGCGTGGTCGTGCAGACCGAGTTCTTCTTCAACCTGCCGTCGCTGCTCACCGCGGTCCTCGTCGGGGCCTGCTTCGGCTTCCTCATCCTGAACTGGCACCCCGCGAAGCTCTTCATGGGGGATGCCGGCGCGCTGCTCGTCGGGTTCCTGATGGCCACGAGCGCGGTCTCGGTCACGGGCAACATCGACCCGGCGGCGGTCCAGACACGCCAGGCGCTGCTGCCGGCGTTCATCCCGATCCTGCTGCCGTTCGCGATCCTGATCGTCCCGATCCTGGACTTCGGGCTCGCGGTCACCCGACGGCTCAGCGCGGGGAAGTCGCCGTTCTCGGCCGACCGGAAGCACCTGCACCACCGCCTGCTCGACATGGGGCACTCGCACTTCCACGCGGTGCTGATCTTCTACGCCTGGACCGCGACCGTCGCCTTCGGGTGCCTGCTGTTCCTCTTCGTGGACTGGTACTGGGTCGTCGTCTTCGTGTCCGTCGGCTTCACCGTCTGCGCCGTCGCGACGTTCGCGCCGCTCGGCCGGAAGCGCGCCGAGATCGCCGCGCAGACCGCGAACCGCTCCGCCGCCGTGGTGGACGCCAGCCTCGACCCGCTCGACCGGGCCGCCAACGACCGCACGATCCCTGGAGACATCACGTGACCGCACCGAACGCGCTCGACCACGTCCGGCCGGTGTTCCGCCGCATCATCACCTGGGGAGCGGTCCTCGCCGTCGCCCTGGCGGTCGTCGGCGGACTCATCGGGTTCCTCGTCGCGGACGGCCCCGGGCTGGTCGGGGGACTGCTCGGCGCGGTGCTGAGCGTCGTGTTCCTCGGCCTCACCGCGGTCAGTGTCCTCGTCGCGCTGCGGGTGTCGAAGGGCCAGATGATCTCGGGTGCGTTCTTCGGGATCGTGATGGGCACCTGGCTGCTGAAGTTCATCGTCTTCATCGTGCTGCTGGTCCTGCTCAGGGACCGCGACTGGGTCGACTTCCCGGTGCTGGCGATCGTGATCATCGCGGGGGTCGTCGGCTCCTTGGTGATCGACGTCGTCGCGGTCGCGAAGGCCCGCACCCCGATCGACGTCCGGCTGCCGGGCGACGGTCTCGACGACTCCGCGGACGCTGGGAACCCGACCCCCCGCGTCTGAGAAGCCGGGAAGCCTCTCGCACCTGATAGGCTTCTCGAAGTCCGCTACCGGAGCCTTTCGCTCGGGGCGGGCGAGCCTCCACAACGTCCACCATCGCGTGCCATGATGTGCGCGCGCCGACACAGGAGACAGCGCTGCTATCCCACGCTCTTCCCCTGTCCCTCTCCGCTGCGGTTGACACCGTCGCGGCGGGGAGCAGCAAGGCCGCCGAGTTCCATGGTCCGTCGATCAACGAGTTCTTCCCCGATGCTCTTCTGTGGGCAGGGACGCCGTTCGAGATCGATCGGCTCGTCCTCATCCGATTCTTCGCCGTCGCCGTGCTCCTGGTGTTCGCGTTCGTGGGTACCCGTGCACTGAAGCTCGTGCCGAACCGCGGTCAGGCGTTCATCGAGTACGCGTTCGACGTCGTCCGCCGCAACACCTTCGACAACCTCGGCGAGAAGGACGGCAAGCGCTTCCTGCCGCTCCTGGCGACGATCTTCTTCGGCGTGCTGTTCATGAACCTGACCGGTCTGGTGCCGTTCATGAACCTCGGCGGGACCAGTCGCATCGCGATGCCGATGATCCTGGCGATCGTCGCGTACGTCGCGTTCATCTACGCCGGTCTCCGCAAGCACCCGGGCACGTTCCTCCGGAACTCGCTCTTCCCGCCCGGTGTGCCGTGGTTCCTCTACATCATCGTGACGCCGATCGAGCTCGTCTCGACCTTCGTGCTCCGTCCCGTCACCCTGACGCTGCGACTCCTGATGAACATGGTCGTGGGGCACCTGCTCCTCGTGCTGTTCTTCTCGGCCACGCAGTTCTTCTTCTTCGACGCTTCGCTCGGCTTCAAGGCCTTCGGCGTCGGGACCATCGCGTTCGGCATCGCGTTCAGCTTCTTCGAGGTCCTCGTCGCGCTGCTGCAGGCCTACGTCTTCATGCTCCTCACCGCCGTCTACATCCAGCTGGCGCTGGCTGACGAGCACTGATTCCTCACTGACCCCCTACGGGACCGACGACCGTCGGACCCGCACCTCGAAAGGAAAACACGTGGACGCAACGACCGTTCTCGCGGAGATCAACGGCAACATCGCGACGGTTGGCTACGGCCTCGCAGCGATCGGCCCGGCCATCGGCGTCGGCATCGTCGTCGGTAAGACGATCGAGTCCGTCGCTCGCCAGCCCGAGCTCCAGGGCCGCCTGACGACCCTCATGTACATCGGTATCGCCTTCACCGAGGCCCTGGCCTTCATCGGTATCGCCACGTACTTCATCTTCACCGGCACCAACTAAGGCTCCTCGATGCACAACGCACTCATCATCGCGGCGGAGGAGACGCACAACCCGCTGATCCCGCCGTTGTACGACGTCGTCTGGTCGGCGCTTGCCTTCGTCATCATCTTCCTGGTGATGTGGCGTGTCGTCACGCCGCGCATCACGAAGATGCTCGATGAGCGCACCGAGGCCATCGAGGGCGGCATCAAGAAGGCCGAGGCCGCTCAGGAGCAGGCCGCTGCTGCGCTCGAGGAGTACAACAAGCAGCTCGCTGATGCACGTGCCGAGGCATCGCGCATCCGTGAGCAGGCCCGCGCCGACGCCACGGCGATCGGCAACGAAGTCCGCGAGCAGGCGACCGCCGATGCAGCACGCATCACGGCCAACGCCCAGGCGCAGATCGAGGCCGAGCGCCAGAGCGCCGTCCAGGCACTCCGGTCCGAAGTTGGCACCCTCGCGCTGGACCTCGCGTCCGGCGTGATCGGTGAGTCCCTCAAGGACGACGCCAAGTCCACCGCAGTGGTCGACCGCTTCCTCGCCGACCTCGAGGCCTCGCAGGCCACGAAGACGGGGGAGCACTGAGCATGCGCAGCGCTACCAGAGAAGCACTCGCGTCCACCAGGGCGGTGCTCTCGGACCTCGGTCCGAGCGCCGGCCTGGTCGCGGGTGCCGAGATCCTCGCCTCCGGGCGTGCGATCGCCGGTGCGCCGCAGCTGCTCGGGCTGCTGTCCGACCCCACGGCCGACGCGGCCGGCAAGAAGGTCCTCATCGACCGTGTCTTCGCCGGACAGTCGGACGCGACGCGTGCGGTCCTGACCGCGGTGGCCGGCTCGCGCTGGTCCTCGCAGCAGGACCTGCTCGCCGGCATCGAGGACGCGGGCATCCGCGCCGTCGCCGCCACCGCGGGTCCGGACTCGTCGATCGAGTCGGAGTTGTTCGCCTTCGAGACCGCCGTCCGTTCGGACGCCGGACTCGAGCTGGCGCTCGGCACCAAGCTCGGCAGCCCCGAGCAGAAGGGCGCGCTCGTCGAGCGGCTCCTCGGTGCCAAGGCGTCGGAGCAGACGGTCATCATCGTGTCGTCCCTGGTGCAGCAGCCCCGTGGTCGTCGCATCGGTGAGATCGTCCGCGACGCATCGCGCATCGTGGCCGAGCAGGCCGGCAAGCTCGTCGCGACGGTCGTCACGGCGACGCACCTGACCCCCGCCCAGTCGGCCCGCGTCACGCGCGGTCTATCCGAGCGGTACGGCAAGGACATCAGCATCAACCAGGTCGTCGACCCCACGGTCGTCGGCGGGGTCCGGGTGCAGATCGGCGGCGACGTCATCGACGGCACCGTGTCCACGCGACTCTCGGAGCTCCGGCTCCAGCTCGCCGGCTAGGCGTACGGTCGAAGCCGCTCCTCCCCAAGTCCACAACGGGAACTGCCGAGTTCGGCAGCGTCACCCTCTCGGAGCCGAAGGGCCCCGGAAAACCACAAGGAAAATCCCATGGCAGACATCACCATCAGCCCCGATGAGATCCGTGATGCCCTGAAGGACTTCGTCTCGAACTACGAGCCGACGAAGGCCTCCACGGCCGAGGTCGGGCACGTCACCGACGCCGGTGACGGCATCGCCCACGTCGAGGGTCTCCCCGGCGTCATGGCGAACGAGCTCATCCGCTTCGCGGACGGCACGCTCGGCCTGGCGCAGAACCTCGATGAGGACTCGATCGGCGCCATCGTGCTCGGCGAGTTCGGCGGCATCGAAGAGGGCATGGAGGTCACCCGCACGGGTGAGGTCCTCTCCGCCCCCGTCGGCGACGCCTTCCTCGGTCGCGTCGTCGACCCGCTCGGCGCCCCGATCGACGGTCTCGGCGAGATCGCAGCCGAAGGCCGTCGTGCCCTCGAGCTGCAGGCCCCCGGCGTCATGGCCCGCAAGTCGGTCCACCAGCCGCTGCAGACCGGCATCAAGGCCATCGACGCGATGATCCCCGTCGGCCGTGGTCAGCGTCAGCTGATCATCGGCGACCGCCAGACCGGCAAGACGGCCATCGCGATCGACACGATCATCAACCAGAAGGCCAACTGGGAGTCCGGCGACGAGGACAAGCAGGTCCGCTGCATCTACGTCGCCATCGGCCAGAAGGGCTCCACGATCGCCTCCGTCAAGGGTGCGCTCGAGGACGCCGGTGCGATGGAGTACACCACCATCGTCGCCGCCCCGGCCTCCGACCCGGCCGGCTTCAAGTACCTCGCCCCGTACACCGGTTCGGCCATCGGCCAGCACTGGATGTACCAGGGCAAGCACGTCCTCATCATCTTCGATGACCTGTCGAAGCAGGCCGAGGCCTACCGTGCGGTGTCGCTCCTGCTGCGTCGTCCGCCGGGCCGCGAGGCCTACCCGGGTGACGTCTTCTACCTGCACTCCCGTCTGCTGGAGCGTTGCGCGAAGCTGTCCGACGAGCTCGGCGCGGGCTCGATGACGGGTCTCCCGATCATCGAGACCAAGGCGAACGACGTCTCGGCGTACATCCCGACCAACGTCATCTCCATCACCGACGGCCAGATCTTCCTGCAGTCGGACCTCTTCAACGCGAACCAGCGTCCGGCCGTCGACGTGGGCATCTCGGTGTCCCGCGTCGGTGGTGACGCCCAGGTGAAGTCGATCAAGAAGGTGTCCGGCACGCTGAAGCTCGAGCTGGCGCAGTACCGCTCGCTCGAGGCGTTCGCGATGTTCGCGTCCGACCTCGACCAGGCGTCGCGTCGTCAGCTGGAGCGCGGTGCACGTCTGACCGAGCTCCTCAAGCAGCCGCAGTACTCGCCGTACCCGGTCGAGGAGCAGGTCGTCTCGATCTGGGCCGGCACGAACGGCAAGCTCGACACCGTCCCGGTGCCGGACGTGCTCCGCTTCGAGTCCGAGCTGCTCGACCACCTGCGTCGCAACTCCGACGTGCTCACGACCCTGCGCGAGACGAACCAGCTCAGCGACGACACCGTCGCCGAGATGGACAAGCAGATCGACGAGTTCACGAAGAGCTTCCAGACGAGCGACGGCAAGACCCTCGGCTCCGAGCAGTTCGACGCGGCCGAGGCCGAGGACGTCGACCAGGAGCAGATCGTCAAGGGTCGTCGCTAGATGGCAGCGCAGGTCCGGGTCTACCGCCAGCGGATCAAGTCGGCGAAGACCACGAAGAAGGTCACCCGCGCGATGGAGCTGATCTCGGCGTCGCGGATCCAGAAGGCGCAGGCCCGTATGGCTGCGTCCGGTCCGTACTCGCGGGCCGTCACGCGTGCGGTGTCGGCCGTGGCGACGTTCTCGAACGTCGACCACGTGCTGACCACCGAGCCGGAGTCGTCGACCCGTGCAGCCGTCGTGCTCTTCACCTCGGACCGCGGCCTGAACGGTGCGTTCAGCACGAACGTCCTCAAGCAGGGCGAGGAGCTCGCCTCCCTGCTCCGCAGCGAGGGCAAGGACGTCGTCTACTACCTGGTCGGTCGCAAGTCCGTCGGGTACTTCGCGTTCCGTGAGCGTCCGTCCGAGCAGCAGTGGGTCGGCAACACCGACCAGCCGGAGTTCTCGACGGCCAAGGAGATCGGCGACGCCGTCGTGGCGAAGTTCCTCCAGGACACCGCTGCGGGCGGCGTGGACGAGATCCACATCGTGTTCAACCGGTTCATCAGCCTGGCGACCCAGGAGCCCCAGGTCGTTCGCCTGCTGCCCCTCGAGGTCGTCGAGGGCATCGATGAGCCCGAGGGCAACGAGCCCCTGCCGCTCTACGAGTTCGAGCCGGACGCCGACGCGGTGCTCGACTCGCTGCTCCCGGTCTACATCGAGAGCCGCATCTTCAACGCCATGCTGCAGTCGGCTGCTTCCGAGCACGCCGCACGGCAGAAGGCGATGAAGGCGGCCAGCGACAACGCCGACTCGCTGATCCGTGACTTCACCCGACTCGCGAACAACGCGCGTCAGGCGGAGATCACCCAGCAGATCTCCGAGATCGTCGGCGGCGCCGACGCCCTCTCGTCGAAGAAGAAGTAGTCCGCGTCGTTCGCGGACAGATACCCACCCTCAGGAAGGCACCAGCCATGACCGACACCGCAACCACCGCGGTCGAGACGTCGTCGGCGCCCGGTGTCGGCCGGATCGCCCGCGTCACGGGCCCCGTCGTCGACATCGAGTTCCCCCACGACGCAATCCCGGAGATGTACAACCTCCTGTTCACGACCATCACCATCGGTGACTCGTCGCAGGAGATCGGCCTCGAGGTCGCGCAGCACCTCGGCGACGACCTCGTTCGTGCCATCTCCCTGAAGCCGACCGACGGCCTGGTCCGTGGCCAGGAGGTCCGTGACTCGGGCGCTCCGATCTCGGTCCCCGTCGGCGACGTCACCAAGGGCAAGGTCTTCGACGTCCTCGGCAACGTGCTCAACACGGACGAGAAGCTCGAGATCACCGAGCGCTGGCCGATCCACCGCAAGGCCCCGGCCTTCGACCAGCTCGAGTCCAAGACCTCGATGTTCGAGACCGGCATCAAGTCCATCGACCTCCTCACCCCGTACGTGCAGGGTGGCAAGATCGGCCTCTTCGGTGGTGCGGGCGTCGGCAAGACCGTCCTCATCCAGGAGATGATCCAGCGCGTCGCGCAGGACCACGGCGGTGTGTCGGTGTTCGCCGGTGTCGGTGAGCGCACCCGTGAGGGCAACGACCTCATCGGTGAGATGGAAGAGGCGGGTGTCTTCGACAAGACGGCCCTCGTGTTCGGCCAGATGGACGAGCCGCCGGGAACGCGTCTCCGCGTGGCCCTGTCGGCGCTGACGATGGCGGAGTACTTCCGCGATGTCCAGAAGCAGGACGTGCTCCTCTTCATCGACAACATCTTCCGCTTCACGCAGGCCGGCTCCGAGGTCTCGACGCTGCTCGGTCGCATGCCGTCCGCCGTGGGCTACCAGCCCAACCTCGCCGACGAGATGGGTGTGCTCCAGGAGCGCATCACCTCGACGCGTGGTCACTCGATCACCTCGCTGCAGGCGATCTACGTGCCGGCTGACGACTACACCGACCCGGCTCCGGCCACCACGTTCGCGCACCTCGACGCGACGACCGAGCTCTCCCGTGAGATCGCGTCGCAGGGTCTGTACCCCGCGATCGACCCGCTGGCGTCGACGTCGCGCATCATGGACCCGCGTTACCTGGGTGCCGACCACTACGAGACGGCCACGCGCGTCAAGCAGATCCTCCAGAAGAACAAGGAACTGCAGGAGATCATCGCCATCCTCGGTGTCGACGAGCTCTCCGAAGAGGACAAGATCACCGTCGAGCGCGCTCGTCGTATCCAGCAGTTCCTCTCGCAGAACACCTACATGGCGAAGAAGTTCACGGGTGTCGAGGGCTCCACGGTGCCCCTCAAGGACACCATCGAGTCCTTCCGTGCCATCGCCGACGGCGAGTTCGACCACGTTGCGACCCAGGCGTTCTTCAACGTCGGTGGCATCAACGACGTGGAAGAGAAGTGGGCGCAGATCCAGAAGGAGAACCGCTGACATGGCGGGTCTCAACGTGAGCGTCGTCTCGGCTGACCGTGAGGTCTGGTCGGGCGACACCACCATGGTCGTCGCACGGACGACAGAGGGCCAGATCGGCATCCTCGCCGGACACGAGCCGATGCTCGCGATCCTGGCGCAGGGTCAGGTCCGCATCACGCGGGCCGATGGGTCGACCGTCGCGGTCGACGCCGAGGACGGCTTCCTGTCGGTCGAGCACGACACGGTGACGATCGTCGCGCGGCAGGCCGCGCTGGCGTCCTGACCGGACTGACCGTCCTGCTCCCGCCTTCGGAGACGAAGCGGGAGGGCGGGGACATGAGTCGCACGCTCGATCTGCGTGCGCTCTCGTTCCCGGAACTGGCCGATGAGCGGGCCGCGGTGATCACCGCGGCCCGCTTCGTCAGTTCCGAGGAGTCCGCGGCCAGGACGGCACTCAAGCTCGGTCCGAAGTCGATCGCCGAGCGTCTCCGGAACCTCGAGCTCGAGACCTCGGGCACCATGCCTGCGATCGAGCGGTACACGGGGGTCCTGTACGACCCGTTGGGCGCCCAGGACGCGGACGCTGCGACCCGGGAGTGGTGGGCGGAGCACGTGATCGTGCAGTCCGCGATGTTCGGGCCGATCGGTGCGGGGGACCCGATCCCGGCGTACCGGCTGTCGCACGACTCGCGGCTCGGTTCGATCCGGTTGGCCGCGCACTGGCCGGCGGTGTCGACCCGTTCCCTGCTGACCCGTGCGGACGGCCTGGTGCTCGACCTGCGGTCCGAGGGGTACCGGCAGCTCGGCCCCGTGCCCGGAGCGGTGGCACCACGGGTGGTGAGCGTCGACGGCTCCGGCCGTCGTCGAGCCCTGAACCACTGGAACAAGACGGCGAAGGGTCGCCTGGTGGCGCTGCTCGCCCGCACCGGTGCGAGCATCGGCAGCATGGGCGACCTGGTCGAGTGGGCTGCTGCGCACGGTGTCGTCGTCGAACCGAACGAGGGCGGCTGGGATCTGGTCGCCGAGAGCCTGGAGCCCGTCACGGCCTGAGCGGGACCCGCCCGGTCCGTCCTCCACAAGCGTCGTCAGTGGCGCTCCGGTCCACAGATGGCCGGGGCGCCCCTGCCTGGAGGCCCGCAGCACGTTTCGATGACGTGCATGATCCCTCTCACGGCACAGTCCGACCCCGGTTCCGCAGTCCGTTACCCTCGCGAGATCGCCGCTGCGGTCACCCTCCCCGCCGCGGCGGCCGCGCTGGTCGCGCCCGGTCGTGCCGACCTGTCGACGGCCGCTGCGACGGCCGTGGTGACAGCGTGCGGCGCGCTCGCGCCCCGGATGGCCCTGGTCCCCTTCATCGCGGCACAGGGCGCACCGGATCCCCGGTCGATCCGCGTGTTCGACCCCTTCGCCGATCCGACGCCGCCGGCGCTCCACGGGTTCGGCCCAGCGCCCGACCGTGCCAGGGTCCGGCTCGCAGGGGATCGGTGTGCTGATGCCTGGCGGCTGTGGCGGGCACAGGACGGCCCGTTCGACGGCTCGTCGGGCGCTGCGGGTGCCCTGTCGCTCGGGGCGTGGTGCGCCTGGGCGCTCGGATCGTGGGCACGGGCGGAGACCCGGGCACGCTACGCCCTCGAGACCCGCGCGGACGACCCGCTCGCGGGGCTGGTCCTGCGCTCGGTCATCGCCGGCAGTGGGCCGTCGTGGGAGCGGCGATGACCTGGGGTCGACAGGATCGTCTACGGTGGGGGAGACCACACTGGGAGGGCTCCGGTTGCGCGACGACGACATCGAGGACACCGTCATCCGGCGACCCCGACGATCGCCGGGCGGTGACCGGACGGCCGACGCCATCGGCGACACGGTCATCCGTGGCGCAGCACCGGGCGGTTCCGGCACCGGAGCGGACCCGGCGTCCGCGTCCGACGACGGGGTCCTCGGCGACACCGTCATCCGGCCCGGACACGACGGCGCCGTCCGGGTGCCGGCGCCGGCTGACGACGCCGATCCGGAGGACACCGTCGTCCGGCTGCCAGCGCGACCGGGCGCCGGGCCGGGCCCGTCCGTGGGTGCTGCCCCGGGCCTCCCGACCGTGCCGTCGGTCCCCGCAGCGCCGACGGCACGCGTGCCGTCCATCCGCATCGGCGACCGCACCTTCCGGCTCGACCACCCGGTGGTCATCGGCCGACGGCCGTCGCTGCCGCGGGTCACCCGCGGTCCGCAGCCCGAACTCGTGACCGTGCGGTCGGTGTACGGACAGGTGTCCTCATCGCACGTGCGGATGCACGCCGAGGGCGAGGCCGTCGTCGTGCAGGACCTCCGGTCCACCAACGGGACGGTCGTCCGCCCGGCCGGTGCACCCGCCTACCGCATGGCTTCGGGTGCGTCGATCGTCGCGCTGACGGGTACGGTAGTCGAGATCGGTGACGGCAACGCCATCGAGGTCCTCTCGCCGTACCTCCGGGTCGCACCGACGGCAGAGGGGGCGCCTCCGGTTCTCCCGTGGCCCTCCGATCAGACAGCACACGGCACGCCCCGACCCACCAGAGAGCGATCCTGACACGTGACCGAACTCGGCCGAGCAGCCACTGCGCACGCCATCGACGTCCCCGGTGCCGACGGCGCCACCCTGACGCTCTCGTGGGGAGCCGCGACCGACGTCGGTCGACGGCGTGACCACAACGAGGACAGCTACATCGTCGGTGCGCCGTTCTTCGTCGTCGCCGACGGCATGGGCGGGCACCTGGCAGGCGACCGCGCCAGCGACGCGGTCGTGCGTCGGCTCGAACAGGTCACCGCGGAACCGTTCACCACGCGGCAGGGCATCCAGCGTGCCCTGCTCCTGGCGACGGCCGACATCGAGCGTGCAGCCGGCGGCAACGCCATCGGCGCAGGTACCACGGTCACCGGGATCGCACTCGTGGCGTCGCTCGGGCAGCCCGCGGCGCTCGTGTTCAACGTCGGCGACTCGCGTACCTACCGCATCGAGGACGGCGTGCTCCGTCGCGTCACCGTCGACCACTCGGTGGTGCAGGAGATGGTGGACGCCGGCCTGTTGCGGGCCGAGGACGCCGAACAGCACCCCGACAGCAACGTCATCACGCGAGCCGTCGGCTTCGGTGAGCCGCCGGCGCCGGACTGGTGGACCCTGCCCCTGCGGGCCGGTGACCGCTACATCGTCTGCTCGGACGGGCTGACCAAGGAGCTCGGCGACGCCGGCATCGCCCGGATCGCCGCACGCGAGCCGGGCGCGCAGGACCTGGCGGAGCGCCTGGTCGGCGACGCCGTCGTGGCCGGGGGCCGGGACAACGTCACCGTGGTGGTGCTGCAGGTCGACGCCGCACCGGACGACGGTGACCTCGAGGACACGCTGCCGCGGCACTAGCTGGCCCCCGAACTGGGGGAACACGTCGACCGGTGGGGGACCGACGTGCGGAATGTCGGTCACCCACGCTTCGTACAATGACATGGCCACGTCGAGAGAGCTGGCCGCTCGGCCGGGGGGAGGAGAGGACCATGGCGAGACGCCTGCCGTCCAACCCGCCCGTGATCGGCGGTTTCAGTCCCGTGCACGTCCTCGGGTCCGGTGGCTTCGCCGACGTCTTCCTCTACGAGCAGGACATGCCCCGGCGCCAGGTCGCGGTCAAGGTGCTGCTGGACGAGGTCGTCGACGACCGTGTCCGGCAGATGTTCCAGGCCGAGGCGAACCTGATGGCACGGCTGAGCACGCACCCGTCGATCCTCACCGTCCTGCAGGCGAGCGTCGCGGCGGACGGTCGCCCGTACCTCGTGATGGAGCTCTGCTCGTCGTCGCTCAGCGAGCGGTACCGTCGCGAACCGATCCCGGTCTCCGAGGTGCTGTCGATCGGCATCCGCATCGGATCCGCCCTCGAGACCGCACACCGCGAGGGCGTGCTGCACCGCGACATCAAGCCGTCGAACATCCTGCTGACCGCCTACGGCAACCCCGTGCTCTCCGACTTCGGCATCGCCGCGACCATCGGCGGCACCGACCCGGACGAGCCGATCGGCATGTCGATCCCGTGGTCGGCCCCCGAGGTCCTGATCGACGAGTCGCGCGGCACGATCCAGTCCGAGGTGTACTCGCTCGCTGCCACCGTCTACTCGCTCCTGGCGGGGCGCAGCCCGTTCGAGGTCCGTGGCGGCAAGAACGGTGCGAACGACCTGATGCACCGGATCGACAAGGGCGGGGTGAAGCCCACCGGACGCACCGACGTGCCGCCCTCGCTCGAGCGACTGCTCGCCTCGGCACTGTCGCGCAAGCCGCAGGGGCGCCCGGCGTCGGTGATCGAGCTCGTGCGCGGGTTCCAGCAGGTCGAGGCCGAGCTCGGCATCCCGCAGACGTCCGCCGACGTCGCGGTCGAGGCCTGGGCGATCTCCACACCGACCCCACACGGCGACCGCACGATGATCCGTGAGCTGCAGCCGCCGACCCGTGTCGGTGGCCGCCGCCGGACCCGACGCGCCGTGCAGGGCGGTGTCGTGGCCGGCGGCGGCCACAGCGTCGGCACGGTGCACCGCACCGGTTCCGTGACGCGGAGCCGCCGCCGGAGCCGTTCGACCCTGGTCTGGGCGACCTCCCTCACCGTCGTCGTGGTCGCCGCCCTCGCCGTCGCCACGGTCGTCGTCGTCGGACGACTCGGCGCCGGGGCGATCCCCGTCGTCGCCGAACTCCGTGCCGAGACGTCCCCGCAGTCGGTGTCGTTCAGCTGGACCGACCCGGGCCTGCGCAGCGGCGACACCTACGTCATCTCGTCGAACGGCTCCTCGAGCCAGCAGACCGGCACGACCTTCGTCGTCTCCGGTGACCGGGGCGACGAGGAGTGCATCGCCGTCGCGGTGAACCGGGACGGCAAGACGGGCGCTGCGAGTGCGCAGAAGTGCGCGACGATCGGGAGCGCCGGGTGATCCGCGCCCTCCTCGCGAAGCACCGCTCCGCCGCGGTGACGACGGGCGTCTCGGTGCTCGTCGCCGCCGTCGTCGCGACCACCGCCATCGTGTCCACCGGGTACCACACGCAGCGCGTCGACCTCGGGGACGGCACCGTGTGGGTGCCCTCTGCCGAGTACGGCGCCGTCGGACGGGCGAACACCGGCATCCTGCAGCTCAACACCGCGGTCGAGACGGCCAGCGACGACCTCTCGGTGCTGCAGCGTGGATCCACCGTCTACAGCGTCGACGAGACGAAGGGCACCGTCGCACAGGTCAACGTCGCCGACGCCACCGTCGGTGACGCCATCACCCTGCCGGCGGGGACGCCACATGTCTTCTTCGCCGGTGACACCGCGGTCATCGGCAATGCCGACACGGGCGAGCTCTGGGCCACACCCGCGAGCGACCTCGCCGAGTTCGACGCGTCGGCCAAGGCCGACCTGACCCTCGGCGCCGACACCGTCTTCGACGCCTCCGACGGGCACGTCGCGGTCTACTCCGCGAAGACCGGGACCGCATCGCTCGTCGACGTCGGCACGACACTCACCGTCGACCAACGGTGGAAGGTCAAGATGGACCGCGGCGACGACTTCCAGGTCGCGACGTTCGACGGGCACCTCGCCGTGCTCGACCGCACGAGCGGTGCCCTGTCGGTCGACGGCCGCACCGTCGAGCTCGGTGACCGGGTGGGCTCGTCGCCGGCGCTGCAGCGTTCGTCGGACACGACGGCCCAGGTGACCGTCGCCGGCACAGCGGGCCTGGTCCGGGTCAGTGCCTCCGGTGCCGTGGACGCCACCGCGCTCCAGGTCTCCGGACGCGCCGCCCGGCCCTACGTCGACGGATCGTGCACCTACGCGGCATGGGCGGGCGGACAGGCGATCGACACCTGCGACGGCAACGCGCTGCAGCGGCTGGCGAGCACCGGCGGCACGAGCGAACTGCAGATCCTGCACAACGGCGACACCGTCGTCGCCAACGACCCGACGAGCGGCCGTTCCTGGGCCATCGACCGGAGCGGTCAGCTCATCGACAACTGGGCCGACCTGATCAAGCGGGACGACCAGCAGCAACGGGAGCAGGTCTCCGACGACGACCCCGAGGTCGACAAGGACCAGAAGCCGCCGGTCGCGGTCGACGACGAACTGGGCGCTCGTCCGGGACGCACCACGAGCCTCCCGGTCCTGCTCAACGACTACGACCCGAACGGTGACCCGATCATCGTGAGCAAGGTCGGCACCATCTCGAAGTCCGCCGGCCGCGTCGCGATCGTCGGCGACGGTCAACGCCTCCAGGTGACGCTGTCGTCGCGCGCCACCGGGACCGTGACGTTCCCGTACACGATCACCGACGGCATCGGCGGCTCCGACACCGCGACCGTCCGGGTCACCGTCCGCCCCGACAGCCAGAACGAAGCACCGCGGCAGGTGCGCGACACCTCTGCCGACGTCGTCCAGAACGGGCACGTCGTGACGAACGTCCTCGGCGACTGGGTCGACCCGGACGGCGACCCGGTGTACCTGGAGTCGGCCACGGCGTCGAACGGCGACCGGGTGTCCACCACGCCCGACGGTCTGCTCGACTTCCGGAACGACAGCGGTCGGACCGGCGAACGGTCCGTGCAGCTGGTCGTGAGCGACGGCCGCGCGGACGGCCGGGGCGCCGTGACGGTCCGGGTGGCCAAGCAGGGCACCGTCCCGCTGCGTGCCGATCCGTTCCCCGTGTCCGGCTACGCGGGCAAGGCGTTCACGGTCGAGCCGCTCGACCACGTGCGGGGCGGCAACGGCACCGTGACGCTGACGAGTGTGTCCTCGGCGTCCGGCCTCACCGTCACCCCGAGCTACGACGCCGGCACGTTCCGCGTGCAGGGTGAACGGGCGGGCGACCACCAGCTCGAGTACACGGTGACCGACGGCGTGAAGACGTCGAGCGGCATCGTCCGTGTGACCGTCCTCGCGCCACCGGACGCGTCGACGGCGCCGATCACCACGCCGAAGACGGTGTTCGTCAACACCCTGTCCTCGAAGGACACCGACGTCACCGCGACCGACATCGACCCGGCGGGCGGCGTGCTGCTCGTGACGGCGCTCGACGGCCCCGGACGCGGCAGCGGCGTGCAGGCGAGCATCCTCGACCAGCACACGGTCCGGGTCACCCTCACGGCACCGCTCGACGGACCGGTCTCGTTCGGGTACACCGAGACCAACGGCCTGGCGTCGTCCCCTGGCACGATCACCGTCGTCGAGATCCCGAAGCCCGACCGCATCCAGCCACCGGTCGCCCAACCGGACAGCTCCACGGTGCGTGTCGGCGACGTCGCGAACATCGACGTGCTCGACAACGACACCCAGCCAGAAGGCGAGCCGCTGACGCTGCAGCCCGAGCTGGTGCAGAACGTGCCGGGCGACGGCGGGCTGCTGTTCGTCTCCGGTGACCACCTGCGGTACCTCGCCCCGAAGACGCCGGGCAACTACACCGCCGTCTACCGGGTCGCCGGGCCCGACGGCCAGTACGCCGACGCCGCCGTGTCGATCTCGGTGCGCGAGCGCGACGCCGCCACGAACAACCCGCCGGTCCCGCAGACCGTCACCGCGCGCGTCGTCGCCGGTTCGTCGGTGCGGGTCAGCGTGCCCCTGAACGGGATCGACCCGGACGGCGACTCCGTCCAGCTCGTCGGCGTGGGTTCCAACCCCGACAAGGGATCGGTCACCGACGTAGCCGCGGACGCCCTGACCTACGAGGCCGGCGACTACTCAGCCGGCACCGACGAGTTCACCTACACCGTGGTGGACGCTCTCGGCGCCCGTGCGAGCGGCACCGTGCGCGTCGGCATCGCGCCGCGCGCCGAGCAGGCGTCGAACCCCGTGGCCGAGGCCGACCACGTCACCATCCGGCCGGGCGGCTCGGTCACGGTGCGCGTCCTGCAGAACGACTCCGACCCCGAGGGTGGGCAGCTCACCGTCGCACAGGCGGAGCCCACGGCAGAGGACGTCACCGCGAAGATCCTCCGCAAGCAGCAGATCCGCGTCACGCCCCCGAAGTCGGCGAAGAGCGGTGACTTCGCGGTCCTGTACACCGTCGCGAACACCAGCGGGGGATCGAGCACGGCCTTCCTCACGGTGACCGTCGACCCGGACGCCCAGCCGCTCCGGCCCGAGGTCGACGACACCACCCTCGACCTGCAGGACATCCTGCACCGGCAGAGCGTGACCGTCGACGTGCTCGACAACGTCTTCTTCGCCGAGGGCACCGCGGCCGACCTGCGGGTCGGCGTCGTCCCCGGCTACGGCGACACGGCGAAGCCCACCGACGACGGCCGCATCACCGTGCGGTTGACCGACGACTCGCAGGTGATCCCGTTCTCGGTCGCTCGGATCGACCATCCGGACATCGTGTCCTACGGTTTCATCAACGTGCCGGGCTTCGACGATGCCCTGCCCCAGATCAACCGCAGCGCGGGCGCGGTCACGGTGAAGAGTGAGGCGACCGTCCGCATCCCGCTGCAGGACTTCGTCGTCACCGCGAACGGCAAGACCGCGAAGATCACCGACCGCGGCACGGTCAAGGCCACCCACGCCAACGGGCAGAGTCTCGTGGTGGACTCGTCGACGCTGCAGTTCACGTCGGCGAAGCTCTACTACGGCAGGGCGTCGATCTCGTTCGAGGTGACCGACGGGTCGTCGGCGAACGGCGGCAAGGGACGCGTCGCCACACTCGTGCTGCCGATCACGGTGACACCCCGGTCGAACCAGCCGCCGGCGTTCACGGGCTCCTCGGTCGAGATGCAGCCGGGGGAGACCCGCAAGATCGACCTCACGAAGCTGACCGACTACCCGTACCCGAAGGACCTGCCGGAACTCCGGTACTCGATCGTCGGGCGGCCCGCAGCGGGGACGACCGCGTCGATCGCGAAGCAGCAGCTCACGATCTCGGTCGCCGACACCGCGAAGAAAAACACGACGGCGTCCGTCGGGATCGGTGTCGCCGACGACGCCAACGCCGGGCGTGCCGGGACGGTCACCGTCGGTGTCGTCGCCTCCACGCGACCGGTGGTGCAGCCCGGCGCCGACCGATCGGTGACCAAACGCGGGGCGACCACCACCATCGACGTGCTCACGAACGACCAGCCGACCAACCCGTTCCCGGGTGAGCGTCTGCGCGTGGTGAACATCCGCGGACTGTCCGGCGGGCTGCCGAGCGGTGTCACCGTCACCCCGAGCGGTGACCGCACCCGCCTGCAGGTCTCGGTCGCAGCCACCGCGAAGCCCGGCGACGCGCACCTGCAGTACCAGGTGGCGGACGCGACGAACGATCCCGACCGCTACGTCTGGGGCGACGTCACGATCTCGGTGCAGGACGTTCCCGATGCCCCCGGTGCGCCCAGCCGGACCGGCTCCTACGACGGTGGCCAGGCCACCCTCACCTGGTCGACGCCGCAGGGCAACAACTCGCCCATCACCGGCTACCGCGTCGTCGGGACCAACGGTGTCTCGAAGAACTGCGGCACCGCGACGGTGTGCACGCTCACCGGTCTCGACCCGAAGGCGTCCTACCGGTTCCAGGTCGTGGCGACCAACGCGATCGGCGACTCGAAGCCCTCGGCCCGCTCGGCCCCGGTGAGCGCGGACTTCGTGCCGGCACCGCCGAAGGGCATCACCGTCACGCCGAGCAAGTCGACGCCGAACCAGCTCGACGTCAAGTGGGGCAAGGTGTCCGCGCCGAACAACGGCAGCGCGGTCGACGACTACATCGTGTCGATCGAGGGCCCGGGCCTGTCGACAACTCGCCACACCGGGACCGCCACGAACACCTCGTTCACCGGTGCCCAGAGTGCTGCTCAGTACAAGGTCACCGTGTCGGCCCGCAACGACGCCGACCGCAACGGCACCGTCGTGCAGTGGAACTCCGCGTCTGCGACCGGCAGCGCCGTCGGGACGCCCGGCAAGCCGACGAACCTGCAGGCGGTCGCCGGAGACCAGGCAGACTCCTCTGGTCGGTCGACCGTCACCGTGACCTGGAGCGCCGGTGATGCCGCGGGCGGCTCGGGGCTCCGCTACGCCGTGTTCCGTTCCGGCAACGTGAACTGCGCTGCGCCGTCCTCGAACTCACTCGGCAGCTCGAGTCCGACGCGGGACTCGGGTGTCGGCGGTGGGTCGACCCGGTACGCGGTGACCGTGACCAACGGCTACTTCTGCAACGTCGAGTACGTCGACGCCGTGACCTACGAACGCCCGTCGGGAACCGGCAGACCCTCGGTTGACGTCGTGCCGGCTGGCACCAACCTCTGGAACGTGAGCGTCACCGCCCCGTCGCGGCCTGCACATCACTACCAGCTCGAGACCGGCGGACAGCCGATCACGCTCCAGCCTGGCCAGACGTGGACGGGCGTGCCCGGGTCCGGCGCCCGCAACGTCTCAGCACTCCTGACCCTCCGCGCATGCGGCGGCCCAGGGAGCAGCTTCTGCACGTCTGATGCTGACTCCTGGACGGGGAACGCCACCGCGTTCGATGCGAACCTGACGGTCACGACCGCCCAGCAAGGACAGGCGATCGCCGTGACGGGCCCCAGCGGCAGTGGGATCACGGTGCGGTACACCGCGTACTGGTACGCGAGCGACGACGGTGACGGATTCCCCACGACATCGAGCTGGGACGCTGGGCAAACTCCTCCCGAACCACCGTTCTTCGCCAAGTCCGTCAAGGTCCGCGCGTACGTCAGCGCGACGGACGGATCCGGTTCGACCCAGGCCGGCGAAGCGACCGAACCGTTCCCGGTCGCAGCCGCCCCGGAACCTCCGCCAG
>NZ_LR732827.1:2637681-2800959 GCF_902506155.1 Curtobacterium sp. 8I-2
GCCCTCTGCCGCACCTCCCGCCACGACCGAAGGACCATCCCGCATGAGCATGACCCCGGAGCAGGCCACCTGGTTCGCCGACGTCGCAGGCCGCATCGTGACCAACGTCGAGCAGGTGCTCCTCGGGAAGACGTTCGTGATCCGCCTCGCGGTCACGGCGATGCTGAGCGAGGGGCACCTGCTCCTCGAGGACGTCCCCGGCACGGGCAAGACGAGCCTGGCCCGGGCGATGGCGCAGAGCGTGCAGGGCACCACGAACCGCATCCAGTTCACCCCCGACCTGCTGCCGGGTGACATCACCGGCATCAGCGTCTACGACCAGCGGACGCAGGAGTTCGACTTCCACCGCGGGCCGGTCTTCGCGAACATCGTGCTCGCCGACGAGATCAACCGTGCCAGCCCGAAGACCCAGTCCGCGCTGCTCGAGGCGATGGAGGAGTCCGCGATCACGGTGGACGGCGTCAACCACCGTCTCGCTGCGCCGTTCATGGTCATCGCGACCCAGAACCCGATCGAGCAGGCCGGCACGTACCGCCTGCCCGAGGCGCAGCTCGACCGCTTCCTGATGAAGACGTCGATCGGCTACCCGGACCACGCCGCGACGGTGAAGATCCTGGAGACCTCGTCGGCTCCCTCGGCGTCGGTCCCGCTGGCGAGCGTCGTGCCCGCCGCGACCATCACCGAGATGGCTGCCCTGGCGCGCACCGTGCACGTCGACGCCGTGATCGCCGACTACGTCGCCCGCCTGGTCGACGCGACCCGCTCGGCGAGCGAGGTCCGACTCGGCGTCAGCGTCCGCGGTGCGATGGGCCTGATCCGTGCGTCCCGTGTCCTCGCGGCGCTGAGCGGCCGGCACTACGTCACCCCGGACGACGTGAAGGCGCTTGCGGTCCCCGTCCTCGCACACCGCCTGGTGCTCGACGCCGAGGCCGAGTTCGACGGCGTCAGCGCACCGAGCGTCATCGCACAGCTGCTGGTGGAGACCCCGCCGCCCGCCGACCGAGTCACGACGTGACGGACCGCCGGTCCGTCTCCACGCGCTCGCGCCGTCCGTCCTCGACGCGGTCGCGTCGTGGCACGACGGCGTACGAGCGCACGGGGACCGTCACCGGCATGACCAACGTCCGGACGCGCATCGTCGGTGACCGCGACGGCGTCGCAGCGGATGCGGTCATCGGGATCGTCCGGCTCTGGGCAACGGCCTGGAGGTTCGTCCTGCGTCTCTGGGGCGAGGTCTCGTCCGTCGTCACCGGGCTCGGGTGGACGGTCGCCGCGCTGACGCTCGTCGCGTTCGTGGTCGGCTACCGGTTCGGCCTGCGGGAGATCGTCGTCGTCGGGTTCGCCGGTGCGGTGCTCGCGGTCGTCGCCGCGGTGGCGCTGATCGGCCGGTCGCGGCTCGCGATCCGGATGCGGTTGCCGCAGCACCGCGTCGCGGTCGGCGACGAGGCCGGTGTGATCGTCACGGCCGAGAACCCCACACGGTTGCCGTCGGTGCCGACGACCGTCGAGGTGCCGGTCGGATCGGGCCTCGTGGACGTGGCGATCCCCGCCATCGGGCCGCAGGGCACCTTCGAGCGGCAGGTTCCCGTCCCCACGCTCCGCCGCGGGGTGCTCGACGTCGGTCCCGTGACCGGGGTCCGCGCCGACCCGGTCGGGCTCGTCCGCCGCGAGGTCGTCTGGACCGCCCGCGAGCAGGTCATCGTGCACCCGCGCACGATCGCGATCCCGTCGACGAGCACGGGCCTGGTGCGCGACCTCGAGGGGCAGGCGACGACCGACCTGTCGCCGTCGGACATCGCCTTCCACGCGATCCGCGAGTACATGCCCGGTGACGACCCCCGCACCATCCACTGGAAGTCGACCGCCAAGTCCGGCGCGCTCATGGTCCGGCAGTTCGAGGACACCCGACGCTCGCACCTCGTGGTCGCGCTCGGCATCGCCCGCGGCGAGTTCGCCGACGACGAGGAGTTCGAGCTCGCGGTGAGCGCCGCGGCGTCGCTCGGTACCCGGGCGATCCGTGACGGCCGTGAGGTCTCGGTCGTGGTGTCGCAGCGCACCCCGGAGTTCGCCAAGCGCGCCGTCTACGCCGTGCGGACGCTCCCGACCGTGACGCCCACGCGCCTGCTCGACGACTTCGCCTCGGTCGGCCTCGCCGACGCCTGCCTGCCCATCGCCGAGGTCTCGCGGATCGTCGGCAGCGACACCGAGGGCATCTCCGTCGCGTTCCTCGTGGTGGGGTCCACCGTCGGCCTGCCCGCCCTGCGGCTCGCCGCAACCCGGTTCCCCGTCGGGGTGGAGGTCGTCGCGGTGATCTGCGAGCCCGAGGCCCAGCCCCGGTTCCTGCGGGTCGCCGGCCTGACCGTGATGACCATCGGCTACCTGGACGACCTCCGGCACGCCCTGCACCGATCGGCGTCGGCAGCGTGAGCGCCGCACCCGTGACCACCCCGGCACCCTCGGCGGACCGGGCGAGGCGTTCCACGCGACGGTCGGACCGTCGCGATGCCCGACGGCTCGTCCCGTTCCGGCTCGCCGGCGGCACCCTGGCGGTCTGGCTGCTGCTGGCCGTCGCGAGCACGTCGTGGTGGCCGGTGTACCGCGACCCAGCGATGCTCACCGCAGCGGTCACCGCGATCGTCATCGGGACGGTCGTCGCGCTCCTCGGCACCCTGTTCCGGCTGCCGACGGCCGTCGTGGCGATCGCGACGGTCGCCGCCTTCACGGTGAGCGGTGTCCCCGCCGCCGTGCCGAGTCAGGCCAACGGCCTGCTGCCCACCGGGCGCGGATTCCTCGACCTCTTCGCGGGCGTCGCCCTCGGCTGGAAGCAGCTGGTGACCATCAGCCTGCCCGTGGGGTCGTACGAAGCGTTGCTCGTGCCGTACTTCGTGACGCTGCTCGTCGCCACGGTGACCGCCGTGAGCGTGGCGACCCGCGCCTCCAGGCAGGAACTCGCGAGCATCCCGGCACTCGTGCTCTTCGCGGTGGGCGTGGTCGTCGGGCCGAGCCGGCTCGACACGTCGATCGTGACGGCCGTCGTCCTGGTCGGCATCGCGCTCGTCTGGGCGCTGACGGTGCGGCACGCGCGTCGCGCGGTCGCGGTGGCCACCACCATCGGTTCCCGTGTGCCGGTCGCGCGGTCGATCGTCCGTCCGGCGCTCGTCGGCACGGGGACCATCGTGGCCGCGGCGGTCGTGGCGACCGGTCTCGGCCTGGTCGCTCCGCCGTCCGGGGACCGCACGGTCGCGCGCACCGACGTCGTGAAGCCGTTCGACCCCCGCGACTACGTCAGTCCGCTCAGCGGGTTCCGTGCCTACGAGGAGTCGACGGCATCGGACGCCACCCAGCTCCGGGTGACCGGACTGCCGAAGGACGGGTTCGTCCGCGTCGCGACGCTCGACACGTACGACGGCGTGGTCTACCGCGTCGGCGGGTCCGACGGTTCGGCCGGCTCGGGCACCTTCGAACGGGTGCCGACCGCGGTCGACGTCCGGGGTGTCCGGGGCACCACGGTCGACGTCGGGGTGACCGTCGACGGCTACCGCGGTGTCTGGTTGCCCACCGTCGGCGACCTGGAACGTGTGCAGTTCACCGGGAAGGACGCCGACGACGAGCGCGGCGCGTTCTTCTACAACGGGTCGACCAGCACCGGCGCGGTTGTGGGCGGCGTCGGCGACGGCACCTCCTACGACCTCACCGCGGTGCTGCCCGACCAGCCGACCGAACGGCAGCTCGCCACCGCCCGGCCGGGGAGCGCTGCCGTGCCCACCGCGCGGGACGTCCCCGACGCCGTCCGCGACACCGTGGAGTCGACCACGAAGGACGTGTCGGCGCCCGGGGCGAAGCTCCTCGCCGCGCTGCAGGCGCTGCAGCGGAACGGGTACGTCAGCCACGGTGTCGGTGACGACCGGAAGAGCCGGTCGGGCCACGGCGCCGACCGGGTCCAGGAGCTCCTGACCGCACCCCTGATGATCGGCGACCAGGAGCAGTACGCCGCGGCGGCCGCACTCATGGCGGACGAGATCGGGTTCCCCGCACGGGTCGTGATGGGCTTCACCGCCGGGGGAGACTCGGGCCGGAACGGCACCGCACAGCGCGGGGGGACGACGACCTTCCGCGGGTCCGACGTGACGGCCCGCATCGAGGTGGACACCGCGCAGTGGGGATGGGTGATGCTCAACCCGAACCCCGAGGTGCGCGACATCCCGAACGAGCAGCAGCAGACCCCGCAGCCGGTGACCCGGCCGGAGACCGTCGTGCCGCCGCCTCCGGTGGACCAGCAGGACCAGGACCAGCAGGCGCCTCCGGAGAGCGACCGGAACACGCCGCCGGTGCAGCCGCTCTGGCTCCAGATCCTGCTCGCGGTGCTGCCCTGGGCACTCGGGACCCTCGGCGTGGTCGCACTCGTGCTCCTGCCGTTCGCCGTGATCGTGCTGCTGAAGCGACTGCGACGGCGCCGACGGCGGAACGCCGCCTCGCCGCGGGGCCGCATCGTCGGTGCCTGGGACGAGTACCGTGACCAGCTGCTCGACCGTGGGCACGACGTGCGGCGTTCCGCCACTCGTCGTGAAGCCGTCGTCGGCGCACCCGGCGAGGGCGGTACCGGACTCGCTGCGCTGGCCGACCGCGCGGTGTTCGGACCGAGCGACCCCGACCAGACCACCGCCGACCGCATGTGGTCCGCGACCGACGACGCGATCGGCTCGTTGCGCCGCGACCGCACCCGCCGGGAGCGGTTCCGCACGGCGGTCTCGCTCCGGTCCCTGCGGGGAACGCTGCGGCGTCCGACGGCGCGGGCTCGTCGGCCGACCGGCGGCCAGGGTGCACCGGGGCGCGGCGACTACGATGTCCAGAGGCCGGACGAGCTTCGTGGTCGGCCGAGTGAGGACAGAGGCACCACGTGATCAGATGCGAACACTGCGGATCGATGCTCCCGGACGGGGCGATCTTCTGCGGTGAGTGCGGCCGCGCGGTCACCGCTGCGGCGAGCCGTCGCCCGGTCGCGCCGACCCCCGTCGAGCAGGCACCGCCGCCGCCGTTGCAGCAGCCCGACGCGCACGGCCGACGATCCGACCCCGCCTCCGACGCCTGGTTGCCCGAATCCACGCTCGACCCCGCGACCCGTGCCTGGCTCACCGGTGCCGACCGCCGCGGCGAGGAACCGCCGGCCCCCGTGCCGGTGCAGCGTCCCGATGACCTCGCCCCACGACAGGCGCCCTCGCACGTGCACGGTGCCGGGTCGGGGCTCGACGACTGGTCGGGTGCGGCGGACCGGTCAGCGGCCGAGCCGGTCCTGGACCCCGACGCCTACGCGTCCGACCCGCTCGACGCCGACGACCCCGAGCGGACCCGGATCGCCCCGGCACCCGGTCGACCCGCGACACCCGCGACACCCGCGGCGCCGGCGAACGACGCCGATGCGCCCACCGTGCAACAGCCGGTGCCGTCTCCGCCAGCCGCTCCCGTCGCTCCCGTCGCGCCTGTCGCGCCCGAGCCCTCCCTGCCCGTCTGGGCACCGCCAGCCGACTCCGCACCGCCGGCAGCACCCGCCGGTCCGTCCTGGTGGGTGGGCCGGGGCGCACCTGCCGCCGCCGAGGCACCCGCCGAGCCGGTCGTCCCGCCCATGCCAGGAGCACCGTCCGAACCGGTCGCCGAGCAGGACGCTCCGGCTTCCGCGCGTGCGTCCGACGCGCCGGTCGTTTCCGCGCCGGAGCCGGACCACCTGACCGTCGCTGCCTCGGAGACCGCTGCCGACGACGACCAGTCGCCCGTCGTGTCGCCCCCGCAGCCCGGGGACACCGCCGTGGTCGAACCGCTGATCGACCGCCGTCCGCCGCGTCCGGCCCCGCTCGTCACACCGGGCATGCACGAGACGACCATCTGCCACGTCTGCGGCAACCGGCTCGAGCCGGACGACATCTTCTGCGGTGAGTGCGGGGCGGTCCGGCCCGCCGTGACCGCGGCCTTCACCGGCCCGGTCATGCCGTTGCCGATGACCCGGCCCGACTGGGCAGCGGACGACACCGCCGGCACCGAGACGTCCGAGGCGAGCACCGCCACGAACCAGGCAGACGGGCACGACAGCAGTGCGGACGAGCCCGCGGACCCAGACCGGTCCGCCGACGTCGCCGCACTCGACGAACCGGATGACGAGATCCAGGCGGACGACGAGTCCGTCCCCGTCCCCGCCGACGTGGAGCAGTCGAGTCCGGGCGGACGCCCCCGCGGGGCGCACGCTGCACCGGAGACCGAATCGGAGACACCGCGCGGGGCGCCTTTCGTCGCGGATTCGCCGATCCCACCCGTGCCGGGTTCCGTCGCCGCGCCGTCCTCGGCGCCGTCCACCACGACCACGGGCGCACCGCTCGCTGCGCCCCTGCCCCCGATCCCGGGCGTGACCGGACCGGCGCTGCCCCTGCAACCTGCTGACCGGCCGGACTCGAACGCCGGAGTCGACGACCTCGACGAGGACGTCGACGAGACCCGCATCGTCGCGAAGACCCCGACCCGGGCTCCGTTCGTGCTGCACTTCAGCACGGGTGAGCGACTCGGCGTGCACGGCACCGGGCTCCTCGGTCGACTGCCCCGACCGCAGCCGGGGGAGCGCTACGACGACCTGCTGACCGTGCACGATCCGGGCAAGTCCGTGTCGAAGACCCACCTCGAGCTCGGCCGGGACGGCGATGACCTGTGGGTCTCGGACCGGTTCTCCGGCAACGGCACGGTCGTCCGGCACATCGACGGATCCATCCGCCGCTGCGAGCCCGGTCGCCGGTACCGCGTCGAGCGGGGCGCGCGCGTCGACATCGGTGAGCAGTTCTTCCTGGTGCAGTAGGGCACTTCTCCACAGATCCGCTCCCGGGCCAACGCCGGGCACCCGGTTCCTGGTGCGATGGGGACATGTCCCGGTTCACCGCTCGCTGCGTGGTCGTGGGGGCCGCGGTCGCGCTCGTCCTGGTCGGCGTCCTCGCGCCGCTCAGCGGCGTCGGGCACGGTGTCCTGCTCGGCGCAGGCGCGTGCTGCGCCCTGGTCGACGTGGTGCTCCACCGTTCCGCGTCGGCGCTCCCGGCGGACCGTCCGGTCGTGGTCGTCGCGCCGTCGATCCCCGACCGGGTCGGTGCTCCGGGCACACCTCCTGACACGTCAGAACGCCTCCACGTGCTGCAACCGCCGGCGGCCCTCGTCCCCGACGCCGATGGTGGGTCACCCACACTCGTCCTCGGACACGGTCCCGGCGATCACGTGGTCCGGGTCGATGCGGCGTCACACGTCGCGGTCGTCGGGACCGGGGCACTGGCCCTCGCGGTGTTCCGCGGGCTCGCCGAGCAGCTCCGTGCCGCTGCCGTCCACGACGGGGACGACCTGCGGTGGGCCGTCGCGCCCGGACTCCTCGACGCCGGGGGACCGACCAGCGACGAGCCCTCGCCGCGCACCCTGCCGCGGGGCACCTCGGTCGCGGTGTGGATGGACGAGGGCGGCCGACCGCTCGGCACCGTGGTGCTCGTGGCCGGACTCGGATCGGTGCCCCGACAACGAGACGTCACCGTCGAGGTCACGCGGTACGGCTGTTCCGTCCGCCGATCCGACGACCACGACGTCGTCCGGGTCGCCCCGGCGCTCCCGCTGCTCGACCTCGACCCCGTCGGCACCGGCTGAGGAAGCGCGCCGGACGGGGGCGCCGATCGATCAGCGACGACCGAGCATCAGCGCAGCCCGGCGCCCGCGCGCACCGTCCCGACGGGCACACCGCCACCGAGGACCCGCTCACCGGTCGCCTCGAGCACGTCGGCCACCCCGTCGGCCGCGACGAGCCCGTTGCGCTCGAGCAGGGCCAGGGCTGCCAGGGTGCCGGCCCGTTGCGAGCCGTCGAGCACCTTCACCGCGACCGCCGCACCGCCGGGCAACCCCATGACCATGACGCCCTCGGCACCGAACTTCGCGAGCACCTGCAGCCGCTCGATGGTCACCGTGTTCGCACGTCCGACGCCGTCGATCGCCCACGGGTGGGCCAGGACCGCGTCGGTCAGGGCGGCGGAGTCGTCGTCGGCCCGTGCCACGACCCCGGCGAACCCGCGCGCGAGCCCGGTCAGGGTCAGTGGGAACACGGGAGCGCCGCAGCCGTCCGTGCCGACCAGGTCGACGGTCTCGTGCGTGTACTCCTCGACCACGGAACGCACCCGCTGCTGCAACGGGTGCTCCGTGTCCAGGTACGTGGCTTCGTCCCACCCGTTCACCCGGCAGGCGGCGAGCATGCCGGCGTGCTTGCCGGAGCAGTTCATGGCCAGTCGGCGGGGGCCGTCCATCGTGCGGGCGGTCCCGCGGTCGAAGGGCATGTCCGGCGGGCAACCGAGGTCGGCCTCGACGTGGTCGAAGGACTCGAGCATGTGCAGGGCGAGCGCCTGGTGCGCGGCGGTGCCGGCGTGGCTCGCGGTGGTGAGGACGAGCTCCTCGTCGGAGAACAGCGCACCGGCTCGTCGGACCGCCAGCGCCTGGAACGGCTTCATGGTGGAACGCGGGTAGATGCTCGCGGTCACGTCGCCGACGGAGTCGATCACCGTGCCGGTCGCGTCGACGACGACGCCGGCTCCGACGTGTCGGCTCTCGTCGAACCCTGAGCGTTCGAGCACCGCCAACTCGACGGAACCGTCGGCGGTGAGAGGATGGCGATCACTGCGGACTTCGGGGCTCACCGTCATGCCGCCATGCTAGCCAAGGCGAAGGGGCGCACCCGTGCACGACCACTCCTACGAGGTCTCCGTCAGCTGGACCGGCGACCGCGGGACCGGCACCTCCGGGTACCGCGACTACGGCCGCGAACACGTCGTCTCGGCCACCGGCAAGCCGGACGTCCCCGGCTCCGCCGACCCGACGTTCCGCGGGGACCGTGACCGTTGGAACCCCGAGGAGATGGTGGTCGCGGCACTGGCCCAGTGCCACATGCTCAGCTACCTGCACGTCGCGGTCACGAAGGGCTTCACCGTCGTCGACTACCGGGACACCGCGACCGCGTCGCTCCGCCTGAACCGCGACGGGTCGGGCGAGCTGACCGAGGCGACCCTGCACCCGGTGGTCACGATCCTCGAGGCCGACCGGGTGGCGGACGCCGAGGCCGCGCACACCACGGCCAACGAGCTCTGCTTCATCGCGCGGTCGGTGGCGTTCCCGGTGCACCACGAGCCGCAGCTGGTCGTCCGACCTGCGTCATTGGCAGGGGACTCTTCGGCTGGTGGGGCAGACTAGGTTCCCGTGAAGCGTCTCCGCCTGCTCCCGATCGCCATCGTCCCCGCCGTCGTGCTGGGACTCGCCGCCTGCTCCGGCTCCGGTTCGAGCGGGCCCTCGGCCTCGCCGACCCCGTCGGCCAGTGCCACGGCCTCGGCGATCACCTCGTGCCCCGACCCCGGCAAGTCGTCCGACTCGATCAAGGCGACCGGGGCGTTCGGGGGAGCGCAGGCGCCGACCGTGAAGTTCGCGTCCGGTCTGTCCGCCAAGACCCCGCAGGCCACCCGGCTCGTGCAGGGCAAGGGCGCGTCCCTCGACGAGGGCGACTACGCGCAGGTCTCCTACAGCGTGTACGAGGCGTCCGACGCCAAGAAGCTCGGCACCGTCGGCTTCGACGAGGGCAACCCGCAGGTGCTCTCCGTCGGTGGCAAGGGCTTCGGCGCGCTCCTGGCCTGCTCGAAGGTCGGCGACCGGATCGCCGCGGTCGGACAGTCCTCCGCACTCGGCTTCAACACCGGCGGCGAGATCGTCGTGGTCGCCGACGTCGTCGCGCAGACCCCGACCAAGGCGAACGGCACCCCGCAGGACCAGGACCCGGGACTGCCCACGGTCAAGGACAAGGCTTCCGGTGAGCCGGAGATCACGGTCCCGAAGGGCGTGAAGGCACCCACGAAGACCACGGTCGAGGTGCTGAAGCAGGGCGACGGCGCCGCGATCGCCGACGGCGACACCGCGCTCGTGCAGTACAAGGGCGTCGTCTACGACACCGGCAAGGAGTTCGACTCCTCGTGGTCGAAGGGCGTCCCCACCACCTTCACCGTCTCGGAGAGCGCGCTCATCAAGGGCTTCGTCACCGGGCTCGTCGGCCAGAAGGTCGGCTCGCAGGTGCTCATCGTCGCCACGCCGGAGGACGCCTACGGCGCCAACCCGCGGGAGGGCTCGGGCATCCCGAAGAACGCCACGCTCGTCTTCGTCGTCGACATCCTCGCCAAGGGCTGACCGTGACGGACGACCGCGTCGGCAGCGCCGGTCCGGAGCGTCGGCGCATCGTCGTCCTCGGCAGCACCGGCTCGATCGGCACCCAGGCGCTCGACGTCGTCGCCCGCAACCCCGACCGGTTCGAGGTCGTCGGGCTCACTGCCGGCAGCAACCGTGCACTGGTCGCCGAGCAGGCCGCCCGGTTCGGCGTCCGCGACACGGCGTTCGGTGCGGCGGACTCGGAGCAGCTCATCCGCAGCGTCGAGGCCGACGTCGTCCTGAACGGCATCACGGGCTCGGTCGGCCTCGGTCCGACGCTCGCGGCGCTCGAGAGCGGCGCCACACTGGCCCTCGCCAACAAGGAGAGCCTGATCGTCGGCGGCTCGCTCGTGCAGCAGGCCGCGGCGCCCGGGCAGATCGTGCCCGTCGACAGCGAGCACTCCGCGATCGCGCAGGCGCTCCGTTCCGGCGCCGACACCGAGGTGCAGCGGCTCGTCCTCACCGCGAGCGGCGGTCCCTTCCGCGGGCGCACCCGTGAGCAGCTCCGCGACGTCACCCCCGCCCAGGCGCTGGCGCACCCCACCTGGGACATGGGACTCGTCGTCACGACGAACTCCGCGACCCTGGTGAACAAGGGGCTCGAGGTCATCGAGGCGCACCTGCTCTTCGGCGTGCCGTACGACCGCATCGACGTCACCGTGCACGCGCAGTCGATCGTGCACTCGATGGTCGAGTTCGTCGACGGCTCCACCATCGCCCAGGCATCGCCGCCGGACATGCGGCTGCCGATCGCGCTCGGCCTGGCCTGGCCGGACCGCGTGCCCGGCGTCGGCGTCCCGCTCGACTGGACGACCGCGAGCACGTGGACGTTCGAGCCCCTCGACCAGGACGCCTTCGGAGCCGTTGCCCTCGCGAAGCGCGTGGGCGAACTGGGGGGGACGTTCCCGGCCGTGTTCAACGCCGCGAACGAGCAGGCCGTCGCCGCGTTCCACGCCGGCGCGATCGGTTTCCTGGACATCGTCGACACGGTCGAGCGCATCGTCGAGGAGCACACCGCGGGGGAGCCCTCACTCGACGGCGTGCTCGCTGCGGAGCAGTGGGCGCGCACCGCTGTGGACCGCGCACTGACCCGCTGACGCGGGTCGCGCCTCCCGTCCGACGCGGAGGCGGCAGACCGCGGACGTGACGCACCGGCCTGGAGGCCCAGCTCGCCTCGCAGACGGCGCTCGGCTCCGTCATGGAATCAGTCCCGTACTCTTTCCCGGTGACCGTCGAATCCGTCCTGCTCTTCGTCCTCGGCGTGGTCGTCTTCATCATCGGCCTGCTGGTCTCGATCGGACTCCACGAGCTGGGGCACCTGTCCTTCGCGAAGCTCTTCAACGTCAAGGTGACGCAGTACTCGCTGGGCTTCGGCAAGGCGATGTGGTCGTTCAAGCGGGGTGAGACCGAGTACGGCATCCGCCCGATCCTGCTGGGCGGGTACATCTCGATGGTGGGCATGCTCAAGCCGCGCGCTTCGGGCCGCGAGATCACGAACACGGGGATGTACAGCGCGTTCGTGCAGGACGCCCGTCAGGCCAGCGCCGAGCAGATCGCGGACTCCGGCGGCGACGACTCCCGCGCCTTCTACCGCCTGACGCCGTGGAAGCGGATCATCGTGATGGTCGCAGGCCCGGCGATGAACCTGGTGATCGGCATCGTGCTGTTCGGCGTGCTGCTGTGCGGGTTCGGGGCACCGACCACGACCTTCACGTCGAGTGTCGGCTGCGTCCTGCCGAACAGCCGGACGACCGAGTGTTCGCCCGGCGACGCCGTGTCCCCGGCGAAGCAGGCCGGCATCGAGTCCGGCGACGTCGTGCTCTCGGTGAACGGCGAGCAGGACCCCACGATCACGCGCGTCTCCCAGGTCTTCCAGGAGTCCGCGGGTGAGCAGGTCACCGTGGTCGTCGACCGCGACGGCGCGCGGAAGACGCTCGAGATCACCCCGACGACCGCCACCCGTGACGTCTACGACGCCGAGGGGAAGGTCGTCAAGAACGACGACGGCACCACGAAGACCCAGCGCGTCGGCGTGGTCGGCGTCAGCATCGGTCAGTCCCTGGTGCGGCAGTCCCCGGCCGCGGTCCTGCCCGCGACGGGCGCCCAGATCGCCGCGTCGGCGCACCTGATCATCGACCTGCCGCAGCGTCTGGTCGCGGTGTGGAACGCCGCGTTCGGTGCGCAGGAGCGGTCGCAGGACAGCCCCGTGTCGGTGGTCGGTGTCGGTCGTGCGATCGGGGAGGTCTCGTCGATGAGCGGTGTCCCCGTGGTCGACAAGGCGTACACGATCCTCGGGCTGCTGGCCTCGCTCAACATCGGCCTGTTCGTGCTCAACATGGTGCCGCTGCTGCCGCTCGACGGCGGGCACATCGCGGGCGCGCTGTGGGAAGCGATCAAACGACGGTCGTTCAAGCTCGTCGGCAAGGCCGACCCGGGGCCCATCGACCTGGCGAAGACGATGCCGCTGACGATGGTCGTCGTGGTGCTGCTGGCGGGCATGAGCGCGCTGCTCATCTACGCCGACATCGTCCGACCTGTGAACCTGTTCGGGTAGCGCTCGGAGCCACTACGCTCAGCGCATGAGCACAGCCGCCACGAACCCTCCCGAGGTTCGCGCCGTCGAACGACAGGGGCTCGACGTCATCGCCGAGTCGGATCGGAAGGGCTCCCCGAGGGGGCTGTTCTGGCCGTGGTTCGCGGCGAACATCTCCGTCCTCGGCATCGCGTACGGGTCGTTCGTCATCGGGTTCGGTATCTCGCTGGCCCAGGCGACGATCGTCTCGGTCATCGGGGTGGTGTTCTCGTTCCTGCTGTGCGGCATCGTCGCGATCGCCGGCAAGCGCGGTTCGGCGCCGACCATGGTGCTGAGCCGAGCGGCGTTCGGGGTCCGCGGCAACCGGGTGCCCTCGTTCCTCAGCTGGGTCCTCACCGTCGGGTGGGAGACCTCGCTCGCCGCGCTGGCGGTCCTGGCGACCTCGACCGTCTTCACCGAGCTCGGTTGGGACGGCGGGGTGCTGACGAAGGTCGTCGCGCTGATCGTCGTCGCAGCGCTCGTGGTCGGCGCCGGGATCGCCGGGTTCGACGTGATCATGCGCCTGCAGACCGTGATCACCGTCGTCACCGCCGTGTTGACCGTCGTCTACATCGTGCTCGCCGCGCCGACGATCGACTTCGCGGCGCTCGGTGCCCTGCCGTCCGGCAGCACCCAGAACGTCATCGGGGCGCTCGTGCTCGTGATGACCGGGTTCGGCCTGGGCTGGGTGAACGCCGCCGCCGACTACTCGCGGTACCTGCCGCGGGGCGCGTCCACCGGTGGCGTCGTCGGGTGGACGACCCTCGGTGGCGCACTGGCACCGGCGATCCTCGTGGTCTTCGGCGTCCTGCTCGCCGGGTCCTCGCCGGACCTGAACGCGGCGATCCAGGACGACCCGATCGGCGCGCTCACCACGATCCTGCCGATCTGGTTCCTCGTCCCGTTCGCGATCGTGGCGATCCTCGGGCTCGTCGGGGGAGCCGTCCTCGACATCTACTCGTCGGGCCTCGCGCTGCTCAGCGCCGGCGTGAAGATCCCGCGGCCGGTCGCCGCCGGGGTCGACGGCGCGTTCATGGTCGCCGGCGCCGTGTACATCGCCTTCTTCTCGGAGAGCTTCGTGAAGCCGTTCCAGGCGTTCCTCGTGACCCTCGGGGTGCCGATCGCCGCATGGGCCGGCATCTTCGTCGCAGATGTCCTGCTCCGTCGTCGCGCCTACGCCGAGGCGGAGCTCGACGATCGCCGCGGGCGCTACGGAGACGTCCGGTGGCTGCCGATCGCGCTCGTCGTGCTCGGCACGGTGCTCGGCTGGGGTCTGGTCACGAACACGTACGGCGTCCCCGCGTGGCTGAACTGGCAGGGCTACCTGCTCGGCCCGTTGGGACTCGGCGGACGCGGAGGCGCCTGGGCGTACGCGAACCTCGGCGTCCTCGTCGCCCTGCTGGTCGGGTTCCTCGGCACGCTGCTGTTCGCGCGTGGGTCGATCCGCCGTCAGGAAGCACTGAGCACCCCGGAAGCACTCGGCACCCCAGAAGCACTCGGCACCCCGGACGACCTGCGATGAGCGCGGAGGTCCCCGACGACGCCTGGCTCGTCGTCATCGACATGCAGCAGGTCTTCACCGGCGAGAACCCGTGGGCGGCACCGCGCTTCGACCACGCCGGCGCCGGCATCGAACGGCTCCTGCCCCGGTTCACCGGTCGCACGGTCTTCACCCGCTTCGTCGCCCCGGTCCAGCCCGAGGGCGCGTGGGTGCCGTACTACCGCGAGTGGCCCTTCGCGCTGCTCCCGGACGCCGACCCGCTGTACGCGCTCACCGAGCCCTTCGCGTCTGCTGCCGCGGACCGGAACGACCCCGTCGTCACGGAACCGACCTTCGGCAAGTGGGGGACGAGCCTCCAGGCCGTCGTCGGCGACCATCCGCACCTGGTGCTCACGGGGGTGTCGACCGACTGCTGCGTGCTGTCGACCGCGCTGGCGGCGGCGGATGCCGGCGCGACGGTGACGGTCGTGGCCGACGCCTGCGCCGGCGCCAGCGACGCGGACCACGACCGGGCCCTCGCGGTGATGCGGCTCTACGCCCCGCTCATCACGGTCGTGGACTCGGTCAGGGAGCTCTGAACGGACCCACGGGGACCAGAGCCGGCATGGTCAGACCGAGCGCGTAGAGTGCTCACGTGCCCGCAGTCAACCTCGGTATGCCCAAGTCCCCCGAAACCCTCGCTCCGCGTCGCAAGTCGCGGCAGATCCGGGTCGGCAAGGTGCTCGTGGGCGGCGACGCCCCGGTGTCCGTGCAGTCGATGACCACGACGCAGACCACCAACATCAACGCGACGCTGCAGCAGATCGCCGAGCTCACGGCGTCGGGCTGCGACATCGTCCGGGTCGCCGTGCCCACGCAGGACGACGCCGACGCGCTGGCGATCATCGCGAAGAAGTCGCAGATCCCCGTGATCGCCGACATCCACTTCCAGCCGAAGTACGTCTTCCAGGCGATCGACGCTGGCTGCGCGGCGGTCCGCGTCAACCCGGGCAACATCCGCAAGTTCGACGACCAGGTCGGCGCGATCGCCAAGGCTGCCAAGGACGCCGGCGTCTCGCTCCGCATCGGTGTGAACGCGGGGTCGCTCGAGCCGAGCCTGCTCCAGAAGTACGGCAAGGCCACCCCCGAGGCGCTCGTCGAGTCCGCCGTGTGGGAAGCCTCCCTGTTCGAGGAGCACGACTTCCACGACTTCAAGATCTCGGTCAAGCACAACGACCCGATCGTCATGGTGAAGGCCTACCGCCAGCTGGCCGCCGCTGGTGACTGGCCGCTGCACCTCGGCGTGACCGAGGCCGGGCCGGAGTTCCAGGGCACCATCAAGAGCGCCACCGCGTTCGGCATCCTGCTGGCCGAGGGCATCGGCGACACCATCCGCGTGTCGCTCTCCGCCCCGCCCGCGCAAGAAGTCAAGGTCGGCCTGCAGATCCTGCAGTCGCTCAACCTGCGCGAGCGGAAGCTCGAGATCGTCTCCTGCCCCAGCTGCGGCCGCGCCCAGGTCGACGTCTACCAGCTCGCGAACGACGTCACGAAGGGGCTCGAGGGCATGACCGTCCCGCTCCGCGTCGCCGTCATGGGCTGCGTCGTGAACGGTCCGGGCGAGGCGCGCGAGGCCGACCTCGGCGTCGCCTCCGGCAACGGCAAGGGGCAGATCTTCGTCAAGGGCCAGGTCGTCAAGACCGTGCCCGAAGCCGAGATCGTCCAGACGCTCATCAACGAGGCGAACCGCATCGCGGACGAGATGGGTCCCGCGGCCGCCACCGGCACGCCCCAGGTGATCATGGCGCCGTAGGCGCGACCACCATCCCGACCGGAGGCCCGGTGCCAGCTGGCACCGGGCCTCCGGTCCGTCGTCGGGCGGCGCCGGCGCTGGCGACAGCGCCGGTCTGCACGGTGCGTGCTTCGCGGTTCCGTGCCGGGTTGATCGCCCCGTGCGAGCCTGCAGGCGCGCACGGAGCGGCTGGTGCCGCACCGGCCGATCAACCCCGCACCGTGCGGCGCTGCTCCGCGACGCCTGCGACGCCGGCGACGCGCGTGCCGCGCCGGTGAACGGCCTGGAGGCCCGGCGCGGCTGCTCGACGTGCGTCCCGTCGGCACGGTGCGGACTTCGCGAGCGGCAGCCGGGTTGATCGCCCCGTGCGAGCCCGCAGGCGCGCACGGAGCGGCTCGTGCCGCACGAGCCGGCGAACCTCGCACCGTGCCGAGCGGCGATCCTCGCGCACAGCGGTGGGGACACCGCCGGGAACCCGCGCCGCCGGCCCGCCGCCACTAGGCTTGCCCCGTGGTCACACGGCTTTCGCATCTGTTCCTCCGTACGCTCCGCGACGACCCCTCCGACGCCGAGGTGACGAGCCACAAGCTGCTCGTCCGCGCCGGGTACGTCCGTCGCCAGTCCCCGGGGATCTTCGCCTGGCTGCCGCTCGGCCTCCGGGTGCGCGCCAAGATCGAGGCGATCATCCGCGACGAGATGGTCGCAGCCGGTGCGCAGGAGGTCCTGCTGCCAGCGCTCCTGCCGCGTGAGCCGTACGAGGCGACGAACCGCTGGACCGAGTACGGCGACGGCATGTTCCGCCTGCAGGACCGCAAGGGGTCCGACTACCTGCTCGCCCCCACGCACGAGGAGATGTTCGCGCTCCTGGTGAAGGACCTGTACTCGTCCTACAAGGACCTGCCGGTCACCCTGTTCCAGATCCAGGACAAGTACCGCGACGAGGCCCGGCCCCGCGCCGGCCTCCTGCGCGGCCGCGAGTTCACGATGAAGGACGCCTACTCGTTCGACCTCACGGACGAGGGGCTCGAGCGCAGCTACCAGGTCATGCGCGATGCGTACGAGAAGATCTTCGCCCGCCTGGGCCTCGACTACGTCATCGTCAAGGCCGATGCCGGCGCGATGGGCGGCTCCAAGTCCGAGGAGTTCCTGCATCCGATCGGCGTCGGCGAGGACACCTTCGTCCGCAGCGCCGGCGGTTACGCGGCCAACGTCGAGGCGTACGTCACCCCGATCCCCGAGTCCCTGCCGATCGAGGGCCAGCCCGAACCCGTGCTCCTGCCGGCGTCGGACACCCCGACGATCGACACCCTCGTCGCCCACGCCAACCAGGTCGCCCCGCGCGACGGCGCACCGTGGACCGCGGCCGACACGCTGAAGAACGTGGTGCTCGCACTGACGCACCTCGACGGCACGCGCGAGGTCGTGGTCGTCGGCCTGCCCGGTGACCGCGACGTCGACCTGAAGCGTGCCGAGGTGTCGTTCGCCCCGGCCGAGGTCGAGGCCGCCGGCGACGACGACTTCAAGAAGCACCGTGGCCTGGTGAAGGGCTACATCGGCCCGCAGGTCCTCGGCGCCGACAGCGCCACCGGCATCCGCTACTTCGTCGACCCGCGCGTGGTCGACGGCACGAGCTGGATCACCGGCGCCAACGAGCGCGGCGTGCACGTCTCCGGCGTCGTCGCCGGCCGCGACTTCGTGGCCGACGGTGTCGTCGAGGTCTCCGACGTCCGCGCCGGCGACCCGTCCCCGGACGGCTCCGGCCCCCTCGAGACCGCCCGCGGCATGGAGATCGGGCACGTCTTCCAGCTCGGTCGCAAGTACGCCGAGGCGCTCGGCCTCAAGGTGCAGGACGAGAACGGCAAGCTCGCCACGGTGACGATGGGCTCCTACGGCATCGGCGTGACCCGCATCCTCGCGATCCTGGCCGAGTCCCACAACGACGAGAAGGGCCTGGTCTGGCCGAAGAACGTCGCACCGTTCGACGTGCACATCGTCGCCACGGGTCGCGACCAGGTCGCCTACGAGCTGGCGTCCTCGGTCGTCGCCGAGCTCGAGGGCGAACGGTTCGACGTGCTCTACGACGACCGCCCGAAGGTGTCGCCCGGCGTGAAGCTCCGTGACGCCGAACTGCTCGGCATGCCGATCGTCGTCGTCGCGGGTCGCGGCGCCGCCGACGGCGTCGTCGAGCTGTGGGACCGTGCGACGGGCGACCGCCGCGACGTGCCGGTGGCCGAACTGCTCGACGCGGTCCGCGCGATCTGACACGACGCCGTCGTGTCCGCTGGACACCGCCGATCCGACGAGACGCCGCCCAACCGGGCGGCGTCTCGCGCATCTGGCGGCGTCTCGGCGAGTCGACGGCGTGTCACGACCTGGACGTGACCACCTGACGGACGGGAGGCCCGTGGCGACGCCGCCACGGGCCTCCTGTCCGCCGTCTGGTTCTGGGGTACGCTTGTGGCCGACTTCTGCGCAGTTCCACCCCGCAGGAGCGACTCATCTGAATACGGAGGCACCTCGGTGAAGATCGATCTCGCAGTCCTGCGACTCATGGAGCGCGAGCGGGAGATCCCGTTCGACGAGCTCGTCCAGATCATCGAATCTGCCATCCTGACCGCCTACCAGAAGCACGCCGACGAGAACGGCGAGCCGGCCCACGCGCAGTCGCGTGTGGAGCTCGACCGCAAGTCCGGCGAGGTCAGCGTCTACGTCCCCGAGCTCGACGACGAGGGCACTGTCATCGGTGAAGCCGTCGACCAGCCGAGCGACTTCGGGCGCATCGCGGCCTTCGCGGCGAAGCAGGTCATCAACCAGCGCCTGCGCGACATCGGCGACGACAAGATCCTCGGCGAGTTCCGCGGCAAGGAAGGCGACATCGTCGCCGGCGTGGTCCAGCAGGGCCCGAACCCGAAGATGGTGCACGTCGACCTCGGCACGATCGAGGCGATCCTGCCGCCCGAGGAGCAGGTGCCGGGGGAGTCCTACACGCACGGCTCCCGCATCCGCGTCTACGTGACGAGTGTCGCCCGCGGCAACAAGGGTCCGCAGATCACCGTCTCGCGCACGCACCCGGGCCTGGTCCGGAAGCTCTTCGCGCTCGAGGTCCCGGAGATCGCGTCCGGCGTCGTCGAGATCACCTCCCTCGCCCGCGAGGCCGGTCACCGCACGAAGATCGCCGTCAAGGCCAACGAGCCCGGTGTCAACGCGAAGGGCGCCTGCATCGGCGAGCTCGGCGCACGTGTCCGGTCCGTCACGAACGAGCTCGGTGCCGAGAAGATCGACATCGTCGACTACTCGTCCGACCTGGCGTCGTTCGTCGCGAGCGCCCTGTCGCCGGCCAAGGTGACGAGCGCGTTCGTGCTCGACGCCTCGACGAAGGCCGTCCGCGCACTCGTGCCGGACTACCAGCTGTCGCTCGCGATCGGCAAGGAAGGCCAGAACGCCCGCCTCGCCGCGAAGCTCACCGGTGCACGCATCGACATCCAGCCGGACTCCATCCTGGACGGCGAGGACTAGGACGATTTCGCCCCCGGCGTGCCCCTCGAGGGCGCGCCGGATCGCGCACGTCCGAGGCAAGGAGTAGAGTGGTTCCCGTCAGAACGTGCATCGGCAGTCGCCGTCGCGCTTCCCGATCCTCCCTCCTCCGAGTCGTCGCCCTGAGCGATGGCCGTGTCGTGGCGGATCCGAAGGCAGTCATGCCGGGCCGGGGAGCATGGCTCACACCGACCGTCGATGCCTACGATCTGGCCGTCAAGCGCAGGGCTTTCCGCCGTGCGCTCCGGTTGGATCGCGATCCCGACACGTCCGCGGTGCTCGACCACATCGTCGGTCTCCCACAGGAACCGGCCGAGCGCCCGGACATGACAGAACAGGCTGAACGGCTTATGGACAACTGATGAGCGGCTCGAAGTGAGACCCGTCATCCATTGAGTCCTGCCCCTTCACGGGGTGGGACCCGTGAAGGAGAACAGTGGCTAAACCACGCGTACACGAGATCGCAAGCGAACTCGGCGTCGACAGCAAGACCGCACTCGAAAAGCTCAAGGAGCTCGGCGAGTTCGTCCGGGGTGCCAGCTCGAGCATCGAGCCCCCCGTGGCACGGAAGCTCCGTGCCGCCCTGCAGGCAGACGGCGTCCCCGCGTCGAAGCCCGCCGACTCGGCGTCCGCGCCGAGCGCACCCGCCAAGGCCAGCGCGCCGAAGTCGAGTGCACCCAAGCCCGGCGGCCCCCGTCCGGGTCCGGCTCGTCCGGCCCCCGCGCCGGAGCCCGAGGCCCCGGCAGCACCCGCTGCCGACGTGCCGGCACCGGCCGCACCGAAGTCCGTCGCCCAGCGACAGGCCGAGGCCGAGGCCGCGCAGAAGGCCCGTGCCGAGAAGCAGGCCGCTGAGCAGCAGGCCGCCGCGCAGGCCGGCGACTCGACCGACGAGGCACCGAAGTCCGACGCGGTGAAGCCGGGCAGCAGCCCGAAGGCTCCCGCGGCGGCCGGTCCGAAGCCGGGTGGCCCCAAGCCCGGTGCACGTCCGGGCAACAACCCGTACTCGTCGAACCAGGGCATGGGCTCGCGCCCGCCGCGCCCCGGCAACAACCCGTACTCCTCCAACCAGGGCATGGGCCAGCGCCCGGCCGCCGGCGCAGCCGGTGGCGGTGGCATCCCGCGTCCGCAGCCCCCGCGTCCGGGCACGCCCCGTCCGGGTGCTCCGCGTCCTGGTGGTCCCGGTCAGGGCAACCGTCCCAACGGCTTCGGGCAGCGCCCGGGCCAGGGTGGAGGCCGTGGCGGCCCCGGTGCCCGTCCGGGTGCCGGCGGCGGTGCCGGTGGCGGCTTCCCGCGTCCGGCCTTCAGCGGCCCGCGTCCCGCCGGTGGCGGTGGCCGTGGTCGTGGCCCCGGTGGTGGTACCGCCGGTGCGTTCGGTCGCGGTGGCGGCAAGAGCCGTGCCCGCAAGTCGAAGCGGACGAAGCGCGCCGAGTACGAGATGCGTCAGGCCCCGTCGCTCGGCGGTGTGCAGGTCCCTCGTGGCGACGGCAACACGGTCGTCCGACTCCGTCGTGGTGCGAGCATCTCGGACTTCGCGGACAAGATCGACGCCATGCCCGGCAACCTCGTGACGGTGCTGTTCCACCTCGGTGAGATGGCGACCGCGACCGAGTCGCTGGACGAGGCCACGTTCGAGGTCCTGGGCGACGAGCTGGGCTACAAGATCCAGATCGTCTCGCCCGAGGACGAGGACAAGGAGCTCCTCGAGGGCTTCGACATCGACCTCGAAGCAGAACTCGAGGACGAAGACGACGACGTGCTGCAGCAGCGGCCGCCGGTGGTCACCGTCATGGGTCACGTCGACCACGGCAAGACCCGCCTCCTCGACGCGATCCGCAACTCGAAGGTCGTCGAGGGCGAGGCTGGCGGCATCACCCAGCACATCGGTGCGTACCAGATCGTCGCCCAGCACGAGGGCATCGACCGCCCGATCACCTTCATCGACACCCCGGGTCACGAGGCCTTCACGGCCATGCGTGCTCGTGGTGCCCAGGTGACGGACATCGCGATCCTCGTGGTCGCGGCGGACGACGGCATCATGCCCCAGACCATCGAGGCGTTGAACCACGCGCAGTCGGCCGGTGTGCCGATCGTCGTCGCGGTCAACAAGATCGACAAGGAAGGCGCGAACCCCGCCAAGGTCCGCCAGCAGCTCACCGAGTACAACCTGGTGGCCGAGGAGTACGGCGGCGACGTCATGTTCGTCGACGTGTCGGCGCGGCAGAACATCGGTATCCAGGAGCTCCTGGACGCCGTGCTGCTCACCGCGGACGCCGGTCTCGACCTGCGTGCCAACCCCGACAAGGACGCACGTGGTGTGGCGATCGAAGCCCGACTCGACAAGGGTCGCGGTGCAGTCGCCACGGTCCTCATCCAGTCCGGCACGCTCCACGTCGGTGACGCCATCGTGGCCGGCACGGCGTACGGCCGTGTCCGTGCGATGACGGACGAGAACGGGGTCGCGGTCAAGGCTGCGACGCCGAGCCGCCCCGTCCAGGTGCAGGGTCTGTCCTCGGTGCCCCGCGCCGGTGACACCTTCCTCGTCACGGAAGAAGACCGCACGGCCCGTCAGATCGCTGAGAAGCGTGAAGCGGCCGAGCGCAACGCCCTGCTGGCGAAGTCGCGCAAGCGCATCTCGCTCGAGGACTTCACCCGTGCGCTCGAAGAGGGCAAGGTCGAGTCGCTCAACCTCATCATCAAGGGTGACGTCTCCGGTGCCGTCGAGGCACTCGAGCAGTCGCTCCTGGACATCGAGGTCGACGACAGCGTCCAGCTCCGCATCCTGCACCGCGGTGTCGGTGCGATCACGGAGTCGGACATCGACCTCGCCACGATCGACAACGCCATCGTCATCGGCTTCAACGTCCGTCCGGACGTCAAGGCCCGTGAACGTGCGGCGCGCGAAGGCATCGACGTGCGCTTCTACTCGGTCATCTACAACGCACTCGACGACATTGAGCAGTCCCTCAAGGGCATGCTCAAGCCCGAGTACGAAGAGGTCCAGTCGGGCGTCGCCGAGATCCGCGAGGTGTTCCGTTCCTCGAAGTTCGGCAACATCGCGGGTGTCATCGTCCGCTCCGGCACGATCACGCGCAACGCCAAGGCGCGCGTCATCCGCGAGGGCGTCGTGGTCGCCGATGGCCTGGCCATCGAGTCGCTGCGTCGCTTCAAGGACGACGTGACCGAGGTCCGCACGGACTTCGAAGCCGGTATCGGTCTGGGCAAGTTCAACGACATCCAGATCGGCGACGAGGTCGAGACGACCGAACTCGTCGAGAAGCCGCGCGACTGATCGCGTGACTCCTCTGGGCCCCGGCCTCCCCACGCGGGAGGCCGGGGCCCGACCCCTTTCCCACGCAGGACCACCGGCGGGAAGCGTCCCGCCACTGCCTCAGGAGGCACCCACATGGCCGATCCGCAGCGCGCACGCAAGATGGCGGACCGCATCAAGGAAGTCGTCGCACGTCGACTCGACAAGGGTCTGCGGGACCCGCGACTCGGGTTCGTCACGATCACCGACGTCCGTGTGACCGGTGACCTGCAGCACGCGTCGATCTTCTACACCGTCTACGGCACCGACGAGGAGCGCGCAGACTCCGCAGCGGCGCTCAAGGCCGCGACCGGCATGCTCCGGTCCGAGGTCGGCAAGAACATCACCGCCCGGCTCACGCCGTCGCTGGAGTTCATCGCGGACGCCCTGCCCGAGACGTCGGCGCACATGGAGGACCTGCTCGTGCAGGCCCAGGTGCGCGACGAGCAGGTCCGTGCGGCCTCGGTCGGCGCGTCGTACGCCGGTGACGCCGACCCGTACAAGCGCGACGAGGACGACGAGGACGACGACTCCGAGGACGACGGCGCCGCCGAAGCCCGTTCCTAGACCCCGGGCAGCTGGTAGCCGCTCGCGTCGTCGCCGACGGCGAGACCGTCACGCAGCAGCGACGCGAGCGCCCGGTCGCGCTGGTCGGCGTCCGGCCACACCGGTTCGATCTCGGTCCGGGTGACCGGCACGTCGCTGGCGCGCAGCTCGGCCATGATCAGGCCGCGGACCTGCCGATCACTGCCGGCGAACTTCGCCTGGCGCGGTGCCCGCGGTCCGTCGTGCTCCGGGTAGCCGGCAGCAAGCCAGGCGCAGCGGTCCGCGATCGGGCAGGCGTCGCACGCGGGGGAGCGTGAGACGCACACCAGGGCGCCGAGCTCCATCACGGCGGCGTTCGTGGCCGCGGCGTCGTCACGGTCCACCGGCAGGACGGACTCCATCAGCGGGAGGTCCTGCTTCGCCTTCGCCGGCCCGGGTTCGCCCTGGCCGAGGACCGCCCGTGCGAGCACGCGGCGAACGTTGACGTCGACGACCGGGTGCCGGTCGCCGTAGGCGAAGACCGCGACGGCCCGTGCGGTGTAGTCGCCGATGCCCGGCAGCGCGAGCAGGGCGTCGACGTCCCGAGGCACCACGTTGCCGTGGTCGGTCGCGATCGCGGTCGCCGCGGCGTGCAGCGCGAGCGCGCGTCTCGGGTAGCCGAGCCGGTCCCAGGCGCGCACCGCCTCGGACGGAGGCGATTCTGCGAGGTCGCGAGGCGTCGGCCACCGGGTGAGCCACGCCTCCAGACGGGGGATCACGCGCGCGACCTGCGTCTGCTGCAGCATGATCTCGCTGACCAGGGTGCCCCAGGCGGGGAAGCCGGGGCGGCGCCACGGCAGGTCCCGCGCCTGCTGCCGGAACCACGCGATCAGCGGGGTCGCGATGTCGGGCTGTTCCGGCGTGGCCGGTTCCTGCACACCGGCTCCCGCGGTCGGGTTGTCCACATTCTGTCTGGAGGCCCGACTCGCGTTCACCACGACAGCCTACGGTGGACGCATGGCACGCTGGGCACCCGAAGAGACCGACACGATGGCCGCGATCGCTGCAGAGGCGATCGCGCAGGTCGGCACCAACCGCACCGTCATCGGCATCGACGGGCAGGACGGCACCGACCTCGAACGGGTCGCCGCCGCGCTCGTCTCCGGGTTCGAGCAGCACGGGGTCTCCGCCATGGCGGCCGCTGCGCCGTCGGCCGACCAGGACACGCTCCGGGCCGATCTGGTCACGCCCTTCCGCACGACCGGCGCCGGCGACGGCGTGTTGATCGTGCACGGGCGGGGCCTCCTCGCCCCCGGGGTCCGCACCCTGTGGCGCTGGTCGCTGTGGGTGGAGCAGGAAGCCGGGCGGCTCGAGCGCCGGGCCGACGTCAAGATCGCGGCCTCCGCGGTGCTCGACGTCACCGATCCCGAGCACCCCCGCCGTGAGTGGAACGACGCCTGCTGACCGGCGCTGGTAATCTCTCCTGGTGCTCGAAACCGCGCCGGACGGCATCCTCCTCGTCGACAAACCGCAGGGGATCTCCAGCCACCGGGTGGTCTCCATCGCCCGCCGGCGACTCGGCCTGAAGAAGGTCGGCCACGCGGGCACCCTCGACCCCATGGCCACCGGGCTGCTCCTGCTCGGCATCGGGCCGTCAACCCGGTTGCTCACGCACCTGGTGGGGCTCGACAAGACGTACACGGCGACCATCCGGCTCGGTGTGTCGACGGACTCCGACGACGCCGACGGCACGCCCACCACGGCTCCCGGTGTGACCGCTGCCGACGTCTCGGAGGCCGCCGTCGAGGCCGCCGTCGCCGAACAGCGCGGTGTGATCGACCAGGTCCCGTCCACCGTCAGTGCGATCAAGGTCGACGGGCGCCGCGCCTACGACCTGGCGCGGAAGGGTGAGGCGGTCGAACTCAAGTCCCGCACGGTGACCGTCTCGCAGTTCGACGTCACGAACCGCAACGACCGGACCGTCACCGTGGACGGCACGGACGTCGCCGTGGTGGACCTCGACGTCGTCGTCACCTGCTCCTCGGGCACCTACGTCCGTGCGCTCGCCCGTGACGTCGGCGCGACGCTCGGCACCGGCGCACACCTCGTCGCGCTCCGTCGGACCCGGGTCGGACCGTTCGACGTGCGGGACGCGATCGACCTCGAGGACGATGCCGTCGACGTCCGCGCCGCGCTCGCACGTCCTGCGGACATCGCCCGTCGACTGTTCTCCTCCGTCACCCTCGATGCCGCGTCGGCGAAGGACCTCACCGACGGCAAGCGCGTCGCCGCGGAGCACCCCGACTCGGACGGGCCAGTGGCAGCGGTCACCGCCTCCGACGACCGGCTCGTGGGCCTGGTGTCCGTCCGGCGCGGGCTGCTCCGGGTCATCACCAACTTCCCGGCGCCCGGTGCGTCGCCCTCCTCGCAGACCGGAGCGCGCGCGTGATCGAGTGGTTCATGTGGGTGCAACTGGTGCTCGCGGTCGTGGTGGGGCTCTTCGCGGTCGTCGTGGGGTTCATCGGCTGGAAGCCGAACGACTACACCGTCGGCGCACTCGTGCTGATCGAGCTGCTGCTCCTGGTGCAGGGTGTCATCTCGATCGTGCTGCCGGCGACGGGCAGCCCGCCCGACGGCAACGCACTCGAGTTCGGGGTGTACGCGGTGTCGGTGCTCCTCGTCCCACCGGCCGCGGTCGTGTGGGCGCTGATCGACCGGACGAAGTGGAGCACCGTGGTGCTCGGCGCCGGGGCCTTCACCGTCGCGGTGATGGTCTACCGGATGTACCAGATCTGGTTCGCGTTGAACTGACGTCGCAGGTCATGCGCGCAGCCGCGCGTCGGTAGAATCGGTGCAATGGCGACCAGATCCTCACTCGCGACCGGCATCGGCCGCGTCCTCATCGCCGTGTACGGCATCCTCGCGCTGGCGGCGACCGGACGCAGCGTCGTGCAGATCATCGAGAAGTTCTCGTTCGCGCCGTTCGCGTACACGCTCAGCGCCGTCGCCGCGGTGGTGTACATCGTCGCGATGATCGCCCTCATCGTGCCCGGTCGGTTCTGGTACCGGGTCGCCTGCGTCACGATCGCGTTCGAGATGACCGGGGTGCTCGTCATCGGCACCCTGTCGCTGTTCGACCGTCAGCTGTTCCCCGACGACACCATCTGGTCGTACTACGGCATGGGCTACGCCTTCGCGCCGCTCGTGCTCCCGATCGCCGGGCTCTGGTGGCTCCGCAAGCACCACCGCACCGCGGTCGCCGAGCCGACACCGGTTGCGTCCTCGTCCACTGCCCCGGCGAGCGAGTAGGGGCCGCCGTGCAGTTCTACGAGGACACCGCCGACGTGGCGGACGGGTTCGGGCCGAGTGCGGTCACCATCGGCAAGTTCGACGGTGTGCACGTCGGGCACCGAGCCGTCATCGCGCACCTGGAGCGTGCTGCGCGCGAGCACGACCTCGTGGCGACCGTGGTCACGTTCGACCGGCACCCGCTCAACGTGATCGACCCACCGCACGTCCCGCCGGCCCTGACGAGCACCGCGCAACGCCGCGAGCTGCTCGAGGACGCCGGGGTCGACGCGACCCTGCTGCTCCGCTTCGACCAGGAACTCCAGTCGAAGTCGCCCGAGGCGTTCGTGTCCGAGATCCTCGTCGACACCCTGCACGCCCGCCTGGTGTTCGTCGGCAGTGACTTCCGCTTCGGCGCGAAGGGCGCCGGTGACGTCTCCCTGCTGCGTGTCCTGGGGGAGCAGCACGGGTTCACGGTCGAGCTCATCGACGACGTGGACCTGATCGACGACGTCCGACCCGACGACGAGCGCCGGGTGTCCTCCACCTGGATCCGTGAGCTGCTCGGCCAGGGCCGCGTCGCCGAGGCCGCACGGCTCCTCGGGCGTGAACACGCCGTCCGCAGCGTCGTGGTGCACGGCAACCAGCGCGGCCGCGCGATGGGGTACCCCACCGCGAACCTCGATCCGGCGTGCGAGGGGTTCGTCCCCGCCGACGGTGTCTACGCTGCGCGGGTGCTCCACGACGGCACGGTCTACCCGGCTGCGGTGTCGGTCGGCAACAACCCGACGTTCGAGGGCGTGCCGGCCAAGCAGATCGAGGCACACCTGCTCGACGTCGACATCGACCTGTACGGCGACCGGATCTCGGTGCTCTTCGTGTCGTACGTTCGCGGCATGGTGAAGTTCTCGTCGATGGACGAGCTCGCCGCGCAGATGCGCCAGGACGACCTGGACATCCGACTGCTCCTCGGGCTGCCCGCGCCGGTCTGAGCCGCGTGTCCGCCGTCCCCGCGATCACGCTGATCCGGCCTGCACGCTGTGCTCGGCCCGCACGACGACGCCCCCGTGACCGTTCCGGTCGCGGGGGCGTCGTGGGTGGTGCTGCGGCTCAGCCGCCCAGGGCGTCGAGCCAGATCTTGCGGGCGTCGAGGGCTTCCTGCGCGTCCTTGATCTTCCGGGCGTCACCGGTGGCCTGGGCCGCGGCGAGCTCGGACTGGAGCTTGCCGATGGCGTCCTCGAGCTGGCTCGCGAGACCGTTCTGACGGGCCTTGCGCTCCGGGTTCGATTCCTTCCAGTGCGCGTCCTCGAGCCCACGGACGTGGTCCTCGATCGCGCGCAGGCGGTCCTCGACACGACGGACATCGGCGCGGGGGACCTTGCCGATCTCGTCCCACCGGCGCTGGATCCCGGTCAGGGTCTTGCGCGCGGCGACCCGGTCGGTCGCCTGCAGGAGCGGCTCGGCCTCGGTCAGCAGGGCCTGCTTCGCTTCGAGGTTGGCGGAGAACTCTTCGTTCTCGGCCGCGCTCTCGGCGTGGCGCTGCTCGAACAGCACGTCACCGGCGGCCTTGAAGCGGGCCCAGAGTGCGTCGTCGTGCCGCTTGCCCGCACGCCCGGCGTTCTTCCAGTCGTCGAGGAGCTGACGGTAGTCCGGGATCGCGTCGGAGCCGCGGGGTGCGAGGGCCTCGGCCTGCGCCACGAGCTCCTGCTTGCGGGTCCGGGCGTCACGGTGCTGTGCGTCCAGTTCGGAGTAGAAGGCACGACGGTGCTGGTCGACGGTGGACCGCGCTGCGCGGAACCGCTTCCAGAGGTCGTTCGCCTCGTTCTTGGGGATCCGGGGCCCGTCGTGCTGGTGCTGCTGCCAGCGTGCGAACACGTCGTCGAGCTGCGCCGTGATCTGCTTCCACTGCGCGCGCGCCGGGTCGACCGCGGCGAGTGCCTCGGCTTCCTCCACCAGGGCGGTGCGGTGCGCCAGCGCGTCCTGCAGGGCCTGCTGCGCCTGCTCTGCCTGCTCCTTGGTGAGCGAGCCGAGCTGCTCGGCCAGGACACCCACGCGGGTTTCGAGCGACTTGATGTCGCCCACCACCCGTGCATCGGCCACCAGGGCCGTCAGGTGCTCGACCGTCCGCGCGACGTCGTTCGCCGACGCGCCGCGCTGGACGCGCTGCTCGGCGATCTTCACCTGCCCCTCGAGGTCGGCGTACTTCCGCGCGAAGTAGGCGAGTGCTTCTTCGGGGGTGGCGTCCGGGTACTCACCGACAGCACGTTCGGTCTCTTCGTACCGGACGTACACGGTCCCGTTCTCGTCGACCCGCCCCCAGGTCGTTGCTTCGTCAGATCCCACAGGTCTCGCCTCGATCGTGGTCGTGCATCGCCGACGTCACCGTCGGCACGGTCAGGTCGTCAGCCTATTGCACGGACGGGCTCCGCCGCCCGACCGGTGCGACGGGTTGTGGACTACTTCTCCTCCGCGATGGTCGCGTCGGTGATCTTCGTCGCCACCTTCGGCTCGCCGGTGCCGTCGCTGCCGGGGGATGCGATGCCCTTCGCAGCGATCTCCGACTCGAGCTCGGACAGGCCGCTCGTGACCTTCCCGACGACCGTGTAGCCGCCTGTGGAGCCGTCGAGCGTGGTGTCCCCGTAGACGATGAAGAACTGCGTCGACTGCGAGTAGGGGGAGTCCGACCGAGCGATCGCGATCGTGCCCTTCTCGTAGACGCCGTCCTTCGGCACGTTCTCGAGCGGGCCGTACTCGAAGCCCGCGTCGCCGGTACCGTCGCCGTTCGCGGATCCGCACTGCAGGAACTTCAGACCGGCGCTGTCGGCGAGTCGGTGGCACGTGGTGCCGTTGTAGAACTGGTCGCGGATCAACGAGATCTCGGCACTCGCGGCCTGCGGTGCCTTCGCCCCGTCGAGCTCGATGCCGAGGTCGATGCTCTTGTTCAGCGTGAGCGTGCCCGTCCAGGTCGCGCCCTTCGCGATGGACTTGCTCGGCACGTCGCCGGTGTTGCCGGCCGTCGCACTGGCCGACGGCGTCGCCGTGGACGACGCGGAGGTGCTCGGTGTCGGGGCGTCCGACCCCCGCGACCCGGCGAAGGCGAGCTGCGACCCGGTGGCGAGGGCCGCGACGAGGACGAGGGCGCCTGCACCGATCAGGTTGTCGCGCACACGGCGGCTGCGCTGCCGCTCGTGCAGGCCCTGACGGGCTTGGTAGAGGCGGAGCCGCTCGCGCGCCTCACGGTTGTCACGCGCTGGGTTCTTCGGTGCCACGGTGCTGGTCTGCCCTCTCGTCGCAGTGTGCAACGAGCGTAGCCGAACGGTCACCACCACCGGCTCGGAGGCGCGGCGTGCGTCGGTGGTGCGGCTTACGATTGCAGGATGGCAGCGGATCGTTCGGGCATGCACGCGCCCACCACGGGTGGTCGCGCCGGTCTCGCGCAGGGTTCCGTCCCGCTCGCCGTCCGGATGCGACCGACCAGCCTCGACGAGGTCGCCGGCCAGCAGCACCTGCTCGGGCGGGGCTCACCCCTCGTGCAGCTCGCCACCGGCACGCGTGACAACCCCGGCGGGGTCTCCGTGATCCTCTGGGGTCCGCCCGGCACCGGGAAGACCACGCTGGCGCAGGCCATCGCACGCCAGTCCGGCCGCGAGTTCGTCGAGCTCTCCGCCGTGACCGCCGGCGTGAAGGACGTTCGCGAGGTCATGGAGAAGGCACTGACCCACCGCGACCTGTACGGGTCGACCACGGTGCTGTTCCTCGACGAGATCCACCGCTTCAGCAAGGCCCAGCAGGACGCCCTGCTGCCCGGCGTCGAGAACGGGTGGGTGATCCTGATCGCCGCCACCACCGAGAACCCGTCGTTCTCGGTCATCTCGCCGCTGCTCTCCCGCTCGCTGCTCCTGACGCTCAAACCACTCACCGATCCCGACCTCGGCATGCTCGTCGACCGTGCGGTCGAGGACCCCCGGGGCCTCGGCGGCGCCGTCGTCCTGGGCGACGAAGCCCGCAGTGCGATCATCCGGCTCGCCTCCGGTGACGCCCGACGCGCCCTCACCGCGCTCGAGGCCGCTGCGGCATCGGCCACCGCGGCGCAGGACGACGACGACGACACCGTGCCGGTCGTCGACGCCGACACCGTCGCCGCCGCCGTCGACCGGGCCCTGCTCCGCTACGACCGACAGGGCGACGAGCACTACGACGTCATCAGCGCGTTCATCAAGTCGGTACGGGGGAGCGACGTCGACGCAGCCTTGCACTACCTCGCCCGCATGATCGAGGCCGGCGAGGACTCCCGGTTCATCGCGCGGCGGATCATCATCTCCGCGTCCGAGGACATCGGCATGGCCGACCCGCAGGCGCTGTCCATCGCGGTCGCCGCGGCGCAGGCCGTCCAGCTCATCGGCATGCCCGAGGGCCGCATCCCCCTGGCCGAGGCGGTCGTCTACCTGGCGACGGCACCGAAGTCGAACGCCGCCTACAACGGGGTGAACCAGGCGATGGCCGACGTCAAGGCGGGGCGGATGGGCACCGTGCCGATGCACCTGCGCGACGCGCACTACGCCGGGGCGAAGCGACTCGGGCACGGCAAGGGGTACGTCTACTCGCACGACGCCGAGCACGGGGTCGCCGAGCAGCAGTACCTGCCGGACGCCCTCGAGGGCACCGAGTACTACACCCCGACGGCCAACGGGTACGAGCGAGAGGTCGGGCCGCGGCTCGAACGACTCCGGAAGATCACACGCGGGCACTAGTGTCGGTGCTTCTTCGCCGGGCTGGATGCTGCTAGCATTGACGGGCCTACGTCCTGGTCCTCGAGCACGGCTGCGTCGAGGACAGAGTGCCACTCCGGTGGTACGGGGGCAGAGGTTCGGACTGTAGCCGTCCGATCCCACAGGCTCATCCCTCTGGATCCCGTCGTCGGGACCGAGCACGTGCTGCACCACTGAGCGTGCTGTTGGAGTGCCCGGCGAGTATTCAGTTCGAACAGAGAAAAGGACCCTGTGTCTACCAAGTCACGTACCCGCAGCAAGACCCGCCTGTCGCGCGCGCTCGGCATCCCGCTGACGCCGAAGGCGGCCCGTTACCTCGAGAAGCGCCCCTACGGGCCCGGTGAGCACGGCCGTACGCGCCGTCGTGCGGACAGCGACTACGCCGTCCGCCTCCGTGAGAAGCAGCGTCTGCGCGCCCAGTACGGCATCCGCGAGAAGCAGCTCCGCATCGTCTTCGAAGAGGCCCGCAAGACGAAGGGCCTGACCGGTGAGAACCTGGTCGAGCTCCTCGAGCAGCGCCTCGACGCCCTCGTGGTCCGTGCCGGGTTCGCCCGCACCACCGCGCAGGCCCGTCAGCTGATCGTGCACCGTCACATCCTGGTCGACGGCAAGCTCGTCGACCGCCCCTCCTTCCGCGTCAAGGAGGGCCAGCTGATCCACGTCAAGGCGAAGTCCGAGTCGATGGAGCCCTTCCAGGTCGCCGCTGCCGGTGGCCACCAGGAAGTCCTCCCGAAGGTCCCGGGCTACCTCGAGGTCGAGATCGAGAAGCTCCAGGCCCGCCTCGTGCGTCGCCCGAAGCGCGCCGAGGTCCCCGTGACCTGTGAAGTGCAGCTCGTCGTCGAGTACTACGCAGCTCGCTGATCCACTGAACACACCCGAACGGCGGGTCGTCCTCTCGAGGGCGACCCGCCGTTCGGCGTTCCGGCGCCGGCGGCTAAGCTTGTCCGGGCATGCACCGCCCGGGTGCACAGAGGGAGAGGCACCGTGAAGCAGCTGTTCTTCGTCGCCGTCGGCATCGTCATCGGCTTCGCCGTCGCACACCGGGTCGCCCAGACCTCCGGTGGCGCCCGGCTCTTCGCCGAGGTGAACGCCAAGACGAAGGCCTTCACGGGTGCCGTCGCGGACGGCTACCGATCGCGCGACGCCGAGCTCCGCACGGACGTCTGAGCGCTCCGCTTCGAGCTGTCACGACTCTCCTCCACCCACGACCTGAACCCAGGAAGCACCATGCAGACCGCAGAGATCCGCCGCCGTTGGCTCCAGTACTTCGGTGACCGCGGCCACACCGTCGTCCCGTCCGCATCCCTCGTCTCCGACGACCCGTCGCTCCTCTTCACGGTCGCCGGCATGGTGCCGTTCATCCCGTACCTGACCGGGCTCATCCCGGCGCCGTTCCCGCGGGCGACGAGCGTGCAGAAGTGCATCCGGACGAACGACATCGAAGAGGTCGGCAAGACCCCTCGCCACGGCACGTTCTTCCAGATGAACGGGAACTTCTCGTTCGGCGACTACTTCAAGGAGCAGGCGATCCAGTTCGCCTGGGAGTTCCTCACCAAGTCGGAGACCGACGGGGGGCTCGGCTTCTCGCCCGACGACCTCTGGGTCACCGTCTACGAAGAGGACGACGAGGCGATCGCCTTCTGGAAGCAGCACTCGTCGCTGCCCGACGAGCGGATCCAGCGTCTGGGCAAGGACACGAACTACTGGTCGACCGGGCAGCCCGGACCCGCGGGTCCCTGCTCCGAGATCTTCTTCGACCGCGGCCCCGACCACGGCATCGACGGCGGCCCGGCCACCGACGACGACCGCTACGTCGAGATCTGGAACCTCGTCTTCATGCAGTACCAGATCGCCGACGTGCGGTCGAAGTACGACTTCGAGATCACGGGCGAACTGCCGAACAAGAACATCGACACCGGCATGGGGCTCGAGCGCGTCGCCTTCATCAAGCAGGGCGTCGACAACATGTACGAGATCGACCAGGTGCGCCCGGTGCTCGACCGCGCGGCCGAGATCTCCGGCCGTCGCTACGGTGCCGTGCACGAGGACGACGTGCGCATGCGCGTCATCGCCGACCACGTCCGTTCCTCGCTGATGCTCATCGCCGACGGCGTGAGCCCGTCGAACGAGGGCCGCGGGTACATCCTCCGTCGCCTGCTCCGCCGGACCGTGCGCGCCATGCGCCTGCTCGGCGTCGAGGCCGCCACGTTCCCCGAGCTCTTCCCGGCGTCCCGCGACGCGATGCGCGACGCCTACCCCGAGGTGGCGTCCGACTACGACCGGATCTCCCGCATCGCCTACGCGGAAGAGGAGACCTTCCTCCGCACCCTGGCGCAGGGCACGACCATCCTCGACGTCGCGGTCGAGCGCGCGAAGCAGGACGGTGCCCCGTCGATCGGCGGCGACACGGCGTTCCTGCTGCACGACACCTTCGGGTTCCCCATCGACCTGACGATGGAGATGGCCGAGGAAGCCGGCGTGCACGTCGACCGCACGGCGTTCGAGACCCTGATGTCCGAGCAGCGCGCCCGGGCGAAGGCCGACGCGAAGAGCAAGAAGACCGCGATCGCCGACCTGAGCGTCTACAGCGCGTTCCGGGCGAAGGGCGAGACGACCTTCCTGGGCTACGACGCACTCGAGACCGAGACGCGCGTGCTCGGCATCATCGTGGACGGCGTCAGCGTCGACCGCGCGGTGGTGGGCGACATCGCCGAGGTCATCCTCGGCGAGACCTCGCTGTACGCCGAGTCCGGCGGCCAGGACGCCGACCAGGGCTCGATCGTCGGCAACGGGTTCGACCTCGAGGTACTCGACGTCCAGCGACCGGTCTCCGGGCTCTGGAGCCACACCGTGCAGGTCCGCTCCGGCGAGGTCGGGGTCGGCGACGCCGCGAGCACCGTCGTCGATGCCGAGTACCGCCGTGGCGCGACCCAGGCACACTCCGCGACGCACCTGGTGAACGCGGCGCTCCGCGACATCCTGGGGCCGGAGGCGCTGCAGGCCGGTTCGTACAACAAGTCCGGCTACATGCGCCTCGACTTCTCGTGGTCGCAGCCCGTGTCGCTCGAGACCCGCTCCGAGATCGAGGAGGTCGTGAACACCGCGATCCGCACCGACCTCGAGGTGTCCACGCGCATCCTGCCCATCGACGAGGCGAAGGCCCTCGGCGCGCAGGCCCTGTTCGGTGAGAAGTACGGCGCCGAGGTCCGCATGGTCGACATCGGCGGCCCGTGGTCCCGCGAGCTCTGCGGTGGCACCCACGTGGCCTCGAGTGCACAGATCGGACTGGTCAACCTGGTGGGGGAGTCGAGCGTCGGTTCGACGAACCGCCGCGTCGAAGCGCTGGTCGGGCTCGAGGGGTTCCGCGACCTCGCCGTCGAGCGCACGATCGTGTCGCAGCTCTCCAGCGCGCTCAAGGCACCCCGTGTCGACCTGCCGGCCCGCGTGCAGAACCTGATGGAGGACCTGCGGAGCGCCCAGAAGAAGCTCGCCGAGTACGAGTCGGCGAACCTGCAGCAGCGCGTGCCCGCCATCGCCCGCAACGCCACGACCGTCGGTGCCACCACCGTGGTCGCCGAGACGGTCGACGGACTGCAGTCCGGCGACGACCTGCGCTCGCTCGCCACCGGTGTGCGGGGCCAGCTCGGTGACGGTGCTGCCGTCGTCGTGCTCGGGGCGGTCGTCGGTGGCAAGCCGATCGTGATCGTCGCGACCAACGACGCCGCTCGTGCTGCGGGCGTGCAGGCGGGCCCCCTGGCGAAGGAGGCCGCCGGCGTGCTCGGTGGCGGTGGCGGTGGCAAGCCGGACCTGGCGCAGGGCGGCGGGACCGACGCGGCCGCGCTCCCCGCGGCGCTCCGTGCCGTGACCGCACGGCTCGCGGGCTGACCGTGGGCATCCGGTCCGGGCGGCGGCTCGGCGTCGACGTCGGGCGCGCCCGGATCGGGGTCGCGGTGTGCGACCGTGACGGCCTGCTGGCGACGCCGGTCGAGACCGTCCGTCGCGACGACTCGAAGGACCTCCGGCGCATCCTCGAGCTCGCGGACGAGTACGACGTCGTCGAGGTCGTGGTCGGTCTGCCCCTGTCGATGTCGGGCGCGGACACCGCCTCGACCGAGGACGCCCGCGTGTTCGCCGCCCGGATCGCAGCGCGTCGTCCGGTGCGCCTGGTGGACGAACGACTGTCGACGGTGACCGCCCAGCGCGGGCTGCACCAGGCCGGCAAGAACACGAAGAAGTCCCGGGCCGTGATCGACCAAGCAGCCGCTGTTATCATTCTGCAACACGCGCTCGACCACGAGCGCAGTGCAGGTGCCCCTCCGGGCACCACGCTTCCCTGACAGGGCTGCCCGGTACCGCGCAAGGGTGCTCCCGTCGTCAGTCCGCGGACGACGGTGCCCAGGTGGAGTTCCCGACCGAGAGACCGAGGACGTTGGCAGACGATCTGGACTGGAACGCGATCATCGCGCCCGGCAACGACGCCGAGCGGCGGAAGGCGACTTCCGACCGCACGACAGGCACCGATGACCGCGACGACGCTGGTCGGGTGACCCCACCACCCGCGCCTCCGATGTCCCGACGCGAAGCCCGCGCACTCGAGGCCGAACGAGCCCGCGTCACCGGCTCACCCGCCCCGGAGCCCACCGACGAGCCGCAGGCCCCCGAGCCGGCCGACGATGCTCCGGCGACCACGCGCGACGAACGCCCGGCGTCTCCCGCCGACGCACCGATCGCCACCAGCCCCGACGAGCTGCACCCCGAGGTCGCAGCACTCCTGACCGGCGAACTGCCGACCGGGTACGCGGCGACCGCCGCGGGCGGCGGGTCCGGTGCCGACGGGACGGACCACGGCGACGCGACCGGCGGCGGTGGCGCCGCGGGAGGCGGCGGACGCGGGGGACGAGGCGGCAGAGGACGCTCCTCCAGGCAGCCGCGCGACCCGCGACCGAAGCGTCGACGCGGACCGCTCGTCGCCGGGCTCGTGATCGTCGCGGTGGTGCTGGCCGCGGGTGTCGGGGCCTACACGTTCGCCGCCCCGAAGATCCAGCAGCTGATCGGCGCGATCAGCGGTGCGCAGGAGCCCGACGACTACACCGGTGACGGCACCTCGAAGGTGACCATCACCATCAAGCAGGGGGACATCGGCGAGAACGTCGCCGCGACGTTGCAGCGCAGCGGCGTCGTCAAGGACTCGAAGGTGTTCTACAAGCTCCTGCTCGCCTCGCCGGACGTGCAGTTCCAGCCCGGTTCGTACGCGCTGAAGAAGCAGATGAGCTCGAAGTCCGCGCTGGCCGCCCTGCAGGACAAGGACAACCGGGTCCAGGCGTCGATCATCATCCCCGAGGGCACCGCGCTGGCCGACATCGAGGCCGGCATGGTCTCGAAGGCCGGCCTGACGAAGAAGCAGGTCGACGCGGCCGCGAAGGACCTGTCGGCGTACGACCTGCCGGCAGGCGTCACGACGCTCGAGGGCTGGCTCTTCCCCGCGACCTACCCGATCAACCCGGGCTGGTCCGCCGAACAGTACTTCAAGTCGATGGTCGACACGATGAAGGAGCACCTCGCCGCCGCCGGCGTCAAGGAGGCCGACCAGGAGCGCACCATCGTCTTCGCGTCGCTGGTGCAGAAGGAAGCCGGGCTCGCGGCCGACTACCCGAAGGTCGCGCGGGTGTTCCAGAACCGGCTCGACCAGGGCATGAAGCTCCAGTCCGACGCCACGGTCGCGTACGGCACGGGCAACACGCACACCGTGACCACGACCGACGAGGAGCGCGCGGACGCCTCGAACGAGTACAACACCTACGTGCACGAGGGGCTGCCGCCCGCACCGATCTCGAACCCGGGTGACGTCGCGATCAAGGCGGTCACGGCTCCGGCCGCGGGCAAGTGGCTGTACTTCGTGACGGTCGACCTGGAGTCGGGCAAGACGGTCTTCTCGGACACCTACGACCAGCACCTGGTCGCGGTCGAACAGTTCCAGGCCTGGCTGCGGGCGCACCCCGACTACCAGTAGGCGCCGACGTCGCACGGACGAACGCTGTGGGAGGATTGCCGCATGCTTCGTTGGTTGACCGCTGGTGAGTCCCACGGACCCGAACTGATCGCCATGCTCGAGGGCCTGCCCGCGGGTGTCCCGGTGTCGTTCGAGTCCATCCGTGCCGACCTCGCACGCCGCAAGCTCGGCTACGGCCGCGGCTCGCGGATGAAGTTCGAGCAGGACGAGCTGCACGTGTCCGGCGGCGTCCGACACGGTTACTCGCTCGGCAGCCCCATCGCGATCCGCATCGGCAACACCGAGTGGCCGAAGTGGGTCGAGGTCATGAACCCCGAGCCGATCGAGTCCACCGAGATGTCCCGCGGCCGGAGCGCCCCGCTCACCCGACCGCGTCCGGGTCACGCCGACCTGGTCGGCATGCAGAAGTACGGCTTCGACGAGGCCCGCCCGGTCCTGGAGCGTGCGAGCGCCCGTGAGACCGCGGCACGCGTGGCGCTCGGCGCCGTCGCGAAGTCCTTCCTGGCCGAACTCGGCATCCGTTCGGTGGCGCACACGCTGCAGGTCGGGACGGTCCGGGTGCCGGACGGCACCGACCTGCCGCTGCCCGACGACGTGGACCGCCTCGACGAGGACCAGCTGCGCTGCTTCGACGCCGAGACCTCCGCGCGCATGGTCACCGAGGTCGAGGCCGCCAAGAAGGACGGCGACACCCTCGGCGGTGTCGTCGAGGTGCTGTTCTACGGTGTTCCGCCCGGCCTCGGCTCGCACGTCCACTGGGACCGCCGGCTCGACGCCCGCCTCGCCGCGGCGATCATGGGCATCCAGGCCATCAAGGGTGTCGAGGTCGGCGACGGCTTCGCGACCGCCGGTCGCCGTGGCTCCGCGGCCCACGACGAGCTGTACCGCGAGGACGGCGAGATCTACCGCACGAGCGACCGTGCCGGTGGGACCGAGGGTGGGATGTCCACGGGCACCGTGCTGCGCGTCCGAGCCGGCATGAAGCCGATCGCCACGATCCCGCACGCCCTGCACACGGTGGACGTCGTCTCCGGTGAGGACGCCGCGGCGCACCACCAGCGCTCGGACGTCTGCGCTGTGCCGGCTGCGGGGGTCGTCGCCGAGGCGATGGTGGCCCTGGTGCTCGCCGACGCGGTGCTCGAGAAGTTCGGCGGCGACAACGTCGTCGAGACCAAGCGCAACCTCGACGCCTACCTGGCCGCGATCCCGGAGACCCTGCGCACGCGCCGGACCGAGCCCTCGGCGACCTCGACCGACCTGTGAGCACCGACGTCCGACGCGCCGACGCGCCCGTGGTCGTCATCGGCCCGATGGGTGCCGGCAAGTCGAGCGTCGGCAAGCGGGTGGCGAAGGCCCTCGGCGTGCCGTTCACGGACACCGACCGGGCCATCGTCCGCGAGCACGGACCGATCCCCGGCATCTTCGCCGACCGCGGTGAGCCGGCGTTCCGTGCGCTCGAGGCCGAAGCCGTCCGGGCAGCGCTGTCCACGGGCGGCGTCGTCGCCGTCGGCGGGGGAGCCGTCACCCACGCGGACACCCGGCGGGCCCTGACCGGAGCGCGCATCGTCCTGCTCACCGTCTCGCCCGAGGCCGTCGCCGAGCGCATCGCCGGGTCCGACCGGCCGTTGCTGGCGAACGGTGGGATCGACGCCTGGCAGACGATCATGGACGAGCGAGCGGCCACCTACGCCGAACTCGCGCACGTCGTGGTCGACACGTCCCGACGGCCGATGTCCCGTGTGGTCGACGACGTCGTCACGTGGGTGCGCAGCGAAGCTGGCACTCACGCCGCGCCCGGCAGCACGACCACCAGCACCACCAGCACCGAAGGAGCACCGTGACCGAGCCGACCCTGCCCGCCGGGACCACCGAGATCCGGGTGGGCGGTGACGACGGCTACACGGTGGCCGTCGGCACGGACCTGCTCGGCACCCTGCCCGGGATCCTGGGCCCGCGTGTCGCGAAGGTCCTGATCGTGCACTCGCCGACGCTCGGCGCCCGGGCGAACGAGCTCCGAGCACTCCTGGTCGAAGCAGGCCTCGAGGCCCTGATCGCCGAGGTCCCCGACGCCGAAGGCGCCAAGCGTGTCGAGGTCGCGGCGTTCTGCTGGCAGATCATGGGGCAGGCCGACTTCACCCGCACCGACGCGGTCATCGGCCTGGGCGGCGGTGCCGTCACCGACCTCGCCGGCTTCGTCGCCGCGACCTGGCTGCGCGGTGTCGCGTACGTGTCCGTCCCGACGAGCGTGCTCGGCATGGTGGACGCCAGCGTCGGCGGCAAGACGGGCATCAACACGAACGAGGGCAAGAACCTGGTCGGCGCCTTCTCCGCCCCCCGCGCCGTCGTCGTGGACCTCGACCTCGCCCGCACCCTGCCGCGCAACGAGATCCTGACCGGGTTCGCCGAGGTCGTGAAGGCCGGGTTCATCGCCGTGCCCGAGATCCTGGACATCGTCGAGGCCGACGTCGCCCGGGTGACCGACCCGACGACGCCGGAGTTCCGCCGGGTCGTCGAGCTCGCCATCGCGCTCAAGGCCGAGGTCGTGTCGGACGACTTCACCGAGCAGGGCCGACGCGAGATCCTGAACTACGGGCACACCCTGGGGCACGCGATCGAGCACGCCGAGCGGTACCAGTGGCGCCACGGTGCGGCGGTGTCGGTCGGCATGGTGTTCGCCGCCGAACTCGCCCGGCTGACCGGACACCTCGACGACGCCACGGTCGACCGCCACCGGACGATCCTGGAGTCGCTCGAGCTGCCGACCTCGTACGGCGTCGGACGGTGGCAGGGGCTGCTCGCCACCATGCGTCGCGACAAGAAGGCCCGTGCCGGCATGCTGCGGTTCATCATCCTCGACGGCGTCGGCAAGCCCGTCGTGCTCGAGGGCCCCGAGGACCACCTGCTCTTCACCGCCTACCAGGAGGTCGGCGTCTAGCCTGCTCGGTCAGCGCAGGACCCGACGAATCCACTGCAGAGACCGAGCCCCGCGCCGGGCCCGCGCGGACCTGTGGAAGCCGCGCCGGGCCTCCAGGCTGTGGAGGAGGATGGGGCGACGCGACGGACGGCACCACCCGCACGCGGCGGACCCAGCAGCGGGGAGCAGACTGACGGGCGTGCCCACCCCACCCCGACTGAGCGACCTCTCCGGCCCGCGCGACGCCGACACCGGCACGCTGCGCTCCCGGGGCCGGCGTTTCACCGAACTCCTCTCGATCGCCCGCCGACACCACCTGGTCCCCTTCCGCCGCCTCGACTTCTCGCACGACCCGGCGACCTCGGACCTGCGTCGCGACCAGGCCGAGCACCTGCGCCGGGCGCTCGAGGAAGCCGGCGGCGGGTTCGTGAAGATGGGCCAGCTGCTCTCCACGCGCGACGACCTGCTGCCCGAGGAGTGGACCGAGGGACTCGCGCACCTGCAGCGGAACGTCACGGCGGCGCCGGCGGACGAGGTCCGTGCGCTGCTCGAGCAGGAGCTCGGTGCGCCGGTCGACCAGGTCTTCGCCACGTTCGACCCGGTGCCGGTGGCGGCTGCGTCGATCGCGCAGGTGCACCGCGCCCGGCTGCCCGACGGCACCGCGGTCGCCGTGAAGGTGCAGCGGCCGGGCATCGACGCCGCCGTGCGCCGCGACGTCGACATCGCCCTGCGGGTCGTCCGGTTCATGGCCAGGTGGTCGACCGAGGCGCGACAGGTCGGCGTGCAGGACATCGCCGGCCAGTACGCGGACGACCTGATCCGTCAGGTGGACTTCGTGTCCGAGCTGCGGAACCTCACTGCGCTCCGTGCGGCCCAGGCCCGCAGTGCGCGTCCGGACGAGGTCCGGTTCCCGGACCCGTACCCGGACCTGTCCGGCCGGCGCGTGCTGGTGATGGAGTTCCTGGAGGGCGACACGCTCAGCGTGATCCGCGCCGAGCGCTCCGAGCGCGACCTCGACGCGCCGATGCGCGCGATCCTCCGCGCCTTCCTGCGCCAGGTCGTCTTCGACGGCCTGTACCACGCGGACCTGCACCCGGGGAACGTCCTGGTGCTGCCCGACGGGCGGCCCGCGTTGATCGACTTCGGATCGGTCGGGAGGCTCGACCCGGGTCTCCGGGACACGGTCCAGGACCTGTTGGCCGCCTACCTGCAGGACGACACGTCGCGGATCGCTGATGCGGTCCTGCGGATGGCGCCCGTGCGCGATGCGCACGACGAGCCCGACTTCCGTCGGGACATCGCCCGCTTCGTCGCGGACGAGCTCGGCCCGGGTGCACGCATCGGCGTCGACACCGTGGACGACGCGGTCGAGGTCTTCGGGCGGTACCGGTTGAAGCCGCCGCCGGACTTCGTCGCTGCGGCGCGTGCCCTGGCGATCTTCGAGGGCACACTCCGCACGCTCGCACCGTCCTTCGACCTGCTCGAGGAGTCCCGCGGACTCGCCCGGGAGCAGATCACCGACCAACTCCGGCCGGGCAAGCTCCGCGACCTGGCGGCGAAGGAGCTGCTCGGGGTCGTGTCCGCGGCCCGCCGGCTGCCGCGCCGGGTGGACCGCATCGGCGAGGCGATCGAGACCGGCCGGTTCACGGTGAACATCCGGCTCTTCGCGGACAGCCGCGACCGGCAGCTCGTGTCCGGCATGATCCGGCGCATCCTGCTCGTGCTCCTCGGGGCCGGGGCGGGGGTCCTGGCGATCGTGTACCTGTCGTTGCCGGCGCGGCCGACGGCGACCCTGTCCACCGGGGTCGCGGGTGCGTTGCTCGGGGGAGCGGCGGTGGTGCTGCTCGCCTGGGCGGCGGTCGACGCCTGGCTCGCCCGACGACGGCGCTGAGCGCGACGGGCACCGCTCCGGCCGCCGGGCGGGCGTCCGCTACACTCGTCCGGGGCCGTCCGCGGCCCGAGGACACTTCACAACACGACCGAACGGGACACCGACGACTCATGGCCAGTACCACAGACATCAAGAACGGCGCCGTTCTCATCATCGACGGCCAGCTGTGGTCGGTCGTCGAGTTCCAGCACGTCAAGCCGGGCAAGGGCGGCGCGTTCGTCCGCACGAAGCTCAAGAACGTCGTCTCCGGCAAGGTCGTGGACCGCACGTTCAACGCCGGCGCGAAGATCGACACCGCTGTCGTCGACCGTCGTGACTACCAGTTCCTCTACGAGGACGGCGACTCCTACGTGTTCATGGACACCGACACGTACGACCAGATCCCGGTCTCCGCGACCGTGGTCGGCGACGCCAAGAACTACCTGCTCGAGTCCGCGATGGTCACCATCGCCATGAACGAGGGCAACCCGCTGTACGTCGAGCTCCCGACGTCGATCGTCACCGAGGTCGAGACCGAGCCCGGCCTGCAGGGTGACCGTTCGTCCGGTGGCACCAAGGACGCGACCATCATCGCGACCGGTCACCGCATCCAGGTCCCGCTGTACCTGGAGAGCGGCACCCTGGTGAAGATCGACACGCGCGACGGCAGCTTCCTCGGCCGCGTCAACTCCTAGGCGCTGACCGTATGAGTGCTCGTTCGAAGGCCCGCAAGCGCGCCCTCGACATGCTGTACGTCGCCGAGGTGCGCGAGCTGCCGATCGCGGACGTGCTCGCCACCGAGACGGTCCGGCACCTGGACCAGCCGGAGCGTGCCTCCAGCTGGGACTACGCCCGGCAGATCGTCACGGGTGTCGACGACGCCCGTCACGAGATCGACGCCGTGATCGTCGACCACGCCCAGGGCTGGTCGATCGCCCGGATGCCGGTCCTCGACCGCTGCATCCTGCGGATGGCCGTCTGGGAGCTCCGGTTCAACCCCGAGGTCCCCGACGCCGTCGCGATCGCCGAGGCGGTCGAGCTCGCGCAGTCGCTGTCCACCGAGGACTCTGCCGGCTTCGTCAACGGCGTGCTCGGGGCCGTCGCCGGCGGTCGTGCACCGTCTGGTCGGACGGTCGCAGGAGACCAGGAGTCCCGGTAGGGTTGGCCACGTCAGCATCCTTTAATGCCGTCCAGTGAGGCGGGGAAGGGGGTCGACGTGGGAACCAGAACGGTCCTGCAACAGCCCGACATCACGCGTGCCCTGACACGCATCGCGCACGAGATCCTCGAAGCCAACCACGGGGGCTCGGACCTCGTGCTCCTCGGCATCCCGACCCGCGGCGCCGTCCTGGCGGAACGCCTCGGCCGGATCCTGGCCGGCATCGAGCCGGAGTGGTCCTCGGCCGCCGGTGGCATCGGGACGGAGCGTGTCGGCACGCTCGACGTCACCATGCACCGCGACGACCTCGGCCACGGCATCGGTCGAGCCCCGCACCGGACGGTCATCCCCGCCGGTGGCATCGACGGCAAGGTCGTCGTGCTCGTCGACGACGTGCTGTACTCCGGCCGCACCGTCCGCGCCGCGCTCGACGCGCTGCAGGGCATCGGCCGGCCGCGTGCCGTCCGGCTCGCCGTGCTCGTCGACCGCGGCCACCGCGAACTGCCGATCCGCGCGGACCACGTCGGCAAGAACCTGCCCACGGCGTCCGACGAGCGGGTCACCCTGCACCTGGCCGAGACCGACGGCGACGACACCGTGTTCATCGAGCAGGGGGTGGCGTGATGCGGCACCTGCTCTCCACCGCCGACCTGTCCCGCGACCAGGCCGTCCACATCCTCGACGTCGCCGAGGAGATGGCCGAGGTCAACACGCGCGAGGTCCGGAAGCTCCCGGCCCTGCGCGGCAAGACCGTGGTGAACCTGTTCTTCGAGGACTCCACGCGCACGCGCATCTCGTTCGAGGCCGCCGCGAAGCGCCTGTCCGCCGACGTCCTGAACTTCGCCGCGAAGGGCTCGAGCGTCTCGAAGGGCGAATCCCTGAAGGACACCGTGCAGACCCTCGGCGCGATGGGCATCGACGGCATCGTCATGCGCCACGGCGCGTCCGGCGCCCCGCGGGTGCTCGCCGACGCCGACTGGATCGACGTGCCGGTGGTCAACGCCGGCGACGGCACCCACGAGCACCCGACGCAGGCGCTGCTCGACGCCTTCACGATGCGCCGCCGCCTGCACGGCGCCGGTTCGCGCGGCCAGGGCCTCGACGGCGTGCGGGTCCTGATCATCGGCGACGTGCTGCACAGCCGTGTCGCCCGGTCGAACGCCTGGCTGCTCCGCACCCTCGGCGCGAGCGTGACCTTCGCCGCGCCGCCGACCCTGCTGCCCGCCACGACGACACCGTTCGGGGCCGCGGTGCACCACGACCTCGACACCGCCCTGGCCGAGGACCCGGACGTCGTCATGACGCTCCGCATCCAGCAGGAACGCATGAACGACGCCTTCTTCCCGAACCCGCGCGAGTACACGCGGCACTGGGGCCTGACGGCGGCGCGCTTCGGACGGCTGTCCGAGCGCACGCTGATCATGCACCCCGGTCCGATGAACCGCGGGCTCGAGATCGCCGGCGTCGCCGCCGACGACCCCCGCTCGACCGTCGTCGAGCAGGTCGAGAACGGCGTCTCGGTCCGGATGGCCGTCCTCTACCTCGCCCTGACGGGCAGCGCCGGCAACGGCACCGACGCGAAGGAGTCCGCCGCATGACCGCTCACCTGATCCGTGGCGCGCAGCTGGTCGACGGCTCGCGTGCCGACATCCGTCTGGAGGGCCGGCGCATCACCGCGATCGGGTCCGGTCTCGACGCGGCGGGCGCCACCACCGTGGACGCGGACGGGCTCATCGCCCTGCCCGGTCTCGTGGACCTCCACACGCACCTGCGCGAGCCCGGCCACGAGGAGTCCGAGACGGTCCTCACCGGCTCGCGTGCCGCGGCCGCCGGCGGCTTCACCGCCGTGAACGCGATGGCGAACTCGAGCCCGGTCGCCGACACCGCGGGCGTCGTCGAGCAGGTCCAGGCGCTCGGTGACGACGCCGGGTACGTCACGGTCCGCCCGATCGGCGCCGTGTCGCAGGGGCTGCAGGGCACGCACCTGTCCGAGATCGGTGCGATGGCGACCTCGCGGGCGAAGGTCCGGGTGTTCTCGGACGACGGCTCCTGCGTGGCCGACCCGCTGCTCATGCGCCGGGCACTCGAGTACATCAAGGGGTTCGGCGGGGTGCTCGCGCAGCACGCCCAGGAGCCACGCCTGACCATCGGCGCGCAGATGAACGAGGGCCGGCTGTCCTCCGAGCTCGGCCTCGCCGGGTGGCCCGCCGTCGCGGAAGAGGCGATCATCGCCCGCGACGTCCTGCTCGCCGACCACGTCGGGGCGCGGCTGCACGTCTGCCACGTCTCGACGGCCGGCAGCGTCGAGGTGATCCGCTGGGCGAAGTCCCGTGGCATCGACGTCACGGCCGAGGTCACGCCGCACCACCTGGTGCTCACCGAGGACCTCATCGCCGGGCACGACGGCGCCCCCGGGTACGACGCCCGCTACAAGGTGAACCCGCCGCTCCGCGCCCGCGAGGACGTCGAGGCGCTCCGCGCGGCCCTGGCCGACGGCACCATCGACATCGTCGCGACCGACCACGCGCCGCACACCGCCGAGGCGAAGTGCTGCGAGTGGCCGGCCGCCGCGAACGGCATGGTCGGTCTCGAGTCGGCGCTGAGCGTGGTGCAGTCCGCCGTGGTCGACGACGGCCGGCTCGACTGGGCCGACGTCGCCCGGGTGCTGTCCGAGGCGCCGGCGCGGATCGGTCAGGTCGAGGGGCACGGGCAGCGCATCGCCGAGGGCGCGCCCGCCGAGATCACGCTCTACGACCCGTCGGCCAGCCGTGAGTTCGCGGTCACCGACCTCGCCGGCCAGTCGCAGAACTCGCCGTACCTCGGCATGACCCTGCCGGGCCGGGTCGTCGCGACCTTCCACCAGGGGTACGCGACGGTGCTCGACGGCCGGGTCGTCGACGCGGACACGATCGCGGCGCACGCCGCGGCGCTCCGGACAGGGGCGCGCGCATGAGCGGCGACACGCAGCGCTGGCTCCTCGGCGCGGTGATCCTGCTCGCGGTCGCCGCCCTGTTCGTCGCGATGGCGCGCACCTGGCGGACGCGGACCAGGAAGCAGGCGGAAGCCGTGCCTCCGGTCCGGGTGCCGGCCGACCTGGCACCGGCGGTCGGGTCGTGGGACGGGTTCACCGTCGCGACGACCCGCGCCGACCAGCCGTTGGAACGCATCACCGCAGGCGGCCTCGGGTTCCGCGGCCGCGGCGGGGTGACGGTCCACGCGACCGGCGTGGTGATGCGCCTCGCCGGTACCGACGACCGCTGGATCGCGCGTGACGCGGTCCGCGGCGCCGACCGCTCCACGTGGGCGATCGACCGAGTGGTCGAACCCGGGGGACTGGTCCGTCTGCGATGGACGGCGACCGGCGCCGCAGGTGCGACGGACCTGGACACCTACTTCCGGTTCCCGGAGGGCGACGCAGCCGCGCTGCACGCCCTGCAGGGACTGACCGAGACCGGGCCGCAGGCGACTGCGGCCGATGCTCCGCGAACCGCGGGCGAAGGGAAGAAAGCATGACACGCGAACGGGCCGTCCTGGTCCTCGAAGACGGCACCCGGTACGACGGCTGGGCCTACGGCGCCCGTGGGCGCACGCTCGGCGAGGTGGTCTTCGCGACCGGCATGACCGGCTACCAGGAGACGCTGACCGACCCCTCCTACGCCGGGCAGATCGTGGTGCAGACCGCGCCGCACATCGGCAACACGGGGGTGAACGACGAGGACCCCGAGTCCCGTCGCATCTGGGTCGCCGGGTACGTGGTGCGCGACCCCAGCCGCGTGGTGTCGAACCACCGCGCGAACGCCACGCTCGACGACCACCTGGTGCGCGACGGGATCGTCGGCATCGCAGGGATCGACACCCGCGCCCTCACCCGCCGCATCCGCGACGCCGGCGCCATGAAGGGCGGCGTCTTCAGCGGCGCCGACGCGGCACTGCCGGAGTCGGAGCAGCTGGACGCCGTGCGGTCGCAGGCCACCATGGCGGGCGCGAGCTTCTCGTCGCTGGTGTCCACCCCGGAGACGTACGTGGTGTCGGCCGAAGGTGAGCAGATCGGCACCCTGGCCGTCCTCGACCTCGGTGTGAAGGCGTCGACCACCCGGTACCTCGCCGCCCGCGGCTTCGAGGTGCACGTCGTGCCGCAGGACATCTCCGCCGAGGAGCTGGAAGCCCTCGCACCGGATGCCCTCTTCTACTCGAACGGCCCCGGTGACCCCGCCGCCTCGGACGCGCAGGTCGAACTGCTGCAGGGCAGCCTGCGCACCGGCCGGCCGTTCTTCGGCATCTGCTTCGGCAACCAGCTGCTCGGCCGTGCCCTGGGCTTCGGCACCTACAAGCTGCCCTTCGGCCACCGCGGCATCAACCAGCCGGTGCTCGACACGACCACGGGCAAGGTCGAGATCACGAGCCAGAACCACGGCTTCGCGGTCGACGCGCCCCTGGGCGAGGTCATCGAGTCGCCGGCCGGGTTCGGTCGGGTCGAGGTCTCGCACTACTCGCTGAACGACGACGTGGTCGAGGGCCTCCGAGCGCTCGACGTGCCGGCGTTCAGCGTGCAGTACCACCCCGAGGCCGCCGCCGGGCCGCACGACAGCATGTACCTCTTCGACCGGTTCGCGGACATGGTGCGCGAGCGTCGCGACGGTGAGCCGCTCGACGCGGCCACCGCCGACGCCACGACCCCAGCAGCAGAAATCACCAAGGAAGCGAACTGATGCCCAAGCGCGCAGACATCAACTCCGTCCTCGTCATCGGTTCCGGCCCGATCGTCATCGGTCAGGCCGCCGAGTTCGACTACTCCGGCACCCAGGCGTGCCGCGTCCTGCGGGCCGAGGGCGTCCGGGTCATCCTCGTCAACCCGAACCCGGCGACGATCATGACCGACCCCGACTTCGCCGACGCGACCTACATCGAGCCGATCACGAACGCGTCGCTCGAGGAGATCATCCGCATCGAGAAGCCGGACGCCGTCCTGCCGACCCTCGGTGGTCAGACGGCCCTGAACGCGGCCATCGCGCTCGACGAGGCCGGCATCCTCGCCAAGCACGGCGTCGAGCTCATCGGCGCCAAGGTCGAGGCGATCCAGCGCGGCGAGGACCGCCAGCTCTTCAAGGAGCTCGTGCTCGAGTCCGGTGCCGACGTCGCCCGCAGCCACATCGCGCACACCTTGGAAGAGGCGAAGGAGTTCGCGAAGGACCTCGGGTACCCGCTCGTCGTCCGCCCGTCCTTCACCATGGGCGGCCTCGGCTCGGGCTTCGCCTACAACGAGGCCGAACTCGTCCGCTTCGTCGGCGACGGGCTGCAGTCCAGCCCGACGACCGAGGTCCTGCTCGAGGAGTCCATCCTCGGCTGGAAGGAGTACGAGCTCGAGCTGATGCGCGACAACTACGACAACACGGTCGTCATCTGCTCCATCGAGAACGTCGACCCGGTCGGTGTCCACACCGGTGACTCGATCACGGTCGCCCCCGCGCTGACCCTGACCGACCGCGAGTACCAGAACATGCGGAACATCGGCATCGACATCATCCGTCGCGTCGGCGTCGACACCGGTGGCTGCAACATCCAGTTCGCCGTCGACCCGTCCAACGGCCGCGTCATCGTCATCGAGATGAACCCCCGCGTGTCCCGCTCGTCGGCCCTGGCGTCGAAGGCCACGGGGTTCCCGATCGCGAAGATCGCCGCGAAGCTCGCGATCGGCTACCGGCTCGACGAGATCGAGAACGACATCACGAAGGTCACCCCGGCGAGCTTCGAGCCGACGCTCGACTACGTGGTCGTGAAGACCCCGCGGTTCGCGTTCGAGAAGTTCCCGGCCGCCGACGCCACCCTGACCACCACTATGAAGAGCGTCGGCGAGGCGATGGCCATCGGCCGGAACTACGCCACGGCGCTGCAGAAGTCGCTGCGCTCGCTCGAGAAGCGCGGGTCGAGCTTCCACTGGGACACCCCGGCGTCCGAGCTCGACAAGGACGCCCTGCTGGCGAAGTCGTCGATCCCGACCGACGGCCGCATCGTCACGGTCCAGCAGGCCCTGGTCGCGGGTGCCACCGCGGACGAGGTCTTCGAGGCCACCAAGATCGACCCCTGGTTCATCGACCAGATCGTGCTCATCAACGAGGTCGCGGACGAGGTCCGTGCCGCGGAGACCCTCGACGCGGACACGATGCGCTGGGCGAAGGAGCACGGCTTCAGCGACACCCAGATCGCGAGCCTGCGCAGCACGGACGCGGCACCGGTCTCCGAGCAGCAGGTCCGTGACGAGCGGCACGCCCAGGGCATCCGACCGGTCTTCAAGACGGTCGACACCTGTGCCGGCGAGTTCCCGGCCCTGACGCCGTACCACTACTCGTCGTACGACACCGAGACCGAGATCACGCCGAGCGACCGCAAGAAGGTCGTCATCCTCGGTTCCGGTCCGAACCGCATCGGGCAGGGCGTCGAGTTCGACTACTCCTGCGTGCACGCGTCCTTCGCGCTGAGCGCCGCCGGGTTCGAGACGATCATGATCAACTGCAACCCCGAGACCGTGTCAACCGACTACGACACCTCGGACCGCCTGTACTTCGAGCCGCTCACGGCCGAGGACGTCCTCGAGGTCATCGAGGCCGAGGCGGCGTCCGGCGAACTCGTCGGTGTCGTCGTGCAGCTCGGTGGTCAGACCGCACTGGGCCTGGCGAAACCGCTCGAGGCCGCCGGGATCCCGATCCTCGGCACCAGCCCCACCGCGATCGACTCGGCCGAGGAGCGCGGGCAGTTCTCCGCCATCCTCGACGCGGCCGGGCTGCTCGCACCGCGGAACGGCACGGCCCACGACCTGACGAGCGCCACCACGGTCGCCGAGGAGATCGGGTACCCGGTCCTCGTCCGCCCGTCGTTCGTGCTCGGCGGCCGCGGCATGGAGATCCTGTACGACTCCCCGTCGCTCGCGGACTACTTCGACCGGATGGCCGACCAGGCGATCATCGGCCCGGAGCTCCCGCTGCTGGTCGACCGGTTCCTGGACGACGCGGTGGAGATCGACGTCGACGCGCTCTTCGACGGCGAGCGGCTCTACATCGGCGGCATCATGGAGCACCTCGAAGAGGCCGGCATCCACTCCGGCGACTCGGCGTGCACCCTGCCCCCGGTCGGTCTCGGCCGCGCGGAGATCCAGGGCGTCGTCGACGCGACCGAGAAGATCGCCCGCGGCATCGGCGTGCAGGGCCTGCTCAACGTCCAGTTCGCCATCGGCGCCGGCGTGCTCTACGTCCTCGAGGCGAACCCGCGCGCCAGCCGCACGGTGCCCTTCGTGTCGAAGGCGCTCGGCATCCCGCTGGCGAAGGCCGCGTCCCGCATCATGACCGGCACCACGGTCGCCGAGCTCGTGGCCGAGGGCATGCTGCCCGAGCGCGACGGTGCCTTCGTGCCCGCGCAGTCGCCGGTCGCCGTCAAGGAAGCCGTGCTGCCCTTCCGGCGCTTCCGCACCCGCGAGGGCCAGGTCGTCGACTCGGTGCTCAGCCCCGAGATGCGCTCCACCGGCGAGGTCATGGGCATCGACCGCGACTTCCCGCGGGCCTTCCTCAAGTCGCAGGACGCCGCGTACGGCGGCCTGCCGACCAGCGGCACGGTCTTCGTGAGCGTCGCCGACACCGACAAGCGCGCGATCGTGCTGCCGGTGCACCGCCTGCAGCAGCTCGGCTTCACGATCATCGCGACCGAGGGCACGGCGGAGATCCTCCGGCGCAACGGCATCGAGGTCGGCATCGTCGGCAAGTACAGCCAGGGTGGCGAGAGCGTCGTCGACCTGCTGGCCACCGGCGAGGTCGACATCGTCATCAACACGCCGTCCGGTGCTGCCGGTCGTGCGGACGGGTACGAGATCCGTGCGGCCACGGTCGCGGCGGACAAGCCGCTGTTCACGACGATCGCGCAGATCGGTGCGGCCGTCGCGGCGATCGAGACGATCGGTTCGCCGCTCAACGTCCGCAGCCTGCAGGACTACGCGCTCGAGCGCGCCACCTGGTGACGGCTGCCAGCGTGGGCACGAACCGGTCAGGAGGCCCGGCCTCCTTCGGTGACCGACTCGCGTCCGCCGTGCGCGAGCGTTCACCGCTCTGCGTCGGCATCGACCCCCACGCCGCCACCCTGGCGGCGTGGGGGCTCGGCCGCGACGAGCAGGGCCTTGCCGCATTCGGCGCGGCCCTGGTCGACGCGGCTGCCGGCCGCGCGGCGATCGTGAAGCCGCAGGTCGCCTTCTTCGAGGCGGCGGGGGTGGCGGGCTACCGCGCGCTCGACGCGACGATCCGTCGGGCACGCGATGCGGGCCTCCTGGTCGTCGCCGACGTGAAGCGGGGCGACATCGGGACGACCGGTGACGACTACGCGCTGGCGTGGCTGGACCGCGACGGGCCGTTCGCGGCCGACGCGATGACGGTGTCGCCGTACCTCGGGTACGGCTCGCTCCGGGGCACGATCGACGTCGCGCGCCGGAACGGTGCGGGGGTCTTCGTGCTCGCGGCGACGAGCAACCCCGAGGCCCGGGTGCTACAGACCGCGGTGCTGGCCGAGGGACCGCGTACCGGCCGGACGGTCGCGGCCGGTATCGTCTTGGACGTGGCAGACGACAACCGGTCCGTGGGCGATCAGGCCCTGGGCGACGTCGGGCTCGTGCTCGGCGCGACCCTTCGACTCGACGACTTCGGCATCGACGCGGACGCGATCGGCTCCGCGCCGGTCCTCGCCCCGGGCTTCGGCGCCCAGGGGGCCCGCATCGAGGACCTCCGGGCGCTGTACGGCGCCCGTGCCGAGCAGGTGCTCGTGAGCGAGTCGCGCGGCCTGCTGACCGACGGTCCGGACGGGGTCGCGGCCCTCGTCGCCGACCGCGCCGACCGCATCCGCACGGCACTGGCGGCGGCAGCGTGACCGACGCGCCCGAGGGCCTGCCCGCGCACCGCACCCCGCCAGAGGTGGACCGCGTCGCCGCGGCGAAGGCCGCCGTCGCCGCGCGACGCGCCCGGGCTGCGGTGAAGGCGGCGATCGCGTCGGGGGAGCGCTCCGCACTCGACGTCGCCCGTGCCGCGTGGGACGACTCGCTGGTCGAGACGACCTCGGCCGAGCGTTCGCTGCGGGTCCGCGACCTGCTCGTCAGCCTGCCGGGCATCGGCCCCGCACGAGCCGAGGCGATCATGGGGACCCTGCGGATCGCACCGTCGAAGCGCCTCGGTGGCCTCGGCACCCGGCAGCGGACCGCGCTGGCGGACTGGCTCGCCGCGCGCGGTCGCAAGCGTGGTGCCTCGAAGCTCGTCGTGCTCGCCGGACCCACCGCGGTCGGCAAGGGCACGGTGAGCGCGCACATCCGACAGCAGTACCCGGACGTCAACCTCAGCGTCTCCGCCACCACCCGGAAGCCCCGCCCCGGCGAGGTCGACGGTGTGCACTACTACTTCGTGGACGACGCCGAGTTCGACCGGATGATCCGCGACCGCGAGCTGCTCGAGTGGGCGACCGTCCACAACTCGTACCGCTACGGCACCCCGCGGCCGCCGATCGACCGTGCGCTCGACGCCGGCGAGAAGGTCATGCTCGAGATCGACCTGCAGGGCGCACGACAGGTCCGCGACGCCATGCCCGAGGCCGTGCTGGTGTTCCTGCTGCCCCCGACGTGGGAGGAACTGGTGCGCCGGCTCATCGGCCGTGGCACCGAATCCGCGGATGAACAGGCGCGTCGTCTCGAGACCGCGAAGGTCGAGCTGGCCGCCCAGGACGAGTTCGACGTGCGGATCGTGAACTCCGATGTCGGCACCGCGGCACGTGAGGTCGTAGACTTGTTCTCTGCGCCCTGACGGGTGCACTGACTTCGAGGAGACACCATGGCCAACCCCCAGGGCATCATCGACCCGCCCATCGACGACCTGCTCAGCAAGGTCGAGTCGAAGTACGCGCTCGTCATCTTCGCGTCGAAGCGCGCCCGCCAGATCAACGACTACTACGCCGACCTGCACGAGGGCTCGCTGTTCGACAACGTCGGCCCGCTCGTCGACTCGACGATCGACGACAAGCCGCTGTCCGTCGCGCTCCACGAGATCAACGAGGACAAGCTCACCGTCACCAAGCAGCAGCAGCCCACCGACTGATCCCGGTGACTGCAGCTGCTCTCCGCCTCTTCACGTCCGAGTCGGTGACCGAGGGGCACCCCGACAAGATCTGCGACCAGATCTCGGACAGCATCCTCGACGCGCTGCTCACGGTCGACCCGAACGCGCGCGTCGCCGTCGAGACGATGGTGACCACCGGGCTCGTGCACGTCGCCGGCGAGGTCACGACCTCCGGCTACGTCGAGATCCCGAAGCTCGTGCGTGACGTCATCACCGGCATCGGCTACAACTCGTCGGACGTCTCGTTCGACGGCGCCACCTGCGGTGTCGAGGTCTCGATCGGTGCGCAGTCGCCCGACATCGCGCAGGGTGTGGACGAGTCGCTCGACTCCCGCACCGGTGCGGTCGATCCGCTCGACCGTCAGGGCGCCGGCGACCAGGGCATCATGTTCGGCTTCGCGACGAACGAGACCCCCGAGTACATGCCGGTCGCGATCTGGCTGGCGCACCGTCTCGCCGAGCGCCTGGCCGCGGTCCGCAAGTCGGGCGAGCTGTCGTTCCTGCGTCCCGACGGCAAGACCCAGGTCACCGTCGGGTACGACGGCGTCGTGCCGAAGACCGTCGAGACCGTCGTGCTCTCCACGCAGCACTCGCCGAGCGTCACGCTCGACGAGCTCACCGCCGCGATCACCGAGCACGTGATCCGTCCGGTCCTCGACCTCGTCGACCTCGACTCCTCGCACGTCGACGTCATCGTCAACCCGACCGGTCGCTTCGAGATCGGTGGACCCCAGGGCGACGCCGGACTCACCGGCCGCAAGGTGATCGTCGACACGTACGGCGGGGCCTCCCGTCACGGTGGCGGCGCGTTCAGCGGCAAGGACCCGTCGAAGGTCGACCGTTCGGCCGCCTACGCGCTGCGCTGGGTCGCCAAGAACGCGGTCGCCGCGGGGCTCGCCGACCGGCTCGAGGTGCAGGTCGCGTACGCGATCGGCCGCGCGAAGCCCGTCGGGCTCTACGTCGAGACCTTCGGCACCGGACACGTCGACGACGCCACGATCGAAGCCGCCATCCGCCAGGTGTTCGACCTGCGTCCGGCCGCGATCATCCGCGACCTCGACCTGCTCCGACCGATCTACGCGCAGACCGCGACCTACGGCCACTTCGGCCGCGAGCTCCCCGGGTTCACGTGGGAGCAGCTCGACCGTGTCGAGGAACTCCGCGCTGCCGCAGGACTCGTCGCCGCGACCGTCTGAAGCACCGCGTGACCACCGTCGCGCGCGTCGTCCTCGACTCGCCGCTCCCGCAGTTGGACCGTCTGTTCGACTACCGGGTGCCGGCCGAGCTCGAGGACGACTGCGTCGCGGGGGTCCGCGTCAAGGTGCCGCTGCGCACCGGGGCGCGGATGTCCGACGGGTACGTGGTCGAGATCGTCACCGAGGGTGAGTACCCCGGTGAGCTCAGCCAGATCGAGGCCGTGCTGTCCCCGGTGCCCGTCCTGGCGCCGGAGATCTGGACCCTGGCGCGCGCCGTCGCGGACCGGGCGGCGGGCGTCGCCTCCGACGTCCTGCGCCTCGCCGTACCACCGCGTCAGGTGCGCGCCGAGAAGGCCTGGCTCGCCCGTGACACCGCGTGGTCGCCCCCGCCGGTGACCGCTCCGCCCGTCACCGGCTACGCCGACGGCGTCCTGGAGGCCGTGGTGACGGAGCACGGACGTGCTGCGGTCGCCGCCGTGCCCCAGCCCGTGGCGGTGGGTGACGCGGACGCGCCGGTCTGGGTGCCCGGATGGGCTGCGACGCTCGCCCAGGCCGCGGCGCACACGCTGGCGGCCGAGCAGTCCGCGGTGGTCGCCGTGCCGGACTTCCGCGACGTCATCGACCTCGAGCGCGCCCTGCTCGCCGTGCTGCCGCCGGAGCGGGTGGTGCGGTTCGACGCGAAGCAGACGAACGGGCAGCGTGCGAAGGCCCTGCTGCAGGCCCGCACGCACTCGGTGGTCGCGATCGGGAACCGCACGGCGATGTACGCGCCGGCGACGGAGCTCGGGCTGATCGCGATGTGGGACGACGGCGACGCCTCGTTCATCGAGCAGCGGGCGCCCTACGTGCACACGCGCGACGTCGCCCTGGTGCGGGCGGCCCAGTCCGGTGCCGCGCTGCTGTTCGTCTCGCACGCGCGCAGCACCGACGTGCAACGCCTGGTCGAGCTGCACTGGCTGCAGGACGTCGTCCCGTACCGCGTGAAGACCCCGAAGGTCATCCCCACCGTGCAGCAGACCGGGGCCGAGGGCTTCGCCGCCCAGGCGCGCATCCCGAGTTCGGCCTGGCGCGCCGCGCGCGAGGCGAGCCAGCACGGAGCCGTCCTGGTGCAGGTCGCCAGCCCGGGCTTCGGCACCGGCCTGGTCTGCGCCGAGTGCGGCGAACGGGCGCACTGCCGGGTCTGCGGCGGCCCGCTCGGCAGCCCCCACCGGGGCGCCACCCCCCAGTGCCGGTTCTGCGGTGCCCTGGCCGTCGGGTTCCGCTGCCCGACGTGCGGCAACGGCACCGTCAAGCCGGTCGGCCAGGGCGCACAGCGCACCGCGGAGGAGCTCGGGCGTGCGTTCCCCGGCACCCGGATCATCGTCGCTGACGGATCCCGTCCGCTCGACGAGGTCCCCGCCAAGCCGTCGGTCGTCGTCGCCACCCGCGGGGCGGAACCCTCGGTGCCCGGCGGTTACGCCTGCGTGCTGCTGCTCGACGGCGAGAAGATGCTCGCCCGCGAAGGGCTGCGCGTGCAGGAGGACGTGCTGCGCTTCTGGACGAACGCGGCGGCGAAGTCGGCCCCCGGCGCCGAGGTGTACCTGGTCGGGATCGGTGGGCGTCTGGCGTCTGCGATGGCCCTGTGGCGGCTCGACGGACCCGCGCACGACGAACTCACCGACCGCCGTGAACTCCACTTCCCGCCGGCCGTCCGGGTGGCGACGATGACCGGCACCGACGAGGCCGTCACCGCTGCGGTCGAGGCCCTGGGCGACGCGGTCGTCGGTCCGGTGCTCGGCCCGGTCCCCGTCGAGGACGACGCTCTGCCGGGCACGGTCCGGGCGATCGTGCGGTTCCCGTACGCCCACGGTGCCGAGGTCGCGGCGACGCTCAAGGCCGAGGTCATCCGGCGTTCGTCGACCCGGCGGGTGCTCAAGGGCGGCAACCGCCGACGGGCCGCTCCGACGCTGCGGGTGCGGCTCGACGACGCCGAACCGTTCTCCGAGGTCTGAGCCCGGCCGACCGGGTGGGCACGACTGGGTGGCCCCGACGCAGAACGACACCGCCGACGTCGTGGGACGTCGGCGGTGTCGTTCGGGGTCTGCCGCGTTGCTGCGACAGTCGGGTGTGCGCCGGTCAGGCGTTGGCGGGCCGGCGACGCTCGCGCGGCAGCACGACGCCGAGGGCGACCATGCCGATGGCGAGCACGAGGTGCAGCCAGTTGTCGGCGTTGTTCAGCGGGACGAAGTTCGCACCCGAGCTGTGCCCGGCGGTGAACAGGCCGTAGACCCACAGGACGAAGTAGACGACCCCGCCGAGCACGAGGTACATCCGCGAGCCGGTGGCCCGGTTGGCGGCGAGCAGTCCGACGACGCCGAACAGCAGGTGGACGATGTTGTGCAGCACCGACACCTGGAAGATGCCGAGCAGCATGCCCATCGACTCGTGTCCGGCGCCGGCCAGGTCACCGGTCGTGATGCCGGGGACGAACCCGGCGATCCCGACGAGCAGGAACACGATGCCGACCACGAGGGCGGCCTTCTGGACGGACGAACCGGCGTAGCGGTTGGTGGCGGTGGTGACGTCGCTCATGGTGGTTCCTTTCCTGATGTGGTTCAGACCGTACGCAGCCACCGCGCAGTCGGTTCACGGACGGTCCACGGAACGCATCCCGCCGCGCACTGCCCGTGGGAGACTCGAGGCGTGACGACGGGGGAACGGGGCGGTCCGCTCACGGGCTGGCGCTACCAGGGGACGCTGCGGCGCTACCAGCAGGACGTGCTCGACCGGGTGCCCGTGGTGCCAGGGGACCCGGTGCACGTGGTCGCGCCGCCGGGCTCCGGCAAGACCCTGCTCGGGCTCCTGCTGGCCGGCCGCGCCGGAGCCCGCGCGCTCGTCCTCGCGCCGACCGCGACGATCCGCTCCCAGTGGGCCGTCTCGGCTGCCGCGCTCGACGGTGCTCCGGCCGTCCGCGTGTCCGAGGACCCCGAGCACCCCGGTGACCTGACCGCGCTGACCTACCAGATGCTCTCGGTCCTCGAGACCGGCAACCCGCTCACCGAGCTCGCGGCTGCGGACTGGCGCCGCGAACTCGTCGAGGGCGGCCGCGACGAGCAGGCTGCGGCAGCGTGGCTCGTCGACCTCGATGGCTCCAACCCGACGGCGTACCGGAAGGGGATCGCGCGGCGCTCACGGGCCATCCGCCGTCGACTCGCCCGCGAGGACCCGGCGCTCCTCGCGACCGCGCTGCACCCGAACGCCCGGGCCCTGGTCGACCGGCTCGTCGCGCACGGCGTCGGCACCATCGTGCTCGACGAGTGCCACCACCTGCTCGACCACTGGGCCCTCGTGGTCGCGTACCTCGCCGCACGCATCCGGCAGGCCGGCCGTGAACCCCTGCTCATCGGGCTCACCGCCACCCTGCCGTCCACCGACGACCGGGACGCGCACGACAACTACACCGCGCTGCTCGGCGACGTCGACCACGAGGTCCCGACACCGGCCGTGGTGAAGGAGGGCAACCTCGCGCCCTACCGAGACCACGTCTGGTTCGTCGAACCCACGCAGGACGAAATCGCGTTCCTCCGCGAGCACGAGGACCAGCTCGCGAGCCTGGTGGCGACGACGTTCGACGACCCCGACGGCGCGGACTGGCTGGTGCACACCCTGCAGCCACCCGTCGACCAGTCCGACGGTGACCGCTCGGCCACGGCATCGCCCGAGACGCGGCTGGCCCGTGCGTTCGACACCGACTTCGCCGTCGCCGAGTCCGCCGCGCGCATGCTCGCGGAGGTCCGTCCGGACCACCCGGTCCTGGCCTTCGTCCACCACGCCGCCCGGAGCACACCCGACGCCGAGCAGCGACTCCGGCTGCTCGCCCGCTACGCCCTCGACCGGCTCCTGCCCGATCCCGACCGAGCGGAACAGTGGCAGCGGATCAAACGGTCCATCGTCGACTTCGGCTTCACCCTGACGGACCGCGGGGTCCGGCGTGGCCGCGACCCCGTCGACACCGTCCTCGCCTCGTCCGCGGCCAAGGACACCGCGGTGGGGGAGATCCTCCGGCTCGAACTCGAGCAGGAGGGCGCGGGCCGCCTGCGCACCGTCGTCGTCACGGACCACGCCACGCACGGCAACGCCCGTGGCTCGGGTGGGCGCGACGCCGGCGCGCTCCGCACCTTCGCGACGATCGCCGCGGACCCGACCCTCACCGGCCTGCACCCCGTCCTCGTCACCGCGAAGCACCTCCGCATCGCCGCCCGCGACGCCGACGTCCTGCTGCCCGCGCTCCGACGCCACCTCGGCACCGAACTGCCCGCCAGTCCGGTGGACGGCACACCGGGGGTGCTCGCGGTGGAGACCGCCGGCACCGGCTCGGCCGCGGTCATCGCCGCCGTCTCGGCACTGCTCACCGACGCGACCACCCGTCTCGTCGTCGGCACCCGCGGACTCCTCGGCGAGGGCTGGGACTGCCCGGCGGTGAACACCCTGATCGACCTCACGGCCGTCGCGACGTCCTCCGCCACCCAGCAGCTCCGCGGCCGCACCCTGCGCCTCGACCCCGCCTGGCCCCGCAAGGTCGCCCACAACTGGACCGTCACCGCCGTCGTGCCCGCTGACGTCCCGCTCCTCGCAGCGCCGGACGTCAGCCGCATGCACCGGAAGCACGATCAGCTCTGGGGACTCCTCCGCGAGGACGACACCCAGGTCGTCCGCGGCACCGGGACCGCACTCTCCGACGCACACGCCCTGCGGCTCGCCGCGATCGTCGCCAAGGACAAGCGGCGGAACGTCCGAGCGCTCGACGACGACATCGCGGCGGCGCTGCCGTCCCGCGAGCAGACCCACGCGGCCTGGCGCATCGGCGAGCCGTACGCCGACCGCGAGAGCACGGCCGCCGTCCTCCACGAACCCGATGCCGCGCCCTGGACCACCGGCCCCACCGCAGCCGCCGTGATGACCGTCGTGCTCGCGCTGGTACTCGCGGTCGTCGCACAGTCGTTCCGTGTCGTCGTCGAACTCTGGCGCGCCGGCGTCGTCCTCGGCGTCGTCGGTGCGGTCCTCGCCGTGGTCGCCGCGACCGCGGTCGCCTGGCCGGTCGCCCGGCAGCTCGGCACGGCGCTGCGACAGCGGTTCGACACCACGCACGGCTACCGGAGCGCCGTCCGCGTCGTCATCGACGGCCTGCACCGCGCCGGACGCATCCCCGCCTACGGGGACGGCGACATCCGCGTCACCCCGACGATGGCCGGCAGGCTGCCGGTGGCGTTCACCATGGAGGCCCTCGGTGGGACCGTGGAGGACCGCCGCACGGTGACGAGCGCACTCGCCGAGGCGTTCGGTCCGGTCCGCACGCCGCGGTTCCTGCTCGAGACCGGGCGCGGCGAGGCAGCGCGGCTGCGCCGGGCACCGCTGCTGGCGCTCGCGCTGTGGATCGCACGGACGACCACCCGCGGCAACCGGTTCCTGGCGGTCCCGACGGGGATCGGACGACGGCGGGAGGACGCCGAGGCGTTCGCCGCCGACTGGGACCGTTCGGTCGGTCCGTGTCGACTCCACGAGATCGACTCGCCAGCGTCGCTCGTGCTGCTGCTCCGCGCTCGACGTGACTCCGGGGCGACGAAGACGCCGCCGTCCCTGCGTGACCAGTGGTCCTGACGACGGGCTGGTGACGTCGGCCGGTGCTCGTGCCAGCCGCGGGCGACGCGCGTGGGACGATGGACCCATGCGTCTCGTCGTCGCCGGCAGCCCCGCTGCGGCCGTCCCCACCCTCCGCCGTCTGGCGGCGTCCGACCACGAGATCGTCGCGGTGCTCACCCGGCCGGCCACCCCGCAGGGCCGCAAGCGGGTCCTCACCCCGACCCCGGTGGCCGTCGTCGCCGCGGAGCTCGGACTGCCGGTCATCGAGGCCTCGCGCGTCGACGACGCCGTCACCGCCCGTATCACGGACCTCGACGTCGACCTCGGCGTGATCGTCGCCTACGGCGCTCTGCTCCGCCGTCCGGCCCTCGACGCCCCGCGGCACGGGTGGATCAACCTGCACTTCTCCGACCTGCCGGCGTACCGCGGCGCTGCTCCCGTGCAGCGTGCGGTGATGGCCGGCGACACCCGGACCGCCGCCACGGTCTTCCAGCTGGTCGAGGCGCTGGACGCCGGCCCGGTGCACGCCGCGCGGCCCTTCGAGATCGACCCCGAGGCGACCTCGGGCGAGGTCCTCGCCGCGATGGCCGAGGTCGGCGCCGACGTCGTGGCGGACGTCGTGGACGCCATCGCCGCCGGCACCGCTGTCGCGACCGAGCAGTCCGGCGAGCCCACGCTCGCCCCGAAGCTCACGATCGACGACGGCCGCGTCGACTTCGCCGCTCCGGCAGCGGTCGTGCACGCCCGGCTGCGCGGCGTCACGCCCGAGCCCGGCGCGTACGCCCACCTGGGCGGGACCCGCGTGAAGCTGCTCCGCAGCACGCTCCAGCCAGGAGGCGCCGAGGACCCCGCCCCGTCGCTCGCGCCCGGTGCGCTCGCGCTCCACGGCGGTCGGCTGCTGGTCGGGACCGCCGACACCCCGCTCGTGCTGCTCGAGGTGCAGCCGGCGGGCAAGAAGGCGATGGACGCCGCCGCCTGGGCCCGTGGCCTCGGCGAACTGGACGGGAAGGTCCTCGCATGAGCCCCCAGACGAAGCCCCAGGCTGCCCGCCGTGGCCCCCGCCCGGCCAGTGCCCGCCGCGTGGCGTTCGACGTGCTCCGCGCCGTGCAGGTCGACGACGCCTACGCGAACCTGCTGCTGCCGACGCGCATCCGCCGTGCCGGACTCACCGCCCGCGACGCCGGGTTCGCGACCGAGCTCACCTACGGGTCGATCCGGATGCTCGGCCGCTACGACGTGATCATCGCGCTGGCCTCCGGTCGCCGGGCCGAGAACATCGAGGCGGACGTCCTCGACGTGATGCGCCTGGGCGCCCACCAGCTGCTCGCCATGCGCACGCCGACGCACGCCGCCGTCGACGCCACGGTCGAGCTCGCCCGCGAGGTCGGTGCCCGCCGCGCCACCGGGTTCGTCAACGCCGTGATGCGGAAGATCGCCGCCCGCACCGACGACGAGTGGGACGCCCTGATCACCGAGGGCCGCGCCGGGGACGCCCTGCTCGCCACCCGGTGGTCGCACCCGGTCTGGGTCGTCTCCGCACTCCGCGACGCCCTGGCCGCCGAGCGCTCCCGCGACGAGCTCGCAGCCCTGCTCGCCGCCGACAACGCAGCACCCCGGGTGCAGCTCGCAGCCCTGCCCGGACTCGCCACCGACGAGGACATCGCCACGGCGACCGCGCGCACCGCGCCGGACGACGACACCGACGCCGCGTTCGCTGACGCGACCGGGGCGGACGACGTGCCCGCGGCCCTGGTGCCGGCCGTCGACGAACCGGAGGCCGACGGCGCGACCGGCACCGTGCCTCCCGTCCGGTCCGCCGAACCCGTCGTGCAGGCGGACGCCGCGCCGGTGTCGCCCGTCGGGATCCGCGGCATCTCCGGCGACCCGGCACGCGTGCCGGGCGTCGCCGCCGGGCGACTGCGCGTGCAGGACGAGGGGTCGCAGCTCGCCGCGCTGGCGCTGAGCCGCTCGTCGGCCGTGCGTGCGGGGGAGCGGTGGCTCGACATGTGCGCCGGTCCCGGCGGCAAGGCCGCGCTGCTCGCCGCCGAGGCGCAGCAGGGCGGGGCGACCCTGGTCGCCAACGAGCTCGTGCCCGCCCGGGCCGGACTCGTGCGGAACGCCCTCGGCGTGTTCGGCGACCACGTGCGGGTCGTCGAGGGCGACGCCCGTCGGTACGGCCGCGACGGCACCGGGATGACCTTCGACCGCATCCTGCTCGACGCCCCGTGCACCGGGCTCGGCGCACTGCGTCGCCGGCCGGAGGCCCGCTGGCGGAAGCTCCCCGAGGACGTCGAGGAGCTCGCGGCGCTGCAGACCGAACTGCTCGACGCCGCCGTCCGCGTGCTCGCTCCGGGCGGGACCCTGGCCTACGTGACGTGCTCGCCGCACCTGGCCGAGACGCGCGGGCAGGTCGACGCGCTGATGGGGCGGCACGGTGGCCGGCTCGAGCAGCTCGACACCGCCACGGTCGTCCGGGGTGTCGCCGCTCGTGACCCGGAGATCGCGGACGGCGCCACAGCGCAGCTGTGGCCGCACCGGATCGGCACGGACGCGATGTTCATCGCGCTGTTCCGCCGCGTCGACTGAGGCCCCGACGCGCGGCACGCCGGTAGGCTTGCCCGGTGACGATCCGCATCTCGCCGAGCATCCTGTCCGCCGACTTCGCGAACCTCGAGCGTGAACTCCACCGCATCGAGACCGCCGACCTGGTGCACGTCGACGTGATGGACAACCACTTCGTGCCGAACCTGACGCTCGGGCTGCCGATCGTCGAGCGCCTGCAGCAGGTGTCGCCGGTGCCGCTCGACGTGCACCTCATGGTCACGGACGCCGACCGCAACGCGCCGAAGTACGCCGAGACCGGTGCGTCGAGCGTCACGTTCCACTTCGAGGCCGCCGAGGACCCGGTGGCGACCGCCGCGGCGATCCGGTCGAACGGTGCCCGCGCGGCCGTCGCCGTGAAGCCCGGCACCCCGATCACCCAGGTGCTGCACCACCTCGACGCCTACGACATGATCCTGCTGATGACGGTCGAGCCCGGGTTCGGCGGCCAGTCGTTCATGCCGTCCGTGATGCCGAAGCTCGCTGACGCGCGCGCGGCGGTCGACGCCTCGGGGCTCGACGTCTGGCTCGAGGTGGACGGGGGCATCTCGGTGGACACCGTGCCCGAGGCCGTGCGGAGCGGTGCCGACACGCTCGTCGCGGGGTCGGCGGTCTTCGGCGGCGAGCCCGCCGCGCGCATCACCGACCTGCGCGAGGCCGCCGCCCGGGCACGCTCGTGACCGTGGGAGCGCCGGACGGTGCCGGCGTCGCCGAGGCGACCACCGCCTCCCGTCCGGACGGTGCGTCGGCAGCGTCAGCGGAGACCGGTAGCCTGGACCCCGTGAAGACGTTCGACGACCTGTTCCAGGAGCTCACCGAGAAGGCGCGCACGCGCCCCGAGGGCTCCGGCACCGTCGCCGAACTCGACGCCGGCGTGCACCAGATCGGCAAGAAGATCGTCGAGGAAGCCGCCGAGGTCTGGATGGCGGCCGAGTACGAGGGCGACGAGCGCACCTCGGAGGAGATCTCGCAGCTGGTCTACCACCTCCAGGTCCTCATGGTCGCCAAGGGGCTCACCCCGGCGGACGTCTGGCGACATCTGTAGGACGCGCTCGGGCACCAGCCCGCGCACCGACCTCGATCCGCCACGACCCCGACCAGAAAGCAGACCCCTGATGCTCCGCATCGCCGTGCCCAACAAGGGCTCCCTGTCCGAGACCGCGTCCGACATGCTGCGTGAGGCCGGGTACGCCGGTCGCCGTGACCCGAAGGCGCTGCACCTGCTCGACGAGCGCAACGGCGTCGAGTTCTTCTTCCTCCGCCCGCGGGACATCGCCACGTACGTGGGGTCCGGCGCACTCGACGTCGGCATCACCGGCCGTGACCTGCTGCTCGACTCCGGCTCCGAGGCGCACGAGGTCGACGCGCTCGGCTTCGCCGACTCCACCTTCCGGTTCGCCGGCACGCCCGGACGGTTCGCCTCGCTGCAGGACCTCGACGGCGTCCGCGTGGCCACGAGCTACCCCGGCCTCGTCGGAGCGTTCCTCGCCGAGCACGGGGTCACCTCGACGCTCGTGAAGCTCGACGGCGCCGTCGAGAGCGCCGTGCGGCTCGGGGTCGCCGACGCCGTCGCCGACGTCGTGTCGACGGGCAGCACGCTCCGACAGGCGGGCCTCGAGATCTTCGGCCCGGTGATCCTCGAGTCGACCGCGGTGCTCGTCTCCACCGACGAGACCATCGCCGGCATCGACGTGCTGCGTCGGCGGCTGCAGGGCGTGCTCGTCGCCCGCGGCTACGTGATGCTCGACTACGACGTCCCCACGGCACTGCTCGAGCAGGCGACGGCGGTGGCGTCCGGCATCGAGTCGCCCACGGTGTCGCCGCTGCACGACCGCGAGTGGGCGGCGGTCCGCGTGATGATCCCGCGCGACGACGCGAACCTCATCATGGACGCGCTCTACGACCTCGGCGCCCGGGCGATCCTCGTCAGCCCGATCCACGCCGCACGCCTGTGACCACCGGCGGCGTGTCGGTGCGGGTCATCCCGTGCCTCGACGTCAAGGGCGGCCGAGTCGTCAAGGGTGTCAACTTCCTCGACCTGCAGGACGCCGGTGACCCCGTCGAGCTCGCGGCGCGGTACTACGAGCAGGGTGCCGACGAGCTGACCTTCCTCGACGTCGGCGCCACGGTCGAGAACCGGGCGACGATGTACGACACCGTGACCCGGACGGCCGAACAGGTCTTCATCCCGCTCACCGTCGGTGGTGGGGTGCGCAGCGTCGACGACGTGTCGCGGCTGCAGCAGTGCGGTGCGGACAAGATCGGCGTGAACAGCGCGGCCATCGCCCGCCACGAACTCGTCGGCGAGATCGCCGACCGGTTCGGCGCGCAGGCCGTCGTGCTCTCGCTCGACGTCAAGCGGTCGGACCGGATGCCCTCGGGCTTCGTGGTCACCACCCACGGGGGGCGGACCGAGTCCGACCTCGACGCGATCGCCTGGGCACGCGAAGCCGTCGAACGCGGTGCGGGGGAGCTGCTCGTCAACTCGATCGACGCCGACGGCACGAAGAACGGGTTCGACCTCGAACTCGTGGCCGCGGTGCGCGCGGTCTCGTCCGTCCCGGTGATCGCCTCAGGAGGCGCGGGTCGCGTCGAGCACTTCGCCCCGGCCGTCGACGCGGGTGCGGACGCGGTCCTCGCCGCCAGCGTCTTCCACCGTGGCGAGATGACCGTGGGGGACGTCAAGGCCGCGCTCCGCGCGACCGGTCACGCCGTCCGCTGATCCGCCGCCGTAGGCTAGGAGTCTCATGACCGACAGCACCAGTACCGACACCGAGGCGGTCCTCGACCGCGCACACTTCGGTGCGGACGGCCTGCTCCCCGCCATCGTGCAGGAGGAATCGTCGAAGGACGTCCTCATGCTCGGCTACATGGACCGGGAAGCCCTCCGCCGCACCCTCACCGAAGGCCGTGTGACCTTCTGGTCGCGGTCGCGGAACGAGTACTGGCGGAAGGGCGACACGTCGGGACACGCGCAGTACGTCCGCGGGGCCGCGCTGGACTGCGACGACGACACGCTCCTCGTGACGGTGCACCAGGTCGGGGCGGCGTGCCACACCGGTGCGCACCGGTGCTTCGACGTCGACCCGCTCGCGCCCGTGACCATGTCCGCCCCGGCCGACGCAGCCGTGGAGGCGACCCGATGACCGCCGCGACGATCTCCGAGAACCCGCACACGACCTCCCGGCCGGAGTTCGACGGTCTGGTCGACGACCACCGTGTCATCCCGGTCGTCCGCGCCCTGTACGGCGACAGCGAGACGCCGGTCGGCGTGTACCGCAAGCTCGCCGACGGCCGCCCCGGGTCGTTCCTGCTCGAGTCCGCCGGCCAGGGCGGCCTGTGGTCGCGCTGGTCGTTCGTCGGGGTGCGGAGCTTCGGCGTCCTGACGCAGGACGGCGACCGCGCGGCGTGGATCGACACCGGCATCGACGCCGAGCGGGCCGTCGGGTCCCTCGACGGTGCCCCACTGGACGTCCTCGCGCGGCTGCACGAGCGCTGGGCCACGCCCCGTGTGCCCGGCTCGCCGCCGCTCGTCGGCGGCACCGTGGGCTTCATCGGGTGGGAGGCCGTCCGGCAGCTCGAACACCTGCCGAACGTGCCGCCGTCCGACTTCGACGTCCCCGGACAGGCGCTGTCGTTCGTCTCCGAGCTCGCCGCCCTCGACCACCGCACCGGGCTCGTGCTGCTCGTCGCGAGCGTGCTGAACGACGGCACGGACGACGCCGATGCCCTGTGGGCGGACGCGCAGCAGCGCCTCGACCGCATGCAGGGCGACCTGGTGCAGCCGAGCGTCGCGACCGTCGCCGAGGCGTTCGAGATCGCGGAGCCGACCCCGACGCACCGGACGAGTCCGGCCGACTACATGGCCGCCGTCGAGCGGTCGAAGGACTTCATCCGCGACGGCGACGTGTTCCAGGTCGTCATCTCGCAGCGGTTCGACCACGAGGTGACGGCCGACCCGCTCGACGTCTACCGCGTGCTCCGGACCCTGAACCCGAGCCCGTACATGTACTTCCTGGCGCTGGCGGACACCGCCGACGAGCGGTTCTGGATCGTCGGCGCCTCGCCCGAGGCGCTGGTGAAGGTGCAGGGCGACCACGCCGTCACCCACCCGATCGCCGGGTCCCGCCCGCGTGGTGCCACGCCCGAAGAGGACGTCCGCCTCGGCGAGGACCTGCTCGGCGACCCGAAGGAGCGCGCGGAGCACCTGATGCTCGTCGACCTGTCCCGCAACGACCTGCAGAAGGTGTGCGAGCCGGGCACGGTCGCCGTCACCGAGTTCATGACGGTCGAGCGGTTCAGCCACATCATGCACCTGGTGTCGAGCGTCGAGGGCCGCATCCGTCCCGAGGCCTCGGCCATCGACGTGTTCCGGGCGACGTTCCCGGCAGGCACGCTCTCGGGCGCGCCGAAGCCCCGAGCGCTCCAGATCATCGACGAGCTCGAGCCCGCCAAGCGTGGTGCGTACGCCGGTGTCGTGGGCTACTTCGACTTCGCCGGGGACGCCGACCTGGCGATCGCGATCCGCACCGCCCTGATCAAGGACGGCGTCGCCCGCGTGCAGGCCGGGGCCGGCCTCGTGGCCGACTCCGATCCGGAGACCGAGCACGTCGAGGCGGTCAACAAGGCCGCGGCCCCGTTGCGTGCCGTCGCGACGGCGAACCGGATGCGCGAGGTCCGCTCGTGAAGCGGTCGCGCCCGATCGTCGTCGTCGCCGGACTCCTGGTCGCCGGCATCATCATGCTCGCGTGGACCCAGACCTGGTTCACCGTCCGCCTGCACGCGGGAGCGGCAGTCACGTCGACGGTCGCCGCCGACGGCGCAGCGGTCGTGCCGCAGTTCACCGCGCTGGCGATCGCGAGCCTCGCGCTGTTCCTCGCGATGACCATCGCCGGACGGGTGCTGCGCATCGTGCTCGCCGCCGTGGAGATCCTGCTCGGCCTCGGCGTGGTCGTCAGCGGCATCACCGCGGCCGCCGACCCGATCGCCGCTGCACGCGGCGCCGTGGGCGAGGTCGCCGGGGTGAGCGACCTCGGCGCCGTCCGGAGCGTCGTGTCGAGCGTCAGCGTGAGCCCGTGGCCCGCAGTCGGCATCGCGGGCGGCGTGCTCGCCGTGCTGCTGGGCGTCGTCGTCATCGTGGTCCAGCGCGCCTGGCCCGGACCGAGCCGGAAGTACGGAGCCGCGACCGCCGGAGCCGCCGCCGCGGCGCGGGCCGCGGCACCCGTCGAGCGCGATGCGGTCGTCGACTGGGACGACCTGAGCGCGGGCGTGGACCCCACCACCGTGGACGGCGCGGGCGCGGGGGCGCCGAGTGACGACACGGTAGGATCGACAGGGCGTCGCTCGACCGACGACGCCGGAGCAGAACGAGGAGCACCGTGAGCAACACTGAGCCCGCAGAACTCGGCGAAGGCCACTCGCCGGCCGCCTGGACCGCCGTCGTGATCATGCTGATCGGATTCGCGGCAGGCACGCTGTTCTTCTGGTTCGACCAGCCGTGGGGCGTCTGGGCCTCCGCTGGCGTCGTCCTCATCGGCCTCATCGTCGGTGGCGTGATGAAGAAGGCCGGCTACGGCGTCGACGGTCCGAAGTTCGTCCCCAAGCACCACGGCGAGTAGGGGTCTGCCGATGCCGAACGTGCTCGAGACCCTCGTCACCGGCGCCCTCGAGGACGCCGCAGCCCGTCGTGTCGATCGCCCGTACGCGGACGTCGAACGCGACCTCGACCGGGTGGCGTCGCCCCTCGACGCCCTCGCGTTCCTGAGCCCGGGCGACCGGGTGAAGATCATCGCCGAGGTGAAGCGCGCCAGCCCGTCCCGCGGGGCGATGGCCGCGATCGCCGACCCCGCAGGCCTCGCCGCCGACTACGAACGTGGTGGCGCGTCGACGATCAGCGTCCTGACCGAGGGGCGCAAGTTCCTCGGCAGCCTCGCCGACCTCGAAGCCGTGAAGGCCCGTGTCGGGGTCCCCGTGCTCCGCAAGGACTTCATCGCCGACCCGTACCAGGTCATCGAGGCCCGGGCGTCGGGTGCCGACGTCGTGCTGCTCATCGTGGCGGCGCTCGAGCAGGCCCGGCTGGTCGAGCTGCACACGCTCGCCGAAGAACTCGGCATGCGCGTCCTGGTCGAGGCGCACTCCGGTGACGAGGTCACGCGTGGCCTGGACGCCGGTGCCCGCATCCTCGGCGTGAACGCCCGCGACCTCACCGACTTCTCGCTCGACCGCGACCTGTTCGGGTCGCTCGCCGACCGCATCCCCGACGGGGTCGTGCGCGTCGCCGAGTCCGCGGTCTCCGGTCCCGCCGACGTCGCCCACTACCGTGCAGCGGGCGCCGACGTCGTGCTGGTCGGCGAGGCGCTCGTGACGGGGAGCGACCCCGCCGCGACCCTCGCGTCGTTCATCGACGCCGCCGACCAGGCCTGACCGGCTCACCAGGCCGCCGAACCGCGGCCCGGTCCGCTCCACGCATCGAGGCCGCCGACCGCGGCCGCACGTTCCACCCGTCCGACGCGGCCGACCGGCCGCGTCGGACTCGTCCCGGGAGACACATCGTGACCTCACTCCGCGACCTGCACGGCCCCTACTTCGGCGACTTCGGCGGACGCTTCGTCCCCGAGTCCCTCGTCCTCGCGCTCGACGAGCTCGAGGCCGCCTTCCGTCAGGCCTGGGCGGACCCGGCGTTCCGTGCGGAACTCGACGCGCTGCACCGTGACTACACCGGGCGTCCGTCGATCATCACCGAGGTGCCGCGGTTCGCGAAGCACGCCGGTGGCGCCCGGATCATCCTGAAGCGCGAGGACCTGAACCACACCGGCTCGCACAAGATCAACAACGTCCTCGGCCAGGCCCTCGTCGCCCGCCGCCTCGGCAAGACCCGCCTGATCGCCGAGACCGGGGCCGGGCAGCACGGTGTCGCCACCGCGACCGCCGCAGCCCTGTTCGGCATGGAGTGCGTCGTCTACATGGGCGCCGTCGACACCGAGCGCCAGGCGCTCAACGTCGCGCGGATGCGCCTGCTCGGCGCCGAGGTGATCCCGGTCGAGACCGGTTCGCGCACCCTCAAGGACGCCATCAACGACGCCCTGCGCGACTGGGTCGCCAACGTCGAGTCGACGCACTACCTGCTCGGTACCGTCGCCGGTCCGCACCCGTTCCCCGAGATGGTGCGCGAGTTCCACAAGGTCATCGGCGAGGAAGCGCGCCAGCAGGTCCTCGACCGCATCGGTCGGCTGCCGGACGCCGTCGCGGCGTGCGTCGGCGGCGGCTCGAACGCGATGGGCATCTTCGAGGCGTTCCTCGACGACGAGTCCGTCGCGCTGCACGGCTTCGAGGCCGGTGGTGACGGCGTCGAGACCGGTCGGCACGCGGCGAGCATCACGCTCGGTCGCGAAGGCGTGCTGCAGGGAGCGAAGTCCTACCTGATGCAGGACGAAGACGGCCAGACCATCGAGAGCCACAGCATCTCCGCTGGGCTCGACTACCCGAGCGTCGGCCCGGAGCACGCGTACCTGGCGTCGATCGGCCGCGCGAAGTACCAGCCGATCACCGACACCGAGGCCATGGAGGCGTTCCGCCTGATGAGCCAGACCGAGGGCATCATCCCGGCGATCGAGTCGTCGCACGCCCTGGCCGGTGCCATCAAGCTCGGCAAGGAGCTCGGGCCCGAGGGCGTCGTGCTCGTGAACCTGTCCGGCCGCGGTGACAAGGACGTCGCGTCCGCCAGTCGCTACTTCGGCATCCTCGACGAGAACGCGGTGCAGCTGTGACCACGAACAAGACCGTCGCCCAGACGATCGACGCCGCCAACGCCGAGCGCGCCGGAGCCGTGGTCGGGTACCTGCCCGCCGGGTACCCGAACCTGCAGACCAGCGTCGACGCAGCCGTCGCCCTCGCCGAGAACGGCGTGGACGTCATCGAGTTCGGCCTGCCGTACTCCGACCCGGTCATGGACGGCCCCGTCATCCAGCGCGCAGCCGAGGAGAGCCTGGCGAACGGCTTCCGGGTCGCACAGGTCTTCGACGCCGTGCAGCAGATCACCGAGCGGGCCGACGTGCCGGTGCTCGTCATGACCTACTGGAACCCGGTGCTGCGCTACGGCGTGGACCGCTTCGCCGACGACCTCCTCGCAGTGGGGGCCGCCGGTCTCATCACGCCCGACCTCATCCCCGACGAGGCCACCGCGTGGACCGAGGCGTCCGAGCGCACCGGCCTCGACCGGGTCTTCCTCGCCGCGCCGTCCTCGTCGGACGAGCGCATGCGTCAGGCGGTGGAGTCCAGTCGTGGCTTCGTCTACGCCGTCTCGACGATGGGTGTGACCGGCGCCCGGGTCGGGGTCGACGTCGCCGCACGCACCGTGGTGTCGCGCCTGCGTGACGCCGGGGTCGAGCGAACCTGTGTCGGCCTCGGGATCTCGACGGCGGAGCAGGTCGGCGAGGTGCTCGAGTACGCCGACGGTGCGATCGTCGGGTCCGCGTTCGTCCGGGCCCTGGCCGACCTCGGTGTGCAGGGTGTGGCCGACCGGGCCGCCGACCTCGCCACCGGCGCCCGCCGCCGCTAGTCCAGTTCCTGTCGGGCCCGCGACCCGCGCTACAGTGAGCGAGGCCGACGCCACGTCGACCGCGCCCCGTCAGTTCCGAAAGGCGACAGCACCTCCATGCCCCTCCTGAGCATCCCGAGCCCGAGCACCGCCTGGCAGTACTTCGACCTGACCGCCTGGCTCCGCGACGCGTTCGGCTGGTCGCTGCCCCTCGACTTCCGCATCCACGCGTACGCGATCTGCATCCTGGTCGGGATCGTCGCCGCGGTCGTCCTCGCGAACCGTCGGCTCAACGCCCGGGGCGTCGAGCGATGGATCATCATCGACATCGCCATCTGGGCCGTGCCCGCCGGCATCATCGGCGGACGGCTCTTCCACGTGTTCACCCACGTGTCCGACTACTTCGGCCCCGGCATCGACCCGCTGTCGTTCCTGTACATCTGGGAGGGCGGGCTGGCCATCTTCGGCGCGCTGATCCTCGGGTCGGTCGGCGCCTGGATCGGGTGCCGCCAGGTCGGTCTCCGGTTCACGTCGTTCATCGACGCCGTCGTGCCGGGCGTCCTGCTCGCCCAGGCCTTCGGACGCCTGGGCAACTACTTCAACCAGGAGCTCTTCGGCATGCCGACGAGCCTGCCCTGGGGGCTCGAGATCGACTCCAGCAACGCCGCGTTCCCGAAGGGCCTGCCCGAGGGCACGCTGTTCCACCCGACGTTCCTGTACGAGATCATCTGGAACGTCCTCGGCGTGGTCGTCATCCTGTTCCTGGCACGCAAGTTCACGCTGCAGTGGGGCAAGGTCCTCGGCCTGTACCTGATCTGGTACGGCGCGGGCCGCTCGGTGCTCGAGTCCATCCGCGTCGACACGAGCGAGACCTTCTTCGGCGTCCGCACGAACGTGTGGATGGCCCTCGCCGCGGTCGTCATCGGCATCCTGATCTTCGTGGTGCAGAGCCGACGGCACACCGGCAAGGAGCCGAGCCCCTACCTGCCGGGTCGCGGGCCTCGTCCGACCTCCGATGTAGACTCCGAAGACACCTTCTCGGAGCACGACGACGACGCAGCAGACGGCGTCACGAGTGACGAACCGGTCACGACCACCCGCTGAACCAGACGGTCTCCGCCACAAGCGGGGCCCAGCAACCTCGCCGGCCGCCAGGGCAACGACCACTGACGGCGGGCACGGGCACCAGTCCCGCCCGCTCGGGCGGAACGCACCACCGGGCCACCGCTGTCCCTGTTCCACTTCCTCGTGAGGACGGTTCCCCATGGCGCTCCAGCCAACCCAGCCCTCGGCACCGACGAGCCTCGTGCCGCCGCACCGCCGCTTCTCCGCGATCCCGGACGCCACGGGCATGTACGACCCGGCGAACGAGAAGGACGCCTGCGGACTGGCGATGGTCGCGACCCTGCGCGGCACGCCGGGGCACGACATCGTCGACGCGGCGCTCGGTGCGCTCCGGAACCTCGAGCACCGCGGTGCTGTGGGATCCGACGCGGGCACCGGTGACGGCGCCGGCATCCTGTGCCAGGTGCCGGACGAGTTCCTGCGGGACGTCGTACCGTTCGAGCTGCCGGCAGCGGGGGAGTACGCCGTCGGGACCGCCTACCTGCCGCTGGACGACGACGCCCGGCACGCGGTGAAGGGCGCCGTCGAACGACTCGCCCGCGAAGAGGGCCTGAAGGTCCTGGGGTGGCGCGAGGTCCCGGTGCGTCCGGAGGTCCTCGGCACGCTCGCCCGCGCCGCGATGCCGGCGTTCGAGCAGCTGTTCGTCGCCTCGATCCGGCACGACGTGCACGGGGCATCGTGGAGCGGCATCGCCCTCGACCGGCAGGCGTTCCGGCTCCGGAAGCGCGCCGAGCACGACAACGACCTGTACTTCATGTCGCTGTCGAGCCGCACCATGGTCTACAAGGGCATGGTCACGACGCTCCAGCTCGAGCCGTTCTACCCGGACCTGAGCGACGAGCGCTTCACGTCGAAGCTCGCGATCGTGCACTCGCGCTACTCCACCAACACGTTCCCGTCGTGGCCGCTCGCCCAGCCGTTCCGGACCATCGCCCACAACGGTGAGATCAACACGGTGCGCGGCAACCGCAACTGGATGCGGGCGCGCCAGTCGCAGCTCGAGAGCGAACTGCTGGGCGACATGGCCCCGCTGCTCCCCATCGTCAGCCCGGGGGCGAGTGACTCGGCCTCGTTCGACGAGGTCCTCGAGCTGCTGACCCTGACCGGTCGGACGCTGCCGCACGCCGTGTCGATGATGGTTCCAGAGGCGTGGGAGAACCAGGTCGGGATGGACCCGGACCTCCGGGCGTTCTACGAGTACCACTCGATGCTCATGGAGCCGTGGGACGGCCCCGCCGCGATCACCTTCACCGACGGGTCGCTCGTCGGCGCCACCCTCGACCGCAACGGCCTGCGCCCCGGCCGGTTCCTCGTCACCGACGACGGGCTCATCGTGATGGGCTCCGAGACCGGGGTCATCGACGTGCCGGCCGCCAAGGTCGTGCGCAAGGGCCGCCTGCGCCCGGGCCGGATGTTCCTGGTGGACACCGAGGCCGGCCGCATCATCGAGGACGACGAGGTCAAGCGCGAGCTCGCCGCCTCGGGTCCGTGGGCCGACTGGCTCGAAGCCGGCCGCATCAACCTGAACGACCTGCCGGAGCGCGAGCACATCGTGCACACCCCGGCCTCGGTCACCCGCCGTCAGCGGGCGTTCGGCTACACCGAAGAAGAAGTCCGCATCCTGCTCCGTCCGATGGCCGCGGCGGGTGCCGAACCGCTCGGTGCGATGGGGTCGGACACCCCGATCGCGGTGCTGTCGGAGCGTCCGCGACTGCTCTTCGACTACTTCACGCAGCAGTTCGCCCAGGTGACCAACCCGCCGCTCGACTCGATCCGCGAGCAGGTCATCACCTCGATGGGGATGGGTCTCGGTCCGGAGCGCAACCTGCTCTCCGCCGGTCCGGAGCACGCGAAGCAGATCACGCTTGACTTCCCCGTGATCGACAACGACCAGCTCGCCAAGGTCCAGCACTTCGAGACCGAGTCGGGTCGCCACCTGACCGTCACGATCAAGGGGCTGTACCGCGTCGACGCCGGCAAGAAGGCGATGCAGAAGCGCATCGCCGCCGTGTGCGACGAGGTCGACGCCGCGATCGAGTCCGGCAAGCAGTTCATCGTGCTGTCCGACCGCGACGGCAACGCCGAGCAGGCACCGGTGCCGAGCCTGCTGCTCCTCGCGGCGGTGCACCACCACCTGATCCGCACCGAGCAGCGCATGAAGGTCGGGCTCATCGTCGAGGCCGGCGATGTGCGCGAGGTCCACCACGTGGCGACCCTGATCGGGTACGGCGCGTCGGCGATCAACCCGTACCTGGCGATGGAGACCTGCGAGAACCTGGTCCGCGCGGGCATGATCCCCGGCATCACCCCCGAGCAGGCGGTCAAGAACGTCATCAAGGCGCTCGGCAAGGGCGTGCTGAAGATCATGTCGAAGATGGGCATCTCCACGGTGTCCAGCTACGCCGGTGCGCAGGCCTTCGAGGCCGTCGGGCTCAGCCAGGAGTTCGTCGACAAGTACTTCACGGGCACCTCGTCGATCCTGGGCGGCGTCGACATCGACGTCATCGCCAAGGAGAACGCCGAGCGGCACGCCCAGGCGTACCCGCAGGACGGCGCGGTGCTGTCGCACGAGCGGCTGCAGATCGGGGGCGAGTACCAGTGGCGCCGTCAGGGTCCGCCGCACCTGTTCAACCCGGACACGGTGTTCCGCCTGCAGCACGCGACCCGTGCCCGCCGGTACGACATCTTCCGCGAGTACTCGAGCGCCGTGGACGACCAGTCCGAGCAGCTGATGACGCTCCGCGGGCTGTTCCGCTTCAAGCAGGGTGCGCGCAAGCCCATCGCGCTCGACGAGGTCGAGTCGATCGAGTCGATCGTCAAGCGCTTCAACACGGGCGCGATGTCCTACGGGTCCATCTCGAAGGAAGCCCACGAGACCCTCGCCATCGCGATGAACCGTCTCGGCGGCCGCTCGAACACGGGCGAGGGCGGCGAGGACGTCGACCGCTTGCTCGACCCCGAGCGCCGCAGCGCCATCAAGCAGGTCGCCTCCGGACGCTTCGGCGTGACGAGCATGTACCTGACGCACGCCACCGACATCCAGCTCAAGATGGCGCAGGGTGCGAAGCCCGGCGAGGGTGGTCAGCTGCCCCCGGCCAAGGTTTACCCGTGGGTGGCCCGCACCCGGCACGCCACCGCGGGCGTCGGCCTGATCTCGCCGCCGCCGCACCACGACATCTACTCCATCGAGGACCTCAAGCAGCTGATCTTCGACGTGAAGCGGGCCAACCCGGCCGCCCGCGTCCACGTGAAGCTCGTCAGCCAGTCCGGCATCGGTGCCGTCGCGGCCGGTGTGACGAAGGCCCTGGCCGACGTCGTGCTCGTGTCCGGCCACGACGGTGGCACCGGCGCCAGCCCGCTGAACTCGCTCAAGCACGCCGGCACTCCGTGGGAGATCGGCCTGGCCGAGACCCAGCAGACGCTCATGCTGAACGGCATGCGCGACCGGGTCGTCGTGCAGGTGGACGGGCAGATGAAGACGGGGCGCGACGTCGTCGTGGCCGCGTTGCTCGGAGCAGAGGAGTACGGCTTCGCGACCGCTCCGCTCGTGGTCGAGGGGTGCATCCTGATGCGCGTCTGCCACCTGGACACCTGCCCTGTGGGCGTCGCCACGCAGAATCCCGAGCTCCGCAAGCGCTTCTCCGGCAAGCCGGAGTTCGTCGTCAACTTCTTCGAGTTCATCGCACAAGAGGTCCGCGAGCTCCTCGCGGAGCTCGGCTTCCGCAGCCTCGACGAGGCGATCGGGCAGACCGACGCGCTCGACGTGGACCGCGCCGTGGAGCACTGGAAGGCGTCGGGCCTCGACCTCGCGCCGGTGCTCAAGGGACCGCACTTCGACGACGCGGAGCCGCGCCGCCACCACCGCGAGCAGGACCACGAGCTGGACCAGCACTTCGACGTGCAGCTCATCCAGCAGACCGCTGACGTGCTCGACCACGGCGGGTCGATCGCGCTCGACCTGCCCATCCGGAACACCGAGCGCGCCGTCGGCACCATGCTCGGCCACCAGGTGACCCTGCGACACGGGGAACACGGGCTGCCCAACGGTTCGATCGACGTCACGCTGCGCGGTTCGGCCGGGCAGTCGCTCGGCGCGTTCCTGCCGGCGGGCATCACGCTGCGCCTGATCGGCGACAGCAACGACTACGTCGGCAAGGGCCTGTCCGGCGGCCAGATCGTCGTCCGCCCCGACGCCGGTTCGGGCTTCGACCCGGCCGAGAACGTCATCGCCGGCAACGTCATCGGGTACGGCGCCACCCAGGGCAGCATGTTCATCCGCGGCATCGTGGGCGAGCGGTTCCTGGTGCGCAACTCCGGTGCCACGGCGGTCGTCGAGGGTGTGGGCGACCACGCGCTCGAGTACATGACGGGTGGACTCGCGCTCATCCTGGGCGAGACCGGCCGGAACCTCGGTGCCGGTATGTCGGGTGGCACGGCGTACGTCCGGGGCCTGCGCCGGGAGCACGTGAACACCGACGCCCTGGCGACCGGCGAGCTCCGGCTCGAGGCGCTCGACAGTGCCGACGTCGAGATCGTCACCGACCTGCTCACCCGGCACGCCGACGAGACCGGGTCGACGCTCGCGTCCGACCTGCTGGCGTCCGGGGACCTGAGCGACTTCGTCAAGGTGCTGCCGCGCGACTACGCGGCGGTGCTCGAGACGCGCAGACAGGCCGTCGACGAGGGGCTCGACCCCGACGGTGACATCGTTTGGAATCGGATCATGGAGGTGACCGGTGGCTGAGCGTCACGCACGTCCGGAATCGACAGAGCCCATCACAACCCTGGAGGTGACCGGTGGCTGACCCCAAGGGATTCCTGAAGGTCCAGGAACGCGAACTCCCGCCCCGGCGCCCCGTGCCCGTGCGGCTCATGGACTGGAAAGAGGTCTACGAGCAGCAGGAGTCCGGTGTCCTGAAGCGCCAGGCCGGCCGGTGCATGGACTGCGGCGTGCCGTTCTGCCACCAGGGCTGCCCGCTCGGCAACCTCATCCCGGAGTGGAACGACCTGACCTGGCGCGGTGAGGGCCGTCAGGCGATCGAACGCCTGCACGAGACGAACAACTTCCCGGAGTTCACGGGGCGGCTCTGCCCGGCCCCGTGCGAGTCGTCCTGCGTGCTCGGCATCAACCAGCCGCCGGTGACCATCAAGCAGGTCGAGGTCTCGATCATCGACCAGGCGTTCCAGAACGGGTGGGTCACGCCGCACCCGCCGGAGCGCCTGACCGGCAAGACCGTCGCCGTGGTGGGCTCCGGCCCCGCCGGGCTCGCCGCCGCGCAGCAGCTCACGCGTGCCGGGCACACGGTCGCCGTCTACGAGCGGGACGACCGCATCGGCGGACTGCTCCGCTACGGCATCCCGGACTTCAAGATGGAGAAGCGCCAGATCGACGCGCGCCTCGCCCAGATGCAGGCCGAGGGCACCCGGTTCCGTGCCGGTGTCGAGATCGGCAAGGACATCACCTGGGACGACCTGAAGTCCCGCTACGACGCGGTCGTGGTCGCCACCGGTGCCACCGTGCCCCGTGACCTGCCGATCCCGGGGCGCGACCTCGAGGGCGTGCACTTCGCGATGGACTACCTGGTCCAGCAGAACAAGGCGAACGCGGGCACGACGGTCGACAACCAGATCACGGCCGAGGGCAAGCACGTCGTCGTCATCGGCGGCGGCGACACCGGTGCGGACTGCATCGGCACCGCACACCGTCAGGGCGCGCTGAGCGTGACGAACCTGGCGATCGGCAAGCAGCCGCCGCTCGAGCGTCCGTCCGACCAGCCGTGGCCGATGTTCCCGACCGTGTTCGAGATCACGAGTGCCCACGAAGAGGGCGGCGAGCGGCACTTCCTCGCCTCCACCGTCGAGTTCCTGTCGAACGACGCGGGTGAGGTCCGTGCGCTCCGGGTCGCCGAGACCGAGTACCTCGACGGCCGACGGGTGCCGAAGGCGGGCACCGAGCGGGAGATCCCGGCGGACCTCGTCCTCATCGCGATGGGCTTCACGGGCCCCGAGTCGGACACGATCGAGCCGCAGCTCGGCCTGCCGACCACGGGCTCCGGGTCGCTCGACCGCCGTGCCGACTACGCGACCAACGAGGCCGGCGTGTTCGTCGCGGGCGACGCGGGTCGGGGGCAGTCGCTCATCGTGTGGGCGATCGCCGAGGGCCGTGCCGCGGCCGCACAGGTGGACGAGTACCTCGAGGGCTCCACCATCCTGCCGGCTCCGGTCAAGGCGACCGACCGGGCGATCTCCGTCTGATGCCGGACGATCACGAGATGTCGGACCGCCACCAGATGTCGGACGGCCACCAGATGTCGGACGGCCACCAGATGTCGGACCGCCACCGGACGACGGATCGCCGCCAGAAGACGGACCGTCTCCACCAGATGCTCACGCTCCCGTGAGCGTGAGGCCACCAGCACTCGGTAGGGTGCTGGTGGCCTCGCTTCGTTCCGCGCGGCCCCACAGCGCGGAAACCCAAGCTCCATCCACCACCACGAAGGAATCCATTGAGACGCGCAAAGATCGTTTCGACGCTCGGACCGGCAACGTCGGACTACGAGACCGTCAAGGAGATCATCGAAGCGGGCGTCGACGTCGCCCGCCTCAACCTCAGCCACGGTGACTACAGCGTCCACGAGGCCAACTACGTCAACGTCCGTCGTGCCGCCGAAGAGCTCGGCAAGCCCGTCGCGATCCTCGTCGACCTGCAGGGTCCGAAGATCCGTCTGGCCCGCTTCGCCGACGGCCCGCACGACCTGGCGGTCGGTGACATCTTCACCATCACGACCGAGGACGTCCCCGGCTCGAAGGAGATCTGCGGCACGACGTTCAAGGGCCTGCCGCAGGACGTCAAGCCCGGCGACCCGCTGCTCATCGACGACGGCCGTGTCCGCCTGCGTGTCCTCGACACCGACGGCGTGCGGGTCCGCACCGAGGTCGTCGTCCCCGGCACGGTGTCCAACAACAAGGGCATCAACCTGCCCGGTGTCGCCGTCAACGTCCCCGCGCTGAGCGAGAAGGACGAGGCCGACCTCCGCTGGGCGATCCGCCAGGGTGCCGACCTTATCGCGCTGTCGTTCGTCCGCAACGCGAGCGACGTCGTGCGTGCGCACGAGATCATGGACGAAGAGGGCAAGCGCCTGCCGGTCATCGCCAAGGTCGAGAAGCCCCAGGCCGTCGACGCGCTCGAGGAGATCATCGACGCCTTCGACAGCATCATGGTCGCCCGCGGGGACCTCGGCGTCGAACTCCCGCTCGAGGCCGTCCCGATCGTGCAGAAGCGCGCCGTCGAGCTGTCCCGCCGCATGGCGAAGCCGGTCATCGTCGCGACGCAGATGCTCGAGTCGATGATCTCGTCGCCGATCCCCACGCGCGCCGAGACCTCCGACGTCGCGAACGCCGTGCTCGACGGTGCCGACGCGGTCATGCTGTCCGGTGAGACGAGCGTCGGTGAGTACCCGGTGCAGACCGTCCGCACCATGGCCCGCATCGTGGAGTCCACCGAGGACCACGGCCTCGAGCGCATCGCGCCGCTCGGCACCAAGCCGCGCACCCTCGGCGGTGCGATCACCCTCGCCGCCGTCGAGATCGCCGAGTTCACCGAGGCGTCGTACCTCTGCGTCTTCACCGAGTCCGGCGACTCGGCCCGACGCATGTCGCGCCTGCGCCACGGCCTGCCGATCATCGCCTTCACCCCGAACGAGGCCACGCGCCGCCGGATGGCACTCACCTGGGGCGTCCGTTCGTTCCTGGTGGAGCGCAAGACCCACACCGACGAGCTCTTCTCGCAGGTGGACGACGTCCTCCTCGAGAACGGCCTGGCCGCCCCCGGCGACCGCGTCATCGTGACGGCCGGGTCCCCTCCCGGCATCGAGGGCTCGACGAACGACCTCCGCGTGCACCGGGTGGGCGACGCCCACGCCGAGGCCGCCCCGGCGTACGTCCGGGACTGATCCGACGGATCCGTCGCCACCAGGGCGCGGACGGGAGGCACGGTGCGCGCAGCACCGACCGCTTCCGGTCCGCGCCCTGCCGCGTCTCCACGGCCCTGGTGGTGACCGGACGTCGGCCGCAGGCGGCAGGATGGTCGCTGTGAGCCTCCGATCCGACACCCCGGCGCCGCGCGCCGACGTCCGCCGCTGGCGTCGTTACCTGGCCGACGAACGTGCCGAGGCGGCTGTGTACCGCAACCTCGCCGCGCGCCGTTCCGGCGAGGAGCGCGAGATCCTGGCCGCGCTGGCCGAGGCCGAGGGGCGGCACGCCGACCACTGGCTCGACCTGCTCGGCGACGACGTCGGCCGGCCGCAGCGGGGCAGCCTCCGGACCCGGGTGCTCGCCGCGCTGGCCAAGCGGTTCGGGTCGGTCTTCGTCCTCGCGCTCATGCAGCGCGCCGAGGACCGCTCGCCGTACGCCGACGACTCCGACGCGACCGCGCGGATGGCCGCCGACGAACGCATCCACGGCGAGGTCGTGCGCGGGCTCGCGAACCGCGGCCGGATGCGGCTGTCCGGCACGTTCCGCGCGGCGGTGTTCGGCGCGAACGACGGCCTGGTGTCCAACCTGGCGCTCATCATCGGCATCAGCGCCTCCGGGGCCGACCGGCACTTCGTGCTGCTGAGTGGCATCGCTGGCCTGCTCGCGGGCGCGTTGTCGATGGGTGCGGGGGAGTACGTCTCCGTCCGGTCGCAGCGGGAACTGCTCGAGGCGTCCGCGCCGCACCCCGAAGCCGGCAGGGCGGTGTCGGACCTCGACGTCGACGCGAACGAGCTCGCCCTGGTCTACCGCGCGCGCGGGATGTCCGAGGCCGAGGCGACCCATCACGCGGCGCAGGTGCTGTCCGGCATCGGGGAGCGGCGCCCGGCGACCGGTCCGACCCCGGTCGCGGACGACCACGAGGCCGTCGGCACCGGGCTGAGCGCCGCCGTGTCGAGCTTCTGCTTCTTCGCCTCGGGCGCGGTCATCCCGGTGCTGCCGTTCCTGTTCGGCATGCAGGGCTGGGCTGCGATCGCGGTCGCCGGCGGGCTGGTGGGGATCGCCCTGCTCGGCACCGGTGCCGTGGTCGGCGTGCTGAGCGGTGCCTCGCCCGGCAAGCGGGCGTTCCGGCAACTCGCCATCGGGTTCGGTGCGGCGATCGTCACCTACGCGCTCGGCCTGCTGTTCGGCACCGGCTCGGCCTAGCGGTCATATCCGATATGTGACATGCTGTTTGCATGTCGACTGCTCGCGCGCCCCGTCTGGACCTCGCCCACATCGACGGGATGCGCGGGATCCTCGCCGCGTTCGTCGTGGTCGCCCACACGGTGCAGTTCACCGGCGTCGCCGGGTCCGTGGCGGCGTCGATGCCCGTCGTCTACCGGGTGCTCAGTGCCGGTGACCTGCGCGTGCCCGCGTTCATCGCGATCTCGGGCTTCACGATGATGATCGCCGTCTCGGGGCGCCACGACCTGCGCCTCGGCACCACCTACGGGGCCTACGCGAAGCGCCGGATCCGTCGGCTCGTCCCGCCGTACCTGACGGCGCTCGTGCTGGCGCTGGCGCTCATCGCCTTCGTCCCGGTGATGAACGAGCCGCACGGCACGGTCTGGGACGACAAGCTCCCGGTGACGTTGCAGGGCATCGTGACCCACGTGTTCCTGCTGCACAACCTGTCGCCGGAGTGGATCACGTCGATCAACGGGACGCTGTGGAGCCTGCCGATCGAGATGCAACTCACCCTGCTGATGCCCGTGCTCCTGCTGCTCTGGCGGCGGACCCACCCCGTCGTCGTCATCGTCCTGTCGTTCGCCCTCGCCGTGCTGTCGATCGCCACCGGCGTCGGTGCCTGGTCCGCGCCGCACTTCCTCGGGATCTTCGGTGTCGGCATGTACGGTGCCCACCTCGTGATCGGGTCCGAGGACGACCTCCGCCGCCGGCGACCCCGATCCCTGCAGCGGATGTTCCGACACCAGCGCTCCGTGCTCCTCGTCGCCCTCGTCGTCCTGACGGCGGCCTTCGTGCAGGTCGCCGCCGCTCCGGGCATCGTCCACAGCGCCGTCACGGGCACCGTCGCCGGCCTGGGGATCACGCTGCTCCTCATGGTGCTCGCCGACGGGCAGCGGACCGGACGTGTCGGTACCCACCGGGTCCGGCGGTTCCTGGGCGGACGCCGTCTGGTGCAGTCGGGGCTGGTCTCCTACAGCGTGTTCCTGGTGCACAGCCCGCTGCTCGCGCTCGGCAACCTGCTCCTGCTGCCGCTCGGGCTCCCGACACCGGTGCAGTTCGGTCTGATGCTCTTCGTGGTCGCTCCGGCGGTCGTCGCGGTGTGCGTCGTGTTCGCGGTGCTGGTCGAACGCCCGTTCATGAACAGCCACCAGCGCGCGCTGCTCGGCGAGCTGTTCGGCCGTCGAGCGGTCCCCGGCACGCCGCACGTCGCCTCGACCGACGCGGCGGCTGCGACCGCGGTGCCGGTCAGCGGCGGAGCGCGGCGCGCGGCGGCAGGAGCAGCAGGGCCGCGGCGCCGACGATGACGAGCGCGATGCCCGCGAACACCATGAAGACGGTCAGTGCGAGCCCGGGGACGATCAGCACGACGATCCCGCCGATGATCGACAGCACCCCGCTGACGACCGTCGGCACCCGTGACGATCCGGGATGGCCGACGAACCCACCGACGATCGCGGCGACGCCCTCGATCAGGAACCCCACCCCGGCGAGCACGGCGTAGACCACGAGCGGGATCGCCGGGTCGAGCAGGGTCACCAGCCCCGCGACCGCGACCAGGCCACCGACGATGCCGGACGTCCACCGCCACGCCGGGCGGGTGCCGTGCCCCCGCACCGCGGCGAAGACCCGCAGCGCACCGGCCACGACGAGGTACACACCGAACAGCAGTGCCACGAGCACGAGCGACGGACGGGGCCAGACGATCGCCACGATGCCCAGGGCGATGGCGACCACGGCCGTGACGACGACGAACACCCGGAACGTCCTGACGGCACGAGAATCCACGAGCGCTCCTCCCTGATCGCCAGCGCTGGTGTCCAGCACGCTACCCGTCGCGCCGTGGCCTCGTGCAACCACCTGCAACCCCCGCGGCCGTACCGTGCGGAGCAGGCACACGACCCGTGCGCCCCGACAGCGTCGTCGAAAGGGCACCACCATGACCATCGCACCTTCGCCCACCAGTTACGCCGCACCAGGCGAACCCGGCTCCCTGGTCGAGTACCGGTCCCGGTACGACCACTTCATCGGCGGCGAGTACGTCCCGTCGTCGAGCGGGCAGTACTTCGAGAACCCCACCCCCGTCACCGGCAAGGTGTTCACCGAGGTGGCCCGCGGTGACGCCACCGACGTCGACCGTGCCGTCGCCGCGGGCTGGAAGGCGTTCCCGTCGTGGGGCCGCACGAGCGCAGCCGAACGGGCCGTCGTCCTGAACAAGATCGCCGACCGCATGGAGGAGCACCTCGAGATGCTCGCCGTCGCGGAGACGTGGGAGAACGGCAAGCCGATCCGCGAGACCCTCGGCGCGGACATCCCGCTCGCGATCGACCACTTCCGGTACTTCGCCGGGGCCATCCGGGCGCAGGAGGGATCCGCCGGCGAGATCGACCACGACACCGTGGCGTACCACTTCCACGAACCGCTCGGCGTCGTGGGGCAGATCATCCCCTGGAACTTCCCGATCCTGATGGCGGTGTGGAAGCTCGCACCGGCCCTCGCCGCCGGCAACTGCGTCGTCCTGAAGCCCGCCGAGCAGACCCCGGCGTCCATCCACGTGCTCGTCGAGCTCATCCGCGACCTGCTGCCCGCGGGCGTGCTCAACGTCGTCAACGGCTTCGGCATCGAGGTCGGCGCACCGCTCGCCCAGCACCCGGACATCCGCAAGATCGCGTTCACGGGGGAGACCACCACCGGTCGGCTGATCATGCAGTACGCATCGCAGAGCCTCATCCCGGTGACGCTCGAACTCGGCGGCAAGAGCCCGAACGTGTTCTTCCCCGACGTCGCCGCCGAGAAGGACTCCTTCTACGACAAGGCGCTCGAGGGCTTCACGTTCTTCAACCTGAACCAGGGCGAGGTCTGCACGTGTCCGTCCCGGGCGCTCGTGGCGAAGGAGATCTACGACGGCTTCGTCGCCGACGGCCTGGACCGCGTCCGAGCCGTCAAGCAGGGACACCCGCTCGACCTGTCGACGATGATCGGCGCCCAGGCGTCGAACGACCAGCTCGAGAAGATCCTGAGCTACATCGACATCGGCAAGCAGGAGGGCGCGAAGCTCCTGACCGGCGGCGAACGGGCCGACCTGGGCGGCGAGCTCTCCGGCGGCTACTACGTCACCCCGACGGTGTTCGAGGGCGACAACTCGATGCGGATCTTCCAGGAGGAGATCTTCGGCCCGGTGCTCGCCCTGACGTCCTTCAGCGGCTACGACGACGCGATCGCCACGGCCAACGACACCCTCTACGGGCTCGGCGCCGGCGTGTGGAGCCGCGACGTCACGACCCTGTACCGCGCCGGACGCGACATCCAGGCCGGACGCGTCTGGTCGAACACCTACCACCAGTACCCGGCGGGCGCGGCGTTCGGCGGCTACAAGCAGTCCGGCATCGGGCGCGAGAACCACAAGATGATGCTCGACCACTACCAGCAGACGAAGAACCTGCTCGTCTCCTACGCCGACGGACCGATGGGCTTCTTCTGATGCCCGACACCGCACGGGTCGCGATCACGCCGGCGGCGGGGGAACTCCTCCGCACCCTCACCGCCCGGCACGGCCCGCTGATGTTCCACCAGTCCGGCGGCTGCTGCGACGGCTCGAGCCCGATGTGCTACCCCGTCGGCATGTTCCGGACCGGTCCGGGGGACGTCCTGCTCGGCGCACTGCAGGTGGACGGCCTCGAGCCGGTCGAGGTCTCCATGTCGGTGTCGCAGTTCGAGTACTGGAAGTACACGCACCTGACGATCGACGTGGTGGACGGTCGCGGCGGCGGGTTCTCGGTCGAGGTCCCCGAGGGCAAGCGGTTCCTCACCCGGTCGCGGATGTTCGACGACGCCGAGCTCGCCGATCTCGGCCTGGTCCCGAGGGTGGCCCGGACGTAGGCTGACCGCACGCGTCGCGACGGAGCGGCGGGTGGGGTCGATCGGAGGACGCATGCGCGCACCCGGTCGGCTCCGCCCGCTCGTCGCCGAGTCGTGGCAGCGGTCCGCCCGGGTCGACCCGGACGCGGCTCCGGTGCTCGCCCTGGGGGACGACGAACTCGACGCCGCACGGCAGGACGGCCCCCTCGCGACCCTGCTGCCAGTGGTCCGCCGGCTGCTGCTCGACGACTCCCGCTCGGCCGGGTGCGTCGTCGCCGTCGGGGACGCCGCGGGTCGCCTCGTCTGGGTCGACGGCGCCCGGTCCACCCGACGTGCCGCCGAGGACATGGGCTTCGTCCCCGGGGCCGACTGGTCGGAGGAGCGCGTCGGCACCAGCGCTCCCGGCACGGCCCTGCGCCTGGACCGTCCGGTGCAGATCCGGTCCGACGAGCACTACGCGAACGCCGTCAAGCCGTTCTCGTGCACGGCGGTCCCGGTGCACGACGCGAGTGGCGCCACCGTCGGGGTGCTCGACCTGACGGGCGACGACCGCGCCGTCGAGCGGCACACGCTGTCGCTGCTCGCCGCCACGGTCGCCGCCGCCGAGGCCCAGCTCGCCCTGGCCGCGGTCCGCCCGCGCGCGCGGACACCCCACGTGCCGTCGGCCGAGCTCACCGTGCTCGGGACCGACACCGCCGTGCTCCGGATCGCCGACCGGCGTCTCCAGCTCTCCGCCCGGCACTCCGAACTGCTCGTCGTGCTCGCCGCGCACCCCGGCGGTCTCGCGGCAGCCGACCTCGCCGCCGCCGTCTACGGCGACCCGGGTGCGGTCGTCACCCTGCGCGCCGAGGTGGTGCGGCTCCGCCGGGTCCTCGCGCAGCACGCGCCGGGCGTGACGGTGACGTCGCGGCCGTACCGGGTGGTCGGAGTCCGGACCGACGTCGACGGCGTGCTGTCCGCGCTCGGACGCGGGGCGCGCCTCCAGGCCGTCGACCGGTACGCCGGACCGGTCCTGCCGGGCTCGGCCGCACCCGGCGTCGACGCGCTCCGTGACCTGGTGCGGCTGCGGTTCCGCGAGTCGGTCGTCGCCGACGGCGGCGTCGACGCCCTGCTCGCGTGGGCACGCACGCCGGACGGCGCGACCGATGCGTTCGTCCTCCGCGCGCTGCTCGCGGTGCTGCCGCGGCGATCGCCGCGACGGGCCGGTCTCGTGGCGGCGATCGAGGCGCTCGAGGGTTCCGGGGACGCTCGGGACGACCAGGCCGGGAGGCGCGCCCCGCGCGATCGGGATCGCTGACGGCGCGCGCTCCCCGGCTCGGTGATCAGGAACCGGAGGCCGGCGCAGGGGTCGTGGTCCCGTCGGGAGCTGCCGGGGCGGGTGCCGTGGCCTTCCCCGTCTCGCCGTCCTCCGGCGGGGCCGGCGCCGTGGGCTTCGCACCCTCCTTCGGCGGGGTCGGCGCCTTCCCGTCGGCGCCCTTCGGCGGGGCGGGGACGGTCGCGTGCGCACCGGCGTCCGGGAGCGCCGTGCAGCCGGGCGCCGTCGCGGGCCCGCCCTCGGGCGGTGCGGGCACCGTCGCGGTGTCGCCGTCGGCCGGGGCCGGCGTGGTCGCACCGGTCGGTGCGCCGGTCGGGGTGCCCTGCGCCGGGGAGGTCGTGGCTGCGTTCGCCGTGGCGATGCCGAACCCGCCGAGCACCAGGACCGCGGCCGCGGCCGTGCCGATGCCGACCCGTCGCAGGAGCGCCCCGCGTCGTCGGGTGGGAGTGGTGGTCGAGTCGTCTCGTTCGTCGTGCATGGTGGTCACCGTTCGTCTGTCCGAGCGGATCCGGGTGATCCGCCGCTGCAGACGACGCTCGGGTCCGAATCTGAAGCATGCCTGAAGCACAGGGGTTCTCCAGCGTCCTCCATGCTCGGTGGCCGTCGGAGCGCCGTACGGTGTCCGCCGTGCCTGCTCCCGCCCGAATCCTGGTCGTCGAGGACGACGACTCCATCCGCACCGCGGTCGCGACCACACTCCGCGCCGAGGGCTTCCTCGTCGCCGAGGCCGTGGACGGACGGGACCTCGTCGACGACCTGCGACGCAGCGCCCCCGACCTCGTCCTGCTCGACTGGATGCTGCCCGGACCGAGCGGCATCGTGCTCGCCGGACGGGTGCGTTCCGCCACGGACGCCGCCGTCGTCATGATGACCGCGCGGGACGAACTCGACGAGCGGTTGCGCGGTTTCGCCGAGGGGGCCGACGACTACGTGGTGAAGCCGTTCGCGATGGCCGAACTGGTCGCCCGCGTGACCGCGGTGCTCCGACGGCGTGGCCGGATCCCCTCGGTCGTCGAGGTGGGTGACCTCGTGCTCGACCCGGACGCCGCCACCGCCCGCCGCGCCGGGGTGCTGCTCGACCTCACCGCGACGGAGTTCCGCCTGCTGCGCTTCCTGGCCGAGAGCCGGGGCCGGACGGTGTCCAAGGGACAGATCACCACCCAGGTGTGGGGGTACGACGACGTCGCGGCGAACGTCGTCGAGGTCCACCTCAGCGCCCTCCGGCGGAAGATGGAGGCGCACGGACCACGCCTCGTGCACACCGTCCGGGGCATCGGGTACCGGCTCAGCGACGAGCGGACCGCAGCGTGAGGGCTGAGGCCGGGCGCCTGCGGACCACCTCGCTGCGGCTGCGGACCGTCGTCGCCATCGTGGTCCTGCTCGCCGTCCTGCTCGCCGGGCTGACGATCGCGGTCGAGGGGCTGCTCGGCGTCCGGCTCCGCGCCCAGGCCGAGGACCGCCTGCGCGACCGTGCGTCGGCCGCCGCGGCGCTCGTCGGCACCGTCGACGCCGAGGACCTGGCCGACCGGCTCTCCGCGCAGGGACTCTCGGTCCGGATCGTCCAGCCGGACGGGGACGCCGTCGAGGCCGGACCGACCCCGGACCAGCTCCGCGCCGGTCCGCCCGACCCCGGTTCCCTCCCCGTGACGGTCCCACGGGGCAGCGGGGGCGTCGGACGGACACCCACCGATCCGGCCACGCCGGCGCCCGCCGACGACGGCGCCACGATCACGTCGTCGTCGGTTCGCGAGGACGACGGTGTCCTCACCCTGGTGAGCCGGCTCGACGACGGCACCCGGATCACCCTCACCGCCGGCACCCGCGACGTCCAGGACACGCTCGTGCAGCTCGGCTGGGTGATGGGCGGTGCCTCGGCGGCGTTCCTCGGCATCGCCGTCCTCGGCGTCGTCCTGGTCGTCCGACGGTCCCTGCGACCGCTCGACCAGATGGCGACGACCGCGCGGTCGATCGCCGGCGGTGACCGTGGGCAGCGGCTCCGACCCTCGCGCCGCGACACCGAGATCGGTCGCGTGGCCGTCGCCCTGGACGAGATGCTCGACGCGGTCGAGGGCGCCGAGCGTGACGCCGTCGCCGCAGAGGCCCGCGTCCGGTCGTTCCTCTCCGACGCCGCGCACGAACTGCGGACACCCGTCGCAGGGGTCCGCGCGGCCGCCGACACCCTGGTGCGGGGTGGCGCCGGTGACGACCGGACCCGCGAGGTGCTGGCCGTGCACGTCGTCCGGCAGGCCGACCGGGCAGCTCGGCTCATCGAGGACATGCTCACGATGGCCCGGCTCGACCGCGGGATCGAACTCGACCGGCAGGTGGTCGAGCTCGGGGCGTTCCTGGCGGCCGAGGGAGACCGGCTCCGGCTCCGGCTGCCCACCCTCGAGCTCGACGTCGTCGTGCCCGAGCACCCGGTGGAGGCCGACGTCGACGCCGAGCGGATCGCCCAGGTCCTCGGCAACCTCGTCGACAACGCGGCACGTGCGGGCGGTGCGACGGGACGGGTCGTCGTCAGCCTCGACGACCGCGGACCCGGCCCCGTGGTACGGGTCGAGGACGACGGGCCGGGGATCCCCCTGGAACACCGTGAGCGGGTGTTCGACCGGTTGGTCCGGCTCGAGGCCGCACGGGCCGCCCGCTCGGGCGGAGCGGGGCTCGGGCTCCCCATCGCACGGGGCATCGCCGAGGCGCACGGCGGCGGGCTGCGGTACGGCGAGGACGGCACCCTGGGCGGCGCCGTGTTCGAGTTGTCGCTCCCGGCGGCGACCGGGGTGGTGCGCGCGTCCTGCTAGCCTGGAGTCCTCGCGAGTGTGGTGGAATCGGCAGACACGGGGCACTCAAAATGCTCTGCCTCACGGCGTGCGGGTTCAAGTCCCGCCACTCGTACGAAATTGCTCACGGCGTGCGGGGCAGTTCGGACCCGCGTCCCGCCACTCGTACCAAGCTGCCCATCCGTCTGATCGATCCGCGTGGTCTGGGATGCGGCAGTTCCGTCGTCTAGTAGGCTTTCGTCCGTGAGTGACACAGAAGCAACAGCACCAGCACCCCGTCGCGTCGTCGTCGCCGAGGACGAGTCGCTCATCCGCCTCGACATCGTGGAGATCCTCCGCGACAACGGGTTCGACGTCGTCGGTGAAGCCGGAGACGGCGAGACCGCCGTCCAGCTCGCGACCGACCTGCGTCCCGACCTCGTCGTGATGGACGTCAAGATGCCCCAGCTCGACGGCATCTCCGCAGCCGAGAAGCTGTCCAAGAACCACATCGCTCCCGTCGTCCTGCTGACCGCGTTCAGCCAGAAGGACCTCGTCGAGCGTGCCACCGAGGCCGGTGCACTGGCCTACGTGGTCAAGCCCTTCACCCCGAACGACCTGCTCCCCGCGATCGAGATCGCCCTCTCGCGGTACCAGCAGATCATCACCCTCGAAGCCGAGGTCGCCGACCTCGTCGAGCGCTTCGAGACCCGCAAGCTCGTCGACCGTGCCAAGGGCCTGCTGAACGAGAAGATGGGCCTCACCGAGCCCGAGGCGTTCCGCTGGATCCAGAAGGCGTCGATGGACCGCCGCCTGACCATGCACGACGTCGCCAAGGCGATCATCGAGCAGCTCAGCGCCAAGAAGTAGCGGACGCCGCAGCACAGCACCGTCGCTCACGGAACGCCGTCGGACCCCCCGGGGTCGGCGGCGTTCCTGCGTCCGGGGGCGGGGCATGGGGCGCGACCACCTGGCAGGGTGGAGCCATGGACGACGTGGTGATCCGGGCCTCCCGGCCTGACGACATGCCGGCGGTGGCCGACCTGCGGTGGCGGTGGAGCGTGGACGAGGGCGGCCGCTCACCGGTGCAGACGCCGGAGGAGTACCGCAGGGCGATGACGGAGTTCGCGGCCCGGCACCGGGAGTCGCACCGGTGCGTCGTCGCCGAGCGGGACGGCGTCGTGCTCGGCATGGCGTGGTTGGCGGTGCACCCGCGGCCGCCGGCGCCGCACGTCGACGGTGACCGGTTCGCCGCCGAGCTGCAGACGGTCTACGTGCACCCGGAGCTGCGGGGTTCCGGCGTCGCCGGACGGCTCGTCACGGCCCTGCTCGAGCTCGCCGACGAGCTCGGCGTGGAGCGGACGTCGGTGCACTCGAGCGTGGACGGCGAGCGGCTCTACCGGAGGCTCGGGTTCGGCGACGCCCGCCTGCTGCTGCAGCGGCCGCCGGAGGACTGAGTCATCGCTCCGTCGCCCCGTCGCTCCGTCGGTCAGCGACGCTCGCGGATCATGTTCGTGATCCGCACGGTGGAGCAGCGACGACCCTGGTCGTCGGTCAGGACGATCTCGTGGGTGGTGAGCGTGCCGCCCAGGTGGATGGCGGTGCACGTGCCCGTGACGATGCCGCTCGTGGCGCTGCGGGAGTGCGAGGCGCTGAGCTCGATGCCGACGGCGTAGCGGCCGGGCCCGGCGTGCACGTTCGCGGCCATCGACCCGAGGCTCTCCGCGAGGACGACGTAGGCGCCGCCGTGCAGCAGGCCGACCGGCTGGCGGTTGCCCTCGACGGGGATCGAACCGACCGCTCGCTCCGCCGAGAGCTCGGTGATGACCATGCCCATCTTCTCGGCCAGCTCGCCCGTGCCGCGGTCATCGAGGCGGGGGTCGATCGTGGTCGAGGTGGTGTCGTCGGTCACGGTCTGCGTCGACCTTCCGTGTCAGCGGGCGTCGGTAGGCTGTCCGGGTGTCGGACTCCGCAAAGCCTACCCTCATGGTCATCGACGGCCACTCGCTCGCCTTCCGGGCCTTCTACGCGCTGCCGGTCGACAGCTTCGTGAACCGCGAGGGGCAGCACACCAACGCGATCCACGGCTTCATCTCGATGCTGCTGATGCTCCTGCAGCGCGAGAAGCCCACCCACCTTGCGGTGGCGTTCGACATCTCCCGGTTCTCGTTCCGCACGCGTGAGTACGCCGAGTACAAGGGCACCCGCTCCGAGACACCGGCCGAGTTCAAGGGCCAGATCCCGCTGCTGCAGCAGGCGCTCGAGGCGATGGGCATCACCACCGTCACGAAAGAGGACTACGAGGCCGACGACATCCTCGCGACCCTCTCCAAGCAGGGCTCCGACCAGGGGTACAAGGTCTACGTGGTCTCTGGTGACCGCGACTCGATCCAGCTCGTCAACGACGACGTGACGCTGCTGTACCCGTCGGTCCGCGGTGTCTCCGAACTCACCCGCTACGACCGCGACAAGGTCTACGAGCGGTACGGCATCGAGCCGCACCAGTACCCGGACATCGCGGCCCTCGTCGGCGAGACCAGCGACAACCTGATCGGCATCGACAAGGTCGGCGAGAAGACCGCGGTCAAGTGGGTCACCCAGTACGGGTCGCTCGACGGTGTCCTCGAGCACGCCGACGAGATCAAGGGCGTCGTCGGCAACAACCTGCGTGAGCAGCGGGACCGTGCCGTGCGGAACCGCCGGCTCAACCGCCTGGTCACCGACGTCGAACTGCCCGTCGGTCCGGCCGACGTCGCACTCCGTCCCGTCGACGAGAACGCGGTGCGCGAGCTCTTCGCCAAGCTGCAGTTCCGCACGCTGCTCGACCGCGTGTTCAAGGTCGCCGGGTCGGGCGAGCCCGCAGAACCCTCGGCCGAGGGCACCGTCGACGACGGTGCGCCGACCCCGCCGCCCGTCAAGACCCTGATCGACGAAGAGCTCGGCTACTGGCTCGAACGCCGGAACGCGACCGAGGCGGCGAACGGCTACGGCGTCGCGGTCGAGGTCATCGACGGACGCCTCAGCGCCATCGGCATCGCGACCCACGACGACGCCGTGCTCGTGCCGGGTGGCAGCGGCGCCCAGGACTACGAGCAGCTCTCGGCCTGGTTCGCGTCCGACGCACCGAAGCACTTCCACGACGCCAAGGCCGCGATCAAGGCCCTCGGCACCGCCGGCTTCGTGGTGAACGGCGTCGCCGGCGACGCCCGGATCATGGGGTGGCTCGCACAGCCCGGCAAGCAGGGGCAGCCGCTGTCCGACCTCGTCTACCAGGAGCTCGGCGAAGAACTGCCGACGGCCGACCCGAACCAGCTCGTCCCCGAGACCGACCCGGTCAACGTCGGAGTGCACGCCTGGTTCGTGCTCCGCGTCACCACGGCCCTGCGTGCCCGGATCGACGCGTCCTCGCTGCAGGTGCTCGACGACATCGAGCTGCCGCTCGTCTCGGTGCTCGCGGGCATGGAGACCATCGGCGTCGGCATGGACCGTCCGGTGCTCACGGGCCTGTCGAAGGAGCTGGGGGAGCGCGCCGCCGAGCTGGCGCAGCAGGCGTTCGCCGAGATCGGGCACGAGGTCAACCTCGGGTCGCCGAAGCAGCTGCAGGAAGTCCTGTTCACCGAGCTCGCGATGCCGAAGACCCGCAAGACCAAGACCGGGTTCTCGACCGACGCCGCGAGCCTGGCCGACCTGCAGGAACAGCACCCGCACCCGTTCCTCGGGCTCCTGCTGCAGCACCGCGACGCCACGAAGCTCCGGCAGATCGTCGACACCCTCGACGCCGCCGTGGTCGACGGGCGCATCCACACCCGGTACGAGCAGACCGGCACGAGCACCGGCCGGGTGTCGTCGACCGACCCGAACCTGCAGAACATCCCCGTGAAGACCGCCGTCGGTCGCCGGATCCGCTCGGCGTTCGCGGTCGCCGAGCCGTACACGACGCTCGTCACCGCCGACTACTCGCAGATCGAGATGCGGATCATGGCGCACCTCTCCGGCGACCCCGGGCTGATCCAGGCCTTCAACGAGGGCGAGGACCTGCACCGCTTCGTCGGCGCCCGGGTCTTCGGTGTCGACCCGTCCGAGGTCTCCAACGAGATGCGCACGAAGGTCAAGGCCATGTCCTACGGCCTGGCGTACGGGCTGAGCGCGTTCGGGTTGTCGAAGCAGCTGCGCATCGAGCAGTCCGAGGCCCGCACGCTCATGACCGAGTACTTCTCCCGCTTCGGCGCCGTACGCGACTACCTGCGCAACGTCGTCGAGCAGGCGCGTGAGGACGGCTACACCGAGACGATCTTCGGTCGCCGTCGTCCGTTCCCCGACCTGAAGAGCCCGAACCGGGTGCTGCGCGAGAACGCCGAGCGGGCCGCGCTGAACGCACCGATCCAGGGTTCCGCCGCCGACATCATCAAGATCGCGATGCTCGGGGTCGCCGACGACCTGCGCGACGACGAGCTGGAGTCCCACCTGCTGCTCCAGGTGCACGACGAGCTCATCCTCGAGGTCGCTCCGGGCGAGCAGGAGCGCGTCGAGGAGATCCTGCGCACCCGGATGGGCAACGCCGCCGAGCTGACGGTGCCGCTCGACGTGTCCGTCGGCGTCGGCCGCAACTGGGAGGACGCCGCGCACTGACGCGGGGCCGCCGGCCCTGGTGGTGACGGTCGACGGACAGGAGGCGCGGTGCCAGCTGGCACCGCGCCTCCTGTCCGTCGATCCGCAGCGGCCGTCCGCCGTGGTCCACCTGGGTAGGGTCGAGGGCATGACCGATGACCGTCCTGTCCGCCAGCCGTCCGCCGTCGACCGTGTCGCCGAGGACTGGGTCACCACACTTGTCCGTCGATCCGCAGCGGCCGTCCGCCGTGGTCCACCTGGGTAGGGTCGAGGGCATGACCGATGACCGTCCTGTCCGCCAGCCGTCCGCCGTCGACCGTGTCGCCGAGGACTGGGTCACCACACTCGTCGACCTCGACCCGACGACCGCCACGTACATCGGGGTGCCGGGGCGCACGGGGGAGTACGGCGACACCTCGCCCGCCGGCGCCGCCGCGCTGGCCGAGGCCGCCCGCGGCACCAAGCGTGCACTCGACGCCGCTCCGGCCGTCGACTCCGTGGACCAGGTGACCAAGGCCGACCTCGGTGCCGAGCTGGACCTCACCGTCGAGTCCTACGAGCGCAAGCTGCACCTCCGCGACCTGAACGTCATCGCGAGCCCGGCACAGTCGGTGCGCGAGATCATCGACCTGATGCCGACCGCGACCGAGTCGGACTGGCAGGACATCGCGAGTCGGCTGCAGGCGCTGCCGGATGCGCTCGAGGGCATCCGCGAGACACTGCTCGAGGGCACGCGTGAAGACGTCACCCCGGCGAAGCGCCAGGTCGCGCTCATCGCCGAGCAGGCGGCGCGCACCGGCGCCGACGGCGGGATGTTCCGTCAGCTGGCCGACTCCGCCGCGTTCGAGGGCGACGTCCCCGTGCCGGAGGCGCTCCGAGCCGACCTGCGCCGCGGTGCCGAGGTCGCGGCGGCGGCCTACCGCTCGTTCGGACAGTTCCTGGAGCACGAGCTGCTGCCGCTGGCCACCCCGGTCGACGCCGTCGGTCGCGAAGCCTACGAGCTGCACTCCCGCCGGTTCCTCGGTGCGGTCGTCGACCTCGACGAGACGTACGAGTGGGGCCTCGAGGAACTCGCCCGGATGCGGGACGAACAGGAGCGCATCGCCGACCGCATCGAGTCCGGTGCGAGCGTCGCCCGCGCGATCGAGGTGCTCGACACCGACCCGTCACGGATCCTGCACGGGACCGACGCCCTGCAGCGGTGGATGCAGGAGACGAGCGACGCGTCGATCGCCGCGATGGCGGGGACGTACTTCGACATCCCGGACCCGATCCGTCGCCTGGAGTGCCGGATCGCTCCCACGCAAGAGGGCGGGATCTACTACAGCGGTCCCTCCGACGACTTCTCCCGTGCCGGTCGCATGTGGTGGTCCGTGCCCGAGGGCGTCACCGAGTTCGGCACCTGGCGTGAGAAGACGACGGTCTACCACGAGGGCGTCCCGGGCCACCACCTGCAGATCAGCCAGGGCGTCTACAACCGCGGCGAGCTGAACACCTGGCGCCGGCAGCTGTCGGGCTCCTCGGGGCACGTCGAGGGCTGGGCGCTCTACGCGGAGCGGCTGATGGAACAGCTCGGGTTCCTCGACGACGACGGCGACCGACTCGGCATGCTCGACGGCCAGCGGATGCGTGCCGCCCGCGTCGTCCTGGACATCGGCGTGCACCTGCAGAAGACGAACCCCGACGGCGGCGGTTGGACGTGGGAGTACGCGCTCGACTTCATGGGGCAGAACGTCAACATGGACCCGGCGTTCGTCCGGTTCGAGGTGGCCCGCTACTTCGGGTGGCCGGGGCAGGCACCGTCCTACAAGGTCGGCCAGCGCGTGTGGGAGTCCATCCGCGACGAGGTCGCCGCGCGTGAGGGAGCCGACTTCGACCTGAAGGCGTTCCACCACCGTGCGCTCTCGCTCGGCAGCATCGGTCTCGACACCCTGCGCACCGCCCTGGTCGGGTGACGCGCCGTCGACCCGCCCGGTTGTGAGGCTTCGGCCGGTGCGGTTAGACTTGTGCGGCGCAATCCGCGCCACTCAATCAATCGCCACGGCGGTGCACCACGGGGGCCGAGTCCCCGCACGCCATGGCCCGACTCATGTCCGTTCGGAGCAATCTCTACATGACAACCACTACGACCAAGGCTCCTAAGCAGGTCGCCATCAACGACATCGGTTCGGCTGATGACTTCCTGGCCGAGGTCGAGAAGACCCTGAAGTTCTTCAACGACGGTGATCTCATCTCCGGCACCGTCGTGAAGATCGACCGCGACGAGGTCCTCCTCGACGTCGGTTACAAGACCGAGGGTGTCATCCCCTCGCGCGAGCTCTCGATCAAGCACGACGTCGACCCCAACGAGGTCGTCGAGGTCGGCGACGAGGTCGAGGCCCTGGTTCTCCAGAAGGAGGACAAGGAAGGCCGCCTCATCCTGTCGAAGAAGCGTGCGCAGTACGAGCGTGCGTGGGGCGACGTCGAGAAGATCAAGGAGTCCGACGGCGTCGTGACCGGGACGGTCATCGAGGTCGTCAAGGGCGGCCTCATCGTCGACATCGGCCTCCGTGGCTTCCTCCCCGCCTCGCTCATCGAGCTCCGTCGTGTCCGCGACCTCACGCCGTACCTCGGCCAGGAGATCGAGGCCAAGATCCTCGAGCTCGACAAGAACCGCAACAACGTGGTCCTGTCGCGCCGTGCGCTCCTCGAGCAGACGCAGTCCGAGTCCCGGACCACGTTCCTCAACAACCTCCACAAGGGCCAGGTCCGCAAGGGCATCGTGTCCTCGATCGTCAACTTCGGTGCGTTCGTGGACCTCGGTGGCGTCGACGGTCTCGTCCACGTCTCCGAGCTCAGCTGGAAGCACATCGAGCACGCCAGCGAGGTCGTCGAGGTCGGTCAGGAAGTCACCGTCGAGATCCTCGAGGTCGACCTGGACCGTGAGCGCGTGTCGCTCTCGCTCAAGGCGACGCAGGAGGACCCGTGGCAGGTCTTCGCCCGCACCCACGCGATCGGCCAGATCGCACCGGGCAAGGTCACGAAGCTCGTCCCGTTCGGTGCCTTCGTCCGTGTTGCCGACGGCATCGAGGGCCTCGTGCACATCTCGGAGCTCTCGAACAAGCACGTCGAGCTCGCCGAGCAGGTCGTCTCGGTCAACGACGAGGTCTTCGTCAAGATCATCGACATCGACCTCGACCGTCGCCGCATCTCGCTCAGCCTCAAGCAGGCGAACGAGGGCGTGGACCCGGAGAGCGACGAGTTCGACCCGGCGCTCTACGGCATGCCGACCGAGTACGACGACAAGGGCGACTACAAGTACCCCGAGGGCTTCGACCCGGAGACCAACGAGTGGCTCGAGGGCTACGACACGCAGCGCACCGAGTGGGAGGGCCAGTACGCGGCCGCCCAGGGTCGTTGGGAAGCCCACAAGGCGCAGGTCGCGAAGACCATCGCCGACGAGGCGCAGGGTGGCTTCGACCTCCCGGCCACGGCTTCCTCGTCGTCGTCGTCGTCCTCGTCGTTCGCCGGCGAGACGGGTGGCGCAAGCCCCCTGGCCGACGACGCGTCGCTCGCTGCACTCCGCGAGAAGCTCAGCTCGACCAACAACTGATCGAGCGGTTCGTCCCGACCGGAAGCCCGGCACCCCTGACAGGGTGCCGGGCTTCCGGCGTTTCCGGGCTTCCGGGTCGTTACCCTGTTGCCGTGCACATCATCGGACTCACGGGCGGCATCGCCGCGGGCAAGTCGACCGTCTCCCGACGCTGGGCCGAGCACGGGGCCGTCGTCGTCGACGCCGATCGCCTGGCGCGGGACGCGGTGGCACCGGGAAGCCCGGGCCTGGCACAGGTCGCCGAGCGGTTCGGCGCGTCGGTCATCGCCGCCGACGGCTCGCTCGACCGGCCCGCACTCGGATCGATCGTCTTCGCGGACCCCGCGGCGCGGAAGGACCTCGAAGCCATCACGCACCCCGAGGTGTGGCGGCTCGCGCAGCAGGCGTTCGACGGAGCCGAGTCCGCTGACCCCGACGCCGTGGTGGTCTACGACGTGCCGCTCCTGGCCGAGGCTCGGGGGTCCCGTCCGCTCCGGTTCGAGGCGGTCGTGGTGGTGGACGCCCCCGCGGCGCAGCGCATCGAGCGACTCGTCGAACACCGTGGGATGCCCCGTGAGGAGGCCGAGCGCCGGGTCGCAGCCCAGGCGAGTGACGAGGACCGCCTCGCCCTCGCCGACCACGTCGTCGACGCGACCGGGACCCTCGAGCGGACGATCCGCTCCGCCGACGAGGTGTGGGCCCGGATCACGGGATGAGCCGTGCGCACCCCGGAGGGCGGTCCGGTCCGGCGCCGTCGGAGGTGACAGTACGCCCAGGGCGAGCAACGTCCTCCGGTGTCAGGGGTGCCGACTAGCGTTGTCCCCATGGGTGTTGCGATCGAACCGACCCGAGCGGTGCGTCCGTTCGAGGTCATCAGCGAGTACTCGCCGAGTGGCGACCAGCCCGCGGCCATCGCGGAACTCGCCGGGCGGATCAACGCCGGTGAGACCGACGTCGTGCTGCTGGGCGCGACCGGTACGGGCAAGTCGGCGACGACCGCGTGGCTCATCGAGCAGGTGCAGCGGCCGACGCTCGTGCTCGCGCACAACAAGACCCTCGCGGCGCAGCTCGCCAACGAGTTCCGCAGTCTGATGCCGAACAACGCGGTCGAGTACTTCGTCTCCTACTACGACTACTACCAGCCCGAGGCGTACGTCCCGCAGACGGACACGTTCATCGAGAAGGACTCCTCGGTCAACGCCGAGGTCGAACGACTCCGGCACTCCACGACGAACTCGTTGCTCAGCCGGCGCGACACCGTCGTGGTCTCCACCGTCTCGTGCATCTACGGCCTCGGCACCCCCGAGCAGTACATGAACGCCTCGGTCGCACTCCACGTCGGCCAGACGATCTCCCGTGACCAGCTCGTGCGCAAGTTCGTCGCCATGCAGTACCAGCGCAACGACGTCGACTTCGCGCGCGGGACCTTCCGGGTGCGCGGCGACACCATCGAGATCATCCCGATGTACGAAGAGCACGCCATCCGCATCGAGATGTTCGGTGACGAGATCGAAGCGCTCTCCTCGCTGCACCCGCTGACGGGCAACGTCATCGACGACCTGCCCGCCGTCTCGATCTTCCCGGCGTCGCACTACGTCGCCGACACCGACGTGATGCACCGGGCGATCGTGTCCATCAAGGAAGAACTCGCGGAACGGCTCGCCGAGCTCGAGGGCCAGGGCAAGCTGCTCGAGGCCCAGCGGCTCCGCATGCGAACGACGTTCGACATCGAGATGATGGAGCAGATCGGGTTCTGCTCCGGCATCGAGAACTACTCGCGGCACATGGACGGCCGCGGCCCGGGTGAGGCACCGCACTGCCTCATCGACTACTTCCCGGACGACTTCCTCATCGTCATCGACGAGTCGCACGTCACCGTGCCGCAGATCGGTGCGATGTACGAAGGCGACGCCTCGCGCAAGCGCACCCTCGTCGAGCACGGGTTCCGTCTGCCGAGCGCGATGGACAACCGCCCGCTGAAGTGGGAGGAGTTCCTGGAGCGCGTCGGCCAGAAGGTCTACCTGTCGGCCACCCCCGGCCGTTACGAGCTCGGGGTCACCGACAGCGTGGTCGAGCAGATCATCCGCCCGACCGGCCTCATCGACCCCGAGATCGTGGTGAAGCCGAGCGACGGCCAGATCGACGACCTGCTCGAGGAGATCAAGCAGCGTGTCGAGAAGGACGAACGCGTCCTCGTCACGACGCTCACCAAGCGCATGGCCGAAGAACTCACCGACTTCCTCGGCAACGCGGGCGTGCGGGTCCGGTACCTGCACTCCGACGTCGACACCCTGAAGCGTGTCGAACTGCTCACCGAGCTGCGGCAGGGCGTGTACGACGTGCTCGTCGGCATCAACCTGCTGCGTGAGGGCCTCGACCTGCCCGAGGTGTCGCTCGTCGCCATCCTCGACGCCGACAAGGAAGGCTTCCTCCGTTCATCGACGTCGCTCATCCAGACGATCGGTCGTGCCGCCCGCAACGTGTCGGGCCAGGTGCTCATGTACGCCGACAAGATGACCGACTCGATGAAGATCGCGATCGAGGAGACCGACCGCCGTCGCGAGAAGCAGGTGGCGTACAACCTGGAGCGCGGGATCGACCCGCAGCCACTGCGCAAGAAGATCGCCGACATCACCGAGGTCCTGCAGCGCGAGAACGACGACACGAAGGCGCTCCTGCAGGGCCGCCCCGGTACGGACGGCCGTCGTTCGCCGACGCCGAACCTCAAGCGCGGGGGCATCGCGGGCGAGGGCGCGACGCAGCTCGGGGCCACCATCGCCGACCTCAACGACCAGATGCTGCAGGCGGCGGCCGAGCTGAAGTTCGAGCTCGCAGCCCGACTGCGCGACGAGGTGCAGGACCTGAAGAAGGCCCTGCGCCAGATGGAGTCGGCCGGGCATGTCAGCTGACGCTGCCCGCACGGTCGTCATCACCGGTGCGAGTGCCGGCCTCGGCTACCACGCCGCCGAACAACTGGCCGCGGCCGGACACCGGGTGGTGCTGGCCACGCGCGACCGCGGTCGGGCTGCGGCCGCCGAGCGCAGCATCCGGCGACACGTCGACGGTGCGTCGCTCGCCCACGTCCACCTCGACCTGGCAGACCTCGACTCGGTGCGTGCAGCCGCCGCGGAGCTCGCACAGCTGGAACCCGACGGCGTCGACGCGGTCGTGAACAACGCGGGCGTCGTCGGCGCGTCCACACAGCGGAGCACCGCGCAGGGAACCGAACTGCAGATCGGCACGAACCACCTGGGCCACTTCGCCTGGACCGGCCTCGTGCTGCCCCTGCTCGAACGACGCGCCGGCCGGATCGTGCACCTCGGCTCGATCGCGCACCGGTTCGCACAGCTCGACCCGACGGACCCCCTCGGCGTCGGCCGCTACTCCAACCATCGCCAGTACGCCCGGAGCAAGCTCGCCGTGATGCTGTTCGGGTTCGAGCTCGCCGAGCGGCTGGCCGATTCGGGGTCGCCCGTGTCGAGCGTCGTGGCGCACCCCGGTCTGTCACTCGACCGGCTGTCGCCGGTCCGACCGGACATCAGTCCGGTCCGCCCGGAACCCGAGTGGATCCGCCCGGCTGCGCGCCTCGTCGCCCAGGGCAAGGACGTCGGTGCCGAGCCGCTCGTGCACGCCGCGGTCGGTGCGGACGTGCGCTCGGGGGAGTACTGGGGTCCGGCCGGCTGGGGACAGCTCCGCGGTGCATCGACGGTGGTCGCGGCGGAACCCCGGGCGCACGACCGCACGGTCGCCGCGCAGCTCTGGACCGCGAGTGCGCGCGCTTCCGGGGTCGCGTTCGCTCTCGACGCATTCGTCTGACCCTGCTTCCCGGCCGAATGTCGGTGCCGCTTCGTAGACTCGACGACGATGACCATCACCTCTGACCCCGGTACCTCGACGTCGGGCCGGAACGCCTTCGGCGAGCCCGCTGACCTCCACCTCCCCGGCGGGAACGCACCGCACAGCACCTCCACGCTCAGCGTGCGCGGTGCCCGCGTGCACAACCTCCGTGACGTCGACCTCGAGATCCCGCGCGACTCGCTCGTCGTGTTCACCGGCCTGTCCGGCTCGGGCAAGTCCTCGCTCGCCTTCGACACGATCTTCGCCGAGGGGCAGCGCCGCTACGTCGAGTCGCTGTCCGCCTACGCGCGCCAGTTCCTCGGCCAGGTCGACCGCCCCGACGTCGACTTCATCGAGGGGCTCTCGCCGGCGGTGTCGATCGACCAGAAGTCGACCAACCGCAACCCCCGGTCGACGGTCGGCACGATCACCGAGGTCTACGACTACATGCGTCTGCTCTGGGCGCGCATCGGGGTACCGCACTGCCCGACGTGCGGCGAGGTGATCAGCAAGCAGACCGTCCAGCAGATCGCCGACCAGCTCATGCAGTTCGAGACCGGTACCCGGTTCCAGGTCCTCGCACCCGTCATCTCCAAGAAGAAGGGCGAGTTCGTCGACCTCTTCCAGGAGCTCGCAGCGTCCGGCTACGCCCGTGCGATCGTCGACGGGGAGCGCATCCAGCTCAGCGACCCGCCCAAGCTCAAGAAGCAGGTCAAGCACGACATCTCGGTCATCGTCGACCGCCTGGTGTCGAGCGACGACATCCTCGGGCGGCTCACCGACTCGCTCGAGACCGCGCTGCGGCTGACCGACGGCACCGTCGGCATCGACCTGGTGGACCACGAGGGACCCGGGGCGGTCCGGACCTACTCCGAGAACCTCTCCTGCCCGAACAACCACCCCCTGGCGCTCACCGAGATCGAGCCGCGGACGTTCTCGTTCAACGCCCCGTTCGGTGCCTGCCCCGAGTGCTCCGGCCTCGGCACGCGCATGTCGGTCGACCCCGACCTGGTGCTCGGCGACCCCGAGGCATCGTTGCGTGACGGCGTCCTGCTGCCCTGGACCGGCACCAGCGGGCTGTACTCCTACTTCGAGAAGCTGCTCGGCGGCCTCGGCAAGGAGCTCGGCTTCTCGCTCGACACCCCGTGGAACCAGCTCGACCCCGCGGTCCAGGCGTCGATCCTGACCGGCAAGGACTTCCAGGTCTCGGTCTCCTGGCGCAACCGCTTCGGCCGCGAGATGCGGTACACGAGTGGCTTCGAAGGCGTCATGCCCTACATCGAGCGCAAGTTCGCCGAGGCCGAGTCGGACTCGCAGCGGCAGCGCTTCCAGGGCTACCTGCGCGAGGTCCCGTGCCCGGTGTGCGAGGGAACCCGCCTCAAGCCCGAGGTGCTCGCGGTGACGGTGAACGACCGCAGCATCGCGGACGTCACCGACATGTCGCTCGACAACGCGTACTCGTTCATGGACGAGCTGACGCTGACCGACCGCGAAGCGCACATCGCCGCGGCGGTGCTGCGTGAGATCCGCGCGCGTCTCGAGTTCCTGCTCGAGGTCGGTCTGAACTACCTCACCCTGGCGCGTGGTGCCGGTGGCCTCTCCGGTGGCGAGGCACAGCGCATCCGTCTGGCGACGCAGATCGGCTCCGGCCTGACGGGCGTGCTCTACGTGCTCGACGAGCCGAGCATCGGCCTGCACCAGCGTGACAACCGTCGACTCATCGACACCCTGGTCAAGCTCAAGGACCTCGGCAACACGCTCATCGTCGTCGAGCACGACGAAGACACGATCCGCACGGCCGACTGGGTCGTCGACATCGGCCCCGGCGCCGGCGTCAACGGCGGCAACGTGGTGCACTCCGGTTCGTACGAGGGCATCATCGAGAACCGCGAGTCGATCACGGGTGACTACCTCGCCGGCCGCCGTGCGATCGAGGTGCCCGCCGAGCGTCGCAAGGTCAACCTCAAGCGCGCCATCACGGTGCAGGGCGCTCGGGCGAACAACCTGAAGACGATCGACGCGGACTTCCCCCTCGGTGTCTTCACCGCGGTCACGGGTGTCAGCGGTTCCGGCAAGTCGACGCTGGTGAACGACATCCTGTACAAGGTGCTCGCCAACCAGCTCAACGGTGCGCGGCACATCGCGGGCAAGCACACGCGGGTGAAGGGCCTCGACCAGCTCGACAAGGTCGTGCACGTCGACCAGGCACCGATCGGCCGCACGCCGCGGTCGAACCCGGCGACCTACACGGGCGTGTTCGACCGCATCCGGCAGCTGTTCGCCGAGACGCAGGAAGCGAAGACCCGCGGCTACCAGCCCGGTCGATTCAGCTTCAACGTCAAGGGCGGTCGCTGCGAGAACTGCGCCGGTGACGGCACGATCAAGATCGAGATGAACTTCCTGCCCGACGTCTACGTCGCGTGCGAGGTCTGCGGTGGTGCGCGCTACAACCGCGAGACGCTCCAGGTGCACTACAAGGGCAAGAACATCTCCGAGGTCCTCGACATGCCGATCAGCGAGGCGGCCGAGTTCTTCGAGCCGATCTCCGCGATCCACCGCTACATGGCGACCCTCGTCGACGTGGGCCTCGGCTACGTGCGCCTCGGCCAGAGCGCGACCACGCTCTCCGGCGGCGAGGCGCAGCGCGTCAAGCTGGCCACCGAGCTGCAGCGTCGCTCGAACGGCCGCACGGTGTACGTGCTCGACGAGCCGACCACCGGTCTGCACTTCGAGGACGTCCGCAAGCTCCTCCTCGTGCTGCAGAGCCTGGTCGACAAGGGCAACACCGTCATCACCATCGAGCACAACCTCGACGTCATCAAGTCCGCCGACTGGCTGATCGACATGGGGCCCGAGGGCGGCTCCGGTGGCGGCACGGTCCTGGCGACGGGCACCCCGGAGCACGTGGCGACCGTGCCGGAGAGCCACACCGGTGTCTTCCTGCGCGAGATCTTCGACGCGCAGGACGCCCGGGTCGGCAAGCAACAGGCCGTCGGTGCACGCCAGGCAACCCAGAAGCAGCAGGGCGGCAAGCAGTCGGGCACGACCAAGCAGACGAGCAAGCAGAAGGCGGGTGCTCGGTAGGTGGCGGACACCGTCCCGTGGCGTCCGAAGGCGGGGGAGATCCCGACCGACCCGGGCGTCTACCGATGGCGTGACGAGGCCGGCCGGGTGCTCTACGTCGGCAAGGCGAAGAACCTCCGCGCCCGGCTGAGCAACTACTTCGCCCCGCTCCCGACGCTGCACGAGCGCACCCGGCGGATGGTCCTGACGGCCCGCAGCGTCGAGTGGACGACGGTCGGTTCCGAGATCGAGGCGCTCCAGCTCGAGTACACCTGGATCAAGGAGTTCGACCCGCCCTTCAACGTCAAGTTCCGCGACGACAAGTCGTACCCGTACATGGCGGTCACCCTGGGTGACGAAGCGCCGCGGGTGATGGTGACGCGCAACCGCAAGATCAAGGGGGCGAAGTACTTCGGTCCGTACCCGAAGATCTGGGCCGTGCACGACACCATCGACCTGATGATCAAGGTGTTCCCGATCCGGACGTGCTCGGACTCCTCGTACAAGAAGGCGATGCAGACCGGCCGCCCGTGCTTCCCGGGGCAGATCGGCAAGTGCGGTGGCCCGTGCTCGCAGAAGGTCACGATCGAGGAGCACCGGGCGCTCGTCGAGGAGTTCGTGCGCTTCATGAACTCCTACGACCGTCGGGTCATCACCGAGCTCCGGCAGCGCATGGGCGCCTCCGCCGACGCGATGCAGTACGAGCAGGCCGCGAAGTTCCGCGACCAGGTCGAGGCGCTCGAAGCCGTGCTCGAGAAGTCCGCCGTGGTGCTCCGTGACTCGGTCGACCTCGACCTGTTCGGCATCGCGGAAGACGAGCTCGCCGCCGCCGTGCAGTTGTTCTCGGTCCGGGGCGGCCGCATCCGCGGTGTCCGCGGCTGGGTGGTCGACAAGGAACTCGACATCGCCACCGGCGACCTCGTCGAGCAGATCGTGCAGGGCGTCTACGTCACCGACGAACCCCCGCGCGAAGTCGTCGTCCCCGAGCTGCCAGAGGACGCCGACGCGCTCCAGGAGTGGCTCAGCAAGCGCCGGAACGGGCGTGGCACGAAGCTCAGCACCGCCCAGCGCGGCGACCGTGCGGGTCTCGCCCGGACGGCTGCGCAGAACGCCGGGCAGGCGCTCATGCTCTACAAGACCAAGCGCTCCGCCGACTACACCACCCGGGCCGCAGCACTCGCCGACATCCAGGACGCCCTCGGCATGACCGAGGCGCCGCTCCGCATGGAGTGCTACGACATCTCGCACCTGCAGGGCACGAACGTCGTCGCCTCGATGGTGGTGTTCGAGGACGGTCTGCCGCGCAAGGACCAGTACCGCCGGTACTCGATCGCCGAGACCACCGACGACACCGACAGCATGCACCAGGTGCTGTCGCGGCGCCTGGCCCGGCTGGACGAGGACGCCGAGCTGCCGGACGTCCCCGACGTCACGACGGACGAGGTCGTCGAGGGGTCGAAGCCGACGAAGCGGTTCGCCTACCGTCCGCAGCTGCTGATCGTCGACGGCGGCCAGCCCCAGGTGCAGGCCGCGAAGCGCGCGATGGACGAAGCCGGCGTGCACGACATCGCCCTGGTCGGCATCGCCAAGCGGCTCGAGGAACTCTGGCTGCCGGACGACGACTTCCCGGTGATCCTGCCCCGCAACTCCGAGGCGCTGTTCCTGATCCAGCGGATCCGTGACGAGGCGCACCGGTTCGCGATCACCCACCAGCGCAGCAAGCGCAAGCGCGACGTGCGCTCACGGCTGTCCGAGATCCCCGGTCTCGGACCGAGTCGCGTGAACGCCCTGCTGAAGCACTTCGGATCGGTCGCCCGGCTGCGTGAAGCCACGGCCGAGGACATCGGCGAGGTGAACGGGATCGGTCCGGCGACGGCTGCCGCGGTCGTCTCGAAGCTGGCCCAGACGCCGACGAGCGCACCGGCCACGAGCGCGTCCAGCGCCCCCGAGCCGGACGCCGACGCGATCGCGGACACCGTGACCGAGGACGCAGCCACCCAGCAGACCGTTACCCACCCCGGAGGCCCGGTGCGGGTCCCCGAGGTGACCAGCGACGGTCCGCAGCGACCGTCGTGACGAACCCCACGCCTCCCGTCCGTCACCGGGCGGTAGCCTGGTGCGGCAGCCGAGACCTCCCCGGGCGACGCGCCCGGGCCGCCACGACGGAGCCCACTCCCAGATGACCGACAGCGCCACCGCGACCACACACGCGTCGCAGCACGACATCCTCATCGTCACCGGCATGTCCGGGGCCGGGCGGTCCACGGTCGGCAAGGCCCTGGAAGACCTGGGCTGGTACGTCGTCGACAACCTGCCCACGCAGATGCTGGCCCCGCTGACCGAGCTCGCCGACCGTGCGGGCGAGAAGATCCCGAAGATCGCCACGGTGGTCGACGTCCGGGGCGGGCGGTTCTTCACCGACCCCGAGCACGCGGTCGAGCAGGTCCGCTCGAGCACGTCCGCGCGGGTCCGGGTGCTGTTCCTCGAGGCGACCGACGCCGTGCTGGTCCGACGGTTCGAGCAGGTGCGCCGACCCCACCCACTCCAGGGCGAGGACACCCTGCTCGACGGCATCGCCCGCGAACGCGCGCGTCTCGCCGGCCTGCGTGAGGCGTCCGACGTGGTGATCGACACCTCCGACCTCAACATCCACCAGCTCGCGAACACCGTCATCGAACAGTTCGCCGACGAGCACTTCGTGGGACTCCAGGTCACGCTGATGAGCTTCGGGTTCAAGTACGGACTGCCCGCCGACGCCGACATGGTGGCGGACGTCCGGTTCCTGCCGAACCCCTACTGGGTGCCGGAACTGCGGCCCCACACCGGCCTCGACCAGCCCGTGTCGGACTACGTCCTCGCCCAGGCCGGAGCCCGTCCGTTCGTCGACCGCTACGCCTCCGTGCTCGAGCCGGTCTTCGAGGGGTACCAGCGCGAGAACAAAAGACACGCTACGATCGCCATCGGCTGTACCGGCGGGAAGCACCGCTCGGTCGCCATCGTCGCCGAGTTGGCGAACCTCCTCCGCGGGATGCCAGGCGTCGCCGTGCGTGTGAAGAACCGAGATCTCGGCCGGGAGTGACCGTCCCTCCGGCCGCTCCCACGCCCGTGCCGCCGGATCTGCGGGAACCACTGAATGAAGTTAGGAATGATGCTGTGCCGTTGACTGCCGAGGTCAAGGACGAACTGGCCAGGGTCGCCGTGAACCGCAACACGGTCCGCGCCGCCGAACTGGCCACGATCCTCCGGTTCGCCGGTGGTCTGCACGTCATCTCGGGCCGCATCGCGGTCGAGGTCGAGCTCGACACCCGGATCATCGTGCACCGGGTCCGCAAGGACCTCGCCGAGCTGTACGGCGTGCGCAGCGAGGCGTCGGTGGGGTCGTCCGCATCTTCCCGTCGCGGGACCCGCTACCTGGTCCGCGTGCTCGAGGCGGGGGAGACCCTCGCTCGCCAGACCGGCCTGATGGACGCCCGTCGTCGACCCGTCCGCGGGCTGCCGAACCGCCTGACCACGGGCAACCGCGAGGACCTCGCCGCCATCTGGCGTGGTGCGTTCCTCGCCTCCGGCACCCTGACCGACCCCGGTCGGGCCGCTGCGCTCGAGGTCACCTGCCCCGGCAACGAGGCCGCGATGGCCCTCGTCGGTGCCGCGTCGCGTCTCGGTGTCGCCGCCAAGGGCCGCGAGGTCCGCGGGGTCCACCGCGTCGTCATCCGCGACGGTGAGGCCATCGGTCAGATGCTGACCGTCATGGGCGCCGCACGCACCACCGCCGACTGGGAGGAGATGCGCCAGCGCCGCGAGGTCCGTGCGACCGCGAACCGCCTGGTCAACTTCGACGACGCGAACCTGCGCCGTTCCGCGCAGGCCGCCGTGGCCGCCTGCGCCCGGGTCGAGCGCGCGCTCGAGATCCTCGGCGAGGACGTCCCCGACCACCTGCAGTACGCCGGAACGCTGCGCCTGCAGCACCGCGACGCCTCGCTCGACGAGCTCGGCCAGCACGCGGACCCGCCCATGACCAAGGACGCCATCGCGGGTCGCATCCGTCGCCTGCTGGCGATGGCCGACAAGCGGGCCTCCGACCTCGGCATCCCGGGTACCGAAGCGAGTGTTCCCGAGGAGCTCGAAGGGGTCTGACACGGGTCTGTCGACCCTGCGGACGGGAGGCGCGGTGCCAGCTGGCACCGCGCCTCCCGTCCGTTTCCGCACCCGTTCCCGGACCCGTGCCAGGCCTGGTCGGCGACCGTCCGGACGGACCGTCATCCCGCTCGGGCACGCAGTGTCCGACTGCTAGGGTCGTTACGGCGACGTTACGGGGCGTATCGTCCACCACACGCGGGCCCGCCAGGGTGCGCGACTCCCGAAAGCAGCGCCCCCTGGGCGCTCCACACTCACCAGGAGATCCATTGACCGTCAAGATCGGTATCAACGGCTTCGGCCGCATCGGCCGTAACTTCTTCCGGGCCGCCCTCGCGAAGGGCTCCGACCTCGAGATCGTGGCGGTGAACGACCTCACCGACAACGCGTCGCTCGCCAACCTGCTGAAGTTCGACTCCATCACGGGTCGTCTCGGCGTCTCCGTCGAGCTCGACGGCGACAACATCGTCGTCGACGGCAAGGCCATCAAGGTCCTCGCCGAGCGCGACCCCGCCAACCTGCCCTGGGGCGAGCTGGGTGTCGACATCGTCATCGAGTCGACCGGGTTCTTCACCAAGGCCGCCGACGCGCAGAAGCACATCGACGCCGGTGCCAAGAAGGTCATCATCTCCGCCCCGGCCTCGGGTGACGACGTCACCATCGTGCTCGGCGTGAACGAGGACCAGTACGACGCTGCGAACCACCACATCATCTCGAACGCGTCCTGCACCACGAACAGCCTCGCGCCGCTCGCCAAGGTGTTCCACGACAAGTTCGGCATCGAGCGTGGCCTCATGACGACGGTGCACGCCTACACCGCCGACCAGAACCTGCAGGACGGCCCGCACAAGGACCCCCGTCGTGCCCGCGCCGCCGCGCTGAACATCGTCCCGACCTCGACCGGTGCCGCCAAGGCCATCGGCCAGGTCATGCCGGAGCTCGCCGGCAAGCTCGACGGCTTCGCCCTGCGGGTCCCGGTCCCCACCGGCTCGATCACCGACCTCACCCTCGAGACCAAGTCTGAGGTCACCGTCGACGAGATCAACGCCGCCTACAAGGAGGCCGCAGAAGGTCCCCTCAAGGGCATCCTGCTCTACAGCGAGGACCCGCTGGTGTCGACCGACATCACCACGGACCCGCACTCCTCGATCTACGACTCCGGCCTGACCAAGGTCATCGGCGGCCTCGTGAAGATCACCTCGTGGTACGACAACGAGTGGGGCTACTCGAACCGCCTCGTCGACCTCACCGAGTACGTCGGCGAGCGTCTGTAACACATGGCCCTCCGCACCCTCGAGGACCTCGGCGACCTCGCCGGCAAGCGTGTCGTCGTCCGTTGTGACCTGAACGTCCCGCTCAAGGACGGCACCATCACGGACGACGGCCGCGTGCGGGCGTCGCTGACCACCCTGAACACCCTCGTCAACGCCGGCGCGCGCGTCATCGTGATCTCGCACCTGGGTCGCCCCGACGGGGAGCCCAAGCCCGAGTTCTCGCTCGCGCCGGTCGCCCAGCGGCTCTCCGAGCTGCTCGGCAAAGAGGTCACGTTCGTCGGCGAGACCGTCGGCGACGAAGCGACCGCCGCGGCCGAGGCCCTCGAGGACGGCGACGTCCTGCTGCTCGAGAACCTCCGGTTCAACCCGGAGGAGACCTCGAAGGACGCCGCCGCGCGGAGCGCCTTCGCGGACCGCATCGCGGCCCTCGGTGACGCCTTCGTCTCCGACGGCTTCGGTGTCGTACACCGCAAGCAGGCCTCGGTCTACGAGCTCGCGTCCGCGCTGCCCAGCGCGGCCGGGTCGCTCATCGAGACCGAACTGCGGGTGCTCGAGCGGCTGACCACCTCGCCGGAACGGCCGTACACGGTCGTGCTCGGCGGGTCGAAGGTCAGCGACAAGCTCGGTGTCATCGACCACATCCTGCCGAAGGTCGACACGCTGTGCATCGGCGGCGGCATGCTCTTCACCTTCCTCGCGGCCCAGGGCCACGGGGTCGCGAAGTCGCTGCTCGAAGCCGACCAGCTCGACGTCGTCCGCGAGTACCTCTCGCGTGCGAAGGAGCTCGGCGTCACCATCGACCTGCCGACCGACGTCGTGGTGGCATCCGGCTTCGCGGCCGACGCCGACCACGAGACCGTCGCGGCGGACGCCATCGAGTCCTCGTCGTTCGGAGCGGACGGCATCGGCCTCGACATCGGCCCGGAGACCGCAGCGCGGTTCGCCTCGGCCGTCTCGGGTTCGAAGACCGTGTTCTGGAACGGCCCGATGGGCGTGTTCGAGTTCCCGGCCTTCGCCGCCGGCACGAAGACCGTCGCGCAGGCGCTCACCGAGGTCGACGGCCTCGGCGTCGTCGGTGGTGGCGACTCCGCTGCCGCCGTGCGCTCGCTCGGCTTCTCGGACGACCAGTTCGGCCACATCTCGACCGGTGGCGGTGCGAGCCTCGAGTTCCTCGAGGGCAAGTCGCTGCCTGGTCTCGAAGCACTGGGGTGGACAGCATGACCCGGACTCCGTTGATCGCGGGCAACTGGAAGATGAACCTGGACCACCTCCAGGCCATCGCCACGGTGCAGAAGCTCGCGTGGACCCTCAAGGACGCCCGGCACGACTTCGACGACGTCGAGGTCGCGGTCTTCCCGCCGTTCACGGACCTGCGGAGCGTGCAGACGCTCATCTCGGCCGACAAGCTGCCGATCCACTTCGGTGCGCAGGACCTGTCGCAGTTCGACTCCGGTGCCTACACCGGTGACGTCTCCGGCGCGTTCCTGGCGGCGCTCGACGCCCAGTACGTCATCGTCGGCCACTCCGAGCGGCGCACGCTGCACGGTGAGACCGACGAGGTCGTCGCGGCGAAGACCGCAGCGGCAGTCAAGCACGGCCTCGTCCCCGTGGTGTGCGTCGGCGAGACCGGCGAGCAGCGTGAGGAGCGCGGCGCCGGTGTCGTGCCGGTCGAGCAGCTCCGCGTCGTGCTCGACGCGGTCAAGCCGGCCGACATCGTCGTGGCGTACGAGCCGGTCTGGGCCATCGGGTCCGGCCAGGCGGCCACGGCCGAGCAGGCGCAGGACGAGTGCGCGGCCATCCGTCGCGGCATCGCTGCTGCCTGGGGCGACCAGGCCGCTGCGGACACCCGGGTGCTCTACGGCGGCTCGGTCAAGTCCGGCAACATCGCGGGGTTCCTCCGCGAGCCCGACATCGACGGCGCGCTCGTCGGTGGCGCTTCGCTCGACGTGCAGGAGTTCGCGGCCATCGCGCGGTTCCGTCAGCACGTCGGGCTGTAGTCCACAGGCGTCGTCGCGGGCAGTCGTCCGCACCACTCCCGTCCAGGTACCGGCCGTGCTCCGCGCGGCCGGTACACTGGTACGGCTGACTGACACGAAAGGTACGTCGTGGCGATACTCTCCGTCGTGCTGCAGGTCCTGCTCGCAATCACGAGCCTCCTGCTCACGCTCCTCATCCTGCTGCACAAGGGCCGCGGTGGTGGCCTCTCCGACATGTTCGGCGGTGGGGTCACGAGCAACCTCGGTGCGTCCGGCGTGGCCGAGCGCAACCTCAACCGCATCACGGTGATCCTCGGTCTGGTCTGGATCGTTTCCATCATCGTGCTCGGTCTCATCAACAAGTTCACGGCGGGGGTCTGATCCATGGCAAGCGGAGGCAGTGCAATCCGAGGGTCTCGCGTCGGCGCGGGACCGATGGGCGAACAGGACCGCGGGGTCCAGGCCGAGCGCGTGGCGATCTCGTACTGGGACGCCCTCGGCAACGAGGTCGTGCGGTACTTCGCCGCCAACCTCCCCGACGAGGAGATCCCCGAGACGGTGGACTCGCCGTCGAGTGGTCTCCCGGCTGGGCGCGACAAGGAGAACCCTCCCGTGGTCTCCAAGACGGAGCCCTACAAGACCCACCTCGCGTACGTGAAGGAACGCCGCACCGAGGAAGAGGCAGCGCAGCTCCTCGAAGACGCGCTGCAGCAGCTCCGCGAGCGTCGCGGCACCGCGGCGAAGAAGGCGTAGCGCCCACACACTGACGAAGGCCCCCGCACCGGATGGTGTGGGGGCCTTCGTGCGTCCGTCCGTCGGGGGAGGAGGGCGCGCGGGGAGCCGGCTCGTCGAGTGGAGTGGTCACGACATGCCGCCTGCGGTGCGCCGGGGTTGCACGTTGTGTCGCCTGCGGCGCGCGCGGGCGACAGTTCGTGACCGCCCGGTATCGCGACGGCGGGGCGTCGTGACCGCGCGCGGTGGTCGCGACCACTGACGGACAGGAGGCCCGGTGCCAGCTGGCACCGGGCCTCCTGTCCGTCAGGAACGCGCGTCTAGTACGTCGACGCGATCAGGTTCTCGGGGACGTCGCGGGCGGCGTCCTGGTCGACGAAGAAGACGGTGCGCTTGCGGCCCTGCACGCCTCCGACGGGGACGTCGTCGACCGACGCGCCGGCGAGGGCGAGCCCCAGCACCGACGCCTTCTCGGCGCCGGACAGGATGACCCAGACGCGCTGCGAGGCGTTGATCACCGGGTAGGTGACGGTCAAGCGCTGCGGCGGCGGCTTGGGGGAGTCGTCCACCGACACGACAGCGCGGTCGGTGACGGTGAGCTGCGGGAACTCCGGGAAGAGCGACGCGGTGTGTCCGTCCGGGCCGACACCCAGCAGGGTGATGTCGAAACGCGGAGCAACGGCACCCTCGGGCGCGGCGTCCTGCAGCTCACGCTCGTACTGGCTCGCAGCGGCCTCGATGTCGAGCCCGCCGTCCGAGGCCGGCATCGGGTGGATGTTCGACGCGGGGATGTCCACGTGGTCGAAGAAGTCGGTCTGCGTGCCGGTGGTGTTGCGGTCGGCGTCGTCCGACGGGACCCAGCGCTCGTCGACCCACCAGACGTGCACCTTCGACCAGTCGACGCTCTCGCGCGCCGGCGACTGGCCGATCGCGGCGAGGACGAGGGACGACACCGAGCCACCGCTGATCGCGATGTCGGCACGCTCCTGCTCGTCGAGCACGTCGATGATCTTGGTGATGAAGCGTGCGGCGACCGAAGCGCCGAGGGCCTGCTTGTCGGGGTGCACGAGCACCCGCCGTTCGTTGGTCACGTGACTCCCGTGTTCGTGGCGGCCGACCGGTCGTCCGACCGCCTTCGGTCCGGTCGGGCCGCCTGCACCAGACAGACGGCCCGACCGTGTGGGGTGTGGATCAGCGGGCGATGGTCTCGCGCAGCTGGGGCACCCCGTGCTTGACGACGTCTCCGAAGAGGACGTCCGGGTCGAGTCTACGGAGTTCCTCGGCCAGGCAGTCACGCAGGTTGCGGCGTGGCAGCGACAGGTCGTGCGTCGGCTGCCCGGGCATCGAGAGCGTGGCGACGTCCACCAGGGAACGCTCGAGCTCGATGGTCCCGGACTCGCGGACGAGCTTCACGCCGTGGATACCGCTCGACCCCGTCGCACGGGGCGACGTGACGACGGACACCGGCACCTGGAGCTGCAGCTGCAGCCAGGCGGCGAGCAGGATCGTCGATGGGCTGTCGGACGCTCCGGAGACCTCGACCGCGGTGATCGGCTCGTACGGCGGCTGGTCGAGCGCCGCGGCGAGCTGGTTCCGCCACAGGGTGAGACGGGTCCAGGCGAAGTCGGTGTCACCCGGCACGTAGGACGCGCCGAGGGCCTCGATCGCACCGTTCGGGTCCTTCTGCGCGGCAGCGTCGGTGATCCGGCGCTGCGCGATGCGGCCCAGGGCCGACGCCGCGGGCTGCTCCGGCGCCGTCTGCGGCCACCAGGCCACGACGGGTGCGTCCGGCAGCAGGAGCCCGGTGACCAGGCTCTCCTCGTCGGTCGCGGTCTCGCCGTACGCACGGAGGACGATGACCTCGCTCGCACCCGCGTCGCTGCCGACACGGATCTGCGCGTCGAGGCGCCCGGGGGACTTCGTGTCACCGCTGTTCTTCGAGACGATGATCACGCGCATCGGGTGCTCGCGGGACGCTTCGTTCGCCGCCTCGATCGCCTCTTCCTCGTGGCCGAGGGCCGTCGAGATGATGAGGGTCAGCACCCGGCCGAGGGCGACGGCGCCGCCCTCTTCGCGGATGCGGACGAGCTTCTTCTGGATCTTCGACACCGTGGTGTCGGGCATGTCGATCTTCACGGACGCCTCCAGGTCCGACCGTCGCGGGCGAGCAGGGCATCGGCGGATGCCGGACCCCACGTGCCGGGACGGTACTGCTCGGGCTGGCCCTGCGTGGCCCAGAACTCCTCGATGGGGTCGAGGATCTTCCAGGACAGCTCGACCTCCTGGTGCCGCGGGAACAGCGGCGGGTCACCGAGGAGCACATCGAGGATGAGTCGCTCGTACGCCTCGGGGGATGCCTCGGTGAACGCGTGGCCGTAGCCGAAGTCCATCGTCACGTCGCGCACCTGGGTGCCGACGCCCGGGACCTTCGAGCCGAAGCGGAGCGTGACGCCCTCGTCCGGCTGGACGCGGATCACCAGGGCGTTCTGCCCGAGCGGGGACTGCGAGTTGCCGTAGACGTCCTCGGGGACGCGCTTGAACACGATCGCGATCTCGGTCACACGACGGCCGAGACGCTTGCCGGCGCGCAGGTAGAACGGGACGCCCTGCCAGCGACGCGTGGCGATGTCGAGCTTGATCGCCGCGTAGGTCTCGGTGCCGGACTCGGGGTCCATGCCGCCTTCCTCGAGGAAGCCGAGCACCTTCTCGCCGCCCTGCCACCCACCGGCGTACTGCCCGCGGGCGGTTGCGGTGGAGAGGTCCTCGGGCAGACGCACGGCGGAGAGCACCTTCTCCTTCTCGGCGCGCAGGTCCGCGGCCTTGAACGAGACGGGCTCCTCCATCGCGGTGAGCGCGAGGAGCTGCAGCAGGTGGTTCTGGATGACGTCGCGCGCCGCGCCGATGCCGTCGTAGTACGCGGCTCGTCCGGCGACGCCGATGTCCTCGGCCATCGTGATCTGCACGTGGTCGACGTAGTTCGAGTTCCAGATGGGTTCGTACATCTGGTTCGCGAACCGGAGCGTCAGGAGGTTCTGGACGGTCTCCTTGCCGAGGTAGTGGTCGATGCGGAACACGTCGTCGGGAGCGAAGACGCTCTCGACGATCGCGTTGAGCTCGCGCGCGGTGCGGAGGTCGGAGCCGAACGGCTTCTCGACGACCACGCGGCTCCAGGAGCCCTCGCGCTTCTCGGTCAGCCCGGACAGCTTGAGCTGCTCGGTGACGACCGGGAACATCTTGGGTGGGATGGACAGGTAGAACGCGTGGTTGCCCAGCGTCCCGCGCTCGGCGTCGAGGTCGTCGACGGTGCGCTTGAGCTCGCGGAACGCCTCGGGGTCGTCGAACGAGCCCTGCACGAAGCGGATGCCCTGTTCGAGCTGACGCCAGACGTCCTCGTCGAACGGGGTGCGGGAGTGCTCCTTGACGGCGTCGTGCACGAGCTGGGAGAAGTCTTGGTCCTCCCAGTCGCGACGAGCGAACCCGACGAGCGCGAACCCCGGGGGCAGGAGCCCTCGGTTGGCCAGGTCGTAGACCGCGGGCATCAGCTTCTTGCGTGACAGGTCGCCCGTCACACCGAAGATGATGAGCGTGCTCGGTCCCGCGATCCGGTTCAGTCGACGATCCGTCGGCAGCCGGAGCGGGTTGTGCTCCGGGGTGATTGCCACCGGTGACATGAGTCGGTGAACTCCTTACGAGTCAGGGGGAGACGGCGGCCGCGATCGCCGCGGTGGCGGCGAGGACGTCCGACGTGGTGAGGGTGAGGACCGGTCGGCCGTGTTCGGCGAGGACACTCGCGTCACCGGCCGCCTGGGCCTGGAGGAGCTGCCCGAACGTGAACGGCCGACCCGGGATCGCCAGGTCCTCGGCTTCGTCGGCCACGATCTGCAGGAACACTCCCGTTGCGGGGCCGCCCTTGTGGTACTGGCCGGTCGAGTGCAGGAACCGCGGGCCGTACCCGAAGGTGACGGGGCGTTCCGTGCGCGCCGCGATCGCGTCGCGCAGCGACTCGAGGCCGCTGTTCGCGGTGCGGTCGACGTACGCCTGCACCGACACGTAGCCGGTCGGGTCGAGTGCGGACACCAGGCCCGACACGGCTTCCGAGAGCGTCGCACCGATGGCGAGTCCGGGCGTCGCGCGGACGGCGATGCCGTCCTCGGAGAACGCCGGCTCAGCCGCGGCGGGGCGGTCGTCGAGCAGTGCGCGCGTCGCGACCTTGGCGGCCTCGACGTCGGGCTGGTCGAACGGGTTGATGCCGAGCAGGCGACCGGCGACCGCGACGGCGTACTCCCAGACGAGGATCTGGCCACCGAGCGTGCCGGTGATCTCGACCTCGCCCTCGGCCACGTGACGCTCGTCCTCGCGCGAACCGACCAGGCGGATGACCTGGACGTCGGGCAGGCCGGCGGTGACCTCGGGGGAGTCCGCGTGCAGCACGACGGGCAGCAGGCCGCGGCCGTCCTTGCCGGTCGACTCCGCGATCAGCTGTTCGACCCAGTCGCCGAAACCGACGATGTGCGTGCCGTCGGGCACGATGGCGATCTTGTCGCGCAGCGGCTCGGTGCCGGCGAGGACCGCACCGAGCACGAGCCCGGGGTTCTCGTCCAGGTCGACCGAGAGCAGCGCGGAGATGGCGTCGGCTTCGTCGAGGAGCTCGGCGATGTCCGCTCCGGCGAGACCGGACGGCACGAGGCCGAAGGCGGTGAGCGCGGAGTAGCGGCCGCCGACGGTGGGGTCGGCAGTGAAGACGCGGTACCCGGCGTCGGTCGCGGCTGCCTCGAGCGCGGAGCCCGGGTCGGTGACGACGACGATGCGGCCGGCCGGGTCGATGCCGGCGTCGCGGAACGCCTGCTCGTAGACCCGGCGCTGCGAATCGGTCTCGAGCGTCGAACCGGACTTCGACGAGACGACGAGCACGGTGCGCTCGAGGTCGGTCGTCACGGCAGCGTGGACCTGCGCGGGATCGGTCGAGTCGAGGACCGTGAGGGGGACACCGGCCGTGCGCGTGATGACCTCGGGTGCGAGCGACGAGCCGCCCATGCCGGCGAGGACGACGTGGTCGACCCCTTCGGCACGGAGCGACTCGCGCAGCGCGGTCACCTCGGCGACGAGCGGGCGGGAGACCGAGACGGCCTCCACCCAACCGAGGCGCTTCGACGCCTCGGCCTCGGCGGTGGCTCCCCACAGATCGGCGTCCTGGGCGGTGATGCCCGAGGCCACCAGGTCAGCGACGAGCCGCGGGACCACCTGTTCGATGGCCCGCGCGGCGTCGCCGCTGGCTGCGATGGAAACCGTCACTACTTGGCGCCCTCGAGCGCTGCCTTGACGGTGTCGACGAGCTCGCCCCAGGAGACGTTGAACTTGTCCACGCCCTCCTTCTCGAGCAGCGCGACGACCTCGTCGTAGTCGACACCCTGCGCGGCGAGCTGGTCGAGGACCTGCTGCGCCTGGTCGAAGGTGCCGGCGATGGCGTCGCCGTGGATCTCACCGTGGTCGAACGTGGCGTCGAGCGTCTTGCCCGGCATCGTGTTGACGGTGTTCGGGGCGGCGAGCTCGGTCACGTAGAGCGTGTCGGGGAGCGACGGGTCCTTGACACCGGTCGAGGCCCAGAGCGGACGCTGCGTGTTGGCACCGGACTCGAGCAGGCCCAGGGCGCGCTCGGAGGCGAACGCCTCGGTCCAGACCTGGTAGGCGAGCTGCGCGTTGGCGATGCCGGCCTTTGACTTCAGGGCCTTGGCCTCGTCGGTGCCGACGGCGTCCAGGCGCTTGTCGATCTCGGAGTCGACGCGCGACACGAAGAACGACGCGACCGAGTGGATCTTGGAGAGGTCGTCGCCGGCGGCCTTGGCCTTCTCGAGCCCACCGAGGTAGGCGTCGATGACGGCGCGGTAGCGCTCGAGCGAGAAGATCAGCGTGACGTTGACGGAGATGCCCGCGCCGATGACCTCGGTGATCGCCTCGAGACCCTCGAGCGTCGCCGGGATCTTGATGAGGACGTTCTCCTTGCCGACCTTCTCGAACAGGAACTTGGCCTGCTCGATGGTCTTGGCGGTGTCGTGCGCCAGACCCGGCTCGACCTCGATCGAGACGCGGCCGTCGAAGCCCTTGGTCTCGTCGTAGATCGGCTTGAAGACGTCGGATGCGTTCGCGACGTCCTGCGTGGTGATCGCGAAGATCGCGTCGGTCACGTCGGTGCCCGCAGCGGCGAGCTCCTTGACCTGCGCGTCGTAGCGCTCGCCCTTGGCGAGGGCCGACGCGAAGATCGTCGGGTTCGTCGTCACACCGACGACGTTCTTCTGCTCGATGAGCTCGGTGAGCTTGCCGGTCTCGAGGAGCTCGCGGGAGAGGTCGTCGAGCCAGATGCTCACGCCGACCGCGGAGAGGGCGGCGGTGGGGGTGTTCTCAGCCATGTGTTTCTCTTCTTCTTTCATCGACGGGTCCGTGAGGACCGTGAGTCGGGGTTTCGGGGACGGGAGGCCCGTGGCGGAACCGAGCCGGGCCTCCCGGAAGAAGGGCCGGATCCGGAAACCGGACCCGGCCCTTGCAGGTCAGGAAGCTGCGATCGATTCCTTCGCGGCGGCCACGACGTGCTCCGTCGTGAAGCCGAACTCCTTGAAGAGCGTCTGGTAGTCGGCCGAGGCACCGAAGTGCTCGATCGAGACGCTGCGGCCCTTGTCGCCGACGATGTCGCGCCAGCTCATGGCGATGCCGGCCTCGACCGACACGCGAGCGGTGACGTCCTTCGGGAGCACCTGGTCCTGGTAGTTCTCGGACTGGGCGCGGAACCACTCGATCGACGGGGCGCTCACGACGCGGGCGTTGATGCCCTCGGCCTTGAGCTGCTCGCGAGCCTCGACCGCGATCTGGACCTCGGAACCGGTCGCGATGAGGATGACGTCCGGGGTGCCGTTGGGCGCCTCGGCCAGGACGTAGGCACCCTTGGCGACGTTCTTCGCCGAAGCGAAGACCTCGCCCGAGGCGTCGCCCTCGCCACGCTCGAACACCGGCAGGTTCTGACGGCTCAGCGCGATGCCGGCCGGGCGGTCGGTGTGCTTGAGCATCTCGAGCCACGCGTACGCGACCTCGTTGGCGTCGGCCGGACGGACGACGTCGAGACCCGGGATCGCACGCAGCGACGAGACCTGCTCGATCGGCTGGTGCGTCGGGCCGTCCTCGCCGAGGGCGACGGAGTCGTGGGTCCAGACGTAGATCGCCGGCGCCTGCATGAGCGCGGCGAGACGGACCGCCGGACGCATGTAGTCGCTGAAGATGAGGAACGTGCCGCCGAAGGGGCGGGTGTTCCCGTGCAGGACGATGCCGTTGAGGATCGAGCCCATGGCGTGCTCGCGGATGCCGAAGTGCAGCACGCGGCCGTACGGGTCGGTGCTCCACGTCGAGGTCGAGGCCTCGGCCGGACCGAAGGACTTGGCACCCTCGATCGTGGTGAGGTTCGACTCGGCGAGGTCGGCCGAACCGCCCCAGAACTCGGGCATCAGCGGCGCGATGGCGTTGATGACCTTGCCGGAAGCGGCACGGGTCGAGACGGCCTTGTCCGCCGGGAAGACCGGGAGCGCTGCTTCGAGGCCCTCCGGGAGCTCCTTCGACTGGACGCGGTCGAACAGTGCCTTCTTGTCGGCGTTGGCTGCGGCCCACGCGTCGAAGGACTTCTGCCACTCGGCGTGCTCGGCCTGGCCCTTGGCGACGGCGCCGCGGGTGTACTCGAGGACCTCGGGAGCGACCTCGAAGGTCTTGTCGGTGTCGAAACCGAGGATCTCCTTGAGGCCCTTGATCTCGTCGGCGCCGAGCGCTGAACCGTGGATCTTGCCCGAGTTCTGCTTGGTCGGCGACGGCCAGCCGATGATCGTCTTGAGGACGATGAGCGACGGCTTGTCGGTGACCTGCTTGGCGGCCTCGATCGCGGCGTGGAGCTCCTCGGCGTCCTCGGAGTACTCGCCGTTCTTCTTCCAGTCGACGATCTGGACGTGCCAGCCGAGCGCCTCGTAGCGCTCGGGGACGCTCTCGGAGAACGCGATGTCGGTGTTGTCCTCGATCGAGATCTGGTTCGAGTCGTAGAACGCGATGAGGTTGCCGAGCTGCTGGCGACCGGCGAGCGAACCCGCTTCGTTGGTCACGCCCTCCTGCATGTCACCGTCGCCGGCGATCACGTAGGTGAAGTGGTCGAACGGCGACTGACCGGCCGGGGTCTCCGGGTCGAACAGGCCGCGCTCGAAGCGCTGGGCGTAGGCGAAGCCGACCGAGGACGCGAGGCCCTGGCCGAGCGGGCCCGTGGTGATCTCGACACCGTCGGTGTGGCCGTACTCCGGGTGACCCGGGGTCTTCGAGCCCCACTTGCGCAGGTGCTGCAGGTCCTCGAGCTCGAGCCCGTAGCCGTGCAGGTAGAACTGCACGTACTGGAGGATCGAGGCGTGACCGGCGGAGAGGATGAAGCGGTCGCGGCCGATCCAGGTGGCGTCGCTGGGGTCGCGACGCATCACCTTCTGGAAGAGCAGGTGGGCGAGCGGAGCAAGGCTCATCGCGGTGCCGGGGTGACCGTTGCCGGCGGCCTCGACCGAGTCGGCGGCGAGAACGCGGGCCGTGTCGACGGCCTTCCGGTCGATGGCGTCCCAGGTGAATTCAGCCACTTGGATGTTGACCCTTCTTGATGCGACATGTGCGAGGGCTCGTGCCATCGCACGGACATGTGGCCATCCCGGGGCCGAGTCGTGTCGCCGTCTAGCGGCGGCCGACCGGCTCATCGCGGCCGACGTCATCGGGGCGCGCACTGCGGGAGGGCGTGTCCAGCATAGTGACCGGGTACTCAGAAGGGGTTCAGGTGACCCCCGATGTTCACACCGGGGTGGCCGACGACGGTCGATCCGGGCGTGTCGAACGCGTCCGGATCACGCCGGGATGTCGGAGCGGGGCACCGTTGCGGCGCTTCCATCCCGTAAACTGATCGGGACCCGTGGACATTCCGGGTCAGCGCATGCCCGGACGCCGCCGCAGTCGTCCACCGAGTGTGCGAGCTGATGCGAACAGACTGAGGTTCCCTTGCCGACTGCCACCGTGACCCGGCCCGACACCGATCGACCCCGATCGCCGCTGTCCCGCAAGGTCCGTGCGTACGTCTCGTTGACGAAGCCGCGCGTGATGGAGCTGCTGCTCGTCACCACGGCCCCGACGATGTTCCTCGCCGAGCGCGGCGTCCCCGACCTGTGGCTCGTCTTCTGGACGATGCTCGGCGGAGCGATGTCGGCCGGTTCGGCGTCGGCCTTCAACTGCTACATCGACCGCGACATCGACCGGCTCATGAAGCGGACGAGCACCCGGCCGCTGGTCACCGGCGAACTCTCGGACCGTGAAGCCCTCGTGTTCTCGTGGATCCTCGGCGTCCTGTCGACAGCGGTGCTCGGCTTCCTGGTGAACTGGCTCGCCGCGGCGCTCAGCGTCATCGCGATCCTGATCTACGTGTTCGTCTACACGCTGTGGCTCAAACGCCGCACGCCGCAGAACATCGTCTGGGGTGGCTCGGCCGGCTGCATGCCCGTGCTCATCGGCTGGGCGGGTGTCACCGGGTCGCTGACGTGGACCCCCGTCATCCTGTTCATGGTGATCTTCCTCTGGACGCCGCCGCACTACTGGCCGCTGTCGATGAAGTACCGGGACGACTACGACGCCGCCGACGTGCCGATGCTCGCCGTCGTCCGTGGTCGGACCGTCGTCGGCCTGCAGGTCGTCCTGTACGCCTGGGCGACGCTCGTCTGCTCGCTCCTGCTCATCCCCGTCGGGCACATGGGTCCGCTGTACACGGTGGTCGCGCTGGCCGGTGGCATCTGGTTCGTCGTCGAGTCGCACCGCCTGTACTCGCGGGCGATCCAGCACGTCGAGCACGTGCATCCGATGCGGGTCTTCCACAGCTCGATCACGTACCTGACGCTGCTCTTCATCGCGGTGGGCATCGACCCGCTGCTGCCGCAGGTCTTCACTTTCTAGGGCGGTCGCGCCGGCGCCGCCGCAGGCGCGTGCTCGGTCCGCAGGACGCCGTCGTGTCCGGTTGACGCCGTCGTGTCCGCAGGACGCCGTCGTGTCCAGTTGACGCCGTCGTATTGGCAAGACGCCGTCGTGTCCGCAGGACGCCGCCACCCCGACGAGACGCCGCCGAATCCGGCGGCGTCTCGCGCGCTCGGCGGCGTCTCGGCAGGACACCGGCGTCTTGTGCTCGGCACGCGGCGGCCTGGAGGCGCGGTGCGGGCCCGCCACGGGCCTCCCGTCCGGCGCGGGGAGCGTCTGCCGCGGCGCGGACCCGACTGGCTGGGGACCGCACGTGGTGCGGGCTCGGTCCGACGGCGCGTCCGGCCGACCACCACAAACGCGACACCCCACGAGTCGAACGACTCGTGGGGTGTCGGAGAACGGGTGTCGAGCGCGCGACGCGCCCGGGCGTCAGGCGTCGATGGGTTCCCGGACGGCGTCGCGACCGGCCGATGCCCGCGTGGACAGCACCACCGCGGTGACGGCGCCCACGAGGAGCCCGGCGAGCACCATGTGCGTGCCGACGAGCCCGACGGGCAGACCGGTGCGTGCCTGCGTGAGGCCGACCGCGATCTGCAGGAACTCGACGACGAGCAGCAGCAACGGCCACTTGCTCGGCCGGCCCAGGCGGACGGCTCCGATGACGAGCACCAGGGTGAGCGCGAAGAGGGCGTACGCCGGCCAGGCGTGCACGTGCTCCATGACCGCGGGGTCGAACCCGGTGCGGTGCAGGCGTCCGCCGTCGACGGCTTCGTCAGCGCCGGCGTGTGGGCCGCTGCCGGTGGTCAGGATGCCGACGAGCACGGTCACGACGACGGCGGCGACGGTGCCGCGGACGACGCCGGTGTACCAGCCGGGGACGAGCCGCTCGGCCGTGCGGGGGCCGTGCACGGTGCGGTAGACCAGGGCAGCGGTCACCGAGGTGAGCGCGGCGGAGACGACGAAGTGCAGTCCGACCACGAAGGGGTTCAGGTTCGTCCACACGCTCATGCCGCCGATCACGGCCTGCACCGGGATCGCGACGCCCTGAGCGAACGCCAGCCAGAACAGTTCCGGCCGCGTGCGGAGCATCCGGACGATCGCCAGGAACATCGCGACGGCCACGATCACGAGCACGAAGGTCAGCAGACGGTTGCCGAACTCGATGATGCCGTGGACGCCCATCTCCGGCGTGGAGACCAGCGAATCCGCCGTGCACTTGGGCCAGGTGGGGCATCCGAGGCCCGACGCGGTGAGGCGGACCAGGCCGCCTGTGCCGATCAGCACGACCTCGACCACGAAGGACGCCCAGGCCAGTGCGACGACGCGGCGGTCGACCGCACGGGGGAGCGACCACCACCGTCCGGTCCGGAGATCCTGCTCGACGGGGGATCCGACGCGTGTCACGAGGGTGGTGCCTTCCTGTTGCTCCGTGCAGTGAACCTGTAGGATTCGAGGGTTCAGCAGCAGTCAAGTCTAGGCAGGCGCCGGCTCCGAATGGGCCGAGATCGCCGATCACTCCACGGACTGCGTGGAACCATAGTCGTTGCGAGGGAGCAGCACCGGGTCCGCATGTCAGCGGTCCACGGTGGAATGGCGTCCAGACGCCACGGGTTGACACCTGTAACGCTGTCCCGCGAGAAGGAAACGAGGAGACCATGTCCGACGTGCTCATCGACCGTCCCGAGCTCGAAGGGCTCGGCCAATACGAGTTCGGCTGGTCCGACTCCGACTCGGCAGGGTCCTCCGCCCGTCGTGGGATCTCGGAAGAGGTCGTCACCGACATCTCGAACCTCAAGGACGAGCCCGAGTGGATGCTGAAGAACCGCCTCAAGGGGCTGTCGCTCTTCGGCCGCAAGCCGATGCCGACGTGGGGTGCCGACCTGACGGGCATCGACTTCGACAACATCAAGTACTTCGTGCGCTCCACCGAGAAGCAGGCGCAGTCGTGGGAAGACCTCCCCGAGGACATCCGTGCGACCTACGAGAAGCTCGGCATCCCCGAGGCCGAGCGCCAGCGCCTGGTCGCCGGCGTCGCCGCGCAGTACGAGTCCGAGGTCGTGTACCACCAGATCCGCGAGGACCTGGAGCAGCAGGGCGTCATCTTCATGGACACCGACACGGCGCTCCGTGAGCACCCGGAGCTGTTCGAGGAGTACTTCGGCACCGTGATCCCGGCCGGCGACAACAAGTTCGCCGCGCTGAACACGGCCGTCTGGTCCGGTGGCTCGTTCGTCTACGTCCCCAAGGGCGTCCACGTCGAGATCCCGCTGCAGGCCTACTTCCGGATCAACACCGAGAACATGGGTCAGTTCGAGCGGACGCTGATCATCGCGGACGAGGACTCGTACGTCCACTACATCGAGGGCTGCACCGCCCCGATCTACAAGTCCGACTCGCTGCACTCGGCCGTCGTCGAGATCATCGTGAAGAAGAACGCCCGCGTTCGCTACACGACGATCCAGAACTGGTCGAACAACGTCTACAACCTCGTCACGAAGCGTGCGATCGCGCACGAAGGCGCGACGATGGAGTGGATCGACGGCAACATCGGCTCCAAGGTCACGATGAAGTACCCGTCGATCTACCTCGCCGGGGAGCACGCCAAGGGCGAGACGCTCTCCGTGGCCTTCGCGGGCCCCGGCCAGCACCAGGACGCCGGCGCGAAGATGATCCACATGGCGCCGTACACGACGTCCTCGATCGTCTCCAAGTCGATCGCCCGTGGCGGCGGTCGTGCCGGGTACCGCGGCGAGGTCCGGGTCGACCCGGGCGCGCACCACGCGGCCAACACCGTGCGCTGTGACGCCCTGCTCGTCGACACGATCAGCCGGAGCGACACGTACCCGGCGATCGACATCCGTGTCGACGACGTGCAGCTGGGGCACGAGGCCACGGTCTCGCGTGTCAGCGAGGAGCAGCTCTTCTACCTCATGTCCCGCGGCATGGCCGAGGACGAGGCGATGGCGATGATCGTCCGTGGTTTCATCGAGCCGATCGCCCGCGAGCTCCCGATGGAGTACGCACTCGAACTCAACAAGCTCATCGAGATGAGCATGGAAGGATCCGTCGGCTAGATGTCCAGCACCACCCCTCCCCACATCGACCAGCCGATCGAGCCCGCTGCCGCAGCGCAGGGCGGCACCCAGCACGGCGCCGGAGCCCACTCCGACGGCGGCTGGGACGCCCCCGACAAGAAGGTGCCGGTCCAGACCCGCTCCGAGCGGTTCCAGTCCGGCGACGTCGAGGCGTTCCCGAAGGTCACCGGCCGAGAGGTCAACTGGAAGTTCGCGCCGCTGACCAAGCTCCAGCCGCTGCTGGACGGCCCGCTCGACGGATCCGCCTACCCGTACCTCGCCCGCCAGTCCGAGGGCGCCGACGTCGAGTGGGGTCGCAGCGACGACCCCCGCGTCGGCACCGCCGGCCTGCCCGAAGACCGCGCGGCGGCCGCGGCCTGGAGCGCCCGTGACGCGGTCCTGGCGATCACGATCAAGGCCACCGAAGCGCACGAGTTCATCACGGTGACCCGCTCCGACTTCGGGTCGCAGCCCCGCGCCGCGCACACGGTCATCACGGCCGAGCCGAACGCGCAGGGCATCGTCGTGCTCGACAACCGCGGCAGCGCCCTGCTGAGCGAGAACATCGAGATCGTCGCGCAGCAGAACGCACGACTGACCGTCGTCAGCCTGCAGGACTGGGACGACGACGCGGTGCACGTGTCGACGCACTTCGCCGAGGTCGGGCGCGATGCCTTCCTCAAGCACGTCGTGGTCTCGCTCGGCGGCGACGTCATCCGGGTCAACCCCTCGACGCACCTCGGTGCGCAGGGTGCCGACACCGAGATGTACGGCGTGTACTTCGCCGACGCCGGCCAGTACATCGAGCAGCAGGTCTACGTGAACCACGACGCGCCGAACACGCGCGGTCGGGTCAACTACAAGGGTGCGCTGCAGGGCCAGGGCGCGCACACCGTCTGGATCGGTGACGTCCTGATCGGTCGCGCCGGTGACGGGACCGACTCGTACGAGCAGAACCGCAACCTCGTGCTGACGGACGGCACCCGTGCCGACAGCATCCCGAACCTCGAGATCGAGACGGGCAACATCGAGGGTGCCGGTCACGCGAGTGCCACCGGTCGCTTCGACGACGAGCAGCTGTTCTACCTGCAGTCCCGCGGAGTCCCGGAAGAAGAAGCGCGGCGTCTCGTCGTGCTCGGCTTCCTGGTCGAGGTGATCCAGAAGATCGGTGCGCCCGAGCTCGAGGAACGCCTCATCGCCGCGGTCGAGCAGGAACTCGCCGAGGGCCGTTCGGTCATCGCGGCACCGGCCGAGTCCGGCGCCGAGCCGGCCGCCGCGCCGCAGACCGCCGCACCGCAGACCGCCACTCCGCAGGCCAACGCCTGATGGCCGAGAAGGTCTGCACCGAAGCCGACATCGCGGTGGACAGCCCGATGCGGGTGGTCGTCGGTGGCACGGCGGTCGCGATCGTGAAGGACTCGTCCGGCACGGTCCACGCCATCGGCGACACCTGCACGCACGGCGACATCTCGCTGGCCGAGGGCTTCGTCGAGGGTGACTCGCTGGAGTGCTGGGCCCACGGGTCCCGCTTCTCGCTGACCACCGGCAAGCCGCAGAACTTCCCGGCCTACGAGCCCGTCCCGGTCTTCCGGGTCGAGGTCCGCGACGGCGACGTCTACGTCGACGTCCAGGACGTCGTCCCGGTCGACTGAGCACCCCAACACTTCCCGCGGCTGACGCCGCACCACAGCTGCAACCGAAGGAACGCAATGTCCACTCTGGAAATCCGTGACCTCAAGGTCTCGATCGACACCGACCAGGGCACCAAGGAGATCCTGAAGGGTGTCGACCTCACCATCAACGAGGGCGAGATCCACGCGATCATGGGGCCGAACGGCTCCGGTAAGTCCACGCTGGCGTACACGATCGCCGGCCACCCCCGGTACAACGTCGTCGGTGGCACGATCACCCTCGACGGCGAGGACGTCCTCGCGATGAGTGTCGACGAGCGTGCCCGTGCCGGCATGTTCCTGGCGATGCAGTACCCGGTCGAGATCCCCGGCGTCACGGTGTCGAACTTCCTCCGCACCGCCAAGACGGCGATCGACGGTGAGGCCCCGGCCCTGCGCGGCTGGATCAAGGAACTCCGTCAGTCGATGGCCGACCTGAAGATGGACTCGTCGTTCGCCGAGCGCAACGTCAACGAGGGCTTCTCCGGTGGCGAGAAGAAGCGCCACGAGATCATGCAGCTCGAGCTCCTCAAGCCGAAGTTCGCCGTCCTCGACGAGACCGACTCCGGCCTCGATGTCGACGCGCTGAAGATCGTCTCCGAGGGCGTCAACCGTGCCAAGGCCGCGACCGGCCTCGGTGTGCTGCTCATCACGCACTACACGCGCATCCTCCGCTACATCAAGCCGGACTTCGTGCACGTGTTCGTCGCCGGCAAGATCGCGGAGCAGGGCGGCCCCGAGCTGGCCGACCGCCTCGAGAACGAGGGCTACGACCGCTACGTGCAGGCCGTCGCGGCCGCCGAGGCGCAGGCCTGATGATCGCCGCGCTCGCTCCCGACAAGTTCGACGAGGTCGTCGAGGGCCTGAAGGAGGTCCAGGACCCGGAGCTCGGCGTGAACATCGTCGACCTCGGCCTGATCTACGACCTCGCCTGGGACGACGACGCCAACGCCCTCGTCATCAGCATGACGCTCACCAGCGCCGGCTGCCCCCTGACCGACGTCATCGAGGGAGACACCGCGAACGCCCTGGACGGCATCGTGGACGCCTTCCGGATCAACTGGGTCTGGATGCCGCCGTGGGGTCCGGAACGGATCACCGACGACGGACGCGAGATGATGCGCGCCCTCGGGTTCGCGATCTAGGCGCGACCCACAACGGACGGGAGGCGCGGTGCCAGCTGGCACCGCGCCTCCCGTCCGTTTGTGCGCACGCCACGCGCGGGGCGCGCCGCCGAGTGGTCGCAACCGCCCGCTCACGTTCGCCGAGCGGTCACGTTCTGTCGGCTGACCCCGCTCCAGGCGACGGAACGTGACCACTCGGCATCCGGGCAGTGGGGAGTCGTGACCGCACTGACAGCCCGGCGCCGCGCCCGCCTGCCTGCCCGCCCACCCGCCGCTGACGCAGAACGGCCCCACACCGATCGGTGCGGGGCCGTTCTCGTGCGAGGGGTCAGCGGCGGCCGACGGCCTTCCACGCGAGCGGCAGGATGCCGGCGGCGATGAGGGCCTTGGCGACGCCACCGATGATGAACGGGTACAGGCCGGCGGCGAGCACCGACTGGACGTCGTTCGGGGCGCCGAGCTGGCCGAGCGCCACGGCGAGGTACGGCAGGCCGGTCACGAACGGGATCGCGCTCGCGAGCAGCATCGCGACCGCGGCACGACCGACGTTGCGGTCCCAGTTGCGGCGGGCGAGCCAGCCGACGAGCCCGGCGGCCGGGATGAAGCCGATGACGTACCCGAAGCTCGGCAGGGCCAGGGCCTGCAGGCCGCCCTGCAGGTCGGCGAAGAACGGGGCACCCGCGAGTCCGGCGACGGCGTAGACGAGCAGCGAGAGCATGCCGCGACGCGCGCCGAGCGTCGCGCCGACGAGCACGACGGCCAGCGTCTGCCCGGTGATCGGGACCGGCCACATCGGGACCTCGAGCTGCGCCATCGCGGCGGTGAACAGGGCTCCGCCGGCGACGAGGGCGGCGTCGGTGGCCAGCCCGTGCGTGCGCAGACGGTCGGCGAGGACTGCGCGGGGAGCGAACCCGGTGGCGTTCGTCATGGATTCTCCTAGAATGGACTGCTGGTTCCGTTCGGAACCATCGGTCCCGTCAGCGTAGCGGTGCACCTCACGCACACACCGTTGTGCAAACCCACCAACTGATTGGACGTCCACTGTGCTTGCCGTGCACGAACTCGAGATCCGCGTCGGAGCTCGTCTCCTCATGGAAGAAGTGTCCTTCCGTGTCGAGAAGGGCGACAAGATCGGACTCGTCGGCCGCAACGGCGCGGGGAAGACGACGATGACCAAGGCCCTCGCGGGCGAGACGCAGCCGAACGGCGGCACGATCGACCGCGGCGGGGAGATCGGCTACCTGCCGCAGGACCCCCGCTCCGGCGACCCGGAGGAGACCGCGCGGAAGCGCATCCTCGACGCCCGCGGGCTCGGTGAGCTCGTGGAGGGCATTCGCCTCGCCACGCTCGACATGGCGAGCGACGACGCGGCCGTCGCCGAGAAGGCGATGCGGCGCTACAGCCGTCTCGACGACCAGTTCAACGCGCTCGGTGGCTACGCGGCCGAGGCCGAGGCCGCCTCGATCGCGTCGAACCTGAAGCTGCCGGACCGCATCCTCGACCAGCAGCTCAAGACGCTCTCGGGTGGTCAGCGCCGGCGCATCGAGCTCGCCCGCATCCTGTTCTCGGACGCCGAGACGATGATCCTCGACGAGCCGACCAACCACCTCGACGCCGACTCCGTCGTGTGGCTCCGCGAGCACCTGAAGACCTACCCCGGCGGCGTCATCATCATCTCCCACGATGTCGAGCTCGTCGAAGAGGTCGTGAACCGCGTCTTCTACCTGGACGCAAACCGCCAGACCATCGACATCTACAACATGGGCTGGAAGCTCTACCAGCGGCAGCGCGTCGCCGACGAGGAGCGCCGTCGCAAGGAGCGCGCGGGCGCCGAGAAGAAGGCCGCCACGCTCAAGGACCAGGCCGCACGCTTCGGTGCGAAGGCCTCGAAGGCCGCCGCGGCGCACCAGATGGTCGCGCGTGCCGACAAGCTGCTCGCCGGCCTCGAGGACGAGCGCGTCGCCGACCGCGTCGCGAAGATCCGTTTCCCCACGCCGGCGCCGTGCGGTCGTACGCCGCTGATGGCCGAGGGGCTGTCGAAGTCCTACGGCTCGCTGGAGATCTTCGCCGGTGTCGACCTGGCGATCGACCGCGGCTCCCGCGTGGTCATCCTCGGCTTCAACGGTGCGGGCAAGACGACGCTGCTGCGCATCCTCGCGGGTGCCGACCAGCCCGACACCGGTGAGATCCAGCCAGGCCACGGTCTGCGCATCGGCTACTACGCGCAGGAACACGAGAACATCGACATCAACCGCACGGTGATCGAGAACATGGTGTCGGCGTCGACGGACCTCAACGAGACCGAGGCCCGTCGGGTGCTCGGGTCGTTCCTGTTCACCGGCGACGACGGCTACAAGAAGGCCGGCGTCCTGTCCGGTGGTGAGAAGACGCGTCTGTCGCTCGCGATGATCGTCGTCTCGGGGGCGAACGTCCTGCTGCTCGACGAACCGACGAACAACCTGGACCCGGCGTCACGCGAGGAGATCCTCAACGCCCTGGCCGGCTTCGAGGGCGCGGTCGTCCTGGTGTCCCACGACGCCGGCGCGGTCGAGGCGCTCAACCCCGAGCGCGTGCTGCTGCTGCCGGACGGCACCGAGGACCACTGGAACAAGGACTACGCGGAGCTCATCGAACTCGCGTAGCCGCTTGCGAGACGCCGTCGTGTCCACACGACGCCGCTGAGCCGTCGAGGCGCCGCCGGAGACGGCGGCGCCTCGCCGACGTGGGGGCGTGTCGCGATGACGACGGCGTCTTGCGCACCGGCCTCGGGGTCGGTCGGGCGTCGCGCCTCCCGTCCGCACGGTGCCGCGTTCGCGGGCCGGTGCGGTGTTGCGTGGTGGGTGCGCGCTTGTGGTGCTGCACGGTGCGGGGAAGCGCGCACGGGGTTGCGAGGTGCGCACGGTGCGGTCTGGAGGCGCGGTGCCGGTCGTGCGTCGCGCCTCCCGTGCGCACGGTGCCGCGTTCGCGGTCCGGTGCGGTGTTGCGTGGTGGGTGCGCGCTTGTGGTGCTGCACGGTGCGCGGAAGCGCGCACGGGGTTGCGAGGTGCGCACGGTGCGGTCTGGAGGCGCGGTGCCGGTGGTGCGTCGCGCCTCCCGTGCGCACGGTGCCGCGTTCGCGGGCCGGTGCCGTGTTGCGTGGTGGGTGCGCGCTTGTGGTGGCGCACGGTGCGCGGAACCGCGCACGGGTTGCGAGGTGCGCACGGTGCGCTGACGCGCACACACGCCAGCGCGTCAGCGACGGGACGCGATGAGCTCGTCCTCGATCTCGGCGTCGGTCTTCGGCTTGAGGTTCTTGCGGCGTTCGCGCTCGAGGGCACGCTCGCGCTCCTCGGGGTCGTCCTGGTTGAGGTTCCGGTACTCCTGCACCATCACGTACGCCAGGAACCCGAAGCCCCCGGCGGCGAACAGGAACCACTGGATGAAGTAACTCAGGTGCAGCCCGGTGTCGGCGTTCGGGCGATCCCAGCCGAGCGGGCGGGCCTCGGTCGGGGCGGGGGACTCCGAGGCGAGCTGCCCGTACGCACCGGTCCAGATCGGGTCGTCGACCTTGTTCGCCACGTCGGCCAGGGTGACCGACTGCACCTGGTCGGTGTCCTTCGGGTCGGAGCGGCCGGGGATGCGGGGTTCGCTCTGCTGCAGCCGGACGACGGCGGTGACCTCGCCGGACGGGGGAGCGGGAACGTGGTCGGGGGCGTCCTGCGCGTTGCCGGTCGGGACCCAGCCGCGGTCGACGATGAAGGCGCGGCCCTCGGACGTGACGAGCGGGGTGAGGACCTCGAACCCGGGCTGCCCGTTGTGCACGCGGTTGCGGACGAGCAGCTGGGAGTCGACGTCGTACCGGCCGGTGACGGAGACCCGGAGCCACTCCTGCTCGTCCTGCCAGCTCGACGCCCTCGGCAGCGCCCGGTCGAGGGGGACGGGAGTGTGGTCGTAGTTCTGCGCGACCTGCTCGTTCTGCCGGACGGCTTCGTTGCGGCGGTCCCACTGCCACATGCCGAACAGCGTGCAGACGATGGCGAAGGCGACGGCGATCGCGAAGTAGCCGAGCCAGCGGCGGCTCCGGACGAAGCGCCAGCCGACGAAGGGCTCGTCGGAGCGGCTGATCGAACCCGAGTCCGAGCCCGACCCCGAGTCCGAGCCAAAGCCGGAGCTCGATCCAGCGGCGGCACGCTGCAGCTTGGCGGCGTGCTTGCGGCCGTACCGGGACTGCGGGTCGAAGCCGTCGGTCATCGCGAGGTGCCGGTGGCGCGCACCCCGACGTCGTTCTTCGGCGCTGCCACCGGGTCGCGCTCGTCGTCGAGGCGGTCGACGTCCTCGTGCATGCCGGTGACGCGCACCGGGAACGAGCGGGACCGCAGGTAATCGGCCAGGAAGTCACGGTGCTCGTCGCACGCCGCCCAGATCTTCACGCGGTCGATCGCGTGGATGCGGGGGTTGCGCCAGTTCACGCGCCAGCCGGCCGTCGAGGTGCAACCCGCTCGCGAGCACACCGGGGTCGATCCGGGCTCGGTCTGCAGGTCGAACGTCGCACCCATCAGCGGGGCCCCCACATCTTCGATCGGTCGCCGTTGCGCTGCCACTCGTCCTGGGCGTGCTGCGCCTGCTGGCGGAGGCGGTCCTGTTCGTCGCGGTAGGCCTGGGCCCGTGCGTCCTCCTGCTGTTCGCGGAGGCGCGGGTCGACGGCGTCGTACAGCTCGATGGACCCGGCGGGGGAGATCATGTCGCTCTCGGTCCGGCTGCCGGCGTTCGCGATGACGACGGCAACCCAGGGGATCACCGCGGCGAGGACGATCGGGATGACCGCGAGCCACGAGTGCCAGGTCGAGTACACGAGCACGGCGGAGATGAAGAGGACCACTCGGATGGCCATCTGCCAGACGTAGCGGGACAGGCGGTGCGCCCGGTCCTGCTCCGGTGTGTCCGGCAGCGAGGTGATGCTCGTGTGCGTGCTCTTCATACAGATGGTCTCCGTCTACCCGTGGTCAAGCCTAATCCCGCCGGGCCGATCGTGGGTGCGCCGCGCGCGAACCGGCAGGGTGGTCGGCTCCGGTACGCTCGTCCGGGCGTGTCCGCCGGGTCCCCGGCACCGCGTGCCGAGCAGAACCCACCGAACGGAGCGACCATGAGCACCCCCCGTACCGTCCTCATCACCGGCGGCAACCGCGGCATCGGCCGCGCGCTGGCCGAGCGGTTCGTCGCAGCCGGCCACCGGGTCGCCGTGACGTCGCGCAGCGGTCAGGGTGGTCCCGAGGGCGCGCTGACGGTGCAGGCCGACATCACCGACACGGCCTCCGTCGACGCCGCGTTCACGCAGGTCGAGGCCGAGTTCGGTCCGATCGAGGTCCTCGTCGCGAACGCCGGCATCACGAACGACCAGCTGCTCCTCCGCATGTCCGAGGACGACTTCACCAGCGTCGTCGACACGAACCTCACCGGCACCTTCCGCGTCGTCAAGCGCGCCACGAAGGGCATGATGAAGGCCAAGTTCGGGCGCATCGTGCTGATGTCGAGCGTCGTGGGTGCCTACGGCCAGATCGGCCAGGTCAACTACGCGTCCTCGAAGGCCGCCCTGGTCGGCATGGCCCGCTCGATCACCCGTGAACTCGGTTCGCGTGGCATCACCGCCAACGTCGTCGCGCCCGGCTTCATCCAGACCGACATGACCGCCGCGCTCTCCGACGAGCTGCAGGCCGAGTTCAAGAAGGCGATCCCCGCCGCCCGCTACGGCACGGTCGACGACGTCGCCGACGCCACGCTGTTCCTGGCGAGCGACGGCGCCGGGTACGTCTCCGGTGCGATCATCCCGGTCGACGGCGGCCTCGGGATGGGGCACTAGCCACCACCTGCGCGTCGTTTCGTGCCCAGCGACCGTCCACGGGTGCTCGCGCGCCTGACGTGTCGCTGAGCGCGAAGACCGGCCGGTCCGCTCAGCCGCGCAGGCCGAGCGTCGCGAGCACGGCGGACAGGTCACGGTCGACGACCGCGACGTCCGCCTGCTCCCGCACGCGCGGCTTCGCGTCGAACGCGACCGACAGCGCCGCGACCCGCATCATCTCGAGGTCGTTCGCGCCGTCCCCGATCGCGATCGTCCGTGCCGGGTCGACACCGTCGGCGTCCGCCCACTCGCGGAGCGCGACGGCCTTCGCGTGCGCGTCGATGACGTCGCCGAGCACGCGGCCGGTCAGCACGCCGCCGCTGACCTCGAGCCGGTTCGCCCGGCAGTGGTCGAGGCCGAGCTGCTCGGCGAAGGGGTCGAGGACCTCGTGGAACCCGCCCGACACCACGCCGACGGTGCCGCCGGCGGCGTGCACGCCGCGGACGAGCTGGTCGGCGCCCCGCGTCACACGGACCGCCTGCTGCGCGCGGACGAAGACGTCCGCCTGGAGGCCCGCCAGGGTCGCGACACGCTCCCGGAGGCTCTCGGCGAAGTCGAGTTCCCCGCGCATGGCGCGCTCCGTGATCGCCGCCACCTGTGGCCGGGTCCCGGCGCTGTCGGCGAGCAGTTCTATCACCTCGTCCTCGAGGAGGGTGGAATCGGCATCGAGGACGACGAGGAAGCGGGGCACGCACCAACGGTACCGACTGGCGGAGGCACGGCCGCGTCGGGGACGCGAGCCGTGCCTCCAGACCGTCCGTCCGGGGCTGCGCCCCGGGTGCGTCGTCACGCGTCGACGCGGACGCCCTTGCCCACCACGGTGATGCCGGACGCGGTGACGGTGAAGCCGCGTGCCTCGTCGGCCTCGCGGTCGACGCCGACCTGCGCACCCGGTGCGAGGACGACGTCCTTGTCGAGGATGGCGCGGTTGACGATCGCGCCGGCGCCGATGGTGGCGCGCTCGAACACGATCGAGTCGAGGACCTTCGCACCGGAGTCGATCGAGCACCACGGCCCGATCATGCTGCGCTCGACCTGGGCGCCCGACACCAGGCAGCCGAGCGACACGAGCGAGTCGACCGTGGAGCCGGTGTTTCCGTTCGCGTCGCGGACGAACTTCGCCGGCGGCAGGTTCGTCTGCTGGTTGAAGATCGGCCAGTCCTGGTTGTACAGGTTGAAGACCGGGACCGGGGCGATGAGGTCCATGTGGGCGTCGAAGAACGAGTCGATCGTGCCCACGTCGCGCCAGTAGTACTTGTCGCGGTCGGTGGACCCGGGGACCTCGTTGCGCTGCAGGTCGTACACGCCGGCGTCGCCGCGGTTGACGAAGTCGGGCACGATGTCGCCGCCCATGTCGTGCGCCGAGGTCTCGAGCTGGCCGTCGCGCAGGACCGCGTCGACCAGGGCGTCCGCGTTGAACACGTAGTTGCCCATCGAGGCCAGGATCTCGCCGGGGGAGTCGGCCAGGCCGATCGCGTCCTTCGGCTTCTCGAGGAACGCGTCGATCTTGGTCGGGTCGTCCTCGGCCACCTGGATCACGCCGAACTGGTCGGCGAGGCCGATCGGCTGGCGGATCGCCGCCACGGTGACACTGCGGCCGGAGGCGATGTGCGCCTCGACCATCTGGTGGAAGTCCATCCGGTACACGTGGTCCGCGCCGACGACGACCACGATGTCGGGGCGTTCGTCGCGGAGCAGGTTGAGCGACTGCAGGATCGCGTCGGCCGACCCGGCGAACCAGCGCTTGCCGAGCCGCTGCTGCGCGGGGACCGACGCGACGTAGGAGCTGAGCAGCCCCTCCATCCGCCAGGTCTCCGCGACGTGTCGGTCGAGACTGTGCGACTTGTACTGGGTCAGGACCACGATCTTGTTGAGACCGGAGTTCACCAGGTTCGACAGTGCGAAGTCGATGAGACGGAAGTTGCCGCCGAACGGGACGGCGGGCTTCGCGCGATCGGCGGTGAGCGGCATGAGTCGTTTGCCTTCGCCACCGGCGAGCACGATGCCGAAGACCTTCTTTGGAGCCATGCCGCTCACAGTAGGCGTCAGCACTGGGAACCGGTTACCTTGAACCAGTGCGAGTCGATCTGCTGACCAGGGAGTATCCGCCGGAGGTCTACGGCGGAGCCGGTGTCCACGTGTCCGAACTCACCGCCGCGTTGCGGTCGGGAACGGAGACGGAAGTCCGTGTCCGGGCCTTCGGGGCCTTCCGTGACGAACCCGACGTGTGGGGCTACCGGACCCCGGACGGCCTCGGCCAGGCGAACGGCGCACTGCAGGCCCTGGGCACCGACGTGGCCATCGCGGCCGACGTCGAGGGTGCCGACCTCGTGCACTCGCACACCTGGTACGCGAACTCCGCGGGCCGGATCGCGCAGCTGACCTACGGCATCCCGCACGTCGTCACCGCCCACAGCCTCGAGCCCCTGCGCCCGTGGAAGGCCGAGCAGCTCGGCGGCGGCTACCGCCTGTCCAGCTGGATGGAGCGCGAGGCGTTCGAGAACGCCGACGGCGTCATCGCGGTCTCCAAGGCCATGCGTGCGGACATCCTGCGCTCCTACCCCTCGATCGACCCGGCGAAGGTGCACGTCGTCTACAACGGCATCGACATCGACGCGTGGAAGCCGACCGTCGACGAGGACGCCGTGCGTGCCCTCGGCATCGACCCGACGCGCCCGAGCGTCGTGTTCGTCGGACGCATCACCCGGCAGAAGGGCCTGCCGTACCTGCTCCGCGCCGTGGCCTCGCTGCCGTCGGACGTGCAGATCGTGCTGTGCGCCGGCGCGCCGGACACCCCCGAGATCCTGGCCGAGGTCACCGCGCTCGTCGAGGGGCTCCGCGCCGAACGCGAGGGCGTCGTCTGGATCGACCGGATGCTCGCGCACCAGGAGATCGTGAACGTGCTGTCCTCGGGCACCGTGTTCGTCTGCCCGTCGGTGTACGAGCCGCTCGGGATCGTGAACCTCGAGGCGATGGCGTGCGGGATCCCCGTCGTCGGCACCGGTACCGGGGGCATCCCCGAGGTCGTCGCCGACGGGCTCACCGGTCGCATCGTCCCGATCGACCAGGTGCAGGACGGCACCGGCACCCCGACCGACCCCGACCGCTTCGTGGCCGACCTCGCCGCGACCCTGGCCGAGGTGCTCGCCGACGAGGGGCTGGCGAAGCTCATGGGTCGCGCCGGACGGCTGCGTGTCGAGACCGAGTTCACCTGGGACGCGATCGCCACCAGGACACGGCAGGTCTACGACCAGGTGCTCGGCCAGAACCCGTAGGCTGGTCGCATGCCCTCGGTCGTGCGCTTGTCAGACGTCTCCGTGGTCCGCAACGGGGCCACCATCCTCGACGCGATCTCGTGGGAGGTGCAGGACGACGAACGCTGGGTCGTGCTCGGCGCGAACGGCGCCGGCAAGACGACGCTGCTGCAGGTCGCCGGTGCCCAGACGTTCCCGACCTCGGGCGACGTCGAGGTGCTCGGCACCGAGCTCGGTGGTGCCGACCTGTTCGAGCTCCGCCCGCGCATCGGCTTCGCGTCGACCGCCCTGGCGCGTCGCATCCCGGTCACCGAGAAGGTCATCGACGTCGTGCTCACCGCGGCGTACTCGGTGACGGGGCGCTGGAACGAGGAGTACGAGGAGCTCGACGTCCGTCGTGCGCAGCGCGTGCTCGAGGAGTGGGGCCTGGGGTCCTTCACCGACCGCACGTTCGGCGACCTGAGCGACGGCGAGCAGAAGCGCGTGCAGATCGCCCGGGCCGTGATGACCGACCCGGAGATCCTGTTCCTCGACGAACCGGCCGCGTCGCTCGACCTCGGCGCCCGTGAGAGCCTCGTCCGCACCCTCGGCGGGTACGCCCAGAGCGCGGACTCGCCCGCCATCGTCATCGTGACCCACCACGTCGAGGAGATCCCGGCCGGGTTCACCCACGCACTGGTCCTCGCCGACGGCCACGTGCAGGCTGCCGGCCCCATCGACGAGGTCCTGACCGACCAGACCCTGACCGAGGCGTTCGGCATCGACCTCTCGGTCACCAAGGACGCCGGTCGCTACACGGCACGCGCCGCGTAGCGCTGCGATCCCGCCGTCTCTCTGGTATCGTGGACGGCTGGCGCAAGCCGACGACTTCCCGCGCAGTTCGCGCAATCCCACCACCGCTATCGAGGAATCTCCATGAAGACCGACACCCACCCCGAGTACCGCGCCATCGTCTTCCGCGACCTGGCCTCCGGTGAGACGTTCCTGACGCGTTCGACCGCGAACAGCGACAAGACCATCGAGCTCGACGGTGCGACCTACCCGGTCATCGACGTCGAGATCTCGTCCGCTTCGCACCCGTTCTACACGGGCAAGCAGCGCATCCTCGACTCGGCCGGCCGCGTCGAGAAGTTCAACCAGCGCTTCAAGGGCTTCAGCAAGTAAGCAGCCCCCACGCAACGTCGACGGGCGGTCCTCCTGCAGGAGGGCCGCCCGTTCGCGTTGTGCGGTGGCTCCGGCTGCCGCTGACCCAGGGCCGCGGGACACCGGTGTTCGCGCGTCACACCGGGTTGTGCGGGTGTTCGGCGCACGAACACCGGTGTCCCGCGCGGGCTGTGCGGGGTCAGGCGCCGTTGCGGTGCGGCCAGCGGCCGTCGGCGGTGAACGACGGGTCGCGCTTCTTGCGCATGTAGTCCTGGAACGACGCGGCCTGCTCGGCGCACCAACCGACCTGCTTGCGGTGGAGTGCTTCGGCGGAGATGCCGAGTTCGTCCGGGTACTTGCCCGCGATGGCCTGGGCGACACGCCCGGCAGCGATGGCGTCCGCGCCGGCGTCGTGGGCGTCGTCGAGCGTGACACCGTAGAGCTCGGACGCGGCTTCGAGCGTGCGCTTGCCCTTGCGGAAGGTGTCGAGCGCCTTGTCGATCACGAGCGGGTCGACGACGTTGCCGACGACGGGGGAGGCGAACCCGTGCCGCTTCGCTTCGCGGTCGAGGACGGTGAGGTCGTAGGGGGCGTTGTAGATCACCAGCGGGATGCCCCGGGCGAACACGGCTTCGATCGCGGCGATGATCTCGCCGACGACCTCGGCCGCGGGACGCCCCTCGGCCTGGGCACGTTCGGTCGTGTACCCGTGCACGGCCGCGGCACCCTCGGGGATGGGGACGCCCGGGTCGGCGATCCACGCGCCCTCGACGATGGAGGCCCCGGTCATGTCGATGAGTCCGACGTGGGCCGTGACGATGCGGGCCGTCTCGACGTCGACCCCGGTGGTCTCGAGGTCGAAGACGCCCAGCGCGTGCCACCAGGGGCGACCCGTGAGGTCCTGGGACGGAGCGGGTGCGTCGAGCTGTGCTGTGGGGAACGTCACGCGGTCAGGCTAACGGGACGCACCGACACCCCCGACTACCGGGTCGGCGCGCCGACGTGCAGCCAGTAGAACGACTGCGTGCCCATGGTGAGCGTGACGGTGCCGTCCTCGTCGAACGACGGGAACGAGCTGCCGCCGAACAGGTCGTAGAGCGGGCGACCCGCGAACTCCGGCGCGGAGATCGTGACCGAGGTCGGGTTCGTCGCGAATGAGAACACGCACAGGACGTCCTCGGCGGACGGCCCGAACTGCTGCCCGGAGCCCTCCCACGAGCGGACGAAGGCGAGCACCGAGTCGTTGGAGGTCTCCTGCACGTTCAGGGAGCCGAGGCCGAACACCGGGTGGGCCTTGCGGGTGTGGATGACGTTGCGGACCCAGTGCAGCAGCGAGCGCGACTGGGCCAGCTGCGCCTCGACGTTGACCTGCGCGTAGTTGTACACGAGCGACTGCACGACGGGCAGGTAGAGCTTGCCCGGGTCTGCGGTGGAGAAGCCGGCGTTGCGGTCCGGCGTCCACTGCATCGGCGTGCGGGACGAGTCGCGGTCCGGCAGCCAGATGTTGTCGCCCATCCCGATCTCGTCGCCGTAGTACAGGAACGGTGAACCGGGCAGCGAGAAGAGCAGCGCGTGGATGAGCTCGAGCTCGGCGCGCGAGTTGTCGAGCAGGGGAGCGAGACGTCGGCGGATACCGATGTTCGAGCGCATCCGCGGGTCGTAGCCGTACCAGCCGTACATCGCCTGCCGGTACTCCTCGCTCACCATCTCGAGCGTGAGCTCGTCGTGGTTGCGGAGGAAGACGCCCCACGCGGCGCTGGCTGGCACGTCGAGGGTCTCGGACAGGATCGCCTTGAGCTCGGCGGCGTGCTGGGCGCGGAGCGAGTAGAAGATGCGCGGCATCACCGGGAAGTCGAACGCCATGTGGCACTCGGGTTCCTCGTCGGTGCCGAAGAAGGCTGCGGTCTCGCGCGGCCACTGGTTCGCCTCGGCCAGGAGCACCCGGCCGGGGTACTCGTCGTCGACCATCGCGCGGAGCTTCTTGATGAACTCGTGCGTCTCCGGCTCGCCCTCGCCGTTGCCCTCCTCCGACTCGAACAGGTACGGGATCGCGTCGAGCCGGAGGCCGTCGACGCCCATGTCGAGCCAGTGCCGGACGACGTCGTAGATGGCCTCGATGACGGCGGGGTTCTCGAAGTTCAGGTCGGGCTGGTGCGAGAAGAAGCGGTGGAAGAAGAACTGGCGTCGGACCGGGTCGAAGGTCCAGTTGGACTCCTCGGTGTCGACGAAGATGATGCGGATGTTCGAGTAGTCCTCGTCGGTGTCGCGCCAGACGTAGAAGTCGCCGTAGGGGCCGTCCGGGTCCTCGCGGGACTGCTGGAACCACTCGTGCTGGTCGCTGGTGTGGTTGATCACCATGTCGATCACGATGCGCATGTTCCGCTCGTGCGACTTCGTGACGAGCTCGCGGAAGTCGTCGAGGGTGCCGAACTCCGGCAGGATCGCCCGGTAGTCGGCGATGTCGTAGCCACCGTCACGCATCGGCGACTGGAAGAACGGCGGCAGCCACAGCGCGTCGACGCCGAGCCACTGCAGGTAGTCGAGCTTGCCGATCACGCCCTGGATGTCGCCGATGCCGTCCCCGTTGGAGTCGACGAACGACCGGATCATGCACTCGTAGAAGACCGAGCGCTTGTACCACTGCGGGTCGAGCGTCAGGCCGGGCAGCTGGATCGGGGCTGTGAAGGTCACCGTGCTCCTCGTCGTCGTCGACGGACCGCTCGACGGCCCGCCCCGGACACGATAGGCGCGAGATGCTGCGGGTGTCCGGGGATTCGTGCGGTTCGCTCCCTAGACTGACGCCGATGCAACCGCCCGTGCTCTCCCCGTACCAGTCGTTGATGGCCGCCACCCCGGTCGTGCACCGGGCCGTCCAGGTCGACGGCCGGACCACGCACTACTGGGTCTACGGGCCCGAGGACGCGGATCGCACCGTGCTCGCAGTGCACGGGTTCCGCGGGGACCACCACGGCCTCGAGACGATCGCCGCGCACCTGGAAGGTGTCCGCGTGATCGTCCCCGACCTGCCCGGCTTCGGCGTGTCCGATCCGCTGCCGGTGTCCGACATCGACGCGTACGTCACCTGGCTGACCGGGTTCCACGCCGCGCTCGGGCTCGGGCGCGACACCGTCGTGCTCGGGCACTCGTTCGGGTCGATCCTGGTGTCGGCCACCGTCGCCGCCGGTCTCGACACCCGGCTGCTCGTGCTCGTCAACCCCATCGCCGCCCCGGCACTGCAGGGTCCGCGTGCCGTCGGGACCGCGATCGCGATCGGGTACTACCGTGCCGGCGCGGTGCTGCCGAAGCCGATCGGGCTCGGGATCCTGCGGAACGGTGCGATCGTCCGGGCGATGAGCATCGCGATGCTGAAGTCGCACGACCCCGTCGTCCGCCGGTGGGTCCACGATCAGCACGACCGGTACTTCTCGGCCTTCGCGAACCGTACGAGCGTGCTCGAGGCGTTCCGCACCTCGGTCACCCACGACGTGTCCGAGTACGCCGACCGGATCGACGTGCCCGTGTTGCTCGTCGCGGCGGAGCACGACGACATCACCGCCGTGCCCGAACAGCGTGCACTCGCCGAACGCCTGCGGGACGCCGAGCTCGTCGTGATCCCGGGTGTCGGGCACCTTGTGCACTACGAGACACCGGCTCTGGCCGCCGCCGCGGTGCTGCGCCGGATGGCGGACACGGCCGCGCGCCCTGGACGGGGCCGCGGCACCAGGGCGGGCCGACCGTCGGGGGCGGGGCGGGCCTCCCGGACGACCGCCGGGAAGGCGACCGAGGCGAAGACGGCTCCGGCGAAGTCGAACACCACGAAGCCGAACGCCGCGAAGGCGACCGAGGCGACGGCGAGCGACACGAAGGAGACCGACGCGTGACGCGCCTGCGCATCGGGATCGACTGCCGGTACGTGCGGATCGGTCGGCACGACGGCATCAGCCGGTTCACCGCCGGAGTGGTCGCGAACCTGCCGGACCGACACGACTTCGTGCTGCTCGTCCATGACGAGCGCCAGCTCGAGTCGCTGCCGCCGGACCTGCCGTGGGAGCTGCTGCCGGCGCCGACGGACGCGGGGGAGCCGCTCGTCGCCCGGCGGGTCAACCGTCTGGGGCTCGACGCGGTGTTCTCACCGATGCAGACGATGGGGTCGCGCGGGCGCCGGTACGCGCTCGTCCTGACGCTGCACGACCTGATCTACTACCGCAACCGCACGCCCCCGCGGGAGTTCTCGTGGCCGCTGCGGCTCGGCTGGCGGGCGTTCCACCTGTCGTGGGCGCCACAGCGGTTCCTGCTGAACGGTGCGGACGGGGTGGTGACGGTGTCGGAGACGACCGCCGGGCTGATCGCCGAGCACCGGTTGACGAGCCGACCCGTGACGGTCGCGTACAACGCGGCCGACCCGGCGACGCCACGGGCGACCGGAGCGCCGCGCGAGCGCTCCCTCGTCTACATGGGGTCGTTCATGCCGTACAAGAACGTCGAGACCCTGGCGGCGGCGCTGCCGCTGCTCGGGGCGGACTGGACGCTGCACTGCATGTCGCGGGTGTCCGGTGCCGACCGGGCGCGACTCGAGGGGCTCGCTCCCGCGGGGACGATCGTCTTCCACGACGGCGCGACGGACGAGGAGTACCTGTCCGTGCTCCGTTCGGCCACGGCGCTGGCGACCGCGTCGTACGACGAGGGGTTCGGCATCCCGCTCGTCGAGGCGATGGGCGTCGGGACCCCGGTCGTCGTCAGCGACATCCCGATCTTCCGCGAGATCGGTGGCGATGCGGCCGAGTACTTCGACCCTGCGTCGCCGTCCGCCGTCGCCGCGGCCGTCCGGCGGGTCGAGGACCGGTGGGACGAGGCTTCGCTGCGGTCGATCGAGCGTGCTCGGCGGTTCCGGTGGCAGGACTCGGCGGAGCAGGTCGTCCGGGCCGTCGAGCGGGCCGTGGGGGACCGGCGGGCCTGAGAGCGGGCGCGGGCGGGCGCCGGCGCGGGCTCGGGGCGCTGGCGCGGTCTCGCGGTTCGGGGCGCTGGCGCGGTCTCGCGGTTCGTGGCGATGCGGAACGACGCTGCCGATGTCGTACGACGTCGACCGTGTGGTTCCACGTCGCCCGGCCGCGACCACCGCACCACACCTCCTTCCGCTACTTCCGCGCGATCACCTGCACGTCCGCCCCGGGGAACACCTTCTGCGTCTCCTCGGTCACCCGCGACACGATGGGCGGCACCGCTGCTCCCCGCCCCGGGGTCCGCACGACGATCGACTGGTCCCGTGCGGTGTCGGACGGGTCGCCGCCGCGCTCCCACGAGCAGCGGACCGCGGTGACCCCGCCGATGCGGTCGAGCGTGTCCGCCAGCGCGAGTCGCTTCGCCGCGACCTCCCCGGCTCCTGTGACGCCGATCTGCAGGCTGCCGAGGTCGGCGATCACGACGACGCGGACGCCGTTGCCACCGGACTCGTCGGCTGCTCGGCTGATGGCGGCGACCAGGTCACGTCTGGCAGCGCGGTCGAGCGAGGGGTCGGCGCGGACCGTCGCGACCGCGTCGTAGCTCGCGAACCCGGTCTTGGCCGGGGCGTGGTGCCGCACCTCGATGACGCCGGGCAGGTCGTCCACCCGCGTGTCGAACCGGTCGAGCGCGACGTCCGGCCGTGGGAAGACCCCGCCGATGCCGTTCTGCACGCTGCCGATGATCGACCCGAGCACCACGGCGATGACCGCGGCCACGACGAGGACGCTCCCGCCGATGACGAACCAGGTGCGGGCGCGGGTGCGCGTGGGGATGCTCGCCGTCTCCGGGCCGAACACGCGGTCGAGGTCGTCGTCGGACGGATCGGGGGCATGCCGGCCGTGTCGGCTGGTTCCGTCGTCGGACATCTGGCTCCCGTCACCCTGGGTTGCGGGTGGTCCCCGGTGTGCGGGTGCGTCGGAGCGTAGTCCCCGGTCAGCCCCGGCGTTCCAAGGGGTTCTGGTACTCGAACGCCGAGCCGCCGGTGGCGTCGGAGACGTCGTCGATCGGGTCGTCGAACCGGACGAGTTCGGCGTGGAAGCGCTCCGGGTCCCACCGGAACGAGTGGATGGACCCGTTCCGGATCGGGGTGTGGCCGCGGTCGGCTGTCCCGGGGGCTGCGGCGTTGACGACGCTGCGGATCACCGCGCCGTGCGTCGCGACCACCACGACGCCTCCGTCGAAGCGCACCGCGATCTCTCCGAGGGTCTCGGTGATCCGCGCGAGCAGGGCGGAGCGGGACTCCCGACCGGGGATGTCGTCGTGCGGGTACCGGGCGGACACCTCGTCGTCGGTCAGACCCTCGGCCTCGCCGTAGGACCGCTCGGCCAGGCCCGGGTACGTCGTCGGGGCGTCGAGTCCCAGGTGATCGGCGATGATCGCACCCGTCTCGGCGGCGCGGGACAGCGGGGAGGCGACCACGGCGTCGAACGGCCGGCGGGTCAGGAGTTCGGCGGCCTCGGCGGCCTGCCGTCGTCCGGTGTCGTTGAGCGGGATGTCGGTGGAGCCCTGGATGCGGCGCTGCGCGTTCCAGTCGGTCTCGCCGTGGCGGACGAGGTACAGGAGGGTCGTCACCCGACGATCTTCGCAGACGCGACCGGCGGACCCGTCCGGCTACTCGGAGGAGCGCGAGTCCGCGCGCGACGCTGCGGGTGAGGCTGCGGGTGACGCCGCGGGTGACTCCGCGGGCGACTCCGCGCGCGACGCCCCCGCTGCACTGAGCCGCTCCGCCAGGTGCACGAGCGTCTCGGTGGTGCCGGCGTCGAGCTTCACGGCCGCCCGGCGGTCGCTGCGGGTCTCACCGCGGTTCACGATGACCACCGGGTTCTTCCGGCGTGCCGCGTGGTCGACCAGCCGCACGCCCGAGTTCACGGTGAGGGAGGACCCGACCACGAGCAGCGCGTCGGCGTCGGCGACGATCGACACGGCCTCGCGGAACTTCTCGGCCGGCACGAACTCGCCGAAGAAGACGACGTCGGGCTTCAGGTCGCCGCCGCAGACGGAGCACGCGGGCACGACGAACCGTTCGACCTCGGTGATCTCGACGTCGCCGTCGGGCTGCAGCTGCACGGACCCGGGCTCGTCGATCCAGGGGTTCGCCCGGTCGATGGTGGTGGCGAGGTCGGAGCGGGAGAACACCTGCCCGCACCGCAGGCACACGGCGCGGTCCATCGACCCGTGGATCTCGACGACGCGACGGGACCCGGCACGCAGGTGCAGGCCGTCGACGTTCTGCGTGATGACGCCGGCGACGATCCCGGCGTCCTCGAGCGCGGCGAGCGCCCGGTGCCCGTCGTTCGGCGTGGCGGCCGCGAAGCTCCGCCAGCCCAGGTGCGATCCGGCCCAGTACCGCTGGCGCTTCGCGGGGTCGGCGAGGAACTCCTGGAACGTCATGGGCTTCCGCACGACGCGTCCGGCTCCGCGGTAGTCGGGGATGCCGGAGTCGGTGCTGAGACCGGCGCCGGAGAGCACGGCGACGCGCTTGCCCGCGAGCAGCTCGACGACACGGTCGAGGTCGTCGGCGCTCACCGACCCGGAGGTGGCCCCGGAGGCCGCTCCGGTGGTCGGTCCGGTCGTCGACGCAGCATCATCCAGCACCCTGTTCACGGTACCCTCAACACCCGACCGTCCCGGTCACTTCCCGAGTGGAGCACCGGTGACGCCATCGCCGCACCACACCGAAACGAGCCCCGTGCACCCCGTCCGCATCGACTCCCTCGACGATCCCCGCCTCGATGACTTCGCCCGTCTGACCGACGTGGCGCTCCGTCGGGTCTCGGAGCCCGAGGGCGGCCTGTACATCGCCGAGTCGAACACGGTCATCGAGCGGGCGGTCCGCGCCGGTCACGTGCCGCGCAGCATCCTGGTGCAGGAGAAGTGGCTCGACACCGTCCTGCCGCTGGTCGCGGAGCACGACGGTCCTGTCTTCGTCGGTGCGGACGCCCTGCTCGAGGAGCTCACCGGTTTCCGCATGCACCGCGGTGCGATCGCTGCGATGCAGCGTCCCGAGCTGCCGAGCGTCGCCGACGTGGTGCGGGACGCGAAGGTCGTCGTCGTGCTCGAGGACATCGTCGACCACACGAACGTCGGTGCCGTGTTCCGCAGCGTCGCCGGTCTCGGCGCCGACGCGGTGCTCGTCAGCCCGCGCTGCGCCGACCCGCTGTACCGCCGGAGCGTCCGGGTGAGCATGGGCACCGTCCTGCAGGTGCCGTGGACCCGCATCGGCGACTGGCCCGCGGCGGGTGAGGAACTCCGCGCACAGGGCTTCCACCTGGCCGCGATGGCACTGACGGACGAGTCCGTCGACCTCGACGCCTTCGTGGCGGACCTGCCCGACAGGGTCGCGCTCGTGATGGGGACCGAGGGGCAGGGACTGACGCCGGCCGCGATCGCGTCGGCGGACACGACCGTCCGCATCCCGATGGCACACGGCGTCGACTCGCTCAACGTGGCCGCGGCGAGCGCCGTCGGTCTGTGGGCGGTCACCCACGCCCGGCGGCTCGCCTCCTAGCGCACCACCGAGACCGTCGGGAGGCCCGGGGCGGGCTGGTCCGGCAGCATGCGCCCGGCACGGATCACCAGGGCACGGTCGGTGTCCGGTCCGCCGACCAGGCACACACCGACGGGAGCGCCGGCCACGGTCATCGCCGGTGCGCTCACCGCGGGGAGCCCGCCGACGCTCGCGAGCGCGGTCATCGCCGTGGTGGCGGTCCGGGTGCGCTCGAGCGCTCGGGCGTCCGCGTCCAGCAGCGGTGCGGGCCCGGGGACGGTCGGGAACAGCAGGGTCCGACCGGCGAGGGCACCGCGGATCGTCGTGCGCACGGCGTCCAGGGCGGTGACGGCGTCGGCGGTCGCGTCGGGGTCGTTCGCCCCGGCCGCGCGGAACCGGTCACCGACCACGGCGCTCAGCGCTCCGGGGTGCGCGTCGATCCAGGGGCCGTGTGCTGCCAGGGCCTCGGCGGCCTGGACGAGCCGCAGCTGCTCCTGCAGGGCTCGGGGCTCCGGCATGCCGAGGTCGCGCAGTCGGACGGTGGCGACGGGTTCGTCGAGGGTCTCGACGAAGGCCGTGAAGGCCCGGGCGGTGTCCGGTTCGACGAGCGCGACGAGTTCCTCGGGGACGACGAGCACCGTCGCGTCGACCGCCTCGTCCGGCCCGGGCATCGGCGGGACGGTGGCGTCGAGGGCGGCGAGCAGCACCTCAGGGCTGCGGGTGAGCCACCCGACGGTGTCGAACGACGGCGCCAGGGGGAGCAGCCCGTCGCGGGACACCGTGCCGTGGGTCGTCCGGAGGCCCCAGAGTCCCTGGTACGAGGCGGGGACCCGCACCGAGCCCGCGGTGTCCGTGCCGATCCCGATCTCGACCATCCCGAGGCCGACGGCCGATGCGGATCCGCTGGACGAGCCTCCCGGCAGTCGGGTGGGGGCCGCGCTGTTCGGCGGTGTGCCGTGGTGCGCGTTCCGGCCGGTCAGGTTGTAGGCGAACTCGTCGGTGCGTGCGATCCCGCGGATCGACGCGCCGGCGGCGAGGAGCGCGGCGACCGCGGGGGCGGCCGTCGTCTCGACCGGTGCCTCGTGCAGGTACGTCGGGTTGCCCGCGCCGACCGGCTGGCCGGGCACGGCGTAGAGGTCCTTGACGGCGATGGTCAGGCCGTCGAGCGGCCCCACGGCGGTGGGTGCGACGAGCGGGTCGCCGACGGCCCGCCAGACGGTGGTGTCGACGGCTTTCGGGCGGCCGGTGACGTGGGCCGCTTCGATGCGCCAGCGGGGTCCGGCGCCGGGGTCGGTGTCGGTGTCGCCTTCGCCGTCGCGGCGCCAGAGCTGGGTCTGGAGGCCCTGCCCACCCGCGGCGAACCGGGACACCGACACGACGAGGGCGCGGTCCTCGGTCAGGGGGCGGACCTCGACGTGCGTCAGCGACCGGGTCGCGACCCCACCCCGTGCCCCGCGGAACGCGCTGATCGCGTCGTGCCCGACGAGCAGGCCGCGGTCGTCGCCGCGCATCGTGCCGGGGGAGTCGACGAAGGCGGCGTCGAGGGCGTCGAGGTCGTTCGCCAGCAGTGCGGTCTCGTAGGCGTGGATGGCTGCGAGCAGGCCGGCCGGGGCCTCGGGCGCGTCCGCCGTGGCCGGGGTGTGCGGCTTGGTCGACGTTCCGGGCGTGGTCATCGGGCGGGCTCCTCGAAGTCGGCCTTGCGGATGCGGGCGTGGACACCGGTCACCAGGTCCACCACCTGCGAGATGTTGAAGTCGGTCGCGGCGGACAGGTACGCGTACGCCAGGTGACGATCCATGCCCCAGCGGGCACCGAGGATCGCGACGGCGTGCCGGACGCACTGCCGGACGGCCTCGTCGAGGTCGGGGTCCATGCCGGTGGGCACCAGGAACTCCTGCGTCTCGGCGACGGGCCAGACCAGGTCGCCGAAGCGGGCGGCGGCCTCGGCTGCCGGGGTCAGGTCGAAGCGGATGGTGGCGCGGAGCGAGGCCTCCATCGCGGTGAGCGCCACCTCGCCGTCGCCCTGGGCGAAGTGCGGGTCGCCGACGTGGGCCAGCGCACCGGGGACGAGCACCGGCAGGTGCAGCTGCGAACCGACCTGCAGCAGGTTGACGTCGATGTTGCCGCCGTGACGACCGGGTGGGACGGAGTGCAGCCGCTCGCCGGGGGTCGCGACGCCCATGATCCCGAGGAACGGTGCCAGGGGGAAGTGCGCGAAGCGGTCGCCCGCGGCGGTGAGCGGGATGCGGCCCCGTCGCCCCTGGGCGGTGTCGACGACGTCGGCGAAGACGCTCACCGTCGTGCCGTCGACCGGGAACTCGCCGTGCAGGGCACCGCGGCCGTGCCGGTTCGAGACCACGCCGTAGTGCACCCGGGGCAGGGTCTCGAGCACCGTCATGGTCAGGACGTCACCGGGGCGGGCGCCGCGCACCGCGATCGGACCGGACACCACGTGGGGGCCGTCCGCCGTGGGGTCGCGGTGTCCGGAGCGGGCGATCGCGACGGCGTCGGCGAGGACGTGCTCCGGGGCCACACCGTGGTCGCCGAACCAGGCGACGGGGTCGCTGCCCTGGTCGGGCAGGATCCCCTCGTGGCTGACGGTGTCGATGGTGACGGACTCCCCGGCACCGATCGTCAGGGCGGGGACGTCACCGTCGCTCGGCAGCCGGCCCCACAGGACGGTCTCCGGGTCGACGGGCAGGGAGTGGTCGCCGCGGACGGGCCCGGCGCCGGGCTGCAGGGTCGGGACCGCGGGGGCGGTGTTCTGGTGTGCGGTGGTGCGGTGTGCGGTGGTGCGGTGTGCGCTGGTGTGGTGTGCGGTGGTCATCGGTCCGTCCTCCGTTCGACCAGGTGGGCCACGTCGGCGAGGTGGTCGGCCATCGCCCGGGCCGCGCCGTCGACGTCGTGCTGCCGGATCCGCTCGAGGATCCGCTCGTGCCACTCGAACGACGACCGCCGCCCCTCGCTGGTGCTGTGCGACCGGGCGCGGACGTCCTGCACCCATCCGCTGCTGAGCTCGCACAGGGACACGAGCAGGGGGTTGCCCGAGGTGCGGGCGACCTGCACGTGGAAGGCGACGTCCTGCGCGAGCGACTCCTCCGGGCTGAGGCCCGCGTGCGTGGCGGCGAGGATGCGTTCCAGGGTGAGCAGGTCGGCCGCACCCGCCCGCGCCGCCGCGAGTCCCGCGACCTGCGGCTCCACGACCGTCCGGAACTCGGCGACGTGCTCGGCCCGGTGGTCCAGGTCGTCGCGGTGGTGGTCGAGCAGGGCCGACGCCTCCTCCGGCCTCGGCAGCACGACGGTGCCACGACCAGGGGTCCGGGAGACCAGGCGACGGCGCTCCAGCTCCTGCAACGCCTCGCGGATCGTCGTGCGGGACACGGCGAGGTCCTCGGCGAGGGTGCGTTCCGGCGGCAGCTTGTCGCCGGGCTGCAGGTCGTCGAGCACGAGCGTGCCGAGGTGGGCGGCGGTCGCCGCACTCAGGGTCCGTCCACGGTGCATGCCATCGACCGTAGGGCCCGTTGGTCTGCTTGGTTCATTGGTACGACCAACTTTTACACGGCCGTCACATCCGGCGTCGGAACCCGAAACACGGTGGGCGAATGGTGGAGCACACCCCGCCAGCACCGACCGGAAGAGAGGTCCGACGTGGACCTGGTCCTCACCAATGCACGGCTGACCGACGGCCGTTCCGTCGACCTCGTGATCACCGACGGCCTGATCGCCAGCATCTCCGACACGCTCCCCGGTGCCGCCGCTCCCGCTGGTTCCGCCCGGGTGGTCGACTGCGCCGGCCGCGTCGTCATCCCCGGACTCATCGAAGCGCACCTGCACGTCGACAAGGCCCTGCTCGACCGGGAACGCCCGAACCCCGACGGCACACTCGCCGGAGCCATCGCCGTCACGGGCGAGCTCAAGCGCGGCTTCACCCACGCCACCGTCCGCGACCGCGCCCGCACCCTGCTCGACCAGGCCATCACGAACGGCACGACCCTCGTCCGCGCACACCCCGACGTCGACCCGATCGTCGGGCTCACCGGCGTCGAGGTCCTGCTCGACCTGCGCGACGAGTACCGGGACGCCCTCGACCTGCAGATCGTCGCCTTCCCCCAGGAGGGCATCGCGAAGGCACCGGGCACGCTGGCCCTGCTCCGCCGGGCGCTCGCCGCAGGGGCAGACGTCATCGGCGGCTGCACCTACAACGAGCGCACCCTCGCCGCGTGCCACGAGCACGTCGAGATCGTCCTGGACCTCGCCGAGGAGTTCGGCGTGCCGGCGGACCTGCACGCCGACTTCGCCGACGACACCTCCGACCCGCGGTACGCGCTCGCCGGGCACATCGCCGACCGTGTGGCCGCCCGCGGGCTGCAGGGGCGGGTGGCGCTCGGCCACGTGACCTCGGTCGCCAGCCTGCCCCGCGGCGAGCGCCGGGTGCTGTTCGACCGCCTGGCCGCCGCCGGGGTCGCCGTCGTGCCGCTGCCCGCGACCGACCTGCACCTCGGCGGCCGGTCCGACGACCACGACGTCCGCCGCGGGGTCGTGCCGGTCCGTGAGCTCTGGGACGCCGGCGTCACGAGCGCGTACGCGTCGAACAACGTCCGGAACGCCTTCACCCCGTTCGGGAACGCCGACCTGCTCGACGTCGGGCTCCTGCTGGCCCAGACCGGGCACCTGTCCGGACCGGACGACCTGCGACGGGTGCTCGCGATGGCCACCACCGGTGCCGCGCAGGTCGTCGGCGTCGCGGACACCCACGGCATCCGGCCCGGTGCCGCCGCCGACCTCGTCGTGCTCTCCACCACGGACCCGGACGGCGTGCTGCTCGACCGGCCGGACCGCGCCCTCGTCGTCAAGCGCGGCCGGGTCGTCGCCGAGACCACCAGGACCACCCGACTCACCACCAGCCGCACCACGAACCGATCGAAGGAACTCAGCCATGCGTGAACGGATCCCGCACGAGATCGTCGCCTCCGTCCTGGCCGGTGCCACGGCGTTCATCGGGGGCAACGCCCTGCACCTGCCGACCTGGGCGATCTTCATCAGCTGGGCGGGGATGTTCCTGCTCGGCAGCAAGCCGACGCTGCGGAACGCCACCCGGCTCTGGGCCGCGATGCCGATCGGGTCGGCGTTCGGTCTGGTCATCGTCCTGCTCGACCAGCGGTTCGGCACGCTCTTCGGCGAGGGGCAGGCGGGGCAGAACACCGTGCTGGCGCTGCTCATCCTCGTCGTGAACTGCGCGCTGATGTACACCGGTCGCACGAAGCTGTTCGGGCTCGTCCCCGGGATGTTCCTCGGGTTCGCCTCGTTCTTCGCGACGTGCTTCGGCGGGTTCGGCTTCGACCCGGGGAACGCCTGGGCCGCCTGGGTCTCGGTCGTGCTGATGAACGCGCTCGGCCCGGTGTTCGCGTACCTGTCCCGTCGCCTGACTTTCGCGCGGCCCGAGACGACCGGCGCGGCCGATGTGGCCGACCCGGCCGTGGGTGCGCACCCCGCCAGCCCGGCCGCCCAGGCCCCTGCTCCGGAACGGCAGCCCGACCAGCCGGTCGCAGCCTCGGCCTAGGAGCGGACCGGTACGCTCGGGTCCCGTGTCACGAGTCGTCCGCCGCCCCCGCTCCGCCGTCCGGAGGCCGGTCACGATCTCGGTGGTCGCCGTGCTGCTCCTGGTGGCCGGGTACCTCGTCGCCGCGGCCGTCGTGCCGTTCGGTCCGGCGAGCGCCAGCACCACCACCTACTCGGCACCGAGGACGACTGCCCCGGCACTGAGCTTCCCGGGCTACGGCGCGACCGCGGTCGAAGCGACGGACTTCCCCGAGAGCCTGCGTACCAGTGGCGACACGAAGCCCCGGTCCATCGCGAGCATCACGAAGGTCGTCACGGCGCTCGTGGTGCTCGACGAGAAGCCGATGGCGCCCGGACAGTCGGGCCCGGCCATCCGCTTCACGAAGCAGATGGAGGGCCTGTACGCGAAGTACGCGGCGCAGAACGGCGAGGTCGCCCCGATGCCGGCCGGCCTGAAGCTCACCGAGCACCAGGCGTTCCAGGTGATGCTCATGAAGTCGGCCAACAACTACGCCGGCGCGCTCGCCATCTGGGCCTTCGGATCCCTCGACGCCTACGAGCGAGCGGCCGCGAAGTGGCTCGACGAGCAGGGCCTCGACGACACGACGATCCACGAGCCGACCGGCCTCGACCCGGACAACACCTCGACCGCGACCGACCTGGTCGAGCTCGGGCAGCTGGCGCTCGCGAACCCGGTCGTCAAGGACATCGTCGGCACGCAGGACGTCACGATCCCGACGGTCGGCGCGATCGAGAACTCGAACAAGCTCCTCGGGCTCGACGGCGTCGAGGGGATCAAGACCGGCACGCTCGACGAGGCCGGGGCCTGCCTGCTGTTCGCGGCGACGTACGAGCGTGGCGGCAGGCAGGTCACCGTCGTCGGCGTGATGCTCGGTGGCGTGGACCACGACTCCCTCGACAACGACGTGCAGCGGTTGCTGCGGTCCGTCGCGGACAACTTCCAGGTGGTGACGCTCACCCACCAGGGGCAGACCTTCGGCACCTTCTCGACCCCGTGGCAGGACGAGGCGGACGCGGTCACGACGAAGGCCGCCGAGGTGCTCGTGTGGGGGAAGACCACGGTCACCGCGAAGGCGACGCTCGAGCGGGTGACCTTCGGCACGAAGGGCGAGCGGGTCGGGCGGGTCCGGTTCCGCATCTCCGACCACGACCCGGTCACGGTGCCGCTCGCGCTCGCGCGGACGATCGACGACCCCGGCGTCTGGTGGCGTTGGACGAACCCGTTCCAGGGGGCGTGACGCTCGTCGGTGCCCGACCGTAGAGTCGGTCGGGTGACGACGATGACGACGTTCCCCCGGACCACCCCCTCCGCCCTCGACGTCGACGCCCGCGGAGTCCTCGCGTTCGTCGACGCCCTCGAGTCGACACCCGGCGTCGAGCCGCACAGCTTCATGCTGCTCCGGCACGGCCAGGTCGCTGCCGGGGGGTGGTGGCAGCCGTACTCGGCCGACCGCGTGCACCTGCTCTACTCGCTGAGCAAGAGCTTCACCGCAGCGGCCGTCGGCATCGCCGTGCGACAGGGCCTGGTCGACCTCGACGCGACCGTGCTGTCGTACTTCCCGGAGCTCGACGCCGACGTCACCGATGAGCGCAGCCGCCGGATGCGGGTGCGGCACCTGCTCGCGATGGCGAGCGGGCACCGCGAGGAGACGCTCGAACGGGCGGAGGCCCTCGATCCGACGAACACGGTGCGCGGGTTCCTGCTGCTCCCGCCGGACGAGGAGCCCGGCTCGGTCTTCGCGTACAACCAGCCGTGCACGTACACGCTCGCGAGCATCGTCCGGCGCGTGACCGGCGGGTCGCTCGTGGCCTGGCTCCGCCCGCACCTGCTCGACCCGCTCGGCATCGACGACCTCGCGTGGCGCCGCGACGACACCGGCGCGGAGTTCGGGTTCAGCGGGTGCTACGCCACGACCGACGCGGTCGCGAAGCTCGGCCAGCTGTACCTGCAGGACGGCGTCTGGAACGGCGAGCGGATCCTCGACGCCGACTGGGTCGAACAGGCCACGAGCACGCAGGTCGCCAACCCGGACGAGGCCAACCCGGACTGGTCGAAGGGGTACGGCTTCCAGTTCTGGATGGCCCGCCACGGTTTCCGCGGCGACGGCGCCTACGGTCAGTTCTGCGTCGTCCTGCCGGAGCAGGACGTCGTGCTCGCGATCACCGGTCAGACCGTCGACATGCAGGCGGTCCTCGACGCGGCCTGGCAGCACCTCCTGCCCGCCGTCGACGGCACGACCGACACGGATGCGGACACCGCACTGGAGGCCCGGCTCGCCTCCCTCGGGCTGCCACCGGTGCAGGGTGGTCGCCTTCCGGAGCACCTCGCCGACGTCGAGCTGCGGTCGCGTCCCGGCGGGATCCTCGATGCCGCCACGTTCGCGCGCGGTGCAGACGGGATCCGCCTGACGATCACCGACGACGGCCGGTCGGAGTCCGTGCCGCTCGGCGAAGGACGGTGGGCCGTCGAGGGCGCCCTCGCGGCGAGTGCGGCGACCGAGCCGGAGGGCACCGTGCTCGTCGCGGTCCGCTTCCTGGAGACCCCGCACCTGCTGCACCTGCGAGTCGACCTCGACGCGGGCACGGTCGGGGCGAAGTGGAAGACCGAGCCGCTGCACGACGGTCCGATGACGCTCCGTCGCCCCGCTGACTGACCGGTGCCGACCACGGGGTGCGCACGACCCCGTTCGCGGCGCGCACGACGCGGTTCGCGCCCCCGTAGCGTCATCGCGCCCCGGTGAGCCGGGGCGCGATGACCGTGGTGTGCCGCGGCTGCGCAGGCGTGCGGACTCGAAGGGGCGTCGTCGGCTACGGGGTGTCGGAGGGGTGCTCGGTGACGATCTGCAGCTCGGGCCGCTTCGCCGTCACCCCGTCGCCGGACGAGGTGTGCTTGATGCGGCGGACCACCCACGGCACCAGGTACTCCCTGGCCCACCCGAGGTCCTCGGCGCGGGCCTCGCGCCACGGGCGTGCCTCGAGCGGGTCCGGGTTGAACGGTTCGAGTCCGTGCGGCACACCGAGGGTGTCGAGCACCGCGGCGGCGATCGTGGAGTGGCCCATCGGGGAGTGGTGCAGCCGGTCCGGAGCCCACATCCGCGGGTCCCGGAGCACGCGGAGTGCCCACATGTTGGCCACCAGGGCGCCGTGCTTCAGGGCGATGGCGTGCAGGTTCTCGTTGTAGATCGCCGTCTTGCCGCGGACCATGCCGAGCACCGGGGTCATCCCGACGTCCGGGCCGGTGAACAGCACGACGGTGGCACCGTCGCGCCGCAGGTCCGCGACGAGCCGGTCCACCCGTTCGGCGAGTTCGTCCGGGTCCGAGCCGGGGCGGATGATGTCGTTGCCGCCGGCCGACACCGTGATGAGGTCCGGGTGCAGGGCGACGGCGGCCTCGGCCTGCTCGTCGATGATCTGCTGGAGCAGCCGCCCGCGGATCGCGAGGTTCGCGTACGCGAAGTCGTCCGTCTGGTGTGCCAGCACCTCGGCGACGCGGTCCGCCCAGCCGCGGTTGCCGCCCGGGACGGTCGGGTCGGGGTCCCCGATCCCCTCGGTGAACGAGTCACCGATCGCGACGTACCTGGTCCAAGGATGACGATCTGACACGTCCCGGACCCTAGTCTCGTGGCATGACGAAGGCCAACACGGACGCCGTCGGCTGGTCGGTGCCCGACGAACTGCTCGACCGCATCGCCGGGCGCGCCTCCGGGTACGACGCCGCGAACGCGTTCTGCACCGAGGACCTCGACGAGCTCCGCGCCGCCGGCTACCTGCGGATCGGTGTCCCCGTCGAGCAGGGCGGGGCGGGCCTCGGCCTCCGCGCCACCGCCGACGTGCAGCGCGCCCTCGCCCAGGCCGCGCCGGCGACGGCGCTCGGCCTCGGCATGCACCAGGTGTGGGTGCAGGCGGCGCGCGCCGTCCGTGCGCGAGGTGAGTCGTTCCTCCAGGCCGTCACCGACCACGCGGCGGACGACCAGCTGCTCGCCTTCGGGGTGAGCGAACCCGGCAACGACGCCGTGCTGTTCGACTCGTCGACGACGGCGGAGCCGGACGGCGACGGCGGGTACCGGTTCACCGGCACGAAGGTGTTCACCTCCCTCGCTCCGGCGTGGGACGTCATGAGCGTCTTCGGCAAGGACGCCTCGGGGGCGGAACCCCGGCTCGTGCACGGCTTCGTGCTGCGGTCGGACGGCGACGTCGAACACCTGGACGACTGGGACACGCTCGGGATGCGCGCGACGCAGAGCCGCACCACGAAGCTGCACGGCGTGCACGTCCCGGCTGGCCGCATCGTCCGGTCACTGCCGGTCGGGCCGAACCAGGACCCACTCGTGTTCGGGATCTTCGCCTCGTTCGAGCTCCTCATCGCGTCGGTGTACGCCGGGATCGCCGAGCGGGCGATCGCGCTCGCGGCGACCGCCGTGGCGGGGCGGACCGCGGCCGACGGTACTCGGCGGTCGGAGGACCCCGACGTGCGCCGGGCGATCGCCGACCTGCGCGGCGCGGTCGACGCGATCACGCTGCAGGTCGACTCGTTGGCGCGGTCGGTCGACGAGGTCGACGACCTCGGAGCCCGGTGGTTCCCGCTGCTCGTCGGCACGAAGGCGCGGGCCGTGGACACGGCGCAGCACGTCGTGGACGAGGCCATGCGCGTCGTCGGCGGCTCGGCGTTCCGGGCGTCGAGTGAGCTGGCGCGGCTGGCGCGTGACGTCCGGGCGGGGCAGTACCACCCGTCGTCGCGCGACTCCGCGGCGCGGACGATCGCCGCGTCGGTGCTCGGCCCGCTCGGCTGAGCGCTGCGCTCCGGGGCGCTTCCGGTGCGCTTCCGGTGCGAGGGTGGCGTGGCCGCGCTCGGTGCCGAGTCCGTCGGCCGGTGCGGGGTTGGCGCGGCGGCGCACCGTGCGGGGTCCGTCGGCGGGTGCGGGGTTGGCGTGGCGGCGCTCGGTGCGGGGTCCGTCGGCCGGTGCGAGGTTGGCCGATCGGTGTTGCCTTGCGGCGCCGCACCGTGCGACCAACCCGGCACCGAGTTGCGAAGGGCGCGCGGTGCCGCGGGCGATGGCGTGGCGGCGCACCGTGCGGGGTCCGTCGGCAGGTGCGAGGTTGGCCGCTCGGTGCTGCATTGTGGCGTCGCACCGTGCAACCAACCCGGCACCGAGTTGCGAAGGGCGCACGGTGCGATGACGGGCGAGCAACCGCGCACGACGGGACGAACCTCGCACCGTGCGGCCGTCGGCACGCCCGGCACGGCGATGTCGGTGGCGCCTGGCATCATCTCGGTGTGAGCAAGCAGGACGGACGGAACCGCCTCGTCTCCGACGCACCGGTGGACGACGTCTCGGCGACCGTGCTGCACGTCGACATGGACGCCTTCTTCGCCTCCGTCGAACTGCTCGACCGCCCCGACCTGCAGGGCCTGCCGGTCATCGTGGGCCACGACTCCGACCGCTCCGTCGTCACGGCGGCCACCTACGAAGCCCGTCGGTACGGCGTGAACTCCGCCATGCCGATGGCCGTCGCCAAACGCCGCTGCCCGAACGCCGTGATCGTCGAACCGCACTTCGAGAAGTACCGGGCGAAGTCCGCGGCCGTGATGGCGATCTTCGACCGGTTCACCCCGCGGGTCGAGCGGCTCGGCATCGACGAGGCGTTCCTCGACGTCGCCGGCGCGCTCCGGCTCTACGGCACGCCGTGGCAGATCGGCCAGGCGATCCGCCGCACGGTCTTCGCCGAGACCGGGCTGCACTGCTCGGTCGGTGCGGCATCGACCAAGTTCGTGGCGAAGCTCGCCTCCAGCCGGTCGAAGCCGGACGGCCTCCTCGTCGTGCCCGAAGCGGACACCGTGGCGTTCCTGCACCCGCAGCCGGTCTCCGCGCTCTGGGGCGTGGGCGGCAAGACGCAGGAGACGCTCGAACGCCGGGGCATCCGCACCGTCGGCGACCTGGCGAACACCCCGCTCGGCTCGCTCGTCTCGGCACTCGGCCCGGCTGGCGGGCAGCGGCTGCACGACCTGTCCTGGGGTCGCGACCCGCGCGTGGTCGACACCGGCGTCGGCGAGAAGTCGATCGGGCACGAGGTCACCTTCGGCCGCGACCTGACCGAGCGCGACGACGTCGCTCGCGAACTCCTCCGCCTGGCCGACAAGGTCGCGGTCCGCCTGCGCCAGGCCGACGTGCAGGCCCGGACGGTGGCGCTCAAGGTCCGCTACACCGACTTCACCACGCTGACCCGGTCGCGCACCCTGGCGGAACCGACCGACGTCGCGAAGCGCCTGCACCGCGAAGCCGTCGAGCTGTACGACGTGCTGCACCGACCCGGCAACCAGATCCGGCTGATCGGCGTGCGCGGCGAGAACCTCGTGCCGACGGCTGCCAGCAACGCCCTGTGGGACGACGACGCGCCGTGGCGTGACACCGAGACCACCGTGGACGCGGTCGCCGCTCGCTTCGGCGCCGGCGTCCTGCGACCGGCATCCCTGGTCCGTCGGACCCCTGACGGGGGCGTCCCGCACGCTCGGCAGGACTGACGGTGGCGGTAGAATCGGGTTCAGTGAGCGCAGCGGAGTACGAAGACCAGCAGCCCGCCACGCTGTGGGCGGAGTCGGGTGACGACCAGTCCGGCGCCGGCGGCACATCGCCGACGCTCGACACGGCGCAGGCCGACGGTGACGCCGCCCGTGACGAAGCCGACGCCGCGGCCCTGGCCGAAGCGGCCGGCAACTCGGCGGTCCAGCACCTGTCGCCGGCGTTCCCGGACCGGGCCGCATGGGGCACGGCATCGAAGCTCCGTGCCTGGCAGATCGAAGCGCTCACGAAGTACTTCGAGAAGGAACCCCGCGACTTCCTGACGGCAGCGACCCCGGGTGCCGGCAAGACCACCTTCGCGCTCCGACTGGCGACCGAGCTCCTGGCCCGCGGCACCGTCGACCGCATCGTCGTCGTCGCACCGACCGAGCACCTGAAGCGCCAGTGGGCCGACTCCGCCGACCGCGTGGGCATCCGGATCGACCCGATGTTCAAGAACGGCGACGGCATGTTCGGCCGGCACTACCAGGGCGTCGCGATCACCTACGCCCAGGTCGGCATGAACCCCGAAGTGCACAAGCGCATCACCGAGGGCGGGCGCACCCTGGTCGTCCTCGACGAGGTCCACCACGGCGGCGACGCCCTGACGTGGGGCGACGGCATCAGGGAAGCGTTCTCCGGTGCCACCCGACGGCTCTCGCTGTCGGGGACCCCGTTCCGGTCCGACACCGCACCGATCCCGTTCGTGCAGTACGCCCCCGACGAGCAGGGCATCCGCACCTCGATCTCCGACTACAACTACGGCTACGGCCGCGCACTCAAGGACGGCGTCGTCCGCCCGGTGCTGTTCATGGCCTACGCCGGCCAGATGCGCTGGAAGACCCGGATGGGCGACGAGATGTCGGCCTCGTTGGGTGAGCAGGTCACGAAGGACATCACGGCCCAGGCCTGGCGCACCGCACTGTCGCCCGAGGGCGAGTGGATGCCGGCCGTGCTCTCCGCCGCCGACAAGCGCCTGACCGAGGTCCGCCGTGGTGTGCCCGACGCCGGCGGTCTGGTCATCGCCACGGACACCACCACGGCCCGCGCCTACGCCCGGATCCTGCAGCAGATCACGGGGGAGCGCCCGACCGTGGTGCTGTCCGACGAAGCCGCGGGGTCGAGCCGCATCAGCGCCTTCGCCGAGGACACCTCGCGCTGGATGGTCGCCGTCCGCATGGTCTCCGAAGGCGTCGACGTCCCACGGCTCTGCGTCGGCGTCTACGCCACGAGCGCGAGCACGCCGCTGTTCTTCGCACAGGTCATCGGCCGCTTCGTCCGTGCCCGTCGTCGTGGTGAGACCGCGAGTGTCTTCCTGCCGAGCGTCCCCGGCCTGATGGCCCTCGCCGCCACCCTCGAGCTCGAGCGCGACCACGCCCTCGACCGCCCGAAGGACGCCGACGACGGGATGTACAACCCCGAAGACGTCATGGTCGCCGAGGCCAACAAGGAAGACCGTGCGTCCGAGAGCCTGCTCGAGGTCCAGCCGTTCGAGGCGCTCGACTCGCAGGCGTCCTTCGACCGCGTCCTCTACGACGGCGGCGAGTTCGGTACCGGCGGCGAGGTCGGTTCCCTCGAGGAGCTCGACTTCATCGGCATCCCGGGGCTCCTCGAACCCGACCAGGTGCGCGACCTCCTGCGCGCCCGGCAGGCGACCCAGGCCAAGCGGTCCAAGGGCCGGACGGCCAAGGACGGCCTGCCCAAGGCGCCCGAGCCCGACCGCCCGATGTACATGACGATCAAGGAACAGCGGACCGAGCTCGCCCGGCTCGTGTCGATCTGGTCCCGTCACTCGAACGAGCCGCACGGATCGATCCACGCCGAACTCCGGCGCATCAGCGGTGGCCCGGCCGTGGCACAGGCGAGCATCGAGCAGATCCAGAAGCGCATCGACATCCTGCGCTCCCGCATCGGCGGACGTCGGTGACGGCGGCGTGATCGAGCCGGTCGACGATCGCACCTGGTACGTCAAACGCGATCCCGAGGCGTCGCCCGAGGCGATCATCGACCGCTTCGGCGGCGGCTACCGGCTGCGCCGCTTCTCGCTCACCGAGTCCCGCCGCACCCCGCACGGAGTGTTCACGGGCCCCGAACTCGCCGAGACCGCGTGGTGGCGGCTCCGCGACAGGCCGCGGAACTCATGACGCGCCAAGCCAAAGTCCGGTAGACCGGAGGAATGGCAGACTCGATCCCTCACGTCCTCGTCCTCGGCGGCGGCTCCGCTGGCTACGCCACGGTCAAGCAGCTCCAGAAGCACGCGGCCACGGTGCCCATGCGGATCACGCTGGTGGACCAGAACACCTACTACACGTACCTGCCGTTCCTGCCCGAGGTCGCCGGTGGCCACATCGCACCGAAGGACGTCACCGTCGAGCTGCGCCGTGCGCTGCGCAAGACCCGCGTGATCCAGGGCAAGGTCACCGCGATCTCCTCGGCCGACAAGACCGTCTCGATCGCGACCGCCGGCGGCGACGACCGCACCCTCGGCTACGACCAGCTCGTCGTCGCCCTCGGCTCCGTCACCCGCACGTTCCCGACCCCCGGACTCGAGGAGTACGGCGTCGGCTTCAAGAGCGTCGAAGAGGCCGCCTACGTGCGCGCCAAGCTCCTCGACAACATCGCGAAGGCTGCTGCCACGCGGGACGAGGACGAGCGCCGTCGTCTGCTGACCAGCGTGTTCGTCGGCGGTGGCTACACCGGCGTCGAGGCGATCGGTGAGCTGTTCGACGTGTCGCAGGCCGCCATCAAGACCTACCCGTCGCTCGCCGGCGAGCAGCCCCGCTGGGTGCTCATCGACGCGCTCGACCGCGTCGCGCCCGAGGTCGGCCCGGAGCTGTCCAAGTGGACGCTCGAGTCGCTCCGCGCCCGCGGCATCGACGTCCGCCTGAAGACCACCATGCCGAGCGCCGAGGGTGGTGTCGTCAAGTTCTCCGACGGTGACGAGTTCGCCACCGGACTGCTCGTCTGGACCGCAGGCGTCAAGCCGAACCCGCTCCTCGACGCCTCCGACCTGCCGCGCGGGCCGAAGGGCCACCTCGCCGCGAACGCGAAGCTCCAGGTCGAGGCCGAGGACACCCACCAGGTCGTCGAGGGCGTCTGGGGCCTGGGCGACGTCGCGCAGGTGCCCGACCTGACCGCCGACAAGCAGCCGGCGTTCTACCCGCCGAACGCGCAGAACGCCGTCCGTCAGGCCGTGGTCGCCGCCGACAACATCGTCGCGACCATCACCGGCAAGCCGCTCGAGGAGTACCGCCACCCCTCCATCGGCACCGTCGCGTCGTACGGTGTGGGCAAGGGTGCCGCGAACATCAAGGGCATCAAGATGACCAACCTGTTCGCGTGGCTCGCGCACCGCGCCTACCACGTGTACGCGATGCCGACCCTGAACCGGAAGGCGCGCATCGTCATCGGCTGGATCACGGGCGCCGTGTCCGGTCGCGACGCGACCTCCCTGATCAAGGAGACCGACCCGCGACGCAACTTCGTCGAGGCGTCGAAGAGCTAGACGCACCCACGGACGCACGGG
>NZ_LR732826.1:0-110708 GCF_902506155.1 Curtobacterium sp. 8I-2
CGCCCACCCACCCCGACGTCCGGCTGTACGGCACCACCGAGCTGCCGAACGTCGTCGAGAAGACGGCCGGCCTGGTGCAGGACACGCTGCACAAGGAGTAGTCCCGCAACCCACGGAACGACGGGAGGCCCGGCGCACGACGTGCACCGGGCCTCCTGTCCGTCAGCGGGTCACCGCACCGACGGGGTGGACCCGCCCACGGTCATCAGCGCCCCCGTCTCGGGTTCTTCGTCACGCGGCGCCTCGAAGATGCCCGAGTAGGCGCGGACGGCACTCCACCCCGCGATCAGCAGGGCCGTGCCGAGCACCGACGCGACCCAGGGCGCCAGGAGCGACTGCTCGAGGAGCCGTGGAGCGGCGAGCCAAGCCAGGAACGTGCCGGTCAGGCTGCCGGTGGCCCCGAGGAGCACGGCGGTGCGCCGGTCCAGGCTCGTCAGTGCGAGCGCCGCGGTGACGACGAGGACCGCGACCACCGCGTGCAGCAGGACGGACGTCATCGCTCAGCTCCTCACTCGGCGGCGCCGGAACCGGCGGCACCGGAGCCGACCGCGAGCTGCTCGGACGCGCCACCGACGGTGACGGCGATCTTGCGCGGCTTCGCGGACTCCTTGACCGGGATCGTGACGCTGAGCACGCCGTTGTCGTACCCGGCGGTGATGCGCTCGGCGTCGAGGCCGTCGCCGAGCGTCAGCTGCCGGACGTACGTGCCGGGCTGGCGCTCACGGGTGAGCCACTGCGAGCCCTCGGGCGCGCCCAGGGTGCGCTCGGCGCGGATGGTCAGGACGGAACCGTCCACGTCGATGTCGACCGAGCCCGGGTCGATGCCGGGCAGGTCGACGTCGAGGACGTAGTGGTCCCCGGTGCGGTACAGGTCCATCGGCATCGAGCGCGGGCCGGCGGCGGTGCCGAGGAGCGAACCCGCGAGTCGGTCGAGCTCGCGGAACGGATCGAAGTTCATCGTCATCGAAATCAACTCCTTCGTGGTTCTCGTTGAGTCCCCTCGACTCAACTGCCACCGTTTTAGCACTCGACCCTGGCGAGTGCCAAAAGAACGCTCAGAGGACGCCGAGAACCACGCAGCGCGCAAAACGTACACAGCGCGAATGGTTCGTTGAACTGACCGTTCACTGTGTGAAAGAGTTCAGCCGTCCGAACGGGACACACGGCAAGCAAGAAGGGCGGGACAGGACATGCACAGCACGTACTCCGGGATGCCTCGGGTCGCGACGATCGGCAGCAGCCACACGCGCGTCGGCCTCACCGACCCGGCGGTCATCGACGCGTACGTCGCGCGTCGCATCCAGGACCCCTCGCTGCTCGCCGGTCGCTCCGAGCCGTCCTACGCGGACTTCTTCACCACGCCTGCCGTATAGCAAGGAGCGCATGACCCCATGCCGTTGACCGTCGTCCGTCGAGAGCACGTCCACCTCTACACCCGCGAACCCGAGTCGCGGGCCGCGAAGACCGCCGTCGACGCGTTGCTCCGCCTGCAGCACGCCGAGGACCAGCAGATCGAGTCCGCCCGCATCGACAGCGGCCTGACGAAGAACGAGTTCCTCGCCGTCCGGTACCTGCTGCAGGCGCACCGGGACGGCCGCACGACGGGCCCGAAGGACCTGGCCGTCATGCTCGCCGTCTCGAACGCGTCGGTCACCAAGATCGTCGACGGGCTCGTGCAGAAGGGGCTGCTGTCCCGCGCGGCGCACCCCACGGACCGCCGTGCGCAGGTGCTCGCCCCCACGGACCAGGCCACCGAGAAGATCGACGCCTCGTACGCACGGTTCCACGAGGCCGTCGTCCAGGTGCTCGAGCAGCTCCCCGACGCGGACAACGCCGTCCTCGCCGACTCGCTCACGAAGATCGTCGACGCGCTCGCCGCGGGCTCGCCCACGCCGGTCGACGAGTACACGGTCGACGACCAGGACTGACGCGAGCGCGCCCGGCTGACGCGACCCGACGGGTGCGACGCGACCGCGATGCGGACGGGAGGCCCGTGGTGCGCCCGCCACGGGCCTCCCGTCCGACGGTGGCGTAAAAACCTTCCAACGGTAAGTTGGGTGCATGACCCACCCCGCGGACGACGCCGACGCGGCCCAGCCGCGCCGCGGCGGGTACCGCAAGGGCGCCGAGCGGCGCACCCAGATCCTCGACGAGATGATCCGCATGGTCGCGGAACAGGGGGTCGACGCATCGTCACTCCGTTCCGTGGCCGAGGCCCTCGGGATCACGCACGCGGCACTCCGCCACTACTTCCCGAGCCGCGACGAACTGCTGCTCGCCGTCTACCGGGAGCACGAGGTCCGCGAGCAGGGCGCACCCGACCGGATGAAGTCGGCGATCGGCGACATGCGCGAGAGCGCGTCGCGCAACCGTGCCGTCCCGGGGCTGGTGCAGCTGTACACGACCCTCGCCGCCGACGCCGTGCAGGAAGGCCACCCGGCCACGCGCGACTTCATGCGCGAACGCTTCGCCCGGCTGCGCGCCGAACTCGCCGTGCTCATCGAGGCGGACCAGGCGAGCGGACGGATCCGCACCGACCTGGACCCGGTCGACCTGGCGAGCCTGAGCATCGCGGCGTCCGACGGGCTGCAGGTGCAGTGGCTGCTCGACCCCGACGCCGTCGACGGTGAACGGGTGCTGCGGTTGCTGGAGCAGCTGGTCCCGCCGGTGCGCTGAGCGGCCAGGGGTACGGCCAGACTGCCGGTGGCACAGCGACCGGCCGGTAGAAGGGCAGCATGACCACTTCCACGCGCACCCCGCTCGGCGTCACGCTCGTCGACGGGGGCGCCAACGTCGCCCTGTTCTCGAGCACCGCCGAGCGCGTCGAGTTCTGCACCTTCGACGACGACGGCACCGAGCACCGCACCGAGCTCCGCAACCGCACCGGCTACACCTTCCACGACGTCGTGCCCGGCGTGGCCGTCGGCACCCGCTACGGCTTCCGCGTGCACGGCGCGTGGGACCCGGCGAACGGCCTCCGCCACAACGGCGCGAAGCTCCTGCTCGACCCCTACGCCACCGCTGTCGACGGCACCTACGAGTGGGGCCAGGCCCTGTTCGGCCACGACATGGACGACCCCGAGCAGCTCGACGACACCGACTCGGCCGGCGCGATGCCCAAGTCGATCGTCGCCGACCGGTCCTTCGACTGGGACGGCGACAGCCTGCTGCGGACCCCGCTCGCCGACACCGTCGTGTACGAGGTGCACGTCAAGGGCTTCACGAAGCAGCACCCGGACGTCCCCGAGGAGATCCGCGGCACCTACGCCGGCATGGCCCACCCGGCGGCGATCAAGCACCTGACCGACCTCGGCGTCACCGCGGTCGAGCTGCTGCCGACGCACCAGTTCGTGCAGGACTCGACGTTGCTCGACAAGGGGCTCCGCAACTACTGGGGCTACAACAGCATCGGCTTCTTCGCGCCGCACGACGAGTACTCGTCCTCGGGCACCGCCGGACAGCAGGTCGCCGAGTTCAAGTCGATGGTCAAGGCCCTGCACGCCGCGGGACTCGAGGTCATCATGGACGTCGTCTACAACCACACCGCCGAGGGCAACCACATGGGCCCGACGCTGTCGTTCAAGGGGATCGACAACCAGTCGTACTACCGGCTGGTCGAGGGTGACGAGGCGAACTACTTCGACACCACCGGCACCGGCAACAGCCTGAACGTCGGACACCCGGCAGCGCTCGGCCTGATCATGGACTCGCTCCGCTACTGGGTCGAGGAGATGCACGTCGACGGCTTCCGGTTCGACCTGGCCACGACCCTGACCCGCCAGGACGGCGAGGCCGAGAAGCACTCCGCGTTCCTCGACATCATCCATCAGGACCCCGTGCTGCGCGAGGTCAAGATGATCGCCGAGCCGTGGGACACCGCCGGCTACCAGGTGGGCGGGTTCCCGGCCGACTGGTCCGAGTGGAACGGCAAGTACCGCGACGACCTGCGCGCCTTCTGGCGTGGTGACGAGGGTGCGCTCGGCGACGCCGTCCAGCGGGTCCTGGGCAGCCCGGACGTCTACGAGGGGTCGCGCCGCTCACCGCTCTGCTCGGTCGACTTCGTGACCGCCCACGACGGTTTCACCCTGGCCGACCTGACGATGTACGCCGACAAGCACAACGAGGCCAACGGCGAGGACAACAACGACGGCGAGAGCGACAACACCTCGTTCAACGGCGGCATCGAGGGCCCGACCGACGACGGCGCGGTGAACGACTACCGCGACCGGCAGCGCCGCAACTTCCTCGGCACCCTGCTGCTCTCCGCCGGCGTCCCGATGATCCTGGGTGGCGACGAGCTCGCCCGGTCGCAGGGCGGCAACAACAACGCGTACTGCCAGGACGACGAGATCTCGTGGTTCGACTGGGCCGCCGCCGACCAGGACCTGCTCGCCTTCACCACGGCGGCGATCGCGTTCCGTCGGCAGCACCGGGCGCTGCGTCCGGAGTGGTTCCGCACCGCGCCCGGTGACTCGGAGTCGACGGTGGCCGTGCTCCGCGCCGACGCCGCCGGGTTCGAGGACGGCGACTGGGCGGACGGGGGCAACCGGGCCGTGACGCTCGTGCTGCACCAGGGGGACGACACCGTGGCCGTGCTGCTGAACGCGTCGGGCACCACGGTGGAGTTCACGCTGCCGGAGCGTCCGGGCGGCGGCAACTGGTCGCTCGGGCTGTCGAGCGACCCCGACCAGGCCGTGGTGGGCGACGCGGCGACGCTGCTCGTGCGCGACGCGTCCTTCACCGCGCTGGTCTGAGGCGGGGCGCGGCGCTCGCGCGGGCTCGCTCGCGCGGGCGGGGCGCTCGCGCGGCTTCGCTTGGTGAGCAGAAATGGTCGGGTTCCCGGTGGGGACCCGACCATTCCTGCTCACGAAGTGGTGCTCGTGGTGCGCGCGGCGCTCCTAGGCGTTCGCGCCCGCGGTCAGCACGGCTGCCGCGGGGTCGAAGTCCTCGGGCAGCGGCGGGATCGCGTCCACGGTCGACGTGATGTCGACGGCGGAACCCGACTCGGCCGCGTCACGGATGCCGAGCAGGACGTCGAGCACGTGCAGTGCGACGGCGCCGGAGGCACGCTCGGGGCGGTCCTCGGCGATGGCGCGGGCGAGTTCGACGACACCGGTGCCACGGCCCCAGGTGGAGCCGACCGCCTCGAGCGTCTCGGGCTCGTCCTGCCCGTAGCGCCAGAGCTGCGACGAGCCCTCGAAGGTGTTCGGGTCGGGCAGCGAGATCGTGCCGAGCGTGCCGTTGATCTCGACGAAGCCCATGCGCGGCAGGGCGTGCTGGAACGAGAACGTCGACTGTGCGGACTGCCCGCCGGCGAACTCGATCAGGGCCGCGTGGTGCGTCGGGACCTCGACCGGGAACGTCTCGCCGGCGCGGGGGCCGGACGCGATCGTGCGACGGTCGAGCGACTTCGACGAGACGGCCTGCACGCGCGAGGCGGTGCCGAACGCGTGCACCAGGGTCGTCACGTAGTACGGGCCCATGTCGAACAGGGGGCCGGCACCGGTGGCGAACAGGAAGTCCGGGTTCGGGTGCCACGCCTCGGGTCCGGGGACGTGGAACAGCGTGGTCGCGGAGAGCGGCTCACCGATGTCGCCGCGGGCGATGGCACGGAGCGCCGTCTGGATGCCCGCGCCGAGCACGGTGTCCGGAGCGGTCGCGACGCGCAGGCCCTTGGCCTTCGCCGACTCGAGCACCGCCGCGGCCGACGCGTGGTCGGTGGCGATCGGCTTCTCGCTCCAGACATGCTTGCCGGCGTCGATGATCTGCTGGTCGACCTCGGCGTGTGCGGCCGGGATCGTCAGGTTGATCACGATCGAGATGTCCTCGCGGGCGAGGAGTTCCTCGACCGTGCCGGACGCGGCGACGCCGTACTCCGCCGCCTGGGCAGCAGCGCGGTCGAGCAGCACGTCGGCGACGAAGCGGACCTCGACGTCGGCGAACTTCGTCAGGTTCTCGAGGTACTGGGTGGAGATGTTGCCGGCACCGATGATGCCGATCCCGACGCGGCTCACTTGTCGTTGTCCTTGAGCCAGGTGAGGGACTCGGTGATGCCCTCGAAGACGTCGCCCTTGTACGCGTCGAACTCGACCACGCGGATGGCCTCGGGTGCGGCGGCGAGGATGGCGGCCACGTCGACGTCGCCCTGGCCGGCGGGGGTCTGGTTCTCGAAGGCGCGCTGCAGTGCCTCGGGCACGATCAGGGCGCTCTCGGACGAGGGCAGCGCGGTGCGGATGTCACCGTCGACCTTGCCGTCCTTGACGTGGATCGCGACGACGCGGTCGCCCAGGCCCGTGAGCACGGTGGGGGCGTCGGCGCCACCGACGGTCGCCCAGAAGGTGTCGACCTCGAGGACGGTCTCCGGCGACAACTGCGACACGAACAGGTCGTAGACGGTGCGGCCGTCGACCTTGTTCGTGAACTCCCACTGGTGGTTGTGGTACCCGAACTGCAGGCCACGGCCGGCGGCCTCGGCGGTCAGCTCGTTGACGCGCTCGGCGATCTTCGCGACGTCGTCGGCGGTCTGCCAGCGGTCGGTCGGGATGAAGGGGTCGATGACGGTGTGGATGCCGAGGCGCTCGGCGGCGTCCCAGATCGGCGCGGTGTCCTCGGCGTCGATCACGGCGACGTGGCCGGACGGAGCCTTGAGGCCGGTGGCCGCGAACGCACGCTCGAGGTCGGTGGCGCGCTCGACGAACGCGTAGGGCTCGACGTTCTCGTACCCGATCTCGGCGACACGGGCGATGGCCTTGTCGAGGTCTTCGGCGATGGCGTCGCGCAGCGAGTACAGCTGCACAGAAGTGGTGGGCATTGCAGAGGCTCCTTCGATCCTGTCTGGGTGTCGCGGCCCGTCGAGGAGCGATGCTCCGCGGCGAGATCGATGACGACGCTACCCCAAAAACCACCCGGTGTGTAGTTTTTGCTGCCCCGTGTGACGCGGCCCGGAAGGCCCGCGCGTCACGGCCCGTGACGGGCCCGGTGTTGCAGACGACACCTGTCGATGTATGCTCGCGTCGGAAAAACCTTGCCGAGCAAGGTTTTCATCGACTCAAGGAGGCGTCATGAGCACACCCGAACCCGGCAGCCCGGCACTGCTCAACCCGGAAGAGGGCATCACCCAGCCCGTCAGCACGGTGAAGGTGGGCATCGGCTACCAGATCGCCCTGTTCCTCGGGCAGTTCGGCCTCTTCGTCGCGCTCATGGCCCCCGTCTACGTGAGCATGCAGCTCAAGGCGCAGGCCCTGGTCGGCGACGACGCCGCGAACGTCATCGGGTCGGTGCTGCCGATCGGCGCGTTCGGTGCGCTCATCATGAACCCCCTGGCGGGCGCCCTGTCCGACCGCACCCGCACGCGCTGGGGCCGTCGTCGCCCCTGGCTGCTCAGCGGTGTCGTCGTCTTCGCGATCGCCCTCGCCTGGATCGCCTACTCGCCGGACGTCCTCAACCTGACGCTGGCCTGGCTGCTCGCCCAGCTAGCCGCGAACGCCACCCTCGCCACCCTGCTCGCGAGCTTCGCCGACAACGTGCCGCAGCTGCAGCGTGGTCGGTCCTCGAGCATCATCGCGCTGGCGCAGAACATCGCCGTGCTCGCCGGCACGTACCTGTCGGTCTTCTTCGTGGCGAACCTGCCCGTGCTGTTCATCGCGCCGGGCATCCTGGCGATCATCCTGGTGGCCGTGTACGCCGTGGTGGCCCGGGACGACCTGCCGACCTACACGCTCAAGAAGTTCACGTTCCTGAACCTCGTCGCGTCGTTCTGGACGAACCCGGTCAAGAACCCGGACTTCGCGTTCGCCTGGTGGTCGCGCTTCCTCATCATCCTGGCGACGTTCATGTTCACGACGTACCGCCTGCTCTACATGCAGGAGCACATCGGCATCGAGAAGCCGAAGGACGCCACGGCCGCCGTCGCCTTCGGTGTCCTGCTCTACACGATCGCGCTGCTGATCAGCGCGGCGCTGTCCGGCTGGGCCTCGGACAAGCTCGGTCGCCGCAAGGTGTTCGTCGGTGGGTCGACGGCCATGTTCGCGGTGGGGCTCGTCGCGCTCGCACACGCCGACACGGTCACCGGCTTCTACGTCGCCGAGATCATCATGGGCTTCGCCTACGGCATCTACTCGGCCATCGACACGGCGCTCGTCGTCGACGTGCTGCCGAACGCCGACCGGCCCGGCAAGGACCTCGGTGTCATCAACATCGCGAACGCGTTGCCGCAGTCGCTCGCTCCGGCGATCGCCCTGTTCTTCCTGAAGGTCGGGTCCGACGGAGCAGCCGACAACTACGAGCTCATGTGCTGGGCCGCCGGTGCGATCGCCCTCATCGGCGCACTCGTCGTGATCCCCATCAAGCGGGTGCGGTAGCGCCCGTCGCAACGCGACCAGAAGACGGACTGGAGGCCCGTGGCGACGCCGCCACGGGCCTCCCGTCCGTCTGCCTGGTTGCGTCAGCGGCCCCCGATAGCGTGATCCCCATGCTCGCCGCCGCCCCAGCCCGCCTCACCCCACCAATGACTGCGTCCCCACCACAACAGCCAGCGCCAGCCGCTCCGCATCCACCGACCCGGGCTCCGCCGTGTACGCCAGGATCCGCAGGTCCTCCGGCCCGACGACCAGGGTGTCGCAGTCCAGGGTGAGCAGCCCGACGTCCGGGTGGTCGATCACCTTCCGCCGGGCGGTCTCGCCCGGCGCGGTCGCGCCCGAGTCCCACAGCTCAACGAACCGCGGGCTCGCCGCCCGCAGCTCCCGCACGAGGTGCTGCAGCTGGCGGTCGAGCGGGTAGCGGGCCGCGGTCATCCGGAGCCCCGCCACCAGGTTCGCCTCGAACACCGCCTGCTCCTGTGGTGTGTGCACGGCACGGCTGCCGGAGCCGACCAGGTGCCGCCACGTCGTGTTCCGGTCGTTCCCGCGCAGCGCCTCGACCGGCCCCATCAGTGCGTCGTACGGGGCGTTGGCGACGAGCAGGTTGCCCGCGGCGTCGAGCACCGCGACCGGGGTGTCCGCCAGGCGGTCGAGCAGTCGCTGCACGCTCGGCGGGATCCGCGACGGCACCACGTCGGCGCCCGGGACCGCGTGCCCGGCGAGCCGGTAGAGCAGCTCGCGGTCGGCATCGGTGACCCGGAGCGCCCGCACGAGCGCCTCGACGACCTGGGCCGATGGCGAGGTCGCGCGCCCCTGCTCGAGCCGGGTCAGGTAGTCGGCGGAGATCCCCGCGAGCTGTGCCAGCTCTTCTCGACGCAGCCCGGCCGCTCTCCGACGCGGCCCGACGACCACGCCGACGGCATCGGGAGAGACGTGGTCGCGCAGCCGCCGCAGGGTGTGCCCGAAGTCCGTGTCCGCCATGCCCCCAGTCTGCGCGCGCCGAGCGGCCGGGTCCTGGCCCTGCCGGTCCTACGACAACCGGTCGACTCCCTGCGGTCGTCGCCGAGTACGACGCTGGACCCATGACAACGACACTCATCACCGGGGCCACCCGCGGCCTCGGCCGGGAAACCGCCCGTCAGCTCGTCGAGGCGGGCCACTCCGTCTGGATCGGCGCACGGGACGCCGCCCAGGGCGCCGCGGTCGCCGCCGAGATCGGCGCCCGCTCCGTCCAGCTCGACGTCCGCGACGACGACTCGGTCGCCGCCGCGTTCGCCCACGTCGACGCGAACGGCGGGCTCGACGTGCTCGTCAACAACGCCGGCATCGCCCTCTGGGGGCAGAACGGCCCCGAGGCACTCGCCGTCTTCGACACGAACGCCGTCGGCACCATCCGCGCGACCGAGGCCGCGCTGCCGCTCCTGCGTCGTTCCGCGAACCCGATCGTGGTGAACCTGTCGAGCGCGCTCGGCTCCTTCACTGCCACCCACGACCCGTCGAAGCCGGCGTCCACCGTTCCTGCCGTGGTCTACGGCGCGTCCAAGGCCGCCGTCTCGATGCTGACGGTGCAGTACGCACGCGTCGTGCCCCAGGTGCACTTCGTCGCGATTGAGCCCGGCTACACGGCCACCGAGTTCGGTGGCATGCCGAACCCGCACGGTCGCCCCGTCGAGGTCAGCGCCGCGACGATCGCGGCCGCCGCGAGCGCGGGCCCGGAGGGCCCCACCGGCGTGTTCCTGGAGGACGGCCAGACGCTCGGGTGGTGACGAAGAGACGGACTGGAGGCTCGTGGCGGCGCCGCCAGGAGCCTCCAGTCCGTCATCCGGTCGCGTCTACAGCAGCTGGCGCGCGTTGGTGGACGCGAGGTCCAGCAGCTCGTCGCCGCGACCCGACAGCACCGTGCGGATGGCGTAGAGCGTGAAGCCCTTCGCCTGCTCGAGCGTGACCGCCGGGGGCATGGAGAGCTCCTGGCGGTTCGCGCGGACCGACACGAGCGCGGGGCCGTCGTGCGCGAGCGCGGCGGCCATCGCGTCCTCGAAGTCGTCGGACACGTCGACCTGGAAGCCCTTGATGCCGATCGCCTCGGCGACCGCGGCGAAGTCCGGGTTCTGCAGCTCGGTGCCGTAGTTCACGAAGCCGGCGGCCTTCATCTCGAGCTCGACGAAGTTGAGCGACGAGTTGTCGAAGACCACGATCTTCACGGGCAGCTTGTTCTGCACGATCGTGATGAGCTCGCCGAGGAGCATCGTCAGCCCGCCGTCGCCGGCCAGCGCGATCACCTGCCGGTCCGGGAAGGCGGTCTGCGCACCGATCGCCTGCGGGACGGCGTTCGCCATCGTGCCGTGCACGAACGAGCCGATCAGCCGGCGCTTGCCGTTCATCGTGAGGTAGCGCGACGCCCACACGACGGGGGAGCCGACGTCGGGGATGAAGACGGCGTCCTCGGCGGCGAGCCGGTCGAGCACCCGGGCGACGTACTGCGGGTGCAGGGGCTTCTTCTTCCCTGCGGGGACCGCCAGGTCGTCGAGCTTCTCGCGGGTCTTCCGGTAGTGCTTCAGGGAGTCCTCGAGGTGCTTCGTCGGGTGCGAGCCGGTCAGCAGCGGGATGAGTGCGAGGGCGGTGTCCTTGACGGTGCCGACCAGGCCGATGTCGACCGGGTGCCGACGGCCGAGCTGCGAGCCGCGGATGTCGACCTGCACGTGCTTCGCCTTGGCCGGGAAGAACTGCTGGTACGGGAAGTCGGTGCCGAGCATGAGCACGACATCGGCGTCCTCCATCGCGCGGTACCCGGAGGCGAAGCCGAGGAGCCCGGTCATCCCGACGTCGTACGGGTTGTCGTGCTCGATGTACTCCTTGCCGCGCAGTGCGTGCACGATCGGGGCCTGCAGGCGCTCGGCCAGGGCGACGACCTCGTCGTGGGCGTCCGCGACGCCGGCTCCGGCCAGGATCGTGATCCGGTCGGCACCGTTCAGCAGGTCGGCGGTGCGCTGCAGCTCGGCCTCGCTCGGCACGATCCGCGGGGTGGTCCGCTCGATGCGGGTGACGCGGTCGTCCTTCGCCTCGGCGAGCAGGACGTCGCCGGGGATCACGAGCACCGCGACGCCGCGCTTCTCGATCGCCTCGCGCATCGCGATCTCGAGCAGGCGGGGCATCTGCACCGGGTCGGCGACGTACTCGACGTAGACCGAGCACTCGCGGAACAGTTCCTGCGGGTGGGTCTCCTGGAAGTAGCCGGAGCCGATCTCCGCCGTGGGGATGTGCGCGGCGATCGCCAGGACCGGCACCCGAGAACGGTTCGCGTCGTACAGGCCGTTGATCAGGTGCAGGTTGCCGGGGCCGCAGCTGCCGGCGCAGACGGTCAGGTCACCGGTCAGGGCAGCTTCGGCCGAGGCGGCGAACGCAGCAGCCTCCTCGTGACGGACGTGCTCCCAACGCATCGTGCCGTCCTTGCGCAGGGCGTCGGTGAAGCCGTTCAGGGAGTCCCCGGGCAGGCCGTAGACCCGGTGGATGTCGTTGGCGCGGAGGGTGGCGACGATGTTCTCGGCAACGGTTGGCATGCGTCCTGTCTACTCCCGACCGCTGCGCTGAACGCTTTCGGATGATCGTGAGGCTCGCTCGACCCCAGATGCCGAGGTCGGGCTGTCACGATGGTCTGATGACCGACGACGCGCCGCTCCTCCGTCCCCGCCGACGGGAGCCCGCCTCGTACGGGATCCTCGAGCGTTCGCCGTACCCGCTCGTCTCGGTGGCGATCGCCGTCATCGCGGTCGTCGTCATCACCATCGTCGGGTTCACCCTGGGCACGGTGGACCTCGGGCTGTCCAAGGCCCTCAACGCGTTGCACACCGGGTTCACCGGGGTGTTCACCACGGCGGTCTACCACGTGATCAGTCCGGCCCCGGCGATCGGGATCACGGTCGTCGTCGTCGCCGTGATCTGGTGGCGCACGCGCGACCTGCGCCCGGCGCTGGCGTTCGGCGGCACCATCGCGATCACGTGGGTGCCGTCCGCCGTCGTGAAGGAGATCGTGCACCGTGCCCGGCCCGACGTCGCCGTGCTGCCGCACCCGTTCCCGGTGCAGCCCGACCCCGGGTACCCGAGCGGGCACACGGTCTACATCACGGCGTTCGTCATCGCCCTGATCTGGCTGCTCCGCGAGACCCGGTGGCACCGACTGGCGTTGACGCTGGGAGTCGTGGCCATCGTGATCGTGTTCTTCGCGGTGTCGATCGACGCGGTGCACTACCCGACCGACGCCGCTGCCTCGATCCTGTGGGCGCTCGCCGTGGCGCCGGGGGTGCGGGTGGTGTGGGTCGACTGGCTCATGCCGCGGGTGCCGTTCCTGCGGCCGCGGCGGGGCTGACGCCGGGCTGGGTCAGCGGGCCGTGCTGGTCCGGCCCCGCGCCGCGAGCAGCGCCACGACGGCCACCACCGAGGCGGCGAGCATCACGATCGCCAACGGTGCCGCGGTGTCCGAGCCGCCGATGCTGACGAGCGGGGACACGAGCGCCGCGAGCCCGAACTGCAGCGCACCGAGCACGGCCGAGGCGCTGCCGGCGGCCGACGGAACCGCACCGAGGGCGAGCGCCGTGGCGTTGCCGAGCACCAGGCCGAGCGAGCCCACCGCGGTGAACAGCGGCACGGCGAGCCAGATGACCGGCGCCCCGGAGACGACGAGCAGCGCGAACGCGACGGTCGACGCGAGCACCAGCACGATGCCGAGCGACAGCACCCCCGTGACCGAACGGGTCGCGGTGAGCTTGGCGGACAGGATGCTGACGCCCATCAGCGCCAGGGCGTTCAGCCCGAAGGCCAGGCCGTAGCCGACCGTGCCGAAGCCGATCATGTCCTGGTACAGGAACGGTGATGCGGAGATGTAGGCCATCATCACGGCGAACGCGAAGCCGAACACGGCCGTGTAGCCGAGGAACGTGCGGGAACGCAGGGCTCGGAGTGCCGAGCCCGAGCCGCGGCGTTCCGCGCGCAGGGTGTCGCGGTGTTCCTTCAGGTGGGTCTCGCGGATCACGGCGAGGACCGCGACGAGCATGACGACCGACAGGCCGAGAACGATCGAGAGCAGGCCGCGCCAGCCGATCGGGCCCGTGAGCAGACCGCCGAGCAGCGGTGCGACGACCGGGGCGACCCCGCCGACGATCATCATGAGCGAGAACGCCCGGGCGGCGGACTTGCCCGTCGCCAGGTCGGAGATGACCGCACGGCTGATCACCATGCCCGCCGCACCGCCGAGGCCCTGCAGCAGGCGGGCGGCGATGAGCACGCCGATGTTCGGCGCGAGCACCGCGGCGATGCTGGCGAGCACGCACACGGCGGCGCCGGCGATGAGCGGCGGCACACGGCCGAACCGGTCGGACAGCGGGCCGAACACGAGCTGGCCCGCGGTCACGCCCACCAGGAACGCGGTCAGGGTGAGCTGCACGGCGGTGGCGCTCGCCCCGAGCTCGGTGGTCATCTGCGGGAACGCCGGCAGGTACAGGTCGGTGGCGAAGGGGGCGACGGCACTGAGCAGGCCGAGCACCAGGAGCAGCGCGGTCGTGATGCCCTGCTGCTTGGTCGTGGGTGTCGCGATCGTCGCGCGGATGGTTCCGGTGTCCGTGGTCATTGTTATGAAAGCATAACTCATCGCCGGAGATCGGTACAGTACGGACATGCACTCCGCCGTGTCCGACCACGTCCTCGCCGAGTTCGCGGACGTCCTGCTCAGGATCGCGCGCGACATCGACCCGCACGGCTCGGAGACGCTCGACATCGTGCCGCTGACCGGTACCGAGGCGCTCGTGATGCGCTGGATCAACCGCAACCCGGGCACCTCGCCCAGCACCACCGCCGAGGCCACCGCCCTGCAGCGCAGCAACCTCAGCGTCGCGCTCCGGTCGCTCGTGGCCAAGGGGATGGTCGAGCGGCGCCAGGACCCCGCCGACGCCCGTACCGTGCAGCTGCACTCGACCGCGCTGGCGCAGGAGAGCGTCGACCGGCTCTACCGGCACTGGTCCGGCAAGCTCCGGACGGCACTCGGCGGCGACGAGCGGGGCACGGCCGAGGCCCTCGCGCTGCTGCAGCGGATCGACGACGGACTGCGCGCGAGCTAGGCGACAGCGTCCTCGGCGGCGCCGGCTGCGTCGTCCTCGATCGGCAGCAGTCGGCGTGCGCCGTGCCCCTCGTCGCCCAGGGCGTCGCCCGGGTTCACGACCGAGCAGGCACCGAGCGAGACGCAGCCGCAGCCGATGCACTGCGTCATCTCCTGCTGCAGGCGCTCGAGCTCCAGCTGGCGGGCCCGCAGTCGTGCGCGCCACCGCTCGTTCAGCCGGTTCCAGTCCCGCAGCGAGGGCATGCGGTCGGCGGGCAGTGCCTCGAACTGCTCGGCGACCTCGCTGAGCGGGATGCCGAGGCGCTTGGCCACCTGGATGATCGCGATCCGCCGTTCGACGTGCCGCGGGTACATCCGCGTGCCACCGTCGGTGCGCTCCGGGTGGATCAGCCCCTTGCGCTCGTAGAAGTGCAGGGCCGAGGCGGCCACGCCCGTGCGGCGCACGATCTCGCCGATGGGCAGCAGGTCGGTGGGACGTGGCGGCTGGATCTCGACCATGGTCGAGATCTTACGGCGGCTCGGACCGGAGGCGCGTGGCGGGCCCGCCAAGGGCCTCCAGTCCGTCCGTGGGTCGCGTCTACCGCTGCTGGAACGACTCCCAGAGCAGGAACCCGGTGAACAGCACCAACGGCGTGCAGGCGACGACGTTGAGCCAGCGGTGCTCGACGATCACGGCCGCGAACTCCCGCAGGAACGCGCTCGGGACGTAGTACGCGGCCGTGCGCGCGCCGACGACCTGGGCCGGCAGGTCGAGGCGACGGGCCAGGGTCGCGGCCCGCAGCACGTGGTAGTTGTTCGTGACCACGACCATCTGGCCGTCCCGTCCGGCGGCCGTCTGCACGTCCCGCGAGAACCGCAGGTTCTCGCGGGTGTTCCGGGACGTGGTCTCCGGCACCACGTCGTCCGGGTCGGCGCCGTTCGCCACCAGGTACTCGGCCATCGCGGTGCCCTCGGGGCGGGGTTCGTCGTCGCCCTGCCCGCCGGACGGCACGAGGAGCGGCCGGCGTCCGGCGCTCCGTTCGGCCCGGTAGACGCAGAGCGCCCGGTCGAGCCGGCTCTGCAGCAGCGGTGGGACCTCGCCGTGCACGAGCCCGGAGCCGAGGACGACGATCGTGTCGGGGACGATGCCGTGCCGCGTCCGCCCGTAGACCACGGAGTACAGGGCGAACGCGACCAGCGACAGCGCGAAGTACCCGCAGACGAACACCATCAGCACTGCGACCGCGATCTTCGTGCCGTCCCAGAGCGTGAAGCCCTCACCGCTCCCCGAGACGAGCAGGGCGATGGCGACCGCCGGCAGCACGAACACGGCCACCCCGGCGGCGAGCGACAGCAGGTTGCCGACGCTGCGGCCCTCGGCCCGGAGCATCTGCAGGCCGTTCGCGACCAGGGCGACCCCGAGCACCACCACGGCGAGCGGCACGAGCAACAGCACCACGGCGACGAGCAGGCTGAACCCGGGGACCACCGCGGTCAGCACGGACACGACCGTCGCGAGCCCGAACAGCACGGCCGCGGTCAGGAACACTCCGTTGCGGAGCATCCGCGGGTCCCGGCTTCGTCCCAGCAGGTACAGCACCAGGAACAGCAGGGCGAAGACGGGAGCGGCCCCCAGCCCGAGCGCCGTCACCCGACCGCGCGGCGGATCAGCTCGGCCACCCGTGCCTCGTCGGCCTCGGAGAACTCCGGGCTGATCGCCCACGACGTCGGCCAGAACGTGCCGTCGTCGAGCCCGGCCGAGTCCTGGAACCCGAGCGTCGCGTACCGGGCCTTGAACTTCGCGGCGTCCTGGAAGAAGAACACCGCCTTGCCGTCGCGCGCGTAGGCGGGCATGCCGTACCAGAGCTTCGGCGCGAGTTCGGGTGCGACCTCGAGCGCGATGCGGTGGATGCGCTCGGCCAGTCCCCGGTCCGGCTGGGGCATCTCGGCGATCTTCGCCTCGACCGCAGCGGCGTCGGCTGCGGCCTTCTCGGCCTTGGTGCCCTTCGTGCTGCGGGTGCGCTTGACCTCGGCGGCGTGCTCCTGCATCGCCGCGCGCTCCTCGTCGGTGAAGGTGGTCTCGGTCTTCGTCGTCCGTGCCATCGTCGTCTCCTCGTGGTCTGGTGCACCCATCATGGGTCCGCGAAGCGAAGCACGCGAGGCCGTGGCCGTCTTCGAGTGCCAGGCTCGTTGCATGACCTACATCGCCAGTGACGACCGCTACGACTCGATGACGTACCGCCGGACCGGCCGCTCGGGCCTCGACCTGCCGTTGCTCTCCCTGGGCTACTGGCACAACTTCGGGGACGACATGCCGTTCGAGAACCAGCGCGCCATCAGCCGTCGGGCCTTCGACCTCGGGATCACCCACCACGACCTCGCGAACAACTACGGCCCGCCGTACGGCGCCGCCGAGGTGAACTTCGGCCGCCTGATGCGTGAGGACTTCCGGCCGTACCGTGACGAGATGGTCGTCTCGACGAAGGCGGGCTGGGACATGTGGCCCGGACCGTACGGGCAGGGCGGCGGCTCGCGCAAGTACGTGCTCGCCTCGCTCGACCAGTCCCTGCAGCGCACGGGCCTGGACTACGTCGACGTCTTCTACTCGCACCGCCTCGACGCGTCGACCCCGCTCGAGGAGACGATGGGCGCCCTGCACACCGCCGTCCAGCAGGGCAAGGCGCTGTACGTCGGGATCTCGTCGTACGACGCCGAGCGCAGTCGGCAGGCAGCCGAGATCCTCCGCGACCTCGGCACCCCGCTCCTCATCCACCAGCCCTCGTACTCGATGCTCAACCGTTGGATCGAGACCGAGGGGCTGCTCGACACGGCCGGCGAACTCGGCTTCGGCGTGATCGGCTTCACCGCCCTCGCGCAGGGGCTGCTGACCGGCAAGTACCTGAACGGTGTGCCCGAGGACTCCCGAGCGGCGGCGGGCAAGTCCCTCGACGCGTCGAGCATCACGCCCGAGGTCGTCGAGCACCTCCGCGCCCTGAACGACGTCGCCGCCGCCCGCGGACAGTCCCTCGCGCAGCTCGCGCTCGCCTGGGCACTCCGCGACGAGCGGGTGACCTCGCTCGTGATCGGTGCGTCGCGGGTTTCGCAGCTCGAGGACAACGTCGCCGCGCTGTCGAACACGTCGTTCACCGACGAGGAGCTCCGCGTCATCGACGAGCACTCCGTCGGCATCACCGACGTCGACCTGTGGGCGGGAGCCCGCGCGGGCGAGGTCTCCTGACCCGAGCGACCCGCCGCAGCAGTTCCTCGGCGGGTCGCATCTCGTTGCTCGGTCAGCTCAGCTGACTGGTCACGACACGTCGCGGGTCGCCTGCCGACTGGTCGCGAACTGTCGGCTGGCGGCGCCGCAGGCGACGGTCTGCGACCGCGCCGCGGCCGGCCGACGGGGTGTCGTGACCGGCGGGACCAAGCCCGGCCCGAACTCCTCCGGGGCCCTGACGCCCGCTTGGTACGATGGGCGCTGTTCAGAACACGCAGTGTGTATCTACCGGCCGCCGGCTCCCCGGCGGACAACGGCGGCACCCGATGGGTCCGCCCCCGCCGAACCGGGTCGGGCCGAGAAGGCACAACCCCGATGCTCCAGACCCGTTCCACCGGCGACACCGGCACCACTCCGGCCGCAGCCGACGCCTCACTCGTCTCCCTCGCCGGCCGTTGGTACTTCCCCGTCGCGTTCATCGCCCGGCTCCCGTTCGCCATGATGGTCGTCGGCGTCCTGACACTGGTCGTCGCCACCCGTGACTCCGTCGCCCTCGGTGGCGTCAACTCCGCCGCCGTCGGCATCGGCTCCGCGGTCTTCGGCCCGTTGGTCGGCGCCGCGGCCGACCGCTTCGGCCAGCGGGCGGTGCTCGTCCCCGTCGGCCTGGTGAACGCGGCGCTGCTCGGGTTCTTCCCGTTCGTCGTCAGCGGCACCGCGCCCGACCTCGCGGTCCTCGCGGTCGCGTTCTGCATCGGTGCGTCGGCCCCGCAGGTCGCCCCGATGTCCCGCACGCGGCTCGTCGCGATCATCGGCCAGCGGATGGCCCCGGCACGGCGCGAGAAGACCCTCAGCGGCACGATGGCCTACGAGTCCGCCGCCGACGAGACCGTCTTCATCATCGGGCCCTTCCTGGTCGGCATCCTCGCCAGCGCGATCGCCCCGTGGGTGGCCGTCGCCGGCGCCTCGGTCCTGACGTTCGTGTTCGTCACCGCATTCGCGCTGCACCCGACCGGCAAGCTCGTGGTCGGCCAGCACGCGGAGCTGACGCAGGCACCCGCGCGGCAGCTCCTGCGCCCGCGACTCGTCGTCGTGGTGGTCGGCATCCTCGGCATCGGCCTGTTCTTCGGCTCGACGCTCACCTCGCTCACCGCGTTCATGGAGACCCACGGCGAGGCCTCGCAGGCCGGTCTGCTCTACGGCCTGATGGGCATCGGGTCCGCCGGGTTGGCGCTCGGGTCGGCGGCGTTCCCCCGGGCGTTCGGCCTCGGCTGGCGCTGGCTCGTCTTCGGTGTCGTGCTCCTCGGCGGTGCGATCGCGTTCGCCAGTGCCGACTCCGTCGTCGCCGCGGGCATCGTCCTCGCGGTCATGGGCATCGGGATCGGGCCCACCCTGGTCGCCCAGTACAGCCTCGGCTCGGACCGGTCACCCGTCGGCCGCTCCGCCACCACCATGACGATCCTCGGGTCCGCGGTCATCGTCGGCCAGTCGATCGCCTCCGCGATCGCGGGTGACGTCGCCGAGCAGCACGGCACCGCAGCGGCGATGCTGCTGCCGGCGGTCTCCGCCGCCATCGTCGTGGTCGCCGCGGTCGGCAACCTGCTGCTGCCCCGCCGGGTCGCGACCGCCTGACGGCGAACGTGACCACCTGACGGACGGGAGGCCCGTGGCGACGCCGCCACGGGCCTCCCGTCCGTCAAGTGCCTGCGTCAGGACTCCGTGTCGTCGACGAGCAGGTCCTCGTGCCGGTAGTCGTCGGCTCGCAGGCCGGCGCGGGCGATCATGTGCGTCGAGACCGGCACCAGGAACAGCTGGAACACCATGATCGGCAGGACGACCCAGAACGCCGTCCACGTCCACACCGCGACGACGATCGCGGCCAGCGCGAGGGCGAGCCCGAGCACCTGCGGCTTCGCCATCGCGTGCAGACGGACGAGCGGGTCCGGGAACCGGACGATGCCGACCCCTGCCCCGAGCGACAGCAGGGACCCGACGAGCAACAGCCCGACGGCGATCCAGGCCCGGATGCCGGCGTCGTCGACGAACGACTCGATCATCTCGATCACGACTGGTCCTCCTCGGCGCGCTCGGGTGTGGTGGCGGTCAGGCCCTCGTCGGACGGGTCCGCCGAGGGGGTGACGGCCCGGGCGACGGCGACGGTGGCGAACACACTCGTCGCCGAGATCACCACGAGCACGGGGATGCCGGTCAGGTCCTGCCGGACGACCATCGCGGCGGCGATCACCACGAGCACGGTCGTCAGCACCATGTCCGACCCGATCATGCGGTCGAGGATGGTCGGACCCCGCACGATGCGGAACACCGCGAGGGCGAACGTCGCCCCCAGGAGCGCGAGCACCAGCGCGACGGCGACGGCCATCACCAGAACGGCGGGGCTCACCGGGTCACCTCCGGCAGCGGCTCGGACAGCTCGGAGACGTCCTGCTTCGACCCGAGTGCACGGATCACCATGGCCTCGATCCGGAGTGCCATCCGGCGTTCGTCGTCGACCTGTTCCAGGCGCTCGGTGTCGAGCACGTGGAGCAGCAGCCGGCGGCGCCGCAGGTCGACGTCGGCGACGTACGAACCGGGCACGAGCGAGACCGCGAGGGTGGCGAGCGTGAAGGTCATCTCGGACGTGGAGTGCAGCTGCACGAGCGTGATCGAGCTGCGCCGCACACCGCGCGGGCGGAACGCGACCCAGGCGACCCGGAACGACGCCACGATGACCAGCCCGGACCACACCACCAGGAACCGCAGCACGTGCACGATCGAGAACCGCGCGGACAACGGGACCGGCGGGAGCGGCAGCGCCTGGGTGACGATGAGCGCCACGACGATGCCGCAGAGCAGCGTCAGCGGGGTCCACGACCCCCAGAGCAGCGCCCACAGCACGGTGAGCCCCGCGACCAGGGGCACGTCGTAGCGCCACGCCAGTGCGATCCGCCTGGCGTTCGAGATGCGGCGGACGTCGGTCATCGCTCACCTCCGAGCACGGCCTGCACGTAGCGGTCGGGTGACTCCAGCGACTCCGCTGCGCGGGTCGCGTAGCCGTAGAGCGGGCCGGCGACGACGGTCAGGGCGACGGACCCGAGCACCGCGACGGTCGTCACGCCGACGAGCATGCGCGGCAGGCGCACCTTCTCGGGGGCCTCGCCGACCGCCTCGGTCGCGCCGGTGGTCGGACTGGAGGCGGTGGCCGCGTGCGGTGCGTCGGTGACCGTCACCGAGCCTCCCGGGTGGTACGCCTCGCCCGTCTCCTCGGAGACGGTGAGCGGCGCCGGTTCCGGCGACCGCAGGTGGGCGTGCGGTTCGGCGCTCGTCGCGTGCGGGGCCGCGGCCTCGGCCGCGGGCTTCGGCCGCCAGAAGGCGGCGTCCCAGACCCGCATCAGCGCGTACAGGGTGAGCAGCGAGGTGACGACGCCGGCGCCGATGGTGACGTACGCCATCGGGGACCCGTCCTCGGCGGCGGCGCGGAACAGGCCGAGCTTGCCGATGAAGCCGGAGAACGGCGGGATGCCACCCAGGTTGAACGCGGGGATCAGGTACAGGGCGGCCAGCAGTGGTGCGGCCTTCAGCAGTCCGCCGAGCGACCGGGTCGAGGTCGTCCCGCCGACGCGTTCCATCAGGCCGGACACCAGGAACAGCGTGGTCTGCACGACGATGTGGTGCACCGTGTAGAACACCGCGGCCGCCGTGCCCGCGACGGTGCCGAGGCCGACGCCCATCACCATGAAGCCGATGTGGCTGATCAGCGTGAAGGACAGCAGTCGTTTGACGTCCGTCTGCGACACCGCGCCGAGCACCCCGACCACCATCGTCAGCGCCGCGACCACCAGCAGCACCTCGTTGAGCTGTGGCCGCGGGAAGATCACCGTCTCGAGCCGGATGATCGCGTAGATGCCGACCTTCGTCAGCAGGCCCGCGAAGACCGCCGTGACCGGTGCCGGGGCCGTCGGGTACGAGTCCGGCAGCCAGAACGCCAGCGGGAACACCGCCGCCTTGATGCCGAACCCGATCAGCAGCATCGTGTGCAGGAGCAGCTGCACGTGCTCCGGAAGGTCGGCGACGCGTTCGCTGATCTGGGCGATGTTCACTGTGCCGGTGGCGCCGTAGACCAGGCCGATGGCGGCGAGGAAGATCGCCGACGCGATCAGGCTCGTGACGATGTACGTCGTGCCCGCCCGGACACGCTGTTCACTGCCGCCCAGCGTGATGAGCACGTAGCTCGCCACCAGCAGCATCTCGAACGCGACGTACAGGTTGAACAGGTCGCCGGCGATGAACGAGTCGAGCACACCCGCCGCGAGCACCAGGTAGGTCGGGTAGAAGATCGTGACCGGGGCGTCCTCGTCGTCGGCGGCCAGGCCCTGCCCGATCGAGAACAGCAGGACGAGCAGCAACACGCTCGCACTGACGGTGAGCAGCAGGGCGCTCAGCCGGTCGACGACGAGCGAGATGCCGTAGGGGGCGTCCCAGCCGCCGACCTGCACCACGATCGTGCCGTGCCGGTCGACCAGGACCATGAGCGTGGCGGCGACGGCCAGGGCCACGACGAGCACCACGACGGTGATCGCGCGCTGGAGCTTCTGGTGCCGGAGGAGTCCGAGCGCGACCGCGGCACCGAGCAGCGGGACGAGGACGAGGAGCGGGACGAGCCAGGTCATCGGGTCGCCTCCTGTTCTGCGTCGGTGGTGGTCTCCGGGTCCTCGTCGGCCGGCTCGTCGCGGTCGCGGCCGATCGCGGCGTCGGCCTCGTCGACCTCGACCTCGTCGGCACGGGACAGCTGCCACGACCGGTGGATCAGGGCGAGCAGGAACGCACTGACGGCGAAGGTGATGACGATCGCGGTCAGGGCGAACGCCTGGGGGAGCGGGTCGGTGATGCCCTCGGCGCTCTTGCCGATCGGCGGGTCGCCCGCGGCACCGGACATCACCAGCAGCAGCAGGTTGAGCGAGTTGCCGAGCAGCAGGAAGCCGAGGAGCATCCGCGTCAGGGAGCGTTCGAGCAGCAGGTAGACGCCGCACGAGAACAGCACCGCCATGGCGATCACGAGGACGAGGGTGACGGTCACGTGGCGCTCCCTTCCGGGGTGGGGGCATCGAGGGTGTCGCCGACGGACTCCTCGGTGGTGTCGCGTGTCGGGGTCGAGGCGTCCTCGAGGCGCTGCCGGTCGACCTCGGCCCCGAGACTGCGGAGGACGTCGAGCACCAGGCCGACGACGACCAGGTACACGCCGATGTCGAAGAACGTTGCGGTGACGAACTCGACGTGGCCGAGGACCGGGACGGTGGCCTCGAAGAACTCGGAGTACAGGGCTTCGCGGCCGAAGAACAGCGGCACGATCGCGGTGATCGCGGCCGTCGCGACCCCCAGGCCGAGCAGGCGACCGGCGCGCACCGGGGCCGCGGCGCCGAGTTCGGCCGGTCCGCCGGCCAGGTAGCGGGCCGCGAGCGCGATGCCGGCGACCAGGCCACCGGCGAACCCGCCACCGGCGGCGTTGTGCCCGGCGAACAGCAGGTAGACCGACAGCACGATCAGGCCGTGGAACAGCAACCGGACGACCACGTCGAGCAGTGCCGAGCGCCCGGTCGGGATCGCGGCGCTCGTCGGTAGCCAGGCGCGGGGCTCACCGTCGGTGCGCTCGCCGTTCGCGGTCAGGGTCTCGGGCAGGTCGCGCAGCCGGGGCAGGGTGTCCTCGCGCGAGTTCACGAAGATCAGGCTCGCGACACCGGTGGCCGCGGCGACCACGACGGTGAGTTCACCGAGGGTGTCCCAGCCGCGCAGGTCGACGAGGGCGACGTTCACCACGTTGAGACCGTGCCCGAACGAGCTCGTCAGCGCGGGCAGGTCCGGCCAGAGGGGACGCGCGGTGCGGGCCGAGGCGGCGACGACGACGACGATCGCGAGCGTCAGCCCCGCCAGCCCGGCGAACAGGGCCCGCACGATGCGGAACCGCGACGGGTTCGTCGTCGCGATGCGCGGGGGCAGTCGGCGCAGGACCAGGACGAAGGCGATCAGGGTGACCGTCTCGACCACGAGCTGCGTCAGGGCGAGGTCGACCGCGCCGTGCAGGACGAACAGCACCGACAGGCCGTAGCCCGTGACGCCGACCAGGACGGCGGCGGCGAACCGGGTCTTCGCCGTGAGCACCGCGATGCCGGCGATCGACATCACGATCATCACCGGGATCTGGCCCCACGAGTCGGCGAAGCGGACGTGGAACTCCCACGGACCACCGAGCACCAGGTTGGCGAGCGCCCCGGCGACGAACACCGACAGGATCACCGTCAGGTAGTAGGGGAGCGAGCCGCGCTGCAGGCTTGCCGTGAGCCCGGTCGCTCCGCGGTCGAGCAGCCGCATGCCGTGCCGGTACGTGCCCGCGGCGCTCGGGAACCCGGCGAGCCGGTGCTGGATCGCCTCGACCGGTCGGCGCAGGGCGAACAGTGCGAGGCCGCCGACCAGGGTGATCGCGGACAGGCCGAGCGCGGGCTCCAGGCCGTGCCAGAGCGCGAGGTGCGGGACCGCTCCGCCGCCGAGCGCCGCGGTCGTCGCAGCGGGCTCGATGCCGTGCGCGACCACCGGGGTGAGCAGGCCGAGGGCGAGGCCGGTGAGCGCGAGGACCGAGGGGACGACGGCGAGGCCGTGCAGGGCGTGCGGCTCGGTGGTCGCGACGCCGGGCTTCCGGGCGAAGGCGCCCCACAGGAAGCGCAGCGAGTACGCCACGGTGAGCACCGAGCCGACGGTCACGCCGGCCAGGGCGAACCACGCCCAGCCGGCGTCGGGGCCGTGCAGCGACTCGGTGAAGCCGGTCAGCACGGCTTCCTTCGCGACGAACCCGATCGTGGGCGGGATCCCGGCCATCGACACCAGCGCGAGCACCGCGACGACCGCCAGCCACGGGCGGGCACGGCCGAGCCCGCTGAGCCGACCGAGGTCGCGCGTGCCGGCGACGTGGTCGATCGCACCGACGACCAGGAAGAGCGTGGACTTGAAGGCGGCGTGCGCCACGAGCAGCGCGACCCCGCCGAGGGCGACCGCGGGGGCGCCCCATCCGGCGGCGAGCACGAGGAACCCGAGCTGGGCCACGGTGCCGTAGGCGAGCAGGAGCTTCAGGTCGGTCTGGCGCAGCGCCCGGTACCCACCGACGAGCATCCCGGCGACACCGAGCAGCGTGATGGTCTCGCGCCAGCCGTCGAGCAGCGCGAACGCGGGGGCGAGCCGGGCCACCAGGTAGATGCCGGCCTTCACCATCGCCGCGGCGTGCAGGTACGCGCTGACCGGGGTGGGCGCGGCCATCGCGGCGGGCAGCCAGAAGTGGAACGGCACGATCGCCGACTTCGTCAGTGCTCCGAGCAGCACCAGGACCACCGACACCGAGACGACCGTGCCGCTCGGGGGGTCGGCGACGATCCCGGACAGCGACGTCGTACCCGCTGCGACCGAGAGCATCACGAGGCCCGCGAGCATCGCCAGGCCGCCGGCGGTGGTCACCACCAGCGCCTGCATGGCGGCGGCACGGCTGGCGCGCTTCGCAGCGTCGTGCCCGATGAGCAGGTAGGAGAAGACCGTCGTGGCCTCCCACAGGACGAACAGCACGATCACGTCGTCGGCGATCACGAGCCCGTACATCGAGCCGGCGAAGGCGGTCAGGACCCCGGCGAACCGACCGAGCCCGGGTTCGTCCCGCTCGAAGTACGAGGCGCAGTAGACCAGCACCAACGCGCCGACGATCGACACCACGAGGGCGAGGACCCACGACAGGGCGTCCATCCGCAGCGTGACGTCGAGGTCGAGCTGGGAGACCCACTGGTGCCGTTCGACGACGCTGCCGTGCAGGGCGGCGTCGGTCTGGGCGATCGTCAGCACCGCGGCGGCGGCAGGGGCGAGGGCTGCGACGAAGAAGACGCGGCGCCCGAGGACGGGGGTCAGTGCGGGGACGATCAGGGCGACGATCGCGAACGCGACGAGGACGAAGACCATCGGGCACCTCCTCGGGGTCGGGCGGCAGTCCGGCTCACTGGGCTCTCACAGCTTACGAAGCGAGCCATGTGGAGAACCTGTGCGGCCGGACAGCAGTCCGCTCAGGTCCGACCGTGCGCGCGGGCGGGGATCTGGGTCGCGAGCTTGCCGCCGGAGACGTCGAGCAGGGTGCCCGTGATGTACCCCGAGGCGTCGCTCGCCAGGAAGACGAGCAGGTCGGCGACGTCGTCCGGAGTCTCCCACCGGCGGAGTGACAGCGTGTCCAGCAGACGGTCCTGTGCCTCGGTCGGCATCGTCGCGAAGCCGTTCATCGCCGTCGGCACCATGCCGGGTGCGTACGCGTTCACGGTGATCCCCCACGGGCCGAGCTCGGACGCCAGGACCCGGGTGAACGAGACGACCGCGGCCTTCGACGCCGCGTAGGCCGCGCTCCCGACGCTCGGCACGATCGCCGCGAACGACGCGGCGTTGACGATCCGACCGCGCCCGGCCGCCTGCATCACCGGTGCGACGGCCTGGCTCATCAGGAACGTGCCACCGAGGTTGACGTCCATGCAGCGGCGCCAGGCGTCCCACTGCAGTTCGGCGACCGTGCCCGTGACGTTGATGCCGGCGTTGTTCACCAGGACGTCGATCGTGCCGTGCCGCCCGACGACCTCGTCCACGGCGTCGCGCACGGACGCCGGGTCGGCGACGTTGCACACGACGTGCTCGAGCGGGAAGTCCGGTTCGAAGGCCAGGTCGAGTGCGACGACGCGGCACCCTTCGTCGACGAGACGGTCGGCGAGCGTGCGGCCGATCCCGCGCGCTGCGCCGGTCACGACGACCACGCGGTCGGTCAGGTCGAGGTGCATCGTTGCTCCCGTCGTCGGTGCCTTGAATAGGCATACTATTCGAGCATGACGGATCAGCGTGTGCTCTGGGTCACGGGTGGGGGCAGCGGCATGGGGGCCGCGGGTGCCGAGGCGGCGGCACGGGACGGCTGGACCGTGGTGCTGAGCGGGCGTCGCGCGGACCGACTCGAGCAGGTCGCAGGCGCCATCCGGGCAACCGGCGGGACCGCGGACGTCCTGCCCCTCGACGCGAACGACCCCGCAGCCGTGGCCGCCGCACGTGACGTCGTGCTCGAGCGGCACGGCCGGCTCGACGGACTCCTGCTGGCGGCCGGGCTCAACGCCCCGCGACGCCGGTGGGACGACCAGTCGCTGACCGACTTCCGGGCGATCGTGGACACGAACCTCACCGCGGCCGTCACCGTCGTGGACGCCGCACTGCCGGCACTCCGCTCGTCCGGCGGTGTCGTGGTCGTCGTGTCCTCGTACGCCGGGTGGTCCTTCCAGCCCGGGGCCGGCGTGGCGTACTCGGCGAGCAAGACCGCGCTCGGATCGGTCGTCCGGAGCCTGAACCAGCAGGAGGCCGAGCACGGCGTGCGTGCCACACACCTGTGCCCGGGCGACGTCGCGACGGACTTCCTGGATCAGCGGCCGGAGGTCCCCGACGCGGCCGCCCGCCAGCGCATGCTCCAGCCGGAGGACGTGGGGCGGACCGTCGCCTTCGTGCTCGGGGCGCCGGCTCACGTCCGCGTGGACGAGCTCGTGCTGTCGCCGGTCTCCCAGCGGTGACGAGCACCTTCGATCGGGTCCTCGACCAGGTCGGTGACGCCGTGGTCTCCGGCACCCTGGCCGCGGGGAGCCGCCGGAGCGTCGACGACCTGGTGGCCTGGACGGGTGCCAGTCGCAGCATCGTCCGCGAGGCGGTGCGTGTCCTCGTCGCCCTCGGCCTGCTCACCGCCAGGCGCCGGGTCGGCGTCACCGTCCTCGATGCGGATCGGTGGGACGTCCTGGACCCGCGCGTGGTGCGGTGGCGCCTGCGGGGCCCGGACGGCGACCGGGTCGCGGTCGAACTCCGCGAGCTGCGCGCGGCGGTCGAACCCGCCGCGGCCGCCGCAGCAGCCCGGCGAGCGGCGCTCGACGCCTGTGCGGACCGACGGCAGGCGCTCCGCACCACCGCGGACGAGCTCGCGGCCGCCGCGACCCGCGACGACCGCCCCGACTTCGTGACCGCGGACGTGCGGCTCCACGCGCTCGTGCTCGACCTGTCCGGCAACACGCTGTACCGACGCCTGCACCGGGTCGTGGGCCAGGTCCTGCTGGAACGCGGGAGCATCCGTCCGGACCGGCACGACGTCGGCCTCCACCTCGCGCTCGCCGGTGCCGTGGTGGACGGACGGCCGGACGACGCGGCCGCGGCGATGCGGGCGATCGTCGACCGGACGTGAGCGGCGCGCCGCCGACCTGCGAAGATGGAGGCCGGTGCGCTCCCTCCGGTGCCCGTGGAGGGTGAGTCGTGGACGCAGCACAGGACCTGGTCGTCCAGCTCGTCGGCACCCCGTGGGCCTTCCTCGTGGTCGGCCTGGTGCTCGCCGTCGGCAGCGTGGCGGTCTTCCTCCCCAGCCAGGCACTCGTCGTCGCGATCGGCACGCTCCTGGTCGGTGGCGATGGTGGGCTCGTGCCGGTGCTCTTCCTCGTCGTCGCGGCGTCGATCGGCATGGTCCTCGGCGACCTCGGGCTGTACCACCTGGCTCGCTCCGTCGACCTCGGTTCGCGGTCCTGGTTCGCGCGTCCGAAGGTCCGCGCGGCCCGCGACGCCATCGACGGCCGCTACCGCGCCGCTCCCGGTCGCATCGCGGTGCTCGGACGCTTCATCCCGATGGGCCGGTTGACGACGAACCTGGTCGGCGCGGACAGCGGGCTCGATCTCCGGCGCTTCCTGGTCAGCTGCGTGCTCGCCGACGTCGTGTGGGCCGCGTACTGCGTCGGCATCGCCGCGGCCACCGGGCGCTGGAGCCGCGAGCAGCCCTTCCTCGTCACGACCGTCGCCGTCGTGGCGTCGATCCTGCTCGGCTTCGCGATCTCCGCGATCGAGAAGGCCGTTCGACGACGCAGTGAGGCCGCCGCCGCAGCCTGAGGAAAGTAGTGTGGGCACCCCGTTCGAAGGAGAACCCGTGCTGCTCGACGACCTCGTGCCGGACCCCGACGCGCTCGACCGCATCGCCACCGGCAGCACCTGGGCCGAGGGCCCCTGCTGGATCCCGACCACGCGGACGCTGCGGTGGTCCGACATCCCCGGCGACCGGATCCTGCAGTGGCACGCCGACTCCGGGGAGACCTCGGTGTACGCCGACGGTGTCGAGTTCACCAACGGCCGCACGCTCGACCGCGACGGCAGCGTCGTGCAGTGCTCGCACGGCCTGCGCCGGGTGGAGCGTGACCGCGACGGGGTCGTCACACCGATCGTCGACACGTGGAACGGCGCCCGGTTCAACTCCCCGAACGACGTCGTCGTCGCGCGGGACGGCGGTGTCTGGTTCACCGACCCCGCCTACGGCATCACCCAGCCGCGCGAGGGACACCCCGGCGTCCGCGAGTACGGCGACCACTGGGTGTTCCGGTGCGGACCGGCGGGCGAGGACCTGCGGCCCGTGGCGACCGACCTCGACGAGCCGAACGGCCTGGCGTTCGACCCGGACGAGCGGGTGCTGTACATCGCGAGCTCGTCGGGCGACGAGCCGGTCATCCGCGCGTACGACCGCCGGGGCGACCTGCTGAAGAACGGTCGGGTGTTCGCGCGGCTCGAGCCGGGCGAAGGCGCGCCGGACGGCATCCGGGTCGACGTGCACGGCAACGTCTGGTCGTCGTCCCACCGCGGCGTCGTCGTGTTCGACCCGGCCGGGGCACGCATCGGCGAGGTCGCCGTCCCCGAGGTCACGTCGAACCTGTGCTTCGGTGGCGACGACGGCACGACGCTCTTCCTGACGGCGACGACCTCGGTGTACCGGATCGCCACGACGACGCGGGACGCTGCCGTATCCTGACTCGGCCATGCAGTGCGACTACTTCGACCGCGGGGTGTGCCGGTCGTGCACGCTCATGGGCCAGCCCTACGCCGACCAGGTCCTCGACAAGGAACTCCGGACGCGCGAGCTCCTGCACGACGCCGTCGAGGCCGCCGGGGGTCCCGGTGCGGTCTCCTGGTCACCGGCGATCACGAGCCCGGAGTCGGGGTACCGGAACAAGGCGAAGATGGTCGTCGGCGGGTCCGTCGAGCACCCGACCGTCGGCATCCTCGACCACCGGCAGCGCGGGGTCGACCTGCGGCACTGCGGGATCTGCACCCCCGGCATCCGGCACGCGCTGCCCGTCCTGGCCGGGTTCGTCACCACCGCGGGGCTGATCCCGTACGACGTCGCCGCACGCCGCGGTGAGCTGAAGTACGTCCTGGTCACCGAGTCGCCCGACGGCGAGCTGATGATCCGGTTCGTGCTGCGTTCGGAGGGGCAGCTGCCGCGACTCCGACAGCACCTCGACACCCTGCGCGCCGCGCTGCCGAACGCGGTCGTCGTGACCGCCAACCTGCTGCCCGAGCACAAGGCCGTCACCGAGGGCGACCGCGAGGTCGTGCTCACCGAGCAGGAGACCCTGCCGATGCGCCTCGGCGGGATCACGATGCACCTGCGGCCGCAGAGCTTCTTCCAGACGAACACCGGCGTCGCGACCGAGCTGTACGCGCAGGCCTCGACCTGGATCGACGAACTCGATCCCGCGTCGATGTGGGACCTGTACTGCGGCGTCGGCGGGTTCGCGCTGCACGCCGCTCGTCCCGGCCGCGCGGTGACCGGCATCGAGTCGAGCGCCGAGGCGATCCGCTCGGCGAAGCAGTCGGCGCGTGAGGCCGGGCTCGAGGGCGTCCGGTTCGCCGCCGACGACGCCACGGAGCACGCCCTCCGGACCCGTCCGGATGCGGTGCCCGAACTCGTCGTGGTGAACCCGCCGCGTCGCGGGATCGGCGAGCGGTTGTCGACCTGGCTCGAGGAGTCGGACGTGCAGCACGTCGTCTACTCGAGCTGCAACCCGGTGACCCTGGCGAAGGACCTGGCCCGCATGCCGTCGTTCCGGCTCCGACGGGCCCGGGTGCTCGACATGTTCCCGCAGACCGGCCATCTCGAGGCCGTCACGCTCCTGTCGCGGGCGTGATCCGGGCCTCCCGGTCGTCATTGCCAGGGAATTGCCAAGGTGACGTACCCGGGTACGGGTCGATGACCATGGCCATGGGAATCGAGGCGTACAGGTTTCCGCCAGGGGTACATAGCATGAACGGGTAGAACCGTTTGTCTCAGTTTGATAACGGTGAAGAGTTTCCTATGGTTGCCGACCGAGGTGCCGCCGGCCCGATGACCACTGCCCCCGGTGGCGCACCCCACAACTGACCGCGATCGGTCGGGGTGGGCAGTGGATCCCGCAGCAGATGCGGCTCGTGACCCCGGTGGAGCAATCACATGAAGAAGCTTTCCCGTACCCGCACCATCGTCGGCGGCCTGGCGTTCGCCGGCATCGCCGCGACCGGTGTCGGCCTCGCGGCAACCCCCGCGAACGCAGCGTCCGGTTCGACCTGGGACCAGCTCGCGCAGTGCGAGTCCGGCGGCAACTGGGCCATCAACACCGGCAACGGCTACTACGGCGGCCTGCAGTTCAACCTCGGCACCTGGCAGGCGAACGGTGGCGCTGGCAACCCCGCCTCCGCCAGCCGCGAGGCCCAGATCGCCGTCGCCGAGCGCGTCCTCGCCTCGCAGGGCTGGGGTGCCTGGCCCGCATGCTCCGCCCAGCTCGGACTGAGCGGCACCAGCGGTGCGGCTCCCGCAGCGGCCGCGCCGGCGCCCGCGCCGGCTCCGGCTCCGGCCGAGCAGGCCGCCCCGCAGCCGGCGGCTCCGGCTCCGGCCCCCGCCGAGCAGGCTGCCCCGCAGCAGGCCGCGCCGAGCACCACCGAGTCGACGCCGGCCCCGGCAGCGACCACGCCGAGCAAGCCGGCCCCGGTCAAGACGAGCGGCAAGACGTACACGATCGCCTCGGGTGACACGCTCGACACGATCGCGACGAAGCTCAAGATCGAGGGCGGCTGGAAGCAGCTCTGGGCCGCGAACACGTCGACCATCGACGACGCGAACCTGATCTACTCCGGCCAGGAGCTCCAGCTCCCCGCCTGATCTCTCCGCAGACCGAACACGACGACGCCCCACGACCTCGAGTCGTGGGGCGTCGTCGTGCGCGAGGCGGGGGCTACTGCGGGTTGTCGGTGAGCCAGCCGGCGACGTCGTCGGAGCGGAGCGCCTGGGACAGCGAGGAGACCTCGAGCCCGTTCAGCCTGACGATCGACTGCCCGTCCGGCGAGGTGCCGGAGCCCGCGGTCGGCACCGTGAAGGTCACCAGGTCGTCTGCCCCGACACCTCGGAGCGACCAGCCCAGTCCGACCAGTCGTGAGAACGACAGGCCCGCGTCGACCGACAGGTGCTCGCTCGTCGCGGTGACGAAGTCCTGGATGCGCCCGGGGTTCGTGACGGTGTCGCGGGACAGCAGCCCGTCCACGACGCCGCGCATGAACGCCTGCTGGTTGCGGACGCGGGTGTGGTCGGCGTCGGCGAAGGCGTAACGCTCCCGGACGAAGGCGAGCGCGGCGGCCCCGTCGAGCCGGTTCGCCCCGGTGGTGAAGTCGTGGCCCCGCGCCGAGAACGCCACGGGTGAGTCGACCGTGACACCGCCGAGGGCATCGGTCATGTCCTCGAACCCGGCGAAGTCGATCTCGGCAACGTGGTCGATCCGGACGTCCAGGAGCTGTTCGACGGTCTGGGTGGTGAGGGCGACCCCGCCCCAGGAGTACGCGGCGTTGATCTTCGCCCGCCCGTGTCCGGGGACCTCGACCCACGAGTCACGCATGATCGACATGAGGTACACGTGCTGTCGATCGGCGGGGACGTGCGCGAGCATCAGCGTGTCCGACCGCCCGCCGAGTTCGGGCTGTGCACCCTCGGGGCCGCCCTGTGCGCGGGCGTCGGACCCGATGAGCAGGATGTTCTCGCCGCCCGTGGCGCTGGGCCGCGCTCCGTCGGGGAACGGGTCGGCGATGGTGTCACGACCGGCGTCGAAGCTCCGCGCGAGCCCGCCGACGAAGACACTCGCGACGACGGCGACCACGACGGCGATGCCGACGAGTGAGCCGAGCGTCGCCACCAGGGCGACCAGGAAGGGCCGTCGCCGGCGCGTGCTGCGGATGGCGGTGCGGTGGGCGTGGTCAGCGGCCGCCCGGGCTGCGCGACGTTCGGACATGCGGGGGACTCCTGCGGGTTCGGGTCGGCGAGCAACCGACCCGAGGATCTTATCGCATGTGGTATTTCAAGTACAGCGTTTCAGTCCTGCTGTGGTTTCGCCAGGACCTCGCGAAGCGCGACCCGCAGGGCGGCGTCCTCGGGCAGGACCTCGCGCTCGATGTGCCGCGCGGTCTCCCAGGCCGACCGTCCGGCCGGCGTCACGCTGACCACGCGGCGGCGACGGTCCGCGGCGTGCGGTGTGCGCTCGACCAGGCCGTCGCGCTCCATCCGCTCGAGGGTGCGGGACATCGTCTGCGGCTGGACCCGGGCCGTGCGGGCGATGGTGTCGGCGCCGGTCGGGCCGGTCCGGATGAGGATGTCGATCGCGACGACGGCGGCGTGCGAGAGCCCGATGGCCCGGAGTCGTTCGTCCCAGTCCCGCTCGACGGAGCGTGCGGCCGCGGACAGCAGTCGTCCGAGGGGCCACTGCTCGGTCGTGTCCTCCATGTCGTGATTCTACGGTGGGCGGTGCGCGCGATCGTCAAGTAATCAGCATGCTGACGATCGGTGTACGCTCGCCGACGTGTCCCGCTTCCTCCGCATCGTCCTCCCCGCGCTCGTCATCGTGGTCTGGCTCGGCATCGCCTCGGTCGGCGGTCCGTTCTTCGGCAAGATCTCCGAGGTCTCCACCAACGACCAGACCTCGTTCCTGCCCGCCTCTGCCGACGCCACGAAGGTGCAGGAGCGGTCCTCGGAGTTCCGCGACGAGTCCGGGGCACCCGCGATCATCGTCCTCGAGCGTGACGGGGGACTGACCTCGACCGACCTCGCCGACGCGAAGGCGCTCACCACGACGCTGTCCGACCGCGCGGACGTCGAGGCCGTCAGCCCGGTGATCCCGAGCAAGGACGGCGATGCGGTCGAGATCGTCGCGACGCTCACCCAGGACGCCGAGACCGGCGCCGCGGTCGAGGCCGTCCGGGCCGACGTGGGCGATGCCCTGCCGTCCGGTGTGCGCGGGTACGTCACCGGTCCGGCCGGGTTCACCGCCGACCTGACCGAGGCCTTCGCCGGCATCGACGGGCTGCTGCTCGGGGTGGCGCTCGCCGCGGTCTTCGTGATCCTGATCATCGTCTACCGATCCCCCCTGCTCCCGGTCCTGGTGCTCGGGACCGCCACGTTCGCCCTCTGTGCCTCGATCCTCGTGGTCTGGTGGCTCGCCAAGGCCGACATCGTGACGGTCAACGGGCAGGTGCAGGGGATCCTGTCGATCCTGGTGATCGGTGCCGCGACCGACTACGCGCTCCTGTACACCGCGCGCTTCCGTGAGGCCCTGCGTGACCACCGCACCGGCTGGGACGCGACGAAGGCCGCGCTGCGCGGGAGCCTCGAGCCGATCCTGGCCTCGGGCGGCACGGTGATCGTCGGGGTGCTCTGCCTGCTGCTGTCCGACCTCAACTCGAACAAGGCGCTCGGCCCCGTCGCCGCCATCGGCATCGCGTTCAGCCTGCTCGCCGCCCTGACACTCCTGCCCGCGCTGCTGCTCGCGTTCCGCCGTGCGGCGTTCTGGCCCCTCCGTCCCGTGCACGGCAGCGCCCACCCCGTGCTCACCGGCCCCGACGCCCGTGGTGTCTGGGCACGCGTCGGCCGGCTCGTCGCCCGTCGTTCGCGGGTGGTGTGGATCGTCTGCACGGTCGGACTGCTCGCGATGGGCGCCGGCCTGTTCGGGCTCAAGGCCGACGGTGTGCCGCAGAGCGACCTGATCATCGGGTCGTCCCAGGCACGCGACGGGCAGGACGTGCTGGCCGACCACTTCCCCGGCGGCTCCGGCAGCCCCGCGCAGGTGATCGGCGCCGAGCGGGACCTCGACCAGCTCGTCGACGCGATCACGGCGGTCGACGGGGTCGACGGTGTCGTGGCCGCGGCGAAGGACAGCCCCGCCGGCACCGTCCCGGTGACCGGGGACACCGCAGGCAGCGCCGCGCCGACCGTCTCCCGCGGCGACGTCCTGCTCGAGGCGACCCTGTCGGACGCCGCAGACTCCGACGCCGCCGAGCAGACCGTCCGCGACCTCCGCACCGCCGTCGAACGGGTCGACCCGGGCGCGATCGTCGGTGGCGTCACCGCGACGGCGGTCGACACGAACGACACCGGCATCCGCGACCGCACGCTCATCATCCCCGTGGTGCTCGTCGTGATCCTGCTGATCCTGATGCTCCTGCTCCGCAGCGTCGTCGCACCGCTCGTCCTGATCGGCAGCGTGATCGTCTCGTTCGCGGCGGCCCTCGGTGTCGGTGCCCTCGTCTTCGACCACGTGTTCCACTTCCCGGGCGCCGACCCGAGCGTGCCGCTGTACTCGTTCGTGTTCCTGGTGGCCCTGGGCGTCGACTACAACATCTTCCTCATGACCCGGGTGCGCGAAGAAGCACTGCGCCACGGTCCGCGCGAGGGCGTCCTGCGCGGCCTGGGGGTGACCGGCGGGGTGATCACGTCCGCCGGCGTCGTGCTGGCCGCCACGTTCGCGGCCCTCGGCGTCATCCCGATCCTGTTCCTCGTGCAGATCGCGTTCGTCGTCGCGTTCGGCGTGCTGCTCGACACGATCGTGGTCCGGTCGCTGCTCGTGCCGGCACTGGCGTACGACCTCGGGCACCGGGCCTGGTGGCCCTCGCGCCTCTCGCGCACGCGCCCTGACATGTGACACGCTAGGCCCATGCCAGTTCCCTCGACGCAGCCCGCCGCAGAGCGCAAGCTCCTCCGTGACACGGTGCAGGACAAGATCCGCGACGCCATCATGGACGGCACGCTCGAACCCGGGGAACGGCTCAACGACGACGACCTCATCGCGTGGCTCGGGGTGTCCCGCACGCCGATCCGCGAAGCCCTCGCCGAACTCGCCCGTGCCGGCCTCATCGAGATGGCGCCGAACCGCTACACCCGGGTCGCGGCACCGACGAAGGAAGAACTCCTCGACGCGTACCGCACCCTCGGTGTGATCTACGGCGGCGTCGTGCGGCTCGCGGTGCCCCGGTTCACGGACGCGCAGCGCAAGAAGATCGTGAAGATGCTCGACGACGTGCACGCGCGGGTGAGCGCCGACGAGCAGGACAAGGTCGCGCGCGACGGTGCCGGCATCTACGCGATGTGGGCCGACGCGTGCGGCAACCCGTCGCTCGTGCAGCTCTGCGCGTCGACCACGGACGGGCTCTCCTTCAAGCTCCGCGTGCCGGAGCTCGCCGAGCTCCTGCCGGCCGACGTGATCCTGCCCGAGCTGACGAAGCTCAAGGACGCCGTCGTCGCGAAGGACCCGATCGCCGCCGAGCTCGCCATGGAGGCGATCCACCTGCTCCCGTCGCGCGACTAGCGTCACGAGCGCGACCGGTGACGGACAGGAGGCCCGTGGCAGCACCGCGGACACCGTTCCGTCACTCAGGTGGTGACGGCCACTACGGGGTGACCTTCCAGGCGCATCCCATGTCGTCCGTCCACTCGCCGGTTATGGTTTCCCGGTGAGCAACGAACCCGAGCAGACGACCGAGCCCGCGCGCCGCGGTGCCGCGACGCCGCGCCACGGGCGCCAGAAGCGTCGGGCGGGCGTGGTGTTCCCGGCCGTCGCGGGGGTGCTCACGATGGCCCTCCTGCTGGGCGTCGGGTACGCGGGCTACGCGTACAACCAGCTGTCCGACGGCGTCACGATCGTCAACGCGATCACCGGCAAGAAGGACACGAAGGACGACGTCGACGGCAAGGCGCAGAACATCCTGCTCGTCGGCGACGATCACCGTCCGGACAACGCCACCCCGGAGCAGCTCGCCGAACTCAGCACCCAGGACGACGGCGGTGCGACGAACACCGACACGATGATCGTGCTGCACATCAGCGCCGACGGCAGCCAGGCGACGATGATCTCGTTCCCCCGTGACTCGTACGTCGACATCCCCGACGTCGGCAAGGGCAAGCTCAACAGCGCCTTCTACTACGGCACGCTCAACGGCGGTGGGGACACCGGCGGTGCGAAGATGCTCATCAAGACCATCGAGAACCTGAGCGGCCTGCAGATCGACCACTACGTCCGCGTCTCGCTGCTCGGCTTCTACCAGGTGGTCAAGGAGCTCGGACCGGTCGAGGTCTGCCTGAACCAGGCGACGAACGACCCCTACTCCGGCGTCAACCTGCCCGCGGGCAAGTCCTCGCTGAACGCGAAGGAGGCGCTGTCCTTCGTGCGCCAGCGCCACGGCCTGCCGAACGGCGACCTGGACCGCAACGTGCGCCAGCAGTACTTCCTGTCGCAGGAGGCACGGAAGGTCACGTCGGCCGGCACGCTGCTCAACCCCGTGAAGATGGGCAACATCCTCAAGGCCGTCGGTGGATCGATCCAGACCGACACCGACCTGATCGACCTCGCCTCGCAGATGCGCAACCTGCGGCCCGGCAACATCCAGTCGGCCACGATCCCGACCCTCGGCACCCCGACCATCTACGTGAACGGCTCGCCGCTGTCCATCGTCGAGGTCGACACCGTCGGACTGCCCGCGTTCGTGCAGGGCCTGGTGGGGCAGCCCGAGGCGTACACGAAGGCCCGCCGCGCGCAGCCCGCGAACACCTCGGTCACCGTGCTGAACGGCAGCGGGGTCGAGGGTGCTGCGACCGCGGCCGGCCAGGTCCTGACCGCCCGCGGTTTCCAGGTCCCGCCGGCCGGCTCGTCCGCGACGACGAAGACGACGCAGGTGCAGTACCCCGCCGGCCAGGAGGCGCAGGCGAAGGCCGTCGTGTCCGCGGTCCCCGGCGCCGTCGCCGTCCGCACCGCCAGCGTGACCGGTGTCACCCTGGTGCTCGGCACCGACGGCAAGACCGCGAAGCCGGTCGCGACCGAGCCGAGCGCCGGGGCCTCGACGCCGGCGACCGGCGGCTCGGGCTCGAAGCCGACGAAGAAGCCCGCGAAGGAACCGACGCCCAAGTCGACCGACGTGCACAACTACGGCACCGAGGGCACCTGCATCAACTGATGGGAACCCGCCGGGGGACCGGTCGGTAGGTTCGTGGAGTGACCAGCGCCGCACGCCCGATCGTCCTGATGACCTACAACATCAAGAACCCGGACCCCGCGCACGACTGGCCGGCCCGACTACCGGTCGTGCTCGACGTCATCCGTCGACACGACCCCGACGTGCTGTGCGTGCAAGAGGCCTTCGCCCACCAGATGGACGACCTGCGTGCCGGTCTGCCGGACCACGCCGACGTCGGGCAGGGGCGCGAGGGCGGCGACGCCGGCGAGCACGCGGCCGTCTTCTACCGCCGCGACCGCTTCCGCCCGTCCGACGAGGGGTCGTTCTGGCTGTCGGACACCCCGGACGAGCCCGTCTCGAACACCTGGGGCAGCCTGTACCCGCGGATCGCGAACCACGCCCGGTTCCTCGACGCCGAGGGTCCCGCGTTCACCCTGCTCACCACACACCTGGACCACGAGCCCGGGCCGCACGGTGACGAGGTCCGGGGCCGGAGCGCCGCGCTCATCGCCGAACGGTTGGCCGGCACCACCGGGCCGGTCGTGTTCGCCGGGGACTGCAACGAACCCGCGGGCACCGGCACGGCATCGCGGGTGTTCGCCGAAGCCGGGTTCGAAGACGCCTGGCTGGCTGCGGGTGACCCGTCCGACCGCACCGCCACGTTCAACGACTGGCAGCCGCCGGTCGACTCGGCCGAGCGGATCGACTGGGTGCTCACCCGGGGCGTCAACGCCGTGGACCGCGTGGTGATCGACCACGACGGCCCCGAGACCTGGTTCGCCAGCGACCACTTCCCGGTGATCACGACCCTGCGGGTCTGAACCGGTTCAGCAGCTGCGCTCTGCTCGCTGTCAGCAGCTGCGCTGCGCGTGGACGGGCATCGGTGAGCCGAGCACCGTGACGGTCGTCTCGTTCGTCAGCGCGGAGACCCCGTTGGTCCCGGCATCGTCGGTGCGCTTGCCCGACTCGTGGTCGTCACCGTCGTCGTGGTGCCGGTCCGCCCACCCTTCGCGGAGCAGGAGCTGCCAGGCACGCGAGTCGTCCGATCCGAAGGAGACGCGCTCGGAGCGGGGCGCGTCGGCGATCTCGTTCCCGATGTCGTCGCCCACCCGGACGCCGTCCGGGCCGGTCAGTTCGATCTGCCTGCCGAAGGTGCTGCGGACCGCGTCGCGCAACACCCGGATCTCGACGGCGTTGCCGGCCGCGGCGTCGGTCGTCAGGGCTGCCACGCGGACGGCGCCGCCCCAGGTGTACGTGGTGCCCGCGGGGAAGCACGCCCCGCCGTCGCCCTCGGCCGTCTGCGTGCGCGACGGGGTGCCGAGCAGCCGGTTCAGCACGCTCACGGTCAGGCCGGAGTCGCGCATCGAGGACTCGACGACGGTGTCGTCGCCGTCCCGGAGCACCAGGGCCTCGGCGTCGAGCTCGATCGAGTCCACACGGCGGAGGTCCGCGTTCGTCACGTGGACCGGAGCGGCGTCGTGCGAGGTCTCGGCAGCGACGGCCACGTCGACGCCGAGCCCGGTGGTGCCGTCGAACGCGAGCGCACCGGCCGAGAAGGCCAGCACGGCGGCGCCGAGCGCCAGCAGGGTCCGAGGAGTCACCGTTCGACGGTACGACCTCGGTCGGGGCAGAACGACAGGTGTTACCGAATCGGGGCCGGCCCGTCACCGGACCGTGACAAACGAGGATCACGCACCTGCGGCCCCGGACCGGAGCGGACGGCGGGCGCAGGCCGCTCCGCGCACCGGGGGACAGCCTCCTGGACGGCCCGCAGCGACCCCCTGCGTACCGTCGGCGGCATGACGGACCACCAGAACGACCAGACCGGGCCTGACCAGTACGTGATGCAGGACCCCACGAAGATGTACGCCGACAAGAAGCCCGACGAGCAGTACCTCGAGGGTGCCGGCACCGACGGGGAGATGGCGCAGAACGTCCCCGCCGACCACGGTGAGGACACCTACCGGGGCTCGGGTCGTCTGACCGGCCGCAAGGCGCTCGTCACCGGTGGCGACTCCGGCATCGGTGCCGCCGTCGCCATCGCCTACGCCCGTGAGGGTGCGGACGTCGCGATCTCGTACCTGCCCGAGGAGCAGGAGGACGCCGACCGCATCGTCAGCCTGATCGAGGCAGCCGGCCGCAAGGCCGTCGCGCTGCCGGGCGACATCACCTCGCTCCAGGTCTGCGAGCAGCTCGTGGCCGACGCCGTCGAGCAGCTCGGCGGCCTCGACATCCTGGTGAACAACGCCGGCAAGCAGCAGAACGTCGACGACATCACCAAGATCTCCGACGAGGAGTTCGACGAGACCTTCAAGACGAACGCCTACGCGACGTTCCGGATCACGAAGGCAGCCGTGCCGCACCTGCAGCCCGGCTCCACGATCATCAACACGACGTCGATCCAGGCGTACGCTCCGTCGCCGCACCTGGTGCACTACGCGGCCACGAAGGCGACCGTGAACAACATGGCCAAGGGCCTGGCCGCGCAGCTCGCGCCGAAGGGGATCCGCGTGAACGCGGTCGCTCCCGGCCCGATCTGGACGCCGCTGCAGCCGGCCGGCGGCCAGCCGCCCGAGGCGCTGCCGAGCGCGGGCGAGCAGACCTACCTGGGTCGCTGGGGCCAGCCGGCAGAGCTCGCGCCGGCGCACGTGTTCCTGGCGAGCGGTGAGTCGTCGTACGTCGTGGGCGAGACGCTGCACGTCGACGGTGGGATGCCGACGCCGTAGGGCGCCTGTTCTGACAGGACCCTGACGGGACGCGCGGTGCCGGTGGGCACCGCGCCTCCCGTCGTCCGTGTGGTCGGGTCGACGGCGTCTGGTCGCGTCAGCAGGTGACGGAGCGTGCCATCCGCTCGAGGAGCTCGCGCGCGGACATCGCGGCGGCCAGCTCGACCTCGACGGGGTTGATGCCGATCGCCTGCTCGAAGGCGCGGCGCCGGGCCTGGTCGGCGATCGGTACCTCGGGGCGCTGGGGGAGCACCGCGATGGCCCGAGCCGCCGCCTCGAAGGCACCGACGGGCCGGCCGAGCTGCTCCCACATGGCCCGGACGTCGTGCGCCACCTGGTCGGGATCGCCGCCGAACTCGAACCCGGCGGAGGCCATGGTGGCGAGTCCCTGGGCTGTGGGGTCGTTCGGGGTCATGCCCGCATGGTCGCACGGACGGCCGCGAACCGGCTCGACGTCCGGGTCTGTCCCCCCTTGTGCCGCCACCCGTACCGGGGTGCTGGTGCCCCGGCGTTGTGTGTTCGGCGGCGCCGAGCAGCTCATCGCGCTGTACGAGGGGCTGCAGCTGCAGGCCCTGCTGCGTGCCGAGCTCGACCTCGTGGCGGCGTTCGACCGTGCCGTCGCCCGGTTCGAGCGCGGCTGGATGGATCGGTACGAGCCGCAGGCTGCCCGCCGTCTGGCGATGTGGGACGACGACGGCTCGGGCAGCTGGGAACTCTGACCGGCGGTTCGTCCACGGAGCGCGTTCCTTGCGTCGTCGTGCAGCGCACCGCGGGTACCCCGGGTGTCGTAACCCGACGGAAGGAACCGACATGGCAGCACCGAACCCCATCCAGGTCCAGAAGTACCTGAGCGGCATCGACTACCCGGCCTCGAAGGACGACGTGGTCTCCACCGCCGAGCAGGAGGGCGCTCCGGACGACGTCCTCGAGGCGCTCCGCGCGATCCCGGACGGCGAGTACGACGCCCCGACCGCGGTGTCGAGCGCGGTCTCGGACGCCGGCTGACGTCGACCGAGCCCGTTCAGTGAGCAGAAGACGTCGGGTGCGATGACCGCACCCGACGTCTTCTGCTCACCGAGCGCACCCCGCCGCGCTCACGACGCGCCGCCGGCACCACCGCTCCGCGACCCGCGCGGCACCGACCCGTCGCCGGGGTCGTACCCGGTGTCCCGGATGACCCGCAGTGCCCTGGTGTCGTTGTGGACGGAGTGCACGACGACCCGACGGGTGCGTCGGAGTGCTCGCCGGGCACCCGGTGTCGCGAAGAGCCCACCGAGCACCAGGCCCGCGCCGATCCCCAGCGCCACGGACACCGCCGCCACGAAGTCGAGGGCCGCGCTCGACGAACCGGACATGAAGTTCAGCAGGGCGTCGGACACGGCGACACCGGGCAGGAGCGCTCCGCAGAACGCCGGCACCGCGATCGCCGCCACGGCCGTCCGCATCCGGACCGCCGCGTAGGTCGACAGCACGCCCAGCAGGACCGCCGCCAGGAACGTCGCACCGAGCAGCGGCAGGCCGAGCTGCCGCAGCCCCCACAGTGACGCACCCGCGGCGACCGAGAACACCACGGTGACGGGGATCACCCGCGCGCTGGCCTGCTGCACGAAGCAGTTCGCCCCGGCCGACACCACGGTGAGCGAGAGCGAGGCCCACAACGGCAGCGTCTGCGTGACGATGCCGGACGGGTCGACCTCGAGGTGCAGCCACTTCGTCATCGCGATCCCGGCGGGCACCCCCACCACGATCGCCGCGATGACCAGCCCGATGTAGAACGCGCGGGCGACCGCCATCGCCCGGAACCCGGAGATCGCGTCCTGGGCCCAGGTCACGAGCGCGACGTGCGGCAGGAGCAGGACCACCAGCGCCGCCACCATGGTCGCGGCGCCGGCCGGGTGCAGCACACCCGCGCCGATCGCGAGGGTGCCGATCACGGACGCCACCGCCCCCTGCGCCCCGGACACGAAGAACTGCGGGTAGCCGCGGCCGGTCAGCCAGCGCCCCGACAGGATGATCCCGAACATCAGCACGAACGCTCCGATGCCCGCTCGCCACCCGCCGCCGGCCTGCATCGCGATCGAGGTGCCCAGGATCGACAGCCCCACGTCGGCGAGCCACGTGGGCCAGCGTGGCGGCATCCGCAGCACCGCGACGAGGGCGCTCACCGCCGAGGTCATGTCGCGCTCGTCGTGGATCAGGTCGTCGACGATCTGGTTCGCCCGCGCCAACCGGTCGAGGTCGGAGCCGTCGGAGCTGACCGTCCGGACCTTGACGAGCGGCGGGACGTCGGCCGGGGCGTACTGGATGGTCACCGAGCTGCCGGAGAAGTCCAGGTCGAGCGGGGCGAGGTTCCACTTCGTCGAGACCGCCACCACGGCCGTCTCGACGCTGCGGGTGTCGGCACCGGAGGCGAGCATGACCTCGGCCAGGTCGAGGCAGAAGTCGACGATCTGCGTCGCCGTGTACTGGTCGCGCCCCTTGGCGTCGGGCTCGACGTGCTCGTAGATCGTGCCGCGCAGCCGGGCCCGTGCGTCGCGCAGGTCGTGCTGCGCGAGACTGCGCCGGCGTGGCCGGGGCGGGCGGCCCGGCTTGTGCGGGCCCGGGGGGTGCTGCTCGGCCATCCCGCCATGGTGCCAGTCGACGGCAGCTGAGTCCGGACGTCCGCTGGACGCGTCCGGATCAGCTCCGGCGGCGCGCGCTGAGTCTGCCGAGGGCGAACGCCGCGACGACCGCGCCCACCAGCACGAGGACCGGTCCGACCGTCAGCTGCCACGGGCGCACGCTCGGGACGAACGTGACGTGGGCCAGGGGCGCGTACGCGAACCATTCCGCTGAGGCCGACGGCGCCGTCAACACGAACACGACCCCGACCACGACGGTCAGCAGGCCGAGCCAGAGGGCGACGAGGGTCGGGGTGGCGAGGAATCGGGGCACGGCACCCAGCGTAGGTGGGCGACGGACGGGAGGCCCGGTACCAGCTGGCACCGGGCCTCCCGTCCGTCACGTCGTGACGGTTCCTGCTTCGCGCGCCTACTGCTCGAAGGTCGCGTGCAGCGTGATCTCGACGCCGGTCAGTGCCTTGCTGACGGGGCAGGTCGCCTTGGCGTCCTCGGCGGCCTTGAGGAAGGCGGCCTCGTCGATGCCGGAGACCTCGCCGCTGACGGTCAGGACGATGCCGGTGAGGCGGAAGCCGCCGTCCGGGTCCGGGCCGAGCGAGACGTCGGCCTTGACGTCGAGGGCCTCGACCGTGCCGCCGGCCTCGCCGAGGACGGCGGAGAACTGCATGGCGTAGCAGGCCGAGTGGGCGGCGGCGATGAGCTCCTCGGGGCTCGTGGTGCCGCCGGCGTCCTCGGCGGTGCGCTTCGGGAACGAGACGTCGTACGTGCCGACCTTCGAGCTCGAGAGTTCGACCTGGCCGGAACCGTCCTCGAGGCCGCCGTTCCAGGCGGTGCGTGCGGTGCGAGTGGGCATGCCCGCTCCTTTCGTGTGGGGGAGTGGTCCCGAATGGGACCACCGCTCCCGAGTCAATCCGAGAACGCTCGTTCTCGCAACCGGCTCACGGTGAAGACGCAGGTCTGCCCTACGATCGGGCGCATGGGGGACAGTGAGGCCGTGAACTTCCGCAGGTCCGTGCTCGAACAGGGTCCGGCCGACGTGACGAACCCGGTGGTCGCCTGGCTGCGGTTCTGGACGCAAGGGTGGCGGTTCCACGGACGGGCGAGCCGTTCGGAGTTCTGGTGGGTGATCGCGCTCGAGCTCGCGCTGGCCGGGGTCGCGCTCTGGGTCGTCGGTGTGCACGGGACCGGAGGGCGGTGGGAGCTGTACGTCGACCCGTTCGGAGCCGTCCCCTCACCGCAGGTCTCGTTCGACCTGGTCGACCGCGGGCGGGACGGGTCGTTCGGTTGGGGGGCCGGCAACCGGGAGGTCTGGCCGGACGGGTGGGACCTGGTGCTGCTCGTCCCGACGATCCTGACCATCGTGCCCCGGTGGTCGCTGCTCGTGCGGCGGCTGCACGACCGGGACCACACCGGGCTGTGGATCCTGCTCCTCGTGTTCACCGGACCGATCGGCTGGCTCGTGGTGATGGGTATGGCCGCGAGCCGGCCCCGTCCGGGCGGAGCACGGTTCGACCGCGGTCTGTTCGGCGGCGGACGCGATCTCGCGGCAACTGGACGACACATGTCGTCCACGACGACAGGTGTAGCGTGAAGGGCGATCAAAGGAGACACCCATGCGCGCCGTCGTGTTCGAGCAGTACCAGACCTTCCCGTCCCTGACCGAGGTCCCGAAGCCCGCACCCGGACCCGGTGAGGTCCTGCTCAAGGTCGCCGGCGCCGGTGCCTGCCACTCCGACGTCGCCGTGTACCGCGAGTTCCAGCAGGGGCAGCCGGGAGCCCAGGCCCCCGCCTTCGTGCTCGGCCACGAGAACTCCGGCTGGGTCGAGGCCGTCGGTGACGGGGTGACGGGCTTCGCCGAGGGTGACGCCTACCTGGTCTACGGACCGGTCGGCTGCGGGCACTGCTCGTACTGCTCGAAGGGCCAGGACACCTACTGCGAGAACGCCGCGACGAACCCGTACATGGGCATCGGCCTCGGTCGCGACGGCGGCATGGCGGAGTACGTCAGCGTCCCCGCGCGGAACCTCGTGCCGCTCGGCGACGCCGACCCGGTCGCCGCCGCACCGCTGAGCGACGCCGCCCTCACGCCGTACCACGCGATCAAGAACTCCCTGCCGAACCTGGCCGGGGGCGGTCGCTTCGCACTCGTCGTCGGGCTCGGTGGCCTCGGGCAGATCGCCGTGCAGATCCTGACGGCGCTCACCGGCGCCACGGTCATCGCGACCGACATGAAGCAGGACGCGATGGACCGCGCGGCCGCCCGCGGCGCGATCACCGTCCCCGGTGGCCGGGACCAGGCGGAGCGCATCCGCGAGATCACCGGCGGACGCGGTGTCGATGCGGCGTTCGACTTCGTCGGAGCCACTCCCACGATCGGGGTCGCGCAGGCCTCGATGGCGGTCGGCGGCCGGTTCACCGTCGTCGGGATCGCGGGCGGCACCACCGAGTGGAACTTCTTCGCGACGCCGTACGAGTCGACGATCACGAACACTTACTGGGGCACCATCGAGGACCTGCACGAGGTCGTCGCGATGTACCGCGCCGGGCAGATCGTGCCCGACGTCGAGCGGTACGCGCTGTCCGACGCGCTCGAGGCGTACCGGAAGCTCGAGGCCGGCGAGCTCTCGGGCCGCGCGGTCGTCGTCCCGACGCTCTGAGCCGGGCTCGGGCGTCCCAGGTGGAATCGGGCGTCCCTGGTCAGAAGTTTCGACCAGGGACGCCCGATCCCTCTTTCCAGCGCGGGTGCTCTGGGAAGGAACGAGCGCCGGTCAGCGTCCCGCGGCGTACCCCTGGTTGCCGCGGGGGTTCGCGGCGGCGCCGAGGACACCGGTGTCCGGGTCGCGCGTGACGCACGTCAACCGGCCGAGGCTCCAGTCGCCACCACGCGTGACGACGTGTCCGCGGGCCTCGAGCGCGGCGATCACCTCGTCGCCCAGGCGGTCCTCGACCACCAGGCCCGCGGGCTCCCAGGTGCGCGGCCAGAACGACCCCGGGAACGACGTGGTGTGCAGGGCCGGGGCGTCGATGGCCTGCTGCGGGGAGTACCCGCCGACGATCCAGCGCAGCAGGAACAGCAGCTGCCACTGGTCCTGCTGGTCACCGCCGGGGGAGCCGAGCGCCGCAACCGGCTGCCCGTCGCGGAGCACCAGGGTCGGCGTCAGCGTGGTGCGGGGGCGCTCGCCGGGGCGCAGGGTCGAGGCCGTGTCCGGTTCGAGCCACGTCATCTGCAGGCGGGTGCCGAGGCAGAACCCGAGCTCCGGGATCGTCGGTGAGGACTGCAGCCAGCCGCCGGACGGGGTCGCGCTGACGATGTTGCCCCAGCGGTCCACGACGTCGATGTGGCACGTGTCGCCGCGGGTCTCGCCGTCGGGGGTCACGAACGGCTCACCGCGGTCCTCGACCGGAGCAGCCGGGGGGACGTCGCCGTCACGGTCGCGGGCGACCTGCACGGTCGGTTCGCCCACGCCCGCCGCCGCGGCGGAGCCGGAGGACGTGCGGATCGGCGGCATGGCGTGTCCGACCCCGGCGATCGTGCCGGGCCGGAGTTCGGCCGACGCACGCTCGCCGATGAGGGCGCGGCGTTCGTCGGCGTAGGCGTCGGAGAGCAGGACGTCGAGCGGGACCTCGCCGTCGCCGTAGAAGGCCTCGCGGTCGGCGAGCGCGAGCTTCTGCGCCTCGACGATCGTGTGCGCACCGAGCTCGGTGGAAGGGTCGAGCAGGGCGTCGTCGAGCGGTTCGAGCAGCCGCAGGGTCTGGAGCAGTGCCGGGCCCTGGCCCCACGCGCCGGTCTTGGCGATCGTGCAGCCCCGGAACGCCACCGTCGTCGCGGGTTCGTACGAGGCCCGGAACGCGGCCAGGTCGGACGCGCGGATGACGCCGGCATGGTCGATGCCCGATGCGTGCCGGTGCGGTTCGCGGACGAACCGGTCGATCGCCTCGGCGACGAACCCCTCCGCCCACTCGGACCGAGCCGCGTCGATGCGGCCGGTCCGGCTGCCGGCGCCCGAACCGGCGTCGACCAGTCGGTCGAGCACGGTGGCGAGCGCCTCGTTGCGCACCAGGTCCCCGGGGACCGGCACCGCGCCTCCCGGCAGCCACTGCGTGGCGGAGGTGGGCCAGTGCTCCTCGAACAGGTCCCGCACGGTCGTGATCGTCCGGACCACCGCCGGTGTGACCGGGTGGCCGTCGCGGGCGTACCCGACGGCCGGCGCGAGGACGTCCGCCAGCTCCCAGGTGCCGTGGTCACGGAGCAGCAGGAGCCAGGCGTCGACCGCGCCGGGGACGGCCGCGGCCAGCGCGCCGGAGCCGGGGACCAGGTCGAGCCCCTCGGCGCGGTAGTGCTCCGGTGTCGCACCCTCGGGAGCCGGACCCTGCCCGACCAGCACCGTCGGCGTGGGGTTCGCGGCCGTCGCGAAGACCGCCGTCAGGTCACCGCCCGGGCCGTTGAGATGCGGCTCCACGACGTGCAGGACGAAGGCCCCGGCGACGGCCGCGTCGAACGCGTTGCCACCACGTTCGAGCACGGACTGGGCGGTCGCCGTCGCGATCCAGTGCGTCGAGGCCGCCATCCCGAACGTGCCCCGCAGGTCAGGTCGAGTGGTCTGCGCAGGGGGCTGGACGAAGGCAGGATTCGGCGTCGGCATGCCCCCATCCTGTCCCGCGGTGACCGGTCCGGTGCTGGAGACCCCCCGTCCGCGGGGTTGTGCACCCCGTGCAGAAAAGCGAACATCGTTCGGCGACTCGTGCAGGGCGAGCGCCGAACGGCCGCGCGCTCGTGTGGTCGGCCCGAGGCAGGGGATCCATGACCACCACTCCGTCGACCGTCGCTCGTGCGCGCCGACTCCCACGCATCGCCGGCGCCGTGATGGCACTGGCCCTGGCGGCCGGGGCAGCCGTCGCGACGGCCGAACCGGCAGCGGCCTCTGCCGTCTGGGTCGGCTCGGTCCCCGCCGGCACGAAGATCCTGCCCGGCGACCAGGTCACGTCGCCGAACGGCCAGTTCAAGCTCATCATGCAGGGCGACGGCAACCTGGTCGAGTACGGCATCGGCAACCGCGTGCTGTGGGCGTCGAACACCGCCGGCAACTCCGGGGCGATCGCCGTCGTGCGCAAGGACCGCGCCCTCGACATCACCCGGAACGGCAAGCGCCTGGTGCGCTGGACGTCGGCGGGCACCGCGAGCTCCACGGCGTTCAAGGTCCGCGCCGACGGCACGATGGCCCTGCTCGCCGGCAAGGCCGTCGTCGTGGGCTGGACCGGGTTCCAGGACCGCGTCGCGTCGGGCAACAGGATCCTCGGCGGGACGGTCCTGCGCTCCGACACCTCGAACACGCGGATCCTCAACATGCGCACCGACGGCAACCTGGTGCAGAAGGTCAGCGGACGGGTCGTCTGGCAGTCGCGGACCGGCGGCCACCCGGGCGCCTGGGCCGAGCTGCAGACCAAGGGCAACTTCGTCATCTGGACCCGTGACGCGTCGCGCAAGAAGGTCGCGATCTGGAGCTCCCGCACCAGCACCGCCGGGTCGGGCAACCTGCTCGTGCAGGTCGACGGCAACGTGGTGCTCTACGGGGCGAAGGACACCCGTGTCTGGTCGAGCCGACCGGTCACCGGCCTGGCCTGGCCCGTCAACGGCACGAAGATCACCGGGCGGTACGGCGACGACCGCGGCGCCGGGCACGTCCCGCGCTACCACCAGGGCACCGACGCCCCCGTGCCGGTCGGCACTCCCGTGTACGGCTCGGGGACGGGCACCGTGACGCGGACGGTCGCGAACGACGGGGCCTACGGCAACTACATCGTCGTGACGTACGGCATGACGACGGTCCTGACGGCGCACCTCAGCAAGATCGAGGTGAAGCAGGGGCAGATCGTGAAGCTCGGCACCGAGATCGCCAAGTCCGGCAACACCGGGCAGTCGACGGGGCCGCACGTGCACGTCGAGACGCGGCGGAACGGCGTGCTCGTCGACCCGCTGAAGAACATGCACTTCCGCTGACGCGGGCGGGGAGTCGTTCGTCGTTCGCACGTCGCGTGTGTCGCACGCGTCCTCGCCCCGCGCATCGAGTGAGCAGAAAAGGTCGGGTGGCTCGAGGGCACTCGACCTTTTCTGCTCACTCGATGAAGGGCCTCGCACGGTGCGAGGAGCCCGCTGTCCCGGATCGGCTTCGTCGCAGGGGTCGATCAGGATGACGTCACCGTGGTCATCCGCGCCGAGCTCGAGCCTGACCTGGCGCGCTCGCTCGAGGAAGCCACGGCGCTGCGGGCCGAGGCCGAGGCGAAGGAGGCTCGAGCGCTCTCGCTGCGGCGAGCGATCGCTGTCTCGCTGAAGGACGACGGCCTCACCCTGCGGGACATCGCTGTCGTCCTCGGCGTCTCGTACCAGCGCGTGCACCAGCTCGTGCACGAGGACGAGCGGGCGCTGGCTGCGTCGTAGCCCGCGGCGCGGATAGCCTGGGCGGGATGAGGAAGCGTGGCGGGACCGGGATCGTGTTGGTGGCGATCGGGGTCCTGGCGGGGGTGCTGTCCGGACTGTTCGGCGTCGGCGGTGGGGTCATCGTCGTGCCGGCGCTGATGGCCTTCGCACAGATGGACCAACGACGGGCCTCGGCCACCTCGCTCGTGGCGATCGCCCCCGCGGCCGTCGTCGGGGCGATCGCGTACGCCGTGCAGGGCGAGGTGCACTGGTTCGCGGCCCTGACCCTGGCGATCGGCAGCGTCATCGGCGCCCCGATCGGCGCACGGCTGCTCCGTGCCCTGCCGCTCCGCGTGCTGCCGTGGATCTTCGTGGGGTTCATCGCCGTCGTGCTCGTGTCGCTGTTCACCACGGTGCCGACCCGCGGTGGCGAGGTGCACTTCGGGGTCGTCGAGGCGATCGTCCTGCTGTTGCTCGGGCTGCTGTCGGGTGTGCTGTCCGGGCTGGTCGGGGTCGGCGGCGGGGTCGTCATCGTGCCGGGCCTCGAGGTCGTGCTCGGCGCCGGTGACCTGCTGGCGAAGGGCACGTCGCTGCTCACGATGGTGCCGACGTCGGTGTCCGGGACGGTCGCGAACCTGCGGCGCCGCGCGGTCGACCTGCGCGTCGGGTTGACGGTCGGCATCACCGCCGCCGTCTGTTCACCGGGCGGCGCGGTCCTGGCACGCCTGGTCGATCCACAGGTCGGCACCTGGTTGTTCGCGGCGTTCCTGGTGGTCGTCGCGGTCATCGTGCTCAGCCGCGGGCGCCCGAGGGAACCGCAGGCCGACGTGAGCGACGGGGCGGCCGCGTGACGGGCCTCCAGGCAGGGCGTGACGCGGAGGCCGTGCTGGCGGCGTTCGCCCGGACCACCGGCGACGTCGCCGCGGCCCGCAGGGTCGCCCGGCAGTTCCACGACCTCGACGAGGGGGAACGCTCGGCGCTGCTCTGGAGCGAGGACGACGGCGCGAAGCTCGTCGCGGTCCTGCTGCTCGTGCAGGCGATGCGGGCGTACCCGGACCCGGAGCTCACCGACGAGTACCTGTCGGCGGCGAAGGCCGAACGGTTCGAGGACCCGGTGCTCGTCGACCTGGCGGCCGAGGAACTCGTCGGCGCACCGTTGCTGGGCGCCTCGACCGGCCCGCTGTTCGCGCTGGCGAAGTCCGACGTGGCGATGGTCCGGCGGATCGCGGTCGTGGCGACCCTGGCATTCGTGAAGCAGGGCGACGCCGAGGTGCCCCTCGGGATCGCCGGACGCCTGGTGCGGGAGCGCAGCGAGACGGTGCAGTCGGCGCTCGGGTTGGTCCTGCGCGAGACGGGGAAGCGGGCGTCCGAGGCGGCGCTGGTGGCGTTCCTGGAGCAGAGCGGCCGGTTCCTCAGCCCGGCGGCCCGCCGGACGGCGACCGAGCACCTGCCACCGACGGAGCGGGACCGGCTGCGGGGCTGACCGGCGTCCGCCGAGCGGCGCGCCGCCGTCCGCGCGCCGACCCGCGCGAGGGGGACCCGGGGCTGGGAGCGTCCACGGGTCGGACGCGTACCGAGGAGGGGAACGCGAGTCGTGCCTCCAGGCCGGCTCGAAGCGACCACGAGAGGAACGCAACGTGCGCGCACTGACCTACCAGGGCACCGAGAAGGTGTCCGTCGAGACCGTCCCCGACCCGACCATCCAGGAGCCGACCGACGCGATCGTGCGGATCACCTCCTCGGCGATCTGCGGCTCCGACCTGCACCTGTACCGCGTGCTCGGCCCGTACATCGACCGCGGCGACGTCCTCGGCCACGAGCCGATGGGCGTCGTGGAGGAAGTCGGGTCCGGCGTCACCAACCTGAAGGTCGGCGACCGCGTCGTCATCCCCTTCAACATCTCCTGCGGCCACTGCTGGATGTGCCAGCACGGCCTGCAGTCCCAGTGCGAGACCACCCAGGTGACCGAGTACGGCACCGGGGCCTCGCTGTTCGGATACACGAAGATGTACGGCCAGGTCCCCGGCGGCCAGGCCGAGTACCTGCGCGTGCCGCACGCCGACTACGGCCCCATCGTCGTGCCGGACGACGGCACCCCCGACGACCGCTGGCTGTTCCTGAGCGACATCCTGCCCACCGCGTGGCAGGCCGTGCAGTACGCCCAGGTGCCCGAGGGCGGCACGCTCGCCGTGCTCGGCCTCGGCCCGGTCGGCCAGTTCGCCGCCCGCATCGGCAAGCACCTCGGTTACCGCGTGCTCGCCGTCGACCCCGAGCAGGTCCGCCGTGACCTGGGGGCGAAGCACGGCGCCGAGGTGTTCGACCTGACGAAGGACATGGTCCCCGAGCTCGTCGACCTGACCGACGGCCGCGGCCCCGACGGGGTCGTCGACGCGGTCGGTATGGAGGCCCACGGCAACCCGATGGCGGGCTTCGCGCAGCGCGCCGCCGGCCTGCTGCCGGACAAGCTCGCGCAGAAGGCGATCGAGACCGCCGGTGTCGACCGCCTGGCGGCCGTGCACGCGGCGATCGACCTGGTCCGTCGTGGCGGCACCGTCTCGCTGAGCGGTGTCTACGGCGGCATGGCCGACCCGATGCCGATGATGACGCTCTTCGACAAGCAGATCACCATCCGCGAGGGCCAGTGCAACGTGAAGCGCTGGATCGACGACATCATGCCGCTCGTCTCGGACCCGTCGGACCCGCTCGGCACGCTCGACCTGACGTCGCACCGTGTCTCGCTCGAGGACGCGCCGCACATGTACGAGGTCTTCCAGAAGAAGCAGGACGACTGCGTCAAGGTCGTCCTCGACCCCGCGATGGCCGCAGCCTGATGCGGATCGTCGTCGTCGGCGCGACCGGCAACGTCGGGACGGCGGTGCTCCGTCGGCTCGCGGCGGTGCGCGCCGACGGCGACGGTGACGCCGCTGGCCGTGACGCGGTCGGGCCTGACGCCGCTGGCCGTGACGGCGGTGGACGTGACGCCACCGGCCGTGACGGCGCCGGCGTCCAGATCGTCGGCGTCGCCCGGCGGCTGCCGGACCTGCGTGCGGAGCCGTACGACGCCGCCGTCTGGCACGCCGTCGACATCGGTGCCGCGGACGCCGTGGACCAGCTCGCCGCCGTGTTCCAGGGTGCCGACGCCGTCATCCACCTGGCGTGGGCGCTGCAACCGACGCACGACATCCCGGTGCAGTACCGCACGAACGTGACGGGCACGGCGAACGTCCTGGCCGCCGTCGCACGTGCCGAGGTGCCCCAGGTGGTGGTTGCGTCCTCGGTGGGTGCCTACCGCGGGGTGGACGTCGACGGCAAGCGGACTCCCGTGGACGAGAGCTGGCCGACGGACGGCATCCCGACGGCGACGTACTCGATCCACAAGGCCGCCAACGAGGCGGCGATGGACGCGTTCGAGGCCGACCACCCCGCCGTGACCGTCACCCGGCTGCGCCCGGGGCTGATCTTCCAGCGGGACGCCGCCGCCGAGATCCGCGGGCTGTTCCTCGGACACCTGGTGCCGATGTCGATCGTGCGGTGGATCCGCTGGCTCGTGCTGCCGCTGCCCTACCCGTTCGTGTTCCAGGCCGTGCATGCCGACGACGTCGCCGACGCCTACTGGCGCGCGGTCGACCGACGGGCGGGTGGGGCGTTCAACATCGCCGCGACGCCCGTGCTCAACCCGCCGAGACTGGCTCGGGCCTTCGGCATGCTCGGCGCCGTGCGGATCCCGTTGGGGCTGCTGCGCGGGATCGTGACGCTGACGTGGCGGCTGCGGTTGCAGCCGACGGACGCCGGGTGGATCGACATCGCGGCCGGTGTGCCGATCATGCGCACCGACCGTGCCCGGTCGGTGCTCGGATGGGAGGCCCGACACACCTCCGAAGAAGCGTTGCGTGCACTCGTGGCTGGCTTCGCGGACGGTGCGAACGTGCCGGGGTCGGGGCCGCTGCGCGGCTGAGCGGGGTCGGGCTGGCTGGGGTGGGGTGGTCGCCCTGGGTGCGGCTCGCGCTGCCGGGTCGGATCGGGCGTACCGGGTGCTTCCGGGCGTACCGGGTCGGGAGTTCCGACCAGGTACGCCCGTTTCCACGTTCCATCGCGGGCGTTCTGGGAAGGAACGGCCGCTCGTGTTCCCCGTCTCGCGCTAAGCTTCGCTCGTCGTTGTGAGAAGGGGGAGCGCGATGGTGCTCAGTGGTTCAGCGTTCGGTGAGATCGACGGGCCGGGTGGCTCGGGGATGCCCGATCTGTTCGACGGCTGGTTCGGCATCGCCTTCGGGGTCGTCGTCGCCCTGGCGATCCTCACGACCCTGACGATCGCCGTCCTGGCGCTCTACCGGGGCAAGCGGATGGCCGACCGCGGTCAGAACCCGCTCACCATGCAGGAGGACATCGCGTACCAGGCGATGCAGAGCCGCACGTTCGCACCGGACAAGCCGCTCGAACAGCGCCTCGCCGAACTCGACGACCTGCACGCCCGCGGCGTGATCTCCGACGAGGAACACCGCAGCGCCCGAGCGGAAGCCCTGCGCGGACGATGATCGCCTCGGAAGAACTCCGCAACCCCCTCATCCCGCCGGTCTACGACCTCGTCTGGACCCTGCTGATGGTGCTCGTCGTCGTGGCGGTCATCGCCGCCGTGTGCATCGCGGTCGTCCGCAGTCGGCGCCCGCACGGTGCGCGCCGGACCTCGCCGGAACAGCGGCTCCTCGAACTCGACGAGCTGCACGCCCGCGGGGTCATCAGCGAGGACGAGCGCCGAGCCGCGCGGGCGGAGGCCCTGCGCGGTTAGCCTGGGCGGGTGCTGCTGCCGACGGACCTGCTCGGGGTGTGGGAACTCCACCGCACCGTGCACGACCACCGCGCCGGTGCCGCGGGGACCGTCACCGGGACCACCACCCTGACCCGGGTCGGTGACGACGAGGTGCGCTGGGACGAGTCCGGCGTGATGACGTTCGACGGCCGGACGACGCCGGTCTCGCGCACCCTCGTCCTGCGGCGCGGCCCGGACGGCGGCTGGACCGTGCACTTCTCCGACGGTCGGGTCTTCCACGACTGGGTCTGGGGCACGAGCGTCGCCCACGCCTGCGCTCCGGACGACTACACCGGGGCCTTCGACGGCGACCAGGACCGCTGGAGCGTGCGGTGGGAAGCGCGCGGCCCCGCGAAGGACTACCGGCTGGACAGCGTCCTCACCCGACCCCGGTCCTGATCCCGGTCGGGGCCCGCGGGGTCGGCGGTCACCGACAGACTGGGTGCATGGCACGTTCCTCCGGCACCGACGCCCCGCGCATCACCCTGACCGAACCGATGAACCTGGAGGACTGGGCGCCAGCTCCCGGTGACGTCCTGACGGGCGACCGCATCGAGGGCAAGCGCATCGACGTCCTCGACCTGACCGGCGAGCGGCTGCCCGACCTGGAGATCGAGGAGTGCGTCATCGACACGCTCCGGGGGGACGATGCCGACTTCCGTGGGCTCCGCGTCCGTGACTCGATCATCGACTCGCTGGACGCCCCGATCCTGCGGGCATCGAGCAGTACGTGGCGCGAGGTCCGGGTTTCCGGCGGGCGGGTCGGGTCGGCGGAGTTGTACGACTCCGGGCTGAACGGCGTCGAGTTCGTCGGCATGAAGTTCGGGTTCGTGAACCTGCGTGGCTCGACGATCACCGACGTGGTGTTCCGCGACTGCGTCATCGACGAGCTCGACATCGCCGACGCGAAGCTGCTGCGGGTGTCGTTCGACGGCAGCAGCATCCGTGCCGCCGAGGGGTCGAACACCCGCATCGACCACGTCGACCTGCGCGGAGCCGACCTGGACCGGGTCGAACGGCTCGAGGGGTTCCGCGGGGCCACGATCGGCGCCGACCAGCTCTACACGCTCGCGCCGCTGCTGGCTGCACAGGCCGGCTACCGCGTCGACTGACCGAGCCCGGGTTTCGCGCTCACCGACACTGCACGCCCGCCAGGCCCCACGGACTGTCGCTCAGCGCGAAACATCGGCCGCACCGACGCCCGCACCGACCCCGGCCAGCGCCTCCGCCAGGTCGGCCTGCACCAGGTCGCCGTGCACCGCCGCGCCTGTCTGGGTGCCGGCAGCCGCCGACGCGATGACCGTCGCCATCGGGGCCGTCACGTTGCCGGCCGCGTAGACACCCCGAACCGCCGTCTGCCCGGTGGCGTCCACGGTCAGGGCCGTCCCGAACCGGAAGTCACCCATGAACTGGTCGGTGGCGGTGAGGCCCAGCCCGGACAGGAAGCCCACCCGTGCCTCGGGCCGGCTCGCCGTGGCCAGGGCATCGAGTTCGACCGACGAACCGTCGCCGAGCCGGATGCCGGTCAGCCGGTCACCCTCGGACACGACGGCGGCGACGGGGCCCTCGACGACCGAGATGCCGCGGGCGGCCAAACCGGCCAGGGCGGTGTCGTCCATCAGTGCCGGATCGGTCAGGAACACGGTCACCCGCTCGCTCAGCGCCCGGAACATGAGCGCGTGGTGTGCGCCGTTCGGCGTCGTGACCAGGACCCCGATCCGCTGGTCGCGGATCTCCCACCCGTGGCAGAACGGGCAGTGCACGACCCCGCGCCCCCACTGCTCGGCCAGGCCCGGGACCTCCGGCAGGACGTCCACGGCGCCGGAGGCGACGACCAGCCTGCGTGCGGTGACGACCGCGCCGGAGTCCAGCGTGACCGAGAAGCCGACCGTGTCGTGACCGTCACCGGTCGTGGCGGACGTGGCCACGATCCTCCCGGCCGTGACCCGGACGCCGTAGGCGGCGACCTCGTCGCGACCGATGCGGAGCAGCTCGGTGGGTGCGACGCCCTCGTGGCCGAGGTAGTTGTGCGCGCCGGCCGCCGGCGCGTTGCGGGGCTCGCCGGAGTCGACGACGAGCACCGAGCGCCGCGAGCGGCCGAGGATGAGGGCGGCGGACAAGCCGGCGGCCGAGCCGCCGATGACGATGACGTCGAAGTGTTCGGGCATGTGCTGATCATGCGGCGGGAGCGACTGCGACAGCAACGAAGTTTGCCGGTATGGCAACATGGGCGCCATGGGACACGGCAACCGGGACGCGACCGCCCCGCGCTCGACAGCCGAGGTCGTCGACGGGGTCGGCCCCCGACTCCGCGCGCTGCGCGTCCATCGCGACGTGACGCTCGCCGCGCTGTCCGAACAGACGGGGGTGTCGGTGAGCACCCTGTCGCGGCTCGAGTCCGGGCAGCGGAAGCCCACGCTGGAACTGCTGCTGCGCCTCGCCCGGGCCTACATGGTGCCCCTCGACGACCTGGTCGGCGCACCGCAGACGGGCGACCCTCGCGTGCACATGAAGCCCGAGGTGCACGGAGGCCGCGTCGTCGTGCCGCTGACGAAGCGCACCGGCGGGGTGCGCTCGTTCAAGCAGCTGTTCCCGCCGAACACCCCCGGTGGCGAACCGTCGCTCAAGACGCACGAGGGCTACGAGTGGCTCTACGTGCTGTCCGGACGGCTCCGGCTCGTGCTGGGGGAGCACGACCTCGACCTCGGGCCCGGCGAGGTCGCCGAGTTCGACACCCACACCCCGCACTGGATGGGCAACGTGACCGACTCCGTCACCGAGGTGTTGTGCCTGTACGGGCCGCAGGGCGAACGAGCCCACGTGCGGTCTCGTCCGGCCCGCTGACCGGTTGGGTCAGTCCGTGAAGACGTGCCCCACGACGTCGTCGAGCAGATCGGTCGTCTCGATGTTCGACTGCTGGATGTGGATGCCGATGTCGCCCCGCGCGAAGTACGTGTCGCCGTCGGTGACCGGGTACTGCGAGTTCTTCGAGACCTTCTGGCACAGGAACCCGTCGGACTCGTCGTCGCAGTCGTAGCCCTTCGTGGCGAGCTGCTCCAGCGCGTCGCGGGCGGCCGCGGGGTCGACGGCGTCGACCGCGATGGACAGGTACGAGGTGTCGGCCTGCGGCTCCCGCCACACGCAGTACAGGCGCTTGCCGTCGCCCAGCAGTGCCGGGGTGAACGAGCTCTTCGGGATCGCGATCGGGTCGCCGACGACCGACGGGTCGTTGAGCGGTGCCGAAGCGAACGCCTCGTCCCACTTGCCGGGTGTGATCAGGTCGGTGCAGCTGGCCGGGACGGTGGCCGTGTCGACGTCGACGTCGACGTCCGCGTCCGCGTCCTCGGAACTCGTGGGGCCGGGACTCGGCGCCGTCGTCGGGTCGGCTGCGGAGGTCGCGGTGGCGCTCGCCGGTCCGGCCGGTCCGGCCTGGGCGCAGCCGGTCAGGGCGAGACCCGCAGCCACCAGGGCAGTGAGCACGATCGTGTGGCGCATGGTTCCCCTTCGTCCGGTCGCGTCAGGTGATGACCGTCGCTCACGAACGTACCGACCGGGGGCCGCGGTGGCTGAGACCGTCACCGATTCGTTGTCCCCCGACCCCGTCGGTCAGCGGCTGCGCCACCACTGCGGCGACCGCGACCGTGCGCGCAGCCGTCGCGCCCACCGGCGCACCGGGTTCGCCCGTCGGCCGTTCACGCGGAACGTGTGGAAGGCACGTCGCGTCCGGACCCAGACGGACGGGAGGCCCGCCAACGGTCGCGCAGACACCTGCACCGTGAGCACGGGGTCGGCCACCACCCGCCAGGCCGGGTCGAGCTGCATGCTCAGGTCGACGTCGTCGTGCACCTCGGCGTCGCCGCGGTGCACCCTGCGGGCGACCGCGGCCCAGGTCGACCGGCGCATCGCCATGGCGGACCCGAACAGCGGCGGGCGCCCGAGCGCGCTCCACATCAGGACGAAGTACGGGCCCATGTACACGGCGTCCCACAGCCGTCGCACCACGGGGCCACCGCCACGAGGCCGGCCCGGCCCGGTCACCGCGACGACCTCGGGGTCGGCCACCAACCGGACCGCGTCGGCGATCCAGGACGGCGGTGGGACGGAGTCGGCGTCGAGCCGCACGATGACGTCCCCTGATGCACGGTCGTAGCCGCGCGCCGACGCCCGGGCGATCCCGCGCACCGGTTCCGTGAGGACGACCGCACCGGCGCCCCGGGCGACCGCCGCGCTGTCGTCGGTGCTGCCGTTGTCGACCACGACCACCTCGTCGGCGGGCCGGGTCTGGACCGCGAGGGCGGTGAGGCACCGGCGCAGGTGCACGGCGTCGTCCCGCACGGGGATCACGACCGAGACACGGGGCATCCATCGATCCAACCGGCTGTCAGCTGTGCGGATTGTCGGACCGCGTCCCCCACTGTCCCGGCCCGCCGATCACCGCGCGGTAGCGTTCCGGGCATGGACCCGATCGACGCGCTCGCCGCCGAACTGCGGCAGTCCATCGGACGCCTCGTGCGCGCCGCACGACGCGAGGCGGACGCGCTGCCGGCCACGCACGCCACCACCCTCGGGTTCCTGCAGCGTGAGGGCCCCATGACCATCGCGGAACTCGCGCGACGCCGGGGCGTGAAGCACCAGGGGCAGTCCCGCACGGTCGGCGAACTGGCCGGGCTCGGGTTCGTCGACCGGACCGCGTCGGACACCGACCGGCGGGCAACGGTGATCCGGATCACCGACGCCGGCCGGGCCGCGCTGCAGCACGACACGGACGCCCGGACGGACTGGCTGGCCGAGGCGCTCCGTCAGGAGACCGACGCCGAGGAGCGCGCCCTGCTCAGCCGCCTGCCCGAGCTGTTCGAGCGGGTCGCGCGCCGGGCGGACTGAACGCGCCCGCACCTCCGGCACAGCAGGACTTCTACAACACCGCTGTACGGTCGACGGCATGGAGTTGACGAAGTACAACCACGCCACCGTCGTCCTCGAGCAGGACGGCGTCACCCTCGTCATCGACCCCGGGGTCTTCACGCCCGAGGCCGTCGACCTCGTCCGCGGTGCCGCGGGCGTCCTCGTCACGCACGACCACCCCGACCACTTCGACATCGACGCGCTCCGTGCGGGACTCGCCGCGGACCCCGACCTCGTCGTGCGCGGCCCGGAGACCGTCGTCGAGCATCTCGGCGAACACCACGGACGCGTCGCAGCGGTGCACGCCGGTGACACGATCACCGTCGGACCGTTCTCCGTCCGGGTCTTCGGTGAGCAGCACGCGGTCATCCACCCCGACATCCCGTCCACCGCGAACGTCGGCTACCTGGTGGACGACGCGGTGTTCCACCCGGGCGACGCGTACCTCGAGCCCGGCGTCCCGGTGCCGACCCTGCTGCTGCCGACGAGCGGCCCCTGGACGAACACCGCCCAGGCCGTCGACTACGTCCGCGCCGTGGCACCCGAGCGGGCGGTGCAGATCCACGAGGCGATGCTGAGCGAGCTCGGTCAGCAGTCCGCCGCGCGCTTCCTCGGGCCAGACGGTCTCGGGCCGGTCCCGGTCCTGATCCTGCCCGCGGGGGAGACGATCACCCTCTGACGGACGCGGTTTGCCCCTGGGAGGCGATCCGGGCCTCCCGAGCAGCATGGAGGGATGGCCGACGCACCCACGACAGCAGTCCTCTTCGACATCGACGGCACCCTCGCCGACTCGAACTACGCGCACATCGACGCGTGGTGGCGAGCGTTCCTGGCGGCGGGGGAGTCCGTCGACGCCTGGCGCATCCACCGCGCCATCGGCATGGACTCGGCGAAGCTGCTCGAGACGCTGCTGCCGGACGCGTCCCAGGAGACCCGCGACACCGCGAAGCAGTTCCACACCGCCTACTACGCCGAGCAGATGCCGCGGCTCCGGCTGCTGCCGGGTGCGCGCGAGCTCCTGCAGGCCGTCGCCGAGGCCGGGCACGCCGTCGTCCTGGCGACCAGCGCCCCCGAGCACGAACTCGCCCGCCTGCGCGACCTGCTCGACGCGGGCGAGTGGGTCACCGCCGAGACCAGCTCCGAGGACGTCGAGCAGGCGAAGCCGGACCCCGGCATCATCCGGGTGGCGCTCGACAAGGTCGGTGTCTCCGCTGACGACGCTGTGATGGTCGGGGATGCCATGTGGGACGTCGAGTCCGCCGGCAAGGTGGGGGTGACGTGCGTCGGCGTGATGACCGGTGGCATCGGCGGTGACGAACTCCGCGGTGCCGGAGCGGCCGAGGTGTACGACGACGCTGCGGCCGTGCTCGCGGCGTTCCGCGCCGGCGAGGGTCCGCTCGCGGCACTCGGTCGGCGCGCCTGACGGGCGGCGCGCCTGACGGGTGGCGCCGGTCGTGCTCGACGGCCGTCCTCGGTTTCTGCGACGTCGGTCGCCCGTGCCAGGATCGACGTTCGTGATCACGATCGAACGCGTGTCCTGGGACGACCCCCGCAGCGTGGTGCTCCGCGCCCGCATGGACGACGAGATGCACGAGCGCTACGGGTCGGCGAACGCCGGCGAGGACCCGGCGGTCACCGCCGAGCGCAGCCGTGCGCTGAGCGTCGATCCGTCGACAGTCGTCACGTCGATCCTGGCCGTCGACGAGTCCGGCGAACCGGTCGGGCACATCGCCGTCCGGCGTCTGGGGGACGAGGTCGAGCTGAAGCGCCTCATCGTGCTGGCGTCCGCGCGCGGCAAGGGTGCGGCCACCGCACTGCTCGACGAGTGCGAGCGCGTCGGTCGCGAACTCGGTGCCCCGCGGCTCATCCTGCAGACCGGAGACAAGCAGCCCGACGCCGTGGCGCTCTACCGCAAGACCGGCTGGGACCAGATCGACGTCTACGAGCCCTACGCCGCGACGATGCCGTGGTCGTTCTGCTTCGAGAAGACCCTGTAACTCGACCCGGTCCACATTGCACTTTCACCACGAGAGTGCAATTCTTGCTCGGTGAGCACCACCGAACGCACCCGCGCGCTCCGCCGACGCATGATCGGCGAGGCGCGTCGGGCGACGGTCGAGCACGGGCTGCACGGCTTCACGATCGAGCAGCTCTGCGAGACCGTCGGAGTGTCGCGCCGCACGTTCTTCAACCACTTCGGGTCGAAGGACGACGCCGTGCTCGGCATCGAGCTCAACGCCGACGTCGAGGCGATCGACGCCTACGCCGCGGGCGGCATCGTCCCCGCGGGACTCGACCCCCTCGACTCGATCGTGGCGCTGGCCATCGACCAGTTCCACCGGGTCGGCATCGCCCGCGCCGACGAAGCCCTGGTCCGCCGGGTGTTCGAGCGGGAGCCGGCGCTCGTCGCACGGTTCCTGTCGGCGACCGACGTGCAGCTCGCCCGGGTCACCGTGGCGCTCGGACGGCGGTTCGGGTGGGACGACCCCGCCGACCGCCGACCGCGTCTGGTCACCGAGACCGCGGCGGCGCTCCTCAAGGTCACCGCGACCGAGTACTTCGACGACGCGTTCGACGAGGCCACTGGGCCGACGTTCGACGCGCTGCTCACCGAGAACCTCCGCCTGCTCAGGGCGGTCACCACGACCGAACGGGAACACACCACATGAGCGCCACCGCGCCGGGCACCACCAAGCGTGCCCGCCCAGGCTCCGACGGACCGCTGCTCCTGACGCAGCGTCGCATCTGGATCATCTTCTCCGCCCTGATCGCGGGGATGCTGCTCTCCAGCCTCGACCAGACCATCGTCTCCACCGCGATGCCGACCATCGTCGGGGAACTCGGCGGCGTCGCGCACCAGGCCTGGCTGACGACCGGGTACCTGCTGGCCTCGACCATCGTGATGCCCGTCTACGGCAAGTTCGGCGACGTCCTCGGTCGTCGCAACCTGTTCCTCATCGCCATCGCGCTGTTCACCATCGCGTCGGCCGGGTGCGCGTTCGCCACGGACTTCACGCAGCTCGTGGCGTTCCGTGCCATGCAGGGACTCGGTGGCGGTGGCCTGATGATCCTGTCGCAGGCGATCATCGCGGACATCGTGCCGGCGTCGCAGCGCGGCAAGTACCTCGGTCCGCTCGGTGCGATCTTCGGTCTGTCCGCCATCGGCGGCCCGCTGCTCGGTGGCTTCTTCGTGGACCACCTGACCTGGAACTGGGCGTTCTACATCAACATCCCGGTCGGCATCGCGGCGTTCTTCGTGGCGTGGTTCGCGCTGACCCTGCCGAACAAGAAGGCCACGAAGCGCATCGACGTGCTCGGGGTGCTCTTCATGTCCGCGGCGACCACGTGCCTGGTGTTCTTCTCGGAGTTCGGCGGGAGCAAGGACCACGGCTGGGATGCCCCCGAGACCTGGGCCTGGTTCGCCGGTCTCGTCGTCTCGGCAGCGCTCCTGGTGTTCGTCGAGTCCCGCGCGCAGGACCCGGTGCTCCCGCTGTCGTTCTTCCGCAACCGCACCTTCCTGCTGGCGACCGGCATCGGCCTGGTGCTCGGAATCGGCATGTTCGCGGCGATCGGGTTCGTCCCGACGTTCCTGCAGATGGCCTCGGGCACCTCGGCCGCGGTCTCCGGCCTGCTGATGCTGCCGATGATGGCCGGCCTGATCGGGACGTCGATCGCATCGGGTGTCCTGATCACCAAGACCGGCCGCTACCGGATGTTCCCGATCGTCGGCACGGTGCTGGTGGCCATCGCGATGCTCGCGATGACCCAGCTGGCGGCGGACACCCCGATCTGGCTCATCTGCGCCTACCTGTTCGTGTTCGGTGCGGGGCTCGGCCTGATCATGCAGGTGGTCGTCCTCGTCGCGCAGAACGCCGTTCCTGCCGAGCAGGTCGGGACCGCCACGTCGACGAACAACTACTTCCGCGAGGTCGGTGCCTCCCTCGGCACCGCCGTCTTCGGCGCGCTCTTCACCGCGCGGCTCACGACGTCGCTGACCGACGTGTTCCGCGGTGCCGGTGGCTCGGCGACCGATGCGGCGTCGTCGGCGGGCAGCATCGACCCGTCGACCGTCGCGGGGCTGCCGCCGGCGGTGCAGGACGGCGTCGTGAACGCCTACGCCGACTCGCTCGCACCGGTGTTCTGGTACCTGCTGCCGTTCATCGCGGTGGCGTTCCTGCTCGCGCTGTTCCTGCCGCAGATCACACTGTCCGACACGGCCGGCATGGTCGCCCGTGGCGAGGCCGTCGGCGGTGACGAGGCCGACGAGCTCGAGCGGGCCCAGCGCGCGGCCCGGACGGCGGGGTCGGAGTCCGTCTCGTCGGGTGGTGAGACGCCGGCGTCCCGCCGGGACGCCTCGGATTGAGCGAGACGCCGCCGGATTCGGCGGCGTCCAGCGGATCGCGGGGCGCGTTGTGGAGACGACGGCGTGCTGACGGGAGGCGCGGTGCCAGCTGGTGCCGCGCCTCCCGTCGGTCGTCCGGTCGCGCTCACGGCCGCAGCCGGCGTTTCGTGCCGGGCGACACCTCACGCGTTCCAGCGCGCGTGCGCCGTCGCTGAGCGCGTGAGGTCGCGGTCGCCCGGCGCTACGCGCCGGTGCTCGCGCGCGGGACGAGCCGTGTCGGCAGGGCCGCGGGCTCGGCGGCCGTGCCGTCGAGCGTCGCGAGGAGTCGCAGTGCCGCAGCCCGACCGAGGTCAGCGCCGGGCAGTGCCACGCTCGTCAACGCCGGCGCGGTGACCGACGACGACGGCAGGTCGTCGAAGCCCGCGACCGCGAGTGCGCCGGGGACGGCGATGCCGAGCGCGCCAGCGACCCGCAGGACCCCGTAGGCCAGGGTGTCCGCGGCCGCGACGACGGCGGTGACGTCGTCGTCCTGCCAGGCCTCGATGACGTGCTCGGTGGCCGAGGCCGCGGCCTCGACGGTCAGGTCGGCACGGGCGGTGACCTCGGAGACGGTGATGCCGGCGTCTGCGCAGGCCTGCTCGAACAGGTCGCGGCGCACGCCGAACGTCGCCGCCCGCGAGGTGCCGTCGAGGTAGCCCACGTGCCGGTGCCCCTGGTCGTGCAGGTGTGCGACGAGCTCGTGCACGCCGGTGGAGAGGTCGTAGTTGACGGCCTCGGGGCCACCGGGGGCGTCGAGCAGCACCACGGGGACGCTCGCCGACATCGGCTCGTCGGCGGCGGGGGCATCGACCAGGATGCCGGCGGGCCGGAGCCGTTCGAAGCGCCGGACGTCGGCCGCGACGGGCTGCGCGCCCCGTTCGGTGACGGAGAGCACGAGCTGGAACCGGTCGCCCAGGGTGTCGCGGACCCCACGGATGACCTCGGCGAAGAACGGGTTCGACAGGTCGGGGGCGATGAACACGACGAGGTCACCGCTGCCGCGCGCCAGGGAACTCGCGGCGTGGTCGACGACGTAGCCGAGGTCGTCCACGGCGTCGCGGACCCGCGCGGCGATGGGAGCCGAGACCCGCCCGCGGTCCTTGCCGTTCACGACGAGGGAGACCGTGGCGATGCTCGTGCCCGCACGCTCGGCCACCATCGCAGCGGTCACACGACGGCTCGGGGCGGCGGGGGAGGGCACCCGTCGATGCTAGCGAGCGCGGTGCTCGAACTTGACGTCAAGCGTTTGACGTGTTTCGATGTCAAACGCTTGACGCGCCGCGTCGCCAGCGTTCTGCCGGCCCGTGGATCCCCACCACGTCGAGCACTCACCTCGATTCCCCGAAGAAGTGGAGCGCCCAGCGTGCCCGATGCGACCCAGCCCGCCGCGAAGATCATCCTCGACTGCGACCCCGGCCACGACGACGCCGTGGCGCTCCTGCTCGCCCACGGCAGCCCGGCGATCGACCTGCTCGCCGTGACCACCGTCGTCGGCAACCAGACCCTGCCGAAGGTCACCCGCAACGCCCTGGCCGTCGCGCGGATCGCCGGCATCACCGGGGTGCCGTTCGCCGCCGGTGCCGCCCGCCCGCTGCTGCGTCAGATCGAGGTCGCCCCGGACATCCACGGCGAGAGCGGCCTGGACGGCCCGATGCTCCCCGAGCCGTCGTTCGACCTCGACGAGCGCCACGCCGTCGACCTGATCATCGACACCGTGATGGCGCACGAGCCCGGCACGGTCACTCTCGTGCCGACCGGCGGCCTGACGAACATCGCCCTCGCCGCCCGCAAGGAGCCCCGCATCGTCGAGCGCGTCAAGCAGGTCGTGCTCATGGGCGGCGGCGTGCACGTCGGCAACTGGAGCCCGGTCGCCGAGTTCAACATCGTCATCGACCCCGAGGCCGCGGCCATCGTGTTCGAGGCCGGCTGGGACGTCGTGATGGTCGGTCTCGACCTGACGCACCAGGCCCTGGCCACCCCCGAGGTCGCCGCGCGCATCGCCGGTGTCGGCACCGCCCCCGCCGCGTTCGTCGGTGAGCTGCTCGACTTCTTCGGGCAGACCTACAAGGACGCCCAGGGCTTCGACGCCCCGCCGGTGCACGACCCCTGCGCCGTCGCCTACGTGATCGACCCGACGATCGTCCGTGCCGTGAAGGTCCCGATCCACGTCGAGACCCAGGGCGCCCTGACCCTCGGGATGACCGTCGCCGACTTCCGCGCCCCGGCGCCCGAGGACTGCCGCACGAGCGCCGCGATGGAGCTCGACCACGGCCGGTTCTGGGACCTGGTCGTCGACGCGCTCGAGCGCATCGGCGAGACGGCCGACACCGGCTGGACCCCTCGTGCCGCCGCCGACGCCGTCGAAGCCGGCATCACCACGACCCCGGAGCACTGAACCCCATGACCACCACCTCGACGAAGAAGTCGATCGGCGCCCTCACCGCCGCGCTCCTCGCCGCGTGCATCGCGTTCCAGCTGAACGCGAGCATGCTCAGCCCCGCGCTCGTCACGATGGCGCGCGAGCTCCACACCGACGACGCCACCATCGGCCTGTCGCAGACCCTGTACTTCACGCTCGCGGCGCTGTTCTCGCTGTTCCTGCCGCGGCTCTCCGACATCGTCGGTCGCAAGCGCGTGCTGCTCGGCATGCTCGCCGTGATGCTCGTCGGCAGCATCGTCGCCGCGCTCGCGGTGAACGTGCCGATGCTGTTCGCCGGCCGGATCATCCAGGGCGTCACGGGTCCGGTCGTCCCCATCTGCCTGCTCGTCCTGCGCAACGAGATCAGCGACCCGAAGCGCTACGGCGCCGCGCTCGGGCTGCTGACCGCGGTGAACGGCGGCATCGCGGGCGTCGACGCCCTGGCCGGCGGGTGGATCGCGACGAACTTCGGGTTCCGCGGGATCTTCTGGGTCATCGCCGTCGTCACCGTCCTCGCCCTGTTCCTGGTCGCCGTCTGGGGCGTCGAGTCGAAGCCCTCCGCCGGCACCCGGATGGACTGGATCGGTGTCGTCCCACTGGTGGTGAGCGTCGGCGCGCTCCTGACGGCGTTCAACGAGGCGGGCAAGCTCGGTGCGGCGAACCCCGTGCTCGTGGTCGGTGGCGTCGTCGTCGCGCTCGTCGCCTTCGCGGTGTTCTGGGCCGTCGAGTCGCGGGTGCGGGAACCCCTGGTCGAGACCCGGTTCCTGAAACGCCGTGCGACCTGGGCGCTCCTGGCGACGACGTTCCTGACGATGACGGGCGTGTTCGCGGTCGTCAACGGCCTGGTCACGTCGCTCGCGCAGAACGGCGACGCCGGCTTCGGCATGGAGCCCGACCTGGCTTCGCTCGTGTTCCTCACCCCGTACGCGCTGGTCGGCTGGATCGTCGGACCCTTCGCCGGGCGCCTCGCCCCGACCATCGGGTACCGCGCTGTCCTGCGCTTCGGCCTGATCGGCAGCATCGTCTCGACCGTCCTGATGGCGCTCGTCGGGGTGCACTCCCTGCCCGTGCTGGTCACCGCGACCGTGCTGATCGGCATCACCTACGCCGGCATCGCGAACATCATCCTGAACGGCCTGGGCATCGTGCTGTCGCCGGAGTCGAACCCCGGCTTCCTGCCCGGCCTGAACGCCGGTGCGTTCAACCTCGGCGCCGGCGTCAGCTTCGCCGTCCTGCCCGCGCTGCAGATCGCGCTCGGCGTCGGCGGTTCCGCGGGCACCGCCGGGTACTCCGGTGGCATGCTGCTCGGGGCCGCGATCACGACCGTCGCGCTCGCGATCTCGTTCCTCATCCCCCGTCCGGAGGGCGCCGAGACCACGTCCGTCGCCCCGCAGAAGGAGACCGTCCGTTGACCGAGAGCATCGTCGTCGTCGGGTCGCTCAACGCGGACCTGGTGGTCCGCACCGAGCGCTTCCCCCAGCCCGGTGAGACCCTGCAGGGCTCGGACCTCGCGATCCTGCCCGGCGGCAAGTCCGCCAACCAGGCGGTGGCTGCCGGGAGGCTCGGGGGCACGGTGCGCATGATCGGTGCGGTCGGTGACGACGGGAACGGTGCGCTGCTCCGCGACTCCGTCGCGGCTGCGGGTGTCGACACGACGCACGTCGCCGTCCGTCAGGGAACGGCGACCGGCACCGCCGTCATCACGGTCGACGCCGCAGGCGAGAACACCATCGTGATCTCCGCCGGGGCGAACGGCACGCTGACGCCGGAGGACGTGCCGACCGACGCCTTCGCCGACGCCACGGTGCTGGGGCTCTGCCTCGAGGTGTCGATCGACGTCGTCCTCGCCGCCGCCCGGGCTGCGCACGCCGCCGGGGTCACGGTGCTCACGAACCTGTCGCCCTTCGGCGCGGTGCCGGCCGAACTGCTCGAGCTGACCGACGTGCTGCTCGTGAACGAGCACGAGGCCGCCGCGCTCGGGGACCACGGTGTCGCGCGGTCGATCGTCACCCGTGGTGGTGCCGGCTGCGTCGTGCACGATCGCGGTGCCGAGCCGGTGTCGATCGACGCCGTGCGGGTCGAGCCGGTGGACACCACGGGCTGCGGCGACGCCTTCATGGGTGCGGTGGCGCTGCGCCTGGCCACCGGGGACACCCTCGTCGACGCCGCCCGGTTCGCGGTGGGGGTCGGGGCGTACGCCGCGACCAAGCCGGGCGCGCAGGCCTCGTACCCGACCACCGCCGAGCTGGAGGCGTTCCTGCGGGCGTGACCCGCGCCTCCTGGCCGTGGGGTGACTGCGCGGCCCACTAGCGTTGGGTCCATGCGCGTGGGAGTCCTCGACATCGGGTCCAACACCGGCCACCTGCTCGTCGTGGACGCCCACGGCGGCGCTGCGCCGCTGCCGGCGTCCTCGTTCAAGCAGCCGCTGCGGCTGGCCGAGCACCTCGACGACTCGGGCGCGGTGACCCAGCAGGGGATCGACGCCCTGACCACCTTCGTCGCCGACGCGGTCCGCGTCGCCGAGGAGCGCGGCTGCGAGGACATGCTCGCGTTCGCCACCTCGGCGGTGCGCGACGCCGGCAACTCCGAGGCCGTGCTCGCCCACGTCGAGGCCTCCACCGGGGTCGAGCTGGCCGTCCTGTCCGGCTCGGACGAGGCCCGGCTGACGTTCCTGGCCGTGCGCCGCTGGTTCGGCTGGTCCGCCGGTCGCCTGGCGGTCTTCGACATCGGCGGGGGCTCGCTCGAGATCGCCGGCGGTGCCGACGAGGCACCGGACGTCGCGTGGTCGATGCCGATCGGTGCCGCCCGGCTGGCGCGCTCCTACTTCTCGGCCGGCACCCCGACCGAGGACGACGTCCGCCGCATCCGGCACGAGATCCGCGTGGAGATCGCCCGTGACGCCGGACGGTTGCTCCGCTCGGGGCGTCCGGACCGGGCCGTGGCGACGTCGAAGACGTTCCGGTCGATCGCCCGCGTCTGCGGGGCCGCGCCGTCCGCCGCCGGACCACTCGTGCCCCGTGCGCTCGACGGCGCGGTGCTGCGGCAGCGCCTGCCGGAGCTGCTGACGATGTCGGTCGACGAGCTCGCGGCGCTGCCCGGTGTCTCACCGAGCCGCGCACACCAGGTGGTGCCCGGCGCGCTCGTCGCCGAGGCGTGCCTGGACATCTTCGACCTGCCGGCCCTCGAGATCTGCCCGTGGGCACTGCGCGAGGGCGTCATCCTCGAGCGGCTCGATCAGCTGTCGGTGCTCGGGACCCCGTAGCGACCCGTCGATCTAGCCGCGCGGCTGCCGGACCGGCTGCTGCCGTTGCTGTTGCGGTTGCTTCGGCGGTGCGAGCAGCCACGGACGGATCAGCTTCGTCACGAACGGCAGCACCCAGAACGTCATGATCGGCGTGAGCACGACGGTCGTGATGAGCACCCGGGGCAGGATCGCGACGTGCGCGAACGCGGGGACGAGCCAGGCCATCAGGTACGTGAAGGCGAGGTTCACCGGGAAGAAGCCGAGCCAGATGCTCACGGACTGCTTCCACCGCGGGGGAGCGCTCGAGGCCGGAGCGTCCTGCGGGACGTCGAACCACCCCTCGATGCCGGTGCGCTTCTCGACGCGGGACTCCACCACCAGGTCACGGCCCAGGTCGAGCCACCGCAGCCGGTCGTCGGAGTTCTCCCACGTCGCCAGGGAGTCGTGGTCGGCGAACCGGTAGAGCATGTGCCACTCGCGCGACTGCGCCCGGGAACGCACCCACCCGGAGCCGAGGAAGCCCGGGTAGCGGTTCGCCAGGTTCACCCCGGACTGCACCCAGCGGGTGGCCTCGGGGATGCGGTCGGGTTCGACCAGGCGGGTGACGGAGACGGTGACGGGTGGGCCATCGGTCGCGGGTGGCGACGACAAGGCCCCAGGCTCTTCTGGAGTCATGTGCCCAGTGTCGCGGACCCGTGTTTCCGGCTCGTGACACGTGCCTCGCGCGCCGGCTGAACGGATCCGCGTCGTCCTTCGACCACCGTCCCAGGTGGGTGCAAGACGATCATCTGGCGAACGCACCACCGAGAGGACCCCGATGCCCCACCCCGAGCCCACCACCACCCTCATCGCCACCGTCGACGGGCCCGACGGCGGCACGTACGAGGTACGGCGGCTGACGCTCCCGGTGGGTGCGTCGACCGGCTGGCACCAGCACGACGCACGCCAGACGGGTCTCGTGGTGCGCGGTGCGCTGACGCACGTCACCGAAGAGGCCACTCGGGTCGTCGGGCCGGGGCAGGCCCTGGTCGAGGAGCCGCGCATCGTGCACGACGGCCGCAGCACCGGCACGGAGGACGCCGAGCTGCTCTACGTCGCCCACCTGCCGGCAGGTGCAGCGGCGTCGACCCCGGGCGAGGCGCCAGCCAACGAGGGGCCGGCCCGCAGCGCGCTCGTGACGGTCCCGCTGGGGCGGCCGCAGTTCGTCCACGCCCTGCGCTACACCGCGATGTACGCGCCGAAGCCCTTCGCCGAGGCCCTGCTCGTCTACCGGGACAACGGCACGTACACGATCCTGTCCCCGGGTGAGGACCACCACGGCTGCTACGTCTCGGCGACCGATCCCGCCGAGGGGATGCGGCACGTCGCGTTCATGTCGTGGCCGTCCGCGGACTGGGGCCGGAACATCGCATCGCACACCCTGACCTTCGAGGCCGCGAGCGGCGCGTTCACCCAGGAGCTCCGGTTGCCGGGTGACCCGGTCCCGCGGGCGCAGTACGGGTACGCGGTGCACGTCGAGGACCCGGAGTCGATCGACACCGGCGCCGGGTGGGCGGCGCTCCGCCAGCAGTACGCCGAGGTGTTCACCACGCTCGAGCACCTGGCAGGCGGCGGGTCGACCGCGGCCTGACCCGGGAGTGGTCAGCTCGCCTGCTTCTTGGCGGCGGGCTTCTTGGCCGGGGCCTTCTTCGCCGGTGCCTTCTTCGGCGCCGACTTCGCGGTGGCCTTCTCCGTCGTGCTCTCCGCGGCCTTCTTGGCGGGCGCCTTCTTCGCCGGCGCCTTCCTGCCGGAGCCGGACGTGCCCGAGCCGGAACCGGATGACGACCGTGCGGCCGACGACGAACGCGACCCCGAGCCTCCTGTCCGCTTCTTGTCGACGGACGCACGCAGGGCGGCCATCAGGTCGAGCACGTCACCGCCCTCGTCGTCGTCGTCCTCGTCGTCCTGCGCGCCGAAGGTCTTCTCGGTGTCGATGTCGTCGCCCGCCTCGAGCTTGGCGTCGATCAGCTGCTGCAGTTCCTCCTGGTAGGAGTCGGTGTAGCGGTCGGGGTCGAAGTCGGTGGACATGCTCTCGACGAGCGAGGACGACATCTTCAGCTCGTTGGCGCTGACCTTCACCGTCGTGTCGAGGGTCTTGAAGTCGGCGGCGCGGACCTCGTCGCCCCAGAGCAGCCCCTGCAGCAGGATGACCTCGTCGTGCACCCGGAGCACCCCGAGCCGGGTCTTCTGCCGCAGGGTGAACTGCACGATCGCCAGGCGGTCGGTCTTCGCCAGGGTCTCGCGCAGCAGCACGTACGCCTTCGGCGAGCGCGAGTCGGGCTCCAGGTAGTAGGTCTTCTCGAACATCATCGGGTCGACCTGCTCGACGGGGACGAACTCGAGCACCTCGACCTCGTGCGACTGCTCCTCGGGGAGCTGCTTGAAGTCGTCCGCGGTGAGCACCACGGTCTTGTCACCGTCGTCGTAGGCGCGCTGGATGTCGGCGTACTCGACCTCGTGGCCGAACTCGCACACCCGCTTGTACCGGATGCGGCCCTTGTCGTCGTCGTGGACCTGGTGCAGGGACACGTCGTGCGTCTCGGTGGCCGCGTAGACCTTGATGGGCACGTTGACGAGCCCGAACGCGATGGAGCCCTTCCAGATCGACCTCATGCGCACATGATGCCCGCCCGCACGCGTGCGTGCCCGGAGCCGACGGTTCCTCCACAGGTCCGCCGTCCGGGGGATCGTTCCACGGATGTCCGGTTCGCTGGACCGCCGCGAGGCCGGCGCGAGCACGATGGGCCCATGAGCCAGCTCGACAAGCAGGACCCGCGCGACCAGTTCCCCCGTCCGCCGTTCCCCGCGCAGACCCAGCAGGGGTCCGGGCTGGCGAGTGCGATGGACCCCGCCCCCGACCACGGCGAGACGAGCTACCTGGGCACCGGGCGGATGCGCGGGTACCGGGTGCTCGTCACGGGCGCGGACTCCGGCATCGGGCGCGCCGCGGCGATCGCGATGGCGAAGGAGGGCGCCGACGTGGCCCTGAACGCCCTGCCCGAGGAGCGCGAGGACCTCGAACAGGTCCGCGACGTCATCGGTGACCTCGGGCGCAAGGCCGTGCTGTTGCCCGGCGACCTGACGGACGAGGCATTCTGCGACGTCCTGGTGCAGGACGCCGTCAGCGAGCTCGGTGGCCTGGACGCGCTCGTGCTGGTCGCCGGCCACCAGCAGGTGCACCAGGACGTCACCGAGCAGAGCACCGAGGACTTCGACCGGACGATGAAGGTCAACCTGTACTCGCTGTTCTGGCTCGTCCGCGCTGCCGTCCCGCACATGGCGCCGGGCAGCTCGATCGTCACGACCAGCTCGGTGTCGGCGTACCAGCCGCAGGACCGCATGATCGACTACGCCGCGACGAAGGCCGCGATCATCACGTACACGAACGGGCTCGCGCGGCAGCTCGCCAGCAAGGGCATCCGTGCCAACACGGTGGTGCCCGGGCCGGTGTGGACGCCCCTGCAGCCGATCAGCTACCCGGGCGACGAGATCGCGGCGTACGGCCAGGACACCCCGTTCGGGCGTCCCGCCCAGCCCGTCGAGCTCGGCAGCGCCTACGTCTACCTGGCCGGGCCCGAGTCGTCGTACACGTCCGGCACGACCCTGACGGTGGCGGGAGCGACCGGGGTGGCGCTGTGAGTCCCGCCTCGCGCAAGACCGTCGTCCTGGTCGGCGACCGTCGGCTCGCGCTCACGAACACCGACAAGGTGCTCTACCCCGAGACCGGCACCACGAAGGGTCGGGTGATCGAGTACTACGAGCGGGTCGCGCCGTGGATGATCCCGCACGTCAAGGACCGCCCCGTGACCCGGAAGCGCTGGGCCAACGGCGTCGACGGCAAGGTCTTCTTCGAGAAGAACCTGCCCGACTCGGCCCCCGACTGGGTGCGGCACCACACCATCCACCACTCGGAGCACGACAACGAGTACCCGATCGTCGACGACCTGCCGACCCTGGTGTGGATGGCGCAGCAGGCCGCGCTCGAACTGCACGTCCCGCAGTGGCGGTTCGGTCCCCGCGGTGCGCAGCAGCACCCGGACCGGCTCGTGCTCGACCTGGACCCCGGTGACGGCGTCGGGCTGCCCGAGTGCGTCGAGGTCGCCGTGGCCGCGCGCGAGATCCTGCACGGCATGGGACTCGACCCGTACCCGGTGACGTCCGGCTCCAAGGGCATCCACCTGTACGCGGCCCTCGACGGCAAGGCGACGACGGCGCAGGTCTCCGACGTCGCCCACGAGCTGGCCAAGGCCCTCGAGACGGACCTGCCGGACCTGGTGCTGTCGTCGATGAGCCGTGCCGAGCGGACGGGCAAGGTCTTCGTCGACTGGTCGCAGAACAACGGCAACAAGACGACCATCGCCCCGTACTCGCTGCGCGGCCGCGAACGGCCGACGGTCGCGGCACCACGCACCTGGAAGGAACTCGAGGAACGCGGGCTCGCGCAGCTCACGTTGGACGAGGTCCTCGAACGCCTGGAGGCCCGTGGGGACTTCCTGCACCCGGTCGCCTCCGCCTCGCTGGCCGTCGGGCGCGACGACCACGGTCACTGGGACAGCGACCGCACCGAGCGGGCGAACGACGCCGAGCAGCCCGCCCGCGACCGGCTCGCCGCCTACCGGGCCAAGCGGGACGCCTCGAAGACGCCGGAACCCGTGCCGGAAGGTGCCCCGACGGTGCGGAAGGACGGCACACCGACCTTCGTCATCCAGGAGCACCACGCCACCCGTGACCACTACGACTTCCGGCTCGAGCACGACGGCGTGCTGGTGAGCTGGGCACTGCCGAAGGGTGAACCGACCGACCCCGGCAAGAACCACCTGGCCGTGCAGACCGAGGACCACCCGCTCGAGTACGGCTCGTTCGAGGGCACGATCCCGAAGGACGAGTACGGCGGTGGCACGGTCACGATCTGGGACGACGGCACCTACGAGCTCGAGAAGTGGCGCGAGGGGCAGGAGGTCATCGTCACCCTGCACGGTCGGACCGGCGGCGCTCGCCGCCTCGCGCTGCTGCACACCCGCGGCCGGGGCGGGGGCGACGAGAAGAACTGGCTCATCCACCGCACGAAGGAACAACCCGAACGGCTGGCGGACGGCGGCAGCGGTGCCGGGCCGGCGGTGGCGCGCACCGCACCCGGCGGGTCCGACGGGCGGCGACGGATCACCCGGGCGGCGGACGCCGAGACCCCGCCGTCGGAGCGCCGGACGATGCAGGCGACCCTGGACAAGGGCGAGACCCGGCTGGACCCGGCGGACTGGGCGTTCGAGATGAAGTGGGACGGGGTGCGGGCGCTCGCAACCGTCCGCGACGGATCGGTCACCGTGCGCAGCCGCAACGACAACGACCTGACGGCGCAGTACCCGGAACTGCAGGAACTGGGGGAGCGGGCCGGGGTCGACGGGGTCTTCGACGGTGAGATCGTGGCCGTCGACGACCGCGGCCGACCGTCGTTCCAGCGGCTCCAGAACCGGATGGGGCTGACGAAGGCGCGTGAGGTCCGGAGCGCGCAGGAGACCACCCCGGTCCGGTTCCTGCTCTTCGACGTGCTCGAGGCGGACGGGCACGAGCTGACTCGGCTCGGGTACGACGCCCGGCGCCAGGCGCTCGAGACCGTCGTGCAACCGGGTGGTGCGATCGACGTGCCGCCGGCGGTGCAGGGTGAACTCGACGCGGTGCTGGCCGCCTCGCGCGAGCAGGGCCTCGAGGGCGTCGTCGCGAAGAAGCGGTCGTCGAAGTACGCCGAGGGCCGTCGGTCCGAAGCCTGGCTGAAGCGCAAGCACCACGCCACCCAGGAAGTCGTCGTCGGCGGCTGGAAGCCGGGCAGCGGTCGGCGTGCCGGCGGGATCGGATCGCTGTTGCTCGGGGTACCCGGCCCGGACGGACTGGAGTACATCGGCAAGGTCGGCACCGGGTTCCGCGACCGCGACCTCGACGAGATCGGCGATGTCCTCGCACCACTGGCACGGAAGACCTCACCGTTCGTCGACGTCCCACGGCCCGACGCGCGGGACGCCCACTGGGTCACGCCGGAGCGCGTCGGCGAGGTCGAGTTCGCCGAGTGGACGGGTGACGGGCGGCTCCGGCAACCGTCGTGGCGGGGATGGCGGGTCGACAAGGACCCGGACGACGTCGTGCGGGAGTCCTGACGCGCTGGCCGGCCGCGGCCGGCGCATGCATCCGCATGGGTCCGCCCCTGGCGAAATTCCGTCCCCCGTGCGACGCTCGGGCGGGGGACGATTCCGGCAACGACGCCGGGGTCCGGCCACGGACTGTTACGTTCGCCGAGACGAAGGGGGCTCAGGGGATGAACTCGAGCAAGTACCTGCCGCCGTTCACGGCCGCAGAACGCGTCGCGATCACCGGGGACGACCTGTCGCAGCGGATCGTCGAACCGCGCAGCAGCACCACGGAGACCGAGGTCCGGTACGCGGACTTCCTCGCCGACGAGGACGACGACTGACGAGCACGGTGGCCTGACCCGCGCGGCGGCCCGGCGGCTCCGTGGTGGCGGAACGGGTCGGCGGACCCGACGGCCCGCACGCTGGATCAGGGAGCGCACGGACCGCCGCCGGGGCACGCGGCCAGCCGGTTCAGGGAGACCGGCCGCACGGCCCCGCACCGGGCGCGCAGCAGCGCAACCGGTGGGTCCACTGGTGGGACGCACCGAGTGAGCGGATCGTCACACGCGAAGACGAACGAATCGCCGGGCGACCTGGATGGTCGCCCGGCGATTCCGTCGGTGTGGGGAGTGCTTTCGGGACAGTACCGGGTCAGTACCGGTTCACGCCGCGGGGGCGGGTCCGTCGGCGGGCTCCGCGTGGTCGGCCACGGGGGCGTCCTCGTCGATGAGCGCGTCCTCGTCCGGCTCCACGACCTCGGCCGCGGCGGCCTTGGCCTCGTCGATGGACTCCTGAGAACGGCGGAGCAGGTCGTCGTCGTGTGCTGCCTGATCGGTCATGCCCAGCAACCTACGCGGGCGTCCCTGTGTCGGCGTCCCGACGTCGCGCACCGTTCGTCGGGTCGTGGCGGCCGGTCTGCGGCGGCTCGAAGTCGACGGCGGACGTCGGTGCGGGCGTCGAGGGCATCGCCGGGGCAGCCGGGGCACCGAAGGCGTCAGCGGCGTCGAGCACCGCACGGGTGGCGGCGACGGCGGTGCGGAGCGCGTCACGGACGGGCATCGCACGGTGCGCCGGGGTCCGGACCTCGACGCCCCACGGCTCGTCGAACCCGAGTTCACGCACCGTCCGGACGAGGCCGGGCAGGTCCCACGCTCCGGCACCGGGCAGGTACCGCGCGGTCCGGGACTCCTCGGCCAGGGTCATCCCGCTCGGGGTGTGCAGCAGTCCGTCGCTCAGCTCGACGGCTGCGAGGACCCCCGGTGCGACGCCCTGCCGGATCGACGCGAGGGTCGAACCGCCGCGGAGCGCGTGCATGGCGTCGAGGAGCAGCCCGCCGTTCGGGTGCCCGGCAGCGGCGACGAAGCGTGCGGCCCGTTCGATCGTGGGCAGGTTGGACCACGGCTCCGGCTCGAGCACGATCTGCGCCCCGACGGCCTCGGCCTGGTCGGCGAGCGCGACCCAGTCGTCGGCCATCGTCGCAGGGGAGGCTCCGGGCAACGAAGTGTCGGCACGGACCACCACCTGCCAGGCGCTCAGGGTCGCGGCGGCCTCGAGCACCACCCCGCGATCGGCGTCTTCGTCCTGGGTGCGGCTCGCGCAGGTCCACCACCGGTCGAGCGGTCCGAGCTGGACCCAGACGATGCCGGCCCCGTCGAGCATGCGGCGGAGTTCGGCGAAGCCCGTCGTGGCACGGACCTCGTGCAGGTCGTCGAGGGACAGTGACAGGCCGGCGAACCCGGCGGACCCCACCGCGTGCACGCGGTCGCGGACGCTCTCGTCGCCCGCCCACGTCCAGGACGTGGCGAGCAGGTCGTGTTCCAGCACGGTCGTACCTCCGGCAGTCCCGGGGTGTCCGCGTCGCCCCGTCGCGATGCGCCGCCCCGTGTCCGCCGCGGGCCCCACCCGCGACGATGCCCAAGGATTACCCGTGCTGCCTGCGAAGGCTCCCAGCCCGTCGACACATCGGCGACACGTGGCTCAGACGATCCGGGTCCGGACCTCGCCGACACCGGCGATCGTGCCGATGAGCACCGAGCCGCGTTCGAGCACGCCGACGCCGTCGGGGGTGCCGGTCATCAGCAGGTCGCCGGGCGCGAGCGACACCGACCGCGAGACCGCCGCGATCGTCTCGGCGACCGACCAGATCTGGTCGGCCAGGTCGCCCGCCTGCCGGAGTTCCCCGTCCACCGTCAGCTCGATCGCGCCGCTGGTCGGATCGACCGCGTCCGCCGGGGTGATCGCGCCGATCGGTGCCGAGGCATCGAAGCCCTTCGCGGTGTCCCACGGGCGCCCGAGTCGCTTCGCCTCGGCCTGCAGGTCACGGCGGGTCAGGTCGATGCCGACGGCGTAGCCCCACACGTGGGCGAGGGCACCGGCGACGGCGATGTCCGCGCCGCCGGTGCCGATCGCGACGACGAGCTCGACCTCGTGCTCCAGTTGCTGGGTCAGGGGCGGGTACGGGGTGTCGGCGTCGTCGACCACGACGGCGTCGGCCGGCTTGGTGAAGAAGAACGGCGGCTCGCGGTCCGGGTCGTGGCCCATCTCGCGGGCGTGCGCCGCGTAGTTCCGGCCGACGCAGAACACACGGCGGACGGGGAACCGCGCGCCCGTCGTCGTGGGCACGGTCGGGAGGCTCGGGGCCGGGATGACGAGTTCGGTCACGGTCCCAGCGTGGCAGGCTCGCATGGCGTCGGTTCAGCCCTCACCGAAGGACGCCTCGTCCTTGAGCTTCCGCGCTCGTGCGCGCTCCTGCCGTTCGCGCCATTCGATCCGCGCCTGACGGAGCTCTTCCTCGGCGCCCTTCGCCCGCATCATGGGCCCGTAGTGCGGGTCTGCCAGCAGTGCGGGCGTCGTCAGTTCACGTCCGTCGAGCCAGCGCTTGAAGTCCTTGTCACTCAGCTTCGAGATCATCGTTCGCTCCTTCGATCGTCGCTGCGGTCAGGTCGTCGAGCGCCCGGCCGACCCAGCGGTCGTCCGCGGTCGTCCAACTGCGGCTCACCAGCGCAGCTGCCATCACACCGGCGGCCGCGCGCGTTCCTTCGTCGTCCGAGGTCGCCCGGTCGGCGACCCACGACCAACGCTGCCACCACAGGTCGCGGTGCACCGAGAACTCTGCATTTCGCCGTCCTGCGCGCCCGTCGAGCACCGAGGCGACGAGCGCACCCAGCGCGACGGACGCGCTCGTGACCGACACGAGCGCACTGATCCAGCCGATGTCCATGCCGGAACCCTGACAGCACGGAACCGGTCACGCGGCGGGCGTGACCGGTCCTGTGGAGGGTGCTCCGGGCCTCCCGGCCTGTGGAGGATTGCGTCAGTTGCCGGGCGCGGACGCCTCGGTCTCGCCCGCACCCGGGTCGCCGCCGGTCCCACCGCTGGCGGGTTCGTCCTGCGGCCAGCCCGCGAACTCCCAGCCCGCGAGCGACGGGTGGTCCTCGCCCTTCGTGTACGCGAACGTCCGTGCAGCGTCACGCGCCTCGGACAGCTTCGTGAGCAGGTCGGCGTGCGCCTCGGCGTCCACCCGTGTCAGGGCGTCGTGGGCCAGGGCGAAGCGGTCCATCTCGTTGCGCATGAGCATGTCGAACGGCGAGGTCGTCGTGCCCTGCTCGAGGAACCCGTGCACGTGCAGGTCGTCGTGCCCGTTCCGGCGGTACGTCAGCTGGTGCACGAGCGTCGGGTACCCGTGGAACGCGAAGACCGTGGGCGTGCCGGGCAGGAAGAGCGCGTCGTACTGCTCGTCCGGGATCGGGTGCTCGTGCTTGCGCGGGTCGCCGAGCGCCAGCAGGTCGACGACGTTGAGGACGCGGACACCGACCCCGGGTGCGTGCTTCCGGATGATGTCCGTGGCGGCGACCGCCTCGACGGTGGGGACGTCACCGGCGCACGCGAGGACGACGTCGACCCTGCCGACGGCCTGCTCGGTGCCGGCGAAGTCCCAGACCCCGAGTCCTGCGTCGGCGTGCGCGACGGCGTCCTCGAGGGACAGGAAGACCGGCTCCGGGTGCTTGCCCGCGACGATCACCTCGATGCGGTCCGTGGTCTCCATGGCATGGGCGGCGACGGCGAGCAGGGTGTTGGCGTCGGCCGGCAGCTTGATCCGCACGAGGTCCTGCTGCTTCGACGCGACGACGTCCAGGAACCCGGGGTCCTGGTGGGAGAAGCCGTTGTGGTCCTGCCGCCAGACGTGCGACGACAGCAGGAGCGACAGGTTCGACACCGGTGCCCGCCAGTCGATGTCGGTCGAGGACTCCAACCACTTGGCGTACTGCCCGACCATCGAGTCGATGATGTGGGCGAACGCCTCGTAGGTGTTGAGCATCCCGTGCCGACCGGACAGCACGTACCCCTCGAGCATGCCCTCGAGCAGGTGCTCGGACAGGACCTCGGTGACCCTGCCGCGGGGGGAGAGGTGCTCGTCGCCCGGCGCACGCTGGGCACGCCAGACGCGGGTGGTGACGTCGAACACGGCGTCGAGCTTGTTCGAGATGGTCTCGTCCGGACCGAACAGCCGGAAGGTCGAGGCGTTCTTCTCGATCAGGGCGGCGAGCCAGGGGCCGAGCGTGCCCGTGGCGGACGCTTCGGTGCCGGCCTCGACCGCGTACGGCTCGAGGGGTGGGCGGTCGAGCGCGGTCCGCAGCCGGCCGCCGTTGCCGTGCGGGGTGGCGCTCATCCGCTCGTCGCCGGTCGGGCGGATCGACGTCATGATGCCGACCGGGTGGCCGTCCTGGTCGAAGAGCTCCTCCGGGCGGTACGAGCGCATCCACTCCTCGAGCTGGGCGCGGTGACCGTCGTCCTCGCGCACGGCCGGCAGTGGCACCTGGTGTGCACGGAAGGTCCCCTCGACCTGTTCACCGTCGACCACCTTCGGGCCGGTCCAGCCCTTCGGGGTGCGCAGCACGATCATCGGCCACCGCGGACGCAGGGCCGCGGCGCCGGCGGGCTGGCCGGCGGCGGCACGAGCGGCCTGGGCACGTGCGGCGGCCTGGATGTCGTCGATGCCGGCGAGGGCGCGTCGCAGGGCGCCGTCGAACAGAGCGTGGACCGCGTACGGGTCGTCGTCGACGCGGCGGGAGTCGACCACGATCGGGTCGTACCCGAGCCCGCGGAAGTACGCGGTGAGGTCCTCGTCGGGGATGCGTGCCAGGACCGTCGGGTTCGCGATCTTCCAGCCGTTGAGGTTGAGGATCGGCAGGACTGCTCCGTCGGAGACCGGGTCGAGGAACGTGTGCGCCTGCCACGACCCGGCGAGCGGACCGGTCTCGGCCTCACCGTCGCCGACCACGCACGCGACGACGAGGTCGGGGTTGTCGAGCGCCGCACCGTACGCGTGGGAGAGCGAGTAGCCGAGCTCGCCGCCCTCGTTGATGGACCCGGGGGTCTCCGGGGCGGCGTGCGAGGGGATGCCGCCGGGGAACGAGAACTGTCGGAAGAACCGCTGCAGGTCGACATCCTGGTACAGCTCGTTCCACGTGCCGTCCAGCCAGGCGTTCGCGTTCATCGCCGGGCCGCCGTGTCCCGGGCCGCAGATGTACAGGAACTCGCGACCGGTCTCCGCGATCAGCGCGTTGCAGTGCGCGTAGACGAGGTTCAGGGCGGGCGAGGTCCCCCAGTGCCCGAGCAGCCGCGGCTTGACGTCGTCGGGTTCGATCGGCCGGGTGAGCAGCGGGTTGTCCAGCAGGTAGATCTGCCCGACCGTCAGGTAGTTGGCGGCGCGCCACCAGGCGTCGACCGCCCGGAGCCGGTCGGTCGTGGAGATGTGTGCTGGAGCCATGGGTACACGGTACGAAACACCGGGTTGCTGCACCTCAGGAAACTCGTCCAAACCGTTCGGGCAGCGGCGCCGAATGACTTGCACAGGGCAAAAGCCCAGGGCGCTCTCCGGTCGCAGTTGGCCGGTACTCAGCGCGTGCACAGTGCACGTTCGGCCACCGGCCGGAGCGCCTCCAGAGCAAAGGACTGATCACGATGCGCAAGAGCCTCAAGACCTCCATCACCCTCGCCACCACCGGCGCCCTCGTGCTGGGCGGTGCCGCGTTCGGCATCTCCTCCGCCCAGGCCGCGACCCCCGCCATCCACACGGTGTCCTCGTCGTCGTCGAAGATCCCCGCACCGGTCGCCTCGGTGCCCGAGGTCCTCGGTGGCTCCACCGCCGTGAAGCTCGACTCCGGCTTCACCGACGCCCTCACCTCCCTCAAGCTCACCCCCGGCGTCTCCGGCACCGCCAAGCTCGCCGACGGNGCCCTCGTGCTGGGCGGTGCCGCGTTCGGCATCTCCTCCGCCCAGGCCGCGACCCCCGCCATCCACACGGTGTCCTCGTCGTCGTCGAAGATCCCCGCACCGGTCGCCTCGGTGCCCGAGGTCCTCGGTGGCTCCACCGCCGTGAAGCTCGACTCCGGCTTCACCGACGCCCTCACCTCCCTCAAGCTCACCCCCGGCGTCTCCGGCACCGCCAAGCTCGCCGACGGATCCGTGTCGTTCCCGATCACCGCCGGATCGGTCACCTACTGGTCCCCCGACGGCAACTACCGCCCCTACGTCCAGGGCCTGCTCAACCACGACGACTCCGGCCTGACCCTCAAGGGCGGCGACACCACCGTCACCCTCGAGAACTTCGTCGTCAACCCCGGCTCGTCCAAGCTCTACGGCGACGTCCTGGTCAACGGCAAGGTCGCCGTCAACAACGCGTTCCTGTTCGAGCTGCACGGCGGCTCCCTCAAGCCCCTCCAGCTCGAGGGCGACAACGCCATCCTGACCGGCACCACCGTCCACATCAGCGAAGACGCCGCCGGCCTGCTGAACAAGACCTTCGGCACCGACGCCGTCAAGCGCGGCCTCCTCGTCGGCACCGCCACCATCACCGCACAGATCAAGTAACACCNCGGCGGCTCCCTCAAGCCCCTCCAGCTCGAGGGCGACAACGCCATCCTGACCGGCACCACCGTCCACATCAGCGAAGACGCCGCCGGCCTGCTGAACAAGACCTTCGGCACCGACGCCGTCAAGCGCGGCCTCCTCGTCGGCACCGCCACCATCACCGCACAGATCAAGTAACACCCCCGCACCACGATCGGCCCGGACCACGCAGCAGCGCGGTCCGGGCCGATTCGCGTTGCGCGAACCGCACCGCGCCGCGGGCCCGCGCCTGGCAGAACCAGTCGTACCCGGCGGCCGTCGTCGCCCTCGCCACGGGCTGGGCGACACCTCACGCGCTCACGCTCGCGAGAACTGTCGCTCAGCGCGAAAGCCCGGCGACGGCCCGCGCCGCCGCGCCACGGCACCGCTCAGCGGCGGCGCCACCACCGCCGCGGCTTCGCGCCGGCCAGCGCCTGCTCCGCAGCCCGAGCGGCCGCCGCCATGCGCAGCTCGCGGCGCTCCCGCCAGGCGAGCACCTCGGCTTCGACGTCGCGCATCGGCGTGACCACCGGCGGCCCACCGAGCAGCTGTCGCCGGGCCTCCTTCACCCGTGCGTTGAAGTCCACCAGGACGTCGCGCACGTCGGTCTCGAGCGACAGGGCGTCGAGGGCGTCGTCGAGTTCGGCGTCCTCCGTCCGGAGCGCCAGGGCCGGTGGCGCGATGCCCCGGATGTCCTCGCGCTCGATCTTCGACTTGATCCACCAGTCGGGATCGTGTTGGCCGTCGATCCCGGGCAGCGGTTTGCCGTGGTACGGGTTGCCCTCGAAGACTCCTCGGCGTTCGGCTTCGGCGATCTGCGCCCGCGCGTGGGCCGCGACGTCGGCGGCCTTGAGCAGCCGGCGTTCCTCGCGCTCCGACCGCACCTCGTCGGGGTCGAGCGACCCCCGCTCGATCTCCTGGTCGACGAGCTGCTGGTACCGGTAGCGCGCGGCCCGGCGGAGGCGGTCCATGCGTGCATCGACGTCGTTCATCGTCAGACCATGATGCCCCGCGCCCCCGACGGTTCGTCCAGCCCCGTCAGGACTTCTCTGAGACTTCTTCGATGGTCAGCGCCGCCTGGATGAGCGCCAGGTGCGACAGGCCCTGCGGGATGTTCCCCATGAAGTCCCCGTCGACGGCACTGAGCATCTCGCTGAACAGACCGACGTCGTTCGCCTGCGCCACCATGTCGTCCATCAGGTGCTTCGCGTCGTCGACGCGTCCGACGCAGGCCATCGCCGCAGCGAGCCAGAACGAGCACGCCACGAAGGGCGATTCCTCGTCCTGGATGCCGGAGTACCGGTACACGAGCGGGCCGTGCTGCAGCTGTTCCTCGATGGCCCGGATCGTGGACTCCATGCGGGGCCCGCGGTCGAACGCCGACATCGCGTGCAGCAGGATCGAGCAGTCGAGTGCATCGCTACCCGGGTACATGACGTAGTGGCCGAGCTCCTCGTTCCACCCGTTCTCGGCGACCCAGTCCTCGATGAGCTCGCGGTTCTCGATCCACTTGTCACGGGGGCCGTCGATCATCCCCGCGTCGTGCAGCTCGACCGCGGCGTCGAGCGCCTGCCAGCAGCCGATCTTGCTCGTCGTGTAGTGCTGCGTCTCCTGCAGCTCCCACATGCCCGAGTCTGCTTCCGGCCACCGGTGGCAGGCGTCGTCGGCCAGCCCCTGCAGCACCGACGCGGTCTTGCGGTCGAGCACGTTGCCGGCGCGGACGTACTGGCGCATGATCTCGAACACGTCGCCCCAGACGCCGAGCTGCAGCTGATCGCCCGCCCGGTTGCCGATCGTGACCGGCCCGATGCCGTTCCAGCCGGGGACGTCGCGTTCCTCGACCGAGTCGCTCTTGGACCCGTCGAGTGCGTAGAAGATCGGCATCGTCTCGTCGTGCTCGGCGATCGTGCGCATCACCCACGAGACGGCCGCGTGGGTCTCCTCGCGCAGCCCGAAGCGGGTGAGTGCGTGCACCGTGTACGCCAGGTCGCGCACCCAGGCGAACCGGTAGTCCCAGTTCTTCCCGCCGGTGCGGTCCTCGGGCAGGCTCGTCGTCGGTGCCGCGGCGATCGCACCGGTGGGGGAGAAGATCAGGAGCTTCAGGGCGAGGGCGCTGCGCTGGACGGCATCCGACCACGGCCCGTCGTAGCTGAACTCCTTCGACCAGGTCGCCCAGTTCTCGATCGTGCGGTCGACCCCCTCGAGCGTGCGCTCCGGCTCGGGCAGGAAGATCGGTTCGTCGTACGTGCCGACGATCGTCAGGATCGACTTCGAGCCCTCGGCCGTCGAGAACCGGCCGGAGAACCGGGGTCCGTCGTCGTGGACGGGTTCGAAGCCCTGCTCGACGATCGCGATGGTGACGCCGTCGATCCCGATGACGGTGCCGTTCGCGGTGTCGAGGCGTCGGGGTTCCGCGGTGTTCAGGATCGTGCCGGGCACGACGGCCCACTCCATCTCGACGGAGCCCTGGACCCCCTGGACGCAGCGGCCGATCTCGGCCCACGGCAGACGTCCGGCGACACCGGTGACCATGGCGTCGGTCACGGTGGCGGTGCCGGACGGGGTGGTCCACGTCGTCACGAGCACGTTCGTCCCCGGCAGGTAGGCCCGGGACACCTCCGCCTGGTCGTCGACGGGTCGCAGGGCGACGTGTCCGCCGTGCTCGGCGTCGACGATGCTCGCGAACACCGGCGGCGAGTCCATCGACGGGATCGGCAGCCAGTCGATCCGGCCGTCGAGCGCGATGAGGGCGACGGTCCGCCCGTCACCGATCGCGCCGTAGGAGCGGAGCGGCACGTACCCGTTCGTCCGTTCCTCGTTCTCGGTCGCGTCGGGGGTGTCTCGCGTGCGCTCGGTCATGCGTCCAGCCTGCCCCGGCCCCGGCGGCGACCATCAGGCGGACGTACCCCTCGTGGAGAACGCGCGACGCGCCTCCCGCCTGTGGAGAACCGCCGGAGCACCGCCGGCGCGCAGCCGACACGCCCAGATGATTTGCGCACTCCGGGCGTGTCGCACTACCGTCGTCCTCCTGCCGATCAGGCAGACCGCCCGCCCCGGGCACACCGGAAGGACCGCGCATGCGCGCCGTGCAGCACAACGAGGAACGCGTCGAGCTCCAGCTCGCCGCGGCCGCCGTGCTGCCCGAGCAGCAGCGGTCCCTCCGCTATCCCGCGTAGGCACGCGACGTCCCACGACGCCTCGTGCCCACCCGGCCCGGGGCGTTCGTCAGCACCGCTTCCTTCCGTCCGCCACGTCCGGCGACGACCAGGAGGCCCGGCGTGCGACCGTCTCGGACCGTCACCTCGACCGTCACGAAAGCGAGACGACACCATGAAGAAGATCAACGACCGATTGCTCAGCTGGGCCTCGATGCTCGAGGACAACACCGAGCAGCAGGCCCGCACGACCGCGCGCATGCCGTTCGTGTTCCCGCACCTGGCCCTCATGCCCGACGCCCACCTGGGCCTCGGGGCCACCGTCGGGTCCGTCATCCCGACCCTCGGCGCGATCATGCCGGCAGCCGTCGGCGTGGACATCGGCTGCGGCATGATCGCGGTCCGCACGCAGTTCACCGCGAGCGACCTGCCCGCCGACCTGCAGGGTCTGCGCGAGCAGATCGAGCGCGCGATCCCGCTGTCGGCCGGTGCGTCGAACCGGAAGATCGTGGCGACCGCCGCACCCCGGATCGCGGAGCTCGAGGCGATGGCCGAGACCGCCGGGTTCGACCCCGACGGCGTGCACGGCGGCTGGCGCAACCAGCTCGGCACGCTCGGCTCCGGCAACCACTTCATCGAGGTCTCCCTCGACGAGCAGGACCGGGTCTGGCTCTTCCTGCACTCCGGGTCGCGGGGTGTCGGCAACAAGATCGCGCAGCGCCACATCAGGGTCGCCAAGAAGGCCATGGAGCGCTGGTGGATCCAGCTGGCGGACCCCGACCTGGCCTACCTGGTCGAGGGCACGCCGGAGTTCGACCGGTACATCGCCGAGCTGCGGTGGGCCCAGCACTTCGCCCTGCTCAACCGCGAGGAGATGATGGACCGCGTCGTCCGGCAGCTGTCCGAGGCCGTCGGCACGCCCGTCGACGAGCGCGAGCGGATCAACTGCCACCACAACTTCACGCAGCGTGAGACGCACTGGGGCAAGTCCGTGTGGGTCTCGCGCAAGGGTGCGATCCAGGCGAAGGCCGGTCAGCCGGGCCTGATCCCCGGGTCGATGGGCACGGCGTCGTACGTGGTCGAGGGGCTCGGCAACAAGCCGTCGCTCGAGTCGTCGCCGCACGGCGCCGGGCGGCTGTTCTCGCGGAGCGCTGCCCGGCGGACCTTCACCCACGAGCAGCTGCGCGAGGCGATGGTCGGCATCGAGTACCGGGACACCGACGCGTTCCTCGACGAGATCCCGGCCGCGTACAAGCCGATCGACCAGGTGATGGCGGACGCCGAGGACCTCGTGTCGATCCGGCACACCCTGCGCCAGGTCGTCAACGTGAAGGGCGACTGAGACGCGTCCACCGACGGACGGGAGGCCCGTGGCGGCACCGCCACGGGCCTCCCGTCCGCCACGTGGCGGACCGCACGGCCCGGCGCGCCCCGGACAGGACGGCGCGCGTCGGGCACGCTTGGCCGTGATGAGCGACACGGCGGAGCACGCAGCGAAGGAGACCGGACGACAGGTCCGGCGAGCGGCCGACAGCCGTTGGTTCGAGGTCACGGCACGCGCCGGGTTCGTCGGCAGTGGCATCGTCCACCTGCTGATCGGGTACCTGGCGATCCTGCTCGGCATCGGGAACGCGTCCTCGGGCGGTGAGACCGACCAGTCCGGTGCGCTGCAGCAGATCGCCGCCGTGCCCGGTGGGGTGTTCCTGCTCTGGCTGATCGCCGTCGGCACCGCCGCACTCACCGTGCGTCTGGTCGTCGAGGCGATCGTCGGCGGACGGTCCGACACCACCCGCGGCTGGCTCGCCCGGCTGAAGGACGTCGCGAAGGCCGTGGTCTACGGCGTGATCGCGTACTCGTCGGCCTCGTACGCGCTCGGCGCCGGGTCGAGCTCGAGCAGCTCGTCGCAGAGCGCCGCGGCGAAGACCCTCGCGACGCCGGGCGGGGTGTTCGTGCTGGTGCTGGCCGGGGCGGTCGCGGTCGCGGTCGGCATCGGCCTCGTGGTGATCGGCTGCCGTCGGTCGTTCCGGAAGCAGATCACGCGACCGTCGGGCCAACTCGACCGCGTGGTCACCGTCCTCGGCGTCGTCGGGTACGTCGGCAAGGGCATCGCCGTGGTGATCGTGGGCGTGCTCATCGCCGTCGCGGGGCTGCAGAGCGACCCCGACCAGGCCACCGGCCTCGACGCCGCGTTCGACGCCGTCCGGAGCATGCCCGGCGGGGTGTTCGTCCTCGTCGCGATCGGCATCGGGTTCCTGGCGTTCGGCGTCTACAGCTTCTTCCGCGCGCGCTTCGCCCGCCTCTGACCCGCTTCCGCGCCTGAGCGGGCGCGGACCCGCCCAGCGGTAGACGGGGTCGATGAGCACGAACGTCACCACCGGCCCCGCGACCGTCTTCGTCGACGCCCGAGCGGTCCTCGCCGAGAGCATCGTCTGGGACCCGTCCGCGCAGCTCCTCCGGTGGACCGACATCACCCTCGGCACCCTCAACACCGCTGGCGCCGACGGCACCGTCCGGTCGAGCGTGCCGCTGCCGCCCCCGCTGGCGAGCTTCCAGCCCCGCGCCTCCGGCGGGTTCGTCGCGGCCCTCGGCGACGCCGTCGTCGTGACGGACGAGCAGGGGGCCGTGGAGCGTGAGATCGCCCGCGTCACGCACAGCACCTCGGGCAACCGGTTCAACGAGGGCAAGTGCGACCCGTTCGGCCGGTTCCTGGTCGGCAGCATGAACGTGACCACCGGCGAACCCGACGCCGCGCTCTACTCGGTCGAGGCCGACGGCACCGTCCGGCTGCTCCGCGGCGGCTTCGGCGTGACGAACGGCATGGAGTGGTCGGAGGACGGCAGCACCATGTACGTCACCGCCACCAGCGCCTCGACGGTCTTCCGGGGGTCGTACGGCCCGGACGGCGAGCTCGGCGAACTCGAGCCGTTCATCGTCGGCCACGCGCACGACGGCCTGGTCCGTGACGACGAGGGCTGCTTCTGGAGCGCGATCTACGGCGGTTCCCGCGTCGAGCGCTACGGTCCCGACGGCTCGCACCTGGAGACGGTGGAGCTCCCCGTCGCCAACCCGACGTCGGTGGCGTTCGGCGGCCCGGACATGTCGACGATGTTCGTCGGCACGGCCCGCGAGAACCTCACCGAGCAGGACCTGGAGCAGGCGCCGCCCTCCGGCGCCGTCTTCGCGGTGCCGACCACGGTGCACGGCTTCCCCGCGAACACCTTCAGCGGCTGACCACGGCGTCGCCGCCCGAGCGGACGGCGGCCGGGTATCCTGGGCGACCGCCCGACCGGAGGAGACCCACGTGGACGACGAACGCCAGGCACCCCGTCCGGACCCGGCCGGGGAGCTCGCCCAGGCCGAGGACGCCGACGTCACGGTGCAGGTCGACCGGGTCGCACTCGACGGCACCTACGTCCGGGTGAGTTCGATCGGTGAGCCGGGCGAGCGGGCCTTCGTGCTCGTCGCGGGTCTCGGCATCGCGTCGACCTACTACGAACGGCTCGCGCCGCACCTCAACGAGAACGGACCGGTGCACGCGCTCGACCTGCCGGGCTTCGCGGGCGTCCCGCGGTTCCGTGGGACGGTCTCGATCGAGCGGTACGCCGACGCGGTCGAGCGGGTCATCGACGACCTCGAGCTCGAGGACCCGGTGCTCATCGGGCACTCGATGGGCACCCAGGTCGTCACCGAGGTCGCCGCTCGCCGTCCAGAGCTCTCCGACCTCGTGCTCATCAGCCCCGTGGTCGACTCGTCGGCGCGCACGGTGCGGCAGTCGGCGTTCCGGTTCCTGCGGTCGACGCTGCACGAGCCGGCCGCGGTCCGCTGGCACGGCATCACGGCGTACGCGCTGTGCGGCTGGCACTGGTTCCGCAAGGTCCTGCCGCGCATGATCGCGTTCCCGATCGAGGAGCGTGCCGCGCACGTGCAGGCCCGCACCCTGATCGTCCGCGGCGAGCACGACGCGATGGTGCCGCGCGACTGGGTCCGCCGGCTGGCGCGCGTGTTCCCGTACGCGGTCCTGCGCGAGGTCGTCGACGGTGCGCACTCGGTGATGCACGCGCAGGCCGACGCGGTCGCGCGGCTCGCGGTGGCGCACGTCGACCACCGGATCCCCGACCGCGGCGTGTCCTCGCTGCAGCGGGTGCGTGACGACTCGACGGCGTCGGACCTGGCCCGGCTCAGCCCGGGAGACGCCTGGTTGCTGGTCAAGTCGCGGTTCATCGAGCTGTTCGGGATGGCCCGGAACGACGACGAGACGCTCGAAGCCGCCAAGTCCGCGCACGCCGTCGCGATGGCGGACGGCGACGACCTGCCGGTCGACCCGGCGGACCGCCGGGCGGTCGTCGACGAGGTCGCGCCGGAGTCGAAGTAGCCAGCACCGTCGAAGCAGCGAGCCCCGTCGAGGCGGCGGGCGCCGCGGTGTGCGGGCGACCGCCTGGAGGCCCGGTGCCGGTCCGACGGACCGGCACCGGGCCTCCAGGGCGTCGCGACCACCGCGACGGGCGAGCGATCAGGCCGTGATGCGGCCCGGCAGCATGTCGGGCGCCAGCGAGTTCGCCTCGGCGAGCACCTTGCGGGCCTCGTCGGTCTTGTCCCACACGTTCCAGAGCAGCACGCCCCGGACCGTGTCGTCGTCGTCAAGGTAGTAGACGACCCCCGTCACGGTGGGGTCCTGCCAGTCCTCGACCGTGCGGAGCTTCGCGCTGACCTGCCCCACGGCCTCGTACCCCATGTCGAAGACGTCGGAGTAGAACATCGGCGTGTGGTCGTAGGTCTCGTCGGCGTCGGCCAGGTTGCGGCCGGCCTGTCGACCCTGCTGCTGGGCGTTGTCGACGTGCTCCACCCGGCGTGTGCCGAGGATCCGGTCCGGGTACTCGGCGACGTCACCGGCGGCGAACACGGAGTCGTCGTCGGTGAGCAGCGTCGAGGACACCACGATGCCGTCGCGGACGGTGAGTCCGGCGTCGGCGGCGAGCTGCGTCGCGGGCTCGATGCCGAGCCCGGCGACGACCGCGTCGGCCTCGACCACGGAACCGTCGTCGAGCGTCAGTCGCACACCGTCGGCCGTCTCGGCGCCCTCGGACACCCGGCGGCCGGTGCGGAGCTCGACGCCGTGGTCGACGAAGCGCTGCTGGAACGCCCGTGCCAGGTCGTCGGGGAACATCCGTCCGCCGACGATCTCGTCCGGGTCGACCAGCGTGACGCGTGCGCCGTTCTGCACGATGCCCGCGGTGATCTCCTGGCCGATGTAGCCGCCACCGACGACGGCGACGTGCGCTCCGGCGTCGGCGAGCTCGCGCAGGCGGCGGTAGTCCGACGCGCTGCGGTAGTCGAGCACGCGTGCCGACGGGGACAGCCCCGGCAGCCCGCGGGGCTTCCCACCGGTCGCGAGCAGGAGCCGCTCGTAGCCGTGGGTCGCACCGTCGGCCGTCGTGACGGTCTTCGCAGCACGGTCGATCGCCGTCACCGCGGTGCCCAGGACGAACTGCGCCCCGGTCTCCTCGGTGTGCAGGTCGACCTTGTCGTCCCAGCTGAAGTCCGGGTCGGTCCAGAGCTTCTTCGAGAGCGCGGGCCGGGCGTAGGGGCGGTCGACGTCCTCGCTGAGGATCCCGATCGACCCGTCGGTGTCGAGCTCGCGGATGCCGCGGGCGGCCGCGTCGGCGACCATCCCGCCGCCGACGATGAGGTAGCGGAAGTCGGTCATGACGCCTCCTGGTTGTGCTGTGGTGCCACGATCAGATCGTCGCGACCGAGCCGGAGTCGACCCGGTAGTTGGCGCCGTTCACGAAGCTGGCCAGGTCGGAGCACAGGAAGGCCACGACGTTGGCGACCTCTTCCGGCTCACCCCGCCGCTTGAGCTCCATGTACGGCCGCTCCTCGTCGAGGAAGCTGCCGATGGCCTCGTCGAACGAGGTGCCGCGCTGCTTGGCCCGCTTGTCCATCATCGCGTCGGTCATGGGCGTGTGGATGAACGCGGGCGAGACCGTGTTCACCAGCAGGCCCTCGGAGGCGTAGGAGCGCGAGAGCCCCTTGGCGAACGAGAGCACCCCGGCCTTGGCAGCGCAGTAGGGCAGTTCGTCGTCGTACGGCTGCGAGGCGTCCTCGGACACCAGGTAGACGATGCGTCCCCAGCCGCCCTGTCGCAGGTCGCCGATGAACTCGCGGGTGATCCGCACCGGCCCCATCAGGTCGATGTCGATCGTCTCCGCCCAGCCGGCCTCGTCGATCTCGTGGAACATGCCCTGGGCGCCGGTGACGCCCGAGGACTGCACCAGCATGTCGATCTCGCCGACGGCGTCACGCACCTTGTCGTGCAGGGCGGCGAGGCTCTCGGCGCTCCGGACGTCGGCCGCGAACGCGTGCAGCTTGCCGAGGGGAGCCTCGAGCTGGTCCGCACTGGTGTCGAGACGGCTCTGGTCGATGTCGGTGACGACCACGGTCGCACCCTCTGCCAGCAGGATGCGCGCCGTGTTCCAGCCGATGCCGGAGTCACCGCCGAAGACGAGTGCGGTCTTGCCCTGGATACCGAGGTCCACCCGGGCCCCTACGCGTGCGCCGACGCGTCGGCGACGGCGGGCGTGGTGGCGGACGCCAGCGGGGTGCTGGGCGCGCGGTTCTCGGCGGAGACCATCCAGGCGAGCTGCTCGAGGCGCTCGATGAAGCCGTGGAGCAGGTCCGCGGTCGTCGGGTCTTCCTCGTCGACCTCGTCGTGGACGTCGCGCATGGTGCCGGTCGCCTGGTACAGCCGGAGCGTGACCTGGTCGATGGCGTCGTGCGTGGTGATCTCGCCCGAGGGGAACGCGTCGAGGTGGCTGCCCGCGGAGACGGTCGCCGAGCGGCCGTCCGGCACGAGGTACAGCGCGCGCATGCGCTCGGCGGTGTCGTCGGCGAACTCGCGAGCGGCGTCGACGATCTCGTCGAGCTGCAGGTGGAGGTCGCGGAAGTTGGTGCCCAGGATGTTCCAGTGGGCCTGCTTGCCCTGCAGGTGCAGGTCGATGAGGTCCACGAGGACCGCCTGGAGGTTCTTGGCCATCTTGTCCGAAGCGTGCATGGTTGTGGCTCCTTTCGCGTCGGTGTGACCGTTCCGGTCTACGCGGTGCCGCAGTGCACGTTCTCAGTGCGCTCGGAGGCAGCGTCCCCCGACGACAGTCGGAGGCCTCGCCGCGACGGTGCTCAGTGCGACGGCGCGGGGTCGACCAGGTCGACCGCCTGGCGCATCTGCTCCAGGAAACCGGCGACGACCCGGGCCTCGGACGCGGGGAGTCCCTCGGCGATCGACATCATCCGGCGGTGCATCACGCCGAGCGTGGCGCGGACCTCGTCGTCGGTCTCGGTCGTCGGCGTGATGACGAGGGCCCGGCGGTCGGTGGGGTGCGGATCGCGGCGCACGTGGTTCGACTTCACCAGGCGGTCGATCAGGATCGTCGTCGACGCGGACGAGATCTTGAGGTACGCCGCGAGGTCCTTGGGGCTCACGGACGTGCCGGAGCGCTGCGCCTGCAGCAGGAACCGCACGGCGAGCAGGTCGGTCTCACCCATGCCCATCGAGTCACGGGTCCGGCGGCGCATGGCGGTCTCGGCGGACCGGTACCGGCGCAGGGCGTTCAGCACGGCGACCCCGCGCTGGGTCGCGTCGTCGTCCGGGAACCAGTACCCGGACGCCTCGGTGATCTCCTGCGTGGACATGGCGTTCAGGGTAACCCGTCTCGTATCTCGGTCGTCTAGCGGACTCCCGGGTTCCGCCACGACCGGTGCGTCCGCACCGTCCGATGCGTTCGCAACGACCGTTGCGTCCGCACCGGACGGACAGGAGGCCCGTGGCGATCCCGCCACGGGCCTCCTGTCCGACCGTCGTCGCGTTACGCGGCTGCGGACTCGTCCGTGCCGGCCGCGGCCTCGGCGAGCGCGGTGAGCGCGCCCTGCACGAGCGTCGTGACCTCGGCGTCCTCGCGCGGGTGGGTCTCGGCGAAACGGACGACCGACTGCGGGATGGCGACCTTGACGTCCTCCAGGACCTTCGCGCCGGCGATGCCGGCGACCTTGCGGGCGTCGTCGTGGGCCCAGACGCCGCCGTACTGGCCGAACGCCGAACCGATGGCGGCGAGCGGCTTGCCGGACAGCGGCGAGGCGCCGAACGGACGCGATGCCCAGTCGAGGGCGTTCTTCAGCACGGCGGGGATGGTGCCGTTGTACTCGGGGGTGACGAGCAGGACGGCGTCCGAGGCGGCGATCGCGTCGCGGAAGGCGACTGCCGGGGCGGGCGGGGTGTCACCGTCGATGTCCTCGTTGTAGAACGGCAGGTCGACGATGCCGTCGAAGGTGTGCAGCTCGATGCCCTCCGGCGCGTGGTGCGCGGCGGCCTCGGCGAGCTTGCGGTTGATGGAGTCGGCGCGCAGGCTGCCGACGAGGACGAGGACGTTCGTCATGGAGCTCCTTCTGTTGCGGGATGCTGTTGCTGGACGGAAAGGTGTCAGCAACAACCAATGCGATCGTAGGGGGCGCTATTCCCGGTCCGCTGAGTACGGTGGCGTCGTGACCACGCTTCGGACCCCGGCCAGCACGCCACGAACCACCGACCCGACCTGGTGGCGCGACGCCGTCGTGTACCAGGTCTACCCACGCAGCTTCGCCGACACGGACGGCGACGGACTCGGTGACGTCGCGGGCATCACGAGCCGGGTGCCGTACCTGGCATCGCTCGGCGTCGACGCGCTGTGGCTCTCCCCGTTCTTCCCGTCGCCCCTGGCCGACGGAGGCTACGACGTCGCCGACTACCGGGCCGTCGACCCGAAGCTCGGGTCCCTCGAGGACCTCGACGCGCTGCTCCGGGCCGCCCACGAGCACGACCTGAAGGTCATCGTCGACATCGTCCCGAACCACACCTCGGACCAGCACGAGTGGTTCCGGGCCGCGTTGGCGTCCGCGCCGGGTTCGCCCGAGCGGGCGCGGTACGTGTTCCGCGAAGGGTCCGGTACCTCCGGCGAACTGCCGCCGAGCGACTGGGTGTCGAACTTCGGCGGCAGCGCCTGGACCCGGGTGCCCGACGGGCAGTGGTACCTGCACCTGTTCGCCCCCGAGCAGCCGGACCTGGACTGGTCGAACCCCGAGGTCCGTGCCGACTTCGAGGACACCCTGCGCTTCTGGTCGGACCGCGGTGTCGACGGGTTCCGCGTGGACGTCGCGCACGGGCTGGCGAAGGACCTGTCGACCCCGTACCGGCCGTCGGACGAGCAGGACCTGCCGCTCGACGGCTCCGACCCGCTGTACGACCGTGACGAGGTGCACGAGATCTTCGCCACCTGGCGTCGGGTGCTCGACGAGTACGACCCGCCCCGCGCGGCCGTCGCCGAGGCCTGGGCCCCGGCACCGCGCCGCGTCCTGTACGCCCGGCCGACCGAGCTCGGGCAGGCCTTCAACTTCGACCTGCTCGAGGCCCCGTTCGAGCCCGATGCGTTCCGTCGGATCATCGAGCGGAACCTGGCCGCCTCGGAGCAGTCCGGCGCCTCGAGCACCTGGGTGCTCTCGAACCACGACGTCGTGCGGCACCCCACCCGCTACGGCCTGCCGGACGGCACGGACACCGATGCCTGGCTCATGACCGACGGCACGACGCCGGAGCTCGACCGCGCACGGGGGCTCCGCCGGGCACGAGCGGCCACCATGCTGATGCTCGCGCTGCCCGGGTCGTCGTACGTCTACCAGGGCGAGGAGCTCGGGTTGCACGAGGCCGCGGCGATCCCGCGCGACCTGCTGCAGGACCCGAAGTGGCTCCGCACCGGGCACACCGTGAAGGGCCGCGACGGCTGCCGGGTGCCGATCCCGTGGGCGCGTTCCGGGCCGTCGTTCGGCTTCGGGGACGCCGCGCCGCACCTGCCGCAGCCGCAGGACTTCGGGGAGTCCTCGGTCGAGGCCGAGGACGGCGACCCCGAGTCCACCCTGTCGCTGTACCGCGAGGCGCTCGCCGCCCGCCGTCGCCTGCAGCAGGGGGAGGCCCTGACGTGGCTGGAGTCCGGCTCCGAGGTCGTCGCGTTCGCACGGCACGACGGGTGGCGGTCGGTGACGAACTTCGGCACGGCCCCGGTGCCCCTGCCCGACGGCACGGTCGTCGCCGCGTCCGGGCCGCTCGACGGGGTCGCGCCGGGACTGCTGCCGGGTGAGACGACGGTGTGGTTGGCCTGAGCGGTCCGGTTGCGCCGTTCTTCCTCCACAGCCCGGAGGCCCGTGGGGGCGTTCCACAGATCATCCCGCCGCCGCCCGGGGGTGACGTCCCGGTCGCGAGCATCGGGGCATGACAGATCCCAGTGCTCCTGCTCCAGCTCCTGCCCCTGATCGGCGGTCGCGCCGGTCGTTCCGGTCGCTCCGCTCGCGGGTCGTCCGCCGTGTCGCCGCGGCCTGCGCCACGGTGACCGCGCTCGGCGTGCTCGCGGCGCCCGCCGTCCTGCCGTCCGGGTCGAGCGCCGCGGCTCTCGACTTCCCGTACGTCAACCAGTTCTCCAGCGCGTCCGGCGGCGCCCTGCACGGTGACGCCGCGGTGTCCGGCGGGCGGCTGCGGCTCACCGACGACGTCCTGAACCAGGCGGGAGCGTGGTCGACCAACGACACGTTCCCGTCCGACACCGGACTCGAGATCGAGTTCACCTACGCGATGTACACCGCGAAGGACGACCCCGGGGCCGACGGGCTGCTGCTGTACCTGGCCGACGGGGCCGCGGCACAGGGCGTCGGGTCCTTCGGTGCCGGCCTCGGGTACGCCTGCCGCAAGGAAGCGACCGAGGGCGGCGGGCGGCAGTGTGACCTGCCCGGCGTGCCCGGGGGCTTCGCAGCCGTCGCGATCGACCACTACGGCAACTTCTCGTCGCGCATCAACGGCTCCGGTCCGGGAGCGCAGCCCGACCACGTCGTGGTCCGCGGCTCGGGCAACGGGACAGAGGGGTACCGGTACGTCGCCGGTGCGACCGCTCCCGGTGGCACGGTGACCTCCGGCTCGACGCCCCGCACGGTCCGCATCACCCTGCTGCCCGACGACGACGGCGGGCTCTCCGTCACGGTCCGGCTGCAGGCCGGCTCGACCATGCGCACCGTCCTCGACTCGGTCCCGCTGCACGGCGACGGCCAGGCTCCGTTGCCCAGCACGCTGCGCCTGGGGTTCGCGGGGGCCACGGGCAGCCACGTCGACAAGCACGAGGTCGACGCGCTCCGGGTCTGGAAGCCCGCCGACCTGTCCGTCGAGCACGACCTGCCCACGACCGTGACGGCCGGTGAGTCGCTCCGCTACACCGTGACGGCGCGCAACCCCGGCCCGAACGCCGCCGACCCGAGCCCACTGCAGGTCGACGTGCCCGACGGCGTCGAAGACGTCACCTGGACCTGCACCGCCGCCGAGGGTTCCGCCTGCGCAACCGGGTCGGGCACCGGGGACGTCGCGACCGACCTGTCCCTGCCCCGAGGGGGTTCGGCCGTCGTCACGGTCGAGGGCCGGGTGGCCGAGGGCACGTCCGGAACACTGGAGAGCGTGGCGACGATCGCCCCGCCGACCTCGTTGTCCGACACGAACGAGGCCGACAACACCTCGCGAGCGAGCACGACGGCGACGGCACCGGTCGTCGCGGCACACGTCGAGACCGACAAGTCGGTGTCGCCGTCGACCGTCCAGCCCGGCGACGAGGTCGAGTACCTCGTCACCGCCCGGAACCGGGGCCCGTCGGTGGCGCAGCAGGTCGGTGCGGTCGACGACCTGCCCGAGGCGATGCGGTTCGTGGGCTCCGACGACGGGTGCACCGCCGAGGGCCAGCGGGTGACCTGCAGCTCCGACGTGTCGCTGGACGTGGGCGAGACCCTGGACTTCCGGATCCGTGCCGCGCTCGATCCCGCGTACCGGGGCGACGGCTCCGACGTCGTGAACGTGGCCACCGCGACGTCGCCGACCGACCCGGACGGTGGTGACCCGTCCACCGGCGTCGCGATCGTCGTCGGCCCGGACGACGAGGCGCCGGAGCCGAGCCCTTCGCCCACCACCGGTCCGGTGCCGACGACCGGCCCCGCCACGGACGACGGGGACGGTGACGCCGGTGGTGACGGCCCCGCGCCGGACGGTCGCGACGACGGGGACAGCGGCGCCGGTGACCCCGCGGCCGGTCGTGGTCCGGGTGCCCCCGTCGGAGCCCTCGCCTACACGGGCGCCGAAGGACTCGGCCTCGCCGCGGCGCTCGCCGCAGTGGCCGCCGCGGTGGGCTCCGTGTGCTGGTGGCTCGCCCGACGTCGTGTCCGGCTGGGCGCCCCGGACGACGACCCGCAGCAGCCCTGACACCACGGGGACGGCACCGCAGGACGGTGTCGTCCCCGTGCAGGGGGGTGTGGACGTCCACAGGGGGTCGAGTCCGCTCCGGTCGGGCGCTCACCACACCGGCGGTAGGATCGGATCCACGATCCGCATGCCCGAAAGAGGTCTCGTGTCCGACACCGTGGACGACGCCACCACCGTGGAAGAAGCGACCCAGCGCGCGCGGTACTGGCCGATCCCGATCCTCCGAGCGGTCCCCGCTGCGATCGTCGCAATGGTGATCACCTTCTCGACCAACCACGCCGCGGGCTACGGCCTGCTGCTCTTCGGCGGCTTCGCCCTGGTCGAGGGCCTCGTGCTCCTGTTCGCCGGGATCTCCCGACTGCCCCTCGACGGTCGTTCGCGTCGCACGACCCTGCTGCAGGCCGTCATCACCCTGCTCGCCGCCGTCGCCGCGATCGCGTGCAACGGCTTCGGGCTGCCGGCCTTCATCACGGTCATCGTCGCGTTCGCGGTGCTGACCGGAGCCCTCGAGCTGTCGCAGGGGCTCCGGGCCCGGCGGCGTTCGCCCTTCGCCCGCGACTGGACCACGATCGGCGGCCTCACGCTGCTGCTCGCGGTCGCCTTCCTCGTCACCCCGCCGGACTACTCCCAGCAGCTCGGTGGCGTGGAGAAGGTCACCGGCACCCTCGACGCCTCGATCGTGCTCGTCGGCCTGCTCGGTGCGTACCTCGCCATCACGGCCGTCTTCCACGTGATCGCCGGCCTCTCGCACAAGTGGGGCACGGCCACGCCGGCCGTCGCCCCGGACGGAGCACCACACGCATGACCACCCCCAGCCGACGTGACCGTCTGCGCCCGGTCGAGCTCCTCGGGATCTCCGCGATCATCGCGGTGTTCACCGGGCTCGTCGTGCTGTTCTCGACGCGGGAACTGCAGCTGGCCGTGATCTTCCTCGGCGTCGCGTTCATCGTGGTGGTCGTCGTGCTCGCGATGCTGCAGCTCGCCTCGTCGAGTGACCAGGACGACAACGACATGCTCGGCGGACACAAGACGCCGGCCGAGGGCGACGGCGACGACTTCCACTGAGTCCCGCCGCTGACGGCTGACGGCTGACGGCTGACGGCTGACCCCCAGTCCTGGGCGGACACGCCCGAGGTCACGAATCCGGAACGGTCCTGTCAGGATCGCCTGTCCTGCCGACACCTCTGAGTGAAGGGGGTGGGATGTGGATGTGACGACCGGCACCGACACGGACGAAGGACTCGTCCGTGCGATGGCACAGGGAGACACCGGCGCGCTCGCCCGGGCGTTCGACCGGTACGCCGCCACCCTCACCCGCTACGCGTGGGCGCTGGTCGACGACCGGTCCGACGTCGAGGAGATCGTGCAGGACGCGTTCCTGACGCTCTGGCAGCGCGCCGCGACCCTCGAGCTGCCGGCGGACACGGTGCTGCCGTGGCTGCTCGTCGTGTGCCGCAACCACGCCTTCAACACCGGGCGCAAGCAGGCCCGGCGCCGCACGGACGAGCTCCCGGAGCACCTCGCCTCGCCCGCCGACCACGACGAGGCCCGCGAGACCCTGCGCTGGGTCCGCGCCGAGATCGCCGCGCTCCCGGACCTCGACCGCCGCATCTGCGAGCTCTGCCTGCTCGAGGGGCACTCGTACGCCGAGGCCGCCGAACTCCTCGGACTCACGGTCGGCGCGGTCACCCAGCGGGTGTCCCGCAACCGTCGACGACTCAAGAAGGTGGTGATGCACGATGAACACTGAGCCTCCGCAGGGAGACGACCTGCAGCGCATGCTCGTCTCGATGAAGCAGAACGTCCTCGAACGTGCCACCCCGCTCCCGAAGCGTCGTCGTGGCCGGTCCGGGATAGTCATCGGTGTCGTCGCGCTGCTCGCCGTCGGCACCGCCACCGGCGCCGTCGCCCTGACCCTGTCGCAGCAGAACGCCGACCCGGTCGCCGCTCCCACCCAGACCCGGCAGCCCGAGCCTGCGCCGTCCTCCACGACGCCGAGCTCCGCCCCGATCACGGGTGCCCCGGTGCCGAAGCCCACCCCGACGTCGACACCGACCCCCGTCGCGGCGACGATCCCCACGGACTGTCGCGCGCTCGTCCCCGCCGAGGACTACGACCGCTTCTTCGGTGACACCCCGCTGACGCAGGCCGACCCACCGTCGGGTACCGATCGAGTGCCGGATGGTCAGGACCCGGAGGGCACCCAGTCGAAGGTCTCCTGCTCGTGGCGTGACCCGCGCGCGGACGTGTCCGGGATCGAGGTCCGGGCCGGGACCGCCACCGAGGCGACCATCCAGCGGGAGATCGAGGAGTTCCCCGCGTACGACGGCGGCGGGACCTGCACGGAGCGTGACGGCGGAACCTTCTGCCAGTCCCGCGGGATCGTCGAGCCGTACGGCGTCGAGAAGGCCTACACGTACTTCGCCCGCGGTGACACCTGGATCACCATCGAACAGACCAACGTCCCGACCGACGGGCTCCTGCCCGCCCTCATCGCGACGTTCTGGGGGGACTGACGGCCCGGAGGCACGTGGCGGACCCGACCCGTGCCTCCAGTCCGTCGGTGGTCAGATCGTGAGCAGGAACGGTCGCCTCGCGCACCGCGACGCGACCGTTCCTGCTCACGAAGCACACCGAGCGCGCCCAGCGTCACCCCACCCGCGCCGCCACGATGTCGCGCGCCAGCGTCCGGACCGCGCGGCTCGGCTCCGGGGACGTCCGGACCGCCAGGCCGATGCGGAGCGGGTCGACCTCGTCCTCCAGGTCGAGCACCGCCCCGTCGTACCGCACGCCCGAGTCCGGCACGACCCCGACGCCGAGCCCGGCCGAGGCGAACCGGATCACGGCGGGCATGTCGTTCATCTCCGCGACGATGCGCCGACGGATGCCGAGTCGCTCGAGTGCTCCGTCGAGGATGATCCGGTTGCCGAACCCGTGTGCCGTGTCGACGAAGGGCTCGTCGGCGAGTTCGGCGAGCGACACCGACGACCGGCCGGCGAGCGGGTGGTCCGCCGCGGTGAACACCCGGAACGGCATCTCCCGCAACGGCTCCACGACGACGCCGGCGGGCACGGTGGGCAGGCCCGTGTAGGCGATGTCGAGCCGCCCGGCGACCAGGTCCTGCACGAGGCCGGTCGTCCCCGACGGCGAGGTCATCAGCTCCACGGCGACGAGCGGGTGCTGCCGCCGGAACCGCTGCAGCACGCCCGTGAGGTCGACGATGTCCATGCTCGTGAAGATGCCGAGCCGCACCCGACCCCGCAGGTCGGCGTCGTCGGCGGTGGCCAGGTCACGCATCCGGTCGAGGGACTCGAGCACCGCGCGGGCATGGGGGAGCAGGTCCTCGCCGGCGGGGGTCAGCACGAGCTGTCGGCCGGTGCGGTCGAAGAGCCGCACGCCGAAGCTGCGCTCGAGCGAGGCGATGCCCGCGGACACCGTGGACTGCGCGGCCCAGAGCCGTTCCGCCGCCCGGGTGACGCTGCCCTCGGCGGCGACGGTGACGAACTGTTCGAGCAGTCGGGTCTCCATCGTCTGAGTATCGAGCAGATCGATCACTGACATCAAGGGCATCCGTTGGACTCGATGCACCGCGCACGCGATCATCAGAGCATGTCAACCGTCACCGAGACCCCGACGGGTACCGTCCCCGCCACCAGCGCCGCGCCCGCATCGGCGAGCGACCGCGTCGTCGCGCCGCGCGGACGCCGTGTCCACACCCGTCGGCGTCACGGCTTCGGCTTCTGGGTCGTCGCGTTCGCGTTCCTCGCGGTGATGGCCTTCGCGACCGTCCCCGCGCCGCTCTACGTCATCTACCAGGCCCGCGACGGGTTCCCGACGTTCACCACGACGGTGATCTTCGCCGCGTACGGGGTGGGGGTCGTCGGGTCGCTGTACCTGGCGGGGCACCTCAGTGACGTGCACGGGCGGCGGCCACTCATCCTGGTGTCGATCGCGCTCGAGCTCGTCGCCGCCGTGCTGTTCCTGCTCTGGAACGACGTCACCGGCCTCATCGTCGCCCGGCTCGTGACCGGCCTCGGCGTCGGGACGCTGACGGCGACCGCGACGGCGCACCTCGGTGAACTCCGGGTCCGGGCGACCGGGTCGAGCGACTCCGCGAAGGGTGCGAGCGTCGCCGCTGGGGCCGTGAACCTCGGTGGGCTGTCGCTCGGCGCCCTGGTCGGTGGAGCCCTCGCCGAGTTCGTCGGGCAGCCGCTCATGGTCCCCTACGTGGTGTTCGTCATCGCGCTGGCGGTCGCGTTCGTGCTGGTGCTCGCCGCACCGGAGACGGTCGACCGCCCCGAGCAGCCCGTGGCCTACCGACCGCAGCGCATGCAGGCTCCCGAGGGGCAGGGTGCCGCGTTCTGGGCCGCCGGGGCAGCCGCCTTCGCCGCACTCGCCGTGCAGGGGCTCTTCACCTCGGTCGCACCGAGCTTCCTCGGCACCACCTTCCACGTCACCGACCGCCTGGCCGCCGGCGCCACGACCTTCGGGGTCTTCGCCGCGAGCGCGTTGTCGCAGATCGTCTTCGCCCGACTGTCGCAGCGGGCGCAGATCCGGCTCGGCATGGTGCTGCTGGTCGTCGGGCTGGTCGTCCTGGCCGTCGCCGCGGTGCTGCTGCAGGTCGCCGGGTTCATCGGCGGCGGGGTCGTCGCGGGTGCCGGCGTCGGCCTGCTGTTCCGTGCCGCGATCGGCAGTGCCGCAGCACTCGTCGGACCGGAGCGTCGGGGTGGCGTGCTCGCAGCCACGTTCCTCATCGCCTACGCCGGGCTCACCGTGCCGGTCGTGGCCGTCGGGGCAGCGCTGCTGGTGATCCCGACGCTGCCCGTCCTGATCGGGTACGTGGTGCTCGTCGCCGTCCTGGCCCTCGTCGCCGGCACCCGGCTGGCCGCGCGCGCCTGACGGCGGGCGGGCTTGGCGTCCGCCTCCCGCACCCGGAACCGGGTTCCGTCCTCCGTGATCCGGCCTGGAGGCGCGACCCACCTCCGGCATACTGGGCGCGTGCCCCAGAACCGCAACCGTCCCGTGATCACGGGGATCGCGGCCGTGGTGGCCGCGGGTCTCCTCGCCGGCGGGCTGTTCCTGACGGCACGGCAGGGCGCGGACGACCCGACCATCGACGTCGGCTCGGCCGCGCGGACGCCGAGCGACGCGTCGACCGCCACCGGCGACGGCACCGTCACGATCACCCGCACGGGGCCGGACCTGCCCGGGTCCGCCGCCCTGGCGCGGTGCGACAGCACTACCCAGGCCGCGGTCGCGCAGTACGAGACCCAGGCCCTGGGCCGCGTCACCCTGCAGTGCGGCACCGCGGCCCAGGGGTACGAGCACATCCGGGTGCGCCACACCGCTGACTGGCGCGACGTCGTCACCGGGCACGGCTCGCGCGACTGGGACGACGCCATGCTCACGGCGGTGCAGACCGCGCTCGAGGACCCCCGCCCCGGGTTCCCGCTCGACGTCGGCGACGGCAAGGTCTGCTACGCCGCACCCGTCCGGTTCGACGACGGTTCGCGCCCCGACGACGAGCCGTGGGTGAAGGTGATCGTCTCGGCCACCACCGACCGGGTGATCACGGCGTACCCCACGCGCACCGACGACTGCTGACCCGGCACCCGCGGACACCCGTTCTGCGACAGACCACGCGTCGATCACCTGGTGGATCGTCGCGGAACCGGGGCGCTGACGCCCGCACGCCCGAGCGCGGGACCCTACGCGTGCACCTCGTACTCGTGCCGCCGGTGCGACACCGGCTCCAACTGGAAGGTCGAGTGCTCCACCGGCACGTCGAAGTGCTCCGCCACACACCGCTGCAGCTCGTCGAGGATCGCGGGGGCGTGCGCCGTCGAGAAGCAATGGTCGTCCACGACCACGTGCGCGGTCAGGTTCGGTACCCCGGTCGCCACGAGCGTCGCGTGCAGGTCGTGCACCGCGATGACGTGGTCGAGCTCGAGGATGTGGCCGCGCACGTCGTCGAGGTCGAGCCCCGGCGGCGTCGACTCGAGCAGCACGTTCGCGGTCTCACGCAGCAGCCGGATCGCCCGCGGCAGGATGAGCAGACCGATCAGGATCGCGGCGACGGAGTCCGCCCGCTCCCACCCGGTCAGCATGAGCACGATCGCCGCGATGATGACGGCGACCGACCCGAGGGTGTCGTTGAGGACCTCGAGCCGGGCGGCTCGCGAGGTGAACCCCTCGCCCGATGCCCGCAGCAGCACCGCGTAGGCCACCAGGTTGCCGACGAGGCCGACGATGCCGAACACGAGCAGCGGCCCGGAGTGGATCTCCTCCGGCACGACGAGCCGCTGGGCCGCCGAGATGATCACGTAGACCCCGACGGCGAGCAGGATGGCGGCCTGTGCGGTGGCCCCGAGGACCTCGGCCCGCTGGAAGCCCCAGGTGCGCTGCGCGGTCGGCGACCGGCGGGCGAGCCGCGTCGCGACGAGCCCGATGCCGAGTCCGCCGGTGTCGACGACCATGTGCCCGGCGTCGACGAGCAGCGCGAGCGAACCGGTGACCACGGCGCCGACGACCTCGGCCAGCAGGATGCCCGCCGAGATGCAGAACGCGATGAGCAGGGCGCGCTCCGAGGCGTGCCCGACGCCGTGCCCGTGGTCGTGTCCCATGTGCGACATCGTAGGGATCCGCACCGACGACATGCCAGGATCGAACCGTGAGCCGGTCGCGCTGCGCCTGGTCCCCGCGCGTGTGACGCTCGTGGAACGATTCGATGACGAAGCCGACCTGCAGCGCGTGTCCCTGGTGCTCGCGGCACCGGTGGTCGGCACGCTGTACCGGTACGAGGGGGCGTTCCGGTACGAGATCGCGCCGGACACAGAACGGGGATGAGATGAGCGACCAGAAGGGCCGCGTCGTGATCGCGGGAGCGAGCGGCTTCGTGGGGCAGTACCTGCGGGACGCCTTCACGGAAGAGGGCTACCAGGTCGTCACGATCGGGCGGACCGGCGACGCCGTGTGGGGCAACACCATGCGCATCCGGGAACTCGTCGACGGCGCCGCCATCGTCGTGAACATGGCGGGCAAGAGCGTCAACTGCCGGTACGGCCGACGCAACCGCGCCGAGATCATGCGCTCGCGGGTGGACACCACGCTCGAGCTCGCCGAGGCCATCCGGACGTCCGAGCACCCGACGCCGCTGTGGTTGAACGCCTCGACCGCGACGATCTACCGGCACGCCGACGACCGCCCGCAGGACGAAGCGACGGGGGAGATCGGCGAGGGGTTCTCGGTCTCGGTGGCGCGCGCGTGGGAGGACGCCTTCTTCGGCGCCGACCTGCCCGGCACCCGTCGTGTGGCACTCCGGATGGCGATCGTGTTCGGCGACGGCAGCGCCCTGCTGCCGCTCCTCCGGCTCGCCCAGGCCGGCCTCGGTGGGCCGCAGTACGACGGGCCGTGGGTGCCGACCCGATCCCGGCTCCGCGCCGGCACCTACCACCACCACCGGCCCACCCACGGTCGGCAGCGGTTCAGCTGGGTGCACATCGCCGACGTCCTCGGGTCGATCCGGTTCCTCCGCGACCACCCGGAGATCGAGGGGCCGGTGAACGTGTCGAGCCCGAACCCGTCCGACAACCGAACCGTCATGGCGACCATCCGCGACGCCGTCGGGCGCCGGTTCGGGGTGCCGACGTTCCGGTGGATGCTCGAGCTCGGGTCGTTCGTGATCCGCACCGAGACCGAACTCGTGCTGAAGAGCCGGTGGGTGGTGCCGACCCGGCTGACCGAGGCCGGCTACGAGTTCCGCTACCCGCACCTGCGTGGGGCGCTCGCCGGGATCATCGCGGAGCGTCGCCAGCACCGGGGCTGAGCACCGGAACCGGGACCCCGTCGATCGGGGCCGGGGCCGGTGCCGGGGCCGCGGCTGGCGCCGGGTACGCTCCCGGCCGTGGCCCGCGGGCCGGGCGCGACGACCACAGCACGGCGGCCACGACGACCGCGCCGGCGAGCACCTCGACCAGGTCGGGCACCTCGCCGAAGGCCGCCCACGACGCGAGCACCCCGACCACCGGCACGAGCATCGAGAACGGTGCGACCGTGCTCGACGGGTAGGCCGCCAGCAGCCGTGACCAGATGCCGTAGCCCACCAGGGTGGCGACGACCACGATGTACAACAGGCCCAGGTCAGCGGGCAGCGCGGCCGCCGTGAACGCCGAACCGAGTGCGGTGCCGATGCGGTCCGGCCCCTCGACCACGAGCGACAGCACAACCATCGGGACCGGTGGCACGACGGACCACCACAGGGTCAGGTGCAGCGGGTTCGCGGCTCCCGCTCGTCGGGTCGCGACGTTGCCGATCGCCCACCCGAGCGCACCGCACAGTGCGAGCACGACCGGCAGCAGCGCGGCGGTCTGCGAGCGGTGCAGGGCGATCGCGGCGAGGGCGGCCACGGCGACGGTGACCCCGACGACCTGCCGTCCGGTCAGCCGCTCGCGCAGGAACACCCCGGCCAGCACCACCGTGAACGGCGCGGAGGCCTGCAGCACCAGCGAGGCGAGCCCCGACGGCATGCCGGACGCCATGCTGAGGTACAGGAACGAGAACTGCAGCACCCCGAGCCCCAGGCCGACGAGCAGCAGCCGCCCGAACGGGATCCGGGGCCGCGGCACGAACAGCAGCGTCGGGACCGCCAGGATCGCGAACCGCAGCGCTGCGAGCAGGAACGGCGGGAAGTGCTCGAGCGCGAGTGCCGTCGCGGGGAAGTTCAGTCCCCAGACCACGGCGACGACGACGGCGAGGAGGCGGTCTCGGGCGGTCATGCTCCTCATCGTCCCGGGCACGACGTTGTAGGTCCATCGAAACCTTCGCGAACCACGATGTAGGGTCCCTGCATGGTCGACTTCGACGTGCAGCTGCTGGCGGTCCTGCGGGAGCTCGCCGAGCGGGGGAGTGTCACCGCCGTCGCCGAGGCCACCCACCGCACACCGAGCGCCGTCTCCCAGCAGCTGCAGACCCTGCAACGGCAGGTCGGGGTCCCGCTGGTCGAACGCGTCGGCCGCGGGGTCCGGCTGACCCCGCACGGCGAGGTGCTCGCCGGCCTGGCGTCCGGGGTCGCCACCGCCATCGCGCGGGTGGACGCCGCCTGGCAGGAGCACCTGGGCGGGACGACCGGACCGGTGTCGCTGGCGATCTTCCCGTCGGCGGCGGAACTGCTGCTGCCCGGCGTGCTCACCCGGATGCAGGCGCACCCGGGCATCGCGTTGACCCTGGTCGACGTGGACGTCAGCGAGGGAGACTTCGCACCGCTCGCGGCGGACCACGACGTGGTCGTCGGGCACCGGTCGGACGGCGTCCGACCGGCCGACCAAGGATCGGTGGAGACCGTCCCGCTGCTCAGGGAGCCCCTCGACGTGGCCCTGCCACCAGGCCACGCCCTGGCCGGCCGCGCGCGCGTGGGCATCGACGAGGTCGTCGGGGAGACGTGGATCGGCGTCCCGGAGGGGTACCCGATCGACCGGGTCCTGCACGCCATGGCCGCGGCGACGGACACCCCGCCGAGCGTCGCGTTCCGCACGATCCACCTGCCGCTCATCGAGAACCTGGTGGCCGCCGGGCACGGCATCGCGCTCGTCCCGCGGTACACGACGGGCACGCGGGCCGCCGGCCGCTTCCACCTGGCCGAGCTCGCCGACGTCCGTGCCGGACGTCGCATCGAGGCACTCGTCCGCCCCGACCGTGCCGTCCGTCCCGTGGTGCGCACCGTCCTGGAGGCCCTGGTCGCCGTCGCCCTGGACGTCACCACCTGAGACGGTTGCGCCTACTGCCGGGCGCACGCCGTGCCTCCAGGCCGTGGGCGGGCCACGGGCGGGCCGCGGCAGACGCGCTTCTGTGGCGGCGTGACCGCGTCAGCGCACCTGGAACGGGGTGCCGAGCGGCAGGCGCTCCGCCAGCGCGGTGATGTGGTCGTTGTGCATGCGGATGCAGCCGTGCGATGCGGCGGTGCCGATGCTGGACGTGTCGTCGGTGCCGTGCAGCCCGATCTGTCCGGGGCCGCCGCCGAACGAGTTGAGCACGTCCGAGAACGCCGTCGTGCCGTACGCGTACGGGCCGTAGCCCTCGTTCGTCGGCGCGAGCAGCTCGGTCAGGGCGAACCGACCGGTCGGCGACGGGGTGCCACCGGTGCCGGTGGCGACGGGGTAGCTGTCGACGACCTTGCCGGCCTTGTACAGGTCGAGGGTGTTCGTCGAACGGGTGACGACGATCGCGTACGGGTCCTCGGACAGGGTGACGGCGCTGGTCGGCACCCAGCCCGTGCTGCCGTTCGGGCGCTGTGCGAGCTGCACCTCGGCCCAGCCGTCCTGCTGGTCGACGACCCGGAGGACGAGCGGGGCTCCGGACGCCTGCGGGTTCTCGAGGGTCTGCGTCGCCTTGCCACCCGCGCTCGCGCTGACCGGGACGGACGCGCCCGTGGCGGCAGCGACCGTGGTGCTGGTCGGGGCGTCGATCCCGTCGACCGGTGCTGCCGATCGGGTCGGCTTCGGCGTCGTCGGGGTGGGGGTCGGTGCGGCGGCGGACCGCGTGGGGGTGGGTATAAGAGACAGGCACGGCGCGGGGACCACGGTGCTGCTTGAGACGCGGGGACTCGGCACGGCACGGGGGAAGCAGCCGGTCGGGAACGGCATCGACCTCGGGCTCCGAGCCGGGCAGGTCCTCGCCGTCACCGGACCGAACGGTGTCGGCAAGTCGACGCTCGGTCTGACCCTCGCGGGCTTGCTCCCGCCGGCAGCCGGTGAGCTCCGCGCCACGGACCTCCTGGCCGACGGCGTCGGCACGACGCCCCACACCTGGACGAGCCGCGAACTCGCGGCCCGGATCGGCACGGTGTTCCAGGATCCGGAGCACCAGTTCGTCGCCCGTTCCGTGCGCGAGGAGGTCGAAGCCGGCCCCCGCGTGCTCGGTGCGCCCGATGCCGCCGAACGAGCCTCCGCGCTGCTCGACGAGTTCGGGCTCGCACACCTGGCCGACGCCAACCCGTTCACCCTGTCCGGCGGCGAGCAGCGACGACTCGCGATCGCCTCGGCCATCGCGGCCCGTCCGCCGGTCGTCGTGCTCGACGAACCGACCTCCGGGCAGGACCGTGCCACGTGGCAGGCCGTCGTGGGGCGCCTCGGAGCACTCGCGGACGCCGGTACCGCGGTGGTGGCGGTCACCCACGACCGCGACCTCGTCCGGGCACTCGACGCCGACGAGGTCGTCCTCGGGCCGGACGGCGCGCGGTCCGTCGGGCGCGACCAGGGACCGTCGGACGCGGCCATCCCGGAGACGGGACCGACAGCCGGGAACCGCCCCGGGCCTCCAGACCGGACCGCCGGGACGCACCGGACCACCGACACGGACCGGACCGCCGCGACCGACGCGTCGGCCCCCACGCGACGACCGCTGGCCGCGCGCGCGACCGGCATCCCCGGCGTCCAGCCCGTCGCCTCCCTGATCGGCGTGCTCGCACTCGGTGTCTGCCTGGTGCTGAGCCTCGACGTCGTCTCGGCCGCCGTCGCCCTGGCGCTCGAACTCGCGCTCCTGCCGCTCCTGCGCCTGCCGGTCCGGACACTGCTCTTCCGACTCGCACCGGTGCTGGTCGCGGTGCCGCTGACGGCGGTGAGCATCGCGCTGTACGGCAGACCCTCGGGTCGGGAGTGGTTCGACCTCGGGTTCGCGCACGTCACCGACGGGTCGCTGACGCTCGCGCTGGCGACCGCGCTCCGGGTCCTCGCGGTGGGGGTGCCGGCCATCGCGCTCTTCGTGCGGGTCGACCCGACCGACCTGGCGGACGGGCTCGCGCAGGTGCTGCGGCTGCCCGCGCGTTTCGTGCTCGGGGCCCTCGCCGCCGTCCGGATGATGACGCTGCTCGTCGACGACTGGCGACAGCTCGCGATGGCCCGGCGTGCCCGGGGGCTGGCGGACTCCGGGAGGCTGCGCCGCGGAGCGACCATGGCGTTCGCCCTGCTCGTGCTCGCGCTGCGCCGGGCGACGACGTTGGCGGTGGCGATGGAGTCACGGGGGTTCGGCGCTCCCGGACGGCGGACCTGGGCGCGGGTCGCGCGGTTCGCCGGGCCGGAGTGGGCGACGGTCGCGGTGCTGGTCGGCATCGGCGCGGTGTCGATCGCCGTCGCGGTGAGCACGGGGACCTGGCGTGCCTGACGCGGAACGTGCCACGGGCACGACCGGCGGGACCGGCACGACGGGCGGGACCGGCACGACGGGCGGGGCCGGCACGACCGGCACGACCGGCACGACGGGCGGGGCCGGCACGACCGGCGCGACCGCGGGGGACCTCGCCCCGGGCCTCGCTGCTGCTGCCGCCGGTGTCGCCGCCGCCACGGGCCACCGTGCCGTCGTGCTCATCGATGGCCGGTCCGGCACGGGCAAGACGACCCTCGGCGCGCAGGTCGCGGAACAGCTCGGAGCGCAGCTCGTGCACCTGGACGACCTCTACCCGGGCTGGGACGGCCTGCGAGCGGCTTCGGACGCCCTGGTGACCGACGTGCTCGGAGCGCCGATCGGCTACCGACGGTGGGACTGGGACGCCGACGGACCCGCGGAGTGGACGTCGGTGGACCCCGACCTGCCGATCGTGGTGGAGGGCTGCGGGGCGTTGTCGCGGGCGTCGGCACCGCTGGCGTCGCTGCGTGTGTGGCTCGAGGCCGACGACGCCGTGCGCTGGGACCGGGCGATCGGACGCGACGGCGAGGTCTTCGCACGCGAGTGGGACCGCTGGGCCGCGCAGGAGCAGGCCTTCATCGCCGCCGAGGACCCGGCCGCCCTGGCCGACGTGGTCCTGCGGACGTAGCGCCCTGCGGCGGCCGCGAGTCACGCGTCCTCGGACAGTTCTCGGGCTACGGAAGGCGAGAACTGTCCGTCAAGCCGAGACTCGGCCCGCGCCCGCGCCCGCCCGCGCC
>NZ_LR732826.1:110808-167202 GCF_902506155.1 Curtobacterium sp. 8I-2
CGATCGTCAGCACCGCGTACACCCCGAGGTACCCGCACAGGATCCACGGCGAGCCACCGCCCAACTGCACGAACACCGCGGCCAGCAGCGGCGTCAGCCCCACCGAGAAGATCGACCCGATCTGGTAGCCGAGCGACATCCCCGAGTACCGCCGCCCGGTCGGGAACTGCTCCGCGAACCACGCCGCCTGCGGGCCGTAGATGCTGTCGTGGAACACGCACATCCCGATCAGCGCCACGAGCGGCAGCAGCACGAGGGGCCCGGCGTCGAGGAACGCGAAGAACGGCCAGATGAGCACCGCGATGCCCACAGCCGACCAGATCGTGAGCACCCGCCGCCCGACCCGGTCGGACAGCCACCCCCAGAACGGCGTCGACACGAGCGACACCGCCGAGATCACGAGCACGGCCTGCAGCCCCGCGTCCGAGCCCGACGGCCCCCGCACGTTGCCGAGGTAGGTCAGTGAGTACGTCGTCAGGATCGAGTACAGCGCCGGTTGCACGAGTCGCAGGCCCGCCGTCACCAGGATCGACCGCGGGTGCTGCCGGATCGCCTGCCACACCGGGAACCGTTCGACCCCACCCGAGGCACGCAGCTCCTGGAACACCGGGGCGTCCTGCACGCCGAGCCGGATGACGAGCCCGACCGCGACGATCACGGCGGAGAACAGGAACGGCAGCCGCCAGCCCCAGGCCAGGAACGCCTCGGTGCCGAGCAGCGACCGCACGAGCGTGAAGACCCCGGTCGCCAGGAGCATCCCGCCCGCCGACCCCATCTGCGTGAACGCCCCGAACAGCCCGCGGTGCCGTTCGGGCGCGTGCTCGACGGACAGCAGCGCCGAGCCGCCCCACTCGGCTCCGGCAGCGACACCCTGCAGCAGCCGCAGGAACACGAGCGCCACGACGGCGCCGACCCCGATGGTCGCGGCGGACGGGATCACCCCGATCAGCGTGGACGCGATGCCCATCAGCACCAGCGATGCGACGAGCAGCTTCTTCCGCCCGATCCGGTCGCCCAGGTGCCCGGCGACCACCCCGCCGAGCGGCCGCGCCACGAACCCGACGCCGTAGGTCGCGAACGATGCGATCACCCCGACCGCGGGTGTGACGGACGGGAAGAACGTCGGTGCGAACACCAGCGCCGAGGCCGTCGCGTAGAGGTAGAAGTCGTAGTACTCGACGGTCGTCCCGATGAACGACGCGAGCGCGACCCGACGACGGGTCGCGCTGGTCGACGGTGCGGCGGGACGGCCGGGAGGCGCGGTGACGGTGGTCTGGCTCGGCATGCCTCAGGAGCATGGTCGCGTCCACTGCGCCGGGGAACACCACGCGTAACGTGAGGTCACGTCGCTGTCGGCGGGCGGTGCCCGCCGACCACGATGGGTCGCATGAGCGATGCACCGAACCGCCCGCTGCGCTTCGCGGCCTTCGTCATGAACACGACGTCGCACATCCAGCACGGCCTGTGGCGGCACCCCGACGCTCGGCAGGCCGACTTCGACGACGTGACGCTCTGGACCGACCTGGCGAGGACCCTCGAGCGCGGCAAGTTCGACGCGATGTTCTTCGCCGACGTCGTCGGCACCTACGGCCCCGGTCGCGGCGACTACTCGACCAACCTGCGCGAGGGGCTGCAGATCCCCTCGAACGACCCCTCGGTGCTGCTCTCCGCGCTCGCCGTGTCGACCGAGCACCTCGGGTTGGCGTTCACCTCGAGCGTCATCCAGGCGCACCCGTTCGACTTCGCCCGCAAGGTCTCCACGCTCGACCACATCACCCGGGGCCGGATCGGCTGGAACGTCGTCACGAGCGCCCTCGACAGCGCCGCCCGGAACTTCGGCGCCGACCGGCTCGAGGAGCACGACGAGCGCTACGTCTGGGCCGAGGAGTACCTCGAGGTCTGCGCGAAGCTCTGGGAGGGATCCTGGGACGACGGCGCCGTCCTGAAGGACCCCGTCCGCGGCTACGCCGACCCCGACAGGGTGCACCGCATCGACCACCACGGCGCCCGCTACGACGTGCAGGGTCCGCACCTGTCGGCACCGTCACCGCAGCGGACGCCGGTGCTGTTCCAGGCGGGGTCCTCGCCCGCCGGCCGAGCCTTCGCGGCCCGGAACGCCGAGGCCCAGTTCATCCTGACCTCGAACCGTGACGCCACCGAACAGCTCATCCGGGAGACCCGCGACCTGTCCGCGGCCGCCGGCCGGCGGCGCGACGACATCGCGTTCTTCCTCGGCCTGACCTTCGTCACCGGCTCGACCGAGGCCGAGGCGAAGGCCAAGGAAGCGGAGATCGACGAGTACCTGGCCGCCGACGGGTTCCTGGTGCACTCGAACCTCGGCTTCGACGCGGACACCGGCGAGCCCCTCGACCCGGACACGCCGCTGTCCGAGGTCCGCACCCACGCCGGGCAGTCGCACCTGCAGTGGCTCCGCGAGGCCGCCGGGGACCGCGAACCCACCATCGCGGACCTCGCCCGGTTGTCCGCGAAGCTCCGCGCCCGGGTCGTCGGGACGCCGGAGCAGATCGCCGACGAGCTCGCCGACTGGCAGCGGGTGGGCGTCGACGGCGTCAACGTCATCAACTGGACGCTGCCCGGCTCGTATGAAGAGTTCGTCGACCACATCGCGCCGACCCTGCAGGAGCGCGGACTGATGCAGTCCGAGTACCGCGAGGGGACCCTGCGCGAGAAGCTCTCCGGCCACGCACAGCTGCCGGACTCGCACCCGGCCCGGCAGTGGCGCGGGGCGTTCTCCGGTGGCGCGAGCGGCGTCGCGGACGCAGCCCGTGCGGTGGAGGTGCCCGCATGACGGACGCGACGACGACCGACGGGCGCACGCCGGGCCTCCCGGCCGACCGTCTGTCGACCCTGCGCGAACGCTTCGCGCCCGTGTTCGCGACGATCCGCGACGGCGCGGTCGAGCGTGAGCTGGCGTCCGGGACGCCGGGCGACCGGCCGCTGCCGCACGCCGAGGTCCGGGCGCTCGCCGACGCGGGGTTCGGGCGGTTGCGCGTGCCGGAGGACCGCGGTGGGTTCGGCGTGACGCTGGTGGAACTCGCGCACCTGGTGGCGGACCTGGCGGCGGCGGACTCGAACATCGCGCACCTGTGGCGGGGACACTTCGGGTACACCGAACTGGTGCTGTTGCGGCCGCACTCCGCGTCGCGCGACGAGTGGCTCCAGCGCATCGTCGGCGGCGCGATCATCGGGAACGCGACCTCGGAGCGGACCGGGACGACGCTGGCCGACATCTCGACCACGGTGACGCCGGCTGGTGATCTCCTCCGCCTCGAAGGGCGGAAGTTCTACTCGACCGGCACGCTCTACGCGGACTGGATCTACCTGGCGGCGGACCGTGACGGGGAGCGCGTGACGTTCGCCGTCGACGCCTCCGCGCCGGGCGTGACGAGCATCGACGACTGGGACGGTTTCGGGCAGCGGTTGACCGCGTCCGGCACGACCGTGTTCGACGGGGTGTCGGTCGACCCGTCGGTGGTGTCGGCGTACCGGGACGCCCCGCTGTCGCACATCCAGGCCTTCTACCAGCTGTACCTGCTGGCGGTCCTCGCCGGGATCGGGCAGGCGGTGTCCGACGACGCCGTGGCCTTCGTGCGACCACGGACCCGCACGTACATCCACGCCAACGCAGCCGTGCCGGGCCAGGACCCGCAGGTGCTCGCGGTGCTCGGGCGACTGTCGGCCGGCGCGTTCACCGCCCGGTCGCTCGTCGCCGCCGCCGCCGGGCTGCTCGACGGGGTCGTCGCGACGAACGAACCCGGGGCCGGTGTCGACCGCGTGCTGCTCGACGCGGCCGAGAACGCCGTGTACCAGGCGCAGGTCGAGATCGGGCCGCGGGTGCTGCGGTCGGCGTCCGAGCTGTTCGAGGTCGGCGGGGCGTCGGCGGCCGACCGGACGCGTGCGCTCGACCGGCACTGGCGGAACGCGCGGGTGGTGGCGTCGCACAACCCAGCTGTCTACAAGGAGCGGCTCGTGGGGGAGTACGCGCTGCACNAGATGCCGAACGCGGCACCGCCCAGCACGAGGGCACCGGTGGTGGCGAGGGTGATGGAGGTCTTGAGGCTCTTACGCATCGTGATCAGTCCTTTGCTGTTGTCGCGCTCGGCGCGGCTGCTGTGTGCGCGCCGAACACACCCTGGTGCAGGGTGGAGAACCAGCGGTGTGCGGCTGGTGAGCGCTCCGGGTGGTTCCCGGTCGTTGCAGGTGATTCGGCACCCTCTGCCCGTCGGATTGGGACGACTTCTCCGGGCCCGTCGCCCCTAGGCTCGGGGCATGCGGGGAACGACGATCCGACCGACCACCGAGGACGACTGGGAGCGGGTCCGTGCGCTGCGGCTCGAGATGATCCAGGACACCCCGAAGGCCTACGGGGAGCGGCTCGCCGACGCCGAGCAGCTGCAGGAACGTGACTGGCGGCGCCGCGGTCGCCGTGAACACGACGTCGGCGGGACGACCCTCGCCGCGATCGACGCCGACGGCACGTGGGTCGGGACGATGGGGGTGTACGTCCCCGGTCCCCGTGTCGGACCGCTCCTGGTCGGCGTCTACGTCGCACCCTCGCACCGGGGTCGTGCCACTGGTGTCGCCGATGCGCTGCTCGACGAGATCGAGGTGTGGGCGGCGACGCACGGGTCGGCCCTGCGGCTGCACGTGCACGAGGGGAACACCCGCGCGCAGGCCTTCTACGCCCGGCGCGGCTACGAGCCGACGGGCGCGACCGAGGCGTACGTGCTCGACCCGAGTGAGCTCGAGGTCGAGATGATCCGACAGCTGCGGGGATCGCTGTGACCGCCGGGGCGGCCGGGGCGGCCGTGCCCGCTGTGCGGTGGCTGCTGCTCGACGTGGGCGGGGTCCTCGAACTCGTCGACGACGCCGCGTGGCCCGGACACTTCCGGGCGCGGTGGGCCGAGCGGCTCGGGATGACGACGGACGACTTCTCCGCTCGGCTCGTCGCAGCCGACCTGCCCGACGCCTCGCGGCAGACCGGCGTCGTCGACCGGTACTGGGGTGCGATCGGCACGGCGCTCGGGCTGTCGGCCGAGCAGCTCGCCGCCATGCGCGCCGACTTCTGGGATGCGTACTGCGGCACCCTGAACGAACCGCTGTACGACTTCCTCGCCGGACTCCGCGGCACGATCGGCCTGGCGATCCTGTCGAACTCGGGCGACGGCGCCCGCGAGGAAGAGGAGCGGCGCTTCCGGTTCTCGGCGGTGTTCGACCCGATCTGCTACTCCCACGAGATCGGCGTGAACAAGCCCGATGCCGAGGCGTTCCGGATCACGCTGGACCGCCTGCAGGCGACCCCGGCCGAGGTGCTCTTCATCGACGACGTCCCGGAGAACATCGCGGCCGCCCGTGCACTCGGCATCGGGGCGCACCTGCACGTCGACACCGACGAGACGATCCGGGTGCTCGACGCGGTCGTGCGGGGGAGCGGCCGGCCGTGACCGTCGGCATCGTGTTCTTCGACGTCGACGGGACCCTCGTCACCCCCGGTTCCAGCAGCAGCTTCCTGGCAGCCCGGTTCGGGCACCAGCGAGCCCTCGACCAGGCAGAGGCCCGGTACGCCGACGGCGAGCTCACCAACCAGCAGGTGAGCGAGGTCGACGCCCTCGGGTGGCGCGGCACGGCCACTGCGACGGTCGAGCGGTGGCTCGACGACCTGCCGGTGTTGCCCGGCACCGACGCCGTCGTCGCCTGGTGCGCTGCACACGGCGTCGAACCCGTGCTCGCGTCGCTCGCCTGGCAGCCCGTGACCCGCTCCTTGGCGCGGCGGTTCGGGTTCGTCGCGAACGGAGGACCCCGGGTGGGGGAGCGCAGCGGCGTCCACGACGGCTCCGTCGCGGAGCACTTCGACGAGTTCGACAAGCGGGACCGGGCGCTCGCGCTCGCTCGCGACCGCGGTGTCCCGATCGAACGCTGTTGCGCCGTCGGGGACAGCCGCTCGGACATCCCGCTCTTCCGGGCGCTCCCGAGCGCGCTGGCGCTCAACGCGAGCCCGGCTGCACGTGCGGCTGCGAGTGACGCGATGGACGCGGACGACCTCTCGAGCATCGTCCCCTGGCTCGACCGCTGGCTCCGGGGACTCGCCTGATCGATCCGCTCCGAGGCGGATGCGGCATGATCGGTCCGTGTCTTCTGTGAACCCGACCGACGCGTACCGTGCCGCCCGCGACCAACTCCTCGCTGCGGACTCTCCTGAAGCGGCACGCGCCGGGTTCCGGTGGCCCGACGTCGGCGAGACGTTCAACTGGGCGTCCGACTGGTTCGACGTCATCGCGACCGACAACGGCCGCACGGCGCTCTGGATCGTCGAGGAGGACGGCCGTGAACAGCGGCTGAGCTACACCGAGATGGCCGCACGCTCCGATCGGCTCGCCGCACGCCTGCACGGCTTCGGCGTGCAGCAGGGCGACCACGTCCTCGTCATGCTCGGCAACCAGCTCGAGCTCTGGGAGACCATGCTCGCCGTGATCAAGCTCGGCGCGGTCATCCTGCCGACGTCGACGATGCTCGACACCGCCGACCTGCAGGACCGTGTCGACCGGGGTTCGGTGGCGCACGTCGTCACGAACCAGAGCGAGACACACAAGTACGACGACGTCCGAGGCGCCTTCACGCGCATCGTGATCGGCGGCCACTCCGACGGCTGGACGGAGTACCCGAGCGACCTGGGCGAGCCCGCCCCTGAAGGCGAGGCACGCCCGCGGGTCATCACCCGCACCACCGACCCGTGCCTGGTCTACTTCACGTCCGGCACCACGTCGAAGCCGAAGATGGTCGTGCACACCCAGACGTCCTACCCGGTCGGGCACCTCAGCACCATGTACTGGCTCGGCGTCCGCCCCGGTGACGTCCACCTGACGATCAGTTCGCCCGGCTGGGGCAAGCACGCCTGGAGCTGCTTCTTCGCGCCCTGGATCGCCGAGGCCACCGTCTTCATCCACAACACCGCACGCTTCGACCCGGCCGGCCTGCTCGCCCAGCTCGAACGCGCCGAGGTCAACACGTTCTGCGCCCCGCCCACCGCCTGGCGGATGATGCTGCAGTCCGACCTCGGCGCGAAGCCGCGTGCACTCCGCGAGGTCATCTCGGCCGGCGAGCCGCTCAACCCCGAGGTCATCGGCCGGGTCGAGGCAGCGTGGGGGCTCACCATCCGCGACGGCTACGGGCAGACCGAGACCACCGCGATCGTCGGCAACGCCCCCGGAGCCCCCGTGACCCCCGGAGCCATGGGCAAGCCGCTGCCCGGCGTCACCGTGACGCTGCTCGACCCCGTCACCGGCGAACCGGGCGACGAGGGCGAGGTCTGCCTGGACCTGACCGAGCGGCCCGTCAACCTGATGGCCGAGTACCTGGGCGACCCCGATCGCACGGCGTCGTCGATGCGCGACGGCTTCTTCCACACCGGCGACATCGCCGTCCGTGACGCCGACGGCGAGCTGACGTTCATCGGTCGCACCGACGACGTGTTCAAGTCCTCCGACTACAAGGTGTCGCCCTTCGAGGTGGAGAGCGCGCTGCTCCAGCACCCGGCCGTGGCCGAGAGCGCGGTCGTCCCGGCTCCCGACGATGCCCGCCTCAACGTCGTCAAGGCGTACGTCACGTTGGCCGCCGGATGGGAGGCGTCGGCCGACACCGCCAGACAGGTCCTGGAGTACGCACGCACGGCTCTTCCCGCCTACGCGCGTGTGCGCCGGGTCGAGTTCGCGGAGCTACCGAAGACCATCTCGGGCAAGATCCGTCGCGTCGAGCTGGGGGAGCGCGAGGAGCTGTCGGTGACCAACGGCACACGTGCCGAGGGGGAGTGGCGCGACGACGAGTTCCCCGGCCTCCGCGCGCCCCGCCCGCAGACGAGCTGACCCGCACTGGCACCCAGGGCTCGGCACGTGGAACTGATCACGGACGTCACGCGCGGCGACTGGCTGTTGGCCCGGGCCGGCGAGTTCGCCACGTTCGGCGGCGTCGCGGGCACCGGCTTCGAGGCGTACGCGCGGATCCTGCACCCGCTCCGCGCGGATCGCGAAGACCGCTCGACCGTGGACGAGTACGACGACCACCCGGTCATCGAATCGACCGAGTGGCGTTGGGCCGCCGTCGCCGAGCGCACCCGTCGGACGATCGATCCCCTCGTGTCGTGGCAGACGCTCAGCGGTCGGGACGACGAGTCCGACCTGTCCTTCGAGGACGGCTGGCTCGTCCACCCGCCCGAAACGGGCTGGTACGAGCCGACGCAGCTCGCCGTGCTCACCGGGCTCCTCGCCGACGCCACGTCGACGCCGGACGACCTGGTCGGGGCGGTCTGGGACGGATGGGGCGACCTCAACGCGTCGACGTTGGGCTTCGGGTGGCAGGGGAGCGGCGAGCCGACGGCGGCCGAGCGTGTGGAGATGCAGGCGCACATGGCCCGGGCCCAGGCGCAGCACCGGCGGGAGCAGGCTGCGCTCCGGGAGTCGCTCGCGGGTCCGCGCTTCCCGTGGCCAGCCCGGGACTGCTTGCTGCTCTCCATGTCGCTGCAGCAGCTCGGCGACCCGTCCTGGATGGACGACGCCCGCGTGGGCACGTACGTCGGCGTCGAGCACACCCCGCAGATGCTCTGGCCGGAAGGGCACGAGTGGGTGCTCGCCACCGAGATCGACTGGGACTCGACGATCGTCGCCGGGACGCGGTCGCTGGTCGACACGATCCTGGCCGATCACCGGTTCGAGGCGTACGAGGTCGATGCCGAAGCCTCGCCTGGCTGATCAGACGGGCAGGGGCACCTCGGTGGTCACACGACGGACGCTCCGGGTCGACGCCGCGACCACGGTGGCGACGACGATGACGACGGCGCAGCCGATCAGCGTCGTGCTCGTCCCGACGGCGTGCGCCAGCGGTCCGACCAGGGCCTCGCCGAGCGGGACGGCGACGAACGATCCGACCATGTCGTACGAGTAGACCCGCGACAGCACGGCGCGGGGCACGTTCGACTGCAGTGCGTGGTCCCAGGCGATCGCGAACAGCTCGAGGGCGATCCCGCCCAGGGCGAACGCGACGAGCAGGGTCGGCAGGGCCGGGGCGACCCCGAGCGCCACGACGGGGAGCGCGGTCACCGCCATCAGGGCGACACCGATGCCGAGCGCACGCCGGGGCCGCCACCGCAGGGCGATCAGCGCACCGAGTGCCAGGCCGACGGTCTGCGCGGCGACGACGAGCCCCCAGGCCGCCCTGCCGAAGGAGTCGTCCGCGACGACCGGTCCGAGCACGGTCGTCGCGCCGACGAAGGCGGCGTTGAGCACTGTGAACTGGGCGACCACCGTCCAGACCCAGCGTCGTCCCGAGAACTCGACCCATCCCTCCCGGATGTCCGCGATCACCGACGGGCGGTCGGCCGGTGCGATCGACGCGCGACGGGGCAGGCGTATCCGCGCGTACAGGGCTGCGGCGACGGCGAAGCCGGCGGCGTCGACCGCCAGCCCCCACCCGGCACCGACGAGCGCGACCATGCCGGCCCCGGCGGAGGCACCGACGATCGTCCCGGCGTTGATGCTCAACCGGATCACGGCGTTCGCGGGGCGGAGCAGCGCCTCCGGAACGGTTTCGGGCACCATGGCCGCGGTCGTCGGCAGGCTCACCGCGGCGACCGCGCCGTTCAGGATGCTCAGGACGACGAGGAGCGGGACGGTCGCGGTGCCGGTCAGGACCAGCGCGGCGACAGCGGCCTGTGTCACCGCCGCGCCGAGCGACGTGGCGACGAGCACGACGTCGCGGGGCAGGCGGTCGGCGATGACCCCGCCGAACAGCAGGACCGCGACGTTCGCGACCGAGCGTGCGGCCACGACGAGACCCAGGTCGACGGGTGAGCCGGTGAGGTCGAGGACGGCGAACGCCAGGGCGATCGGGGCGACGGCGTTGCCGACGATGCTCACCGTGCGGGCTGCGAGCAGCCAACGGAACGGTGCGTGGGCGAGGACGCCCGTGGTCGGCGTGCTCACGGTCGCCGCATGGGGAACATCGAGACGGTCATCGACACCGGCACCGTGCCCGGGGTACGCGGGCGCTGTGCTGCTGCGTGGAGCAGGGCGGACGCCTGGCCGACGTGGTGCACCACGCGCCGCCACGTCTCGGGGCTGACCCACAGTTCGGCGTCGGTCGAGACGGCAGGGCCCGTGGTCCGCTGGTGCAGTCGTCGCCGGAGCTCTTCGACCTGCGCCTCGACGTAGACGAGCTGGTCCTGCACCGAGATGCGTTCCGGGTGCCCACCATCGGGGACGGCGTCGAGGTCGAACGGTTCGGACGACGACTCGTGCCGGTACCGCTTCGCCTCGCCGCCTCGGAGCCGCACGACCTCGACGACCGCGACCAGCCCCGCCCGTTCGAGCACCCGCAGGTGGTAGCTCGCGGTGGCCTGCGAGAGGCCGAGTTCCCGCGCGGCCTCGGCCGCGCTCATCGCGGTGCTCGTCACCAGCGACAGCAGGCGGAGCCGGATCGGGTGGGCGGTCGCCCGGAGGGACTGGAGGCTCGACATGCGCCCATCGTCGCCGCTGCGGTCGATACCGTCAAACGGCTCTTTGGGGGTTGTCGGATACTGTCGATGGATGATCAACACCGCCCGCCGCGGCGAACGACCAGCCGTGTCCGGAACTGGCCCCCAGCGTCAGCTCACCGACCGTGCCACACCGGAAGTGTGGGGAGCGTTGGTCGGGCGTGCTGTGGCCCTGCCCGGTGTGGAGGAAGGGCACAGTCAGGTGTCCCCGGCTTCGTCGCGCGCATTGTTCCTCCGTGATCAGCGCTCCCACGTCGTCCCGTGGACCTCGCTGGCCCCGGACGGGCGACTCGAACCCGTGCACCTGCACGGCGTCGAGGACACTTCAGTCCACCTCTGTCTCCCGGTCGCGCGGGGAACCGAGCTGACCGAGCTGGCGTGGGCGATCCCGCACCAGTACGAGGACCACGGGACCGAGTTCATTGTGTTCGGCCCGCGCGATGCCCAGGAACTCTCGGTCGTGCTGTCGATCATCGAGGAGAGCCTGGCCTTCGCTCGAGACCCGGGCGATGAGCGTCCGGCGCACGAGCCCGCCTGATCACCGCGCACCGGTCTTTCGCGCTCAGCGACACCTCACGGGCCGCCGCGCGCGTGAACTGTCGCCCAGCGCGAAACAGCGCGACCCCCCGCCCGCGTCACCCCGCCCCATCCGCGTCAGCCTGTGGGAGCACACATCTCCCCCCAACGGCGGACGCGGCGCCGACCACCGCTCCCGTAGCGTCGACGCCGTGATCGAAGTCAGCCATCTCACCAAACAGTACGGTCCGAAGACCGCCGTGGACGACGTCTCCTTCGTCGTGCGTCCCGGCAGTGTGACCGGCTTCCTCGGGCCCAACGGCGCCGGGAAGTCCACCACGATGCGCATGATCATGGGGCTCGACCAGCCCACGTCGGGCACAGCCACCGTGAACGGCCAGCCCTACACGAGCTTCCGCGACCCGCTCCGGCAGGTCGGCGCCCTGCTCGAGGCGAAGGCGGTCCACTCCGGACGCAGCGCCTACAACCACCTGCTCTCCCTCGCGGCGACCCACGGCATCCCGAAGTCCCGCGTGCACGAGGTCATCGACATGACCGGCCTCGACTCCGTCGCGAAGAAGCGCGTCGGCGGGTTCTCGCTCGGCATGGGGCAGCGCCTGGGAATCGCTGCCGCACTGCTCGGCGACCCGAAGACCCTGATCCTCGACGAGCCGGTCAACGGCCTCGACCCCGACGGCGTGCTCTGGGTCCGACAGCTCGCCCGCCGCATGGCCGCCGACGGCCGCACGGTGTTCCTCTCCAGCCACCTGATGAGCGAGATGGCACAGACCGCCGACCGCGTGGTCGTGCTCGGCCGGGGCAAGGTCCTGGCCGACGCCCCGATCGCGGAGTTCGTCGCCGGTGGCGGCGCCGCTGCCGGCACCGATGCCGCCGTCAGCCGTGTCATCGTCCGCACGCCGGACCCGAACGGCCTGTTCAACGCCATCGGCCCGAACGCCGCGGTCACCCAGCGCGAGGACGGCTCATTCCTCGTCGTCGGGCCCGACGCACCGACGGTCGGCAACATCGCCGCACAGGCAGGCGTCCCCCTGCACGAACTCACCCCGACCGGCGCGAGCCTGGAAGAGGCCTACATGGCCCTCACCCGCGACGACGTCGAGTACCGATCGGAGGGCACCCGATGAGCGCCACCACCTCGCCCACCACACCGTCGACCCGGATGTCCGGCTCGACCCGCCTGTCGTTCCCGCACCTGGTGCGGAGCGAGTGGATCAAGCTGCGCAGCATCCGGTCCACGTTCTGGTGCTACGCGATCCTGGTCGTCCTCACGATCGGCATGGCCGCGCTGATCGGGGCGAACACGAACAGCGGCGGCCAGGAGCTGCCGACGGACCTCGCCAACGGCACCTTCGTGAACGCCAACGCCGTGGGTGTCCTGCTCTCGTCGCTCGTCGTCGGCGTGCTCGGCGTCCTCATCATCACCGGTGAGTACGGCACGGGCCAGGTCCGCTCGACGTTCACCGCCGACCCGCGACGCACCGGCGTGATCCTGGCGAAGGCCACCGTCCTTGCCATCGCGACCTTCGTCGTCAGCGCCGTCGCCACCTGGATCGGCGTCCTCATCTCGCTGCCGCTGCTGGCCGGCAACGGCATCGAGCCGGAGGTCAGCGACCCGTCGGTGTTCCTGCCGATCCTCGGTTCGTCGGTCTTCCTGACCCTGCTGGCGCTCCTCGCGTACGGCATCGGTCTGCTCGTCCGGTCGAGCGCCGGCGGCATCGCGATCACGCTCGGCCTCCTGCTGGTCGTTCCGGGGGTGCTCGCACTCATGAGCGGACTGATGAAGGTCGACTGGCCGATGGACATCGCGGCGTTCCTGCCCGACTCAGCCGGCGGCCAGCTCTACGCCTACTCGTACGACGGCGCGAGCACGGTCGACAACAGCGGGGTCGTGCTGAACGGCTGGGGCGGCTTCGGCGTCCTCGCCGCCGAGGTGCTCGTCGTCGGTGGCCTCGCCCTGACGCTCGCGCGCCGTCGCGACGTCTGACGCGACCACCCCACGGCCGGGAGGCGCGGTGCCAGCTGGCACCGCGCCTCCCGTCGTTCGCGGTGTGGGTCCGCAGCGTCACTAGGCTCACAGCGTGCGCTCCGTCCCCGCCCTGCTCCTGCCCGCGATCGCGGGCGTGCTGCTGCTGGCCGGCTGCGCCGGGCCGTCGCCCGTCGACGAGGCGGCGCTGCACGCCTGGGAGAAGCGGCAGATGGCCGCCGAGTCGGACCGGGACCTCGGCGCGATGTTCGCCGAAGAACCCGCCGGGCAGAGCGCGACGGGGAACGACGACGAGATCGACCGTGGCGTCACGATCACGTTCGCGCACCCGGAGACGGTCGACCACCTCGAGTTCTCGTGCTTCGGTGACGGGCACATGAGCGGTTCGGTCATGGTCGTCTCCCGGGAAACGTCGCGGAACCACATCATCGAGGCGATGCCCTGCGGCGACGGGGAGCAACGCATCGACCTGCGGCGAACCTGGCGTGCCGACGTCGACAGCATCTCCTTCAACGGGTTCGACAGTGACCGCGACAGCGCCTGGAACGTTCGCGTGATCGGCGCAACGCCCGGCGCGGACTGATCGCCCGAGCGTTCAGGACCGCCGGACGTCGTACCGGTGCAGGGTGACGCCGTTGTCGGAGCGCTGCTGCTCGATCAGGTCGAGCTGCACGAGCGGGCGGTGCCCCGAGAGCGGCGGATCGAACAGCGGCCGACCGGCACCGAGCACCGACGGGTGCGTGAAGAGCATGACCTCGTCGAGCAGCCCGGCGTCGAGCAGCTGACTCGCGATGCTCGGCCCACCGACGCCGATGTCGCCCTCGCCTTCGGCACGGATCGCGGCCAGCTCGGCGATCGCGTCGCCGTCGCCTCCGATGACCCGGGTGTCGTGGTCGGCGCTCGTCCGGGTCCGGGACACCAGGATCTTCGGCTGCGCGGTCCAGATCTCGCCGTACTCTCGCAGGTACTCGGGCATCGACTCGTCGTGCCGGGCATCGGGCCAGAACGGGTCCATCATGTCGCGCACGACCCGGCCTTCGACGGACAGGGTCATCGCGGCCGCCCGGGCGTTGAACTCGCGGTGCAGTGGCTCGTCGATGCGCATCCAGTCGGGGCCGTCCAGGCCGTCGTGCTCGCCGGGTGCCCGTTCGACGAACCCGTCGACGGAGACGTTGATCCAGTAGACGAACCTCGCGGGCATGGCATGACTCCTTCGTCGGGCCGAGCGTACGCGCGCGCTGCCGACCAGCGCCACCGAGGGGCGCACGACACCGGTGTTGCCGAGATGCACCGCGACCTGCGCGTGTTCGACCCGCGAACACCGGTGTTGTGGCGCCCCTGCGCACCGCGCCCCGATCCGGGAAACGCCGCTCGGCGACACGGATACCCGTCGGGATGCGAAGATGCATCGTTGGTGCCGGAGCCGAGGACGAGGGTTGGATGATCCCGACGGAAGAACACGACGCGAGCGCGCCGCTGCTCGACGGTCGGTACCGCCTGGAACAGGCGATCGGTCAGGGCGGCATGTCCGTCGTCTACCGCGGCGTGGACGAGAGCCTGCACCGCCCGGTCGCGATCAAGCTCTTCCACGCGGGCATCGTCGACATCGCCCGGCAAGAGGCCGAACTCGGCGTGCTGGCGTCGCTCGAGCACCACAACCTCGTCAGCCTGCTCGACGCCGGGGTCGTCACCAGCCAGGACGGCACCCAGCAGCGCTACATCGTGATGTCGCTCGTCGTCGGGCAGGACCTCGAGGAACGTCTGAGCGTCGGCCCGCTCGCCTCGCGCCACATCGCCGAGATCGGTTACGACATGGCCGAGGCGCTCGACTACATCCACGCCAACGCCGTCGTGCACCGCGACATCAAGCCGTCGAACATCCTGCTCGTCGACTACGGCAACGCCTCCGAGCGGGCCCGCGCACGCCTGACCGACTTCGGCATCGCGCTCGCCGCCGGCGTCGAACGCCTGACCGCCGACGGCGTGACCACCGGCACCGCCGCCTACCTCAGCCCCGAGCAGGCGCGCGGCGGCGAGGTCGGCCCGCCGAGCGACGTCTACTCGCTCGGCCTCGTGCTGCTGCAGTGCTTCACCCGCCGCCGGGAGTTCCCGGGCTCGCTCGTCGAGTCCGCCGTCGCGCGGCTGTCCCGCGACCCCGTGGTCCCCGAACCCCTGCCCGAGCACTGGAAGCACCTGCTCCGCGCCATGACTGCGCAGGACCCCGCAGCCCGTCCGCTCGGCCCCGAGCTGGTCACGATGCTCCGCGACGTCGTGATCGCCGAGACCGCCGCCCCCGACCACGTGGTCGAGCCGACGGACGAGACAGCCCCGGTGCCGACGCGACCCGAGACCGATCGCCCGGCGACCCTCGACACGCTGCCGAACGAGTCGCTGCAGCGCACCACGACCATGGCTGCTCGGCTCTTCGACGCACCGATCGCCCTGATCGAGGTGCTCGACGAGGACCGCGAGTGGTCCCAGTCGTACATCGCCGAGGGCATCGACGAGGCGGCCCGGAGCATCAGCTTCACCAACGGCTTCGCGCCCGTGCCCGTCCCCGTCGTGATCCCGGACGGTTCCGCACACCCCGAGATGCGCAACAGCCCCCTGGTCACCGGCCCGCTCGGCATCCGCTTCTACGTCAGCGTCCCGCTCGTCCGGCACGACGGCGCGCCGATCGGCACCCTCGCCGTGCTCGACACCCGACCGCGGCAGGCCACCGAGGACGACCTCGCCAACCTCCGCGACCTGGCGGCGCTCGCCGTCTCGCAGCTCGAGATCCGGCAGGAGTCCCTGCGCACGACCAGCGACTCGCTGCCGGTCCCACGGGTGGGCGGCGACCACACCGCCTGACGGGAGGCCCGGTGCCACCCCGCACCGCGCCTCCCGTCCGCCCGTGGTGGCGTGCCCCGCCGCGCCGTCGCCGTCCGCCGAGCGGTCACGATCCGTCGGCTGACGCGCTCCCGCCCGACCGTTCGTGACCACTCGCCCGCCGGTCGGCGGGGTGTCGTGACCCCTCGCGATGGTGCGGGTTCGCGCGCGTCGGCTCGCACTGCCGAGCGGGCGAAATGCCCGGGTGCCTCCGCGCATGAACCCGGGTGTTTTGCCCGCTCGCGGTGGTGGGGGTTCGTGCGCGTGGGTCGGGGTTGCCGAGCGGGCGGAATGCCGGGGTGCCTCCGCGGGCTGACGCGGGTGTTTCGCCCGCTCGCGGTGGTGGGGGTTCGTGCGCGTGGGTCGGGGTTGCCGAGCGGGCGGAATGCCGGGGTGCCTCCGCGGGCGGCACGGGGCATCCTCGATCTGATCAGGACCCGGGGGTCGCGGGGATCCGGACGCGGTGACGTCCGGATCCCCGCAGGATCGCGAGGTGGGTGGTCGGCCGAGTGGCTGCGAGGTGACCGGGGTGTGTCCGGGTCATGAGGCAGCGCTCAGTCGCCGAGACGGCCGCGGCCGGGTGCACCAACCGGTCGCAGCCGGCTCAGGACGCCGGGGCCAGCCGGTACCGGAACAGCTCGGTGAGCACCTGCTGCACGGGCGTGTAGAGCAGCACCGTCGTGCTCGTCGTGCTCGTCGTGCCCGTCGTCGAACTGCCCGAGATGATCCCGTACAGCCGGTTCGTGGCGCTGATCACCGGTCCGCCGGCGTCACCCGGCTCGATGCCCATGCCGGCATCGGTGCGTGCGGCGGCGAGGTGCTGCGCGCCGGCGCGGCTCGCTGTCGGCACCCGTGTGGCCGTCCAGGAGCAGAGCACCCCGCTCGCCGCCCCGCTGGTGCAGAAGGGATCGGCGTCGGGCTGGCCGGTGCCGGTGACGGCGGCAGGTGCCGGGTCGCCGTCGACACGGGTGAAGACACGACCGGATGCTCGCGGCGTGTACGTCGAGACGGACGGGTCGCAGGACCCGGCGGCCGCCCGGACGCGCGTGCACGCCAGGGGTGGGATGACCGCGAGCTCGACGTCGGAGTCCGCGGACTGCCAGACCACGCTGCCGACGGCCGCGCCGTCGAGCCGCACCGGCGCCTGCAGCGGCGCGCAGCGCTTCGCCAGCACGACCCACCTGGTCGCCCGCTGGTACGCGGTGACCTGGCTCCGGAAGCCCTTGGCGGTCAGGACCGCCCCGACCGTGCAGGTGCTGCCGGGGACCCCGACCTGGGTGCCGGCGATGATCGGTGCCGCGGTGCGGTCCGGGTCGCTCGTGGCAGCCGAGGCCGGTGCGGTGCCGGCGAGGGCGATGCCGACGGCGGCCGCGACGGACAGGGCGACGGCCAGGGTGCGGACGCGCACCGCTTGCGTGTGACGGAACACGGTTCAGCCGAGCCGGCGGGTGCCGTTGACGCGTCCGATCACGGACAGGGTGTCCGGGTCGGCGAGGCGGGCGTGCCAGTGCAGCGTCGTCGTGCCGCGCGGCAGGTCGGGGAACGCCGCGGTGAAGCGGTAGTGCCCGCTGGCGCTGACCATGTCGTCCCCGCTCGTGACCTCGGCGATGTGCTTGCTGAACAGGCCGCGGGGCTTGCCCGGTGCGTCGTAGTAGACGATGACCAGGGTGCCGGGCTTGCCGGCGCCGGCGAAGGTGGTGCCGGTGAAGCTCGTCCGGTCTGGTCCGCCGTGGGTCTTCGCGGTGAACGCCACGGCTGCAGACCGGGTCGGGGCGTGGGCGGTGTGCGTGGTGTGCGGGATCGTGGCGGCCCCGGCCTGCGCGGGGACCAGGGCGCCGGCGGCGAGTGCTCCGCCGAGGGCGACGCCGGCGATGAGCGCGGTCAGCCGCCGGGACGCCGGCTTGCGGGCGGTGGACGGGGTGGGACGCATGGGGACTCCTCGGTTCGGCTCGGGTTGACTCGGTGTGCGTGAACGCTAACAACGGGCCAGACGATCGTCTAGCGAATGCCGGAAGCTGAGTGGATCAGAGGCAAACCGTCCGGACGGCGTGCTCCCCTCGTGCTGTCAGACGTTCGTATGATGACCCGAGACCCGAACGAGGAGTGCGATGAACCAGCGGCAGCAGGCGAAGACCCGGACCCGCGAGCAGATCATCGAGGCCGCGGCGGCGGTGTTCGCGAGCCACGGCTACGCGGGGACGTCGTTCGCCCGGGTGGCCGCCGCCATGGACCGCCCGAAGTCGGCGATCGGCTACCACGTCTTCTCGTCCAAGCACGAGCTCGCCTTCGCGGTCATCGAGCGGCAGCAGGCCCGCTGGGCGGTGATCGACTCGCTGATCACGCAACCCGAGGGCCTCGAGCACCTGCTCGTCATGCTGACGTCCGCCTGTTCCGATGCCATCCGGTGTCCGGTGGCTGCCGGGGCCATCCGTCTGAGTCACGAACTCCGCGGCGCGGGAGAGGTGATCCCGCGGGTCTTCACGTGGGACGACTACGTCCGCCGGCACCTGTCGGCTTCGAGCGGGGGTGTCGGCCCCGCCACCGATCCCGAGTGGGCTCGTGCGGCGGACCTCGTGCTGACGTCGACCTTCGGGGTGATGTGGGCCCGGACGAGTGCACGACTGACCCGTGACACCGAGGGGCAGCTCCGGGACCTGTGGGCGGCACTGTTCACCGGGCTCGGACTGCCCGGCGTGCACGGCTTGCTCGAACAGGTGGAGCCCGTGCGGGTCGGCGGACACCCGGCCACCCCGGGGGACTGACCCCGCAGGGCTCGCCCCTCGCGAGGGGCCCCGGCGGACTGCTGGTCCACCGGGGCGCCGGGCCTACTTCTTCTGCTCGCTGCCGTCCGGGTTGACGACGTACCAGACGCCCTTGTCGCCCTGTCCCGTCACGTCGCCGGCCTTCTTGTCCCCGACGAAGGTGTAGATCGCGCGCCCGTCGATCGTGATCTGCCGCCCGCCGTCCACGCCCTTGATGGTGCCGACCGTCCCGGTGATGCCCGACACCTTCGGCTTCGTGGTCGACGCTTCGATCGCCGGCCACGCCGCCGCGCACGCACCGGTGCACGTGCTCGTGCCGGAGTCCTTGACGTCGGCGTCGAAGTAGTAGGCGGTCATGCCCTTGCCGTCGACGACGACCTTGCCGAGTGTCGTCGAAGCGACGGTCGCGTCGACCGAGGGGGACGAGTCGGTCGTCGCGGGCGCGTCGCCCTGTGCGGCGGGGGACGGCGAGGGCGACGGTGCCGCGGAGCCGGCCGTGGAGCAGCCGGCGAGTCCGAGGCTCAGGGCCAGTGCGGCACCGAGGAGGACGGAGACGGATCGGGATGACGGTGTGCGGTGGGGTGTCGACACGGGGGCTCCTCGTGGTCAGGTCTCGCCGCTGACTGCTGGCCAGACGTTCGTCTAGCGAACGTAACCGCAGTACCGAGCGGCGGCCAGCACCCTGCGCGGCCTCTCATCCGGTGGGCCGCGGATCGTGGGAGCGGCGGTCCGTGTGCTCGACCACGTGGACGCCGTCGACACGCCCGATGACGTCCAGCGACTCCGGGTCGATCAGTCGGGCGCTCCAGGACGCCTGATCGGCGTCGCGGGGCAACTCCGGCAGGACCGCGGTGAAGGCGAACCGGCCGGTCCGACCCACCGCGCTGCTGCCCGGCGCGATCTCCGCAACGCGATCGTCCCCGGTGCCGTCCCGCGGTTCGCCGTAGTGGATGACCACGACGGCGCCGGGGGTGCCCCTCCCGGCGAAGCGCACGCTCACGACTCCGCCGGTACCGACCGTCCGTGGTGGGCGGATCGCGAACCGGTGCGCGCCGCTCGTCGAGGGCGGTGCGCCGAGTGCGGCACCGAGCGCTCCCGATGCCCCGAGGCCGAGTGTCTCGGTACCCGTCGTGGTCGGTGGCGGCGCCGGCAGGGCGAGCGCGACGGCGAGCGCGGCGATCCCCGCGGCGAGGACGATCGGTGACACCCGGACCCGGTCGGTGCTGCGCGACATGGTCGGCCCCTTCGTGGACGGCGTGTGGCGGAAGTCGCCACGCCACACGCTACCGCTTGGCCAGACGATCGTCTGTTCGCCCGCGTCCGCGCCCGCGTCCGCGCCCCCGCCCGCGCCCGCGCCCCACCAGGACGCGCCACCGCCGCTGTTCCGAGATGACGACGGCGACGCACAGGACCGTGACGGCGACCGCGACCGCAGCCGGCCAGACGACCCAGGACGCGGCGATGGCTCCGACCAGGTGCGCGAGGACCGACGCGATCGTCACCACTCCCGGTACCGCGACGGGCGGGTCGCCGCCGGGGCGGTCACCCGGCGTCCCGAAGACCGCCGGCGGCACGACGAGGAGCAGGACGGCGGCGATCGCGAGCACCGGCGAACGGGGCCAGAGCGCCCAGGGCACGGCCACCCATGCGACGAGCTCCGCCGTGAACCGCAGGCCGCCACGGAGCGGGTCGTGACCGACGGGCCTCGACGCGCGCGCCGCCGTGGTGACGGTCACCGTGTTGTCGCGGCACGGAACCCGCGATCCAGGAAGTCGACCATCCACGCAGCACTCGCATCGACGTCCGTGTCCATCTGGAACCCGCCGGACGCCTCGATCGTGGCGAACCCGTGCAGGACGCTGCGGAGCACCCGGAGTGCGTGGACCTCGTCGGCGGGGTCGAGCGGGTAGTCGCGGAGCGCCGCGGCGAAGGACGCCAGGGTGCGGCCGAGCGCGACGGCCAGCGGGTCCTGGGCGTCGGTCGGCCGGACGCTGACGGCTGCCTGGTACCGCGCCGGGTGCTCCCGGACGCTCCGGCGCACGGTCTGCACCGCCGCCTCGAGCGCACTCCGGCCGCTGCGCCCCTGCATGGCGTCGCGGAGTGCGTCCCCGAGCTCGTTCGCGCCGAGGATCGCGATCCTGCGCGTGAGGTCACCGAGTCCGTCGACGTGCTTGTACAGCGACGGTGCCTTCACCCCGAGGCGGTCGGCGACGACGCTCATGCTCAGTCGGGCCAGACCGATCTCGTCGGCCAGCGTCGCCGCGGTCTCGGTGACGGTCGCCGGGTCGAGCCCCGCCCTAGGCAACGGGGCCTGCGACGGGCAAGGTGCGGGCGAGGAACGGCAGCAGCAGGGCGAGGAGTGCAGTCGGCGTCTCGGTGTGGGGGTAGTGGCCGGCGCCGTCGATGACGGCGAGCTCCCCGAGGCCGTCGGGCAGGTCGGCGAGGACGCGCTCGCCCTCGGCGCGGGGGTCGGCCCAGTCCGGATCGGCGCTGCCCTCGACGACGAGCACGGGGCACCGGACGGCACCCAGCTGCTCGCCGGCGTCGGCGGGCGACGTGCGGGTCATGGCGCGGAGGACCGCCATCCGCTCCGGTTGCCGCAGGGTCGTCTCGATGCGGCCGCGCTCGGTCGCCCAGTCGGCGGGCTTGGCGGGGATCGCGATGTCCAGGTACGCGAGCCAGCCGGGCAGGCTGCCGCTCGTCATCACGCGTGCGAGCTGGACGGTGCCGGCGCGGTGTCGGCGGTTGCGCAGGAGCCCACCGAGGTCGACGGACTGCTTGCGCGTGAACGGTGCCAGCTCGACGATGCCGGCGACCTGGTCGGGTGCGGTGGCCGCGGCGATCGTCGCTGCGCCGCCGCTGATCGACTGCCCGACGACCACGGCCGGGCCGCCGAGGTGCCGGGCGACGGCGACCAGGTCGCGTGCGATGTCGGAGCGCTCGTACCCGGACCACCCGGTGCTCGAGTCGCCGCAACCCCGCAGGTCGACGTTCGCGACCCGGTAGCCGGCCGCGACGAGCTCCGGCACGACGAAGCGGTAGGAGTGGCGGCTGTCGCCCATCCCGTGGGCGAGGACCACGAGCGGCCCTGAGCCGGAGAGGTCGTAGGCGATCGTGCCGCCCTCGGTGTCCAGGTGTTCGAGCATGACGTGGCTCCTTCGGCTACGGGTAGTAACTCAAAGGCTAATACGCGTAGCCGGAAAGTCAAGGACTGCTCTGGTCCGCGCTCCGGGTGCTGCCATCATGGCCGGGTGCACCATGACGAGGACCACCCCCGACCGGACGTCACGACCGTCGAGATCATCGGCGGCCCAGAACCGGTCACCGTGACCCTGCACCCAGCCGACAGCGGGTGGGCTGCGGTCTTCGCGGACCACCGGCGACGCATTGCGGAGGCCCTGCCCGGCTCCGGCGCGGACGCTGCGGTCGTCGAGCACATCGGTTCCACGGCCGTCCCCGGCCTGGCGGCGAAACCCATCGTCGACATCGTGGTCGTCGTCGCCGACATCACCGCCGAGGCGACCTACCTCGACCAGCTCCTCGCGGCCGGGTACGAGCTCCGCGTGCGCGAACCCGGCCACCGTCTGGTCCGGACACCGGCTCGCGACGTGCACGTGCACGTCTACGAGCAGGGCGCGACGGCGGTCGAGGAGTACCTGCTCCTCCGCGACCACCTGCGCGTCGACGCCGACGACCGCGCGCTGTACGAGCGCACCAAGCGGGAGCTGCTCGGCCGGAGCTGGGACGACATGAACGCCTACGCCGACGCGAAGACGGCCGTCATCACGGCGATCAAGGAGCGGGCGCGCCGGAGCCGCGCGTCCTGAGACGCGCGGCTCCGGTTCCCGCTGCCCGGTCTCAGCTCGTCGGGACGACGTCCCAGTGCTCGCGGATCAGGTTGCCGTCCACCCGGAACAGGTCGGCTGCGCCGAACGGTGCGTCGGCCTTCGCCCCGACCTGCTTCGAGAACGTCCACACCAGGTCGCCGTCGGCCAGCGAGATGACGGACTCCTGCTTCGGCAGACCCTGCGCGGCACTGCCGGCGAAGAACTGCTTGAGCGCGGCGGTGCCGTTCGCGGCGACCGAGTTGTGCTGCAGGTACGCCGGGTCGAACTTCTCGTCCAGCACGGACACGTCGTGGTCGCGGAACAGCCGGTTGTACGCGGTCACCGCGAGCACCCGGTTGTGCTCCTCCTGCCGCTCGGTCAGGTGGTGGTCACGCTTGGCGGCCGGGTACAGGTCGCTGAACATGCTGTTCGTGTTGCCGCTGGCCGGCGTGCCCGTCGGGACCGTCTGCCGGAGCGCCCACCACTCGCTGATGCGGCCGTTGCGCATGCGGAACAGGTCGACGGCGGCGTCACCGGTGCGTTCGTCCTTCGGCTTCGCGGTGATCTGCCAGTGCACGGCCACCAGGTCGGCGTCACCGGCGATGTGCTTGATCACGGCGTGGGCACCGGGGACCCGGGCGCGGTCGGCGGTGAACTCGGCGAGCAGTGCAGCCGGACCCGAGGCGCTCTTCGCACCGTGGGCGACGGCACCCGACGCCACGGCGGTCCGGGCCGCAGCGCGTGCCGTCGCCGAGGCGGGGGAGCGGAACGCGCACCGGAACAGGTGCCGGACGGTGGCCTCGTTGCGCTGCTCGGCGCGACGGTCGAGCCGCGAGACGGCCGTGCCGCCCTCGGTGGTCCGCGCCGCGCGGGACACCGTGTGGTGCGCGGAGGTCGTGGTGGTGGAGGTGTGGAGGGGTGCCGCCACGGCCGGGCCGGCCACGAGCGACACGGCGATGGCGACCGGAGCTGCCACCGCACACGCCTTGGCGATGATGGGGAGAAGTGATGTCGTCTGCACGGCAGAACGATGGAACCGGTCCCTGGGGGCCGCCGCGCGCCCTGGAGCCGTCGCGTGCTGCGACCGTGACCGACTTCTCAGGCGCGGTGCGGGCCTCCCGGGTGGTCTGCGAACACCCTGCCAGGGTGACCCGCTCCCGCTGGTGATCGACGAGCCGGACCTGTGCGACGGCTCACGCGCACTGTCAGCCGATCCCTACGCTCCGGGCTCCTCGATGGTCAGACGGAGCTCGGCGAGGACGGGCAGCGCGGCGCGCAGCGCGTCGACCCCGTCCGGGCCCAGGCGTTCGAGCGCGCCGACCAGGACGTGCTCGGCCGAGGCGTCGTAGACCCGGAGCCGCTCGGACGCGAGCTCGGTGAGGGCGATCTCGGTGCTGCGGCCGTCGCCGGTGGCGAGCCGCCGGTGGACGAGCCCGCCGCGCTCCATCGCGGTGACGAGGTTGCTGACCGTGGAGCGGGCGAGGCCGAGGGACCGGCCGAGCGCCGTCGGCGTGAGCCACCCGGCCTCGTCGAGGCGTCGCAGCACCTCGATCTGGGCGTCGGGCAGTTCCGGCAGCGCACCGTCACGGCGTGACGCGTTCAGCAGGGTGCGGCGGAACGGGCCGACCTGGTCGCTGAGCCGCCGAGCGATGTCCCGGAGTCCTGCGGTGTCGTGCTCGCTGCCCATGTCCTCAGCTTAGGTCCTCGAAAAAGGTTTGCAACAAAACTATGTTTGGCGCAGGATGGGTGCATGACGATCACCACCTCAGTCGCACAGCCCGTCCCGTCGCAGGACCTCTCCGGCATCGTCGGACACCGGTTCATCTACACGTACGCCAACGGCTGGCAGTACGAGATGTACGTCAAGAACGCCACCACCATCGACTACCGCATCCACTCCGGCATGGTCGGCGGGCGCTGGGTCAAGGACCAGCAGGTCGACCTCGTGGTGCTCACCGCCGGCGTCTACAAGGTGTCGTGGAACGAGCCCACCGGCACGAGCGTCGTCGTGACCGTGGTGCCGGGGGAGCGCGTGCTGCACGGCACGATCTTCTTCCCGCACTGGGTCGAGGAGGACGGCAGCAAGACCGTGCTGTTCCAGAACGACCACCTGGACCGGATGCGCGAGTACCGCGACGCCGGCCCCACCTACCCGATCTACGTCGTCCCCGAGTTCGCCCACATCACCCTGTTCGAGTTCGTCGGCCAGGACGACGAGACCGTCGTCGACACCGCGCCCGCCGACCTGCCGGCCGGGTTCGCCGACCGGAGCAACTGAGCGTGACCGCGGAACGTCCGCTGGAGCGTGCCCTGACGAGCATCCGGCTCGAGCACCGGGGCGGGGCGCTCCGGGGGTGGGAGTACCACCCGGCGCCCGCGGCTGCCGGCGGCTCGGTGCTGTTCGTGCACGGGTTCGGTGACTCGTCGATCGGTCCGCGCCAGCTCTTCGTGCAGGCCGCGACCGCCCTGACCGACAGCGGTCTGACGGTCCGCTCCTACGACCGTCTCGGGCACGGCACGAGCGACGGACGCTTCGCGGACATCTCGATCGGCGACGAGGTCGAGCAGGTCGTCACGATGATCCGGGCGTTCTCGGCCGACCAGGGGGCACCGATCCACGTCGTCGCCCACAGCCTGGGCGCCGTCGAGTCGGCGATGGCGGCGGCGAGGTTCCCCGACCTGGTGCGGAGCCTGACCCTGTGGTCGCCGGCCGGGGTCGTGGTCGACGACATCGCCGTGCACGACACCATCCAGGGGCAGCCGCTCGCGCCCGTCCGCGACCGCGGCTGGTTCGACTTCGCTGGGACCGCCCTCGGGCGCGGGTTCGTCGACGAGGTCCGGGACGGACTCGACGTCTACGCCCAGGCGCGCGAGTACGACGGGCCGGTCGACGTGCTGCACGGTACCGCCGACGAGATCGTCCCGGTCGAGTACGGCCGGCGCTACGGCGAACTGCTCAGCGGGGCGACGTTCACCGCGGTCGAGGGTGCGGACCACGTCTGGTCGTCGGTCCCGTGGCGCGAGCAGCTCGTCGACCGCCTGCTCGAGCGCGTCAGGGAGCGGTCCGGGCGATGAGGTCCTGCACCCGCGCACGCACGTCGTCGCGGATCGGCCGGACGGCGTCGAGGTCGAGCCCTGCGGGGTCCGGGAGCTCCCAGTCCTCGTAGCGCTTGCCGGGGAACACCGGGCAGGCGTCCCCGCAGCCCATCGTGATGACGACGTCGGCGGCACGGACGGCGTCGGTGCGGAGCAGGGCGGGCTGCTCGCCCCGGATGTCGATGCCCTCCTCGAGCATCGCCTCGACGACCACGGGGTTGAGCTGGTCGGCCGGTTCGGAGCCGGCGCTCCGGACGTCGACGCGGTCACCGGCCAGGTGCTGCAGGAAGCCGGCGGCCATCTGGGAACGGCCGGCGTTGTGGACGCAGACGAACAGGACGGTGGGCATGCGGGGTGCTCCGATCAGAGGACGACGGCGCCGAGCAGGCCGGCTCCGATGACGACGGCCCACGGGGGAGCGGACCAGCGGGTGAGGGCGGTGAAGGCAGCCACGGCGAGCGCCAGTGCGGGTGCCGAGCGGACCCCCTCGGTGATGACCGGGTCCCAGAGTGCTGCGGCGAGGAGCCCGACGACCCCCGCGTTCACGCCGGCGAGCACGCGTCGGGCCCACGGCAGGGCGCGGAGCACGTGCCAGAACGGCAGTGCGCCGATGACCAGGAGCGCGGCGGGCAGGAAGATCGCGACGAGTGCGACGGTTGCGCCGAGGACCCCGCCGGGGCTGCCGTGGGCGACGGCGCCGAGGTACGCGGCGAAGGTGAACAGCGGCCCGGGTACGGCCTGTGCGGCGCCGTACCCGGCCAGGAAGTCGGCGTGCCCCACCAGGTGTGTGGCCACTGTCTGCGACTCGAGCAGCGGCAGGACGACGTGGCCGCCGCCGAAGACGAGCGAGCCCGCCTGCGCGAAGACCCCGAACAGGCGCACGGCACCGGTGCCGTGCGCGGCGATCGGGGCCGCGACGAGCAGGGCGGCGAACGCGACGAGCGCCGACACCGCGACCCAGCGGGGGAGCCGGACGGCGCCGCCCGTGTCGGTGGCGCCTGCATCCACGCCCACGGCGACGACGCCGCGGAGCCACACGGCGCCGACCACACCGCACACCGCGATCACCGCGACCTGCGGCCCCGGGCCGGGGACGAGCAGCACCACGATCGCGGCTGCGGCAGCGACGGTCGCCCGTCGGCGGTCCGGCGTGAGCGAGCGCGCCATGCCGAGCACCGCCTGCGCCACCACCGCGGCCGCGGCGGCCTGCAGCCCGAGCAGCCACCCGGCGCCGGCCAGGTCGGGCGTGCCGGACACGAGCAGGGCGAACGCGACGAGCAGCACCGCGGACGGCAGCGTGAACCCGCACCAGGCGGCGAGGAGTCCGAGCATCCCGGCGCGCTGCAGGCCGAGTGCCATCCCGACCTGGCTCGACGCCGGCCCGGGCAGGAACTGGCAGAGCGCGACGAGGTCGGCGTAGGCGTCGTCGCCCAGCCACCGCCGACGCACCACGAAGGTTTCTCGGAAGTACCCGAGGTGCGCGACCGGCCCGCCGAACGAGGTCAGCCCGAGCCGCAGGAACACCAGGAACACCGAGGCAGCGGACGATCGCAGGGGCTCGGGGCTCGTCGTCACCCGCCCATCTTGACGACGGCAGATGGTTCAGTCAACATTGAACTGATGAACATGCGGCAGCAGGACCTCGAGCAGCGCGCGGCGCAGCACGCGGCCCTCGGCGACGTCGCACGCCTGGCGGTCGTCGACCTGCTCGCGGCCTCCGACGCCAGCCCGAGCGAGGTCCGGGCCGCCCTCGGCCTGTCCGGCCCGCTCCTCGCGCACCACCTGCGCGTCCTCGAGCAGGCCGGCCTGGTCACGCGGCGCCGCTCCGACGGCGACGGCCGTCGCAGCTACCTGCACCTCGAGCCGAGCGGTGTCCCGCACGGGGCGGCGGCGGTGCCGGGTCCGGTGTCGCGCGTGCTGTTCGTCTGCACCGGCAACTCCGCGCGCTCCCCGCTGGCCGCGGGCGTCTGGGCGCAGGTCAGCGAGATCGGTTCCCTGTCCGGCGGGACGCGTCCCGCCCCCGCCATCGCCCCCGGCGCGGTCGCCGTCGGTGCGCGCCACGGCCTCGACCTCGGCGACCACGTCCCGCGGTCCTTCCACGACGTCCTCGCCGACGGCGACCTGGTCGTCACGGTCTGCGACCGTGCGCACGAGTCGATCGACGACGGTGACAGCCTGCACTGGTCACTGCCGAACCCCTCGCGCACCGGCACGCCGGAGGCGTACGAGGCCACCTACGCGGACCTGCGGTCCCGCGCCACGGCGCTCGCTGCGCGCCTCGCCGCCTGACGCGGCCCCACGAACGGAACGCCCCGATGAGATCCCCCCTCCTCATCGGGGCGTTCTCCCTGTGCCGTGGTCGGCACGCACCGCCGGGCGGGAGGCTCGGGGCGGGCCCGCACCGTGCCTCCCGTCCGTCCCGTGGCGGCCCCACGGCCGAGCGCGTCGCCGCGGGGACCGCGCGCTCCGGGACGGTGCGCTCAGGGACCGCAGTGATCCGCGACGAGCCCGAGGACCTGCTCGGTGTGGCGTTCCGCCGTCGCGAGTCGGGCGTGCTCGATCGCGGCGTCGGTGTGCGGTCGCAGCAGGTCCCGGTCCGAGGCGAGTTCGATGATCGTCGTGGCGAGCCCGAACGCGGTCTCGTCGTCCGTCAGGACGGCGGCGGATCCGAACTCGCTCGCCAGACGGATGTCGGAGACGATGACCGGACGGTGGTCGCGGAACGCCTCGAGCGCGGTCATCGGCTGGCCGTCGTGCTCGAGCGAGCAGATGACCGCTGCGTGCCCGCAGAGCAGCAGGTCGTGGACGCCCTGCAGGGACAGGCGGCCGTGCACGCGCACCGACACCGGCGTGCGCGTCGGAGGGACGGTCCCGCCGGCGACGTCGACCCGGACCGCGTGCGCCCCCAACCGAATCTCGACCAGCCGGATCGCGTTGAACAGCACGTCGAGGCGCTTGTCCGGCGTGAACCGCGACGCCCAGACGAGCCGGAGCGGGCCGAGCTCCGGCGGTGGCGGCGGTGTCACCGTGCGGTTCCCGATGGCGTTGGGCACGACGTGCACCTCGTCCAGGCCGGCGGCACGCAGGACTCCCGCCTGTCGGGTGGTCGAGGTGACGACGACGTCGGCGGCCGCGGAGACAGCGACGGCCATCCTGCGGCGCGCGTCCTCCATGGGGTGGCCGCCGACGCGGTGCCGGCCGGTCCGGAGCCCGGTCACGACGCGGTGGGCACGACGTGCCAGGGGCGCGAACGCCGCGGCGGTCCGCCCGCGGATCGGAGCGGAACCGTGCACGGTGTGGATCGTCGGCAGCCCGAGCGAGCGCGCCGTGGTCAGGGCTGCGGCGGCGAGACCGAAGTCCGAGTGGGTGACGACGAGACCGATCCGTTCCTCGAGCATCACCGTGCCGAGGTGCCGACGCACCCGCACCGAGTTGCGGACCACCGGCAGGTCCGCCCCCGGGACGCTGATCGACGGCTCGACCTCGAGCAGGCGCACACCGGACTTCCGCAGGTCGGCGGTGTCGCTCGTCGGGGGAGTCGCCACCCAGACGACGTGTCCGGACGCGGCGAACGCCTTCGCCTGCTGGACCAGGGCGGCTCGTTCGCCGCGCATCGCCGACAGCGGGAAGTCGCTCACGAGCAGGACGGTGACCTTCGCAGCTGCCACGTCAGCTGCCGGTCCCGATCAGGGGTGTGGTCTGACGAGGGGTGCGCATGCGGTCTCTCACGGTTCGCGGCAGGACGGGGTGTTCGGAACCGTAGGGGTTCAGAAGACGATCGTCTAGTGAACTCGCCCACCGGCTGAGCGCCCCTTCACGACACCCCGGGCGGACGTCCAGCCGCCGGTGCGCCACCGGATTCGGACCAGACGGCGTCCTCGCACCGTCGCGGCGACTACCGTCGGGAACGGCCGGCCCCGATCGCGGGGCAGCCACCGGCCAGGGGACGACGGGGGACACCATGCAGCAGCGCACCACCACCACGCTCGCGACGCTCACCGCGACGATCGCGCTGGCGGTGACGCTCAGCGGGTGCACGGTGACGACGTCGACTTCGACCGCTTCGTCCTCGCGGACCGTCACGCCGGAGGCCTTCGAACAGGTCGTCGTCGACGCGCTGGCGGACATCTCGGACGCGACGCCCGAGGTCGACTGCGGCGAGGACGACATCGCGATCGAGGACGGCGCCGAGGTGCACTGCGACGTGAACACCGCGGGCTACGACGTGGTCTACGACTCGGTGTCCACCATCAGCACCGACGGGGGCGACGAATACCACGTGGACGTGGAGGTGGCCGACCAGCCCAAGGGCTGACCGGCCACGGCAGGGTGTCCGGCGGCTAGCGGTCGGACGCCTCGACGACGCAGCTCTCGACCTGCTGGGCGGCCTCGGAGTCGTCGGCGAACGGCGTCGGCGCGTCCGAGGTGGTGGTCGACTCGTCGGCCACGGCCTGCTTCGCGACGTCGTTCACGGCGTACAGCGGACCGTCGAAGCCGTCGGCCGTGGGGTCGGCGGTGGTCGCCCAGACGGTGATCTCGTCGTCGTTCGAGTCGTTGCTGTCCGCCGGGACGATCGCCGCACCGAGGTACCAGCCGCCGTCGCCCTCCTGGACGTTCGCGAACTCGGTGGTGTCGTGCGACCCGACCGCCTCGTCGATCATGTCGACGGTGGCACTCGCGGCAACGTCGCACTGCGCCGACTGGGACTTCTGCTCGGAGCCGGGCACCTTGCCGACGGGGTCGATGTTCTGCGCTCCGCCGGGGTCGCAGGCGGTGAGCAGCAGGGCTACGGTGGCGGCGCCGAACAGCGCCGTGACGGTCTTCGCTCGCGTGGACATGGGCCAGAACGTAGGCCGCTCGCGGTGGGCGACGGTTCAGGGGGAGCGTCCCCCGACACCGGTCACCCGGCACCGACCGGCCGGGCGCCGCGTACCCCGTTCTGTCCGCGAAGATGTGTGCGTGGCCCGACGGCGGCCTACCGTGGCACCGGATCAGGGAACCGTCACCGCGGCGGATGCTCCTCTTCACCAGGGAGCAACGTTGAAGTACGTGAACTACGCGGGCACCGTCCGTGTCCTGACGAGCGACTCGATCGCCGAAGCGGTGATCCGGTACGCGGCCGCGCTGCACCAGAGCCGACTGAGCGACGTCGTGTCGATCCCCACCGCCGACGACTTCGGGGTGGCGAGCACCGTCGAGGTGTTGCTGGCCCCGGGTGTCCCGGTCGCGGTGGAGCCCGCACCCGACGACGACCTCGAACCCGAGGGCGAAGCGTTCCTGCTCGAGGTCGCGCGCCGCACCGAAGCGGTGCTCGCCGTGGACACGAGCGCCGAGCCGCCGGACTTCGGGCGCTAGTCCAGCGGTCCACCTCCCCGCGCCCGCAGGCCCTGCTAGGCCACGGGCCCCTCGGTCAGGTCCGACCGGGTGTCCGCGTGGATCACCTCGTCGTGCTCGAACGTCAGTGCGGCGGCACGCAACCGCTCGACGAAGTCCGCGTCCTCGCGCTCGAGCTCGTCCTCGTCGGCATCGGCGACGACGAGCTGGCTCGACGGGCCGATGAGCACCTTGGTGGTCGTCATGGTGCCGTCCGCCGCCACCGAGGGGATCGCGACGGTGTCCGCCCGGTTGCCGCCGGCCAGGGCCGCGGCGTACTCGATCACCGCATCGGCCACGTCGTCGCTCGTCAGGATCGTCGAGCGGTCGTACTGGATCTGCTTCATGTGGCGACCTCCTGGAGCACAGCAAACAGTGCCCTCGCTGGTCGCCGTACAGGAACCCGGCGCGTCGCTCGTTGCGCGGACGCCGAGATCTCGGGAGGATCGTCACGTGCCCGAGACGATGCACCGCCTGCTGCGGGAGATCCAGACCGTCGAGCCGTCGGTCGCGGCCGAGGCCCTGGCTCGGACGCACACCACGCACGACCTGTCGGTCGAGCGGACGGACGCCGAGTTCGTCTTCGAGGAACGGATCCGCGGGACGTCGCTGCTGTCGCTCGAGTCCACCCGCTGCACGGGCGACCTGCGCGGAGCGATCGAGCCGGGCAGCGAGATGATGATCGTCTGGATGAAGTCGGGCGTCGCGCAGCTCGACGGCGAGCCGGTGCAGATCGGCCGCCCGATGCTGTTCCGGCAGGGCCCGCAGCGCTTCCGGTGGATCGACTGCAACAAGGACGTCCTGCGCATCGACCGCGCGATCGTCGAGCAGGTCGCAGCGGAGCGTGGCGACTGGGCCCCGGGCCCGCTCGAGTTCCGTCCGCGGCACGTCCCCGAGGGCGCACCGCTGGCGGCCTGGTGGCTGATGGTCCGGTCCGTCGCGCAGGAAGTCCTGGCCGGGCCGGAGACCGTGCCGGTCGAGCGTGAGCGAGAGCTCGCCCGCTTCGCGGCCGGTGGTCTGCTCACCGCCATCCCGCACTGGCCCGTCGGCCAGCACGAACCGGTCGTGGCCGCCACGGCCCGGTTCGCCCGAGCCGAGACGTTCCTGCTCGAGCACGCCACCGAACCGATCAGCGTCGACGACGTCGCCGAGGCCGCCGGCCTGAGCGTGCGCGGCGTGCAGGCGGCGTTCCAGCGCCACCACGGCATCACCCCGACGATGTACCTGCGTCGGATCCGGCTGCTGCTCGCGCGCGAACAGCTCGAGTCCGGAGACGGCCGGAGCGTTGCCGAGATCGCCCGTGCCACCGGGTTCGCCCACCTGGGCCGGTTCGCGGGGAGCTACCGCGAGGAGTTCGGCGAGCTGCCCCGGCAGACGGCGTCCACCGCCCGCGACGGCGCACGCGCGTAGCCGAGCCGGCGCGTGGCCGCCGAGCGGCGCGGCCCCGCAAGAATCCCGCAACCGCCCGTCGTCCGGCCGGTCGCCGACGGTCGTCGTCCTACGGTGGCGCTGCACGGACACGCAGCCACGACGACTGGAGACCCCATGGCCGGCTCAGCAGCACCACCCGTCCCGACCTCGGCACCCGCTCCGGCGGTTGCTGCCCCGTCGACGTTCGGTCGGCGGCTCGTCGAGGATGCCGCACACGCCAGGGAGCACCTGCTCTTCACCGCCGTGCTCGGGTCGGCGCTGCTGCCGCGGATCGTGCGGCGGCTCCTGCTGCTCGTCGCCGGGGCCCGCGCGGAGTCCGGTGTGGGCGCCGGGTTCTCGCTGACGGGCGATCCCAGGCACCTGACGATCGGCCGGGGCGTGTTCTGCAACCGGAACGTCACCGTCGAGGCCGTGGCACCCGTGACGATCGGTGCGAACACCGCGATCGGCATGCAGGTGCTCATCATGACGAGCCACCACGACATCGACGCCGACGGCCGGTGGAACGACGTCCCGACGGGCCGCCCGGTCCTCATCGAGGAGCACGTCTGGATCGGCGGTCGGGCAACGATCCTGCCGGGGGCCCACATCGAGCACGACGTGGTGGTCGCAGCCGGCGCCGTGGTGGTCGGCCGCCTGGCGGCGCACGGCGTCTACGCCGGCGTCCCCGCCAAGCGGATCCGTGCGCTCGCCCCGTCCGCGCGGCCGCCGGTGGTGGACCCGGCCGGCTGACGGACAGGAGGCCCGTGGCGGCGCCGCCTGGCGCCTCCAGGCCGGTGTCGGTGCCGGTCTGGACACGCCGGCGTCACGTCGAGACGCCGGCGTGTCGTCGAGACGCCGCCCCGTCGTCGAGACGCCGCCGGAAACGGAGGCGTCTCGACGACCCGGCGGCGCCGAACGACGACGCCGGCGTCGTTAAACCGCTCAGCGGCGCGACGAGGTGAGCGGCACCGAGCCCACCCGAGCGGGGATCGGCCACCGAGGCACCCAGCAGCGCACCTGCTCGGCGTACCGGCGGAAGTCGTCGCCGAACCGCTCGTCGAGGTCGGCTTCCTCGAGTGGTCGGACGATGCAGTTCCACACGACGGAACCCGCGACCGCGTAGACGACGACCAGCCACGACGACAGCAGCAGGCCGACGGCGACGCCCTGGGTGATGCCGGCCAGGGCCATCGGGTTCCGCACCGAACGGTACGGCCCCGCGACGACCAGGCGGTTCGCCGTCGCCGAGGGCAGCGGGGTGCCGCCGCCCTTCGTCGACATGGCCGCCGCCGACGCGATGCCGAGTGCGCTCGCCAGCAGGAGCACGACCACCCCGAGGACGGTCGAGGCGCTCACCAGGGGAACGGGCGGGTCCGGGTGCAGGCCCCATCGGTGCTCCGCGAACGCGATGACCAGGGGGAACACCCCGAGGAACAGACCCCAGAACACGACAATCTGCAGCACGGTCGCGGCGACGTGCCGGGACCGCGGGGCGTCGGCGTCGGCGGTGCGGATCCGCAGCGGGCCGCTCGTCACCCACTCGGTCGGGATCCGTCCGAGCAGTACGAGACCGAGCGCGAGCACCGAGCCGATCGTGGCCGCGAGCATGATCAGCACGCCCCAGCCGGCCTCGCCGGTGGCCGTTGCCCAGACGGCGAGCGCGCAGAGCACCACGGCGGTCCATCCCGTCGTGACGACCGCGGCGGCCCGGACACCGGCGGCGGCGAGGGCCGAGGCCACGACGAACAACGGGACGTCGAGGACGGCGACGAGCACCGGGTCGAGCGAACCGAGCGTGGTGGTCCGGACCCACGGCAGCGTGGCGACGGCGATCCACCAGGCCGCTCCGCCGACGGCTTGCAGCGCGTAGTACCGCCGGCCCCAGGACATGGGTGCACGGTAGCAGTGCCGGCGACGGCGACTGCGGCCGCGACAGGCCGTGCCTGGCGGGCCTGGCGGGCCGGGTGTCTGGGCCGGGCCGTGCGTGCCGTCGCCGGGTGCCGGCTCAGCCGGTGTGGTTGATCTGTCCGAGCCAGCGGCCGAAGGAAGGGGTGCGCTCGTCGTGCAGCTTCGGCAGGACGGTCGTCTGCAGGCACGTCCGCTCGTCGGTGACGATCCGGGTGCCGGTGCTCTCGTGGAGGTCGACGCTCATGGTGGGCTCCTTCGTGGTCAGTGGAGAGTTCGACACCGCGCGGGGTCGTTCCATTCCCATCTGACCCGGCCCGCACTGCGCAGTCGTCCAGGACCGACGGGTTGTCTCGACCGCATGAGCGAGCACGACGACGAGCAGACCCGGGCCGACTTCGACGACGCGGTGAACATGACCGCCACCGAGTTGCGAAAGTGGCTCGACACCGACGAGTCGAAGTCCGTCGGGCAGAAGCCCTCCGGCGGCGGCGAGTCGACCGGGCACGAGAGCGGTCGGCACATCATCCGCATCCTCCAGAAGCGCAAGGCCGACCGGACCGAGGACGACCTGGCGCACATGCGGAAGGTCGTCGGCTACGTCGCCCGGCACGCGGAGCAGCGCCCCGACGGCGACGTGCACGACACCCCGTGGCGGTACTCGCTCATGAACTGGGGACACGACCCGGAGAAGCACTGACGGCATCGGGCAGAATGGGTGACGTGAACGAGACGGGCATGCCGCGCTTCCGACGGATCTGGTCGACCGTGCAGGTCGGTGTCCTCGCGATCGCCGTCGTGTTCTGCGTCGTGATGCTCATGATCGGGCAGGGCAAGCTCGACCGGGTGTACGCGGTCGCCGCGGTGTTCTTCGGACTCGCCCTGGTCGGGCACAGCACCTACCTGTGGCTCGTCGCCCGGGCGAACCGTCGTCCCTGACACGCTCCTGCTCCGGCGCGACCCCGACTAGGCGTTCTGGTGGACCCGCAGCCAGTCGACGGTCATCTGCTGCGGAAACTGCGTCGAGTCGTCGGGCGACCCGGGCCACGTGCCGCCGACCGCGACGTTGAGGATGACGAAGAACGGCTTGTCGAAGACCCACGGGTTCGAGCCCACGTCGTCGCGGGTGAGGGTCCGGTACGCGACACCGTCGACCGTCCAGGTGATCGAACCGGGGCGCCAGTCGACCCCGTACACGTGGAAGTCGTCGGCGAACGCTGCGCCGGACGGAGCCGTGCACGACGCCGAGATGCCCTGGGCACCGGAGTACCCGGGCCCGTGCACCGTGCCGTGCACGATCCCCGGCTCGTACCCGACGTTCTCCATGACGTCGATCTCCCCGCACGCGGGCCAGCCGACCTGCCCGATGTCGGCGCCGAGCATCCAGAACGCCGGCCAGATGCCCTGCCCCCGAGGGATCCGGATCCGCGCCTCGATGCGGCCGAACTGCGCGGTGGAGGTGCCTTCGGACTTCAGCCGGGCCGAGGTGTACGAGCCGTCGGCTTCGCGCTGTGCGGTGATGACGAGGTTGCCCGCGCCGTCGAGCGCCGCGTTCCGCCGCGAGTCCGTGTAGGTCTCCAGTTCGGCGTTTCCCCAGCCGCCGGCACCCAGGTCGTACCGCCAGACCGCCGGGTTCGGTGCACTGCCGGCCGGGCCGTCGAACTCGTCGGCGGCGAGCAGGACGGGTTCGGCAGTCGGGGCCGCAGCCCCGGTCGCCGCCTGCGCCGACCCGTCCGCGCCGATCGCCGTGACGCCGAGCGCGGTGGCGGCAGCGCCTGCGAGTCCGAGCGACACGAAGCGCCGTCGATCGATGTGCTGGTCCAAGTCGTGCTCCCTGCAGCGCGGCGGTGGTGTGGTCGTCGGATCATGCACCATCGGGGCGCGTCTGACCAGGGTCTGACCGTGTTCGGTCCACACCGCGCACACCGCAGTCGGCGCTGACGGACCCGTCAGCCGAAGCGCAGTGCCAGCGGCACGAGCAACCCGGCGACCCAGACGAGCACCATCACGAGGGCGCCGATCGCGATGAACCGTCGGCGGCGCCGCAGCTTCGGGCTCCGCTCCTCGCCCCACATCTGCGCACGCACGAGCACCCGGTTCGCCTGCTCGACGACCTTCCGCACCTCGGGGTCGTCGACGTCGAGGGCACCGGAGCGGGCGTGTTCGGCGATGACCGCGGCTTCGTCGACGGTCAGGTCGTCCTTGCGCATGCTCCATCTTCGCACCGTGCCCAGGGGTACGGCCCGGCTGTGCGGGAACGGACCGACGACGGGTACCAAGGACGCATGGGACATCGGTACCGCGGGAAGATCGTCGTCATCACCGGAGCATCGAGCGGCATCGGGAGGGCCGCCGCACACGAGTTCGCCCGGCAGGGCGCCACACTCGTGCTCGCCGCGCGCGGGCACGACTCGCTCGAGGCCGCCGCCGCCGAGTGCCGGAAGCTGGGCGCCGAGGCGATCGCGATCCCGACGGACGTCGCCGACGAGCGCCAGGTCAAGGACCTCATCGGCACCGTCACGACGCGCTTCGGTCGCATCGACGTCTTCGTCGGCAACGCGGCGCTGTTCGTCTACGGCCTGTTCGAGCAGACCCCCACCGAGGCGTTCAAGCGCGTCGTCGACACGAATCTCTACGGGCACCTCAACGCCATCACGCACCTGCTGCCGCACTGGAAGCAGCGCGGGAAGGGCACCTACGTGCTCGTCGGGTCGATCCAGTCGCTGCTGTCCGCCCCGTACCAGTCGGCGTACGTGACGAGCAAGCACGCGGCGCTCGGCCTGGTCGATGTGCTCGGCGACGAGTTCGCGGGCACCGGCATCAGGTTCACCGCCCTGCTGCCGTCCACGATCGACACCCCGATCTACCAGAACGGCGCCAACTACACCGGCAAGAACTCGCACCCGCTGCCGCCCACCGTCTCGGTCGAGCGTGCCGGCCGTGCCGTGGTGCACGCCGCCACGCACCCCAAGCGCTACCGCTTCGTCGGGCGACTGCAGGCATCGCTCGTGCCGCTGCAGTACGTGTTCCCGGGCCTGTTCCACAAGATCACGAAGCCGATGGTGGAGACGTTCGCGCTCCGCGGCAAGGGTGCCCCGACCGACGGCAACCTCTACGCCCCCGCCGACGCCGCGAACGCGACGGACGGCGGCTGGGTCGCGAAGCGACGGCGCGTCACGCGCCCGGTGCTGTGGGCCGGAGCGCTCGTGGCGATCGCGGCCGTCGCCCTGGGCCGACGCCGCTGACGGACTGGAGGCCCGGTGCCAGCTGGCACCGGGCCTCCAGTCCGCTCGTGCGTGCGCCCGGTCTCGCCAGGTACCGCAGCCGTTCTGGGAAGGAACGGGCGGCTAGAAGAGCTTCGCGCTCGCGCGCCGGGCACCCTCGCCCAGCGACTCGAGCTTCGCCGCGGCGATCTGCGGGTGCACCCGTCCGCCCAGGCCACAGTCGGTGCTGGCGATGACACGCTCGCGTCCGACGACCGAGGCGAACCGCTCGATGCGCTGCGTAACCAGGTCGGGGTGCTCGACGACGTTCGTGGCGTGGCTGACGACCCCTGGGACGATGACCTTGCCGTCGGGCAGCGTGACGTCCTGCCAGAGCGCCCACTCGTGCTCGTGGCGGGCGTTCGCCGCCTCGAACGAGTACGCGCCGGCGTCGATGTCGAGCATCAGGTCGACGATGTGGCGGAGCTCGATGTCGGTGGTGTGCGGGCCGTGCCAGGACCCCCAGCACAGGTGGAAGCGCACCCGGCTCGTGTCGAGGCCGCGGAGCGCGTGGTTGAGCGCCTCGACGCGGATGCGGGTGAAGGCCCGGTAGTCCTCGATGCTCGGCTCGGGGTTGATCTGGTCCCAGTTCTCGGCGATCGAGGGGTCGTCGATCTGCAGCACGAGGCCGGCGTCGAGGACCGTCGTGTACTCCTCGCGCAGAGCATCGGCCCAGGCCCAGATGTGTTCTTCCTCGGTCGCGTAGTACTCGTTCGCGATGCGGGCGGCCGAACCGGGGGAGAGTGCCGTGATGAAGCCGTTGTCCACGCCGGCGGCCTCGACCGCGTGCTTGAGGTTCGCGGCGTCGGTGGCCGCGGCCTCGTGTCCGGTGTAGGTGATCGGGCCGGTGGTGGTCGGGAACGCGGTGGCGTTCTTGCCGGTGCCGGTGCCGATGCCCGACTCGGGGTCCGTGTAGGCGTCGTGGAAGATCGTCCAGTCGCGGCGGTCCGGGAAGCTCGTCAGCCGGATGTTCCCCGGGGTGGACCGGACCGGCTGCTGCGAGAAGATGTTCTCGTCGGTCAGGCTCAGGCCGCTGACGCGCTGGAACGAGTAGCCCCACCAGGCGCCGTAGTCGACGCTGTTCGACATCGCCTTCCCGAACTCGCCGTCGCCGGGCTGCGTGATGCCGAGCGCGGTCTGCCGTGCGACGACGTCGTCGACGGCCGCGCTCGTCAGGGCCCGGACCTCGTCGGTGGTCTCGAGCGTGAAGCCGTCGGCGGCGACGGGCCGCGCGGCGTTCGCGGCGATGAGCTCGGGGGTCCGGGGGAGCGATCCGGCGGTGGTGGCCTGGATGCGGTCGGTGTTCTCGAAGGGCATGCGCTGCCTTCCTCTCGATGGGGACGGACTGTCGGGAGTCGGGGGCCGCGCGCGAGGCTTCGCGGTGCGCTGCAGTGCCACTCTGCCACGAGGGATCGGGCCCGTTACGTTCCGCGACTGTGGATGCGTGCGGACGTCGAACGACGGGGGGGCGACGTCGTCCGACACCGACTCGGTCGCTCGTTGCGCGCGCGGACGGTTGCAGGCGCGTGCGAACGACAGGGTCGATGTCGTGCGACGTCGACGGTGTCGTTCCGCATCGCGCCGCCCGCGCCGCCGCGCATCGCGCCGCCGGGCCACGCGTCGTACGGTCGATCCATGAGCACGACGACCCCGGCGAACGCCACGACCCCGGCCGCTCCGACCTTCGCCGGAGCGTGGACCGCCTGGCACGACGACCACGAACAGGCCCGGGCGAGCGAACACGGGTTCCTCGCGATCACCAGCATCCGTTGGCTCACCGCCACGCCGGAACGCTTCGAGGACGCCCCCGGCAGCTGGTCGACGGACGAGGACGGCCCGGTGGTCGCACTGGCCGACGGCGAGACGATCGAGGTCGACGGGCAGCACGTCAGCGGGACGCACCGGTTCGGCCCGCTGCCGGAGCGCTCGAGCACGAACGTGGTGTGGCGCGACGGCGACGAGACCGTCGTGATCGAGGTCGCCCGGCGCGGCGGCAGCGACCTGCTGCGCCCGCGACACCCGTCGAACCCGACCCGCGTCGGCTACCACGGCACTCCGGCGTACGCCCCCGCTGAACGCTTCGTCGTGGACGCGCACTTCGAGCCGTTCGACAGCCCGCGCGAGGTCACCGTGGGCAGCGTCGTCGACGGCTTGCTGCACGTGTACGAGGCCCCCGGAACCCTGACGTTCGACCTCGACGGGCCGCGGTCGCTCCTCGCGTTCAACGGGTACGACGGCGGCCTGCACGTGCTGTTCACCGACCGCACGAGCGGGGTCACGACGTACGCGGCCAACCGGAGCCTCGACGTCGCCGCTCCGGATGCCGACGGTGCCACCCGCATCGACTTCAACCGGGCGACGAACCTGCCGTGCGCGTACACCCCGCACGCGACCTGCCCGCTGCCGCCCGCCGAGAACCGGCTCGACGTCGCGATCGAGGCAGGCGAGCAACGCCCCGCAGCCTGACCGCGGAGCAGGCACGGCCCGACGAGCACGCACGGCCCGCACCGGCGCAGCCGACCCGTCCGGGAGAATGGGGGAGCCATGCCACGACCCACTTCCCGCATCCCGCTCAACACCCTCGCCGTCCCGTTCGGCCTCGCCGGCTTCGCCGAGACGTGGTCGTACGCCGCCCCCGTGCTGCACCTGCCCACCGTGGTGCCGCAGGTGTTCTGGGCGATCGCGGCCGTCGCGTGGGTGTGGCTGCTCGGGGCGCACGCCGTCCGGGGCGCACGCGTCGGCGAACGGCTCGTCGACCAGCTCCGCCACCCGGCCCAGGGGCCGATCGCCGCGCTCGTCCCCGCGACCGCGATGCTGCTCGGCGTCGACCTCGCGCGGTTCGCCCCCGTCGCCGGGCAGGTCGTCGTGCTCGCCGCCGTGGCCACCGCTGCCGGGTTCGCCGCCTGGCTGCTGAGCACCTGGTTCGAGGGCCGGCTCGCCCTGGAGTCCGTGCACGGCGGCTACCTGCTGCCGACCGTCGCCGCGGCCCTGGTCGCCTCGGTCGCCACGCACGAGGTCGGCGTCGGCTGGCTGTCCTGGCCGGCCCTCGGCGTCGGCGTGTTCTTCTGGGGCGTCATGACCGGCCTGCTGCTCATCCGGCTCGCGTTCCGCCCGGCGCTGCCGGGGCCGCTCGTGCCGACGATGGCGATCCTCGTCGCGCCGCCCGCGGTCGCCACCCTGTCGCTGTTCGCGCTCACCGACGGTGCGGTCACCCTGCCCGTGCAGGCCATCGCCGGGCTCGGTGTCCTGATGGCCCTCGTGCAGCTGGCCCTGCTGCCGCGGTACGTCCGCCTGGCGTTCTCGCTCGGTTTCTGGTCGTTCGTGTTCCCGGCCGCCGCGGTCGCCACCGCATCGGTCGAGTGGTTCCGGGCACTCGCACTGCCGTCCGCCTGGATCCCCACCGCCGTGTTGCTGGCGCTGCTGAGCGTGCTCGTCGCGGTCGTCGGTGCCCGCTCCATCGGCCTCGCCGTGCACCACCTGCTCGGACAGGCCGAGCGGACCCTGCACGACGCCGACGACGAGGACGCCGCTCCCGGCCCCGTGACGGGCGCGACGCGCGTGGTCTGACGAAGCGGGGCGGTCGGGCCGCGCAGGCGGCGGACGGGAGGCCCGTGGCGGCCCCGCCCCGCGCCTCCCGTCAGGTCGCGGGGACGCGTCTCCAGCCGCTGGTCGCCTGCCAGGCGGGCGGGTCGAAGCGGAAGACGCTGCCCATGCCGGGCTGGTCGAGGGCGCGCGCGATCGGGACGCCGCGCAGGTGGGCCAGGAGCAGTGCGCCGACCGCGCCGTGCGAGACGATCGTGACGTCGCCGGTGGCGGAGTGCCGGCGGACGGCCGCGACGATGCGCTCCTGGGCGTCGATCGCCCGCTCCCAGCCGCGGACCGACTGCTCGGGCAGGGCGAAGAACGAGTCGACGACGGCCTCGAACTCGGACGGCGGCAGGTAGCCGGTCGCGCTCCGGTCGATCTCGCCGAGCAGGGGGTCGTGCTCGACCGACAGCCCGACGGCGCTGGCGAGCAGGTCGGCGGTCTCGACGGCCTTGCGCTCGGTGCTCGAGACGATCCGCCGGGAGCCTGGCGTCCACGCGAACCGGTGCGCAGACGTGGCCCGTGCGCGGCCCTCGTGCGACAGCCCCCACGACTCGATCGGGACCGCGGGGTCGACGACCACTTCAGCGTGGGTCAGGAACGACGAGACCATCCGGCGATCCTCGCACGGTGCGCGCCCGCCCGCCCCTGGCCCAGTCTGGTGCGAGGTTGCCCGCTCCGTGCCGCCCTGTTCCGCCGCACCGAGAGGGCAACCTCGCACCGAGCAATGCCGGCCGCGGCGGGTGTCGGTGGTTGTTCCTAGCGTGGTGGCGTGGCCGAACCCGTCGATGCGTGGTGGCGCCGCCGACAGTGGTCGCGCGGCGAAGCGGTGCCGTACGCCGTCGGACAGTTCCGCGCCGACTGGGCGCCGTACCCGGTGCTCATCCGGCAGTACCACCCCGACTGGAACCACGGCGTCGTCCTGACCCAGGTCCCCCCGGCGGCCGAGGTCCTGCTCACCTGGGAGTGCGACGTCGGGCACGTCTTCGTGGCGACCCCGTCCGAACAGCGGTCCCGTCCGGGCCGTGAGCGCCGCCGCTCCGTCTGGTGCCCCGAGTGCGCGGTGCAGGCGCAGCCGCAGCGGTGGCCGGTGCTGCCGTCGGACTGGCCCCAGGCGGTCCCCGTGCCGCAGCGGGTCGTCCGGAGCGCGGGACGACAGACGCTGCCCGCGGCTCCGGTGCGCGGGGTCCCGGGCGGCGCCGTCGCGTCGAGCCGTTCCCGGTCCCGTCGGCCCGTCGCCGGGTCGGCCGGTGGGGCGCCACGGCGGAGCGCCCAGTCCGTTCCCCGCACGATCTGCCCGAAGACCCCGCGGCTGCCGTCGGGTGAGTCGTTCACGAGCGTCTGCGCCCCGGCGACGGCCTCGGCGGTCGAGGCCGAGCTCCGGGGCATGCTGTCCGAGCGGTTCGCGTTCACCTACGACCACTCCGCGATCCGGCTCGACCGCCCGTTCTTCGACCACGTCGAGGCCTGGCCGGACATCATCCTGCCCGAGCTGCGCGTCGCCATCGAGTACGACTCCACCGGGCGGCACGGGCTCGAGCACGTCGGCCCGCGGCAGGAGACCGACCGGAAGAAGGACCGCGCCGTCCGCGCCGTGGGGTGGGAGGTCGTCCGCATCCGCACCGGACGGCTGCCGGCGCTCGGCCCGCACGACCTGCAGGTGTCGGGCATCTCCGGCCGCACCGTCGATCGCCTGGCGGACACCCTGCGTGATCTCCGGGGCGCCCTGTTCGTCGACGCGTACGCCCGGTGACGCCGTCGATCGGGGTACACGCACGACCCGGCGGGGTACGGCCCGGCTGGGAGCGGCCGCAAGGGACGGGTAGGCATACATGGTGACCACCGTCTTCTGTCTCCACGCCCTCGGCGCGAGTTCCGAGGAGTTCGCGCTGCTGCGCGCCGAACTCGTCGGCGACCTCGACCTGATCGGCATCGACCTGCCCGGCTTCGGCCGCAGCCCGGCGTCGTCCGGCACCACCGTCGAGGAGATGGCCGTCCTGGTGGAGCGCGCGATCGGGGCGAGCGGCTCGACCGAATGGGTACTCCTCGGGCACTCGATGGGCGGCAAGGTCGCCACGGCGGTCGCCGACCGGACGATCTCCGGTGCGAACGGTCTGTTCGGCCTGCGTGCCGTGGTGCTCCTCGCCGCGTCCCCGCTCGCCCCGGAGCCGATGGACGAGGACCGCCGCCGGTCCATGCTGTCGTGGGCGGCCGACGGCCCGATCAGCGCCGACGACGCCGAGGAGTTCGTCGCCGCGAACACGGCGTCGGCCCTCGCGCCCTCGCGGCACACAGCGGCGGTGCGGGACGTCGAGCGGACCGACCCCGAGGCCTGGCGGGACTGGCTGACCCGCGGCAGCCGTGAAGACTGGTCCGACGCGGCGCCGAACCCGGTGCCCGCCCTCGTGCTCGCCGGCGCCGAGGACGGCGACCTCGACGCCGACGCCCAGCGCCGCCTGACCCTGCCGCACTGGCCGAACAACGAGCTCCACGTCGTCGACGGCGCCGCCCACCTGCTGCCGTGGGAGCAGCCCGAGGCCGTGGCCGCGCGCATCCGCGACTTCTGGCAACGCCGGGTCGCTGGGTCACCGGTCGTCCCCGTGGAGCACGCCCGCGTGATCGCTTCGCCGCGGGTCAGCGCCCGCACCCGGGGCCTGCTCGCCGCTCGTGCCCTGCCCGATGACCCGGCGGCCGCACCGCAGGCCCTCACCCCGACGCAGCTGGACACCCTCCGCGCGGTCGCCAGGATCGTCGTCCCGCAGCCCGGTTCCGACCAGGTCGACCTGGCGCTGCGGGTCGACGCGCAGCTCGCCGCCGGGCTCGGCGACGGCTGGCGACCCGACGGGCTGCCGGTGGACGCCGAGGCTTACCGTGCCGCGCTCGACGTCCTCGCCGCACCCGCCCGCGATGGTGCGCTCGACCAGGCGCTCGAGGCCGTGGCGGTGGGTCGGTACCGCGCCGACGGTGGCCTCGACGCCGAACAGCTGCGTGCGTGGTTCGAGGACGCCAGCGTCGACCTGGTGAAGCACTGGCTCGCGCACCCCGCCACCATGGCCGCCATCGACTTCGACGGCTACGCGAACGGTGGCGACGGCGTCCGCAAGCAGGGCTTCCGACTGTTCGCGGCGGGGGAGCGCGAGGCCTGGGAGCCCGAAGCCCCCGCACCCCACACCACGATCGACACCGCACCGACGACCGGAGCTGCACGATGAGACTCGACGGACAACGCACGTACGGCACGGACGACGTCGTCGACGTGGTGGTGGTCGGCACCGGAGCCGGCGGAGCCCCGCTCCTCGCATCGCTGGCCCGCCGTGGCCTGACGGTCGTCGCGCTCGAGGCCGGCCGCAACACCGAGCCGGGCGACCACGTGCCGGACGAGGTCGCCGCCCCCGGTGACATCAACTGGATGGACGAGCGGCTGAGCGGTGGCGGAGCCCCGACGGCCTTCGGTCCGAACAACAGCGGGACGGGTGTCGGCGGTTCGACGCTGCACTGGGGCGCGTTCACCCCGCGGCCGAGCGCCCACGACCTGCGGCTCCGCACCGAGAGCGGCGAAGGGCAGGACTGGCCGATCAGCCACGCCGAGCTCACCGGATGGATCGAGCAGGTCGAGCACGACGTCGGTGTCGCCGGTCCCGAGCACTACCCGTGGGACCCGTCCCGCCGCTACCGGATGCGCCCGCCGGCCCGGAACGCTTCTTCGGACATGATGATGCGCGGCACCGCTGCCGCAGGGATCACCGCGACCGATGCCCCGGTCGGGCTGACCACCGAGGACCGCCACCAGGAGCACCACGGGCTGCGCCAGGCCTGCGTGTCCTGCGGGTCGTGCCACCAGGGGTGCCGCAACGGTGCGAAGGTGTCGATGGACACGACCTACCTGCCGGCGGCCGTGGCCTTCGGTGCCGAGATCCGACCGGAGTCCTTCGTGCACGGCATCGAGCTCGACTCGAGTGGTCGCGTCGAGGCGGTCGTGTACACCTCGGGTGGGCGCGAGCACCGCCAGCGCTGCCGGTCCCTGGTCCTCGCCGCGGGCGGTGTCGAGACCCCGCGGCTGCTGCTGCACACCGGTGTCGCGAACGGCAGCGGGCAGGTCGGTCGCAACTTCACCGCGCACGGAGCCACCCAGGTGTGGGCGCGGTTCGACGAGTCGATGCGTTCGTACCGCGGGTACCCGTCGTCGATCATCACCGAGGACTTCGTGCGGCCCGCGGACGCCGACTTCGCCGGCGGCTACCTCATCCAGAGCCTGGGCGCGCAGCCGCAGACCTTCGCCACGTCGCTGGTCCGAGGCGGCGGACTCCGCGGCGCAGAACTCGTCCGGGCGCTGCACGACTACCCGTTCTCGGCCGGCGTCGGCATCAACGCCGAGTGCCTGCCGTACGACGACAACCGCCTCCAGCTGACCGACGAACTCGACGAGCACGGTGTCCCGCGTGCGAGGGTCTCGTTCACCCCGGGCTCGAACGAAGAGGCGATCCGCCGCCACGCGGTCCGCACGATGACGACCATCGTCGAGGCTGCTGGCGGTCAGGACGTCCGGGTGCTCGAACGCACGGCGCACACCATCGGCACCGCGCGGATGGGCACGGACCGCGAGACCTCCGTCGTCGACCAGGACGGCCGCTCGTGGGACGTCCCGAACCTGTGGATCGCTGACAACTCGGTGTTCCCGAGCGCGGTCATCGCGAACCCGGCGCTGACGATCATGGCGCTCTCGCTCCGCACCGCGGACCGCATGCTGCAGGCCGCCTGAGCAGGCGTCCCGACCGGCTGCGCACGCGCCCCGACCGCCCTGCCGCGGCTCAGCCCCGCAAGGCGAGCGCCTCGCTCGTCCACCGGGCGTGCAGGTCCCACGGGTCGTGGGCCCCGGCGGCGACGGCGTCGACGTGGGCGAGCAGCTCCGGCGTCACCCGGAACCACTCGGTACCCGGGTATCGGCTGGCCGCGAACGTGGCGTGCCGCCGGCGCTCGAGCGTCCGGTCACCGAGCTCGAACGCCAGCAGGTCCTGGTGCGGGATGGCCGCCAGCCGCTGCCGGGGGTTCATCGTCGTGCCGATCTTGATGCGGTCACCGAAGTCGTCGCGCATGCGCAGGTAGTAGACGACGTCGACCCGTGGGGGAGCCAGATCGCCGTCGGGTACCTCGCCCCACCGCCACTCGCATCGGGCGCACACCGCACCGGAGGGGTAGCGCACCCCGATCCGCGACGCGCACACCGGGCACGGGCCGGGCAGGGCGTCCTCGACGCCGGGGTGCTCGGCCGCGAGGTCGGCGACCAACGCGACGTGCGTGCCGCACAGGGGGACGCCCGCGAGTCCGTCCGTGAGGACGCCTGCGCAACCCGGCACGCAGCACGACGAGGTGACCATGCGCCGAACGCTAGCCGGACCCACCGACGTGCCCCGGCCCTCCCGGCCGTTGCGCGCGCCGGGCGTCCCTGGTCGAATCGGGCGTACCGACCTAGAACGGGCACGCAGGCCCGCCGTCAGTCGGTGAAGATCACCCCGACCGGCTCGCGCTTCTCCTCCTGGAACTCGTCCTCGCCACGACCGAGCGCCCAGTACGCCGACAGCGACATCTCGCGCTTCTCCAGCCCCCAGTCGTCCTGCAGCAGTCGACGGATCGCCTTCATCGCGGTCCGCTCGCCGTGCGCGAAGACCTGGACCGGCCGGGAGGCACGCGGCAGCCCGCGGGCCGTCTCCAGCAGGAGCGTGCCCGGCTGTGCGCCGGTGGCGTCCCGGTGCAGCCACCGCAGGTCGACCCCGGCCGGGTGCCGGAGGTCCTGCTCGTCCGCCGGCCCGGCCACCTCGACCAGGGCGACCCCGGTGGCGGTGTCGGGCATCGACTCGAGTGCGGCCCCGATCGCGGGCAGGGCGCTGTCGTCACCGAGCAGCACGTGCGTGAAGGCCGGGTCGGTGGTCGGTGCGTAGCCGCCGCCGGGTCCGGACAGGGCGATCCGGTCGCCGGGCTGCGCGGAGGCTGCCCATGGACCGGCGAGGCCCGCGTCGCCGTGCACGACGAAGTCGATCGCGATCGTCCGCGTGGTGTGGTCGACGGCGCGCACGGTGTAGGTGCGGCGGGCGGGGCGGTCGTGCTTCGGCAGGGTCTCGCGCAGGGCCTCGAGGTCGTACGGCGGCACGAGCCCCAGCGACGGCTTCGCGAGCAGGAGCTTCACGTACTTGTCGGTGGCGGCGAGGCGGTCGGGGTCGGCCTGGGCGACGAAGTCCTCGAACGCCGAGCCGCCCAGGTGCACGCGCACCATGTGGGGCGAGAGTCGCTCGGTGCGGTCGACGACGAAGACGTGCTGCTGGCGTTTGGGTTTCGAGCTCATCGTGGGGGAGCTTCCTCTCGGAGGCTCGGCGTCACCTGGGTGATCCCTGCTTGACGCGCGCATCAGTAAGGTTAGCCTTACCTCATGGACTCGACCGTCATCCCGTTTTCCGAGCTGCTGCGGCGACGCACGCGGCGCTCGCACGGTGCCTCGGCCACGAGCGGCTTCATGCAGGACCTGCTCGGCGGCGACTGCGACGTCGCCGACTACGCGGACCTGCTCGGACAGTACGCCTTCGTGTACGACGCGCTCGAGCGGGCGGCGGACCGCATGGCCGACCACCCCGTGGCGGCGCCGTTCGTCACCGCGCAGCTCACCCGGATGCCGGCGATCCGCGCCGACCTGGAGTACCTGATCGGCCCGGACTGGTCCGAGCTGGTGTGCCCGCTGCCCGCGACGACCGCGTACGTGCGACGGCTGAACGAGGTCGCGGCCGAGTGGCCCGGCGGCTTCGTGGCACACCACTACACGCGGTACCTCGGCGACGTGTCCGGCGGGCACGTGATCGGGCAGGTGCTGGCGGAGCGGTTCGGGTTCGACACGAACGGGATCCTCTTCTACATCTTCGACCAGGTCGCCGACCCGAGCGACTTCGAGCACACCTACCGGGCCCAGCTCGACGCCGCGCCGTGGTCGGCCGACGAGCAGGAACGGGTGATAGCCGAGGTCGAGCTGGCCTACGAGCTGAACCGCGGGCTGCTCGCCGGCCTCGATGCCCGACGTGCGCCGTTCCGGCAGGAGCCGGGCGGGGCCTCCGTCCCGGCCTGACGCGGCAGCGGCAGCCCGGCACCGGGCCCGGACCCCGCCCCGCGTCCGTCCGGACGGTCGACGTCATGCGCCCCCGGGTGCCGATACGCTGCTGGGACCCGGGACCAGCCTCCCGGACGACCCGGAAAGGACTCCATGACGGCGATCGACGGATCTGCACGCCACGAGCGCGCGCGGGACGACGTCAGCGGTGCGGTCGACAGCGACCTGCGCGCCGACGTCCGGTACCTCGGCAACCTGCTCGGCCGGGTGCTGCGCGAGAACGGGGGCGACGAACTGCTCCACGACGTGGAGTCACTGCGCGCGGCCGTGATCGACGCCTACGAGGGCGACCACGCCGAGGGCGCCGCACGTGCCCAGGCGATCGTCTCGGGCATGTCGGTCGAACGCGCCGAGGCAGTGGCGCAGGCGTTCACCACCTACTTCCACCTGACGAACCTGGCCGAGGAGCACCACCGCGTGCGCGTCCTCCGGCAGCGCGGAGACGACGGCGGCGTGCCCGGGGACTCGTTCCCCGCCACGTACGCCGAACTCGTCGCCGAGGTGGGCGAGGCCGAGGCGGCCGAGCGGCTCCGCACCCTGCGGTTCCACCCGGTGCTGACCGCCCACCCGACCGAGGCCCGCCGGCGCGCGGTCACGACGGGTGTCCGCCGCATCACGGACCTCATCGACGAGCGTGACCGTGCCCGCAACGCCACGGCCCGCGCCGAGAACGAGCGCCGCCTGCTCGAGGAGATCACGACCCTCCTGCGGACCTCGCCGCTCCGGACCACGCGGCCGACCCCGCTGGACGAGGTCCGCACCGCGATGAGCGTGTTCGACCAGACCCTGTTCGAGATCGTCCCGCAGGTGTACCGCCTGCTCGACGACCGGCTGCAGGGCGACGACGCCGGCCGGGCGCCCGTGATCGCCCCCGCGTTCGTGCGCTTCGGCACCTGGATCGGCGGCGACCGCGACGGCAACCCGCACGTCACCGCCGACGTCACGCGTCAGGCCGCCGAGATCGCGGCGGAGCACATCCTGCTCGGCCTCGCCCGCGCGACGACCCGCATCGGCAGTGCCCTGACCCTCGACGCGAGCGACACCCCGGCCGACGCCGGGCTCACCGCCCTCGTCGCCGCGCAGGAGTCGCTCGACCCGGGCATCGCGGAGCGCATCGGTGTCCGCGCACCGAACGAGACGCACCGACGTGCGCTCCTGTTCGTCGCCGCGCGCATCGACGCCACCCGGACCGGCAGCACGACGCTGGCCTACGACGGGCCCGAGGCGCTGCTGGCCGACCTCCGTGTCATCCAGGCCTCGCTCATCGCCGCCGGTGCGATCCGACCGGCGAACGGTGAACTGCAGAACCTCCTCTGGCAGGTCGAGACCTTCGGGTTCCACCTGGCCGAGCTCGAGGTCCGCCAGCACTCGCAGGTGCACCGCACGGCCCTGGCCGAGATCCGCGCCGGTGGTGAACTGAGCGAGACCACGGAAGAGGTCCTCGCCGTCTTCCGCACGATCGCCGGGCTGCAGTCCCGCTACGGCGTCCGCGCGGCGAACCGGTACATCGTGTCCTTCACGCAGTCCCCGGCCGACCTGGCGAACGTGCACGAGCTCGCGGTCGCCGCGCTCGGGTCCGCCGAGGCCGCGCCGGTGCTCGACGTGATCCCGCTGTTCGAGACGTTCGCCGACCTGCACGCCAGTGTCGACATCCTCGACGAGGCTGTCCGCACCGAGGCGTTCCAGCGACGCCTCGCCGCGACCGGCCGTCGGCTCGAGGTCATGCTCGGGTACTCGGACTCGTCGAAGGACGTCGGCCCGGTGTCCGCGAACCTTGCGCTCTACGACGCCCAGGCCCGCATCGCCGACTGGGCCCGCGACAACGACATCGAGCTGACCCTGTTCCACGGCCGCGGCGGTTCGCTCGGCCGCGGTGGCGGTCCCGCGAACGAAGCCGTCCTGGCGCAGCCGCCGGGATCGATCGACGGTCGGCTGAAGCTCACCGAGCAGGGCGAGGTCATCTTCGCCCAGTACGGCGACCAGGACATCGCCGCCCGCCACCTCGAGCAGATGGCCTCGGCGACGCTCTTCGCGTCCTCGCCGTCCAACGAGGCACGGACCGCCGCCGCGGCCGCCCGCTTCGCCGACCTCGCCCAGCAGCTCGACGACGTCTCGCGCGTCGCCTTCTACGACCTGGTCAAGGCCGACGGGTTCGCGCCGTGGTTCGCCCGGGTCACCCCGATGGAGGAGATCGGCCTGCTGCCCCTCGGCTCCCGCCCGGCCCGTCGCGGGCTGTCGGTCGAGTCGCTGGAGGACCTCCGCGCCATCCCGTGGGTGTTCTCGTGGACGCAGGCGCGCATCAACCTCGCCGGCTGGTACGGGCTCGGATCGGCGCTCGAGGCCGTCGGCGACGTCGACGTGCTCCGCGCCGCCTACGCGGAGTGGCCGCTCTTCGCCGCGATGATCAAGAACGTCGAGATGTCGCTCGCGAAGACCGACGAGCACATCGCCCGCCGGTACCTCGAGCTCGCCGACCGTGACGACCTCGCCGCGAAGGTGCTCGACGAGATGGTCCGCACCCGCGACTGGGTGCTCCGCGTCTCCGGCGGCAGCGACGTGCTCGAGGACCGACCCGTCCTGGCCCGCGCCGTGCGCCTGCGCAGCCCGTACGTCGACGCCCTGTCGCACCTGCAGCTCCGCGCGCTGCGCGCCATCCGCACGTCCGGCAGCACGGACCCGACGGACGCCGACCACCGGCTCCTGCTGCTCACCGTGAACGGGATCGCCGCCGGCCTGCAGAACACGGGCTGACGCCCCCACCCCACGGACAGGAGGCCCGGTGCCAGCTGGCACCGGGCCTCCTGTCCGTCTCCGCGCACGTCCCGAGCCGCGCCCCCGAGCGGCCACGAAGTGTCGGTTGCGCCGTCGCCGGGCGACGGAGCGCGACCGCTCGGCGGACGTGAGCGGGGTGTCGTGACCGCTGGAGCTTCGCGCCGCTGCCCTCGCCGAGGGGTCGCGACACGTCGGGTGGCCCCGGCCGAGTGGTCACGAAGCGTCGGCCGCGCGGTCGCCGGGCGACGGTACGCGACCGCTCGGCGGACGTGAGCGGGGTGTCGTGACCGCTCGCGGCGGCGGACGGGAGGCCCGTGGCGGGCCGGCACCGGGCCTCCCGTCCGTCCGCGCGCACGTCGCGGGCCCGCGATCCGTGAGCAGCAACGGTCGCCTCCGGCACCGCGACCCGACAGTTGCTGCTCACGAAGTGCCCTGTCGAATCGATTCGGGGACGCGTAGCGTGTCCGAGGTGACGACGGAGCGCATGCCGAGACCGACGACGACCGTGCTGCCCCCGATCGTGCCGCTGGCGCTCATCGTCGGGGTCTCGCCCTTCGCGACCGACATGTACATCCCGGCGCTCCCGGCCATCGCGCGGGACCTCGGGACGACCCCCGGCGCCGTGCAGCTGTCGCTCACGGCGTTCCTCGTCGCGTTCGCGGTGGGTCAGCTGCTGGTCGGCCCGGTGAGCGACGGGATCGGTCGTCGGCCGATGCTCGTCGCCGGGACCGCCCTGTTCGCCCTGGCGTCGGTCGGCTGCGCACTCGCCCCGGACGTCGTGACGCTGGTGGTGGCCCGCGTGGCGCAGGGACTCGCCGGTGCGGCCGGTGCTGTCGCGGGGCGGGCGATGGTGTCCGACGTGACGAGCGGTACCCGGATGGCGAAGGTGTTCGGCACCCTCGCGGCCATCAACGCGATCGGCCCCGTGATCGCCCCGCTGGCCGGGGGAGCGGTGCTGACGATCGGCACGTGGCGGCTCATGTTCGTCGTGCTGGCGGTGCTCGGTGCCGTGTTCTTCGTGGCCGTGGTGCTGCGCTTCCGCGAGACCCTGCCGCCCGAGCGTCGCGGTGGCGTCGGGTTCGCCGCGAACGGGCGGCGCATCCGCGAGCTCCTGGCGATCCCGCGCTTCCGGGCGTACGTGCTGAGCGGGGTGCTGTCGACGGTCGGGTTCTTCGCGTACATCGCGACGAGCTCGTTCGTGTTCCAGTCGGAGTACGGGTTCTCCGAAGGGCTGTACACGCTCGTCTTCGCCACGAACGCGTCGATGATGATCATCACCACGCTGCTGTTCGGCCGGCTCGTCGGGCGGGTCACCGAGGATGCCCTGCTGACCCTCGGCCTGGTCGTCGGGACCCTCGGTGCCACGGCCGTGGTGGTGTCCGCGATCCTCGACCTCGGGCCGGTGCCGGTGTGGTGCGCACTCGCGGTCGTGACGGCCGCGTGGGGCTTCGTCCTGCCGGCTGCGATGACCCGGACGCAGCACGTCGGCTCGGCGCACCCGGGCACCGCGGCCGCGCTGCAGGGTGGGCTGACCTTCGGCATCGGTGGCCTCGGCACCCCGCTCGCCGGCGCCCTCGGCGGGACCGCGCTGGCCATGGGCGGGGTCATGGCGGCGCTGATGGCTGCGGCCGTCGTGGTGCAGGTGACGGCGACGCGGCGAAACCGGTCCCACACCTGAGGGTCTGAGCCGGTAGGTTGCTGGTTGCAAGGCGCACCGATCTGAGGAGACCCACCGAGATGGACATCGTCGTACACGAGGCGGAGACCGACACCGCCGTGCTGGAGTGCAGTGGCCGGCTCAACATGGTCTCCGCACCCACGTTCCGCGAGACCGTCGCCCAGATCGTCGGCAACGGGCGGTCGCGGCTCGTCGTCGAGCTCTCCGGGGTCGAGTTCATGGACTCCTCCGGCCTCGGCGCACTGGTCGGCAGCCTGAAGACCGCGCGACAGGCCGGCGGCGACCTCCGCATCGCGGCACCGTCGGAACAGGTGCAGATGGTGCTCAAGCTCTCCAACATCGACAAGATCCTGCGGACGTACCCCGACGGGGACGCCGCGGTGACCGACTGGTGATGACCGCCCCCGTCGCCGAGCACATGCTCGCACTGGCGTGCCCGCCGGACGACGTGTCCGCCGTGCACGAGTTCCTGGCGGGCGTGTGGCAGCACGAGCCGACCGTCTCCGCCGAGGACCGCATGGCCCTCGAGCTCGCACTCGTCGAACTCACCTCGAACGTCATCGAGCACGGCGCGCGTGCGGACGGTGTCTCGTGCGAACTCCGGCTCCAGGTCGGCAACGAGCGTGTCCAGGCGCTGCTCTCCGACGACGGGGTCGCCGCCACCGTGGACCCCGATGCCGCCGTGCTGCCGGACGACTTCGCCGAGGGTGGCCGCGGGCTGGCCCTCGTCCGCATGGTCGTCGACGACCTGCGGTACGAGCGCGTCGCGGACCGGAACCGCTGGACGGTCCTGCGGTCGCGGCACTGACCAGGGCCAGGACCAGCACCAGCAGTCGGACCGCTCATCCGCACAGCGCACTGCGCGGGCCGCAAACCGCAATGACGCGGAGACGATTGACGCGTTTCCCGGACACCGTGTCACGATTCGCGCGATGACTGTCGACCCTGATCCCCGGATCCGGTTCGAGACGTCCGGCGCCGGACTCGACGCGGCCGTGCAACTGTACGAAGAGGCCTACGGGAGTTCGGGGTTCTCGGCGTCCCGGACCGGTCGTCCGTTCGCGTACCGGTTCCAGGTCGTGGGCGACGACGCGATGACCTTCCGCTCCACCCGGTTCGACGGGCGGATGCGCGGCGAGGTCGAGGTCCCCGATGAGTACGTCGTGATGTGGACCTCGGACGGTGGCGGCCGCGTGGACGTCGGTCGGCAGGAGGTCGACTTCGCACCGGGGACGCCCCGGGTGTTCCCGTCGCGACGCCCCTTCGTGTTCGACCTGCAGGACGTCCGGCAGAGCCTGGTGCAGTTCGACCGCACGTACCTCGAAGGCCTCGCCGCCGAGGTGCACGGCACCCGGCCGGGCCCCCTGGTGTTCGACCACACCGCGGCGCCCCGGCCCCAGGACCTCCGCGCGTGGAACGCCCAGGTGCAGCGTGCGGCAGCCGTGGTGCTCGGTCAGGCGCCACTCACCGGCCTCGCCCTCGCCGAGACGGTGCGCGAGACCGCGCTGGCCTTCCTCGACACCTTCCCGCACGAGTCCATCGCCCCCGACGTCACACTGCCGCAGGGTGCAACCGGGCGCGTCCGCGAGGCCGTCGAGTTCATGCACGCCTTCGCACACACCCCGATCACGACGACCGACGTCGCCGAGCACGTCGGACTGAGCGTCCGGGGATTGCAGCAGGCCTTCCAGCGGCAGGTCGGCACGGCACCGAACGCCATGCTCCGGGGGATCCGCCTGGACCGCGTGCACGAGGAGCTCCGACGCGGGGCGGCCGGTGACCTGACGGTGGCGAGCGTGGCACTGCGCTGGGGCTTCGCGCACCTCGGCCGGTTCTCGGCGGCGTACGCCTCGCGCTTCGGACAGTACCCGCGTGACACGCTGCAGCAGCCGCGGGGAGCGGTGCCGCACGCCTGACCGGGGCAGGACGCCCCGCGTCACACTCCGGCTCGGTGCGTCGCCGGTTCGCTACGCTGCCCGGATGAGCGGACCGCGACCGTGGGTGGTCATCCCGGGCATCTGGAACTCGGACCCCGACCACTGGCAGTCCGTCTGGGAGCGCGACCGGCAGCACGACGAGCGCGAGCGGCACGACGAGCGTGATCAGCAGACCCGCCGCGCCGTCCGCATCGCCCCCGACTCGTGGAGCGCCCCCGTCGCGGACGACTGGCGCGCCGCGATCTCGACGGCCGTCGCCGCGTGCAGCGAACCCCCGGTGCTCGTCGCCCACAGCCTCGGCGTCCTGGCCGCGGCCGACTGGCTCGCCACCACGACGACCGCACCCGCCCTGGTCGCCGGTGCCTTCCTGGTCGCACCGCCCGATCCGCTCGGCGACGCGTTCCCCGCCGAGGCATCGGGCTTCGCGCCGCCGCGTCGGGTGCCCCCGGAACAGCAGGTCCCGACGCACCTGGTCGTGAGCGACGACGACCCCTACTGCGGTGCGTCCCGTGCCCTCGAGTTCGCCGCCGCGATGCGCGCGGACGTCGTTCGTGTGGGTGCCCTGGGGCACGTGAACGTCGCCAGCGGTGTCGGCGGCTGGCCGGCCGGCCGGGAGCTGCTGCGGGCCTTCGAGGACGGCCTCCGACGGACGCGGTGACGGCGGGCCGCGACACGCCGCTCACTTCCGACCCGATATGGCAGGCGGTGCAGCGACACACCGCGGATGTCCCGCATTTCGGCCCGCGCGATATTTATCCTTCGGACATGGAGACCCAGTCCGGCGCACGCACCCCGCTCGTGGACCCGTTCGGCCGCGAGCTCGAGGAGTGGCTCCGCGACGCCCCGGCCACCCGCGCGCCGTACGTGCCGGACCTCGTCGTCCCGCCGGTCACCGGCCCCGTGCAGCGCCCCGGCTTCGTCGCGGACAGCACGACCACCACCGACGAGACGCTGGCTGCCGTCGCCGTCACGGCACCGGTCGACGCGACGACCGACTCGGCTCCCGTCGCGGCCCCGGCCTTCCGCCGCGACCGTGCCCGCCACGCCGCTGTCTGCGCCCCGTCGTTCCCCGAGCCGCCGGAGCGCCTGGCCCTGCGCATCGAGGATCTGGCCGTCGAGGTCTCGCGGTCCACGGGTCGCAGCACCATCGACCGCATCGTCCTGCTCGAGGACGAGGTCCGCCGCCGTGACGAGGACCTCGCGCGCCTCGCCGCGTGGGAGGCCACCGTCGCCGGCTCCGACGACCCCGAGGTGACGGCCGCCCGCGCCTTCGCCCACACCGTCTTCTCCGACCTGCTCGCCGACGCCGCCGCCGAGGCGGACCGCCGCGACCGTGCCGCAGCCCGTCGCGCAGCGACCGCGCCGGTGGCGCTCGTGACCCGGCCCGCGCGCCTCCCGGCGCGCGCAGCGCAGGATGCAACAGCAGCACACGACGCAACTGCAGCACAGGACGCGACCACAGCGCAGGACTCGGCACCCACCCGGGAACCCGCCCCGGTCGTGGAACTCGTCGCCCCGGAACGCGACGAACCCGTCCGACCGGTGCTGGGCCTCCCGGCCGTGTCGCCGGTGTCCGCGTCCACGCGACCCACCCCGCTCGTCCTGCCCGCCACGGGCCCGACGGTCATCGACCGCGCGGCCTTCGCCGCCGCCCTCACGGCGCACCAGGGCACCACCGCGAGCACGCCGATCGTCCTGCCG
>NZ_LR732826.1:167243-762992 GCF_902506155.1 Curtobacterium sp. 8I-2
ACTCCCCCGTGCGCCCCGGCACCCCGATGTACGTGGCGGTCGTCGGGTCGAGGTCGACGAGTGTGGTGACCCAGTCCTCGGCGACACGGTCGACGGCGGACGGCTGGCGGACAGGACGGTCATCGGTCATGCCCTCGACCCTACCCAGGTGGACCACGGCGGACGGCCGCTGCGGATCGACGGACACGTCGAGCGGCACCGTCAGCTCGGCGGCGTTGCCCATCCGGGTGCGCAGGATCTCCTCGACGCGCTCCTGCTCGCCCGGAGCGACCTCGAGGATGAGCTCGTCGTGCACCTGGAGCAGGCTGCCACCGGGGTCCGTCATCGTGGTGCCGGAGCGCGACGACGTCGTCCCCGTGCTGCACGCCGCCGACGTCGTGGTGGCGCCCTCCATCGAACCGGAGGGCTACGGCCGCGTCGTCGTCGAGGCGATGTCGACCGGCCGCCCCGTCGTCGCGGCCGCATCGGGCGGCACCGCCGAGATCCTGCGCGGCGAGTGGGCCCGGTTCACCGTCGAACCGACCGACACCGACGCGCTCGCCGACACGCTGATCGAGGCACTGCACGCGAGCGGCACCGAGCCAGGCCTGGCGGACCGCTGCCGAGCCTGGGTGCGGGACCACCACGGCCGTGACCGTCACGTCGCGGCGCTGCTGCAGGCACTCCGCGACCACGCGGAGCACTGAGCGTCGACCACGCCCCGGTCTCGGTGCGGGGTCCGGAGCAGCTCAGTCGGTCGGGGCGTCGGACGGCAGCGTCGCCGCGGGCGCGGCCCCGGCAGACGGCACGTCGATGGTCAGCCAGTCGATGAGCAGCGAGCCCTCGGCGTCGGCGGGCGGGTCCCCACCGTTCGAGCCCGCCTGGACGACCAGGTGCATCGGTGCCGTCGGGATGTTCTCCGTCGTGGTGCCGACGACCTCGTCGTCGACCAGGAACGACATCCGCTCGGGCGTCCACTCGATCGTGTAGGTGTGCCAGTCGGCCAGCGAGGCCGAGGTCTGCTCGTGGACGCACTTCTCGGCCGGATCGGACAAGCAGTGCACGTTGAGCCAGGCCGGCGCACCGAGTGCCCCCTCCGGGAAGTCGATCTCACCGTCCGACCACAGGTTCTGATCGCTCCACAGCAGGACGGCGACGCCGTACCCGTCGACCTCGTCGCTCTTCATCCGGATGCTGTAGCGGCCGGAGGTCTGTCCGCCCCACTGCCCGTCGACGAGCGGCACCACACCGCCGGCGAGCGGGACACCGGCGCTGGTGGTCCGGAGTCGCACGTCGAGCAGGCCGTCGTGCGTGGACAGCGTCGACGCCTGGTACCGCCCGGTCCCCGCGGTGTCCGCGAAGCCGTGGTACGCGACGAAGCGCTCGGCGTACCGCGACTCGAAGGTGCGGTTCGTGGCGGTGTCGGCGAAGTCCTCGCCGAACACCCGGGTCCACCCGGCCGGCTGGTCGGAGGGCATCGAGACGCCACTGGGATCGTCGAGGGTCACGTCGTCCCCGTTCGCGGTGGTGGTGGCGGTCGCGGTGCCGGCGACGATGCCGGCGGCGGCCAGGAGCGCACCGGCGGCGAAGGCGGCGCGTCGTGCGCGGCGGCGCGGCGGGCGGTGCCGGGACAGGCCGCGTCCGTGTGCCGGTGCCGCGCCGTTGGCCGACGCCGCGTCGTCGGCGACGTGTTCCGACCACGTGGGGCGGGCCTCCTGGCGGTCCCCCTGGTCGTCGGTCATCCGGTCGTCCAGGCGCGGAGCTCGGAGAGTCCGACGTTGCCGGTGCTGTCCGAGACGCCCGTCACCGTGAAGCGCACCCACGAGACGCTGCGCGGGGTGAAGTCGACGGTCAGGGCGTCGCCGCCGTCCGGCAGGGAACCGACCGCGACCTGACTGCCGTCCGAGAACGTCAGGATCCCGCTGGTGACCTGGTCGGCGCTGTTCGGACGGTCGTGCAGCACGATCCGGCTGAGGCGCTGCGAGGCGGCCCAGTCGAGCTGGATCCAGACGCCGGTCCGCCCCCACGGGGCGACCCACTCGGCGGTGGTGTCGGCGGGGTAGCCCGAGACGACCCCGTCGACCGCCTTGTCGACCGTCTGCCCGGTGGACGCGTCGTCCCACGCGGCCGTCGGCACGGACGAGGCGGTGACGTCGGATGCCGTCGGCGTCGGATCCGGGGTCGGCGTCGGGGTCGGGGTCGGCGGCTCCGGGGCGAACGCCCGGATCTCGGCCAGACCGACGTTCCGTGTCGTCCGGCTCACCGAGCCGACGGTGAACCGGACCCACGTGACGTGGCGCGCAGCGAACGCCACGCGCTGCACGGCACCGCCGTCGTCGAGCGCCGGGACGGCCACGCTCGAGCCGTCCGAGAAGGTCAGCGTGCCGCCGGTGACCCGGTCGTCCCCGTTCGGCCGGTCGGCGAGGTCGACCTCGTGCAACGTGGTACCCGCGGCCCAGTCGAGCTGGATCCACGTCCCGACGCCGCCCCACGGGGCAGCCCACTCGGCCGTCGGGGCGTCCGGGTAGCCGCTGACGACGCCGTCGACGGCCTTGGCGGCGGTCTGGCCGTCGGCCGGGTTCTCGGCGCTCGCCGTGACCGATGCGCCGGAGGTGACGTCGGTGCCGTGCTCGGGCAGCGGGTCCGTCGGCGGTTCGGTGGACGACCCGACGGTGTACTGCCGGCTCAGCCAGGAGCCCTCGGGGCGGGACGCGCACGCCGAGGCCGACGCGCAGGTCTCCCCGTCGTGCGCCGCGTAGGCGAAGAACGCCGCCGACTTGGCCGCGGTCTGCGCCGCCGTCAGGTTCGAGGGTCGGTCCGCGATCGGGTAGCCGAGGTACCCCGTGAAGGTGTGGGACGTCGCCGACGCGGCCTGGGCCTCGGCGGCCAGGTAGGCGACGGTGTGGTGGTCACTGTGGTCGCCGTCACCGTAGGACCCGCCGTGGTCGAGGGTGTGGACCTCGGTGGGCGCGTAGTCGGTGAACAGTCCGCCGACGGTCGCGCGCAGGTCGGCGAGGGAGTACGACGCCGGCTGCGACGCGTCAGCGACGGTGTGGATCGTCGGGATGTGGCCCTGGTACAGCTTCTCGAGGCTCTCGTCGTCGTCGGCCGCGAAGCCCGAACCGTCGACGTCGCCGTCCGGCAGCTGGAGGAACACCAGGCTGAGCGCCGGGTCGGTGGCCAGGGTCTCGGTGTGCAGTGTGCGTCCCGCGACGGTGGCCTGTCCGGTCGTCCAGACCGGGTCGACGCCGGCGATCTCGGCGTAGGACGCCATCAGCCCGTCCTGACGCGCCTGCCAGTACCAGGCGGGCTTGCCGGCGTCGCCAGCGGTGACGACCACGGAGCGGACGCACTTGCCCGCGTCGACGTCCGCACGGAGTTCGGTGCCGGAGAACAGCAGGTCGTCGTCGGCGTGCGCCACCAGGGTGAGGACACGACCGGCGCTGCAGTCGACACCGGCCGGGCCGGGCACCGCCGGACCACCGCCCTCGGAACGGCTGGTCGGCGTCGATGCCGAGGCCGCAGCACGCGTCGCGTCGAGGGCCGGGGCGGCGAGCGCCACCAGCGCGAGGACCGCCGCGGCGGACGCGGCACCGATGCGCCACGCCCGCCCGGTCCGCCGACGGTCAGTCCGCGGCATGCGCGAGGCCCGCCTGGGTGATCCGGTAGACCGTCGTGGTGCCGGAGCCCCACACACGCTTCCAGTACGGCGAGTCGGCCATGGCTGCCCGGACCCGCTGGTAGTCGGCCTCGGTCTGGTACCCGTAGCGCTCGTCGTACGCGCCGAACGGCTCCGCGACCATGGCGTAGTACTGCGTGGCCGGCCACTCGAGCACCAGCGAACGGGTCATCTCGGAGACGTCGTCGACGGCGTCGTAGCCCCGGGGTCCCGGGTAGTCGCCGAGCACCTCGCGGGACAACCAGCCCACGTCGAAGTAGCGCGACCCGGTGTTGCTGGGGACGGCGTTCGCCGAACCGGTCAGCAGCATGACGGAACCCTTCGGGGCGGTGGCGTCGTAGAACTGCGTCGCGGCGGACTGGCTGCGCGGGGGCACGCGGTTCCAGTCGAGGGCGGTCTGGCCGAAGGCGCCGACGGCGACCATCGCGGCCACGGCGGCGGCGGCGAAGACGGCCGTGACCGCCGTCGGTCGGAAGGTGCGCTCGAGCAGCTCACCGGCCCACGCGAAGCGGCCGCTCGGCCTCGGCAGGCCGGCCGCCAGGATCGCGATCCACGGTGTCGCGAACAGCACGACCCGGAAGATGCCCTCCTGGCCGTAGTTCGTCGCGACGAGCAACGAGATCGGGCTCGCGGCGGCGGTGAGCAGGCCCCAGTGCACGCGGTCACGACGCATGAGCACGGTGAGCACCGCCACGAGGCCGAGCACGATGAGTGCCACGGCCGGCACGTCGAACGCGAGCCGGGTGACGAGCGGTTTCGGCAGCACCGTCATGTCGTGCGACGGCGGCTGCACGTTGTCGAGCACCTTGCCGACCGCCGCCAGGGACAGGAACTTGCCGAGCACGTCGCCGTTCAGCATCGCGAACCCGATCGCCGGCACGAGCACGACGACGGGCAGCCACCAGGGGCGGAGCAACCGGAACACGACGAGGGTCACGAGCGCCGCGACCGTCAGGTAGGGCGAGATCTGGTGGGTCACGACGAGCACGATGCCGATCGCCGTGATCGCGATGATCCGGGACAGGCCGACACGGCGTGGACGGAGCACGGTGGTCCGCAGGCCGTCGTCGGTGGTCACGGCGGTCCGGCGCAGCGGGCCGACGGCGAGCACCAGGATCACCAGGGACATCAGGATGCCGACGGACTGGGGCGAGAAGTACGTCGTGTTGAGCGAACCGGTCATCGCCGTCAGGAACGCGGCGATCCACGGACGACGGTTGCCCGGCAGCCAGTTGGCGGCCAGGACACCGACCGCGATCGTCGTGCTGAAGGCGAGCAGGACGGGGACCCACGCGGCGATGGTCATGGCGTTGTCGATGCCGCCGACGTCCGCGACCCAGGCGCCACCAGCGAACAGGCCGGACCACGTCTGGAAGATGTCGGCCGTGGGGTTCGTCCCGCCCCAGCGTCGGATGTACTCCAGGACTCCGATGTGCCGGGCGGCCGCCATCACGGTCGGCATGCCGTAGGTGATCGCCTGGGCGAGCTGGATGCTCCCACCGAGCACCACGACGGGGACCGCGAGTCCGCGGCCGCGCACCACGGCGACGACGGCGGCCGCGACGACGATCGCGAGGCCGATCACCAGGCCGGGGCCCAGCGATCCGAACAGGCCGTCGGGCACCGGATCGCCGACGTGGGTCAGCGCGGCGACGACGATGACGAGCAGACCGGCCACCGAAGCGGCGGTCACGGTGTGCGTCGGTGACCACCGGCGCGCCGGTGCGGCACCGTCGGTGGGCAGCAGGCGGGCGCGCCGGAGTTCGGCGAGGTCCCGCGGCACCGCGATCGCCAGGGCGAGGGCGGTGAGCACGACGACCCCGACGAACGGCACCGTCGGTTCCCAGATGCGGAACGTCGCCATCGTGTAGCCGATCGCGATCGTGCCGACCAGCGACGCCGTGACGGCGAAGACGCTGAACCGGGCGAGCGGCATCGGACGGACGAGCAGGAGCGGTGCGACACCGAGCAGCGCGAACAGGAAGACGCCGATCGCGCTCCCCCGCAGCACCGGCAGGTCACCGACGGCGCCGACGACCGCGACGAGCAGCGTCGCGGTGACGAGCCCCGCGGCGCTCAGCCGGGTGAGCGGCCCCATGGCGTCCGCCACCACCGGGCGGCCCGAGCGGGTACCGGCCAGGCCGTGCCGGAGCTCGTGACGACCGCGTGCGGTGCGGTCGATGGTGCCGCCACCCCGCAGGCGTTCGACGAGCGCCAGGACGGGTGCGGTGAGCACCGACCGTCGTTCGACGCCCCGCAGCCGCCGTTCGGTCGCGGCGAACTGCGCGTCGACCGGGTCCGTCGCGCGGGCCCGGTCCGTGCCGGTGTCCCCGGCGACGTCCGACGCACGGTCGCCCTGTTCGAGACCGAGCCGGGCGAAGGCGTTGATCGCCTCGGGGGCCGCGTCCACCGAAGCGGTGAAGGTGTCGCGGTCGAAGGCGTTCTTGGTCATCCAGGCTCCGAGTCCGTGGCCGTGGGCAGCGGCGGCCGCGCGGAGCGACGCGACGTCGTCCGCCGATCGCTGCCACGCGATGGCGGCCGGTTCGACGGCGATCGCGGATCCGGCGAACAGCAGTCGTGTGAAGAGGTCGAGGTCGTCGCCGCCACCGACGCTGGTGCCGGGACCGAAGGCGGTGTCGAACCCACCGATCCGGAGCGCGGCCGCACGGCGGACGGCGAGGTTCGCGCCGGTGCCGTACGCGGCGGCGGCGAAGGGGTGCAGCGGCAGGTCGTCCACCGCGTCGTCGAGCCGGAACACCCGACGGCGGACGGTGCGCGCCCCCGGGGTGTGGGCGTCGTGCCAGCGCTGTGCCGGGGTGCGGAGTTCCGCACTCGGCACGAGACCGGTGACGCAGTCCACGTCGTCAGCGGCCGCGAAGGCACGGGCGACGGCGTCGACCCAGTCACCGTCGACGACGGCGCCTTCGTCGACGAACGCGACGACCTCGCCCGAGGCGGCGAGCAGACCGGCGTTCCGCGCGGCGGCGAGCCCCTCACCCGGCGCGGCGATGGTGGTGACCCGGCGTCCGCCGATGTCGACCGTCGCCACGCCCTCGTCGTCGGCACCGCGGGAGACGACCACGACGTCGAAGTCGGGGTACCGGTTCGCCAGCACCGAGCGCATGGTCGTGCCGGCGGCGCCGTCCGTGCAGAGCACCACGGTGACGGACGGCAGCACCAGACCTGCTGCCGGCCGACGCTCGGGGGCCGGCATGGGCCGGATCGCGCGCTGCAGCGCACGGACGTCGATCGTGCCGCCGATGCGGCGGCGTTCGGTGATCTCGGTCTCGACGAAGCCGAGCGGCTCACCGCGGTCGCGGACGAGCAGCCGGGCACGCCCGTACCCGGCCGATCCCTGCAGGGCGATGACGTCCCGGTGGCTCGACGCGTGCACGTCGGCCCGGTCCACCTCGCCGATCCAGAGCGCGCCGTCCCACGTGGGGACGAGCGGTCCGCTCACGATCGGCGAGAGGACCATCGCCAGGGTCGCGCGGGTCACGGCGTCCCCACCGTCTGCGGGAGCGGGGCGGGTGCCGGCGGGGTCCGCACGACGAGGGCGCCGAGGACCCGGCCGACGGCGTAGCCCGCGACCGTCGAGACGACGGAGAGCGCGATGGCGTACGCCCGCAGGCCTCCGCCACGACCGACGTGGCGGAGTTCCCGCAGCACGGCGCCCGGGATCACACGGGTCAGGTAGGTCGACTCGCTGGCGAGCGAGTCCCCCGTGCCGACCCGGCGGCTCAGGACGGCCTTCGAGATGCCCTCGTAGTAGCTGCGACGACGCAGGTACCGCATGGTGACACGGTCCGGTGAGACCCGGTGCGACACGTTCGACCGCGGTTCGTGGCGGATCCGCGCACCCGGACGGGCCTGGGCGATGCGGATGCAGAGCTCGGTCTCCTCGCACCCGAGCGGCTGGTTGCCGACCCGACCGATGCCCGAGCGGAACCCGCCCGCGAGCAGGATCGCGTCGCGGCGGAAGGCCATGCTCGAGCCGATCACGTTGCGGACGTCGCCGGGGGTCTCCGGCAGGCCGCGGTACGAGCAGCCGACGATCCAGAGCAGCTCGTCGGCGTACGGGCCGGCGCCGGTGGCGGTCGGCCAGGACGGGGTGGCGCGGCCCCCGACGCCGACGACCTCGGGGTCCTCGAGCGCGGTGAGCATGTGCCCGAGCCAGTCCGGGTCCGCCGTGGCGTCGTCGTCCAGGAACGCGACGACGTCGGCGTCCGTCAGGGCGACGCCCGTGTTCCGGGCACCGGACAGCCCGCGGTCCTCGGTGTTCGGGACGACGCGGAGTCCGGGCCAGCGGGCCGCGGCGCGCAGCAGGAGCTCGGGCTCGTGGTCGATCACGACGACGACCTCGGGCGCCTCGGGCTGACGCCTGGCCGACTCGACGCTGTCCTGCAGGTCGCCCCAGCGCTGCTGGGTGTAGGCGCAGATGACGACCGCGACGCTCGTCACGCGACGTCCTCTTCGAGGATGCCGGCGGTCGCGGCGACGGGGGTGCCGACCGGAGCGTGCCCGGCGGCGTGCACCGGAGCGTGCCCGGCGGCGTGCACCGGAGCGTGTCCGGCGGCGTGCACCGGAGCGTGCCCGGCAACGAGCTGCCTGGCCGGCGGCACGACGCTCATCGCCGCCCGGCGGACCTCGGCACGGCCGATGGCGGCGCGACGGCGCTCGTGCATGATCGACTTCAGCACGCGGATGCCGTCGGTCACGGCGTTCAGGTTGCTGGAACCGTGCACGCGGAGCTTCTCGTGGCTCGGCACCTCGGTGATCGCGAGTTCGGCGGCCGACCAGCGGCAGGTGAGGACGGTCTCGATCTCGAACCCGTCGCCCCACAGCATCGAACCGTCGGCCGGCTTCGGCAGCTCGGACGACAGCAGACCGATCTCCGGCAGCACGTCGGCCCAGAAGGCGTTGTAGCCGTAGCAGAGGTCGCTGTAGCGGGTGCCGAGGATGACGTTGCAGAGCAGGTTCAGGCCGCGGTTGCCCATGTTGCGGACGATCGTGATGTCGTCGCTGCCGCCGCCGAGCGAGTACCGGGTGCCCTTCGCGACGTCGGCGCCCTCGACGAGTGCCTGGACGAACCGAGGGATCTCGTCGGGGTCCGCGGAGCAGTCGGCGTCGAACATCACGACGACGTCGCCGGTGACGGCCTCGAACCCGCACGCCAGGGCGTTGCCCTTGCCCTTGCGCGTCTGGTGCACGACGCGGATGCCGGGCATGACCCGCTGGGCCGTGGCGATCGTGTCGTCGACGGAGTTGCCGTCGACCAGGATCACCTCGTACACGGGCGGGAGCTTCGGGAGGATGATCTCGAGGTTGCGGGCCTCGTTCCGCGCCGGGATGACGACGGAGACCCTCGGGTCTGCAGGGCGGACGGTACGTACGGGCATGGCGCGGTCCTGTCGGGTCAGGGTTGCTGTCGGGTGGTGGCTCGTCGAGACGAGCGGTGCGTCCTCGGATGACGCCTCGACGACGGTGATCGTCGTCGGTCGAGCAGCGGGACGCGGGTACGACGCCGCCGGCTTGCCGCGGGTGAGTGGGTACTCTCCCCCGCGGTTCCAACCATCGCCGTGGCCGGCGGGAGGGTCAATGCACGCTGCGGTCCCTTGCGGACACCCGGGTGCGGATACGGAAACCCGCAACGCTCGCGCAGGTGGGCCGCCGGGCGCGGCGGCCGACGGGTGGTGGACGAGCCACGAGCGGACGGGAGGCGCGGTGCCGGCCGGCCCCGCGCCTCCCGTCCGCTTCCTGGTCGCGACCACCGCACCCGGTGCGCAGCCGCTCAGCTCCGGGGTGCGTGCTCCGTCGCGAACGCGGCCCGCAGCGCCGTCGCGAGGTCGGCGACGTGCGGTTCCCGCAGCAGCGAGCTGTGCTCGGCGGCGATCCGTACCGTCTCGGTCTCCCCGCGCAGCAGCGCGGACCAGCCGGCGGCGTCGGGGTTCGCGTCGGCGAGCACGTAGGTGGCGCGCCCGTGGAACGGCGTCGGGTGGTGCCGTCTGGTCACGAGCTCGGCCTGGTCGAAGAACGCGTCGAAGTGTCGCTGGCCGCCGTGACGCAGGACGCCGGCCGTGTAGGCCCGGAGGCGCTTGGCGACGTGCTCGCCCCACGACGTCCCGGACGGCAGCACGCGCCGGAGTGCCCCGTCCACGCGCTGCCGCACGGCCCGCACGGTGGGGTTGCGGTGCTCGCGCGGCTCGAGCCGACCGAAGTGCAGCCGAGCGGTGTCGGACCCGGTCCGCGGCAGGTACGTGTCGAGGAGCGCGAGGTGCTCGACCTGCTCGCCGCTCTCGGTGAGCAGCCGTGCGATCTCCAGCGCGACCAGTCCGCCGAGCGAGTGCCCGACGAGCACGTACGGTCCCCGGGGCTGGACGATGCGCATCAGGGCGACCCAGCGGCGGGCGCTCCGCTCGATGGTCCAGTCCGGCACCCCGCGGCGTTCGAGCCCGTGCTGCTGGAACGCGTACACGTCGTGCTCGGGCAGGTGGCGCGACAGCGGCAGGAACGTCAGCGCCAGGGCACCGCCACCCGCGAAGCAGAACACCGGCGGACGGCCGCCCTCGCGCGCCTCGGACACCTTCACGACGTCGGGGTGCCTCGGCAGCGCGCTCGTCCCGCTCCGCACACGGCGGGCGAAGGCGCGGAGCGTCGGGTGCTCGAGCACGTCGGACGAGCGCAGGTCGACCCCGAGCCGGTCCTGCACGACGGCGAGCATCTCCTCGGCGGACAGCGAGTCGCCGCCGAGCGCGGAGAAGTCCTCGTCCAGGTGCACGCCCCGCAGGCCGAGCACCTCGGCCCAGATCTGCCCGACGACGAGCTCCCACTGGTCGTACTCACCCTCGACCATCTCGGTCTCGACGCTCGGCGCCCCGGGGAGTCCGGCCCGGTCGACCTTGCCCCGCTCGTTCCGCGGCAGTTCGGTCATCGGCACGATCGACGCCGGCACCATGTACTCGGGCAGCCGGTCGCGGAGTGCCCGTCGGAGCGCACCCGGTGCCGGGGTGCGCTGCCCCGGCCGGCCGACCACGTAGGCGACGAGCCGGGTGACGGAACCGGGATCGACCTGTGCCGTCACGACCGCGTCGTGCACCTCGGGGACCGCGCGGAGCGCCGCCTCGACCTCGCTCGGCTCGACCAGGTAGCCGCGGACCTTCACGGCGTCGTCGGACCGGCCGAGCAGCACGAGCCGGCCGTCGGGGTCGACGCGTGCCAGGTCGCCCTGCCGCCAGCTCGGGGTCCCGACGGGGATGCCGACGGCGGACTCGGCCTCGCCGGTGCGACCGGCCCGTTCGGCGGTCTTCTCCGGCGCGCCCCAGTAGCCCGCGGTCAGGGCGTCGGAGACGACGACGAGCTCGCCGGTCTCCCCCGGGTCGGCCCGGCTGCCGTCCTCACGGAGCACGAGCACGGTCTTGCCGGGCAGTGGCCACCCGGCGGGCACCACGCCCTCGGGCACCGGCTCGCCCGGGGCCACCGGGCAGTACGCGACGCACGCGGTCTCGCTCGAACCGAAGGCGTTCAGGAGCAGCGTGTCCGGGTCCAGGTGCGGTCGGGCTGCGGCGAGGTCGGCGCCGGTGACGGGTTCGCCCGTGGTCATCAGGAAGCGCAGGCCGCCGAGCACCGGTGCGGTCCCGGCTGCGGTCCCGTGCGCTCCGGGGGCGCTCTGCGACCCGACGATCGAGCGCAGCAGGTGCGGGGTGCAGACGAGCACGTTCACGCCGTCGTCCCGGAACCGTCCGAGCAGCCGTTCGACACCGAGGTCACGCGGCTCGAGCAGCACGATGGTGCCGCCGCACAGCAGTGTGTCGAACGAGAACAGCAGCCCGGCCGCGAACGACAGCGGCAGGACCACACCGAGGCGGTCGCCGGGTCCGAGGCCCAGGGCGAGGGCATCCTGCTCGGCGTTGGCGATCTGCTGCCGGTGCGTCAGGACCACGCCCTTCGGCATGCCGGTCGAGCCCGAGGTGAAGACGATCGCGAAGGGGTCCCGCCCGCCGGGGGCGCCTGCGGCGTCCGTCGTGGGGGCACCACCGGGTGCGGTTGCGGTGTCCGTCGCAGGGGCATCCCCGGGTGCGCCCACGTCCAGCAGCTCGCCGAGTGCGTGCACCCGGCCGTCCCGCTCCGCGACGACACCGGCGGCCGGTGCCGCTCGTTCGGTGTCGGCCACGATCTCGTCGACTCCGGCGAGCCGGGCCACGTGCGCCAGCCGTGCGGCGGGCAGGTGGTCGTCGAGCACCACCACGGTCCGACCGGCACGCACCAGCGCCAGGATCCCGATCACGGCCTCGGTCGACTGTCCCGCCATCAGCCCGACCGGCTTCGACGCCCCGCCGGGGGTCTCGTCCACGCCGGCGCCGCTGTGGTCGTCGGGCCGGAGCGTCACGGTCAGGGCTGCGGCCAGCGCGCGGGACGCCCGGTCCGCCTGGGCGTACGTGTACGGACGGCCGTTCCCCGCGAGCGCGGCGGCGTCGCCCCGGAGCGCCACCACGCGGTCCCAGCGGTCCAGCACGGAGTGGTCGGCCGCCGCGGGGACGGCGGCTGGGTGGTGCCAGGGATCGATGGTCGTCAGCGGGTCGGCGGAGGTCACGATGACACCTCGGGTGCTCGGCAGCGGACCGCCACGACTCCCGCGACGGTCTTCCGACCGTAGGACCGCGCTCCCCGCGCACGCGAGCAGGTGCCGGGTGGGTGCGGGGAACCGCAACCCGGCCTGGAGGCGCGGCCCGCGCCCGCCACGGAGGCTGCGGATCCGGATCGATCGGTCCACCGCCCTGGGCAGTTCTCGCGCAGCGGTGGCTCATCGCTCGGGGATCGTGCGGTTCCGCGCAACCGCCCCGCGGAACGAGAACAGCCCCCGAGAGATCCCGGGGGCTGTTCATCAAGTGCTGGGGTACCTGGACTCGAACCAAGAACGACGGTACCAGAAACCGCTGTGTTGCCAATTACACCATACCCCAAAAGGCCTGTCGGCCTTCTGGCCCGGTCACCCGGGGCACGATCAACTACTGTACAGCATCCCGGAGGTCCGTGAGACCACCAACCAGGTCTCGGTGCACGGCAGCGGCGGTCGCGGCTCCGTGCCCGGCGGCGACGATGAGCTGTTCCGGGCCGGGCGGCGTGACGTCTCCCACGGCGTAGAGCCCCGGGACCGATGTCCGGCCGACCCGGTCGACCACCAGGAGTCCCTGCGGGTCGCGCAGCAGGCCTCCGAGCGACCCGGGCGTGTCGGCGTCCGCGGTCGTCGTCGTGCTCCCACCGACGTTGGCGCTGGCGTTGGCCTTGGTGCTCTCGCCGGCGCTGACGCTGGTGCTCTCGCCGGCGCTGGTGCCCGTGCTGGTGTGCAGCCAGTCGAGGTCCGCGTGCCACACCGGGCGGACGAACCCGCCGGCGCGTGGCTCGACGTGGCCGTCGGCGAGCCGGACGCCGGTCATCCCGGTGCGGTCCCCTTCCAGGTCCTCGACGGCCCGCTCGTCCACGACGACACCGGCCGCCGCCAAGCGTGCGCGACCCGCATCGTCGATCGGCGCGATGCCGTTCGTGTAGACGATCAGGTCGTCCGTCCACGACGCGATGAGCAGCGCGCGGTCGACCACGTCGTCGGTCTCGCAGATGAACGCGAGCGGCTGCCCGGCCTTGTCGTACGCATCGCACTCGACGCAGCTGTGCACCGCCGTGCCGTAGAACGCGCGGAGCATCGGCAGTGCCGGGAACTCCTCACGCAGCCCGGTGGCGACGACGACCGTCCGGGCGCGGGCGTCGAGCTCGGTGCCGCGCCACGAACCGTGCACCCGCCAGGCGTCCGTGTCAGGGTCCGGAGCCACCAGGTCGACGACGGACTGCACGACCGTCGCTTCCGGGTAGCCCTCGACCTCGGTCCGGCCGAGCTTCCGGAGCTCGAGCGGCGAGATGCCGTCCCGCGTCAGGAAACCGTGCGACCGCAGGGTGGCGGCGTTCCGGGGCCGGTTCGCGTCGACGAGCAGCACGGTCCGCTTCGCCCGGACCAGGTTGAGCGCCGCGCTCAGGCCGGCCGGCCCGGCGCCGATGACCGCCACGTCGTGCACGATCGGCACGGTCTGCTCGGTGCTGCCCACGGTCGTTCAGCGCGCCGCGAGGGCGCGGAGCCGGGTCAGGGTGGACTCCTTGCCCAGGATCTCCATCGACTCGAACAGCGGCGGGCTGATCCGACGCCCGGACACGGCGACGCGCAACGGGCCGAAGGCCACGCGGGGCTTCAGGCCGAGCTCGTCGATGAGGGTCGCACGGAGCGCACCCTCGATCGACTCGGTGGTCCAGTCCTGCACCCCCTCGAGCGCCGCGATGCCCGCCGTCAGGACGGTCGCCGTGTCGCCCTTGAGCGATGCCAGCGCGTCGTCCTCGACCACCAGATCGGCGTCGGCCGTGAACAAGAACCCGAGCATCGCCGGTGCCTCACCGAGCAGCTGCATGCGCTCCTGGACGAGCGGGGCGGCCTTCGTCAGGACCTCGAGCTGCTCCGGGGTCGCCGGGTCGCTGACGAACTCCGTCAGGTACGGCAGCAGGCGCGACCGGAAGTCGTCCGGTGCGAGCAGCCGGATGTGGTCCCCGTTGATCGCCTCGGCCTTCTTGTGGTCGAAGCGGGCCGGGTTCGGGTTGACGTCGGTGACGTCGAACGCCGCGACCATCTCGTCGATCGAGAACACGTCGCGGTCAGGGCCGATCGACCACCCGAGCAGTGCCAGGTAGTTGACGAGCCCCTCGGGGATCATGCCGGCGGCGCGGTGGTGGAACAGGTTCGACTCGGGGTCACGCTTCGAGAGCTTCTTGTTCCCCTCCCCCATCACGTACGGCAGGTGTCCGAACACCGGGATGGACGGCGCGAGGCCGATCTCGTACAGCGCCTCGTACAGGGCGATCTGTCGCGGGGTCGACGACAGCAGGTCTTCACCACGGAGCACGTGGGTGATCCCCATCAGGGCGTCGTCGACCGGGTTGGTGAACGTGTAGAGCGGCTTGCCGTTCGGGCGGACCACCACGAAGTCCGGGAAGGTGCCCTGCTTGAACGTGATCTCGCCGCGCACCAGGTCGTCGAAGCTCAGGTCGCGGTCCGGCACACGCAGACGGAGCGCCGGCTCGCGGCCCTCGTCACGGAAGGCCTGGCGCTCGGCGTCGGTCAGGTCACGCTCGTGATTGTCGTAGCCCTGCTTGGGATCACGACCGGCTGCCTTGTTGCGGGCTTCCATCTCGTCCGGCGTGACGAAGGACTCGTAGATGTGTCCGGACGCCTTGAGCTTCGCGATCACGTCGTCGTAGATCGCGGTGCGCTCGGACTGCCGGTACGGTACGTGCTCGCCACCGGCGTCGACGCCTTCGTCCCAGTCGAGCCGGAGCCAACGGAGCGCGTCGAGGATCTGCGCGTACGACTCCTCGCTGTCGCGGGCTGCGTCGGTGTCCTCGATGCGGAACACGAGCTTGCCGCCGGTGTGGCGGGCGTAGGCCCAGTTGAAGAGGGCGGTGCGGATGAGCCCCACGTGCGGGGTCCCCGTCGGGCTCGGGCAGAAGCGGACGCGGATGTCGGAGCCGGAGGCGGTGGTGAATGGCGCAGTCATGACCCGCCAACCTTACCGCGGCACCCGCCCGTCCTTCCTGCGCTGTGGATGACGCAGAACAACCCCGGGAACGCAGAAAACCCCTGACCACGAATGGTCAGGGGTTCCCTGGTGTTACTACGTTAAGTCCGGCGGCGTCCTACTCTCCCACAAGGTCCCCCTTGCAGTACCATCGGCGCTGAGAGGCTTAGCTTCCGGGTTCGGAATGTGACCGGGCGTTTCCCTCTCGCTATGACCACCGGAACCCGCCCCGCCACAACCCCGCACCGAGCCACCTCCACCGCCCTGACCCACGAACCCCGCACCGTGCACCCCGACACCCAACTCCCGGCGCGTGACCCCATGCAGACCACCCGGCTGTCGCGACGTCACCCGGTCCCGATAGTGTCGGAACGTGAGCAACGATGCATTCGACGACCGCTACGAGCTGCGCGAGTTCGCGCCCGGGACGGACGACAAGGGGGCACCGAACGCCGAGACGGCACCGTGGATGCAGGCCGTCGGGATGGGCTTCCACGAAGCCGACCCCGACGCCGAGGGCGCAGCCCGCATGGCGTCGCACTTCATCGCCGACGAAGAGACCTTCCTCGGCGTCTACGTGCGGAAGCCGTTCCCGGGGTCTGTCGACGAGACCTGGCCGGCCGGCACCTTCACCTGGTTCCGCAAGGCGCTGAGCTGGGGAGACGGGTCCTCCGTCGACACCCAGGCGATCTCCGCGGTCACCGTCCGTCCGACCGAACGCCGCCGCGGCATCCTGCGCCGGATGATGACGCACGCGCTCGAGCGGGGCGTCGCCGAGGGCTACGCCGTGGCGTCGCTGACCGCGTCCGAGGGCACCATCTACCGCCGCTTCGGCTTCGGCAGCGCCATCCGCGAGCGCGCGATCCACGTCCGCCGCGAACGCGCGCTCCCCCTGCTGGCGCCGACCTCCGGCACGGTGTCGGTCGTGACGCCGCAGTGGCTCGCCGACGGCCCGGGCAAAGCCGTCTTCGACCGCTTCCACGCCCGCACCCCCGGCTCCATGGTCCGCAACACCGGCACCTGGGACGTCGTCTTCGGCCTGCGTGGCCCCGACGGCCAGAAGGCGAAGGACGTCCGCGCTGCCGTGCACCGGCCCGACGGTTCGGACGACATCGACGGCTACGTCACCTGGCGCGTCAAGGAGACCAGCGGTTCCGACACCGCGCTCGAGATCGTCGACCTGGTCTACGCACACGACCGGGCCTACACCGCCCTGTGGGAGTTCCTGCTGTCGGTCGACCTCAACGACGTCGTGAAGTACAACCGGTCCCGCCTCGACGACCCGATCGTCGCGGCGCTCGGCGACAACCGTGCGTACGACGTCGACCACGAGGAGGACCACGTCTGGCTGCGCGTGCTCGACGTGGCGGCGGTGCTCGAGTCGAGGCCGTTCGCCGCCGACGGCTCGCTGACACTCGCGGTCACCGATGCGCTCGGCCACACGACCGGCACGTACCGGCTGGACGTCCAGGAGGCCCGTGGCACCGTCACGCGCGTCGCCGACGACGTCGACGTGGCCGGGTCTGACGTCCAGCTCGACGTCGCGGAGCTCGGTGCGGTGCTGATCGGCTCGGTCTCCCCCGTCACCCTGGCGGCCGCCGGCCTGGTCCGCGCTGCGGACCCGGCGTCGGTGGAGCTGCTCCGCGCGATGCTGTTGCCGCCGCGGACGCCGCACGGCATCACGTACTTCTGATGGACGTCGCCCGGGTGGTCGGCCGGGCGCGTCAGGTCGTCTCCGTCCTGGCGTCCCCGGCCCTCCGTGCGGCGGTGTTCGCCGGAGCCCCCGCCGACGACCGCACCCGGGCGGCGGTCGGCTCGTTCGACTGGGTCACCGACGACGGCCCCGACGCCGCGGTGCTCGGTCGGACGGCACGGGAACTCCAGCGGTTGCAGTCGCCGGCAGCGGTGCTCGAGTTCGACCGGATCGAGCGGATGCCGGTGAAGGACGTCGAACGACATGCGCTGTCCGTCCGGATCGTGGAGCTCGTGTTCGAGCGCCTCGGGTGTGACCGCGCCGTGCCGGAGGCCGTGCTGAACGCCGCGATCGGCATGCTGGCGGCCGACGTGTCCATCGTGCGCCGGGATGCGGTGGACCTCGGCGTGCTGACGCGCACCGACGACGGCTCGGTCTACCGGTTCGTGGGGCGCCCGGCCTGAGGCAGCCGGGCAGGCGGAGAGCCGGGGCAGGACGGGGCGGGCAGCCGGCGCAGGGCGGGGCGAGCCGGGCCCGGCGCAGACGCACGGTGCAGGGTTCGTCGGACCGTGACGGGCTACCCGCTCGGTGCGGCGTCGTAGTGCAGCACGGAGCGGGCAACCTCGCACGGACCAGCGCGCCCCGCACCGTGCGACGGGCCCGCGTCGGACCGGACCTCGCACGGACCAGCGCGCCCCGCACGGTGCGCGGGCCGACCGCGCCCTACGCCCGGCGCCGCACCCGCGGGTCGACGAACGCGTAGACGATGTCGACGATCACGTTCGCGGTCACGATCAGCAGCGCCGAGAACAGCGTGAAGCCGACGACCACCTGCAGGTCGAGCGTGTGCACCGCGTCGATCAGCAGCGCGCCGAGACCCTGCATCGAGAACACCTTCTCGGTGATGACTGCACCGCCGAGCAGCGACCCGAGGTCGAGCCCGAACAGCGTCACCACGGGCAGGATCGCCGTCCGGAGTCCGTGCCGCACGACGACCTGGCGTTCCCGCAGTCCCTTGGCCCGAGCGGTCCGGACGAAGTCCTGCGACATCGACTCGAGCATCTCGCCGCGGGTCAGCCGGGCGTAGATCGCAGCGCTGATGAAGGCGAGCACGCACCACGGCAGGATCAGGTGGGTGAACCAGCCGACCGGGTCGTCACCGAAGGCCACGTAGCCGCTCGTCGGCAGGATCCCGAGCACGAACCCGAACAGCAGGATGCCGAGCAGTCCGACCAGGTACGCCGGCGACGAGACACCCGCGACCGCGACCGTCATCACGGCCCGGTCGACGAAGGTGCCGCGACGCAGCGCCGAGACGGTGCCCCCGAACACCCCGGCCACGAGCCACAGCACAGCGGCTCCGACGGCGATCGAGGCGGTGACGGGCAGGCGCGCGAGGATGAGCTCGGTGACGCTCTCGTGCAGCTGGAACGAGTACCCGAAGCACGGCGCCGCGCACTCGATGACGCTGTTGCCGCTGCCGAAGGTCCGGCCGGTGAAGATGCCGGCCAGGTAGGCGCCGAACTGTGCGAGCCAGGGCTTGTCGGTGCCCAGGAACGCCTGCACCTCGCGCAGTCGGTCCGGGGTGCAGGGCTTGTCGCAGATCGCCCGCGCCGGGTTGGTCGGCAGCAGCATGAAGAGCGCGTACGTGATGGCCGCGACGACGAGCAGCACGACCGCCGCACCGAGCAGGCGGATCGCGAGGAAGCGCAGGGTCGCGGCGTTCACGCGGTGCCCCCTCGCGGGTCGAGGGCGTCGCGCAGGGCGTCGCCGAGCACGTTGAAGGCGAGGGTGATGAGGAACAGTGCGGCTCCGGGGAACACGAGGTACATGGGGTCGGTCTGCACCCAGCCGATGGCGTCACCGATGCTGCGACCCCACGACGGCGTCGGCGGGTTGACCCCGACGGCGAGGAACGAGAGCGCGGCCTCGGCACCGATCATCGACGGGATCGAGATCGTCGCGTAGACGGTGATGGTCGCGGCGAGGTTCGGCAGCAGCTGCGTGCGGATGACGTGCCACCGGCCGGCACCCATCGCGGTGGAGGCCACGACGTAGTTCCGGCTGACGAGCGACAGCGTCTGTCCTCGCACGACACGGGCCACGGCCGGCCAGCCGAAGAACCCGATGACGAGCACGACGAGCACGGGCTTCGGGAACGACGACGGCACGATCGCGGTGAGGGCGATCATGAACACGAGCGACGGGAACCCGAAGATCACGTCGACGACCCGCGAGAGCACCCGGTCGTACCAGCCGCCGAAGAACCCGGTCGTGACGCCGACGAGCACGCCGATGACGATCGACACCAGGGTGGCGGCGAGTCCGATGCCGAGCGAGGTCCGCGCGCCGTACGTGACGATCGAGAACAGGTCGCGCCCGGTCAGGGGCTCGACGCCGAACCAGTGCTCGCCGCTGATGCCGCCGCCCGGACCGCGCGGAGCACCGAACGAGTTGAGCGCGTCGATGTCGTACGAGTACGGGTCCTGCCCGGACGCCTTCGCGATGAGCGGGGCCGCCACGGCGACCACCAGGAACACCGCGATGACGACGGCCGAGGCCACCGCCCAGCGGTCCTGCCGCACCCGCCGCACGACGGCCCGGAAGCCGGTCGTACGGCCGGACGGTGCGACCGGTCGGTCGACCACGTTGGCCGTCACGAGGCCACTCCTTCCCACGCGCGCCACGCCTCGCGGCGGGCGGCCTGTCGCACGGGATCGGCGACGGGCGCTGCGGCGAGGAGCATGCGCGTGTAGTCCTGTTGCGGGTCGTCGAGCACCGCGTCGGTACTCCCCCGTTCGACGATCCGGCCGTCGCGCAGCACGATCACCTGGTCGGCGAGCTGGCGGACGACGGCGAGGTCGTGGCTGATGAGCAGCATGCCGAAACCGAACTCCTGCTGCAGGCCGGCGAGCAGGTCGAGCACGGCGGCCTGCACCGTCACGTCGAGTGCCGAGGTCGGTTCGTCGGCGATGACGAGTGCCGGCCGCAGCGCGAGCGCACGCGCGACGGCGACTCGCTGCCGCTGGCCGCCGGACAGCTGGTGCGGGAACCGCTCGGCCCACGTCGGGTCGAGCTGCACGGCGATCAGCAGTTCGCGGACACGCTCGGCGCGTTCGGCTGCGGAGTCGGTGCCGTGCACGAGCAGCGGTTCCGCGATGCTCCAGCCGATGGTCTGCCGCGGGTTGAGCGACGACGCCGGGTCCTGGAACACGATGCCGACCCGGCTGCGCAGTTCGCGCAGCCGGCGTCCGCGAGCAGTGCGCAGGTCGCTGCCGTCCACCTCGACCGAGCCGGCGACGACGGGCACCAGGCCCGCGAGCGCGCGCCCGATCGTCGACTTGCCGGAACCGGATTCGCCCACCAGGCCGACGGTCTCACCGGCGTGCAGGTCGAGGTCGATACCGGACACGGTGGGTCCGCCTCGGCGCGAGTACCGCACGGCGACGTCGCGCAGGCGCGCCACGAGCGGACTGGGCCCACGCCGCCGGTTCTGGTCCGACGCGCCAGCGGCGGGCCGGCCGTGCCGGTGGGGAGAGGCGCGACTCGCGTCGTCGACGTCGGCCGGGGCCGACGCGGTGCTCGCGTCTGCGGACAGATTGCGGCTTGCCGGAGCCGCGTCCGGTCCGGCAGGCCGAGTCTCGGTCGACGCGAGCGGCTCGGCGGAGCTTCCACGCGCCTCCAGGCTGGGGACGGCCGCGAGGAGCTCGCGCGTGTAGTCGGCGGTCGGGTGTGCGAAGACCTCGGCGACGGTCCCGTGCTCGACCGGGTCGCCGCGACGCAGCACCAGCAGGTCGTCCGCGACGTCCGCCACCACGCCCATGTCGTGGGTGATGAGCAACACGGCCAGGGAACGCTCGCGGCCGAGCCGCCGGAGCAGGTCGAGGATGCCGGCCTGCACGGTGACGTCGAGGGCGGTCGTGGGCTCGTCGGCGAAGAGTGCGACCGGATCGCCGGCCAGGGCCATCGCGATCATCGCGCGCTGGAGCTGGCCGCCGGACAGTTCGTGCGGGTAGGCCTTCCGGATGCGCTCGGGGTCGGCGAGCCCGGCGTCACGGAGCAGTTCGTCGACGCGTGCCCGGACCCCGGCGCGGTCGAGTCCCGACGGGTGTACCCGGACGGCCTCGGCGATCTGGGTGCCGATCGACAGGACCGGTGTGAACGAGTTCATCGGCTCCTGGAACACCACGCCGATGCCCGCACCACGGACGGCGCGGACGGTCTCGGTGGCGGCACCGATGAGCTCTTCGCCGCGGAACCGGGCGCTGCCGGACACCGTGGCCTGCGTCGGCAGGAGCCCGAGCACGCTCATGGCGCTGACGGACTTGCCCGAGCCGGACTCCCCCACCAGGGCGAGGACCCGGCCGGGCGTCAGGTCGAAGGAGACGTCACGGACGACGGGCTCCGCGTCGCCGAACGCGACGCGGAGCCCCTCGACCTGCAGGATCGGATCGGTCACTGCTTGAGCGAGACCTTGAGGTAGTTCGGGTACGCGGGGAAGTCCGCGATCTGGAAGTTCTGCACGTTCGACCCGGCGAGGAACGACTGCTTCGCGTAGATCAGCGGTACGACCGGGGCGTCGGCCATGATCTTCTGGTCGGCCTGTGCCCAGAGCTTCTGCGCGGCGTCCTGGTCGACCGTCGAGCTCGCCTTCGCGATGAGGGCATCGACCTCGGGGTTGCTGTACTTCGAGACGTTGTAGCCGCCGCCACCGATCTGCGACGAGGCGTAGAGCGGCTGGAGGTTGGCGTTCGCGCTCGGGAAGTCCGGCTGCCAGCTCGACAGCGACAGGTCGAAGTCGGTGCCGTTGGTGGTCGCCTGCGTGAAGGAGTCGTAGTCGAGCGGCTTGAGCGTCACCGTGATGCCGGCACGCTTCAGTCCGGACTGCAGCGCCTGCGCCTGGGCGAGGTACGTCGGGTCGTTCTGCGTGACGAGGGTCAGCTTCAGGCCCGAGACACCGGCCTCCTTGAGCAGCTGCTTCGCCTTGTCGACGTCGCCGGTGGCCTTCGTCTTGTACAGGTCGTAGTCCTGGCGCCCCGCGATGCCCGGGGTGATCAGGGTCGAGGCGTACGACCCGGCGATCGCGCCGCCTGCGGCGATCCGGAACGACTTGCGGTCGACGGCGTACTGCAGGGCCTGTCGGACCTTGAGGTCCTTGAGCGCACCGCGCTGCGTGTTGATCGCCATGTAGCTGATCGGGCCGGCCTTCGAGGTGGCGAGGCGGTCCTGGGCGGCCGGGTTGCTGCGCACCTGGTTCAGCTCCGCGGCACCGAGGTAGATCGCCCCGAAGGAGTTCTTGGCGTCGCCGTTGTCCGCGATCAGGGTCTGCGTGGCCGTGGACTGGTCCTGGCTCTCCTTGAACACGATCTTCGACGGGCCGGCCGTGCGGACCTCGTCGGTCTTCGCACTCCAGTTCTTGTTGCGGACCAGCGTGACCTGCGAGCCCTGCGTGTTCGACTGCACCTGGTACGGGCCGGACGCGACCGGCTTCAGGTCGTAGGCGCCGGTGTCCTTGCCGTCGCCCTCGGGCACCGGGGTGAACGCCGGCATCGACGCGAGCCACGGCCAGTCGCCGTACGCGGCGTTGAGCTTGAAGACGATGGTCTTGTCGTTCGGGGTCTCGATGCTGTCGAGCGACTTGCCGTCGAACGGGCCCTTGTAGGAGTCACCACCGACCAGGAGCGACTTGTGGTAGCTCAGGCCACCGCTCAGCGTCGGCGCGAACGAGCGCTCGATGCCCCACTTGATGTCCTTCGTGGTGATCGGCGTGCCGTCCTGGAACTCGACGCCGTCCTTCAGCGTGTAGGTCCAGGTCTTGCCGTCGTCGCTCGAGACGCCGGTGTTGGTCGCCAGGTCGGGCACGACCTTCGCCGTCTTGCCCGGCTCGACGTCCCAGGTGGTGAGTCGACGCGCGACGAGCCCCATCGACGTGATGCCGAGGCTCTGGCTGGTCGCCGGGTCGAGGTGGAACGAGGTCTGCGGCGTCAGGATGTTGAGCGTGCCGCCCTTGGCCGTGGCGTCCGCACCGTCGTCGGACGAGCCCCCACCCGAGCAGCCGGTCAGGACCAGGGCTGCTGCTGCGGCGACGGCCGCGGTGATCGTCAGGCGGTTGGGGCGTCTCATGACGGGGCTGCTCCTCGGGGAAGGGGGCGCGATCGCGGTGGCGGTCGCTGCGACGGCGGAACGGTCCACCCGCCGGGCGGCATCCATCCTGACACCGCGACGGTGGCCCGTCCGAATCTCGCGTGCGTCGGACGACGCACGACGAAACATTGCAAGCGCCGGACGCCGTCCCGCTATTCCCGATGCGTTCGCACCGTCGTGTGTCAGCGGTCGAAGAGCCCACCGAGGAAGTCGTTGCCGAGGTTCGACGCCTGCTCGCCGAGACCGGACGCCTGCTCACCGAAGCCCGCGGCCTGCTCACCGAAGCCACCGAGGAGCTGCTCACCCTGACCGGCGAGTCCCTCGACGCCACCGCTGAGGTCACCGAGCCCGAGGTCACCCATGCCCGAGGCGATGCCCTCGAAGTCCACGCCGAGGTCGGCAGCCCCTGCCAGCACCGGACCGGCGGCGGCGCTCAGCACCGCTCCCCCGGCCACCGCGGCGGCGAGGCCACCGAACGCCATCGCGCCAGCGCCGACCGCTGCACCGCCGGCGAAGGCCCCGGCGCGGCCGCGACCGTTGCCGTTGGCGTTGCCCGAGCGGCCGGAACCCCCGAGGACCCGTCGGACCAGACCCGGACGCGACATCTCCCCGCGGGTCATCGCACGGGCCATGCCGCCCGCCGAGTCGTCGCGCAGGTGCTCGTGGGGCGGGAGCTCGGAGTTCAGGCGGTCGCGGACCTGCTGGCGCTGCCCGGGGGTGAGCCGCGCGAAGGCGTCGTGGTGGACCTGTTCGAGCTGCTCCGGCGACGAGGTGCGGAGCAGGTAGTCGTACTTCGCCAGGGCGACCTTGTCGGCGTCGGCCCCGTGCTGCGGCGTGCCTGCGTGCTGCTGCTGGCCGTACTGCTGCGGCTGGCCGTACTGCTGCGGCTGGCCGTACTGCTGTGGCTGGCCGTACTGCTGTGGCTGGCCGTACTGCTGCGGCTGGCCGTACTGCTGCGGCGGCTGCTGCTGGCCCCGGTCGTCACCGGTCAGCTTGTCCGCGGCGCTCCGCACGATGCCACGCCAGTCCGTCCCGCCCTGCTGCGATCCGGCGCCGGGCGCGGTTCCCCCCTGCCCACGCTTCTGGAGCTGCTTGTCGATGACCTTCGAGGCCATGCCGATGATGCGGTTGAGGTTCGCCATGCCCCGACCTTTGCGTCCTCACATGTGGACGACCGGTACCGAAGCGGGGGTTCGCCGGGGCATCCGATGGGGATCCCCTGTGAGAGTCGATCTGCATATCAGCGGACACGTGCACGTAGGCTGGCTCCGGTCGCGTCACCGCCGGAGCGCGACCTGGGCGAAAGCGTGAGGCCCGGGACTGCGACAACAGTTCCGGGCCTCGATTCGCCTTCCGAGTGGAAAGCCAAGGGATGCATCAACCATCCCGATTCCAACGCTCGGAACCGATGGTAACCGAGCCCGCTCGGCGACGCATCCCTCGGCCGAAGCTCCTCGTGTCAGCCGGCGACGACACCAGGAGGTCAGCGATGTCGAACGACGCCGATGATCGGTCCAGGCGTCGGGTGCCCTGGCTGGGGATCGCGAGCTTGCTCGTGACCGTGGTCAGGCTCCTGATCGACCTGTCCCGCAAGGACTGAGGACCCGGGTGTCCCGCACCACAGCCGGTGGTGCGGGACACCTGTCAATCGCGTCAGGACAGGATGCGCGCGAGGAACGCGTTGCGGAACCGCCCCGTGGGGTCGAGGTCACGGGCGAGTGCGGCGAAGTCGGACAGCCGCGGGTACGCCTCGTGCAGCCGCTCGGCGCCGGCAGCCGAGACCTTGCCCCAGTGCGGCCGCGGGTCGAAGGGCTCGAGGACGTCCTCGATCCGGGTGACCGCCGCCGCAACGGCGGCGGCGTCCCGGCGGAACGTGAAGTGCAGACCGACCGACTGTCGGCCGGATGACGGCGCGAGCCAGGCGGTGTCGGCCGCGATGGTGCGGACCTCGGCGGCGATGAGGATCGGCGCGAACAGCGACGCCAGCGGTCGGAGCGCCTCGAGTGCCGCCACGGCCGAGGCCGCGGGGATCAGGTACTCGGCCTGGATCTCGGCCCCGGTCGAGGGGGTGAACGAGGACCGGAAGTGCGGCAGCCGCTCGGCCCACGGCCCTGGCACGCCGCCCTGCTCGGTGACCCCGGCAGGGTCGTTCTCACCCGGGTGCACCGGACCCGAGGCTGCACGGGCTCCGAGGGCCACGAGGTCGACCGTCGGTGCGGCCTCGTCGACGCGGTGCTTGACCCAGACCTGCCGGGCGCCCCGGTCGTCGAACGACGTGAACATCGACACCGAGTACGCGTCGGACATCACCGGGTCGAACTGCGCGGCCACGGCCTCCCACGGCAGGTCGAGGTGCACCGTCGTGGCGACCTGGAACGTCGGCTCGATCGCGAGCTCCACCGCGGTGACGACGCCGAGCGCGCCGATCCCCACGCGGTGGGCGTCGAGCAGCCCGTCCGGCGACGCAGCGTCGACGTGGTCGAGCGCGCCGGAGGCGCGCACCACGTCGAGGCCGACCACCGCCTGCGCGAGCGACGGGTTCCGCACACCGGAGCCGTGCGTCCCCGTGGCGACGGCACCGGCCGTGGAGATGTGCGGCAGGGACGCGAGGTTCCCGAGGGCCCAGCCACGGGCCTCCAGGCCGGCCGCGACCTGACTGTGCGTCATGCCCGCGGCCACACGGACCACCCGCCGGGCCGTGTCGATGTCGAGCACGGGCGGCAGGTCCGACAGCGAGACCTGGACGGCATCCGTGTCGGCGATGGTGTTGAACGAGTGTCGCGAGCCGAGCGCCGTCAGGCGCGGCGTCGAGGCGACGAGCTGCTGGAGCTCGTCCACCGACGTCGGGCGGGCCAGCGCCGAGGCGCGGTAGGTGACGTTGCCCGCCCAGTTCGTGCGCGTGCGCTCGGCCGCGATCACGTCGTCCATCGTGGGTCCTGACTCCCCTAGAAGCCGCGGTCGAGACGGTGCCACGTCTGCTGGAGACGCAGCTCGTCGCGGAACCCGCGTGCGGTGGTGTGCTCGTCGATCACCAGGAACTCCGTGCCGACCATCGTCGCGAAGTCCTCGACGACCTGCAGGCCGACCGCCGTCGTCATGACGGTGTGGTGCGCGGCGCCGGCGGTGAGCCAGGCCTCGGCGGCGACGGGGAACGACGGCCGGGGCTCCCAGACCGCACGGCCGACGGGAAGCTTCGGCAGGGCCTCGGTCGGGGGCACGACGTCGACGACGTTCGCGGTGAGGCGGAACCCGTCGCGGGTGTCGGAGAGCGCGACGACGACGGCCTCGCCGGAGTCGGCGGTGAAGACCAGGCGGACCGGGTCGTCCTTGCCGCCGATGCCGAGCGGGTGGATCTCGAGCGTCGGCTTCGTGGTGGTGAGCGTCGGCGAGACCTCGAGCATGTGCGCCCCGAGGATCTTCTCGGCGCCCGGGGTGAGGTCGTAGGTGTAGTCCTCCATCAGGCTCGCACCACCGGGCAGGCCGGCGCCGGCGACGTTCATCGCGCGGACCAGGACCGAGGTCTTCCAGTCGCCCTCGGCGCCGAAGCCGTAGCCGTCGGCCATCAGGCGCTGCACGGCCAGGCCCGGCAGCTGCTTGAGCGAGCCGAGGTCCTCGAAGTTCGTGGTGAAGGCGGCGCTGCCGTTCTGCGCGAGCAGCGTGCGGAGGCCGATCTCGATGGCGGCGCCGTCGCGGAGCGCGGCGTGACGCTCGCCACCGTCGCTGCGGAGTGACGGGTCCACGTCGTAGTCGCGCTCGTACGTCGCCACGAGCGCGTCGACCGCTGCCGTGTCCGCTGCTGCGGCGTCCACCGCTGCTGCGAGCTCGTTGACCGCCCACGTGTTGACCTGCACGCCGAGCTCGATCTCGGCCTCGGTCTTGTCGCCCTCGGTGACGGCGACGTAGCGCATGTTGTCGCCGAAGCGGGTGAGCTTCAGCTCGCGGACGGCCGCGGCACCTGCGGCGGCACGGGTCCAGTTCGCGACGCGCTGCTGGACGCGCGGGTCCGAGACGTGGCCGACGGCCGTGGCGTGCCGGACGCCCAGGCGGGCCAGGGCGTAGCCGAACTCACGGTCGCCGTGCGCGGCCTGGTTGAGGTTCATGAAGTCGAAGTCGATGTCCGCCCAGGGCAGCGTGACGTTCGCCTGCGTGTGCAGGTGCAGCAGCGGCTTGGTCAGGGCCTGCAGGCCGCCGATCCACATCTTGGCCGGGCTGAACGTGTGCATCCACGTGGTGACACCGATGACCTTGTCGTCGGCGCTCGCCTCGATGAGCGCCCGGCGGATGCCGTCGGCGTCCTTGAGGACGGGCTTCCAGACGAGCTGCACCGGCAGGTGCCCGGCGAGCTCCGCGTGGACGGCCTTGCTCTGCTCCTCGACCTGGCGCAGGGTCTCCTCGCCGTAGAGCCCCTGGGAGCCCGTGAGGAACCAGACCTCGTAGCTGTCGAGCGTGGCCTGGGGGTCGACGGTGGTGTCCTGCGTCATCGCATGGCTCCTTCGGGGTTCTGTCCGTAGACGTTCTGGTAGCGATCGAAGAGTCGATCGATGTCTGCTTCGGGGATCGGGACGACCGCGCCGCCCTGCTTCGCGATGTGGACGGTCCGTGCCACGTCCTCGCACATCACGGCGGCCTTGACGGCGTCCTCCGCGTCCTTGCCGATCGTGAAGACGCCGTGGTTCTGCATCAGGACCGCACGGCTGCGGTGACCGCTCAGGGTGTCGACGATGCCGTGGCCGATCGAGTCGTCGCCGATGATCGCGAAGGGGCCGACCGGGATCGGTCCGCCGAACTCGTCCGCCATCGCCGTGATCACGCACGGGATCGCCTCGGCGCGGGCGGCCCAGGCGGTGGCGTACGTCGAGTGGGTGTGCACGACACCGCCGACCTCGGGCATGTTCCGGTACACGTAGGCGTGCGCGGCGGTGTCGCTGGAGGGACCGTGCGCGTTGCCCCAGCCCTCGGCCGGCACGCCGTCGAGCGTGCAGACGACCTGGTTCTCCGGCGTCAGGTCGTCGCTCGACACCCCGCTCGGCTTGATGACGAACAGGTCCGTACCGGGCACGCGCTCGGAGACGTTGCCGCCGGTCCAGATCACGAGGCCGTAGCGGACGAGTTCGCCGTGCAGGCGCGCGACGCGCTCCCGCGTCGTCGCCACCGCCTGGCGTGTGGTCTCGTCGATCGCGTCCGTCATCGGGTCACTTCCTCTGTCTGGAGGCGCGGGTCGGCGCCGTCGGTCGCTTCGGTCGGTCCTGTGGTCGCGCTGGGGCGGGTCGCCGCCGCGGCGACGTCCTGCACGGGCAGTGCGGCCCGGTAGCGCTCCAGGTACGTCTGGAACCCGGCGACGTCCGCCGGCTCGGGTTCGGCCACGTGCACGGCGTCCCCGCCGAACACGGTGTCCGACAGGTAGTCGGCGAGCTGCTGGTCGGTGTGCTCGAGGTAGGCGGCCAACACCGCGATCCCCCAGGCGCCGCCCTCGCCCGCGGTCTCCTCGAGCGCGATCGGCACCCGCAACGCCGCCGCGAGGAGCCGCTGCGGGCTGCCGGGCGTCCGGAAGAGCCCGCCGTGCGCCGTCATCCGGTCCACCTGCACCTGTTCGCCGTGCAGGACGTCCATGCCGATGGCCAGGGTCGCGAAGGCGCCGTGCACCTCGGAGCGCACCAGGTTGCCGAGCGTGAAGCGTGCGCCGGGGGTGCGGAGCAGCAGGGGCCGGCCGTCCTCGACGTGGGTGACCGGTTCGCCCGCCAGGTAGTTGAAGGAGAGCAGGCCGCCGGCGTCCGGGTCGGTGTCGTCGGCGACGGCCTCGGCGAGCAGCGTGGCGTAGACGTCGTCGATGCCGATCGGCGTCGCGCCGGTCCGCTCGCTCGAGGCCTCGGCGAAGCGCCCGAACACCCGGGCCCAGCTCGCGATCTCGCTCGCGCCGTTGTTGCAGTGCACCATCGCCACGGCGTCCCCGGCCGGGGTGGTGACGACGTCGAGTTCCTCGTGCGCCGTGGTCAGCGGCTGCTCGAGCACGACCATCGCGAAGATGCTCGTGCCGACACTGACGTTGCCGGTGCGCGGAGCGACCGCGTTCGTCGCGACCATGCCGGTGCCGGCGTCCCCCTCGGGCGGGCAGAGCGGCGCACCGGGTTCGAGCGTGCCGGTCGGGTCGAGCCAGGCCGCTCCCTCGGGGGTCAACTCGCCCGCTTCGGCGCCGGCCACCAGGACCTCGGGCAGCAGGGACCGCAGGTCCGGCAGGCCGATCAGGTCCTCCGCGGTGGCGAGCATGGCGGGGTCGAAGTCCTTGGCACCGGGGTCACCGGGGCCGCTGTCGACGGGGCCGCCCTCGATGGGGAACATGCCGCTGGCGTCACCGACACCCAGCGCGTTCCGGCCGGTCAGACGACGGTGGACGTAGCCGGCCAGGGTCGTCACACCGGCGATCTCGGCCACGTGCGGCTCGTCGTCGAGGACCGCCTGGTACAGGTGCGCGATCGACCAGCGCAGCGGGATGTTGAACCCGAGGGCGTCGCTGAGCCGTTCGGCTGCGGGACCCGTGGAGGTGTTGCGCCAGGTGCGGAACGGCACGAGCAGCTCGCCCGCGGCGTCGAACGCCAGGTAGCCGTGCATCATCGCGCTCACGCCCACCGCGCGGAAGGTCGTCGGGGTCACGCGGTAATGCGACTCGACGTCGGCGACCAGGGCGGCGTACGCGGCACGGAGTCCGGTCTCGACGGCATCGAGTGAGTAGGTCCAGCGCCCGTCGACGTACTCGTTCTCCCACTCGTGGGACCCGGCTGCGATGGGGACGAGGTCTTCGTCCACCAGACAGGCCTTGATGCGGGTGGAGCCGAGCTCGATCCCGAGCGTGGTGCGGCCGTCCACGATCCGCTGTCGGCGGTCGTCGCCCATGCGTTCCTCCAGAACCTCGTCGTCCTCAGTGAGCGCTCACATCCTGGCACGTGAGCGCTCACACACGCAACGCGGCGGCGCGCCGCCCGTCCTGCCCGTCCCACTCGTCCGCCCGCTTCCCCGCCGGTCGAAACTCCCCGCTCAGTTCCGCCGACCGGTCACGAACCGTCGTCCGGCGCACCTGCAGCCGACCATTCCTGACCACTCGACGTCCCACGCACGACGGGTCGTGACCGCGCGACGCACGAGGGCGAAGACGACATGCCACCACTCGCCGCCCCACACCCGCGCGAGTCCTGACCCCTCGCCGCCCCACACCCGCGCGAGTCCCGACCACCTGCCACCCCGCACCCGCGAGCGCCGACCCGCCGGACCCGCGACACCCCGAACGGCGGCGCCCGGGACGGTCACGACACCCCGTTGCCTCCCCACCGCGCGGTCACGAACGGTCGGCTGGAGGCGCGCAGAGCGACGGTTCGTGACCACTCGACCACGGCGGACGGGGTGTCGTGACCGACCTAGGCCCCGACCGTGCTCTCGCGGATGACGAGCGACGGCGTCACGGCCGCCGACGCCGCGGTCCCGCCGTCGATCAGGGCGAGGAGCGCCTGCCCCGCGACGCGTCCGAGCTCCTCGAGCCGCAGGTCGACCGTGGTCAGCGGCGGCCTCGAGGCGAGCGCCATCACGTCCCAGTCGTCGAAGCCCGTGACCGCGACGTCTCCCGGCACCGAGCGTCCGAGCTCCCGCAGCCGGTCGCACACGCCCCGGGCGATCTGGTCGCTGCCACAGACGATCGCGTCGACGTCGGGCGACTGCCGGGCCAGCACGTCCACGGCCTGCCGCCCCCAGCGCTCCGACCACTCGCCGTACAGCGGCTCGGTGACCAGGTGCGACCCGAGCACCGACGTGGCACCGGCGACGCGACGCGCTGCCGACCGGTGCCGCGCCGGCCCCGTCACGATCGCGACCCGCTGCCTCCCGAGCGAGTGCACGTGCGAGGCGACGCGTGCCGAACCGGCGGCGTCGTCGAGCGTGACCGACACGTCGCTGTCGTCGGTCGAGGGCGAGAAGGCGTAGACGACGGGGATGGACGCGTCGATCGGGGGCCGGGCGTCGGCGGAGCGGCCGGTCACGATGATGCCGTCGACACCGCGGGCCGCCAGGGAGCGCAGGTAGTGGGCCTCGCGCACGTGGTCGTCGCGGGTGTCGCACAGCAGGACGGCCATCCGCCCGGCGGACAGGGCGTCCTCGGCACCGAGCAGCACCGGGATCGAGAATCGGCCGAACGAGTCGGTGGTGATCATGCCGACGGTGTAGGTCCGCCCCGAGGACAGCGCACGGGCACGGGCGTCGCCGACGAACCCGAGCTTCTCGGCGGCTTCCTTCACCCGCAGCCGGGTGGCGTCCCGCAGCTGTCCGGTGCCGTTCAGCGCCTTCGACGCGGTGCCGATCGACACCCCGGCGAGCGCCGCCACGTCGGTGATCCGGATCGGCTGTCCGGTGCGTTCGAGCGTCACGGCAACCACCTTTCCGATGACCAGGACGTGCCGATGACCTTACACAAAAGCACCGGAATGCTCTTGCGCGGCGTGCGCCCCGTGTCGTAGCGTCCACCGCAGAAACCGTTTTCCGGATCGATGACGACCCGGACGGCCCGAGTCACATCGCAAGGAGGCGACATGACCACCACGCTCGCGACCGATCGCGGCGCGCACACCGCGACCCCGGTCCTCCCGACCGCCGACGCGCACCTCACGCTCCGGCCGCTGCCGACCGGCGACGCCCGGATCACGGGCGGCTTCTGGGCGCTCCGACAGGAGCGCAACGGCCGTGACGCCGTGCGGAGCGGCTACCAGCAGCTCGAGACGGCCGGCAACTTCCGGAACCTGCGCATCGCCGCGGGGCTCGAGGAGGGCGAGGCCGTCGGCCCGATCTTCATGGACTCCGACGTGACGAAGTGGCTCGAGGCCGTGGCGTGGGAGTACGGCCGCGCCCCCGCCGAGGACCTGCTCGACCTGCAGCGCGAGGTCACCGCGCTGTACGCCCGAGCCCAGGCCGAGGACGGCTACCTGGACTCCGTGCAGCAGGTCCGCGGCAAGGGCGAGCGGTACACGGACCTCAAGTGGAGCCACGAGATGTACTGCGCCGGGCACCTGTACCAGGCGGCCGTGGCCCAGCACCGTGCGACGGGCGACACCGGGCTCCTCGAGGTCGCGATCAAGAACGCCGACCACCTGGTCCGCACGTTCGGCGACGGTACCGCCCCGGACGGCACGCCGAAGACCCGCGACGTCGACGGCCACCCCGTCGTCGAGATGGGCCTGGTCGAGCTGTACCGCGAGACCGGCGACCGCGCCTACCTCGACCTGGCGCACTGGTTCGTCGATGCCCGGGGCCACGGGATCATCGAGCGCGCCGGCGGCGAGCCGACGTACTTCTCCGACCGGGTGCCGAGCCGCGAAGCCACGACGGTGGAGGGCCACGCGGTCCGCGCCGTGTACCTGGCCGCGGGTGCCGTGGACGTCGCGATCGAGACCGGGGACACCGAGCTCCTCACCGCGAGCGAGACGCAGTTCGCGGACATGATGGCGACGAAGGCGTTCATCACCGGCGGCCTCGGGGCTCGCTGGGACTGGGAGGCGTTCGGCGACCCGTACGAGCTGCCGACCGACCGCGGCTACGCCGAGACCTGCGCGGCGATCGGCGGGGTGCAGTGGGCCTGGCGCCTGCTGCTCGCGACCGGCAAGCCCGTGTACGCGGACGCGATCGAGCGCCTGCTCTACAACGCGTTCCTCGCCGGGGTGAGCCTGGCCGGCACCGAGTACTTCTACGTGAACCCGCTGCAGCAGCGCGACCACGCCCACCAGGACGAGAACCGCTCCCCCGCCCACGGGCGTCGCGGCTGGTTCGACTGCGCCTGCTGCCCGCCGAACATCATGCGGACCTTCGCGAGCCTCGACGGCTACCTGGCGACCGCGACGGACGGCGGGTTGCAGATCCACCAGTACGCCACCGCGGACCTCGGTCCGGTGCGCGTCGACACCGACTCCCCGCACGACGGCCGCGTCCGCGTCACGGTCACCGAGGACGGCCCGCTCGCCCTGGGCCTGCGGATCCCGGCCTGGTCGGACACCACGACCGTCACGGGTCCGGACGGGTCCGCGAACCCCACGGCGGGCACGCTGCACGTCGTCGACCGCGAGTGGTCGGCGGGCGACACCGTCGACCTCGTCTTCGACACGACGCCGCACCGGTACGTCGCCGACGCCCGCATCGACGCCGCCCGCGGGCAGGTCGCGATCGAGCGCGGCCCGCTCGTGTACGCGGTCGAGCAGGCGGACCAGCAGGGCTTCACGGTCGACGACCTGACGGTCGACGCCGACGCGCCGATCACCGAGGAACACCGCGACGACCTGCTCGACGGCGTCGTCACGCTGCGGATCCCGGGGCACGCCCCGGCCGAGCACGTGCAGCCGGCCTGGCCGTACCAGCGTCTGGACGGGCCGGGAGGCGCGACCACAGCCCGCGACGCGACCAACGTCGACGACGTGGCCGGTCTGCAGGGCGCCACCACGGGCCTCCAGGCCGGTCGCGACGTCCACGACGTCACCGCCACCGCGGTCCCGTACTACGCGTGGGCGAACCGGGGAGCCGCGCCGATGCGCGTCTGGCTCCCGCTGGCGCGGTGACCGGCGTGGACCGCCGTGCGTTCCTCGTCGGCGGCGTCGCCGGCGGGGCGGCCCTCGCCCTGGCCGGGTGCTCCGGCACCCTGCCGAAGGTCGTCGCGAAGCCCGCGAGCTTCGGGAAGAACGCGACCGGCACGGTGCAGGTGTGGTGCCGGTCGGCGACCCAGGCCGGCCTGACATCGGCCGTCGCCGGGTTCAACAAGGCGAACCCGGAGCTGCAGGTCCAGCTGACCCCGGTGCCGGACGCGCAGTACGTGACCAAGCTGGCGACCGCGATCCGCGGCGGTGAGCCGCCGGACGTCGTGGACATCGACGACATCAACTCGCAGCTGTTCATCTTCCGCGAGGCGTTCGCCGACCTGACCGACGTCGTCAAGAGCCTGGACTACTTCGATGCGATCTCGCCGGGGCACCTGCGCCTGCTCGAGTACCGCGACCGGTACTACGGGCTGCCGTACCTGGCGGACAACTCGCAGCTGTTCGTCAACACCGAGCTGTTCGAGCGTGCCGGGCTCGACGTCGAGGAGTCGACGAGGGACCTGTCGACGCTGCTCGACGCGGCGAAGGCCATCCGGAAGCTCGACGACGACGTGTACGGCTGGTCGATCTCCGGCAACGCCGCCGGCATCATCGGCTTCGTCACGCAGCCGCACGTCTGGGCGACCGGCGTCGACATGATGACCGGCGAGGTCGGCTCCCAGCGGCCGAACATCACCGGCAACGAGGCCCTCGAACGCATGCTCGAGTTCTACCGGCAACTGTGGAAGGACGGCGTGCTGTCGAAGGCGACGTACTCCGACGCCGGTACCACGTGGGGTGCCGACTTCCGGGCCGGCAAGGTGGGGATCTTCCCGACCTCGTACGGGGCGACCGTGCCCGCGGCCACCAAGGCGATGCGGGCGAAGATGCAGACGGTGCTCATCCCGTCGTGGGACGGCCAGCGGTCGTTCTTCGACGGCGGCGACAACATGTGCATCCCGAACGGGGCGGCGAACCCGTCCGGTGGGTGGGCGTTCATGCAGTACGCGAACGCGCTCCAACAGCAGCAGGCACTGCCGGACGGCGGGTACTTCCCGACGCGGTCCGACGCCGCCACCCCGGAGTACCGCAAGCGGTTCCCGCTGGCGTACGGTCCGCTCGACGCCATCGAGAAGGGCTACGCACCGCAGACGCTGGCGTACAACCTGCTCAACAACCAGCCGTCGTCGCCGTACTTCGCGATGTTCCGCGAGGCCGTGTTCGGGTCGGGGAGCGCTGCCGCCATGCGGACGGCGCAGTCCGACTACCAGCGGATCCTCGACCAGGTGCAGGCCTGAGCCTGCCTGCTCGCTCGTCTCGCTCGTCTCGGGCTCTGGCTCGTCTCGCTCTTGTTGATGCACAGAGAGGTGCACGCATGTCGACCATCTCCACCCGGCGTCCCGCCGGCCGGACCGGCCCGGGCCGTCCCACCGTGGGCCGCGGCCCGGGGCGCGGCGGCTCCGCCCGGACCCGCAACTCGCTCACCCACCCGCCGCGCACCGGCGCCGTCCTCGTCGCCCCGGCGATCCTGTTCGTCGCCGTCTTCGTGCTCGTCCCGCTCGTGTTCGCGCTCTACATCTCGTTCACGAACTGGCCCCTGATCGGCCCGTACCGGTTCATCGGGCTGCAGAACTACCTGACGCTGTTCCAGGACCCGACGTTCGTGCACGCGATCGGCTACACGCTGCTGTACACGGCGATCGTGACCCTGCCGATCCTGGCGCTCGGGTACTTCTTGGCCGTGCTCGTCCGGGCCCGCCGCCGCGGCAGCACGATCCTGCGGACGGTGTTCTTCCTGCCGTACGTGGTCGGGCTGACGACGCTCTCGTTCATGCTCGTGCTCGAGGCGCAACCGAACTCCGGCGCCGTCAACATGGTGCTCCGCTGGCTCGGGATCACCGACGGCAGCACCGCGTGGCTCGTGAACGGCACGCTGGCGACGGTGCTCATCTGCGTGCTCGTGGTCTGGGCGGTGTCGGGCTTGACGATGGTGCTGCTCATGTCGGCGATGCAGGGCGTCCCCGACGAGGTCTACGAGTCCGCGCAGCTCGAAGGGGCGTCCTGGTGGCAGACCGAACGCCTCATCACGTTCCCGATGATCCGCTCCACCGTCGCGCTGAGCGTCATCATCTCGGTGATCGGGTCGCTGCTGGCCTTCAACCAGTTCTACATCCTGACCCAGGGCGGGCCGGGCACCGAGACCACCACCATCGTGAACGCGATCTACAACCGCGGGTTCGTGAACCTGCAGCTCGGGGCCGCGACCGCCCAGTCGATCGCCCTCGTCGTGGTGATCGCCGCCGTGACGGTGTTCCAGTTCTGGGCACTGCGAGAGAAGGACTGACGCCATGAGCACCACGACCTCCCGTGCGGCCCTCTCGGCGCCGGACCTGTCCACCAGGACCCTGACCACCACGGGCGACGGCCGACGTCGGCGCCACCAGCAGGGCAGCGTCCAGCACCCGCGCGACACCACCGTGAAGCGCACCCTGTACGCGATCGCCGGCATCGGTTCCGCGCTCGTGTTCGGTGTCCCGCTCATCTGGTCGATCCTGCGGGCGTTCCAGTCCGAGGCCGTCATCACGCAGGCCCCGGACCCGGCGACGTTCTTCCAGCTCGGGTGGCAGAACTTCGCCGCCGTGTTCGCCTCGTCGTCGCACCTGCTCACCGGCGTCGTGAACTCGCTCATCGTGTCGATCGCCACGGCGGTGCTGACCGCGGTCATCGCGACGATGGCCGGCTACGGCTTCGCCCGCTTCCGGTTCCGGGGATCCGGCGTCGTGTTCGGCCTGGTGCTGCTGACGATGATGGTGCCGTTCCAGGCCATCCTCACGCCGCTGTACCTCGAGATGAACGCGATGGGGCTGACGAACTCGCTGCTCGGGCTCGTGCTGTTCTACACGACGGTGAACCTGCCGTTCGGGGTGTTCGTGATGCGGAACGCGTTCGAGTCGATCCCCACCGAGCTCGAGGACTCGGCCTTCGTCGACGGGGCCTCGCGCTTCCGGGTCGTCGTGTCGGTGCTCCGCCCGCTCCTGCTGCCCGGGGCGGCGACCGCGGCACTGTACGCGTTCCTGGCGTCGTGGACGGAGTTCCTCGGAGCGCTGACGTTCCTGACGAAGGACTCGCTGTACACGCTGCCGGTCGCGCTGCTCAACCTGCAGACCGGGGCGTACGGGCAGGTGTCGTACGGCAACCTCGTCGCCGGGTCGGTGGTGGCGATGATCCCGTGCATCGCGCTGTACGTCGGGTTGCAACGGTTCTACGTCGCCGGGCTGTCGTCCGGGGCGTTGAAGGGCTGACGGTCGGGTCAGCTCGGGGTCGTGCGCGGTGTCGCACCGTGCGCGGCCCCTCGGTCGGTGCGGGGTCGTGCGCGGCTTCGCACCGTGCGCGGCCCCTCAACCGGTGCGGGGTTGATCGCTCGGTGCGGGACTGTAGCGCCGCACCGAGCGATCAACCTCGCACCGGCCGCACGACGCTGCACCGTGCGCCGCGGGCCGGCGCACGGAAGAACCTCGCACCACCCGCATACCGCCGCACGGTGCGACGGGGCGCTACGTGCTGCGCCGCACCACCAGCTCGGGCGCCAGCAGCGTCTCGTCGCGGGGCTCCCCCTCGACCAGGGCCCGCACGGTGTCGAGCACCCGCTCCCCCATCGCCCGGAAGTCCTGTCGCACGGTGGTCAACGGCGGCGTGAAGTGCGCGGCCTCGGGGACGTCGTCGAAGCCCACGACCGCGATGTCGTCGGGCACCCGCAGCCCCTCGTCGGCGAAGGCGTGCAGCACCCCGAGCGCCATCTGGTCGTTGCCCGCGAAGACCGCGTCGACCGTCCCAACGTCGATGTGCCGGGCAGCTGCGAAGCCGCTCGCCGGGGTCCAGTCGCCCTCGAGCACGACGGGTTCGAGCCCGGCGTCCTGCATGATCCGCACGTAGGTGGCACGGCGGACCTCGGACTCCTGCGACACGTGCGGTCCGGCGATGTGCACGATCCGGCGGTGTCCGCGGTCGAACAGGTGCTGCATCACGAGCGAGGTGCCGGCGGCCTGGTCGATCGCGACCGCGGCGACGCTCGGCGCGACCGGGTTCCGGACGGCGTCGCGCTGCACCGCGTTCGACACCACGACGGGCACCGTGACCGGCACGGTGAGCGAGGCGAGGGCGTCGAGCACCCGGTTGTCGGCGGCGACGAGCACGATCGCGGCGACGTCCTGCGCGAGCAGCGTGGTGAGCGCGCCGGACAGGTCGGACGGCGTCGGTTCCTCGGGCAGGGTGGACAGCAGCACGTGGTACCCGGCGGACCGCGCGGCCCGTTCGAAGCCGATCGAGGTGCTCGACGGTCCGTACAGCGCGTCGCCGGCGGTGATGATGCCGAGCGCCTTGCTCCGCCCGCCGGCGAGTGCCCGGGCGGCGGCGCGGGGCCGGTACCCGAGCGCGGTGACGGCGTCGGTGACCTGCGTCCGGTACTGCTCGCGGACGGTCGGGTCACCGTTGATGACACGCGAGACGGTCTGGTGGGACACGCCCGCGCGTTCGGCGACGTCGAAGATCGTCGGGGCCTTCCGGCGCTTGCCGCCCGTGCCCTCGGGGGCGGTCCTGGTGCTCACGTGGCCAACCGTACCGCTCGGTCCGGCCACCGCGGCAAGATCACGAAACGGCGACGCTGAGTTGACACCCCGTCACGGAACCCACAAGATGTGAGCGCTCACACGAGCGCATCCCGCGGGGCACAGCAGCCCCGGCACCCGACCGCGTCGAGGACGACGCGAAGGAACAGAGGTACTTCGATGATGAAGCGCAGGATCATCGCGGGCGTCGCAGCCGTCGGCATCGCGATCTCGCTGGCCGCTTGCTCGGCCGGCGGCCGTGCATCCACCGATGGTGGCGGCAGCGGCGACAACAAGGGCGCCCTCGTCGGCGTCGCCATGCCCACCAAGGTCTCCGAGCGGTGGATCAAGGACGGCAACGCCGTCAAGAGCGACCTCGAGAAGGCCGGCTACAAGGTCGACCTCGAGTACGGCGACAACAAGGTCCAGCAGCAGGCCCAGCAGGTCAGCAACATGATCACCAAGGGCGCGAAGGTCCTGATCATCGCGTCGATCGACGGTGGCGCGCTCTCCGACCAGCTCGACGCCGCCGCCAAGGCCGGCATCAAGGTGATCTCGTACGACCGCCTGCTCACGGGCAACAAGAACGTCGACTACTACGTGTCCTTCGACAACGAGAAGGTCGGCGTCGACCAGGCGAACAGCCTGCTCACCGGCCTGGGTGTCCTCGACGCGGACGGCAAGAAGACCGGCGAGAAGGGCCCCTTCAACATCGAGGTCTTCGCCGGCTCGCTCGACGACAACAACGCCGGGTTCTTCTTCAACGGCGCCATGAAGACGCTCAAGCCGTACCTCGAGGACGGCACGCTGAAGATCCAGTCCGGCCAGGACAAGCTGTCCCAGGCCGCGACGCAGCAGTGGGACCCGGCCACGGCCAAGGCCCGCATGCAGAACCTGGTCGCCAAGTCCTACTCGGGCGGCACCACGCTCGACGGCGTGCTCTCGCCGTACGACGGCATCTCGATCGGCATCATCTCGGCACTGCAGGGTGCCGGGTACGGCACGAGCGACCGTCCGCTCCCGACCGTCACGGGCCAGGACGCCGAGGCCGCCTCGGTCAAGTCGATCATCGCCGGGCAGCAGTACTCGACCATCTACAAGGACACGCGCAAGCTCGCCAAGCAGTCGGTCACCATGGCCGAGGACCTGCTCACCGGCAAGAAGCCCGAGGTCAACGACACCAAGAGCTACGACAACAAGGTCAAGGTCGTCCCGACCTTCCTGTTCCAGCCGACGGTCGTCACGAAGGACAACTACAAGGAAGTCCTCGTCGACTCGGGGTACTACACCGAAGCCGACCTGAAGTAGTCAGGGCCCATCTCTCGGACCGGAGGCGCGGTGCCAGCTGCGCACCGCGCCTCCAGTCCGTCTCCACCAGCGCGCGCACGCGCGCGCACGACGGAAAGGCGTCCACATGGCGGACACCATCCTCGAGATGCGGGACATCACCAAGACGTTCCCCGGCGTCAAGGCCCTGCAGGGGGTCACGATCGAGGTCGAGCGCGGCCAGGTCCACGCGATCTGCGGCGAGAACGGCGCAGGCAAGTCGACCCTGATGAAGGTGCTGTCGGGGGTCTACCCGGCCGGCTCCTTCGACGGCGAGATCCTGCTCGACGGCGAACCCGTGCGGTTCGCCAACATCAACGACTCCGAGGCCGCCGGCGTCGTCATCATCCACCAGGAGCTGGCCCTCAGCCCCTTCCTGTCGATCGCTGAGAACATCTTCCTCGGCAACGAGCAGTCCAAGGGCGGCTTCATCGACTGGAACAAGACGAACCTGACGGCAGCCGAGCTGCTGGGGCGCGTCGGGCTGAAGGACAACCCCGTGACCAAGGTCGTCGACCTCGGTGTCGGCAAGCAGCAGCTCGTCGAGATCGCGAAGGCGCTCTCGAAGGAGGTGAAGCTCCTCATCCTCGACGAGCCCACCGCCGCGCTGAACGACGACGACTCCGCGCACCTGCTCGAGCTCATCCGCTCGCTGCAGGCCGAGGGCATGACGGCGATCATCATCAGCCACAAGCTCAACGAGATCAAGGCGATCGCGGACAAGGTCACGATCATCCGTGACGGCAAGACCATCGAGACGCTCGACATGCGCGCCGACGATGTGTCCGAGGACCGCATCATCCGCGGGATGGTCGGCCGCGACCTGTCGAACCGGTACCCCGAGCGCGAGCACCCCGTCATCGGCGAGGAACTGCTGCGCATCGAGGACTGGACCGTCCACCACCAGCTCGACTCGTCGCGCGAGATCATCCACCGGGCCAACCTGAACGTCCGGGCCGGCGAGGTGGTCGGCATCGCCGGGCTGATGGGTGCCGGCCGCACCGAACTCGCGATGAGCGTCTTCGGCCAGTCGTACGGCACCGGCATCAGCGGCACCGTCTACAAGCGCGGAACGCCGATCAAGACGCACACCGTCTCGCAGGCGATCGACAACGGCATCGCCTACGTCACCGAGGACCGCAAGCGCTACGGCCTGAACCTGATCGACGACATCAAGCGGAACATCTCCGGGTCGGCGCTCGGCAAGCTCGCGAACTGGGGGTTCGTGAACTCCTCGGAGGAGACCACGGTCGCGAGCCAGTTCCTCAAGAGCCTCAACATCAAGGCGCCGAACGTCGACGTCGTGACGGGGAAGCTCTCCGGCGGGAACCAGCAGAAGGTCGTCCTGTCGAAGTGGATGTACGCCGACCCCGACGTGCTCATCCTCGACGAGCCCACCCGCGGCATCGACGTCGGCGCGAAGTACGAGATCTACACGATCATCAACCAGCTCGCCGACCAGGGGAAGGCGGTCATCGTGATCTCCTCCGAGCTCCCCGAACTGCTCGGCATCTGCGACCGCATCTACACGCTCTCCGAGGGCACCATCACGGCCGACGTCCCGCGCTCCGAGGCGACGCCCGAGGTCCTCATGCAGTACATGACCCAGGAACGGGAGACCCCTGTCAATGAACGCGCTTAAGTCCGCCGTCGGCTACCTCACCGGGCAGCTCCGACAGATCGGCCTGTTCATCGCGCTGATCGTCATCGTCATCTTCTTCCAGGTGACCACGAACGGCATCACGCTGGCCCCGATCAACGTGTCGAACCTGATCGTCCAGAACAGCTACATCCTCATCCTGGCCATCGGCATGGTGATGGTCATCATCGCCGGGCACATCGATCTGTCGGTCGGTTCGGTGGTCGCCTTCACCGGTGCCATGGCCGGCGTGATGATCACGCAGTGGAACATCCCGTGGCCCATCGCGGTCGTGCTCTGCCTGGTCGTCGGTGCCCTCGTCGGTGCCTGGCAGGGCTTCTGGATCGCCTACTTCGGGATCCCGGCGTTCATCGTGACGCTGGCGGGCATGCTCGCCTTCCGCGGCGCGGCCCAGATCGTGCTGCAGAACCAGCAGATCTCGCCGTTCCCGACCGGCTTCCGCTCGCTCGGCTCCGGCTTCCTGCCGTCCTTCGGCACCACCGGGTACGAGCCGCTCACGATGATCCTCGGCTTCGCCGCCGCGGCCGTCATGGTGATCGCAGCGTTCCGCGGTCGCATCACGCGTCGCAAGTACCAGCTCGAGAGCGAGCCGTTCGCCTGGTTCATCGTGAAGACGGCCTTCGGCGCCGTGCTCGTGATCTACGTGGCACTCCTGCTCGCCAGCTACAACGGCACCCCGATCGTGCTCGTCGTGCTCGGTGCGCTCGTGGTGATCTACTCGGTCGTCATGCGGAGCGCCGTGTTCGGCCGCCACATCTACGCGATCGGTGGCAACGCGCTGGCCGCGCAGCTGTCGGGTGTGAAGACGAAGCGGGTCACGTTCCTGCTCTTCGTCAACATGGGTGTCATCTCGGCCCTGGCGGGCGTGGTCTTCACCGGCCAGCTCAACCTGGCGGCTCCGGGCGCCGGCAACGGCTTCGAGCTCGACGCCATCGCCGCCGTGTTCATCGGTGGCGCTGCGGTCACCGGCGGCATCGGCACCGTGCCGGGCGCCATCGTCGGCGGTCTCATCATCGGCCTGCTGAACAACGGCATGTCGATCCTCGGTGTCGGCACCGAGTTCCAGTCCCTGATCAAGGGTCTGGTGCTGCTCGCCGCCGTCGCGTTCGACGTGTTCAACAAGCGCCGGGCGGCGTCCGCCCGCAAGTAGCGTTGTTCGCTTGGTGCGCAGAAACGGTCGGGTCCTCGATGGGGACCCGACCGTTTCTGCTCACGAACGCGACAGGACGGCCCACCCCCCGGCCGGGAGGCGCACGGTCCCGTCCCCGAGATCGGCCCCGCCCGCCTCGACCTGCGTCGCGTCGGCCACGGGCACCTCGACGGGGTCGTCCGCCAGGTTCAGGGCGGTCACCACGGCGGCGTCCGCCGTCGCGGTCCGCAGCACCACGGCGGTGTTGGTCAGGTGCACGACGTCGGTGTGTGCGCGGTGCAGCCACGGGTTCCGGCGACGCAGGGCGATGAGCGCCTCGTACGCGTGCGTCAGGTCCGTCGGCGCGGGCACCTCGGCCGGGAACTCCGGGCGGACAGCATCGTCGCCGCCCTCGCGTTCCTCCTTCACACCGGTCCAGCCGTACTCGTCACCGGCGTAGACCACCGGCGTCCCCGCGACCGTGAACAGCACGGCGGCGGCGTGCCCGGCGAACCGCTCCCCCACCGCGCTCGCGATCCGGGTCACGTCGTGGTTGCCGACGAACGTGGTCGGGGCGAAGGTGGCGAGCAGGGCGTCGTGCCGCTCGATCGCGTGCGCGAGCTCGTGGCCGTTGCGGTCCGCGATGCCGTGCCAGATCCCCTGCCACAGCTCGTACTGGGTGAGCGAGTCCATCGTCGAGTCGCGTGCGATCGCCGCCGCGTCGCCGTGGATGACCTCACCGCTGAACCAGGCGTCCGGGAACCGCTCCCGCACCCGTGGCAGCACCCGCGCCCAGAACGCTGGCGGCACCGCGTACGCCGCGTCGAGCCGCCAGCCGTCGATCCCCCGCTCCAGCCAGTGCGTCATGACCTGCACCACGAGGTCCTCGGTGGCGCGGCTGTCGTGGTCGAGCGCGACGAGGATGTCGTGCCCCTCGAACAGCCCGACGGGCACGGGCTGTTCCGGCTGCCAGCCGGACCAGTCGATGGCGAACAGGTCGGCGGTCGGTGCCTCGGGGCCCTGTTCCGACAACGCGGTGAAGGCCGGGTGCTCGCGGCCGACGTGGTTGAACACCCCGTCCAGCAGCACCCGCACGCCCCGCTCGTGCGCCGCGGCGACCAGGGCGTCGAAGTCGGCGTCGTCGCCCAGGCGCGGGTCGATGCGGAAGTGGTCGACCGTGTCGTAGCCGTGGGTCGAGCTCGCGAACACCGGGCCGAGCAACAGGCCGTTCAGACCGAGGTCGACGACGTGGTCGAGCCACCCGGTCAGGCGGTCGAGGCGGTGTTCGAGCGGACGCTCCCCCACCGGCGTGGTCGGCCGGACCTCGGCGCCGACGAAGCCGAGCGGGTAGACGTGCCACCACATCACGTGCTGGGCCCAGGCGGGCTCGGACGGACGGGTGGGGGCGGTGTCGGGGTTCACCGCTCCGATGCTGCCAGGTGCACCTGGGCCGGGTGCGTGGTCGCTGTGTACCCCCGCGGACGGCAGGACGAGGATGGGGTGATGGGACGGGCGATCAGGACGGAAGCCGATGCTTCGGCGTCGGAGTCGGCGCACGCCGAGCGGACCTGCGCCTCGTGCGGTCGGCGGATGCCGTCCTCGGCGGCACCGGAGGCGAAGTGGTGCTCGGGCGCCTGTCGCCGGCACGGTCTCGACGACACCGACCGGGCTCTGGAGCAGCGCATCGACGAACTGCTCGCAGCCCGGGCACGGACCTCGAGCATCTGCCCGTCCGAGGTCGCACGCTCGCTGGACCCGGACGACTGGCGACCGCTGATGGAGCCGGCACGGCGAGCCGCCCGGCGCATGGTCGCGCGCGGCGAGGTCGAGATCACCCAGGGCGGGTCCGTCGTCGACCCGTCGACCGCCAAGGGTCCGATCCGCATCCGCCGTCCGCGTTGAGGGAACACGTGTCGTCCAACGTGAGTTGCATCGAGGGATGACTGCAACCGGATCGACCGAACCGACCCCTGCCCGCCGCGAAGCCCTGGTCGTCGGAGCCAGTGGCATCACCGGTTCTGCCCTGGTGCGCCACCTGCTCGACCTCGGCTGGGACGTGACGGCGCTCTCCCGCCGACCGCTCGCCGAACAGGGCGTCCGGACCGTCGCGGCCGACTTGCGTGACCCCGAGAGCCTGGCGGCCGCACTCACCGACGAGCACCCGACCCACGTCTTCTTCACCGCCTGGCAGCGGCAGGACACCGAGGCGGAGAACATCCGCGTGAACGGCGGAATGGTCCGCGACCTGCTCGCGGCACTGTCGCACGCTCCGCTCGAGCACGTCGCCCTGGTCACCGGCCTGAAGCACTACCTCGGCCCGTTCGAGGCGTACGCCGCCGGCGAGATGCCCGACACCCCCTTCCACGAGGAGGAGCCGCGCCTCGACACCCCGAACTTCTACTACGCGCAAGAGGACGAACTCTTCGCAGCCGCGGAGCGCCAGGGGTTCACCTGGTCGGTGCACCGCTCCCACACCGTGATCGGGCACGCCGTCGGCAACGCCATGAACATGGGCCTCACACTCGCCGTGCAGGCCACGCTGGCGAAGGAACTCGACCTGGACTTCGTGTTCCCCGGCAGTGAGGCGCAGTGGAACGGCCTGACCGACATGACCGACGCCGGCATCCTCGCCGAGCACATGGTGTGGGCCTCGACGTCACCCGAGGGTGCGGACGAGCCGTTCAACATCGTCAACGGTGACGTCTTCCGCTGGCGTTGGATGTGGCCGCGCCTGGCCGCGCACCTCGGTGTCGACCCCGCGCGCGTGGTGGGCTACCAGGACGCTCCGCGACCGCTCGAGGAGCAGATGGCCCCGTACGAGTCCGAGTGGGCCGGCATCGCCGAGCGCCACGGTCTCGCCGAGGCCGACATCAACCGACTCGCTTCGTGGTGGCACACCGACGCCGACCTGGGCCGCGCGATGGAGGTCGTGACCGACATGGGCAAGAGCCGAGACGCCGGGTTCACGGCGTTCCGTCGGACCGAACAGGCCTTCGCGGACCTGTTCGCTCGCTACCGGGCCGACCGCCTCATCCCCTGATCAGCGGCGCACATGTCCTGCCGCAGTGAACGGGGTACACCTCCGTCCGTACTGTCGGTGACACACCGCCGGGTCCACCGGTGATGCCCCCACCGGAAGGAATCACCATGTCGCTCGGAGACAAGGCCAAGGACGCCACCCAGAAGATCGTGGGCAAGGTCGAGGAGAAGGTCGGTGAGCACACCGACGACCAGGAGCTCCACGCCCAGGGCAAGAAGGACCAGCACATGGGCGAGGCGCGCATGCAGACGGAGAAGGCGAAGGACGCCGTCGACGACAAGTGAGCACCTGCTCGTGAACACACGAACGGCCCGATGTCTGCTGACGTCGGGCCGTTCGTGTGTCGGCCCGTGCCACGCACTCCGCTCTGGTCGATGCCCGCGAAGCAGGTCGACCGGGTCGGCGGGCGGACGCGTTCGCGGCTCATCGACCCCTGTCCACCCACCACCGACGGAGCAGACTCGGACCATGACCGCCGAACCCGACGACCACTTCTTCGTCGTGGACGGCCGACGCTGGCGGCGCACCGACCCCGCCGTGCCCGAGCAGCTCGCCGCCGCACTCCGCTCGCACCTGGGGCGCGGCCGCAACGCCGTGAAGACCGCGAAGCGCGCAGGCGACGACGAGGCCCTGGCGGCGGCGCGGCACCGGAACGGCCTGGCCAAGCACGGCCTGGGCGAGCGCGGCCCCGAGTGGTGGAGTCGCCCCGAGGCCGACCGGATCGCCGACGCCGAGCGGGCGCTGGCAGACCTGGACGCCCTCGACAGCGACTGATCCTTCCCATGACGCCCGCGCTGGGGAGCGGAATCGGGCGTACCTGGTCGAAACTTCCGACCAGGTACGCCCGATTCGACCAGGTACGCCCGATCTGACCAGGGCGGCCGCGCGGCTACGCCTCGGTGTGGCCCAGGTCGGGCTCGACGAGCAGGCACGCGGTGCGCGACGCGGCGGCGTGCAGCTCGAGCACGACGAGCTCGTTGCGACCGTGGCGGAGCACCGGGCCCGGGATCGCCAGGGTCCGCTGCGGGCCTCGCGACCAGTACCGACCGAGGCAGAATCCGTTGACCCAGGCGACTCCCTTGCGGAACCCGACGAGCGACAGGTACCGGTCGTCGACGGTGTCGAGGTCGAACGACCCCGCGGCGAACGTCGGCCCCGCGAGCACGTCCCCGCCGGAGGCAGCGACCTCGGCCAGTGCGGTGACGGCTGCCGGCGCGATCGGGTCGAGTGCGAGCGGGGACGCCGTCCAGCGGGCCACCGGGACGCCGTCGATCGAGACGCCCCCGATCAAGCCCTTCGGCTCACCGATGCGGACGCCGTAGTCGACCCGGCCCTGGTCCTCGACGAGGAGTTCGAGCGTGCCGGTCACCGGCGGCAGGGTGATGGCCCGGTCGTGGTGCTCGCGCTCCAGGACCCCGACGACGACACCGTCGGCCGACACGATCGCACGGTCACGCACCTCGGTGCCGACGGTCAGCACCCCTCCGGCGGGCAGGTCGGCCTCGGCGCGGTAGACGACGAAGCCGCTCGCGGCTCCGAGGGCGTCGAAGGTCGGCGGCTCGTCGTGCGCGGACCACGTCGTGAGCGTGGGCAGCAGGGAACGGAGCGAGGCGACGCGGTCCAGCCGGACGGCGAGGTCCGTGGCGGGGGCGATCCGGGCCTCCAGGCCGTCGCCGGACGCGGCCACGGGACCGAGGCGACCCGACCCACCCGGCTCCATCGCTGCGGGCAGCGGCGGCACGGGCGCGTAGCGCGCGATCACCGAGCGGAACGCGTGGAACTTCGACGTCGGTCGGCCGGCCTCGTCGAGCGGGGCGTCGTAGTCGTACGACGTCGCGATCGGACGGTAGACGCCCTTGTCGTTCGCGCCGTTCGTGAAGCCGAAGTTCGTGCCGCCGTGGAACATGTAGATGTTCACCGAGCCGCCGGCGGCGAGCAGGACGTCCAGGTCCTCGGCACTGGCGGACGCCGGCGTGGTGTGGTGGTGCTCGCCCCAGCTGTCGAACCAGCCGTCCCAGAACTCCGAGCACATCAGGGGGCCGGTGGGCTGGGCCTGCCGCAGGCGCTCGAGCCGGGCGGCGGAGCGGGAGCCGAACGAACCGGTCTTGTGCAGTGAGGGCAGCGAGCCGTCCTCGAGCATGGTGCCCATCGGCTGGTCGACGCTCGTGAAGGGGACGGTCAGCCCGATGTCGCGGTGCATCTGCTCCAGCGCGAGCAGGTACTCGGGGTCGGAGCCGTAGGCGCCGTACTCGTTCTCGACCTGCACCAGGACGATGGGCCCGCCCTGGTCGATCTGCCGCGGGACCAGCACGGGGGCCAGGTGCTGCAGGTACGTCTCGACCGCTGCGAGGAACCCGGGCTCGTTTCGGCGGACCCCCACGGAGCCGTCGGCGAAGAGCCAGTACGGCAGCCCGCCGTTGGTCCACTCGGCGCAGATGTAGGGGCCGGGGCGGACGATGGCGTGCATGCCCTCGGCCGCGACGAGGTCGAGGAAGCGGCCGAGGTCCAGGCCGCCGGACAGGTCGAACTCCCCCGGCGACGGCGCGTGCGCGTTCCACGCCACGTAGGTCTCGATGGTGTTGAGGCCCATCAGCTTGGCCTTGCGGATCCGGTCGGCCCACAGGTCAGGGTGCACGCGGAAGTAGTGGATCGCGCCGGACAGGACCCGGTGCGGCTCGCCGTCGAGCAGGAAGTCGGTGTCGCCGATGGCGAAGCGCATGGTGTGACCTTCTCATGGCCGGCCGGAGCCGGGCGTGGAGCGGGGCCGTGCGGACGTGTCCGCACGGCCCCGCGGGGATACCGGGAACTACTTGGTCGAGACCGTGAAGCCCTGGTCCTTGCCGTACTTGGCGAGGGCCTTCTGCCAGGCCTGCAGGCCGGCGTCGAGCGAGGTGCCGTTCTCGTACGCCTGACCGACGGTGTCGGCGTAGACGCTGTTCGCGTACACCTGGTACGGCAGGTACGTGAAGTCGTTGTCCGAGGACTTAGACGCGTCGACGAGCACCTTGTTGATCTGCTGGCCGCCGAAGTAGGACGGCTTCTCGTCGAGGAAGGCCGACGAGTCCAGGTCAGCGGTGGTCGACGGGAAGCCGCCGGACTCCATGAAGACCTTCGTGGACTCCTTCGAGGAGTTCAGCCACTTGAGGAAGCCCGCGGCGAGTGCCGGGTTCTTCGACTGCTTCATGACGACCTCGGCGCTGCCGCCGTTGTTCGCGGTCTGGGCGGTGCCACCGTCGTAGGTCGGCATCGGGGCGACACGCCAGTCACCCGAGGCCTGGGCGACGCCGGACTCCAGGTTGCCGGGCATCCAGGCGCCGGTGATCAGCGTGGCGATCTCGCCGTTGCCGAGCTGCTTGTACCAGTCGTCGGTCCAACCGACCGTCTTCGACAGCAGGCCCTGCTCGACGAGCTCGTTCCAGGTGCTCGTCCACTTCTTCGAGCCCGCGTCCTGCAGGTTGATGGTCACCTTGTCACCGTCGGTGGTGAAGGGGGTGCCGCCGGCCTGGGCGATCATGCTCGTGGTGAAGCCGGCGTCGCCGGAGTCCGCGGCGATGTACGCCTTCGGATCGGCCTGGTGCAGCTTCTTGGCCGCGGTGACGTACTCGTCCCACGTCTTCGGCACGGCGATGTCGTGCTTGTCGAAGACCTTCTTGTTGTAGAACAGCGCCATGGGGCCGGAGTCCTGCGGCAGGCCGTAGACCTTGCCGTCGATCGACACCGAGCTCCAGGTGCTCTTCGCGAAGTCCTTCTCGAGCGAGTCGAAGCCGTAGCTCGACAGGTCGAGGAGCGACTCGGACAGGGCGAACTGCGGCAGGGCGTAGTACTCGACCTGGGCGACGTCGGGGGCACCCGAGCCGGCCTTGATCGTGTTCTGCAGCTTGGTGTACTGGTCGGCGCCGGTGCCGGCGTTGACGAGCTTGACCTTCACCTTCGGGTACTGCTTCTCGAACGCGGCGACCTGGGCCTTCGCCGACGGGGTCCACGACCAGTAGGTCAGGGTGCCACCGTCCTTCAGGGCCTTGTCGATGTCGTCGGCCGAACCGCCGGAGCCGGAGCTGCCGGAGGCGCACGCGGCGAGGGCGATCGCGGCGGTGACGCCGATGGCGAGGGCGCTGAGCCCGCGCCGGAGACGCTTGTTCATGGGAGTGCCTTTCACTTCTTCGTGGAGGGGGTGGTGCTGCTGTGTGCCGGACCGGGCGGCGCGTGGCGGGGTCGCCGTGCGCCTGGTGTCCGAGGGGTCAGGCCTTGACCGACCCGGCTGCGAGGCCGGACTGCCAGAAGCGCTGGAGGAAGAGGAACGCGACCACGATCGGGATGATCGTGAGGAGCGATCCCGTGACGACGAGGTTGTAGATCGGCTGCGCGCCGGACCCGGTGGCCTGCGCGTTCCACTGGTTCAGGCCGACCGTCAGTGGGTACCACTTCGGGTCGCTCAGCATGATGAGCGGCAGGAAGTAGTTGTTCCAGGTCGCGACGACGGCGAACAGCAGGACCGTGACGACACCGGGAGCGAGCAGGCGGAGCGCGATGGTGAAGAAGATCCGGAACTCGCCGGCACCGTCCATGCGGGCGGCCTCGAGCAGTTCGGCGGGGATCGCGTCGACCGCGTAGGTCCAGATCAGGTACATGCCGAACGGGCTGATCAGCGAGGGCAGGATGATCGACCACGGGGTGTTCGTCAGGCCGACCTGCGAGAAGAGCAGGAAGGTCGGGACGGCCAGTGCCGTGCCGGGGACCGCGATGGCGCCGAGGACGACGGCGAAGACCGCACGGCGCCCCGGGAACTGGAACTTCGCCATGCCGTAGCCCGCCACCGTGGCGAGCAGGGTGGCCCCGCCGGCGCCGACGACCACGTAGAGCAGCGTGTTGCCGAACCACTGCAGGAAGATGCCGTCGTTGTACGTCACCGTGTCGACGATGTTCTGCCAGAGGTTGAAGTCCCCGCCGAACCACAGACCGAAGGTGGAGAGCAGCGACGACTGCGTCTTCGTGCTGTTCACGAGCAGGTAGAACAGCGGCGCGAACGAGTACACGACGAAGACGACCATGACCGCGGTCAGCAGGCCGGACCGCTTCGGCTTGCGTCCGCCTTCCGCGGTGCGGAGCTGCCGGGAGGCGCGGATCGAGCGGGTGCGCGGCGCACGTTGCGTCGTGGTCGCCTCGGTCACCGTGGCCGCTGCGGGCCCGGCGGGGTGCTGGATGGTGCTCATCGGTTCTCCTCGCGGGTGCCGCGGACCTGGACGACGTAGGCGATCACCGCGGTGATCACGCCCATCACGATCGCGACCGTGGCGGAGTAGTTGAACTGCTGGCCGCTGAAGGACAGCGAGTAGGCGTACATGTTCGGGGTGAAGGCGCTGCCGATGACGTTCGGGGCGAGCGTCTTGAGCAGGTTCGGCTCGTTGAAGAGCTGGAAGCTGCCGATGATCGAGAAGATCGTGGCGATGACCATCGGGCCGCGGAGCGCCGGGAGCTTGATCGAGAGGACCGTGCGCATCGGGCCGGCGCCGTCGAGCTCCGCCGCCTCGTACAGCTCACCGGGGACGGTGCGGAGTGCGGCGTAGAAGATCAGCATGTTGTAGCCGAGGAACTCCCACGTGACCACGTTGCCGATCGACGTCAGGACCCAGCTCGGGCTGAACGGCTGCAGCAGGTCGATGCCGAGCGCGTCGTTCGCGGCACCGGTCAGACCGAACTGGTTGCCGTAGATGAAGCCCCAGATCAGGGCTGCGACGACACCGGGGACCGCGTAGGGCAGGAACACCGCGATGCGGAAGAAGCTCGTCCCCCACAGTCGGGCGCTGTCGAGGGCCAGGGCGGCGACGAGCGCGAGGCCGAGCATGATCGGCACCTGGACGACCAGGAAGATCGCGACCCGACCGAGCCCGGACCAGAACTTGGCGTCCTGGAAGAGCTGCACGTAGTTGGCGAACCAGACGAACTGGTTGCCGCCGATGAGCTGGTCGCGGAACAGGCTGAGCCAGAGCGCGTACCCGATCGGCACGATGAGCATCAGGACCAGGACGACGACGAACGGGCCGACGAACAGCCATCCGGTGAACCGTCCCCGCGGCTTGGGGCGGCGGCCGGCGGGGCGCTCGGCGGTGGGGCGCGGTGCTGCCTCACCGGGGCGCGCTGCGAGCGTGCTCATGTGACTCCTTCGTCTGCTGCGTTCGGGTGGCCGATGTCGGCGGCTCGGCCCGGGCCGGATCAGGGTGTCCGGGCGGTCACCGATGTTGACGTCAACATCGAACGTCGCGACGATAGCATGGCAACGTCAACATGCGCTAGCGTCCGGGGAGGCCGACTGTTCGGCCCCTCGATCCGGAAGGAGCGCCAGCGTGACGATGGAGTCCCCCGCCGGCACCCGCCGCGCCCCCTCGATGGCCGCCGTCGCCGACGCCGCGGGGGTCTCGATGCAGACCGTCTCGCGGGTCGCCCGCGGCTTCGACAACGTCAGCCCGGAGACCCGCGACCGCGTCCAGCGCGCGATGGAGTCCCTCGGCTACCGGCCGAACCGTGCCGCCCGCGCCCTGCGCTCGGGCCGCTTCCGGACCATCGGCGTGATCATGTTCACGCTCGCGTCCTTCGGCAACATGCGCACGCTCGAGGCGATCGCCGACGCCGCCGGGGTCGCCGACTTCACGATCACCCTGCTGCCCATGGCCTCGCGCACCGAGGCGGGCGTCCGGTCCGCCTTCTCACGCCTGCACGAACAGGCCGTCGACGGCGTCGTGATCATCATCGAGTCGCACATCATCGACACCGCCGAGGTCGTGCTGCCCGACGGCGTCCCCATGGTGATCGTCGACTCCACGGGCAGCACGGACCACCCCGCGATCGACACCGACCAGGCCGACGGCGCCCGGCAGGCCACGCAGCACCTGCTCGACCTGGGCCACGAGACCGTCTGGCACGTCGCCGGTCCGGATTCGTCGTACTCGGCGGCCCGTCGCCTCGCCGCGTGGCAGGACACCCTGTCGCGCGCCGGTCGGCCCGTCCCCCCGGTGTTCCGCGGTGGGTGGACGACCGAGCACGGGTACGAGGCCGGGCTCGAGATCGCCGCACGGCCGGAGATCACCGCGGTGTTCGCCGCGAACGACCAGACCGCCCTCGGGGTCCTGCGCGCCGCACACGAGTCCGGCCGCCCGGTGCCGTCGTCGCTCAGCGTGGTGGGGTTCGACGACTCCCCCGAGTCCGACTCGTTCTGGCCGCCGCTGACCACCGTGCACCAGTCCTTCGACGAGGTCGGCCGCCGAGCGGTCGCCACGCTGCTCGCCCAGATCGACGGCGAGCGGGTCAGCGTCGCGTCGGACCTGGTGCCGGTGCGGCTCGTCGAGCGCGCGAGCACGGCGGCACCGTCGGCGCGCTGACGCGGCGCGCTCGTGCCGAGACTCGGCCCCGCGGACAGGCTGCGCCGTCCGCGTGCCGCGCTCTGTCCGCTCAGACGAGACTCGGTCGTGGTCTCGCCGGACGCCGGACGGGAGGCGCGGTGCCAGGCCGCCACGGGCCTCCCGGCCGGCGCGTCCACGTCCGAGGCCCGAGACTCGGCCCCACGGACAGGCTGCGCCATCCGCGTGCCGCGCCCTGTCCGCCCAGACGAGACTCGGCCGCGGCCCGCCGCGCGCCGCGCCCGCACAACGAGCAGAGGACGTCGGGCGCGAGCGCCCGACGTCCTCTGTGCTCACTCGACGCCCGCCGTGGCGTGCGCCGAGGCGTCTTGTCAGCCGATCGAGACGGCGGTCCAGGAGACCGGCGGGAGCTCGATCGTGACGGTGTCGCCCTCGCGGCGGACCGACTCGTTCGTGCGCAGCCCCACGCGCGAGGTGTTCTCCAGGTCGTTCACGGCATGCAGGTCGTCGTCCCAGACACCCTCGGCGTGGACGTCGCCCGTCGCACCGATGCCTGCGAGGTCGATCGTCACCGTGGTCGGCTCGGACGGGTGGCGGTTCACCAGGAAGACCGCGGCCTTGCCGTCCTCGGTCACGGTGGCGGCGGAGTCCACGACCGGGACCTCGCCGTGCTTGCCACCGTCGACGGTGTCGCCGGAGGCCTTGACCTGCAGCGACGTGCCCTGTGCCAGGCGCGAGGTGACCGAGAACGGGAAGAACGTCGTCTGGCGCCAGGCCGGGCCGCCGGGCTCGGTCATGATCGGGCCGATCACGTTGACGAGCTGGGCGAGCGAGGCCGAGGCGACGCGGTCCGCGTGGCGGAGCAGCGAGATGAGCAGGCCACCCACGACGACGGCATCGGCGACGGTGTAGACGTCCTCGAGCAGACGCGGGGCGACGGGCCACTCGTCGAGCGTGAAGGTCTTGGCCTTGGCCTCCCACTTCTTGATCGACCAGACGTTCCACTCGTCGAACGAGATGTCGATGCGCTTGTCGGACTTCTTCTGCGCCTGGACGTGGTCGGCGGCCGTGGTGACCGTCTTGATGAAGTGGTCCATGTTGACGCCCGAGGCGAGGAACGACGGCAGGTCGTCGTCCTCCTCGTAGTAGGCGTGCGCGGAGATGTAGTCGACGTCGTCGTAGGTGTGCTCGAGGACGGTGCGCTCCCACTCGCCGAACGTCGGCATCGACGCCCCGGAGGAACCGCAGGCGACGAGCTCGAGGTCGGGCTGGATCTGTCGCATGGCCTTGGCGGTCATGGCGGCGAGCTTGCCGTAGTCGTCGGCGTTCTTGTGGCCGAGCTGCCACGGGCCGTCCATCTCGTTGCCGAGGCACCACATCGTGATGGCGAAGGGTTCCTGGCGACCGTTGGAACGACGGTAATCGGACAGTGCGGTGCCGGCGTCGATGTTGGCGTACTCGAGGAGCTCGATCGCCTCCTGCGTGCCGCGGGTACCGAGGTTCACGGCGAGCATGAGCTCGGAGCCGACCCGGTCGAGCCAGTGCTGGAACTCGTGCAGGCCGACCTCGTTCGTCTCGGTCGAGTGCCAGGCGAGGTCGAGACGGCGGGGGCGCTGCTCGACGGGGCCGACGCCGTCCTCCCACTTGTAGCCGGAGACGAAGTTGCCACCGGGGTAGCGGATGGCGGAGACGCCGAGTTCCTTGACGAGTTCGACGACGTCCCCTCGGAAGCCGTGCTCGTCGGCGGTCTCGTGGGCGGGCTCGTGGATGCCGTCGTAGACGTGGCGGCCGAGGTGCTCGACGAACCCGCCGAACAGGCGACGTCGCACCGGCCCCACGGTGAACGCGGCGTCGAGGACGAGGTGTGTGCGGGGCATGGATCTCCTTCGATCGTGGCAGTGCGGTTCGTGCGGGGAGCGGTGGGGGCGCGTACGGGAACCGAAGCGGGCCGTCACGAAAGTGAGCGCTCACCTGACGGAAACGCTACCGGGTTCCACGCCGTCGCGAAAGGGGTGGCGGATGACAGGGGCGAGCGCTAATGTGAGCGCTCACGGAGCACCGGAAGGTCGTTCCGTGTCCGGAGCAGCAGTGCTCCGGGTCCGGAGCAGCGATGCTCCGGCGGGAGCACCGACCCTGTTCCCGAGCCCGGCCCATCCCGATGGAGTGATGCCATGCCGATCCCACCCGCAACACCTGCGTCGCGCCTCTCGCGGCGGGGCTTCCTCGCCGCCGGTGCAGCGGCCGCGACGGTCCTGCCGCTCGCCGCCTGCTCCAGTCCCCTCGCCGCCGGTCTCGCCGGCAGTGCCCTCAACCCCGAGACCCTCGTCTTCTGGAACCTGTTCGGCGGCGGTGACGGCGTCCGCATGCAGGACATGGAAGCCGGCTACGCCAAGCAGCACGGCGGATCGAGCGCGCTGCAGGCCACCACGTTCGCGTGGGGCAACCCGTACTACTCGAAGGTCACACTCGCCACCGTCGGGAACAAGCCACCGGACGTCGCGATCTCCCACCTGACCCGGGCGAAGCCCCTGTGGGACGGTGACCTGCTCGATCCCATCACCTCCGAGGACCTCGCCGGCGTCGGTATGAGCGCCGCCGACTTCAACCAGAAGGCCTGGACGGCGCAGAAGACCGACGGCAAGAACATCTGCGTGCCGCTCGACACCCACCCCTTCGTGCTGTTCTACAACGTCGACGTGTGCCGGAAGGCCGGCCTGCTCGACAGCGACGACAACCTCAAGGACCTGACGGGGATCGACGCCTTCGAGAAGGCCCTGGCGGCAGTCTCGAAGGTCACCGGCGGCACGGCGCTCAACGTCGCGAACGTCAGTGAGGTCGCGACCCCGTGGCGCTTCTTCTGGACGATGTACAACCAGATCGAGGGTGCGACGCCGTTCATCAGCGACGGCGGCTCCAAGCTCACCGTCAACGAGGACGCCTACACGAAGGTCACCGACATGACCCAGAAGTGGGTCAAGCAGGGCTGGCTCAACAAGGGCCTCGACTACGCCACCGCGCAGACGCTCATGTTCACCGGCAAGGCCGGCTTCTTCATGCAGGGCGAGTGGGAGATCAGCACCGCCCAGTCGATCAAGGGGCTGAAGTTCGGGATGGCTCCGGTCCCGCAGCTCTTCGACAAGCCGGCGACCCAGGCCGACTCGCACACGTTCATCCTGCCGAAGAAGGACCGCACGCCGGAGCAGAAGCAGGCGGCGATGCTGTTCATCAAGCAGATGCTCGAGCAGAGCCTGACCTGGGCACAGGGTGGCCACGTGCCGGCGTACCTGCCGACGTACGACAGCTCGGCCTACAAGAAGCTGACGCCGCAGTCGAACTACGCCTCCGCCGCCGAGACAGCGGTGTTCGACGACGCCGCCTGGTACGGCGGCTCCGGGTCCACGTTCGAGAACACCGTGGGCGCCCAGCTGGCCCTCGTACAGCAGGGCAGCAGTTCCCCCGCCGCGGCCATGAGCGCCATCAAGTCCCAGTTGTCGACCTACCTCAACACGCCGAGCCCGCTGTGATCGGGCCTGCGACCACCACGAACGACGTGAACACCCTGCGAAAGGCACGATGACGTGACCACAGCACCTGTCCTCGACCGCCCGACGGACGCGGCGAGCGCTCCGCGACGACTCCGCCCGTACCGCTCCAGCCTGACCCGCGGCCAGGGCCGCAGCGGCTGGCTGTTCCTCGCCCCGTTCGGCCTGTTCTACATCGCCTTCCTGCTCGGTCCGACGGTCTGGATGATCGTCACGAGCTTCTTCAACACCTCGACGGTCCGCACCGGGCTCGGCAGCTTCGCCGGGTTCGCGAACTACGCGGAGATGCTCGGTCGCGACGACTTCTGGTCCTCGCTCTGGCACACACTGCAGTTCACGCTGTACACGACCCCGCCGCTCGTGATCCTGGCGTTCGTGTTCGCCGTGCTGACGAACCGGATGAACCGCGGCCAGTGGTTCTTCCGTCTGGCGTTCTTCCTGCCGTTCATCCTGCCGTCGGCGACGATCTCGCTGATCTGGGTGTTCATCTTCACGCCGAGCACCGGTCTCTTCGCGAGCGTCCAGTCGCTGCTCGGGATGACTCCGGGCGCCGGTGTCCTGGCCAGCCCGAACACGGCGATGATCGGTGTCGCCATCGCCACCGTGTGGTGGACCCTCGGCTTCAACTTCGTGCTCTACCTGGCCGGCCTGCAGGAGATCCCGCGCGAACTGTACGAGGCCGCCGCCGTCGACGGTGCCTCGAACTGGCAGCAGATCAAGTCGATCACGCTCCCCCTGCTCGGCCGCACGACGACCCTCGTCATCCTGCTGCAGATCATCGCGAGCCTGAAGATCTTCGACCAGGTCTACCTGATGACGAACGGCGGCCCGGGCATCTCCACCCAGGTCTCGCTGCAGCTCATCACCGGCGTCGGATTCACCGACAACCGACTCGGTGCCGCGTCGGCTGCGTCGGTCCTCCTGTTCATCGTGATCGTGGCGATCGCGGTCATCCGGCAGCTCGTCGAGCGCGCTGCCGCCAAGCGAGAGATCGGTGCCTGACATGACCGCCACCGAGAGCATCACCACCGGCCGGAAGCTCCGCACCGGGGTCTCGTCCGCCGCTCCCACGAGCGCCGCCAAGATCGGTGTCAGCGGGCGCGGCTTCACGATCGCGTCGGGCATCATCCTGACGATCTTCGCGATCATCTGGCTCATCCCGAGCGTGTTCGCGCTCAAGACGTCGCTGTCCGACAACGGTGTCGCCGCGCTCGGCGCGAACTCGATCCTGTCGAACTGGAACCCGACGCTGCACTCGTACGCGTCGCTGTTCCAAGCCGGCGACATCTGGAACTGGTACCTGGCCAGCGGCATCACGAGCGTCGTGACCGCGGTGCTCACCGTGCTGTTCGCCTCGATGGCGGCGTTCGCGCTGTCGCGGCTGGTGTTCCGCGGCCGGAACATCGCGTTCCTGCTCATCATCCTGGGCATCATGATCCCGACCCAGGTGCTGATCATCCCGATCTTCCAGGAGCTCAACGCGGTCGGCCTGCTCAACACGTACTGGTCGGTGATCTTCCCGCAGGTGCCCGCCGTGATCGCGGTGTTCATCTTCAAGCAGTTCTTCGACGGCATCCCGAAGGAGCTCGAAGAGGCTGCGCGCATCGACGGCGCCGGTATCTGGAAGGTCTACTGGTCGGTCATCCTGCCGCTGTCGCGTCCGGTGATCGCAGCGGTGACGATCCTGACCTTCGTCGGGGTGTGGAACAACCTGCTGCTGCCGCTGTTCGTGCTGTCCAACCCGGACCTCATGACGATCCCGGTCGGGCTCGCCACGGTCCAGGGCAGCTTCGGGCAGCGCTACGCCGACATCCAGGCTGGTGCACTCCTGGCGGCGTTGCCGCTGATCATCCTCTACCTGATCTTCCAGCGGCAGATCGTGGAGGGCGTGACGGGCTCGGGCCTCAAGGGCTGACGCGGCCCCACCACGGACGGGAGGCCCGGTGCCAGCTTGCACCGGGCCTCCCGTCCGTCCGTTGGTCGCGCCACGGGCGCGGCGCACCTGGCGAGGGCGGGCGTACCTGGCGGGACGGGGCACACCTGCCAGGCAGCACGCGGGTCAGGCGCGGACGGAGACCTTCGTCTCGTGCTTCCAGAACCCGGAGAACGTGATGCGCGACTTCGGCAGACCGGCACGGTGCAGGTGGCGGCGGCCCTCGGTGGCGAGCTTCGACTCCCCCACGACGAACGCGTAGCCCCTGTCGTCGGACGGCACGTGCCGCTGCAGCTCCGCGAGGGCGCCGCTGCCGGGGACCGCGCCCGGCTGCCGGACGATCCACGTCACCTGCACGCCGGTGGGGGCGTCGAGGTCACGGATGTCGGCGGCGGTCGGGACCTCTTGGATGATGCGGCCGACGGTGTCGCGCGGCAACGACTCGGCGATGCCGACGATGCCGGGCAGGCCGGTCTCCTCCGCCGCGACGACGACCTCGCTGGTGCCGGCCGGGACGTCGAAGATGCAGCCCTGGTCGAGCATCGCGAGCTCTTCGCCGGGGCGGGCGGAGCAGGCCCAGATCGCGGCACGGCCCTCGAGCTGACCGCGGTGGTCCAGGTGCACGACGAAGTCGATGTCGAGCTCGGCGGTGCCGTCGGCGAGCAGCCGGTACGCGGCGACGGTGTAGTTCGCGCAGTGCGGGCGGATGTCCTCGGGGATGCCGAGGAACGTCGGCCACCACTTCTTGCCGTCCAGGTCGGGCATCCGGAAGGCGTCCTGGTCGGGGCGCCGGACGAACAGGCGGAACCAGTGGTCGAAACCGAGGTAGCCGAACTCGTGCAGGTCGTCGCCGGTGACGGTGACACGCTGCATCGAGGGGGTCACCCGCTGGGTCCGGAGGACACGGGCGCGGAAGAGCCGGGGGTTCGTCGGCAGGAGCCGCGGGGTCTTCGCCATGAGGCAAGGCTAACCTAAGATGACTTCCGTGCCAGCCCCCAATCCCGTTCTGGCTTCCGGTCCGGAGGCCCCCGAACCCGTCGTGTCCAGCGCCCGGGACGGCGACGCGTCCCGCGCCCTCGGTGTGCACCGGACCGCGATGCGGCGACGGACCGCGGTCATCATCGGCCTCGTCGTCGCCCTGGTCCTCGTCGCCGTGGCGAGCATGCTGCTCGGCAGCAACCGCATCGGCGTCGCCGAGGTGTGGGCGGGGCTCACGCGCACCGGATCGAGCACCGACGAGGCGATCGTGTGGGGCTCCCGCATCCCGCGCACGCTCATCGGCGCAGCGGTCGGCGCGGCCCTCGGCATCGCCGGACTGCTCATGCAGGGACACACCCGCAACCCACTCGCCGACCCCGGTCTGTTCGGCGTCTCGTCGGGCGCGGGGCTCGCGGTGGTGCTCGGCGTCTACGTGTTCGGGGTGACGAGCACGAGCGCGACCGTCTGGTTCGCACTGGTCGGGGCCCTGGTCGCCAGCGTCGTCGTCTTCTCGGTGACGATCGCCGGCAGCGGCACGGCCAGCCCGGTGCCGCTCGCCCTCGCCGGCGCCGCGGTCTCGGCGCTGCTCGCCGCCCTGACCTCGTTCGTCGTGCTGACCGACCAGGCGTCGCTCGACGCGTACCGGCTCTGGGTCGTCGGGTCGCTCGCCGCACGCCAGCTCGACATCCTCGGGGCGGTGTGGCCGTTCCTGGCCGCCGGACTCGTGCTCGCGGTGCTGAACGTCCGCGCCCTCGACGCCCTCGGGCTCGGGTCGGAGCTGGCGAAGGGCCTGGGCGAGAACGTGCTCGTCGCCCGGCTGGTCGGCCTGGGAGGGATCACGCTGCTCGCCGCCGGGGCGACCGCGGCGGCCGGCCCGATCGGCTTCGTCGGCCTGACGGTCCCGCACGTCGCCCGCGCGCTCGTCGGCACCGGACACCGCTGGACGCTGCCGGTGTCCGGTCTGGTCGGCGCCGCCCTCGTGCTGGTCGCCGACGTCATCGGTCGCCTGATCGGCGGGTTCTCCGAGGTCGAGGTCGGCATCGTGCTCGCCGTCATCGGGGGCCCGGTGTTCGTCGCCGTGGCCCGCCGCCGATCGCTGGTGTCGCTGTGAGCGGGGCAGCGGTGCGCAGCAGCGGGAGGACGCCCGGCAGCACCACCGGCATGCCCGGCAGTACACCCGGTGCGCCGGGCACGAACGGCCCCGCGGCCCGCACCCCCGGCCGTGCCGGCATCCGCATCGGCCCCGTCGGCCTCGCCTGGCGCCCCCGGGTGTTCTGGTACACCGTCGCGTCGCTCGCCACCGTCCTGGTGCTCATCGTCCTCGGCACCGCGGTCGGCTCGACGTGGATCGCGCCCGGGGTCGTCATCCGGTCCCTGCTCGGGCTGGAGTCCGGTCCCGACGCCTTCATCATCACCACTCTGCGCCTGCCCCGCGTGCTGACCGGCGCACTCGTCGGCCTGACCCTCGGGGTCGCCGGGGCACTGACCCAGACCTTCACGCGGAACCCCCTCGGCACCCCGGACATCATCGGCGTCACCGCGGGCGCGAGCGTCGGTGCGGTCGCCGCGATCGTGCTGGGCGGCGGGACGTACTCGGTGTCGTCCCTGGTGCTCGGTGGCGGGATCCCGGTGGCCGCCACGATCGGCGCCCTGGTCGCAGCGGTCCTGGTCTACGGCCTGGGTTGGCGCGGTGGCGTGCAGAGCTACCGGCTCGTGCTGGTCGGCATCGGCGTGAGCGCGACCCTCGACGCCGTGACCAGCTACCTGCTCGTCCGGGCGAAGATCACGGTCGCGACCGCGGCCTCGCAGTGGCTGGTCGGCAGCCTGTCGAGCACCTCGTGGGAGAGCGTCTGGCCGCTGCTCCTGGTGGCCGTGGTCGCGGTGCCGATCGCACTCGCGACGAGTGCGGCACTCGGCATCGGGCAGCTCGGCGACGAGGTCGCGACCGGCGTCGGACTCGGCGTCCAGCGACACCGGCTGCTCGTCATCGCACTCGCGGTCGTGCTGACCGCCGCCGCCGTGGCCGCCGCGGGACCGGTGGGCTTCGTCGCGTTCGTCGTGCCGCAGGTCGGGCTCCGGCTCGCCGGCACGAACCGGCCGCCGCTGCTGCTCGCCGGTGCTCTGGGAGCCGTGCTCGTGCTCGCCGCCGACCTGCTGTCCCGTTCCGCGTTCCCGTGGCAGGTGCCGGTCGGCATCATCACCACCGTGATCGGGGCGCCGTACCTGATCTGGCTCCTCGTCCGTCACCGCAAGGAGATGTCCCGATGACAACAGCGCACGACCGCGACCACCAGCACGAGCACGAGCACGAGCACGACAGCGTGCTCGAAGCCCAGGGCCTGTCCGTCGGCTACGACCGCCAGCCGGTCCTGCGCGACCTGCACCTGCGCATCGAACGCAGCACCGTCACGACGTTCCTCGGCGCGAACGGCTGCGGCAAGTCGACCCTGCTCAAGGCGTTCGGCCGCGTGCTCAAGCCGCAGGCCGGCGAGGTCCTGCTCAACGGCGCCCCGATCCGCAAGGAGCCGAACCGCCAGGTCGCCCGCAAGCTCGCGATCCTGCCGCAGTCCCCCGTCGCCCCGGCCGGCACCAGCGTGCTCGACCTGGTGATGCGCGGCCGGAACCCGCACCAGTCGTGGGCGAAGCCATGGACCGCCGAGGACGCCGCCGTCGCCGAGGACGCGATCGCCGCCACCGGCCTGACCGAGGTCGCGCACCGTGACGTCACGAGCCTGTCCGGCGGACAGCGCCAGCGCGCCTGGATCGCCATGGTCGTCGCGCAGCAGGCCGAGACGCTCCTGCTCGACGAGCCGACGACCTACCTGGACCTCGCGCACCAGCTCGAGGTCCTGCGGCTCGTCCGACGGCTGAACCGCGAGCAGGGGTCGACGATCGTGATGGTGCTGCACGACCTGTCGCTGGCGGCGCGGTACTCGGACCGGCTCGTGGTGCTGCACGACGGCGGGGTCGTGGCCGACGGCACACCGCACGAGGTCCTCACCCCGGCACTGCTCGAGCACGCGTTCGGCCTGCACGCCCGGGTGTTCCCCGACCCCGTGACCGGTGCGCCGATGATCGTGCCCGAAGCGGACGAGCACGACCCGCTCCCGAGCGCCGGAACCGAGCACACCGTCACACGCACGAAAACCGAAGACGTGCTGGCGAGTGCCGTAAAGTTAGGTTAGCCTCTCCTAATGTGAAGACCTCCCGACGTGGCCACCTGCGCGCCGCCCTCCTGACCTCCGTGACCGTCTCGGCACTCCTCCTGACCGGCTGCTCGAGCACCGGCAACTCGAACGACTCCGACTCCGACGGCGGCACCGCCGCGTCGAAGGCGTGGTCGTACCAGGACGCCACCGGCGCGACCGTCAAGGTCGACCACACGCCGAAGCGCGTCGTCGTGCTGAACGACATCGCCCTGTCGTTCATCGAGTACGGCCTCAAGCCCGTCGGCACCTTCGGGCAGCTGACGATGGCGAAGGACGCCCGGTTCAAGGGCCTCGACACCGACGGCATCACCCAGCTCGGCACCGCCTACGGCGACATCGACCTCGAGCAGCTCGCCGCGCTGAAGCCCGACCTCGTCGTGACCTCGGTCTACCCGACCGACGCGAAGGGCACGCTCGACACCAAGCAGCCCGGCTACGGCTTCAAGGACAAGGCGCAGGAGAAGCAGATCAAGGCGATCGCGCCGGTCGCCGAGGTGAAGTGGGGCGGCAAGGGCGAGGACGTCATCGAGGAGATCGCGAAGCTCTCCGAGTCGCTCGGCGCGAAGGAGTCGACGGTCGACGCCGCCGAGAAGCGCTTCGACACCGCCGCCGACGAGCTCGAGAAGGTCTCGAAGGACACGGACCTGTCGGTCGTCTCGATGTACGCCGACGGTGACGGCGCGTACGTCACCCGCCCGACCGACGAGCCGTCGCTGCAGATGTACGCGTCGTACGGGGTCGACTTCGTCAACCCGAAGCCGAAGGGCTTCTACTGGGGCATCTACTCGTGGGAGAACGCCGGTCAGATCACCGGTGACGTGCTGCTGCTGTCGCAGCAGGGCTACCAGGTCGCCGACCTCGAGAAGCAGCCGACCTTCGCCGACAACGCCGCGCTCAAGGCCGGCCAGGTCCACAGCTGGACGTTCCCGGCCCTCGACTACACGTCGCAGGCCGACTACATGACCAAGCTCGCGGGCTGGCTCGAGGACAGCAAGAAGCTGTCGTAGGACGCAACCGAGAACCGGCCTGGAGGCGCGGTGCCAGCTGGCACCGCGCCTCCAGGCCGTTCGTGGCTGCGTTCCGGGCCGTCAGCCGACCGGCAGCGCCGCGTTCACCGCCGTCTGCGCGTCGCGCCAGACGGCCGCACGCGACCCGGCGTAGGTGCCGCCCTGGCCGTTGGAGAACGTCCGCAGGTTGTGCTTCGCGCCGTCCGTGTTGCCCTGCCAGTAGGCGGTGACGGCACGCGAGGTCCCGCCCACCAACCACACCTGGTCGGCCGCGTCCGTGGTGCCGGTCTTGCCGAACAGTGTCGCGCCGTCGGGGGTCTGCCCACCGCTCGCCGTCCCGCCGCGGAAGGCGCCCTGCATGACGTCGAACGCGGTGGCCGCGGTCTGCCGGGACACCGCCTGCGTGCACGAGCGGGGCTGTCCGCCGAGCTCCTCACCGTCGGGCGCGACGACCTGGTCGATCACCACGGGTGCGCAGAACCGCCCGCCGTTCGCGATGCCGGCGTAGGCCGAGGCCATCGTGAGCGGGGCGATGCTCTCGGTGCCGAGCAACGAACCCGGGTTCCACGGCAGCTCGCCGCCGCTCGCCAGGTGCACGCCCAGCCGCTCGGCCACGTCGCGGATGTCGCACAGGTCGAGCTGTTCGGCCATCGACTGGTACGCGGCGTTGACGGACTGCGCCGTCGCCGACCGGACCGAGTACGGACCACGCTGCCCGGCTGAGTCGTTCTTCGGCTGCCAGAACGCCGAGGCGGGTTCCCCGCACGCGGTCCACTCGCTGTGCGGGTGCGGCGTGCCGTCCACCACGGTGTCCGGGCTGCGGCCGGCCTCGATCCACGCGAGCAGGGTGAACATCTTGTAGGTCGACCCGGTCTGGAAGCCGGTGGAGCTGCCGTCCGCCTCGTCGGTGGCGTAGTTCAGCGAGGTCGCGGTGCGGGGCGCGTCGGACGAGCGGTCGTGGTCGGTGTTCTGTGCCATCGTCAGCACGCGGCCCGTCCCTGCCTCGACCGTGTTGAACGTGGCCCCGAGTGCCAGCCGGGTCTCGGTCTTCGGGTCGTACCGGTCGAGCAGCTGCTTCTGCGCCGCGTTCAGGTCGAGGTCGAGCGTGGTCTGGATCCGGTACCCGCCGGTGCGCCAGGCGTCCGCCCGCTGCTGCTTCGTCGCGCCGAGCTGCGGGAGCCGCTGAGCGATGGTCTCCGCGTGGTCACAGAAGAACGCGGCGCCCACCTCGACCGCCTCGCACCCCTGGTGCGGTGCCGTCAGGTGCACGGAGTCGGCGACACGGGACAGCCGAGCCGTTCGGTACTCCTCGGCCGACAGGTGCCCCTGCTCGTGCATCGACCGCAGGATCACGTTCCGCCGGGCGGCGTTGTCGCGGTGGTGGTCCGGCGTCGACAGGTCCCGTCGTTCCGGCCACTGCACGATCGCGATGAGCGACGCCGCCTCGGCCGGGGTCAGGTCGCTCGCCGACTTGCCGTAGTAGTGCTGCGCCGCCGACTGCACGCCGTAGGTCTGGTCGCCGAAGTAGGCGATGTTCAGGTACGCCGCCAGGATCTGCCGCTTCGTGTACTGCTTCGCCAGGCTGATCGCGAGCTTCATCTCGGCGAGCTTGCGCTGCGGCGTCCGCCGGGTCGCCTCCTCGTACCCGGCCTCGCGCTCCTCGGCCGTGGGCAGTTCGCTGGCCTGCTGAATCTTGATGTTCCGCACGAGCTGCATCGTCAGGGTCGAACCACCCGACCCGCCCTCGGTCCCGGACGTGGCGACGCTCACGAGCGACCGGACGACGGACGTCGCGTCGACGCCGCCGGTCTCGTAGAACCGCTTGTCCTCGCCGTCCACCGCGGCGTGCTCCAGGTGGTCGCTGATCTGCTCGAGCGTGAGCTCCTGGCGGTCCTGGTCCCACACGTTCGCCAGGTGCACCGGCTCGCCGCCGCGGTACGCCCAGATCTGGTTGCGCTGCGGGAGGTGCCCGATCTCGATGTCCTCCGGCAACGACTCGAACACCCCGATCGCCGAGGTCGTGCCGACGCCGGCGACCGCGATCACCGGCGTCACCCCGACGCTCACCAGCAACCCGGCGAGCACACTGCCACCCACGAAGCCGAGCGCGGCTCCCCCTGCACGTCGCATCGTCATGTCGTTCCCCCTCGTCCGCGCCACCATCGGCGCGGTCCGGAGAGGCTCGCAGTCCTGCTCGGGTGGCCGCCGGGACTTCCCCGCGGAACACCGTCGTGTCCGCTGGGAAAGTGCCGGGGTCGGTCGCCGCTCGGCGCTCGCCGCCCGTGCGGAGCATGATCGGCGCATGGAGTACTCGACGGCGATGCTCACCGAGGAGACGTGGCCCGACTTCGCCGCGCTCGTCACCCGCAGCAACGGTGTGTGGGGCGGGTGCTGGTGCATCGGCTTCCACCCGGACGGCCCGCGCGGCACACCGGACCCCACGGTGTCCCACCAGGAGGCGAAGCACCGGCACGTGCGCGACGGCACGAACCACCAGGTGCTCGTCTACGCCGACGGCACCGCGGTCGGCTGGTGCCAGTTCGGACGCCCGGCCGAGCTGCCGACGATCCTGAACCCCGGCGCCTACGCACGCGACGCCTCGACCCCGCCGGACTGGCGGATCGGCTGCGTGTTCGTGGAGTCCCGGCACCGCGGCCACGGTGTCGCACGTGCCGCGGTCACCACGGCCCTGGACGAGATCCGCCGGGCGGGCGGCGGGACGGTCGAGGCCTACCCGGAGCAGACGGTCGAGCGGAAACCGCAGCGCGGGGCGTACCTGCACACCGGACCGGAAGAACTGTTCACGCAGTTCGGGTTCGTGCGCGACCGCCGCATCGCGAAGTGGCGGTGGGTGATGCGCACGACGGTGTGACCGGCGTACCCGTTCGACGCCGCGCTGCCAGCCCTTCGCGCGTACCGTTGGAACCGTGACACGCACCGCTCCGGTACGACCGCACCGCCTCGCCCTGATCGGCGCCGCCGTGGCCCTGGTGATCGGGGTCGGACTGCTCGTCTCCCCCTGGGACGGGCCGGTCATCGTGCTCGCCTGGGCGCTCATCGTCGCCGCGGTCGTCCTCGGCGCCATCACGCTGTTCTTCGTGCGGGCTCCCCGCAGCTAGAACGGGGACCCCACCGGCGCGACGATCGGGCGTGACCCGCGCGGTACGACCGTTCCGTCAGCTGCGCCGGCGCGCGCCCGCGGAGCGTGGCGGGTTCGCGCGCAGGTGCTCCGCCGCTCCCCCGAGGATCCGTGCGAGGTCGTCGACGTCCGCGTCGGACATCGACGCGAACAGCAGGGTGTGCAGCGCCTCGATGTGTCCGGGGAAGACCGCGGCGAGGACGTCACGACCGGCCCGGGTGATCGTCACGACCGTGCTGCGTTCGTCGTCCGGCGAGGGACCGCGCGTGACCAGCCCGCGCTGCTCGAGCAGTTGCGCCTGGTAGGTCAGCCCGCTCCGGCTGTACACGACGCCGTCGGCGAGGTCGGTCATGCGCTGCTGCCCGCCCGGAGCGTCACCGAGCCGGGCGAGCAGCTGGAACTGCACGTAGCTCAGGCCGCCCACGTCGCGGAGCTGCCGCTCGACCGCGTGGCGCAGCAGGCTGCTCACCTCGGTGAAGGCGAAGTACGCCCCGAGCTGGGTCGGTGTCAGGGAGTTCGGCGCGTCGGTCACGGGATCCATCCTACCCGTTGCTTCGAGTTCGAAGCAGTGCTAGCGTCATCGTCAGTTGCTTCGAACTCGAAGCACATGGGCAACACCGACGAAGGGCACGATCATGCAGGCAGTACGGTTCCACGAGGTCGGCGGTCCCGAGGTGCTCCGCACCGAGGACGTCGAGCAGCCCACCCCGGGCGCCGGGCAGGTGCGACTGCGCGTCGCCGCCTCGGCGTTCAACGCGGCGGACAACGGGATGCGGGGCGGGTTCCTGCCGATCCCGATCCAGCTGCCGCACGTCCCCGGCTACGACGTGTCCGGCATCGTCGACGCGCTCGGCGACGGCGTCGAGGGGATCGCGGTCGGGGACGCCGTCGTCGCGTTCCTGCCGATGGAGCTCGACGGCGGGGCGGCCGAGTACGTCATCGCCCCGGCGGACGCGGTGGTCGCCGCACCGACGAGCATCCCGTTGGCCGACGCGGCGGCGCTGCCCTCGGTGGCACTCACCGCGTGGCAGGCACTGTTCGACGACGGGCGGCTCGAGGCAGGCCAGCGCGTGCTGGTCATGGGCGCCGGCGGCGTGGTGGGCAAGTACGCGATCCAACTCGCCGTCCGCGCCGGCGTCCACGTCATCGCGACGGCGAGCCCGCGCAGCATCGAGGCCGTCCGGGCGGCCGGTGCCCACGAGGTGATCGACCACACCACGACCGACGTCCGCGCCGCCGTGACGGAGCCGGTCGACGTGCTCCTCAACCTCGCCCCGATCGACCCGCAGGACTTCGCAGCACTCGTCGACGTCGTGCGCGACGGCGGCGCGGTCGTCAGCACCACGGCGTTCATGGCCACGCCGGACGACGAGTCACGCGGGGTCCGGGCGGCGACGGTGTTCGTCCTGCGCAACCGCGAGCGCCTGGCGGAGCTGGTGTCCCTGGTCGACGCCGGGGCGCTCACGGTCGAGGTCACCCGGCGCATCCCGCTGACCGAGCTGCCGCCCCTGCACGACGAGGCGGCCGCGGGACGGATCAGCGGCAAGGTCGTGGTCCTGGCCGGGTGACGGGTGCACGACCCCGCAGCAGCACCGCCCGCACCGGCGCCGGATACGCTCGGCGCATGACGGACCAGGGGTGGCACGAGGACGTGCTCGGAGCAGCGTACGAGCGGCTCGAACTGCCGCTCGGCACCGACTCCGAGGGCCCCGTCGTCGCCACCCTGGTCCGCCGACGGCACACCCCGACGGACCTGCTGCTGCACGGTCGCGGGCCCCTGCACGGGGTCGATGTGCTCTACGTGCACGGCTGGTCGGACTACTTCTTCCAGGTCGAGCTCGCCGAACGCCTGGAGCGGCTCGGCGCCCGGTTCCACGCGCTGGACCTGCGGAAGTACGGTCGGAGTCTGCGTCCGCACCAGACCCCGGGCATGGTCGACGACCTGGCCGTGTACGACGAGGACATCGCCGCAGCGCTCGACGCGATCTCGGCCGAGCACCCCGGCTCGGACCGCCGCAAGCTCGTGCCGATGGGCCACTCCACGGGCGGTCTGACCCTGTCGCTGTGGGCGGCCCGGCACCCGGAGCTCGTGCACGGCCTGGTGTTGAACAGCCCGTGGCTCGAGTTCCAGGCCACCGCGGTGGGGCGGGCCATCGTCGCACCGGTCATCAGGCTCGGCGCGCGCCGGAACCCGCTCGCGCCGATGCCCGCCGTCGACCCCGGCTTCTACACGCGCACCGTCTCGGCCGAGGGCGAGGGGTCGTGGACCTACGAGCAGCAGTGGCGGCCGGAGCGCGGCTTCCCCCTGCACCCCGGGTGGCTCGCCGCGGTCTTCGACGGTCAGGCAGAGGTCGAGAAGGGGCTCGGCATCACGGTCCCGACCCTGGTGATGCTGAGCGACAAGAGCATGCTCCAGCCGCGGTGGGACCCGGGGATGGCGCGGGCCGACGTCGCCCTGAACGTCGACACGGTGGCGCACCGTGCGCTCTCCCTCGGTGACGAGGTCACGGTCCGCCGGCTCGCGGGGGCCCTGCACGACGTCGTCCTGTCCGCGCCGGACGTCCGGGAACGGGCGTACGACACCATCGGGCGCTGGGCGAGCACACTCCGGTAGTCCCGCGACGCTCCGCGAGGCGTGCGGCTCAGCCGGTCAGCCCGGCCACCGCGGCCCGGGTCGCCGCGGCGACCAGTGCATCCGACGGTTCCGCGGCGGCATCGGCCCGGCTCGTCATCACCACCAGCACGATCGGTGCTCGTCCCGGCGGCGTCACGACCGCGATGTCGTTCCGGACCCCGTAGGACGCCGTGCCGGTCTTGTCGGCGACCCGCCACGACGGGTCCACCCCGGCACGGATCGTCGCGTCCCCGGTCGTGTTGCCGAGCATCGCGTCGCGGAGCACCCGCCGGTCGGCAGCGTCGAGGACGTCCCCGAGCAGCACCGCCCGCAGGTCGGCCGCGAACCGCTCCGGCGTCGTCGTGTCACGCCGGTCGCCCGGCGTCGCCTGGTTCAGGTCGGGTTCGACCCGGTCGACGCGGGTCGTCCGGTCGCCGATGCCGCGCAGCCACCGCTCGACGGCGTCCGGCCCGCCGAGCCGTTCCACCAGCAGGTTGGCAGCGGTGTTGTCGCTGGACCGGAGCGCCGCGTCGATGAGCTCCCGGACCGTCATCCCGGTGTCGACGTGCTCGCTCGTCACGGGCGCGTACTCGAGCAGGTCACCGCGGTCGTAGTGCACGACGGTCGCCAGGTCGGCGTCGGACGAGGCGTCGAGGACCGCCGCCGCGATGAACACCTTCACCGTCGACGCGAACGCGAACCGCTCCCCTGCACGGTGCACGAGGGTCCGGCCGCTGCCGGTGTCGACCGCGGTGATGCCGAGCCGAGCGTCGTACCGCCGCTCGAGCGACGCGAAGGCCCGCGCGGTGGCGGGGTCGGTCGCCGGGTCGGTCGCCGGCGCCGCTGCACCCGGAGCCGACGCAGCGGCAGAAGCAGGAGCCGACGCACCGCCCGGCTCGCCGGAACACCCCACCAGTCCGACCAGCACCAGGGCCGTCAGGGCTGTGGTCGTCGTCCCCGTCCCACCTCGCACGCCCCGAGCCTGCCCGACGACCGTGCAACTACCCTGAGCGGCATGCCAGCTCCCGCCGTCCGACTCACCCGCCTGGACCCCACCGGCGCCGACCGCCCGGAGCTGCTCGCGTTCCTGACGTCCGAGGAGTTCCCGTTCCACGTCCGACGGCGCATCAGCGCGGCCGACGCGGCGAGCGCCGTCGACTCCGGCGCCTACCGCGACGAGGAGCACGACACGTCCTGGCTCGACCACGACGGCCTCGGACGCATCGGGCTGGTCCGCCTCGAGGACCTCGCCGACCCCGTCCCCCTGTTCGACCTGCGCCTGGCCGGTCGGTTCCGGGGCCGCGGCCTCGGGGTCCCCACCCTGCGTGCGGTGACCGACCACGTGTTCACGACGATGCCGGCGATCACGCGCTTCGAGGGCCAGACCCGCGAGGACAACACCGCCATGCGCCGGGTCTTCGTCCGTGCCGGCTGGGTGCAGGAGGCCCACTACCGCGAGGCGTGGCCCGTCGACGGCGGCCCGGCCGTCGGGTCGGTCGGTTACGGCGTGCTGCGTCGCGACTGGGAGACGGGCGAGACCACCCCGGTGCCGTGGGACGACGTCGCGCGGTGAGCGTCTGACGGCAGCCGCCAGCAGGCGGACGGGAGGCCCGTGGCGGCGCCGCCACGGGCCTCCCGTCCGTTCGTCGGTCGCGTCTCAGGACCGCGACAGGCGCGTGACGGTGGCGTGCGCGCCGTCCGCGATGAGCCCGTCCAGGGCGTCGCGGTAGGCGGCGACGAACCGTTCGTCGTCGACCAGGTCGCCGAAGACCTGGCGGTTCGCGATGAAGGCGAGGCGGTCCTCGCGCTGGGTCAGGGCGATGCGGTGCAGGGGCTCGGCGAGCCGGTCGACGATCTCGATGGGCTCGCCGGACTCGTCGGTGCCCTCGTCGTAGCGGGCCCAGGACGCGACGATGCCGGCGGACAGCGTGACGGGCCGACCGGCGGCCAGGTTCTCGCGCACGACGGGGAGCAGCCACTTCGGGATCCGGTCGCTCGACTCGGCGCAGAGCCGGGCGAGGGTGTCGCGCACCTCGGGGTTCTGGAAGCGCTCGATCAGGGTCGACTCGTACTCATCGAGGTCGATGCCGGGCACCGGGTGCAGCGTCGGTGCGCCCTCTTCGTCCATGTAGCGGCGCAGGAAGGTCGCGATCGCCGGGTCCTGTGTGGCCTCGTGCGCGTAGCGGTAGCCGGACAGGTACCCGAAGTAGCAGAGCCCCTGGTGGCTGGCGTTGAGGAGACGGAGCTTCATGAGTTCGTACGGCTCGACGTCCTCGACGATCTGCACGTCGGCGTCCTGGTAGGGCGGCCGGCCGGCGGGGTGGTCGTCCTCGAGCACCCACTGGAAGAACGGTTCGGCGACGACGGGCCAGGCGTCGTCGATGCCGAGCTCGTCGCGGACCCAGGCGCGGTCCTCGTCGGCCGTGACCGGGGTGATGCGGTCGACCATCGAGTTCGGGAACGCCACGTGCTCGTCCATCCAGTCCGCGAAGGCCGGGTCCTGCAGCCGGGCGTAGGCGGTGAACATCGACCGGGCGACGTGCCCGTTGCCCTGGATGTTGTCGCAGGACATCACGGTGAAGGGTTCCAGCCCGCGGTCCCGTCGGCGGCGCAGAGCCTCGACCACCAGGCCGAAGACCGTGCGGGGCGGGCCGTCGCCGCGCAGGTCGGCGGCGACACCCGGCTCGTCGGCGACGAACTCGCCCGTGACGTGGTCGAAGTTGTAGCCGCCCTCGGTGATGGTCAGGCTGACGATCTTCGTGTCCGGGTGCGCCATCTTCTCGACGACGGCGTCGGGGTCGTCGACGGCGAGCAGGTACTCGACGATGCTGCCGACGACGCGGGACTCGCGGGTGCCGTCCGGGTGCTTGAGGACGAGCGTGTACAGGCCGCCCTGCTCGGCCATGGCGGTCGCCATCCGGCGGTCCTGCTCGAGCACGCCGACGCCGCAGATGCCGTACTCGCGGGCCTCGCCCTGCTGCAGGAGCCGGTCGATCACCATCGCCTGGTGCGCGCGGTGGAACCCGCCGACGCCGAAGTGGACGATGCCGGCGGTGATCCCGGCGCGGTCGTAGGTGGGGACGGCGACACCGCTCGCGGCGATCTCGTCGAGGGTCTCCGGGGACAGGCGGACGGGCATCGGGTACTCCTTCGTACGACGGTGGTTCGTCGGTCCAGTCTGGCACCGGACGCCTCCGCCTGAACACCGGTGCAGCACAGACGTTCACGCCGGGGGACGAACCTGGGGAAGCACCGAGCCTCATTGCACCGAGTGCATCGATGCACCTAGTGTTCCCTCTCGTGACCATCGTGACCGACCGCCGTGCCGCCCTCAAGGCGAAGCACCGCGCGGCGATCCTGCAGGCCGCCCGCGACCTGATCGACGAGCGCGGCGGACGCGACTTCAGCGTGGACGACCTCGCCGCCCGGGCCGACATCGCCCGGCGCACCGTGTTCAACCACTTCGCCTCGCTCGACGAGGTCCTGTTGGCCGTCTGCGAGCAGGAGCTCTCCGTCATCATCGACCGGTTCCTCGCCGACATGGCCCGGACGCCGGTGGGCGACGGCAGCCGGGCGTCGATGTTCGACGAGCTCGAGTCCGCGGCCCGCGGCGCCGACCTGGCCCCGGCGATCGCCGGCATGTACCGGATCCTCGGCGACCCCGGCAAGGACGACCCGAAGGCCGCGGTCCTGACCCAGACGGCGTTCTCACGCGTGACCGAACGGCTCCGGCACGAGGTCGCCCGTCGCTACCCGGCCGCCGACCCCCTCGACGCAGCGCTGCTCGTCGAAGGCCTCATGAGCGGCATCGTCGTCATCGCGGAGCACTGGCTGGCGACGTCCGGCCCCGACCTCGACCAGCCCGCCCTCGACGCGTGGGACGACCTGCTCGCCCGACTCGTGCACAGCGTCCGCAGCGGCTACATGGCCGACGACTGACACCACCCCACCTCCTCGTCCCCCAGGGGTCCACCGGCGCACCCCGCACCACCAGCACCTGACAACGAAAGGACCGCAGGCACTCCGCATGGCCGGTCTCCTCTACCGTCTCGGACGGTTCTCCGCACGACGCCACTGGCTCGTGATCATCACCTGGGTCGTGATCATGGCCGTCGCGGGCGTCACGTACACGCTCTTCGCCGGGACGATCTCGTCGTCGATCACCATCCCGAACACCAAGACCAGTCAGGTGCAGGACCAGCTCGCCGACAAGTTCCCGTCGGCGAACGGCGGCAACGGCACGATCGTCTTCGAGACGAAGGACGGCAAGGCGTTCTCGTCCTCGCAGCAGTCCGAGATCGACGACTTCCTGACCAGCCTCGAGAAGCTCGACGGCGTAAAGGGCACAACGAGCGGCTTCGCGACGCAGGACCGGCTCGACGACCAGCGGCAGAAGATCGTCGACGGTCGCGACCAAATCGAGTCCGGCCGCGCGAAGATCGAGACCGGCCAGGACCAGCTCGACGCGCAGAAGGCGCAGCTGGAGTCCGGCAAGCAGAAGATCGCGGACGCGCAGGCACAGCTCGACGCGCAGAAGGCCCAGGCGCAGGCAGCCGGGGGCGCAGCCGTCCCCGCCGCGCAGGCGCAGGCCGCAGCGGCCCAGCTCCAGCAGGCCCAGGCGCAGATCGACGCCCAGCAGGCCCAGATCGACGCCGGCGAGCAGCAGATCGCCGACGCCCAGAAGAAGATCGACACGAACAAGCAGAAGCTCGACGACAACGAGCGGGAGCTCGAACAGGGCTCGGACCTGCTCGACCTGTCGAAGGACATCCGCTTCGTGTCGGACAACGGCAGCGCCGCGATCGGCACCGTCCAGTTCACGACGTCGACCTACGAGGTCCCCGCCGACACCAAGACCGCCATCGCGGACGACGCCGAATCGGCCGACATCCGGGGCGTCAACGTGTACGTCTCGAACGACATCGCGCAGGGTGTGCCGTCGATCCTCGGACCGGGTGAGATCGGCGGTGTCATCATCGCCGCGATCGTGCTGCTCCTGATGCTCCGCACGGTCATCGGCGCCGCGGTCCCGCTCGTCAGTGCCGTCCTGGGCGTGGGCGTCGCCTCGCTCACCGCCCTGTCGTTCTCGAGCGTGGTCGAGTTCATCTCGGTCACGCCGGTGCTGGGGGTGATGCTGGGCCTGGCGGTCGGCATCGACTACTCGCTGTTCATCCTGAACCGGCACCGGACCCAGCTGAAGCAGGGCATGCAGGTGCACGAGTCGATCGGGCTCGCGAACGGCACCTCGGGCAACGCCGTGGTGTTCGCCGGTGCGACCGTCATCGTCGCGCTGCTCGCCCTGAACATCACCGGCATCCCGTTCCTCGGCCTGATGGGCACGGTCGGTGCGGTCGCGGTGCTCTTCGCGATCCTCATCGCGACGTCCTTCACGCCGGCCCTGCTGTCGCTGATCGGCATGCGGATCCTGCGGAAGAAGGAGCGCGCGAAGATCGGCAACACCGACTCCACGCGGATCCCGAACAAGCCCATGTCGAGCTGGCGCGCGGTCATCACGCTCGTCCTCGGCGTCGCGGTGCTCGGCACCATCGCGTTGCCGGCGACCCAGATGCGCCTCGGCCTGCCGAGCGGATCGTCCGAGGCCGTCGATTCCAGCCAGTACAAGGCCTACAAGACGCTCGAGAAGGAGTTCGGCGCCGGCCAGAACGGCCCGCTGCTCGTCGTGGCGACCCTGCCGGAGTCGATCGGCAAGAGCGACGTCACCGCGACCGAGGTCACCATCGGCCAGGCGATCGCGAAGAACGACGACGTCGAGGCCGTGCTGCCCATCGGTGCATCGAAGGACCGTGACATCGTCGCGTTCCAGGTGAAGCCCTCGGGTGGCCCGGACAGCGTCTCGACCGAGAACGTCGTGAAGGACCTGCGCGAGCAGACCGTCTCCACCGACGACGGCAAGGTCACGCTCGGCGTCGCAGGCAACGCGTCGGCGAACATCGACGTGTCCGAGAAGCTGTCGAACGTGCTGCCGCTCTACCTCGTGGTGGTCGTCGGACTGTCGCTGATCATCCTGATCATCGTGTTCCGGTCGTTCCTCGTGCCGATCACCGCCACCGCCGGGTTCATCCTGTCCGTGCTGGCGTCGTTCGGTGGTCTGACCGCGATCTACCAGTTCGGCTGGCTCGGCTCGGTCTTCGGTGTGCACGACCCGGCACCGATCCTGAGCTTCCTGCCCATCATCGAGATCGGCATCCTGTTCGGTCTGGCGATGGACTACCAGCTGTTCCTGGTGTCCGGCATGCGTGAGGCCTACGCCCACGGCGCGAGCGCGAAGGTGGCCGTCCAGCGCGGTCTGCACGCGGGTCGCGCGGTGGTCACGGCAGCGGCGATCATCATGATCTCGGTGTTCGCGGGCTTCATCTTCTCGGACTCGTCCACCATCAAGCCGATCGGCTTCGGGCTGGCGTTCGGTGTGCTGATCGACGCCTTCGTCGTCCGCATGCTGCTCATCCCGTCGGCGATGCACCTGCTCGGCAAGAGCGCCTGGTGGTTCCCGAAGTGGCTCGACCGCATCGTGCCGGACGTCGACGTGGAGGGCGCGAAGCTCGAGCGCTCCCACCCGGTCGCCGGGCACGAGGGCACGCACACCGGCACCCACGCACTCCCCGTGGAGCCGGACGCGACGACGCACGACTCGGGGCACCCGCCCGCGCACCGCGCGTAGTCGACGCACCAGCGCAACCACCCTGGAGGCCCGGTGCCGGTCCACGAGACCGGCACCGGACCTCCAGGCCGTTGCGCCCACCGCCCCGACGCATGCGTCCGCACCTGATGCGTCCGCAACGCGCGACAGAACACGCGTCGATCGACTGGTGTTCTGTCGATACCTGTCCCTGCATGGACGCGCCACCACCGCGCCTCAGACCACTTCGTGCACGAACGAAGTACCCTGGGCGCATGACCCAGACCGCACCGGACCCGCTCGCGCTCGACCGGCAGCTCTGCTTCGCGTTGGCGGCGACGAGCCGCAGCGTCATCGGGCTGTACCGCGACCTGCTCGAACCGATGGGCCTGACCCACCCGCAGTACCTCGTGATGCTCGCCCTGTGGGAACGGGACCCGCGGTCGGTGCGCGAGATCGCCGGCGAGCTGCGACTCGACTCCGCGACGCTGAGCCCACTGCTCAAGCGACTGGAGGCCTCCGGCTACGTCCGCCGCACGCGCAGTGCCGCCGACGAACGCCAGCTCGAGGTCTCGCTGACCACCGCCGGACACGCCCTGCGCGACCGCGCCCAGGCGGTGCCGCTGGCCGTCGCCGACCGGCTCGGGTGGCCACTCGCTCGCCTGGAGTCACTGAAGGACGAACTGACCGAGCTGCTGGAACGCGTCGACCAGGTGTGATCCGCGACCATCAGTGCCATAATGGTTCGTGCACGAACGAAAGGATGCACCGTGGGACGCTTCGGCCAGTGGTACGAACGATGGAACACGACGCTCATCGACAAGATGGGCCCCTCGCAGATCGGCGCCGGCCGCCCCGAGGGCATCGACGACCGGACGATCGACCGGGGCTGCCCCCTGTGCGGCAAGCCCCTCTCCCAGCACCAGGTGATCCGGCCGGAGGGTCAGGTGCGCTCGTCGACGCTGGTGTGCCCGCGCGACTGACGGCGCTGCCTGAAGAACTGCTCCGAGACGGAATTGCATCGGACAACTCGTCGTTCCCCCTGACGTGAAGCTCTTCGAACCCACCACCATCGGTGCCCTGTCCCTGTCGAACCGCGTCGTCATGGCCCCGCTCACCCGCACCCGCGCCGGTGAGCACGGCGTCCCGAACGACCTGCTCGTCGAGCACTACCGGCAGCGCGCCGGCCTCGGCATGATCATCACCGAGGGCACCTGGCCCGTGCAGGAGGGCCGTTCCTACCCCGGCCAGCCCGGCATCGAGACCGACGACCAGATCGCCGGCTGGCGCCGCGTGACCGACGCCGTGCACGCCGCAGGCGGCACGATCGTGATGCAGCTCATGCACGGTGGCCGCGTCTCGCACACCGACATCTCGCAGACGCCGCGCATCGTCGGCCCGTCCGCCGTCGCCGCTCCCGGCCAGACGCACCTGGCCGACGGCTCGAAGGCCGACATGCCCGTCCCGCACGCGCTGACCACCGCCGAGGTGCAGGAGGCCGTGCAGGGCTTCGTGCAGGCCGCCCGCAACGCGATCGCCGCCGGGCTCGACGGGGTCGAGGTCCACGGTGCCAACGGCTACCTGGTGCACGAGTTCATGTCGCCGGTGTCGAACACCCGCACCGACCAGTACGGCGGCTCCCCGGAGAACCGCGCGCGCTTCGCGATCGAGGTCACCACGGCCATCGCCGAGGCCATCGGCGCCGAGCGCACCGGCATCCGCCTGTCGCCCGAGCACGGGATCCAGGGCGTCATCGAGGACGACGCCGACGACGTCCGCGCCACCTACACGGCCGTCGCCGAGGGCCTCGCGCCGCTCGGGCTCGCCTTCGTCGACGTCCTGCACGCCGAGCCGACCGGCGACCTGGTGCAGCACATCCGCCGGACCACCGGTGCCCCGTTCATCGTGAACTCCGGCTTCTCGTCGCTCACCACCCGCGACGAGGCCATCACGCTCGTCGACGGCGACCACGCCGACGCCGTCGCCGTGGGCCGCGCCGCGATCGCCAACCCGGACCTCGCGCACCGCTGGGAGCACGACGCCGAGCTCAACGAGCCGCGTCCGGAGCTCTTCTACGGCGCGACCGCCGAGGGCTACACGGACTACCCGTCGCTCGCCGAGGCGCGCGCGACCGTCGCGTAGTCGACGCACCGACAGAACGGGCGGAACGAACGGGAGGCCCGTGGCGAAATCGCCACGGGCCTCCCGTCCGTCGTGTCGGACTGAGCGCTTCATCAGTCGATCGTCTGTCGAAATGCAGGACCGTCCCAAGTTGAGGGACGAAGTTGCTCGGACCATGCCGCAGCCATCAGCATCGCACAGCGTGATCGGTGGCCAGCGGACGCTCGAGGCAACTGAAGGGGCACCCCCGTGCACATCTCGCGCCGAACTGCGCTCATCGGCATCACCGCCGCCGTCCCGCTCGTCACGACCACGCTCGCGGCCCCGGCCGACGCGGCGACCCCCTCCGGCTCGGCCGGCTCCCCCGGGTCGACCGGCTCCTCCGGCTCGGCCGACGCGGGTGTCCTGGCCGTGCAGCGCTGGCTCAACAAGACCTTCGGGCACGTGCACGGATGGGTGCAGGTGGACGAGGACGGACTGACCGGCAGCGGCACCGTGCTCGGGATCGTGCAGGGAACCCAGTCGCTCCTCGGCATCTCCCCCGTCGTCGCGACGTTCGGTCCGACGACACGGCAGAAACTCGAGCAGCACGGGGACGTCGGCGCCGAGACGGGCGACGACGCCGAGACCTGGCGCCGGCTCGTCCAGGCGGGACTCATCTGCAAGGGCGCGTCGACCGTCTCGCTCACCGGCGAGTTCGACGCGGCCACCGTCGCGGCCGCCGAGGCCCTGCGGTCCGACCTGGGCGCAGCTCCCGGCGGGCTCCCGCTGTCGGCCCACCTGTTCGGCGCACTCCTGACCGTCGACCCGGTGCGGCTCGCCTCCGGCGGGTCCCGATCGGTCCGCACCGTCCAGCAGTACCTCAACCGCACGTACGCCGAGGCGGTCGGCGGTGCGTACGGCAGCACGAGCGGGGTCGTCGACACGAGCACGTACGCGGCAGCGATCCGCGCCGTGCAGGTCGCGGTCGGCGTCACGGTCGACGGAGCCTGGGGTCCGGGGACGGCTGCTGCACTCCGCGCCGCGGGACCGAGCGTCGTCGGCGTGGGGGCCACCGGCGCCTGGGTGCTGCTCGTCAAGGCGCTCCTGGTGCTGAACGGTGAGCGCGTCGTGTTCAGCAGCGCCTACTCGGCGGCGGACGCCGCGGTGGTCCGGGCGTTCCAGCAGTTCCAGGCGTTCCCGCCCGCCGAGCAGACCGGGACGTTCGACGCCGGCACGTGGGCGGCGCTGGCAGCGAGCACGGGCGACCCCGACCGGGCCACGACCGGGGCCGACACCGCCGTGCGCCTCGACGACGCGCGCGCTGCAGCCGTCCGCGCATCCGGCGCCACCGGCGTCGGCCGCTACCTGACGAACCACCAGCGGTCGGGGGCGCTCGACAAGGCCCTGACGCCCGACGAGCTGCGCGTGATGGCGAGCGCCGGGCTCGGGCTGTGGCCGATCTTCGAGGAGGGCGGGTTCGCCGCCTCGTGGTTCACCGAGGAGCAGGGTGTCAAGGACGCCCACCGCGCCCACGACGCCGCTCGGGAACTCGGGATCCCCAAGCAGACCACCATCTACTTCGCCGCCGACTTCGACGCCACCGCCGCGCAGGACGAGTCGCTCGTGGTGCCGTACTTCCGCGGCGTCGCAGCCGGCCTGCGGGACCGGGGGAACCTGTACAAGCAGGGCGTCTACGGATCCCGTGCCACGTGCACCGCGGTGAGCAGTTCCGGACTCGCGCACTTCTCGTTCGTCGCCGGGATGTCGCCGGCGTGGGCGGGCAACCAGCTCGAGCCCCTGCCGGGCAACTGGGCGCTCAACCAGATCCAGAACCGCACGGTCGGGTCGGGGAACGGGTCCACCGAGATCGATGCCGTGGTGGTCTCCGGGCGCGACCCGGGCGTCCCCGCGGCTCGCCTGGCCGGCTGACGGCTGCCGACCGGGATCGATCACCGCCGTGACCACCACGACCCCGCGTGACGACGAACCGCACGCAGTGTTCCCGCACCGTGCCACCTACGTCTTCTCGAACTTCGAGGAGGCCATCTCGATGGACTGCTACTGCGACGAGGGCGCCGACCACTTCGGCGTCTACCCGTTCTACGACGAGGTCATCAAACCGATCATCGACGATCTGACCCGACGCTTCCGGCGCCGGTTCGGGAAGGAAACCCCGTGAACACCGCACACCCCACCACCTCGACCTCCGCCCGTCAGCACGCCCGCCGGAGCGCCGCGACCGCGCTCGCCCTCGGCCTGCTCGCAGCGGGCATCGCACTGCCCACGTCGGTGGCGAACGCCGACACCCTGTCCACCTCGGCTGAACCGACGGGTTCCACGATGACCATCTCCCACGACGGTTCCGGTCCCGCGGCGTCGACGGCGCAGCTCGACACCCTCGGCGCGCTCATCCTGCGTCGACTCGAGCTCGCCGACCCGGTGGCCGAGTCGAAGTGGCTGAGCGGCAAGCCGGTCGCCGACCCGGTGCGCGAACAGGCCGTCGTCGACGAAGCGGTGACCCTGGCGGAGCAGCAGGGCGTCGACCCCGTCCTGGTGACCCGGGTGGTCCGCGCACAGATCGCCGCGAGCAAGGTCGTCCAGCGCGGCCTCATCAACCACTGGACGCACAACCCGTGGACCGCACCGACGACGGCACCGGACCTGGCGACCATCCGGCCCCAGCTCGACGCGATCGACACCGACCTGGTGACCGCGCTCGGCCAGCTGCAGACCGTGGCCCAGGACCACCGGTGCGCGCACCTGGTGGACGCGGAGCGGAAGCACCTCGACGTCGGACTCGACTCGCTGCACCGGAAGGGGATCGACGTGGCGTGGAACACGTTCTGCGCCGCCTGACCCGAACGGGGTGACGGGCCGCAGGAGTGAGCGGCCCTAGGATGTGGTGTTCACTGACCGCTCGATCCCGGGCGAGGAAGGACACCGCGCCAGATGAACCAGCGGCAGCTCGCCATGGAGGCGTCTCGACGAGCCATCATCGACGCCGCAGGGCAACAGTTCGCGGCCTTCGGCTACGAGGCGACCACGTTCTCCCGCGTGGCCGAGGCCATGGGCAAGCCGAAGTCGGCGATCGGGTACCACCTGTTCCCGTCGAAGAAGGACCTGGCGACGGCGGTCATCGAGCTGCAGCAGCAGCGCTGGCGTGATTTGTTCGACGCGCTGCCCGCCGAGCCCGGGCTCGAGCGCCTGACGGTGTTCCTCCTGACCACCGGGATCGACGTCCGCAGGGGTTCGGTCGCGGGCGGCGCCGTGCGGCTCCTGCACGAACTCGGCAAGGCCGGCGTGCCGGTGCCGCGCGGCTTCGACTGGTTCGAGATGACGCGCGGCGAGCTCGTCAGCGCCGGGGTGGCGGCCGCTGACGTCGACGCGGCCGAGGTCCAGCCGTCGGTCCTGCTGCTCCTCAACACGACACTGGGCATGGTGGACGGTTCGACACAGCTGACCGACGACGAACTCGTCGCGCAGCTCAAGGCCCTGTGGTCGCCGCTCTTCACGTCGTTCGGCATCGAGCGTGCCCCGGAGATCATCGACGCGGCCCGGCCGTACTCGCCCGGTTCCTGAGCGGTCGTCCCGTCCGGCGCACCCGTGGTCGGCCTGCACCGTACAGTGCACCATGACCGAAACAGCGCCAGCGCACCAGTTGCTCCACCTCGGGGTGCTCGCCGACTCCCGGAAGGCCGACGAGCGCCGCCTGCCGATCCACCCGGCCCACCTCGAGCGCATCGATCCCGACCTGCGAGCGGCGATGACGCTCGAACGCGGGTACGGCCGACGCTTCGGCGTCCCCGACGAGCATCTCGAGCCCCTCGTCGGCGCGATGGCCGATCGCGAAGAGGTGATCGCGACGGCCGATGTCGTCCTGCTGCCCAAGCCCCTGACGTCCGACCTGGCGGACCTGCGTGACGGTCAGGTGCTCTGGGGGTGGCCGCACTGCGTGCAGGACCGGGAACTCACGCAGCTCGCCGTCGACAAACGACTGACGCTGATCGCGTGGGAGGCGATGAACCACTGGCGTGACGACGGTGGCTTCGGCCTGCACGTGTTCCACAAGAACAACGAACTCGCCGGCTACTGCTCGGTGATCCACGCACTGCAGCTCTGCGGGTCGACGGGCGACTACGGGCGCCGGCTCACCGCGGTCGTCATCGGGTTCGGTGCCACGGCCCGCGGTGCGGTGACCGCCCTGAACGCACACGGCATCCACGACGTCCGCGTCCTGACCAACCGGGACATCGCGGCCGTCGGTTCACCCATCCCCTCCGTCGACATCCTGCACTTCGGGCAGACCGACGCACCGCCGTTCGACAGCGTGGTCAGCACCCCGGACGGGCCGGTCCCGCTCGCGCCGTACCTGGCCGAGAACGACATCGTCGTGAACTGCACGCTCCAGGACCCCAACGCGCCCCTGGTGTTCCTGCGCACCGAGGACCTGGCGGCCTTCCGTCCGGGGAGCCTCGTCGTCGACGTCTCCGTCGACGAGGGGATGGGGTTCAGCTGGGCGCACCCGACGTCCTTCGCACAACCGATGACCACCGTCGGCGGCACCACCAACTACTACGCGGTCGACCACAGCCCGTCGATGCTCTGGAACTCGTCGACCTGGGAGATCAGCGAGGCGCTGCTGCCGTTCCTGCGGACCGTGATGTCGGGCGCCGACGCCTGGGCCGGGTCGGAGACGATCCGCCGGGCGATCGAGATCGGGGACGGACACATCCGCAACCCGGCGATCCTGGCGTTCCAGGGCCGCTCCGCCGACTACCCGCACCACGCCGCGGGCTGACCCTCGCCGGGATCTGGCCCTCGCCGGCCGGAACGGAGAAGGGCCCCGGTGGTGTCCACCGGGGCCCTTCTCCGTACTGTGCGCTCGAAGGGACTCGAACCCCCAACCTTCTGATCCGTAGTCAGATGCTCTATCCATTGAGCTACGAGCGCGTGGCCTTGCGGCCGTGGAAGACTCTACAACAGGTGCGGCCCGGGCGCCAATCGAGGCGCTCCGGCCCCCGTGCCCGGCGTGTCGCGAGCAGCCCCCGGCGGCCGCGCGGTCACCGTGCCGCGGGCTCCTCGTCGAACACCTCGGCCAGGAACACCCGCAGCGCCTGCCACGACCGGCGGTCGGCGCGCTCCTGGTACTGCGCACCGTGGTCCGGGGCGTCGGTGCCGGGCACCGCGAACGCGTGCATCGCGCCCGAGTACGTCACGACCTGCCAGTCGACGTCCGGCGCAGCCCGCATCTCGTCCTGCCACGCGTGCACGGCCTCGTCGGGCACCACGGGGTCGGCGCCCCCGGTGAGGACGAGCAGCTTCGCCCGGATGTCGGCGGCGTCCGAGGGGTCGTGCGCGATGAGCCCGCCGTGGAACGACACGGCACCGACCAGGTCGGCCCCGGTCCGTGCGAGTTCGAGTGCGGTCGAGCCGCCGAAGCAGTACCCCATGACGACGACGCGGGCGGGGTCGACGTCCGGGTCGGCGAGCAGTCGCTCGAGTCCGGCGGTGGCGCGGGCCCGCAGCAGCGGCAGGTCCTGGTAGAAACCGCCGGCGACCTGGGCCGCGGTGTCGTCCCCGGGGCGGACGCCCGCACCGTAGACGTCCGCGCCGAACGCGACGTAGCCCAGTCGGGCGAGCATGGTCACCCGGGCTTCGACGTGCTCGTTCACGCCGTGCCAGTCGTGCACGACGAGGACGGCCGGACGACGGCCCGCGATCGCGGCGTCCTTCGCGAGCACACCGAGCAGTTCGGTGCCCTCGTGGTCGTAGGAGACGTCGTCGACACGGATGTCGGCGCCGGCGGGTTCGGGAACGGTCTGCAGGACGTCGTCGGTGGTGTTCACGTCGCCCGACGCTACGCCGCCCGTCGGGCTCAGGCCTCGATGTTGTCCCAGCCGTCGGGGCCCACCGATCCCGCTGCGTACTCGTCGAGGGGCGCCTTGCCGGCCTTCCACGCGTCGAGGAACGGCCCGACGACCTTCCAGCCCTGCACGGCGCTGTCGCCGCGGACCGACAGCGTCGCGTCACCCTCGAGCACGCCGGCCAGCACCTCGCCGTAGGCACTCAGGCGCCCGGGGTTGAAGGTCACTTCGAGGCTCGTGTGGTCGATCGTGTACGGGTCGCCGGCGCCGTTGACGTTGAGCTCGAGCTGCATCTCGTCCGGGGCGATCCAGATGCGCAGCCGGTCGGGCAGTTCGGTGCCGGTGAGTCCCTCGGGCACGTGCGGGGAGTCCTTGAACGTGATGACGATCTCGCGACGCTGCGCGGCGAGCGCCTTGCCGGAGCGCAGGGTGAACGGGACGCCGGCCCAGCGCCAGTTCGCGATCTCCAGGGTGAGCTGGGCGAGGGTCTCGGTGCCGAGCGACGGGTCCACGCCGTCCTCGTCGACGTACGACGGCAGCTGGCGGTCGCCGACGGTGCCGGCGGTGTACCGGGCGCGCTTGCCCGCGGTGACGACGTCGCCACCCCAGGGCCGGACGGCCCGCAGCACGAGCTCCTTCTGGGTGCGCAGGTCGTCGGCCTTGATCGAGGCGGGGGCCTCCATCGCGACGACCGCCATCACCTGCAGCAGGTGGCTCTGGATCATGTCGGTGAGCGCGCCGGCCTTGTCGTAGTAGCGCGCACGACCCTCGAGCCCGAGGGTCTCGTCGTAGACGATGTCGACGCGCTCGACGTGCTGCGACGACAGCAGGGGCTCGATGATGCGGTTGGCGAAGCGCAGCCCGAGCAGGTTGAGCACGGTGGAGCGTCCGAGGAAGTGGTCGACCCGGTGGATCCGTTCCTCGGGGATGAACGAGTGCAGCAGGTCGTTGAGCTTCGAGGCGCTGTCGGCGTCGGTGCCGAACGGCTTCTCGAGCGCCAGCCGGGTGCGGGCGGGCAGGTCGAGGTGGGCGAGCTGCTCGCAGCTCTTCTCGGTGACGGCCGGCGGCAGCGCGAAGTAGATCGCCGGGTCGTGGTCGCACACTTCGAGCAGTGCCCGCAGGTCGTCCGGGTCGGTGACGTCGGCCTTCCGGTATGTGGAGGCGTCGACCACGGCCTGCAGTCGCTCCGGCAGCGCCGTGTCGCCGGAAGCGCCCTCGTCCTCCTCGTTCTTCGACGCCTGCGCGTTCTCGAAGGACTCGCGCACCTGCGCCTTCCAGTCGGCGTCGGACAGGTCCTCGACACCGGCCCCGACGAGCTGGACGTCCCAGTCGTCCTTCACCTGGAGCAGGGTCGCGAGGCCGGGCAGGAGCAGGCGCTTGGACAGGTCGCCGCTGGCTCCGAGGATGAGCAGGCTGGTCTGGAGGCTCGACATGCTGCAGACGGTACTCATCGGCCCCGGTGGATGACCGGGCCGCTACGGTGGTGTCATTCCGGCGCGAGGGAGCACCATGAGCAATGGGTACGAAGGGCGACGCCTCCGTGTCGCCGTGGTCGGGACGGGCATGATCGCCGGCGTCCACGCCCGGGCGGCCCGGGCCTCCGGTGCCGAGGTCCTGGGTGTCCTCGGCCGGAACGCCACCCGCTCCGAGCAGGTGGCTTCGCAGCTCGACCTGCCCCGTGGCTATGCCTCGCTCGACGAGGTCATCGCCGACGCCCCCGACGTCGTGCACATCTGCACCCCGAACGACCAGCACCACCCGCAGGCGCTCGCGGTGATCGCGGCCGGCATCAACGTCGTGTGCGAGAAGCCCCTGGCGATCGACCCCGCCCAGGCCGCCGAGCTCGTCGCCGCCGCTGCCGACGCCGGTGTCGTGGCCACGGTGCCGTTCGTGTACCGCTACCACCCGATGGTCCGCGAGATCCGGGCGCGCATCGCCGACGGGGAGCTCGGCCGGCTGCTCGCGGTGCACGGCCACTACCTGCAGGACTGGATGCTCGACGAGGACGCCTCGAGCTGGCGGGTCGACCCGACCTCGAGCGGGCTGTCCCGCGCGTTCGCCGACATCGGCTCGCACTGGTGCGACCTGGTCGAGTTCGTCACGGGTGAGCGCTTCGCCTCGGTGTCCGCGGCGACCGACATCGTCTACCCCACCCGGCCTGCGGCGTCCGGTCCGTCGTTCTCCGGCTCCCCCGACCCGGACCCGGTGGCGGACGCGGCGGAGCGTGCCGAGGTCACCACCGAGGACACCGCCGTGGCGACCTTCCGCACCGCCACGGGCCGCATCGGCAACGTCGTGATCTCGCAGGTCGCGTCGGGCCGCAAGAACCGCCTGTGGTTCGAGGTCGACGGCACCCGCGGCAGCGCGGCGTTCGACCAGGAGCAGCCCGAGTCCGCGTGGTTCGGCAACGAGCGCGGCGCGCAGATCGTCGTGCGCGACCCCTCGCAGGGGTACCCGGACCAGCGCCGGCTGGCGATCGTGCCGGCCGGACACCCGCAGGGGTACCTCGACGCGTTCGCGGCCTTCGTCGCCGACACCTACACCGCGGCCCGCACCGGGGTGGCACCAGACGGACTGCCGACCTTCGCGGACGGCGCCCGCTCCGCCGACATCATCGAGGCCGTGATCGGCAGCGCGGCCGAGACGACCTGGCGGGAGATCCGCTGAAGCTCGGCATGGTGGATGTGAACGTCGTGTGACGAGTTGCGACTGGGTCTGGCGAGTCGCCTGTGCGTCTTCGTAGGTTCGACGGCGATGAACACTTCCCACACCACCGGATCCGCCGGTGCGACGACCCGACGGCGCCTCGGCGCCGGCGCGGCCCTCGCCACCGCCGGGGTCCTGGTCGCACTGTCCGTCCCGTCCGCAGCCGTCGCCGCCGAGGGCGACACGACGATCGACATCATCGACGTCAACGACTTCCACGGTCGCATCGAGTCCGAGGGCACCGCCGCCGACAAGGCCGCGGGCGCCGCGAAGCTCGCCGGCGTCGTGCAGTCGTACCGCGAGGCCAACCCGAACACGATCTTCGCCAGCGTCGGCGACAACGTCGGGGCCTCGACCTTCACGTCGCTCATCCAGCAGGACACCCCGACGATCGACGCCCTGAACGCCATGGACCTCGACGTCAGCGCGATCGGCAACCACGAGCTCGACAAGGGCCAGAGCGACCTGACCGGCCGCATCGAGGACCGCGCCGAGTGGCCCTACGTCTCGGCGAACATCGTCAAGGCCGGCACCACGGACCCCGCGTTCACGCCGTACTCCATCGTGGAGAAGGGCGGCGTGAAGATCGGCTTCATCGGCGCCACCACCGAGGACCTCATCCCCGGGCTCGTCAGCCCCGGCGGTGTCGAGGGCCTCGCGATGGCCCCGATCGTCAGCCAGGTCAACAAGTACGCCGAGCAGCTCACCGACGGCAAGGACGACAACGACGAGGCCGACGTGCTCGTCCTGCTCGTCCACGAGGGCGCACCGACGAACGTCCTCGCCGACGCCACCGGCTCTGGTGTGTTCGGCGAGATCACCTCGGGTGTCTCGTCGAAGGTCTCCGCCATCGTCTCAGCGCACACCCACGCGACGTACAACCACTCGATCGCGGGCCCCGACGGCACGAAGCGTCCGGTGATCCAGGCCGGGTCCTACGGCGTGGCCTTCGGGCACCTGCAGCTCACGGTGGACGCCGACAAGCAGCTCACCGGCATCACGAGCGAGGTCAAGTCGGTCAACGGCGAGACCCGTGTGCCGACCGACCCCACCTCGGTGAACGCGGTGGCCGACATCGTGACCGCCGCGAAGGCCGTCGCCGACGTCGAGGGCAGCAAGAAGCTCGGCACGATCACGGGTGACCTGCGTCGCGCCGTGCAGTCCGACCGCACGACCGAGAACCGCGGTGGCGAATCCGTCCTGGGCAACTACATCGCCGAGGTCCAGCGCAGCGCCACCGAGCGCAACGGCTCACAGGTCGCCTTCATGAACCCCGGCGGACTCCGCACCGACATGATCGCCGCGTCGAGCGGCGCCGGCGACCCGGACGGCACCGTCACCTACAAGGAAGCCGCGCTCGTCCAGCCGTTCGCGAACACCCTGGTCACCGAGGACATGACGGGCCAGCAGATCAAGAACGCCCTCGAGCAGCAGTGGCAGCCGGACGGTCTGCCGCGTCCGTTCCTGAAGCTCGGCGTCTCGGACGGCTTCGCGTACACCTACGACCCGTCGAAGGGCCGTGGCGACCGCATCACCGGGATGACCCTCGACGGCGAGCCGATCGCGCTGACCGACACCCTCAAGGTGACCGTCAACTCGTTCCTGTCGACCGGTGGTGACAACTTCGCCGCCTTCGCGACCGGCACGAACATCGCCGACTCGGGCCAGGTCGACCTGCAGGCCCAGGTGGACTACTTCCTCGCCAACCCGACGGTCACGCCCCCGACCGACCAGCGCGCCGTCGGGGTCACGGTCACGCCGACCCCGTCCGACGGGTTCCAGCCCGGCGACGAGATCGAGCTCGACCTGTCGTCGCTCGTGTTCAGCAGCGAGGACCCCGCGAAGGCCGGCACCGTCTCGGTCAGCGCGGACGGCAAGGAGCTCGCGTCGGCCGCCATCGACCCGACGATCATCGACACGAACGACGAGCAGGGTCGCGCGACCCTGACCGTCACGGTCCCCGACATCGAGGCGCCGGCTGCACGCGCTGCCGCCCGCACCGCTGGGTCCGTTTCGCTCGCCGCCGTGGCGGAGCCGGTCGCCACGACCGACGCACCGCTCGTGGTCTCCCTGCCGGGTGATCAGACCGTCACCCTCGCCGTGACGATCCCGGTCGCCGCGGCGGTCGACCCCACCGATCCGACGGACCCGACCGACCCCACGAACCCGACGGACCCGGCCGACCCGACCCCGGGCACCGGTGGCGGGGTCACCCCCGGCCCCGGTGCGGGAACCGGTGACGACGCCGGCATCGGCGGCGTCGGCGGGACCGACGACGACCCGCGCGCCGGTGGCGACCTCGCCTACACGGGTGCGGACCTGACCGCTCCGGCGATCGCGGCCGGCCTGCTCCTGCTCGCCGGGACCACAGCACTCGTGGTCCTCCGCCGCAACCGTGCACGACGTGCTGCGATGGTCCTGACGGACTGACCCCGCGCCTCCCGAGCGCACACCGCAACGGGCCGTCTCACCATGGTGAGGCGGCCCGTTCGCGTCGGTCAGGAGGCCCGGGGCGCGTCCGGCGCACGCGTCGCGCGAGCCGGCCGCCACGGTTGCTGTCCCATCCCGGTCGAACACTGCGGATCCGCGGATCCACGCGGTACTCTCGGGGTTGTCGCACCGCGACGCGTCGTGCCGGGTCGCTTTCAGCAAGTCGGCGGTGGTTCCGTTCGACAAGACTCCGCGACGCGGGCGTCCTCCGCCTCCAGGGAAACGGCGGAGGGCGCCCACCCCTTCTGCGTCGGTGGGTCGTGTCGGCGACTCAGCTCAGCGGAACAGCTGCTCGGCGATGTACGACCCCTTGCGCGGTGCCGGCGGCACGGCGAACACCGCGGAGCCGATGTGCGAGACGTACTCGTTCAGCCGGTCCGAGGCGCCGAGCTTCCGCTGCAACCGCGTGAAGTGGTCCGGGTCGTTCACGTAGGCGATGAACAGCAGCCCGGCGTCGAGCTGGCCGTACTCGTTGAGCCCGTCGGTGTAGTTGTACGGCCGGCGCAGGATCTTCACGCCGCCGTTCGCCTCGTGTGCGGCGAGGGCGATGTGCGACGTCGCGTCGATCTTCGTCGCACCGTCATCGTCCTTCGCGTGGAAGTCCGGGGTGGTGTGTTCCTGTCCGCCGGAGAGCGGTGCCCCCTGGATCTTCGTCCGCCCGAACACCCGCTGCTGGTCGCTGACGACGTCGGCGTCCCAGGTCTCGATGTTCATCCGGATCTTCCGCACCACCTGGTAGCTGCCCCCGGCCATCCACCCGGCGTCGCGGTCGAGCCAGACGAACCGGTCGTGGTCGGCGTCGGTCGTGATGTTCCGGGTGCCGTCCTTGAACCCCATCAGGTTGCGGGGCGTGCTCTGGTCCGGCCCGGCCGATGCCCGACCGAAGCCGAGCACGGTCCAGCGGACGGTCGCGGTGCCGCGGGCCATCCGCGCCAGGTCGCGCACCGCGTGGTACGCCACCTGGGGGTCGTCCGCGCAGGCCTGCAGCGACAGGTCGCCGCCGGTCAGGCCCCGCTGCAGGTTGTCGCTCGGCAGCGTCGGGATGTCGGCGAGCGACGCCGGACGCCGGTCGGCCAGCCCGAAGCGCTCGTCGAAGACGCCCGGGCCGAGCCCCACCGTGACGGTCAGGGACGCCGGACCGAGGTCGAGCGCCTCGCCCGTGTCGGCACCGACCCCGTTGCCGTGGGCGGGTTCGACGCTGCCGACGGTCTTGCCGGCCTGCAGCTGGGCGATCGCGGCCGACCAGCGGGCCAGGAGCACCTGCAGCTCGGTCGTCACGGTCGTCGACAGGTCGAACGTCATGTAGACGCAGTGCCGCTGCGGGGTGGTGCGGATCCCGCCCTGTGGCTGCCGTGCCGCGGTGGCGTAGAACGGGTGGCTCGTGGACAGGTCGATCGACTCGTCGCCGTTCGTCGCCGCCGTGAACGGGTTCACCCCGGTCGCCGCGGTGGCGCCGCCGATGCCCGCGGCTGCGCCGACCCCGGCACCGGCCACGGCCAGGCCGGCGCCGAACAGTCCGCGGCGCGAGACGTTCGCCCGGGGTGCCTCGTCCGCCCGGGGTCCTTCGTCCAGCTCGGTCACGCGGTCGCGACCTTCTCGGCCAGGCGGGACAGCGGGTCCTGCAGCGCCTGGATCTGCTGCGAGATCGTGTTCGCGTCGGACTTCTTGGTGGCGGCGTCCCAGCTGGCGAAGCCGCCCAGGTCGTCGGCGTCGCGGTAGCCGTCCATCAGCGTGTTCGTGGCGTCGAACTGCTTCGCGATCTGCTTCGTCAAGGTCGGGTCGAGCTTGGTCAGCCCCGGCTTGAGGTACGCGAAGGCCTGGCGGGCACCCTCGACGTTGGCGGCGAGGTCGACCAGGTCGATGTGGCTGTACGCCTCTTCCTCGCCGGTGATCTTGTTCGACTGCACCTCTTCGAGCAGCCCGGCGGCGCCGTTGGCCAGGTCCTCCGGCTTGTAGTCGAGCGTCGGCACGAGCTTCGCGAGCAGCTGGACGTCCTCGGTCAGGTCCGCGGCGGTCTGCTTCGTCGACGCGGTGATCTTCCCCGCCTGGAACAGGTCCTTCTCGACGGCGTGGAACCCGCTCCAGCCGACGGCCGGGTCGAGGTTCGAGGCGCGCATGTCGATGAGGTAGTCGAGGTTGCCCGCGTTGTCGGTGGCCTTGAAGCCCTTCTTGACGAAGCCGTCGACGTCGCTCTCGACGTGCTCGTAGAACGGACGGGCGTTCGCGTAGTCGGTCTTCGCCGCGTCGAGGTCGCCGGCGTCGATGTGCTTCTGCAGCTGCTCGACCGCGGCGACCATGTCGGTCACCTGGCCGTCGACGTAGGTCGCGTAGCCCTTCGTCCCGTCACGGAGCAGCGTCGAGGCGCTGCTGTTCGCGGTGGACGCGGCCTTGCCGGTGACGGTGAAGTCCGTCAGCTCGGTCTCGGCACCGGGGCAGTACACCTGGTACTTCCCGCCGGTCAGCGTGGCGGTGAACCGGACGGCGTCGAGGCCGGGTGCCAGGTTCTCCTTCTCGCCGAGGATCCGCTGGTCCTGCAGCAGCTCGACCTCGGTGATCGCGGTCGACGACTCGTTCTTCACCGTGAACGTGACGGGGCCCGCGGGGACCTTCGTCGCGGACACCGCGCAGGCGTCCTGCCCGTCGTTGGTGAGCGTGACGGTGACGCGGGAGACCTTCGCGTCGCTGCCGGAGCCGCCGGTCTCGGCGGACCCGCCGGAGCATCCGGAGAGTGCGAGGGCGGTGACGACGCCGAGGGCGCCCAGGGTGATCAGGGGTCGGACGGGCTTACCGAAGGACATGGTCGGTGCTCCTTGCAGGGTCCGCGGCCGGAGGGCCACGAGCGGGGACGGGTTCGGGGGTGCGGGTCGTGGGGAGCCGCCGACGGCGGCGGTCACGCAGGGCCAGCAGCGCCTGTGCGGCGGCCGCGATGCCGAGGGCGATCGGCAGCCAGGCCTTCCAGAGCAGCAGGTCGGCTGACCGGGCGTCGGCCGCGGCCACCGAGGCGGCCGACCGCTCGACGCGGGCGTCGGGGACGGACCAGACGGTGCGGTCCAGGGTCGTGGTGCGTGCGGATGGGAGGCCCCCACCGCTCAGCGTCAGCACGTCGCGTTCGTCGCGGGTGGCGTCCAGGACCCCACCCCGGACCGTCCACAGGGTCACGGTGTCGCGGACGGCCCAGCGGGCCGCGAACGGGCCGGGGTTCGTCGACGGGGAGACCCCGACGGGCAATCGGCCGAACAGTGTGACGAGGTCGTCGAGGGTCAGCCTCGACGGACGGTCGGCACCACTCCCCTGCGCACCGGTTCCGTCCTGCACGACGCGCCACCGGTCGGCGGCCACGCCCGCGCGGGTGACGCGGCGGTGGGCCGACGTCGGCAGGGCGAGTCGGGCCTCCTGGCCGGTTCCGGTGCCGGCCACACGGAGGACGCCGGACGCACCGTCGACGCTGGCGGAGACGGAGCTGGCGTCGCCGCTGACCGCGGTGGTGCGGGGCAGGTCGACGCCGCCGGTCGGCACGGCGATCGCGAGCGCCGCTGCCGCCACGGCGAGGGTGCCGGCCACGACGGCGCGCACCCGGGGCACGCGGTCCGGCGACGGACGCCAGGCGCGCGGCCACAGGGTCAGGGCCAGTACCGGGACGACGTAGAGGACCCAGCCGAGCACCTCGATGACCCGTGGGTCCGGCGGGATGCCGAGCACGCCGGTGACCAGGGCGCCCTGCACCGAACCGTTCGGGGCGAGCCACGACAGGTCGACGGTGCGCTGCTGGCCGATGACGATCCAGCCGGCCTCGTGCGCGCGGCGGAGGACGGTCAGCACCAGGCCGCCGGCGACGAAGACCAGGAAGACCCCGGTGCCGGTGAAGAACCGCGACAGGTTGAGGCGGACGCCACCGGTGTAGATGCCGAAGCCGACGACGACCGCGGCGGCGATGCCGATCACGGCGCCGAGCGCGGCGAGGCCGGTGTCCGACGACGCCTGGAACGTGGCGAGGAGGAACACCGAGGTCTCGAAGCCCTCCTTCAGGACGGCGAGGAACGCCATGCCGGCGAGCGCCCAGGCGGTGCCGCGGCCGAGCGCGGCGGTCGCACTCGCTTCGAGGTCGGCGGTCAGGGTGCGCGCGTGCGTGCGCATCCAGACGATCATGCCCGTGACGAAGACGACGGCGACGATGCCGATGACCGCCTCCATGCCCTCCTGCTGCGCCTGCGGCAGCGCCTGCTCGACGGCCTGCAGCCCGAAGCCGACGGCGATGCTGAGCAGCACCGCGAGCCCGACGCCCGACCACATCGGGGCGAGCGGGACGCGGTTGCGACGCAGGAACGCGGCGATGATGCCGACGATGAGCGTGGCTTCGAGGCCTTCACGGAGACCGATGACGAGAGTGGCGAGCATGACGAAGGTGAGGCTAACCTAACCGCGGATCGGCCCGCCAGTCGTGCGACGTGATGTTTGATGGTTCTCATGAACCTGCTGTCCGTCGACGGCCTGGCGTCGGTCACGAACGTGCTCGACCTCGCCGGGGTCTTCGCGTCCGCCCTGCTCGGCGGCTCCATCGCCCGCGCGATGGACTTCGACCTGTTCGGGTTCCTGGTCGTCGGGTTCGTCTCCGGACTCGGTGGCGGGATGCTCCGCGACACCCTGCTGCAGAACGGGCCGCCCGTCGCACTGGTCGACCCGCTGTACGTGCCGGTCGCCGTCGCCGGGGCGCTCATCGCGTTCCTCGTGTCGTTCTCCGAGATCACCTGGGACCGCCTGTTCACCGTGCTCGACGCCGCCGTGATCGGGTTCTGGGCGGTCGTCGGCGTGCAGCGGACCTACGACGCCGGCCTCGACTGGCCCGCCGCGATCATCATGGGGACCATCACGGCGGTCGGTGGCGGGGCCATGCGCGACCTGCTGCTGCGACGGGTGCCGGCGGTGTTCGGCGGGAACGCGCTGTACGCCACCGTGGCCGTCGCCGCGTCGGCCACGATGGTGATCGCCTCGGCCCTCGGGTCACCCTCGATCGGCATCCTGCTCGCGATCACCCTGTCGCTCGGGCTCCGCTGGGGCGCGGTCCGCCGCGGCTGGGGACTGCCGAACGGTCGTGACTGGCAGCCGAAGTCGACCCTGGGTTCGCTGCTCCGGCGCGGTCGGAGCCTGCGACCGGACGCGCTCCGACTGCTCCGTCGACCGGGGCGTCGGACCGGTGCCGGCAGCGTCCGGGAAGAGCACGAGGACTGAGGGGCTGTCATCCGCGGCTCCGCGACGGTACGATCAGTACCGCCGGGTATCGTCCTGGTGGTTCTGCCGGTGCGATCCCGGTGAACGCTGTCCGCACAGCACCGACGCGACCCGAACGCGGCGGTTCCGAGCAGACGTGGGGATGGGGGCTTCGCTGATGCCGCGCGGGATCAGACGCGCGGCGCGGCAGGTCTCCTCCACGATGTTCTCCCCGACGACCACCAGCACAGGTCGGAGCACCAACCGATGAGCGACGACGCTTCCCCCGCCCAGCGCATCCCGCGCGCTGAGGTCCGAGAGCGCCTGCTCGCCGCCGGTGCGGCCGTCTTCGCCGAACAGGGGGTCCACGGCGCCCGGCTCGACGAGGTCGCTGCGCGCGCCGGGTTCAGCAAGGGTGCGGTCTACTCGAACTTCTCGTCGAAGGAAGACCTGCTCGGACAGGTCATGCAGCGGTCCACCAACGTGGTGCTCGGCTCCCTGCGGCAACTCGTGCACGCTGACATCGACTCCGTCGACGTCGGGAACGTCCTGCGCGTCGCGTTCGGTCAGAACGACCAGAGCGAACAGTTCGCGCTCCTGTCGACGTTCCGCGGGTACGCCGTCCGGCACCCGGAGTTCCTGCCCGAGTTCATCCGGCAGCGCCGGGTGCTGCAGGACGGCGTGCTCGAACTGGTGCGGCTGTGGCTCGGTGGCCACCCCGAGGTCGACGTGGGCATGACGCCGGAGGAGCTCGCAAACGTGCTCATCGCGGCGAACGTCGGCCTGGTGTTCGACGCGCCGGCGCTGCCGGGGGTCAACCCGGGCGAGCTGGTCGCGACCCTGCTCGAGGCGGTCATCCGCCGGCGTTGACGCTGCCGCGGCCCGCGGGCGGGCGTGGCGGTCGGGCTCGGCGGTCGGGGCTTCGCACCGTGCGAGGTTCGCGACCCCGTGCCCGCTCGACCGCCCCGTGCACGCCTACAGCCCCGCACCGAGCCACCAACCACGCACCACCCGACCAACCCCGCACCGTGCAACATCCGCCGAGCCATCGCCCAACGGAGCCCGCACCGTGCGAGGTTCGCGACCCCGTGCCCGCTCGACCGCCCCGTGCACGCCTACAGCCCCGCACCGAGCCACCAACCACGCACCACCCGACCAACCCCGCACCGTGCAACATCCGCCGGGCCATCGCCCAACGGAGCCCGCACCGTGCGAGGTTCGCGACCCCGTGCCCGCTCGACCGCCCCGTGCACGCCTACAGCCCCGCACCGAGCCACCAACCACGCACCACCCGACCAACCCCGCAGCGCCCGACGAACCCCGCACCGTGCGAGGTTCGCACCACGCGCCCGCGCCGGCGTCAGGCCGTGCGACGATCCCGACGGCGGGGCTTCGGCCCGTCGTGGGACCAGGCCGAGGACGGCAACAGGCTCGGCGGCAGCAGCCGCGACCGCACGACGCGCACGCTCGGCACCGACTCGTCGAGGGCGACACGGGCCTGTCGGACGTGGCTGCCCAGCGCCGCACCGTCCACCGATGCGGCCCCGTCGGCGGCGAAGCGCTCACGGTCGACCGCGTCGACGGCGGCCTCCAGGTGCGGCACGACCGACGCGGGCAGTCCGGGCCGCAGGCGTCCGAGCACGGCTCGGGCAGTCCGGGCCACGGCGGCGGCGTCACCCGGCGGCGCGAGGCCCGGGGCGTACCCGTGGTCGGCGACGTCGTCGAGCAGTTCCCGCCACGCCTGCACGGCAGGTGACCGACCGGCGGCGATCGCCGACAGCCGGGAGCGGCGACGAACGGCACGCACGAAGCCCGGGGCGACCAGGACCGCGAGCACGAGCAACAGGCCCACCAGCAGACCGACGGGGCCACCGCCGCCGCCGGTGCTGGACGCACCCGCAGCACCCGGAACCGGGGACTCCGACGGAGTCGACGACGCCGACTCTTCCGCCGGGGTGGTCTGCTCGGGCGCCGGCAGCGGGGTCTCCGGCGCCGCTGCCGTCGGGGAGGCCGAGGGTTCTTCGGACGGAGCGGCCTCGTCGGAGTCGGGCGTCGGCTCGAACGCGACCCAGCCGGCGCCCTTGATGTACAGCTCGGGCCACGAGTGCAGCTGCCGGTTCGACACCGCGTACTCGCCGTCGGGCTGCGGCGACCCGGCCCGGTACCCCACCGCGATGCGCGAGGGGATGCCGAGCGTCCGGGCCATCACGGCCATCGCGGACGAGAAGTGCACGCAGTACCCGTCGCGGACGCGCAGGAACGTCGAGACGACGTCCATGCTGTCACCGTCGTAGCCCTGCTCCACCGGAGCGGTCTCGGAGTACGTGAACAGGTCGCTGCGGAACCACTGCTCGAGCGCCCGTGCCCGGCCGTAGTCGTCGGTCGCGGCTGCGGCGACACGGGTGGCGGTGGACGAGATGTTCGCCGGCAGGTCGTCGGGCAGGGCGAGGTCGGTGCGGAGCTGCTCGCGGCTGGGCTCCCGGAAGCCACGGCCGTCGGAGCGCGCGAGCACCCCCGAGGCGGCGACCGCGTCGAGGTAGTCGTTGGCGAAGGTCGAGGCGCCGTACGCCTCGTACATCGCACCCCGGGCCGTCGCGGCGCCGGTCGACCGGACGGTGCTCGAGTTCCCCATCCAGCGCCACTGCGACAGGTCGAGGTTGGTGGACTGCGACTCGATCGAGACCGCACCTGACGGCACCGGCAGGTAGGTGCTCGACAGCCCGGTGATACGGACCGTCACGTCGCCGCGGCTCGCCAGGCGCGGGTTGACGCCCTCGGCCCACTGCTGTTCGTCGGCGGTGTCGGCTTCGGCCGCGTTCGTCACGGTCGGCACCCAGTCCCCCGTGCCGAACTCGTCCAGGTCGGCGAGCTTGAGGTACTCGGGCTGCCCGTCCGACGAGCGGTACCGGAAGACCTCGAGCTCGCTCGGGCGGCGCAGGTCGTTGCCGAGTTCGAGCAGCGTGCCGGGCCGTCCGGGCTGGATCGGGGACTGGATCGCACCGGTGACACCGGACAGCCAGCTGGCGTTGAGCGGCACGATCGTCGGCAGTCCGATGGCGACGACGAGCCCGATGGCACCGACGACGGCGGCGGGCAGTGCGCGCTGCACGGGGCGCACCGACAACCACAGCAGGGCAAGGAACGCCACCGACGTGGCGATGACGAGCGGGGTGCCGGCGGGCTGGCCGGTGATGACGCCCGGCACGATCAGGATCACCAGGGCCGGGGCCGCGGCGAGCGACGGGATCCGCGCGATGGCGGCGAGGAACAGTGCGACCGCCGCCACCCACCCGATCGACGCCGTGACCACGAGCCGGATCGCGTCGGTCTGTGGCAGGGGTGCCGGGTTGAGGCGGATCGCGGCGAGCGTCTGCCCGAGGGCCCCGTCGGCGTCGAGCCACCCGAGCGGCTGGATGTCGTTGACCAGGGCGGCGGCGCACGAGCAGGCGATGACCGTGCCGACCAGGACGACGAAGCGGATGCCGGGCGTCTGCCGGCGCACCGCGAGCATCACCGCGACGAGCACGGCGACGACGACGACACCGGACACCCACCAGGCGATGCCCTGCACGAGCGGCCGGATGGCGAGGGCGGCGAGGAGCACGGGCACCGGCGCGAGGGCGACGACCCAGGCGCTCGGGACGTCACGCAGGTCGTCCCGCTCCAGGATCTCGCGCACGTCCACGCGGCCACGCACCGGTGCGGTCGCCCCGGTCACCGTGCTGCTCCGGACGGAGTCGCACCGGCGACCGGCACCACGAGGGTCCGCCAGCCGCCGCGGTCGAGGATGCCCCGGACGGCAGGGTCCGGCGGCACGATGGTCGCCAGGATGCCGCGGCTCGACCCACTCGTCGCACTGACGAGCTCGGCGGCTTCCTCCGCGGTGCAGGTACCGGTCACGACGGCGGTCATCCCGTGCACGTCGCGGCCGCGGACCTCGGGCAGGACGTCGGTCACCTGTCGCGCATCGGAGCGGAGCCGGACGTCGGCGAGCCCGACGAGCACGTCGGTGAGCCCGCCGACGTCGCCCGCGTGCCGGGTCGCGCCTTCGGGGCCGTCGAACACGAGCACGACGCGGGAGGTCCGGGCGGCGAGCGCGCGGGCGACACTGGCGGCCACCACCACGGCGTGCTCGAAGGCCTGGTCGCCGCCCAGGTCGGAGAGCTCGGCGAGGTCTTCCCGACCGAGGCGCTGGTAGGACTCGCGCCGGACGTCGAGCGCGATCACGGCCTCGGGCGGCTGGGCCTGCGTGGTCTGGCGGACGTGGAGTTCCCCGCGGCGCGCACTCTGGGCCCAGTGCACCCGGCGGATCGGGTCACCCGGTCGGTACGGACGGAGTTCGCTGTCGTCGGCCGAACCGCCCTGTCCGACCCGGCCCTCGTCGGCGGAGACGGCACCGGCGAGCGCTCCGGCGTCGATCGCACCAAGCGGCGCCGAGGCCGGCACGACGACGATCTCTTCGGCCGCGACGACGGGACGGTCGATCCGGAGCAGGCCGAAGGGGTCCTCGACCCGGATCGTGACGGGCCCGACCAGCGAGCGGCCGCGGTGCATCGCGAGCGCTTCGACGTCGAGCACCGCCGGCGGCAGGCCAGGTCCGACCTCGGCGTAGGTCTCCGCCTCGGCCAGGCTGGCGAAGGCGTCCTCGAGCTGTTCGCGGACGAGCAGCGTCGCCCGCGGGCCGAACGGCAGGCTGGTGCCGCCCAGGGTGATGCGTTCGCGGTAGACCTCGCCCACCTGCACGATCGCCCGGGCGGTGCTGCGGCTGCCTCGCAGCGGGGTCGCGACCACGAACGCCATGACGATGCCGAGCACGACGAGCACGAGCAGTAGGAGCCCTGCCGTGACCGCGACGCTCGTGGAGCCGACCAGGCCGCCGCCGACCAGGCCGATGCCGACCGCGATGACCGTCCAGCCGCGGACCGTCGGACGCGGGAACGGGGTCCGGCGTGCCAACGAGAGCCCGCGGCGACCGAACCGGGCGGCCGTGGACCGCGCGGCACCGACGCGTCGCAGCAGCGACGGCGGTGCCGGTGGACGCGCCATCAGGAGCGGACGGGGGTGGCCGTGAACGGGATGGCGGTGTCCGAGACGATGCGGACGACGATCTCGCGCACGGTGTCCTCGCCGGTGCCGCCGAGCCCCCGGGCGACCGGCACGAGCCGGTGTGCGAGGACGATCGGGGCGAGCGCTGCGACGTCGTCGGGGGTGACGAACGACCGGCCGGCCAACGCAGCGTGTGCACGCGCGGCCTGCGCCAGGTGCAGGGTCGCACGGGGGCTCGCACCGAGCACCAGGTCGGGGTGCGTGCGCGTCGACCGGACGATCGCGATGATGTACGCCTCGACGTCGGGGGCGATGTGCACGTGGGCCACGGTCTCGATGATCTGCCGCAGGGTGGTGACGTCGACGATCGGCCGCAGGCGCGACAGCGGGTCGCTGCCGCCGCGGTTCGCGAGCATCTGCCGTTCGGCGTCGACGCTCGGGTAGCCCATCGCGATGCGCGCCATGAAGCGGTCGCGCTGGGCTTCGGGCAACGGGTACGTGCCCTCCATGTCGATGGGGTTCTGCGTCGCGACGATCATGAACGGACGGTCCAGCTGCCGCGTCACGCCGTCGACGGTGACCTGCGACTCGGCCATCGCCTCGAGCAGGGCCGACTGGGTCTTCGGGCTGGTGCGGTTGATCTCGTCGCCGATGACGACGTTCGCGAACACCGGGCCGGGCGAGAACCGGAAGGTGCCGGACGACTGGTCGAAGATGTTCACGCCCGTGACGTCGGACGGCAGCATGTCCGAGGTGAACTGGATGCGGTTCACCGACCCGCCAACCGAGGCGCCGAGCGCCTTGGCGAGCACGGTCTTGCCGACCCCGGGGACGTCCTCGACGAGCAGGTGCCCCTCGGCGAGCATCACCGTCAGGGCAGTTCGGATGGCTTCCGTCTTGCCGTCGATCACCGTGGCGACGGAGGCCACGATGTCGTCGCCCACCGATCGCACGTGTTCGAGCGGGAAGGCGGGGTCGGTCGGTTCCGGCACGCAGGGCTCCATCGTCACAGGACAGGTGTCGTGCATGCTACCCCGGCCCGATGACAGCACCCGGAACGGGTGCACCGACTGGTCGTTCCGCGCACCGGTGGCCGATCCGCGCAGGGTGCGGCCGGGAGGCACTGCGCACCACGAGCGGATCCGTCACCCCGTGCGCGGAACGGCTCACGGGCCTCCAGGCGGTGTGCGGGTCGGCCGCCGGACGGTCAGGCCCGGCGCGGCAGTGCCGCGTCCGCGGCGCGCAGCACGCGCGCGGCGACCGCGACGCCTTCTTCGCGCCCGAGCTCGGTGTCCTCGTGCTCGATGTTCACCCACATGTCCGGGTCGATCGCGCGCAGGGCCTCGAGGAACGTCGTCCAGTACACCTCGTCGTGGCCCTTGCCGAGCGCGACGAAGTCCCACGCCGACGGCTTCGGCCACTCGTTCGCCCACTCGTCGCCGCCCAGGTTCGTGCGTGGCTCGTCGGTCGACAACCGGCGGAACGAGTTGTCGAGCACGCCGTTGATCGCCGCGTGCGGGTTGATCCGGACGTCCTTCGCGGCGGCGTGGAACACCAGCGGGCCGAGGTCGCGGGCGACCGCCACCGGGTCCATCTGCTGCCAGAACAGGTGTGAAGCGTCGAGCTCGACCCCCACGTTCGTCAGCCCGCCGCGTTCGACGAGCTCGCGGATCGTCGCCGGGTTGAACACCAGGTTCTGCGGGTGCAGCTCGAGCGCGACCTTCACGCCGTGCTCCCGGGCCAGGGCGTCGACCTCCTGCCAGAACGGCACCGCGACGCTCCACTGGTGTTCGAGGACGTCGAGCGCGGCCGAGTTCCACGCGTTCACGATCCAGTTCGGCCGCGTCCCGCCGGGCTCCCCCGCCGGCAGGCCGGACATCGTGACGACGCGGTCCTGTCCGAGGCGGGCGGCGAGGCGGATGCTGCGTCGGACGTCCTCGGCGTGGGCGGGACCGATCGCGGGGTCGGGGTGCAACGGGTTGCCGTTGCAGTTGAGGCTGGCGATCGAGACGCCGGTGTCCTCGAACTGCGCGAGGAAGGCGTCACGGGCTGCGTCGTCGACCAGGATCGCGTCGATGTCTGGCACGTGCACCGGGGGCAGGAAGCCGCCGGTGTTCAGCTCGATGCCGGTCAGGCCGTTGGCCGCGATGACCCGGAGTGCGTCGGTGAGGGGGCGGTCGTGCAGGATCGCGTTGTAGAGACCGAGCTTCATGCGCGGACACCCTCCGTGGTCGGGACGACGGCGTCGGCCACGTCGACGGACGCACCCCCGGCCGCGGCGGACCGTGCCACCGCGTCGAGGACCTCCATGTTGTGCACGCCGTCGTCGAACGTGGCGTTCGCGGGCAGGGCGTCGGGTACGTCGCCGGACAGCCCGGCGACCTCGTCGAGGAACGCCCGCGCCTGGTACTCGAACATCTGGTTCTGCCCCCAACCGACGCCCGGGGCGTCCATCGCCATGCCGCCCGCGACGTAGGGGTGGTCCGGGCCGAGCACGACCTGGCGGTACCCGCCCGTACGCGAGCCGTCGGACTGCAGCGCGAGGCCGATCTCGGAGGCGCGCTCCTGGTCCCACCGGGCGGCCCCGCGCTCGCAGAACACCTCGATGACGAGTCCGTTCGGATGCCCGGCCGCGACGCGGGAGGCCTCGAGCGACCCGACGACCGTGCCGTCACCGAAGCGTGCACTGAACGTGGCGTAGTCGTCGTTCCCGACAGCCGCGGTCGCACCGGTGAGCGGGACCGCCTGCCCCCGCAGGGCGTGTCCGGCGGCCACGGGTCGCTCGGTGATCGACGTGGTGAACGTCCCACCGCTGACGCTCCGGACCGGTCCGGCGAGGAACTCGGCGACGTAGGACAGGTGCGAGCCGACGTCGGCGAGCGCCCCGGACCCGGGCTCCCCCGCGAAGCGCCACGAGAACGGGACGTCGGGCGAGGCGCCGTAGTCGGTCCAGTACCGACCCGAGACGTGCAGGACCCGGCCGAGCGTGCCGTCCTCGACGAGCTCCTTGATGGCCGCGAGCCCGGGAGCGCGACGGTAGGTGAAACCGATGCGGCCGAGGACTCCGCGCTGCTCGGCCTCGGCAGCGGCGGACGCCATGGCGCGGGCGTCGTCGAGCGAGTCGGACAGCGGCTTCTCGCACAGCACGTGCTTGCCGGCGGCGAGCAGCCCCTCGACGATCTCGCGGTGCAGCGTGTTCGCGACGACGACGCTCACCACGTCGATGTCGTCCGCTGCCGCGATGGCCCGCCAGTCGGTGTCGTGCCGCTCGTAGCCGAAGCGCCGTGCGGCCTCGGCGGCGAGGGGCTCGTACACGTCGCCGACCGAGACGAGCCGGATCGGCGGCAGCGTCGAGGTGAAGAGGGAGGGTGCGTTCCGCCACGCAGCCATGTGGGCCTTGCCCGCCATGCCCGCGCCGATGACGGCGACGCCGATGCTGTCGCTCATGTTCTCTCCTTCGAGAAGGTCGCTGGATCCGATTCTGGAACGTTCCAGAACGTGTCGGTAGACTGTAGCCGCACCAGCCCATGTCCTGTCAAGCACCGTGCCGGAAAGGCTCAGCGTGACCCCTCGCCCGCCGACGATCATCGACGTCGCCGCACGCGCGGGCGTCTCGAAGTCCCTGGTGTCGATGGTGCTGCGCGACGACCCCGGGGTCTCCCCCGCCCGCCGCTCCGCGGTGCTCGCCGCCGTCGCGGAGCTCGGCTACCGCCCGAACCGCGCCGCCGCGATCCTCGCCGGCACCCGGACCCGCACCATCGGCGTCATCGTCGACGACTTCCGGAACCCCTGGTACGTCCCGATGCTCGACGGCATCCGCGAGGCCCTCGCCCCGCACGGACTCCGCCTCACCCTCGCCGACACCCGCGCCAACGCCCACCTCGGTTCCTCGCCCTTCGACGACCTGGTCTCCCTGCGGGTCGACGGCGTGGTGCTCGCCGCCGAGGGCTTCCCCGACGTCGTCGTCCCCGCGGACACCCCGGTCGTGGTCGCCGGTGCGCGTGAGGACGTCCCAGGCGGACTCGACGTGGTCGCCTCCGACGAAGCCGCCGGCGGACGGCTGGCAGCGGATCACCTGATCGGGCTGGGGCACCGCCGCATCGTCCACGTCACCGGCTCGGGAGGCCCGGCTGCGCTCCGCCGGGACGCCACCGTCGCACAGCTGGTCGCGTCCGGCATCGAGCCGCTGGTCTCCGGCTCCGGCCCCACCTCGGAAGCCACCGGCTACGAGGGCACGCGGCTCGCACTCCGGGAGCACCCCGACCTGACCGCGGTGTTCGCCGCGAACGACGTCATGGCGATGGGTGCGATCGCCGCCGTGCAGGAAGCCGGACTCCGCGTGCCGCAGGACGTCTCGGTGATCGGCAACGACGAGACCCCGCTCGCCGCGTCACCCCTGCTGCGCCTGACGACGGTCGACCCGCACAACGACGAGGTCGGGCGCCTGGCGGCTGCGCGGTTGGTGGAGCGGATCGGCGCGGCTGCGGGAGCCCCGGCGGGTCCCATCCGGACGCTCGTGCCACCGACGCTCGTGGTGCGGTCGACGACGGGGCCGCCGCGCGCCTGATCGCGCTCGAGCCGCGGAACCTGGTTCCGGCGGGGTCGACCGCCGTGCGAGGCGCCCGGGAACGACGAAACCCCGGTCCGATCGGACCGGGGTTTCGTGATGCTGTTCGTACAGTGCGGAGACGGAGGGATTTGAACCCTCGGTCCCCTCAAAGGGGACTCCACCTTAGCAGGGTGGTGCACTCGGCCGGACTATGCGACGTCTCCAAGCACTCTCGCGAGCGCTCCGACCACCATACAGGAGGACCGCGCCAGTCTCGACCCGACGCACGCCCGCGCGTGGCTCGGGCCGGACAGCGCGGTCCCCCGAAGTGGGGACACATCGGGGTTGTCGGGGCGTACCCCACTGCATAGCATCGTCGGGACGCGGCAATCACGTTCCGGGGTTCGTCCCCGTCGTCGCGACACAGCACCCGACGTCGTTCTCCGCGCGGGCCCGGCGCGCCCGATCGCGTGGTGCCCGACGGGGAGCGACTTCCCCGGGGGCGCGGCCCACCACCGCGCCCCCGTTCCTGCGTTCGGGGGGCAGGCAGCTACCGAGCCGAGACTCGTCCCCGCGGACAGTCCACGGGCGTTGAAGGCCGCAAAGAGTCCGCCCGACCGAGACTCGGGGCCAGCGAGGGCCCGCCCCGCGCCTCAGTACCCGAACGCCTTGGAGCAGGTCTGCTGGTCGGCTGACTGGCCCTCGAGTCCGTCGATGGTCTCGGGCGTCGCCGAGGGGGTGCGGGGCGCAGCCGACGACGGTGCTGCCGGGGTCGCGGGCGTCACCGGCTTCGGCGCAGCCTCCGGAGACGACGGTGCAGCGGTCGGCTGCGTCGGACCCGTCTGCGTCGGGTTCGTCTCGGACCCGATGCCCGTGCTGTCCGCCCCGAGCGAGAACGACTGGTCGGCCTTGATCTTCGCGAACAGCTGGTCGGCCAGGTACGTCGTCGGCTGGACCTTGCCGGCGTAGACCCCGGTGCCGCCCGTGATGCCCGGGTACTGCACGAAGTTCACCTGCGCCAGCGGCAGGTCCCGCAGCGCCAGGCCCATCTGCACCATCGTCCCGATGTCGTTCAGACTCTGGGACAACTGCATGTTCGACGCCGCCGCCCGGGCCAGCTTGTACAGGCGGGCGGGCGAACCGAGGGTGTCGTTCGACTTCACGGTTCGGAGCAGCGACGACAGGAACACCTGCTGGCTCGAGATCCGGGCGAGGTCCGACCCATCGCCCACGCTGTGCCGGGTGCGCAGGAACGCCAGGGCATCGTCACCCTGCAGCGTCGAGGTGCCGGCGGGCAGGTTCAGCCCGGTGTACGAGTCGGTGATCGGCTGGGCGACGCAGACCGGCACGCCGCCGATCGCGTTCGACATCTCGATGACGCCCTTGAACGACACCGCCGCCGAGTACTGGATGTCGAGCCCGGTCAGACCCGACACGGTCTGGGTGACGCAGTTCAGGCCGCCCTCGCCGAACGAGGTGTTGATCGGCTGCGCCGCCATCGCCGGGGCGGTGCCCGTGCCGTCGGTCTTCTTGCAGGCCGGGATCGGTGTGACGAGGTCACGCGGGATGCTCACCGCGGTGGCGTTGGTGTGGTCCGCCGAGACGTGCAGCAGGATGTTGACGTCGTTGAGGGTCGCGTCGCGCTCCCCGAACGCAGCACTCTGGTCGGGGTCGTTGTCGGTGCCGACGACGAGCATGTTGAACCCGCCCTTGAAGGCGCTGAGGGGCTTGGGACCACCCTTCGCCTGCGGCGCGGGCTGGCCCTGGATCTCCACCCCGTCACCGAGGTCGTCCGTGACCTGCTTCGCCGCGATCGCCGTGACCGAGACCGAGCTCACGAGCGCCACCGCGACGACGGCGGAGACCGTCTTGGCCACGGTCGCGAGGGGGCTCGAGCGCCGGAGACGTCCGTGCCGTGCGATCCCGGACGCTCGGTTCAAGCGGTGGGATCGGTCGCGGACGTCGTTCACGGGCACTCCTGTCGTCGGTGGACACGCCGGGGACGGCAACCGGTCAAGGCTGCCACGACGTTTCCTGACGATCCGGTGCGAGGGACACCGGCGATGCTCGGTGAACGGCATCGCGACCAGCGGATCCGCGGCGGTCGGCATGGACCTGAACGGATCCGCAGCCGACGCCGCGTCAGGCCGACACCACCACCCGGAAGCGGTCCGGCAGGGCGATCAGGGCGGTCGAGAGTTCGAGGAGTGCGGCGGCGCAGTCGTCGAGGGCATCGCGGGCGGCGGCGTCCACCGCTCGCTCCACGATCTCGACCCGTCGGCGCCGGTCGACCACGGCGTCGATCCCGTTCGCCAGGGCGACGTCATCGGTGAAGAACATGTCGAGCACGATGCGCTGCGACAGCAACCAGTCGCCACTCACCGACGATCCGCGGCGGCGCAGGTACCAGGACCCGAGCTCGACGAAGGCACCGGCTTCGGTCCAGCACTCGCGGAGCCACGCCTTGTCGAACCGGTCCTGGTAGCCGACGGCGCTCGACGGAGGATCGGCGAGCATGGTCTGCGCGATCCGGAGGCGCTCGGTCATCTGGTCGACCGACCAGTGCGAGATCACGACCCCGACGTACCGCTGGACGGTCGCCAGCTGGAGCGATTCGAGGGTCACGAGGGCTTCGCGCACAGGCGTCCGCGACACCCGCATGTCCGATGCCAGGGTGTCGAGCCGCAGCCGCTGCCCCCGGCGGTACTCGCCCCGCAGGACGTTGTCGAGCAGGCGCAGGAACACCGCGTCGCGCAGCAGGCTGCGGCGCAGGCCGTGGGGATCGAGGTCGCCGGCCGCGGCGCGCATCGGGGTGTGCTCCATCACCCCAGGGTCACGCACGGGCGGAGCCCCCGGGGAGCGGGCGGCCGCTGTCGTGGATGATCGTCGCCGGTGTCGGACTGTGGAGGAGTGCCATGCAGGCACGGTGACAGCGCTGCGGCGGCGGCGCTAAACACTCTGCATACAGAATGTCAGGCCGCCGCCACCGTGCTCACTTCCGGTCGGACTTCGCATCCCCGGTGAGCACCGAGAGCGGTTGGGTGACGTCCTCCAGCCCCTTCCGCGCGGCGTCGACCCCGAAGATCAGGGCCACCACGCCGCCGCCGATCATCACCGCGGATCCGAGCAGGTACCCCCAGAACAGCGGCTCCCGCGACGACCCGTCCCCGATGAAGGCACCGTAGATGGCCGGGGCGACCGCACCGAAGATCTGCGCCAGCGCGAAGAAGTACGAGATGGCCTGCGACCGCAGCTCGAGCGGGAAGATCTCGCTGACCGTCAGGTACGCACTCGACGCACCGGCCGAGGCGAAGAAGAACGAGACGCACCAGAAGGCGACCTGCACCGTGGCCGAGATCGCGTCGGCCCGGAACAGGAACGCCGACGTGGCGAGCACGAGCCCGGACACCAGGTACGTCAGGAAGATCATCTGGCGACGACCCCAGGTGTCGAAGAAGCGCCCGAGGATGATCGGCCCGAGCAGGTTGCCGATCGCGAACGGGAAGAAGTACACCGCCGTCTCCGCTGTCTTCAGGCCGAAGAAGTTCGTCAGCACGAGCGCGTAGGTGAAGAAGATCGCGTTGTACAGGAACGCCTGCGTGATCATCATCGTCGCGCCGACGAGCGTCCGCGTCGGGTACTGCTTCAGCAGCACGCGCGCGATGGTGAGGAACCCGACGCGGTCGGTCGGCGTGACGGTCATCGCCTTCGACTGGTCGACCTCGGGCAGCGGCTTGCCGTTCGCCTGCTCCACCGACGCCTCGATGCGCGAGACGGTGGCCTCGGCTTCTTCCTGACGTCCGTGCGTCATCAGCCACCGAGGACTCTCCGGGATGTGCCGGCGCAGGAAGATGATCGCGATGCCGAGCACCGGGCCGAGGAAGAACCCGATGCGCCAGCCGATGTCCTCGGCGAAGTACGACGTGTCGAGCAGGTAGATGTTCGCGAAGGCGCCGAGTGCCGCGCCACCCCAGTACGTGCCGTTGATGGCGATGTCGACGTGCCCGCGGTACTTCGCGGGGATGAGTTCGTCGATCGCGGAGTTGATCGCCGCGTACTCGCCACCGATGCCCAGCCCCGCCACGAACCGGAAGGCCGCCAGGAACCAGAAGTCCTGCGCGAGGCCCGCGATGCCGGAACCGATCAGGTAGATGGCCAGCGTCAGGATGAACAGCTTGCGGCGGCCCAGCCGGTCGGACATCCGCCCGAACACCAGGGCGCCGACGACCTGGCCGACCAGGTAGATCGTGCCGAGCAACGTCACCTGTTGCGTCGACAGGTTCAGGTCGGCCTGGAACCCGGCGTTCGAGACGATCTGGATCTCGAGACCGTCGAGGATCCAGGACACGCCGAGTCCGACGACGACGCTCCAGTGGAACCGGGTCCACGGCAAGCGGTCCATCCTGGCGGGCACCAGGCTCTTGATGGTTGCGTTCGCGCTGCTCACGAAAGGGGACCGTACGCCGAGATCGCCGATGTGGTTCAGATGCGGTACGAGCAACCGGGGGCGGAGCCGGATCCCCCTACTTCGAATCCGGCTCCGTCGCCGGGATCTCAATGATCGCAAGTGCGATGGAAACCCACAAGCGGACGGACGGGAGGCCCGTGGCGGGCCCCGCCACGGGCCTCCCGTCCGACAAGGCGTAACGTCCAGAACGTGACCCGACCTGACATCCGCACGGTCGGCGAGCTCCGCACCTCTGGTCACGTCCAGAAGACGGTCCGCGCCGAGATCCGCGACAACCTGCTCACCGCCCTGCGCCAGGGCACCGATCCGTGGCCCGGCCTGCGCGGCTTCGAGACCACCGTCATCCCCCAGCTCGAACGCGCCCTGATCGCCGGGCACGACGTCGTCCTGCTCGGCGAGCGCGGCCAGGGCAAGACCCGCCTGCTCCGCACCCTGCAGGGCCTGCTCGACGAGTGGACGCCGGTCATCACCGGCTCCGAGCTCGGCGAGCACCCGTACGAACCGATCACGACGGCGAGCATCCGACGTGCCGACGAGCTCGGTGACGCCCTGCCGATCAGCTGGCGGCACCGCGACGACCGCTACGTCGAGAAGCTCGCGACGCCGGACACGAGCGTCGCCGACCTGATCGGCGACGTCGACCCGATGAAGGTCGCCGAGGGTCGCAGCCTGGGCGACCCGGAGACCATCCACTTCGGGCTCGTCCCGCGCGGCCACCGCGGCATCGTCGCGATCAACGAACTGCCCGACCTGGCCGAACGCATCCAGGTCGCGATGCTCAACGTGATGGAGGAACGCGACGTCCAGATCCGCGGCTACGTGCTGCGGCTGCCGCTCGACGTGCTCGTCGTGGCGAGTGCGAACCCCGAGGACTACACGAACCGCGGCCGGATCATCACGCCGCTGAAGGACCGCTTCGGCGCCGAGATCCGCACGCACTACCCGATCGAGCTCGACGACGAGATCGCCGTCATCCGGCAGGAGGCGCAGCTGACGGCCGAGGTGCCCGACGCGCTGATCGAGATCCTCGCCCGCTTCACCCGGGCGCTCCGTTCGTCGAGCGCCGTCGACCAGCGCAGCGGCGTCAGCGCCCGGTTCGCGATCGCGGGTGCCGAGACGGTGTCCGCCGCCGCCGTGCACCGCGCAGCACGCCAGGGCGAGGACGAGGCGGTCGCCCGCCCGATCGACCTCGAGACCGCGGTGGACGTCCTCGGCGGCAAGATCGAGTTCGAGAACGGCGAAGAGGACCGGGCCGACGAGGTCCTCGAGCACCTGCTCCGCACCGCGACCGCCGAGACCGTGCGCGCCCGGTTCAGGGGTCTCGACTTCGCGGTGCTCGTGGACGCGCTCGACGGCGGCACGATGGTCACCACGGGCGAGCAGGTCAGCGCCCGGGCGTTCCTCGAGGGGCTGCCGTCGATCGGCGAGTCCGACCTGTACGACCAGGTGTGCGACCGGATGGGTGCCACGAACGACGGCGAACGCGCCGGCGCGATCGAGCTCGCCCTCGAGGGCCTGTTCCTCGCCCGACGCATCAGCAAGGAGTCCGGCGGGGGCGAAGCCGTCTATGGCTAGGCAGAACCGACGCCTGACGCGCGACACCCGCTACGGGGCCTACACCGACGGGCCGGACCCGCTCGCGGCCCCGGTCGACCTGGCCGAGGCACTCGACGCCATCGGGCAGGACGTGATGGGCGGCACGTCGCCCGAGCGCGCGATGCGGGAGTTCCTGCGACGCGGTGGCCGGACGCAGCGCGGCCTCGACGACCTGGCCCGCCAGGTGGCCGAGCGGCGCCGTGAACTGACGAGCCGGAACAACCTCGACGGCACCCTGCAGCAGGTCCGCGAACTGCTCGACCAGGCGCTCCGTGCCGAACGCGGCGAACTCGCCCGCAACGTCGACCTCGACGACGGCGACCGGGCGCTGGCCGAACTGCAGCTCGACAGCCTGTCGCCCTCCCCCGCCGCCGCGGTGCAGGAGCTCGGCGGCTACGACTGGACGAGCCCCGAGGCCCGGCAGAAGTACGACGAGATCAAGGACCTGCTCGGCCGCGAGGTGCTCGACCAGCGCTTCGCCGGCATGAAGCAGGCGCTCGAGGGCGCCACCGAACAGGACCGGGCCGCGGTCAGCGCGATGATGCAGGACCTCAACGCCCTGCTCGAGGCGCACGCCCGCGGTGAGGACACCCAGCAGCAGTTCGACGACTTCATGGACCAGCACGGCGAGTACTTCCCGTCGGACCCCGCGAACGTCGACGAGCTGCTCGACGACCTGGCAGCCCGTGCGGCCGCAGCGCAGCGCATGCGGAACTCGATGACCCAGGAGCAGCGGGACGAACTCGACTCCCTCGCCGAGCAGGCCTTCGGCTCCCCCGACCTGATGGGGCAGCTGTCCCAGCTCGACGGGAACCTGCGGTCCCTGCGGCCCGGCGAGGACTGGGGCGGGTCGGAGCGCATGGACGGCGAGCAGGGCCTCGGGCTCGGCGACGGCACCGGGGTGTTCCAGGACATCGCGGACCTCGACGCGCTCGCCGACCAGCTCGCCCAGTCCGGCCCCGGCTCGGAACTCGACGACCTGGACCTCGACGCGCTGTCCCGGCAGCTGGGCGACGAAGCGGCGGTCGACGCGAAGACCCTGCAGCGGCTCGAACAGGCGCTCCGGAACTCGGGGGCGATGCGCCGCGGTGCCGACGGGCAGCTCCGGCTGACCCCGAAGGCGATGCGGCAGCTCGGCAAGAGCCTGCTCAAGGACGTCGCCCAGCAGATGTCCGGTCGCCAGGGCGCCAGGGACCTCCGTCGCTCGGGCGCCGCGGGTGAACCGTCAGGGGCGTCACGGCAGTGGGCGTTCGGCGACACCGAGCCGTGGGACATCCCCCGCACGATCACGAACGCCGTGGTGCGGACGGCGGCCAGCGGTCGGCAGGGAGCCGGCGTGCACCTGAGCATCGACGACGTCGAGGTGCAGGAGACCGAGGCCCGCACCCAGGCCTGCGTCGCGCTGCTCGTCGACACGTCGTTCTCGATGGCGATGGAGGACCGCTGGGTCCCGATGAAGCGCACGGCCCTGGCGCTCCACACCCTGGTGTCGACCCGGTTCCGCGGCGACGACCTGCAGCTCATCGCCTTCGGTCGCGAGGCCGAGGTGATGGACGTCGAACAGCTCGTCGGTCTCGACGCGATGTGGGACAAGGGCACGAACCTGCACCACGCCCTGCTGCTCGCCAACCGGCACTTCCGCAAGCACCCCACGGCCCAACCGGTGCTCCTCATCGTCACGGACGGCGAGCCGACCTCGCACCTCGAGCCGAACGGGCAGGTCTGGTTCGACTACCCGCCCGACCCGGTGACGATCGCGTTGACCGTCCGGGAGCTCGAGAACGCCGGACGCCTCGGCGCCCAGACGACGTTCTTCCGGCTCGGCGAGGACCCGGGGCTCGCCCGGTTCATCGACGCGATGGCGAAGCGGGTGGACGGCAGCGTCGTGGCGCCGGAGAACGACGACCTCGGGGTCGCCGTGGTCGGCTCGTACCTCGGCTCGCGTCGCGGGGCCGGCGGCGCGCTCTTCCGCGACGACTGGGGGCTCTGAAGCCAGCCACGGACAGCCGGGAGGCCCGTGGCGAGACCGCCACGGGCCTCCAGTCCGTACCTGGGTGCGTCTAGAACAGCGGCCAGGGCACGGCGGGGCCGTGACCGGGCGGCGGCGGGAAGATCCCGACGGCGCGCAGGGCCGCGCAGCGCGCCCGGAGCGTGTCGATCTCCTCGTCCGTCAGGTGCTCGGCGAGCTCGTCGCCGAGCCCGCCGCGCAGGGCTTCGGACACGCGGTCGAGGCCCTCGAGCTCGTCCGGCCCGAGGGGCTCGCCGATCCAACCCCACAGGACCGTCCGGAGCTTGTGCTCGACGTGGAAGGTGAGCCCGTGGTCCACGCCGAAGCGGTGGCCGTCGGGCATCGCGAGCACGTGCCCGCCCTTGCGGTCGGCGTTGTTCACGACGATGTCGAAGACGGCCATCCGGCGCAGGGCCTCGGAGTCCTCGTGCACGAGCGTGACGGGCTGGTCGTGTTCGTCGATGGCCTCGAGCACGGGCAGCCAGGGCGAACCGTCCGCCTCGGCGAGTTCGGGTGCCACCAGGTCGACGGCGTCCTGCTCGGGGTCGACGTCCTGCCAGCGCTGCACCATGCCGGGGCCGAACGGACCGTCGCCCATCCACGTGGGCGGGACGACGCCCCAGCCGAACGCCTCGGAGACCAGGTGTGCGGCGATCTCGCGGCCGGCGAGCGTGCCGTCCGGGAAGTCCCACAGCGGGCGCTCGCCCTCGATGGGCTTGTAGACGACGGTCGCGCCGTCGAGGTCGGCGAGGAAGGTGGCGTTGGACGCCTCACGGATGCGCGCCCGGACGGAGAGCGATCCGTCGCTCATGCGTCGCCGGGCGGACGACCGGCGGCGACGACCTCACGCGTGCGCTCGACGAATGCCCGGGCGGTGCCGACCGGGATCTTCACCTGGAACAGCTCGGCGGGTTCGGGGATCTCCACGACGGCCTCGATCTCGACGCCGTCCTCGCTCTCCTCGGACACGATCTCGACCTCGTCGTCGATCGGGTACGCCTCGATGACGACCTGGGCGGTGGACGGGTCGAAGCCCAAGCTCAGCGCTCCGGCGCGGAACTCGGCCTCGACGGGCTGGTCGAGGGGCTCCGGGTCGCGGAGTTCGGCGGGCACGGACGGCGGCACGCTGAAGCGGTTGTCGTCGACGGTCGCGACCTCGTCGAGGAGCTCGTCGATCTTGTCGGCGAGCACGGAGGTCTGCTCTTTCTCGAGCGCGACGCTGGTGACGCGTCGACCGGAGCGGGCCTGGATGTAGAAGGCGCGCTCACCCGGACGGCCGATGGTGCCGACGACGAGGCGGTCCGGCCAGTCGAAGCCGTGGACGATGGTGGGCATACCCGCATTGTAGGAGCGCTCGGCTCCGCCCGTTCAGGGTCGCGCAGGTCAGCCGGGCGCGTCGGGGGCCGGACGCCCGGTGCCGGTGTGCGCATCGGGTTCCGGATGTCCAGCGCCGCCGCCGACCGCGGCCTCCCCGCTGGGAGCCGGGGCGGTGCGCAGCCAGGACAGGTCGCCCGACTCGGTGTTCGTCGCGACGACCTCGGGGCGGTGCTCGCCGTACCGCACGACCGACACCGAGGCCGGCCCGACGCCGATGCGCTGGAACAGGTCCAGGTGCATGCCGAACGCGTCGGCCAGGACGCTCTTGATGATGTCGCCGTGGCTCACCGCGACCCAGACCGCGCCGGGTCCGTGCTCCGCCTCGACCTCGGCGTCGATGCGCCGGACGGCCGCGACGGCACGGGACTGCATCGTCTGCATGGACTCGCCGCCGGGGAACACGACGGCACTGGGGTTCGCCTGCACCGTGCGCCAGAGGGGCTCCTTCGCCAGGTCGGCGAGCTTCCGGCCCTGCCACTGCCCGTAGTCGGCCTCGGTGATGGCCCGCTCGATCAGCAGATCGGACGCGCCGGACTGCCGGTCGGGCTGGCGGCCGGGCTGCCGGTCGGGCTGCCGGTCGGGCTGCCGGTCGGGCTGGCGGCCGGGCTGCCGGTCGAGGATCGCGCGGGCGGTCTGTCGGCAGCGCTCGAGCGGACTCGACACCACGGCGACCACGGGCACCGCGGCGATGCGCTCCGCGGTCCGCTCGGCCTGGGTCCGCCCGACGGCGTCGAGTCGCACGCCGGTGGTGCGTCCGGCCAGGACGCCGGTGGCGTTCGCGGTGGTGCGTCCGTGACGGACGAGGAGGACGGTCGCCATGCGCCCGATCCTAGGCGCGCGGACGTGCTGCCCTCGACGCGTTGCCCGTCAGAAGCGGCGCGGCGGCCCGCTGGTCGGTAGCGTCTGGCGCATGCCGTTCTTCCGCGACGCTCCGCGCCCGACCACCCCAGCCCCGCCGTCCAGGGTCCAGGCCGCATGGTCCGACTCCGCCGGGCACTTCGCGACCCGGTGCCTGCAGCTGATCATCGTCGTGGTGGTCGTCGCCGGGGTCGTCTGGGCGAGCAACATCCTGAGCGTCGTCACGATCCCCGTGCTCCTCGCGCTCATCATCGCGTCGGCGATGCACCCGGTCGTGTCGTGGCTGCGCAAGCACCGCGTGCCGTCGGTGCTCGCCACCCTCGCCGTCCTGATCGGCGTGCTCGCGATCCTGGGCGTGATCGGCTGGCTCATCGTCGTCGCGGTCGAGAACCAGTGGTCGCAGCTGCAGAAGTCGGCGGTCGACGGGTTCCAGCAGCTGCAGGAGTTCGCGAAGAACCTGCCGTTCTCGATCTCCGACAAGCAGATCGACGACGCGGTCGCGTCGGCGTCCGACTTCGTCACGAGCGCCCAGTTCGGCTCCGGTGCGCTGGCGGGCGCGTCGGCCACCGCGAACTTCCTGACCGGGCTCGTGCTGATGATCGTCGTGCTGTTCTTCTTCCTCAAGGACGGCCCGAGCATCTGGGAGTTCCTGCTCCGTCCCTTCACCGGTGAGCGCTACGCCCGCGCACGTCGTGTCGGTGACCGGGTCGTCTCGACCCTCGGCGGCTACGTCCGCGGCACCGCCACCGTCGCCGCGGTGGACGCGATCGGCATCGGGGTCGGCATCGCGATCGTCGGCGTGCCCCTGGCCCTGCCGCTGGCCGTCATCGTCTTCATCACGGCGTTCATCCCGATCGTCGGTGCGACCGCTGCCGGCATCCTCGCCGCCCTCGTCGCGCTCGTCGCCCTCGGCCCGGTGCAGGCGCTCATCGTGATCGGCATCGTGGTGCTGGTGAACCAGCTCGAGGGCAACCTGCTGCAGCCGGTCCTGATGGGGCGGACGCTCAAGCTGCACGGCCTCGTCATCCTGATCGGCCTGACCGCCGGCACCGTGCTCGCCGGCATCACGGGCGCGATCATCTCGGTGCCGCTGATCGCCGCGGCATGGGGCGCCATCCTGGTGTGGGACGGCCCGAACACCCCGGCTCGACCCTGGCGGAAGAAGCGCAACGAGGACGTCACCGCGCACGAGCTGCCGCAGGGCTGATCCGCGGCGCCGATCCGTGGGGCGCGTTGCGGACATCCACTTCGCGCAACGGCCTGCCACCCAGCAGTATGGAGGAGTGCTCGTCTCCATCGTCTACATGAGTCGTGCCGTCGTGCCCTTCGACGACCAGGCCATGGCGGTGCTGCTCGCTGAGTCCCGGCTGCGGAACGAAGCGCTCGGGGTCTCCGGGCTCCTGCTCGCCAAGGGTGGCCGGTTCATGCAGCTGCTCGAGGGGCCGGCGTGGAGCGTGCAGGACCGGTACGACGTCATCGCGAAGGACCGGCGGCACGGTGAGGTCAAGTCGCTCGTGCGCGAGGACATCGAGCGCCGGCGCTTCGACGGCTGGTCGATGGCGTACCGAGCACTCGACGACTCGGACATCCGGTCAGAAGCGGGCTTCAGTCCCTTCCTCTCCGGGACGATGGACTTCCCGCGCTCGTTCGACCGGACCAGTGCGGCCTGGCTGCTGAAGTGGTTCCGCGACCGCGAGCTGCACGACCTCTGACCCGTCGGCTGCGCCGCGCCGCCCGGCCACCGCACCGTGCGGGCTTCGCACCGTGCGCCCACCGCCACCCGGTGCGAGCTTGCCCACACCGTGCGCGCTTACAGCGCCGGACCACGCCACCAACCCCGCACCCAGTCACCACACACGCACCGTGCGCACCGCCGGACGGGAGGCCCGTGGCCGGCCCGCACCGCGCCTCCCGGCCACCGCACCGTGCGCCCACCGCCACCCGGTGCGAGCTTGCCCACACCGTGCGCGCTTACCGCGCCGCACCACGCCACCAACCCCGCACCCGGTCACCACACACGCGCCGTGCGCACCGCCGGACGGGAGGCCCGTGGCGGGCCCGCACCGCGCCTCCCGGCCACCGCACCGTGCGGGCTTCGCCACCCGGTGCGAGCTTGCCCGCCCCGTGCGCGCTCACCGCGCCGCACCACGCAACCAACCCCGCACCCAGTCACCACATACGCACCATGCGCACCACCGGACGGGAGGCCCGTGGCGGGCCCGCACCGCGCCTCCCGGCCGCCGCACCGTGCGGGCTTCGCCACCCGGTGCGAGCTTGCCCGCCCCGTGCGCGCTTACCGCGCCGCACCACGCCACCAACCCCGCACCCAGTCACCACACACGCACCGTGCACACCGCCGAACCGGAGGCCCGTGGCCGACCCGCACCGCGCGCGATCAGGTGAGGGCGAGCAGGTTGTTCACCTGCTCGTTCACCCCGGTCAGCGTCGAGACCGGCTTGCCGTTCGCGTAGACGTCGTCGAAGGCGGGCTGCAGCAACGCCTGCACGTCGGCGGGGTTCTTCGTGACCGGGAACAGGAACGTCGTTTCCTCCTCGACCTGCCGGGTGAACGCCGAGACGTCCAGTCCGCGCTTCCGGAACGACGCCACCGCGGCCTCGGTGCCCGCGGGACGAGCGGGGAACACGATCCCGCTCCGACCGACGATCCGCTGCGCCTCGTCGCTGCCCAGGAACGCCACCCACTTCGCCGCGGCCTCGGGGTCCTTCGCCTGCTTCGTGATCGAGTCGCCGAGCCCGTTGAACATCGACGCGCGGTGTCCCGCCGGACCGATCGGGGTCGGGGCGACGGCGACGTCGAGGTCGTCCATGCCGAGGTACGAGCCGATCATCCACGAGCCGTTGAACGACAGCGCGCATTTGCCAGCGCCGAGCTGGACCTCGGGCCCGGTCGTGGTGGAGAACACCCCGTACTTCGCCATGTAGCCCTTCTCGGCCAGCCGGTAGTACCAGGCGAGGGTGTCCTGCACGACCCGCTCGTCGTAGCGGAACTTGTCACCCCAGGGGTTCTCGTTCGTGTAGAACCAGTCGACCGACCCGGTGAACGGCGACCACTGGGTCTGTCCGAAGCCGTCGCCGCCCGACCCGTTCGACGAGATGCCGTAGACGGCGACGTCGTCCTTGTCGAAGCCGTCCTCGTCGCCGCGTCGACCCTTGGAGTCCACCGTCAGCCGGGCGAGCATCCGCTCGAACGTGCCGCCGTCGTCCGGGTTCCACTCGAGCGACCCGAGTTCCTCCGCGGAGACCCCGGCCTTCGCCATCGCCTTCTTGTCGTAGAACATCGCGACGGTGTCCCAGTCCTTCGGGGACCCGTAGCGGTGGCCGTCCTGACCCTTCCACAGTTCGGCGAGCCCGGACTGGTAGTCGTCGTCGCGGATGCCCTTGGTCGCGTCGAGCTCGTCGAGCTTGTAGAGCACGTCGAGGTCGGCGTACTGCGGGAACTTCGTCAGGTGGTCGGTGAAGACGTCGGGCGCGGTGCCGGCGATGAACCCCGCGGTGAGCTTGGTCCAGTAGTCGTTCCACCCGAGCTGGGTGATCTTCACGGTGATGTCCGGGTTCGCGCGGTGGAAGGCGTCGGCGACGGCCTGGTAGGCGGGTTGCTGGTTCGCGTCCCACAACCAGTAGCTCACGGTCCGTGCACCCGATCGGCTGGTCGCGCGCCGACCGGGCGACGAGCAGGCGGCGAGCGCACCGAGGGCCAGGGCGGAGGCGCCGCCGGCGAAGAGCGTGCGGCGGGTCAGTTGGTTCGTCATGGTGTTCGTCCTGTCCGACAGCCGGGTCACTTGATCCCGGAGAAGCCGATGGAGTTGACGATCCGCTTGGCGAAGACGCCGAACAGCAGGATCATCGGGAGCGCCGCCACCAGGGTCGCGGCCATGAGCCCGGCCCAGTCGGTGCCGGACTGCGGGGTCTGCGACTTGAAGACGCCGAGCGCGACGGTCAGCACCCGCGAGCTGTCGGTGTACGACACCATGAGCGGCCAGAAGTAGTCGTTCCAGCTCGTGATGTACGTCAGCACGGCGAGGGTGGCGATCGGGGCGGCCGCCATCGGGATGACGAGCCGGAAGAACACGCGGACCTTGCCGGCGCCGTCGATGAGCGCCGCCTCTTCGACCTCCTTCGAGATGCCGAGGAAGAACTGGCGCAGGAAGAACACCGCGAACGGGGTCATGAACATCGTCGGCAGGGCGATGCCGAGCAGGTTGTCGACGAGCCCGAGCTGCTTGATGAGCGTGAAGTTCGGCAGCAGCGTGAAGATCGCGGGGACCATCAGCCCGGCCAGGAACACCCCGAACACCTTGTCGCGGCCGGGCCAGCGCAGCCGGGCGAAGGCGTAGGCCGCCGCTGCCGAGAAGAACACCTGGCCGACGGTGACGAGCGTCGACACCAGGATCGAGTTGAGCAGGTACCGCCAGAAGTTCAGCGCGGCGCCGGAGCCGCCCTGCGCCAACGCCTCTTCGGTCGACTGCAGGCCGAAGACCCGCTCGAACCCGCCCAGGCTGAACCCGACGGGCAGCAGCGAGGTGGGGTCGGAGTTGATCGCGGTGTTCGACGACAGCGCGGTGCGCAGGATCCAGTAGAACGGGAACAGGGTGACGACGATGACGAGGATCATCGCGACCCAGGCGAGCACCCGGCCGAGCGACGGGCGGCGACGGTGGCCGGCGCCCATCCGGGGCGGGCGGGACGTGGTGACGGAGCGGGTGAGGGTCGTGGTCATGGCGCTTCCGTTCAGTCCAGGTCGGACTCACCCGAGCGGGTGAGTCGGTACTGGATGATCGTGATGATGCTGAGGACGATGAGGAGCGCGACCGAGACCGCGGACGCGTAGCCGAACTGGAACCGACCGAACGCCAGGTTGTAGATGTAGTTCTGCACGACGTTCGTGGCGTTCGCGGGGCCGCCCTGCGTGGTGACGGCGACGGTGTCGAACACCTGGAACGACCCGATCACGGTGATGATGAGCACCAGGGACAGGATCGGGCGGAGCAGCGGCACCGTGATGCGCCAGAACATCTTCCACTCGCTCGCACCGTCGATGCGCCCGGCTTCGTACACGGTCTCGGGCAGGGACTGCAGGCCGGCGAAGATGAGCAGCGCCGTGTAGCCGACGTGCCGCCAGACGTTGATGAGCGCGATCGAGGGGATGCCCCAGACGTCGCTCTGCAGGAACGGGATGCGGTCGAGGCCGAGCGCTGCGAGCATCTCGTTGCCGATGCCGAGCTGGGTGTCGAGGATCCAGAGCCAGACCAGGGCGGCGACGACGTTCGACACCAGGTAGGGCGCGAGCACGATGCCACGCACGAACGTCGACTTGGTCAGCCGGTGCATCATCACGGCGATGAACAGCGCGACGACGGACTGGATGACGATGTTGATGAGGACGTACTCGATCGTCACGACCATCGAGTGCCAGAAGATCGAGTCCTGCACCAGTCGGGCGTAGTTCTGCAGGCCGGTGAACTCGGGCTCGGTGAGCAGGTTGTACGACGTGAAGCTCAGGTAGATGCCCCGCACGGTCGGCCAGGCGAGGAACACCGCGAACCCGACGGCTGCCGGGGCGATGAAGACGAGCGCGAGCCACAGGTCGTTCCTGGGGCGGCGCCGCGGTGCGGTGGTGCGGGCACGGGCGAGGTCGGCGGACCGACTCCTCCGTCTCGTGCTGGCGGTCGTCAAGGGTGACGACACAGGGCTCTCGGTTGCCATCGCGACTCCTTCGTCTGCGGTGGACTGACGTGCAGCAGTCCGTGAGCCGGGAATCTACACGTGGGGACCCCGGCTCGCAAGAGGCTTTTTCCGGGCTGTGGACAGGGGTTGTCACGTGTAGACAGCGTGTGTCAGGATGGCGCTCGATCGCATCGGAGCGACCCGCTCGGCGACGCATCCCACACCCCTGGAAAGGTCACTGATGATCTCTGTCGGAATGGTCGGCGCGGGCCAGTTCGCCCCCCAGTTCGCCAAGCTGTTCAAGCTCCACCCCGACGTCGACCGGGTCTACGTCACGGACCTCGTCGACGAGCGGGCGTCCGAACTCGTCGAGACGCAGCACCTCGACGGCACCTTCGACGACTTCGACGCCGTCCTCGCCTCGGACGTCGACGCCGTCGCGATCTTCACGCAGCGCTGGACCCACGGCCCGCTCGTGGTCAAGGCCCTGCGCGCCGGCAAGCACGTGTACTCCGCCGTTCCGATGGCGATCTCGGTCGACGAGATCCGCGACATCATCCAGGCGGTCCGCGAGACCGGCCTGACCTACATGATGGGCGAGACGAGCTATTACAACCCCGCGACGGTGTTCGCCCGCAAGCAGGTCGCCGCCGGCGCCTTCGGTCGGGTCTTCTACGCCGAGGGCGACTACGTGCACGACATGGACCTCGGCTTCTACGCCGCGTACCAGTACAGCGGCGGCGACGAGTGGAAGCGCACCGCCAGCTACCCGCCCATGCTCTACCCGACGCACTCCGTCGGCGGGGTCCTCGGCGCGATCCCCGGGCACGCGGTCAGCGTCAGCTGCATCGGCGTGAAGGACGACCGCGGCGACGGCGTCTTCGACAAGGACGTCAGCCAGTTCGACAACGACTTCTCGAACGCCACCGCCCTGTTCGAGCTCGACAACGGCGGGGTCATGCGCATCAACGAGATGCGTCGCGTCGGCTACCCGTCGCACATCCGCGAGTCGCGCTTCCGCTACTTCGGCACCGAGGCCAGCTTCGAGCAGCTCGCGAAGACGAGCGTGTGGCAGGACAAGGAGGACTCGTACGACATCAGCGACAAGATCGACACCCAGGCGACGATGTCCCTCGACGACCCGCGCCTGGCCGACGTCGACCCGTCCCTGCGTGACGCGTTCGTGTCCGGCTACGCCGAGGTGCACGACACCGACCGTCTGCCCGCCGAGTACGACGGCGTGCCGACCGGGCACGAGGGTAGCCACCAGTTCCTGGCCGACGACTTCGTCCGCGCCGTCGTCGACCGGACCCTGCCGCCGGTGAACGCCTGGACCGCCGCGCGCTTCACCCTGCCGGGCATCATCGCCCACCAGTCGGCGCTGCAGGGCGGCGCCCGGCTCGAGGTGCCGGACTTCGGCGACGCCCCGGAGACGACGAACGCCGGAGCGACGCCCGCGACGCCGACGAGCGCACCGACGTCAGCCGGCAGCACGTCGTCGGCTACGATCGCGTCCGAGTAACACGTGTCGTTCGGGTGCCGGTCCGTCGTGGCCGGCACCCGAACGACGCTCCCGGACCCGACGAAGGTGGCACCCGTGACCGTCCCGACGAACCCGAGGGCGGTCACCCGCGCGGACGTCGCCCGCTACGCCGGTGTCAGCACCTCCGTCGTCAGCTACGTCGTGCACGACGGCCCCCGCCCCGTCGCCGCCGCCACCGCCGCACGTGTCCGCGAGGCCATCCGCGTCCTCGGCTACCGCCCGAACGCGAGCGCCCAGGCCCTGCGCACCGGCTCGTCGAAGATGCTCGGCCTGATCGTTCCGGAGCTCGACAACCCCTTCTGGTCCGAGCTCGCCGTCGCCGTCACGCACGCCGCCGCAGCACGCGGCTACGACGTCCTGCTCGCCAACAGCGACGGCGATGCCGCCCAGGAGCGTGAGCGGCTCCGCAGCCTCTCAGCCCGCCAGGTCGACGGCGTCATCGTGACGAGCATCATGACCCACCCGGACCTGTCGACCGTCACCGACCCCGGCCTGCCGATGGTCCTGCTCAACACGTTCTTCGAGGTCCCCGAGTACGCGAGCATCGGTGTCGACGCCCTGCGCGGCGCCCTCGACGGGACCCGCCACCTGGTCGAGCACGGCTACCCCTCGATCGGGCTGGTGATGGGACACACCGGCTCGATGGAGCTCCGCGAGCAGGGCTGGATGCGTGCCTTGCGCCAGGCCGGCCTGCCCGACGGGCCCATCGTTCGTACCGACTTCACCCGCCGCGGTGGCTACGAAGCCGGACTCCGCATGTTCGCCGACGAGACCGGGCCCCGAGCCGTCTTCGTCAGCTCGGACATGCAGGCGATCGGCGTCATGCGGGCACTGTGGGAGCTCGGTCTGCGGGTCCCCGAGGACGTCGCGATCGTGTCGTTCGACGGCGCGGCCGAAGCGGACTACACGAACCCGCAGCTCACCACGGTCCGGCAGCCGATCGAGACGATGGCGGTCGCCGCGGTCGACCGTGTGCTCGGCCTCGACGCCGACAACCAGTGGCACCGCGACCTGGTCCCCGCCGAGTTGGTCCTCGGCGCGAGCTGCGGGTGCGACGTGCGTCGCTGACGCACCCAAAAGCGGACTGGAGGTTCGGGGGCGGGGCCGCCACGGGCCTCCTGTCCGTCAGCTGGTCGCGTTCAGGGCGCCGGCTCCATGACGGCACGCAGGCGCGCGGTCGGGATGCGCTGCTGCGCATCCACCGTCACGGCGGCGGCCTCGACCGCCTCGCCGCTGACGGCGTCGACGAAGCGCAGGTCCGACGGCCGCTCGGACGGGCGGTGCCGGTCGGCCCAGCCACCGAGGGCGAGCAGCACGAGCGACAGGTCGCGGCCGGCGCCGGTCAGGACGTACTCCTCGCGGGCACGGGCTCCCTCGGGCTTGTAGGTCGTGCGCTCGAGCACTCCCCCGTCGACGAGTGAGGCCAGGCGTGCGGTCAGGACCTCGCGCGGGATGCCGAGGCTCTGCTGGAACTGGCTGAAGCGGGTCGAGCCGCCGAGGGCGTCGCGGACGATCATGAGCGTCCACTTCTCGCCGAGGACGTCGAGGGAGCGTGCGATGGGGCAGCGCTCGTCGCCGCCGAGGATGCCGAGCATGTGTTCATCCTAGCTGGGTTCGATTTCCGGACACAACGTGCTAGGTTCGGTTTCCGTACTCATCTTCTCTTCTCTGGAGCACTCGTGACCAACCTCACCAACGCCGTCGTCCTCGTCACCGGAGCGAACGGCGGCCTCGGCGCCGAGTTCGTCCGCCAGGCACTGGAGCGTGGCGCCACCAAGGTCTACGCGACCGCCCGCAACCCGCGCACCTGGGACGACGAGCGCATCGTCCCGCTCGCCCTCGACGTCACGAGCCAGGAGAGCGTCGACGCCGCAGCCCGCGCCGCGGCTGACGTGACCGTCGTCGTGAACAATGCCGGGATCGCCGGCTCCGACCCGCTCGTCGACGTCTCCGTCGAAGAGGTCGAGCGCATCTTCGCCACCAACGTCTTCGGCGCACTCCGCGTCGCCAAGACCTTCGCCCCCTCGATCGCGAACGGTGCGCTGATCGATGTGCACTCCGCCCTGAGCTGGGTCGCCCTCGCCGGCGCGTACTCGGCGTCGAAGGCTGCGTTCTGGTCGATCACGAACTCCCTGCGCCTCGAGCTCGCGCCCCAGGGCACCCAGGTCGTCGGCGCCCACCTCGGCTACACCGACACCGGCATGATCGCCGACCTCGACGTCGAGAAGTCCGACCCCGCCGACATCGTGCGTTCGATCTGGGACGCGGTCGAGGCCGGCGAGCACGAGGTCCTCGCCGACCAGGTCAGCCGCGACGTCCGTGCCGGCCTGAGCGCCCCGCTCACTGCGCTCTACCCGATGCTCGCCAGCGCCTGAGACCTGTTCCCGTTCGGGCGCTGACGGTTCTGGTTCACGATCACCCGGATTCCTGAACCAGAACCGCCACCCGCCCCGATCGCGTCAGCCGCCCGCGCCGCGGTCCGTGATCCGACGGTTCGTGGCGGTGATGGCGGCGCGCTCGTCGTCGGACAGGCCACCGACGCCCAGGATCCGTCCCAGCACCTCGCTCTTGCGCTCGATGTAGTCGTCGATGTCCTCGGCCTCCGTGGCTGCCCGGCGCTTCACCGCGGCGTACTCGTCGCGGAGCGCCGGGTCGGCACGCAGCACGTCGCGGACGGCCAGGTGGTTCCGCAGCGCGAGCGACCCGGCTGCGACGACGTAGGTGTTCGTCGGGGCGAAGCGCTCCGGAGCCCGGAACGCCTGCCGCCCCGGAACCCCCAGGTCACCACGCGGCGCGAACCCGATCGTCGCCATCGCCGCCACCGCGGCCGGCACGTCATCGGTGTCCACCACGACGTCGACGTCGAGCACGGGCTTCGCCGCCAGGCCCGGCACGGACGTGCTGCCCACGTGCTCGATGCTCCGGAACGGCACGTCGGCGTCGTCGAGTGCGGCGGCGTACGCATCGTGCAGCTGCCGGAACCGCTCGGGCCACTCACCCCGGTACTCGACGACCTCGATCACGGGGCCGGCGTCGGCGCGAGGAGCTGGAACATGACGTGGTCGCGCCAGACCCCGTCGATCTTGATGTACTCCGGCGCGAAGCCGTACCGGGTGAAGCCGGCCGACTCGAGCGCGCGCTGCGAGCCGACGTTCTCGGGCAGGGTCTCGGCCTGCACCCGGTGCAGACGGAGCACGTCGAACGCGTGATCGGCGGCCGCGCGGACAGCGCGGGACGCGTGGCCTTGGCGCGTGCGGTCGGCGCGGATCCAGTACCCCATCGCGCACGACTGCAGGGCGCCACGGACGACACCGCTCAGCGTGATGCGGCCGAGGAGTTCCCCGTCGGTCGACTCGATGACGAAGGGCACCGCGTTGCCGGACCGCTGCGCGGCGAGGGCCTGCGTGATGACGTCCCGCTGCCCGGACTCGGTGAAGTACGACGGTGCACGGGCCGGTTCCCACGGTCGCAGGTGGTCGGCGTTCTCGGTGATGACCGCAGCCAGGACGGCCGCGTCGTCGAGGCGGAGTGGGCGCAACCGTGTGTCCATCGCGGGGGTTTTTGCAATTCGCTTCTCGGGCGTCGTAGCAGCGATCCGCGACGGGCCATCGCCGGTTTTGCATACGCGCGAGGGGTGACTTTGCATACGATCACGGTAGCGAGCGGACATTCCGGCGGCGGTGCCGGGGTGTGTCGGGCTGTCAGGAGAAGGTGCCGGGCCGTCCGGAGAGCCGATAGAGCATCCAGTCGCTCCGCTGATCGGCGGGCACAGCGGCGAGCTGGCTTCGCCAATTTGGCCAGAGGGCGTCAAGTTTGGCTCGCAGTGTGGCGTCCTCGTCTACCACGTCGGGGTTGGCGCAGCAGCGGCGAGTGAACGCGTATGCGGCCCAGATGTCTCCGTGTGCTGCGAGTTCGGTGTGCAGGATGATCGCGAAGTACGTGGCGATGAAGTCGTTGACGGGTGCGGCGGTGGAGATGACGCAGCCGGCGCCGCGTTGGAGGAAAGCTATGTCGAGGGGGACAGCATCCATCGGCTGGAGGGTGCCGTACCGGCCCGCGCCTGTGGAGCAGGCTGAGAGGACGACGAGCGCTGGGGGCGTGTCGAAGCGGGTGAGAAGCACGTCGGTGGCTGATAGGGGCGTGCGTTGTGGTCCATCGATCTGGAGCGAGATGTCCGATTGTGCGGGTCCGGTGTGGCCGTGCCCGGCGAGGTGCAGGATCGTGCCCGGCTGGCTGAGGTCGAGAGCTGTTGCGCGAGTTGTAGACCAGGCATTGGCGACGAGTTGCAGTTCGAGGTCGAGGGTGTCGAGGTGGTTCGGGCCATCGCCAGCGGAACCGTAGACCGTCACCGTGGGTTCATCAGCACGTGAGGTTGGCACAACCACGTCAAGGGTGTGCGTGTACGTGGCTCGATCGAACCCGACTCGGAGGAGCGACTCGTGAAACGGAAGCGCATAGATCGCGCCTGCGACGTTCACGAACACGTGGTGAACGCCGTCGCTGATGAGTTCCGAAAGGTCGGACAGGACGGTCGCCAGGCGGCCGCAGAGGTCGTTGACGTCGTGGGTGCCGGCGAGCAGATGGACGTGCTCGGAGACGTCGAATTCACGTCCCTGAGGGCCGCTGTCGGTCGTCCAGACTGCGCGCACGCCGAGTTGCGCGGACGCGTCTTCGGAGTAGGTGAAGACGAGGTACGCTTCGCCGCGTTGCAGGTGGTGGTGCGCGAGGTGATGGTCAGGTCGCGGTAGCCGGTTGCGTTCCGCGATGACACGCTGTCGAGTTGCCGCGACCAGATCCGCGTCGATGGGGGCTCCGAGCGAGGCTGCTGCTGCTGCGGCCGACTGTGCACGCAGATACTCGTCCCACCGCGTTCGGAGAGGACTTTCGGGCGCACTGCTCGCAACGTCGTCAACGGCCCAGAGTGCTTCGAATGCCGCGCGTTCGGCGGCCGCCGCACCGTCTAGTACGCGCTCCTGCTCGCTCGCCCACCACATCATTCGAGGCATCGCAGCGTCGCGGGCGCGCTGGACGAGGATGCCGATGATCGCTACGACGTCGTCGGTCAGGTCGACGTACCAGGATCCGAGGTACTGCATTGTGCCCGACTGATCCAGTTGAAGCAGGTCCATTCGGATCCGACCAGTCGCGCCGAGCAGCGCAAGCTCGGCGACGTCCTGCTGACTGTGCAACGGGTACCCGAAAGTCATGACCGCTGGTTCTTCATCGTCGAACGGCACGTGGTAGATCATGACGTTGCGTCCACGGTCAATTCCAACCCGCACGTCGGGGTTGTACGCGGAACGGCGATACGCCGCCGCTTCCTCATCGTTCTCGGCAACCACCACCCATTCGGACACAGCACCGGTGGAAGCGACCAGCGCACGTCCATTCACGCTGACCACGAGGTCCCGCAGCCACGGTGGGATGGCCGCACCGTCGTCCGGCCACCCGATCACCTTCGGCAGTTCGATGACCCTCGCAACCGTGTCGAGCGCCCACGCCGAAACTGCAACATCCCGCGGTTCACACCAGAACTGCTCCAACTGCGTCGCAGGAATCTGATCCTCAGGCACTCCGCTCAACTTCAATCGCTGAAGCCATGGATCGACATCGGACAGCGGATGCGGATCCGGCCCGGACACCGACGGAGCCTCCGTTCGCGGTGCCGAACCATCGCCGCGCGGTTGCGGTCGCGGGACTGTCGGCAGCCAAGACCGAAGATGGGACTTCAATGCTGGCGACAGCAGCCCAAACTCGCTGCCAAGCTCGAACAAGGCCTGCCATGTTTCCTCAAGCGTGAGGACAACCCGAATGTCGGCCGACCCAATGCGCCACCCGTGCACGCCCACATCGCGGATCACAGCTGTGTCCAACAGGTCGACTGGCATCCCCATCGCATCCGAAGCGACACCCCGTTGGTGCATTAGCCCGATGTGCACATAGGCGAGAGCCCGGTCCAGCTCCGAGTAACCCTGCGATGCGGCTTCCCACTTCGCTCGCTGCCGTGGAGGCAGGGACGATAGAACGCAACTCGCAACTCGACGCACCCATGCGCGACGCGCCTCACCGCTCATGGCGACACCCCCACGTCGGCATCGTGTCACAATTCGATGGCCCCCGCTTGCAGCTGCCTCATCTGAGGTCTTTGGCGAGTGTGAACGTGCCGATCAAGCACCTCATGCCCAGCGAGGGTGCACTCGACGGCATCCGTTCAGAAGTGAACGACGACCGCACGGAGGGACCGCACAGCCGGACGCTCGGAACTAGAGTTGGCGGCATGCTGCCCCGACGCCTCAGAGGATGCCCACTCCCGTGACCGTGATCGAGTCCGCATGACCGCCATCGCACCTTCGATGGCAGCCTCCGAACGGTCGGCTGGAACGACCGATGCAGACCTGCGTGCTGCGTTGTTGTCGCAACTCGCGCGCGCGCGGCGGCAGCAGTACATCGTCGAGGAGATGGGTATCGCCGGCGAGGCCCGAGTCGACGTCGCTCTTATCGGCGACCATTTGCACGGATTCGAGATCAAAAGCGAACGCGACTCGCTTCGCCGTCTGCCAACGCAGGTCGAGGTGTACTCACGCGTGTTTGACTACGTCACGCTCGTTGTCGACACCCGCCACCTCGACGGTGCGCGCCGGATCATTCCAGATTGGTGGGGAGTGACGGAGGCCCGCACCACACGCAGTGGGATGCGGCTGGTCCGACGCTCGCAAGCACGCCGGAACAGGACCCTCGACCCGTGGTACCTGACCAGCTTGCTCTGGCGAGATGAAGCGCTGGAAGTACTCGCGTTACTCGGATCAGATCGAGGCATGCGCTCGAAGAACGGTACCCAGCTCCGAAGGGCGCTTGTGGAGCAGGCCTCAACGAACGCCCTCCGCGACGCTGTCAGATCGCGTCTGCAGCTCAGGCGAGACTGGAGACCTGCCGCTCAGTGATTGCGATGTGGCGAAGCGTGCCCCACCTCCGCCAACCTTGCGGGTTGCTGGGACCGGTCGTCCTCGCGACGACCTGATCAATCCAAGCATCCGATTCGGTCGCGAACATATCCTTGTAGAGCGGATGCCTGGTCAAATCGGTGAGCGCATCTACCATCGCTTCACCTCCGCGGCCAGAGCCGCCACTGCCCTTATAGAGGTCTCCCTTCGCGAGGACCCACTGCCGCCCCGCCGTATACCGGAAGAACGCGCTGAAGGACAGGAACGCCGGGTTCACCTCCCCGCCGAAGTACCACGGGTTCTCGATGCCATAGTCGAAGAAGTCCACGGTCGACTTCCCGAGCCCGGCACGGAGGCCGTACGTCGACAGCCATGTCGTCAGGTCGAGGCGCGGATGCAACATCTGGCCCTTCGGCACAGCACGGGCATCCACGAAGCCCGCCGACCCGACAGTGACAGACCGGAACGAGCGTCCTGCTGTCAGCGCGTCAACTTCGGCGTCGAGGTCCACCGGGGACGCCGTCGACGGCGCGGGACCCGCATCCACGAAGAGGTCGATCACCGCGTCAGCGAGGCCGATGGAGGAAATCAGCCCGCGGCCAGCAGCGCTGGCTCCAGTCTCCCAGTCGTCGATGGCGACGTACACTCCAACGCCGGTACCCGCCGCGGCGTGATGGGCGCGAGCAGCCGCAAGGGCAGCCGACGATGACGTAGCCCGAAGCACCGGCCGAACGTTCATTCCAAGGCGTGCGCACTCGGACAACACCCATTCCAGCGGGTGCACGCCGCGGGTGGACCCTTCCGTGCCGAGCGGCTCGATGTCGATGTACACGCTGTGTGCCCCAACCGCGTTGGTGATCCGCTCGATGACCGCATCCAAATGGTGGTCAAGCGTCTTCTTGTAGCCGCCAGCAACCCAATCCTTGTCCTGCGGCGGAATACGAAGAACCGGCTCGAAGTTTGACCACGCTGAGAAGCTAGACAACGCGGTGGCCTCGCCTGCTTTCGCGGCGAGGAACGGGCGGTAGGTGCGCGCCATGTCAATCCGATCGAGAGGGACACGCCATCGTTGTTGACGCATCGTCAATAAACCCTACTGTAGGGGTCCGCGGGCAGATCGCTCCATCAGCGCGCAGTCAAATAGGCATGTCGCGCTTGAACCGACGCCTCGCGCGAGTCAGCCTCTCAGAGGCACACACGCATCACCGCTGTCATAGGGGCAACCGCTCCCGTCCCCAACATCTCCGTGCCCGCGTACACCGCGCTCGCGTGCTCGCGTGCTCGGCAGCACTACAGGTCCGTCGACCAACTATGTGATCACAGATCACTCTGCAGGGCGAAGTGCTTCGAGCATGGCGCGGGCGCGGAGGGCGCGCGAGTCGAGGTACTCGATTCGGATCCAGATGCCTACGTAGCTGGCGAGCAGAACCAGGACCAAGAGGCCGATGATCCGAGCCGGCCCTTCCCAGGACAGCGCTGCTCCATGAGCGGAGAACGCGACGTTGAAGATGAGCCCGAGGAATCCGATGACCAGTGTGGCTGCTGCAACCAGGACGGTCAGCACCCGACCTTGCTGGCGATCTTCTGCGCGTGCGGTGAGTTCAGCGCGAACAAGACGCTGCTCGGCTGGTTGGAGTGCATCAAATTGGATGAGCGCGGCGTTGGTCGGCTTGGCGACGATCAGGTCCGTGAGCGACTGGGCGTCGTTCGGGACGACGTACTTGAAGGTGGGCATTGAGAACTTTCTGCATAGGTGGACAGGTAATCAGGGCTGTAGACGCGCTCGGGCCCAATGGAAGGCCTCCGCGGAAGCACCTCGAACGTCCCAACCCCGAAGCAGCGGCGGCGCGCCGGTCAGCAACACGCTCAGGTGCACTAGACGACGCTCCCAGGCGCGCGCGTCGGCCCCCGTCGAGGTGATCGCGTAATGCGCTTGCGTCCGGTGCTCGACCAGGCCGGCTATCACAGCTGCACGATTGGTGCGGCGGGATAGATAGCCATCATCACCGGCTGTGGCAGCGATCCAGTTCAGCTCGCTGCCGAGTCGGCGTCGCAGACCGTGATTGCCTGCGGCGGAGCCGATATAGAGGACTGCACCGTCCGAAGGGTCCACATGGCAGTAGACACCGGGAGACGCAGGGAGCGGGTCCGTGTCGGCATGGGCGAATCGAAGATCACTGTGCCGAAGGACGTCGGCGAGCGTCATCACCGAGATCGCGCGTGTTGTCGTCATACATCTCCCCCAATCGCGCCTTATCGGCTCCAAGCCCAAATCGGTTAGCTGGACAACAGGATTGAGTCGCCGAGCGAAGTCTCTACGGCGCTCTCCCCCAGTCTCAAATTCGATGCGGAGCCCAGTAGGCTCGCGCTCATAGTGGCGGCGCAGCCTAGTTCGGTGCGTGCGTTCTCGGCGGCCGCGGGTGCGGGTGCGGGTGCCACGAAGCCGAACAAGTCGCGGCGAAACCGCCCAGACCGCGCACTCCAACCCGCCCGCAATCTCGAACTTGCATACGACCGCCCACCACCTGCGATGAGCCATGAAACCCCAGGTCAGGCCTTGCAACGACGAATCTAACCGGCCCCGGACGCGCTGCGCTGCGGAAGAAAAGCTCGCCGGGCTACCGCCCGTCAGCCGGGAAAAGTCGCCGCTAGTCCGCAGTGAACAGGCGGTTACCCCGAGGAACTTCGAAAATGGGACCTTCCGAATTCCGAAAGGCCCCATCGCGGAGGGTGTGGGATTCGAACCCACGAGACATCTCTGCCCACCTGTTTTCAAGACAGGCTCCATCGGCCGCTCGGACAACCCTCCAGTGACGCGACCACGTGGCGAGACGTGATCGCGTCCCTGGAAGTCTAACGGGCCTCCAGGCAGGGGTGCGCGCGGAGGCGGACTAGCGCGGAAGCGAGTCGAGCGCCGCTGCCAAGCCGTCGTCGGCGATGCCGCCGGTGAGCTCGTTGCCGGCGTCGACGACGTCGTCGGGGGCCTGGCCCATGACGATGCCGCGACCGGAGGTCGAGGCCCAACGGAGCATGTCGATGTCGTTGCGGCCGTCTCCCGCGGCGAAGACGCGGGAACGCGGGATGTCGAGCCACTCGCGGACGCGTTCCATGGCGGTGGCCTTGGTGACGCCCTCGGGGGCGATGTCGAGCCACGAGGTCCAGCCGACGGAGTAGGAGACCTTGTGCAGGCCCATCTGCTCGACGATCTGCAGGAAGTCCTCGGTGTCGTGGCCGGGCGAGATGACGACGACGCGGGTGGCCTCGACGCCGAGCAGCTGCTCGAACGGCACGTGCTCACCTTCGACGGTCATCGTGTCGTCGGGGAAGTTGCCGGACAGCAGGAAGTGGCCGGTCTCGTCCTCGACACCGAACGCGGCGTTCTCGAGCGCACCGTGGATGGTTTGCAGCACCTCGGACGGATCGAACCGCTCGACGTGTTCGCGCACGTAGGAGCCGTCGGCGCGACGGGCCAGGACGAGCGCACCGTTGGCGCAGACCAGGTACTTCGGCCGGATGCCGAGGGTCTCGAGCAGGGGCACGGTCATGCCCTCGCTGCGGCCGGTGGAGAGCATGACCTCGTGGCCGGCGGCCTCGGCGTTCCGGACGGCGGCGACCACCGCCTGTGTGATGACACCGTCCTCGCGCATGGTGGTGCCGTCGATGTCGAGCGCGACCAGCCAGCGCTTGGTGCGCGCGGGTGCCTCGGCGCCCGCGCCCTGCTCGGATCCGTCCACGAACCGCCCCTGGGTGCTCATCGGGGCTCGATCACCTCGACGCCGCCCAGGTAGGGGCGCAGGACCTCCGGCACGACGACGGAACCGTCGGCCTGCTGGTGCGTCTCGAGGATCGCGACGATCCAGCGGGTGGTGGCGAGGGTGCCGTTCAGGGTGGCGACCGGGGCGGTCTTGCCGCTCTCGGTGCGGTAGCGGATGTCGAGGCGGCGGGCCTGGTAGGTCGTGCAGTTCGACGTCGAGGTGAGCTCGCGGAACGTGCCCTGCGTCGGGACCCAGGCCTCGATGTCGTACTTCTTCGCGGCGCTCGTGCCGAGGTCACCGCCGGCGACGTCGATCACGCGGTAGTGCAGCCCGAGGTCCTGCAGCATCTGCTCCTGGTACCCGACGAGCTTCTCGTGCTCGGCCTCGGCCTGGTCGGGGTGCACGTAGGTGAACATCTCGAGCTTGTTGAACTGGTGCACGCGGAGGATGCCGCGGTTGTCCTTGCCCGCCGACCCGGCCTCACGCCGGTAGCAGGTCGACCAGCCGGCGTAGCGGTGCGCGGTCTTCTCGATGTCGAGGATCTCGTCGGCGTGGAAGCCGGCCAGGGCGACCTCGCTCGTGCCCGTCAGGTACAGGTCGTCGGCCTCGAGCCGGTAGACCTCGGCAGCGTGCTCGCCGAGGAACCCGGTGCCGGCCATCGTCTCGGGGCGCACGAGCGTCGGGGTGATGAGCGGTTCGAAGCCCGCGGCGATCGCACGGTCGAGGCCGAGCGACATCAGCGCGATCTCGAGCCGGGCGCCCATGCCGCGCAGGAAGTAGAAGCGTGAGCCGGAGACCTTCACGCCGCGCGGGATGTCGATGATGCCGAGGTGCTCGCCGAGGTCGGCGTGGTCCTTCGGCTCGAAGTCGAACTCGGGCTTGGTGCCGACGGTGCGGAGTGTGACGAAGTCGTCCTCGCCGCCCTCGGGGACCCCGGGGAGCACGACGTTCGGGATGCTGCGGACGACGGTGTTGAAGGTGTCCTCGGCCGCGGTGACGGTGGCCTGCGCCTCCTTCACCTTGGCGGCGAGGGCCTGGGCCTGCTGCACGAGCGCGGCCTTCTCGTCCTTCGGGGCCTTGGCGACGGTCTTGCCGAACGCGTTCTGCTCGGCGCGGAGCGACTCGAACGAGGTGATCGCGCTGCGGCGGGCGGAATCGGCGGCCACGGCTTCGTCCACGACGGCCTCGGAGGCACGGCGTGCCCGCTGTGAAGCCTTGATGACGTCCGGGTTGTCGCGGAGCAGCTGTGGATCGATCACCGCTCCATCCTAGACAGGGGCAACCGCACGCAGCCTCGATCGGTAGCGTGGACGTATGTCGAGCCCTTCGGAGACCGCGCCCGCGGACCAGGACGCCCTCCCCACCGAGCAGCGGACGGCCGCGGTGGTCTACAACCCGGTCAAGGTGCACCTGCCGACCTTCAAGCGCACGGTCCAGGAACACCAGGAGCAGGCCGGTTGGGCCGAGACCCTGTGGTTCGAGACCTCGGAAGAAGACCCGGGCGGCGGCATGGCCCGCGAAGCGATCGAGGCCGGTGCCGACGTCGTCGCGGCGGCCGGTGGTGACGGTACGGTCCGTGCGGTCGCCGAGGTCGTGCACGAGGCCGGTTCGACCCTGGCCCTGCTGCCGAGCGGTACCGGCAACCTGCTCGCGCGCAACATGAAGCTGCCCCTCGACGACCTGGCTGCGAGCGTCCGGACGATCTTCCACGGCGACGACCGCAAGATCGACTTCGGCATGCTCAAGGTGGAGCGTCCCGGCGGCGAGCGCGAACGCTTCGGCTTCCTGGTGATGGCCGGCCTCGGGCTCGACGCCCGGATGCTCGTGAACACCCGGCCCGAGCTGAAGAAGAAGGTCGGCTGGCTCGCCTACGTCGACTCGCTGTTCCGCTCGGTGCGCGACGCGAACGCGTTCGAGTTCCGCTACCAGCTCGACGACGACGGCAACCACTCGCTCCGGGCGCACTCGCTCATCGTCGGCAACTGCGGCATGCTGCAGGCCGGCGCGATCCTGCTGCCCGACGCCGAGATCGACGACGGCGTGTTCGACATCGCCGTGATGCGTCCCCGCGGGTTCTTCGGCTGGGTCCGGATCGGGGCGCGGGTGTTCTGGGAGAACGGGATCCTGCGGGCGTTCCGCCGGTCGAACCTGGGCAAGACCGCGGTCGGCAAGAAGATCGTGTCGCGTTCGCGCGAGGAACGGCCCCTGCGCTACCTGCGTGGGCAGGAGTTCACGGCGCGGCTCGAGCGCCCCGACGAGTTCGAGATCGACGGCGACCCGGTGGGCGAGGTCATCGCCTTCCGCTCGCGGATCGATCCGATGGGGCTCTCCGTGCGCGTGCCGGACCCGGCGGACGACCGCCACGGCTCGCGCCAGGTGCCCTGAGCCTGACCCTGTCGTGCGGGCCGCGGGCCGCGGGCCGCGGGCCGCGGGCCGCGGGCCGCGGGCCGCGCTACCGCGCCCCGGGCTCGCCGGACACGATGGCGCGCAACCAGTCGCGCGCCTCGACGAAGGCGGCGTCCGAGTAGCGCGCCGGCACCTCGGGGCGGGCACCGTCTGCCCGCGGGTACGACCCGAGGAACGTCACACGCGGGCTGAACCGCCGCAGGCCGAGCAGCGCGTCCGCCACCCGCTCGTCGCGCACGTGCCCGTCGAGGTCGATGACGAACCGGTAGCGGCCGAGCTCGTCACCGATCGGCCGTGACGACAGCAGCCCCATGTTGATGCCCCTCGTCGCGAACTGTTCGAGCATGTCGACCAGGGCGCCGGGGTGGTCGGCGGGCAGCTCGACGATGACGCTCGTCTTGTCGGCTCCGGTCGGTTCGGGCAGCGCGAGCGTCTTCGACACGAGCACGAACCGGGTGACCGCCGAGGCGTTGTCGCCGATGGATGATGCGAGCACGACGACGTCGTGGTGGTCGGTGATGCCGGGCGGTGCGACGGCGGCGTCGGCGGTGGGGTCCGCCTCGAGCAGGGCGAGCGCCGCGGCGACGTTCGACGACGCCGGGATGTGGCCGTGGCCGGGCAGGTTCGCCTCGAGCCAGTTGTGGGTCTGCGCGTAGGCGACCGGGTGTGCGTTCACGGTGCGGACGTCGGCCAGGGTCGTGCCGGGTCGGGCGACGAGCACGAAGTCGACCGGGACCAGGTACTCCCCCACGATCCGCACGCCGGGGATCCGGGCCAGGGCGTCCTGCGTGGCGCTGACTCCGCCGTCGACGCTGTTCTCGATCGCGATGACGGCCCCGACGGAGCGGCCGGACATGACGTCGTCCAGGGCCTCACCGACGTTGTTGACGCTCCGCCAGGGCTTGCCGGCGGCGGCCTCGACGAGCTTCAGGGCCGCCTCGGTGAAGGTGCCGGCGGGTCCGAGGTAGGAGTACGTGTCGGACGGCGCGGCGGGGTCGGTCATGGGGCGAGCCTATTGCAAGCACCACGACCGACGATCGGCCGCAGCGCACCGCGCAGGGCCGCTCAGTCCGTCGCCGCACCCGTCAGCCGCTGCTCGCAGATCGCGGTGTCGTCGTCCTCGCGCGGGTAGGTCAGCGCCGCGAACCGCCCCTCGGGGTCGAGGCGCGTCAGGAGCGACGCCGCGATGCCGTCGAGCTGCGCGACCTGCTCGTCGGAGAGCGCGTCGATGACCACCCGGCGGGCGGTGCGGACGTGGTCCGGAGCGGCGTCGACGATGGTGGCGTAGCCGGCGTCGGTCAGCCGGACGTCGGTGGCCCGGCGGTCGGAGGTCGACGGGCACCGGGTGACGAGCCCGCGCTTCTCGAGCCGGGACACCACGTGCGACAGCCGCGGCAACGAGGCGTTCGTGGCCGAGGCGAGCGCGGACATCCGCAGGGTCCTGGTGTCGGTCTCGGAGAGCATCGCGATGACCATGTAGTCGAAGTGCGTCAGGTCGGCGTCACGCTGGAGCTGCTGGTCGAGCGCCGCCGGCAGGAGTTCCATGACCGCGACGAGCTTCATCCACGCGCGCAGCTGCTCGCGGGTGAGCCACGGGGTCTCCTCGGTCATGGCCTGATCATACCGAAAGGTTGTCCCTTTAACCAGTGCTGCGTACCGCGGACGAACCGGCCGAACCAGACGGCCCACCTGCGCGACGCGACCGCAGCACCCCGACCACGAGCACGACCACCACGACGACGACGAGCGCCCCCTCGACGAGCAGCAGCCGCGTGCCGTAGTCGAACGGCAGCACAGTGGGGTTCTTCTGCCCGTGGTCCTTGGCCGCGATCTCCGGCAGCACCACCAGGGCGAGCACGCTGCCGAGCACGATCGCCGCCTGCACGACGACGAGCACCCAGGCCCGCAACGAGCGTCCGGCCCGACGCAGCAACAGCCCGGCACCGACCACGAACGGCGACAGGATCGCGTCGTGCAGCACCACCGCCGCGAGCAGCCACACCCCGAGCCCGCCGATGCGCTTCGGCGTGACGGACGTCACGAGCACGTACGCCCCGAACGCGATGACCAGCACACCGATCACCACGAGCACGATCCGCGCGGCCTTCACCGGAGCACCTCGATCTTCTCGATCCACTTGGTCTGCAGCACACCGGGCCGCCCCGGAGCGATGATCCGCGCCGGGAACCCGTGGTCCAGGTCGAGTGTCGCGCCGTTCAGTTCGAGGGCGACGAGCGTCGTCGGGTCCTCGGCGTACTCCGGCCCCATGTCCATGATCCGGTAGCCGCCGTGCCGTTCCAGGCTCGTCACCCGCACGTGCGATCCCTGCGGCGCCTGCACGGCGTCGAGCAGGTCGCGCATCCGCACGCCCTTCCAGGTACCCATCTGGCTCCAGCCCTCGACGCACGAGATCGGCAGGTCGACCTGCGCGGTGCCGAGCGCCACGAGTTCCGCCCGGACGAAGGTCCGGCTCACGTCGTGGCCGACGACGGTGAGCGTCCAGTCGGCTGCGGTCGCGCTGGCGAGCACGCCGGCGGCACGCGCGGTGCGGTTGACCGGCAGGCCGTTCGCGCCGATGCCACGCCCACGGGCGCCGAAGACGTTGAACGGCTCCGCGAGTTTCGAGGACTGCCCCGCCGTGAGCGCGACGACCCCCACGGTCGCCGCCGTCACACCGGCGAAGAACCCGCGTCGGGCGATGCGCTGGCGTCGTCCGGTGGCTGCTTCCGGCGTCGGCCGGGAGGCCCGGTCCGGCTCCGGCACGTCGGCCGTCGGCTGGGCGGGACTCGGCTCCTCGGACACCTCGCGGGTCTCCGGGGCCGCGTCCGGTCCGGTGGGACGGGACTCGGCGCCGCCGGCGGCGGCGTCGACGCCGTCGACGCCGTCGACGCCGTCGACGCCGTCGATCCAGCGGAACACGCGGCCCAGCAGGCCGGGGGCGGTGGACCCGGCGGTCTCGGCGACCGCAGCGCTCGGGGCGGACGCACCACGATCGTCCAGGCCCGGTGGGAGCAGCTCACTGCCGGACGCGGGGTCCGCGATGAACCGGCCGTGCACGTCGTAGGAGTCGCGCTTCCGCCAGTAGCGGGCGATGACCCGCAGCTTGGCCGCGATGTGGATGGCCAGCGAGCCGATGATCACGTACGCCATCGCGTTGTGCACCTGGCGGAACGGGAACGGCCACGGGTACCACTGGTACGTGTTGAGCAGGCCGGTGACGACCTGGATGATCGACGCGGACACGAGCACCGCGATCGACAGCCGCTCGAGCAGGTGCAGCACGCCGCGCACCGGCGGCACCTGCACCAGGGCGGGCATCACGGTGTTGAGCTTGGCGAGCAGCAGCGGGATGATCGCGATACCGGTCGTGATGTGCAGGCCCTGCGTGAACTGGTACAGCTGCGTCGGCCGTGTCGGGAACCGCATCCAGCCGAGCGGTTCCTGCAGCAGGTGGCTGTAGATCCCGGTGCCGAAGCAGATCAGGAACGCGATGCCGAGCAGGCGTCCGAGCACCACCGCCGAACGGGCGTTGCGGTTGGGGGACGCCAGAGCTGCTCGTCCGTCGTGCAGCAGACGCTGGACGCCGGATAGCCTCGACGCACCATGAGCGACCGACTGCGTGCCCTCCGACCGTCCCTGGCCGACGGCACCGCCGCGCGGATCGGCACCGTGCTGGCCGTCGTCGGAGTGCTGGCCCTGTCGGGCGTCATCGCCGTCGGCGTCACGCATCTGGGGTTCCTCCGATCGGGCCATCGTTCTGCATTCGTTGCGTGGACGCTGATCGCTTGGACCGTCTTCGTCATCGCCGTGCTCGCGGTGCGCTTCGTGCCCGTCCGGTGGATGACCACCATGGTCATCGGCGGAGCGGTGGTGATCGGCATCGCTGCCCTGGTCGGCCCGCCGAACACGAGCACCGACTCCGCTCGGTACGCGTGGGACGGCATCGTCCAGCATGCCGGTGTCTCACCGTACGCGCACACCCCCCAGTCCGCGGCACTGTCCGGTCTGCGACCCGACTGGTTGTTCCCCGACAAGGTGGACGGCACGTGCGACCCGCTGAAGCCCCGGTTCCGCGGACTCGGCGACGGCGCCGACGGGCACTGCACCGCGATCAACCGGCCGGACGTCACGACGATCTACCCGCCGATGGCGCAGCTGTGGTTCGCGGCGGTGCGGTTCTTCGTGCCGGCGACGGCGCAGTACCTGCCGTTCCAGGTCGCCGGCCTGCTCGTGTCGCTCGGCGTGACCATCGGGCTCGTCGTGGTGCTCCGCCGGATCGGCCGTCCGACCTGGTGGGCGGCGCTCTGGGCCTGGTCGCCGCTCGTCGCGTCCGAGGCGGTCACCAACTCGCACGTCGACGTCGTCGGCGCCGCACTCGCCACGGCCGGTGTCGTGCTCGTCGCGTTCGGCAGGCCGATCTGGGGCGGGATCGCGCTCGGGGCCGCGACCGCGACGAAGCTCATCCCGGCGATCGTGTACCCACCGTTGCTCGGCCGCGGGCGGGCGTGGTGGGCGATCCCGATCGGCATCGCAGTGTTCGGGCTGCTCTACGTGCCGTACGTGCTGACGACCGGACTCGACGTGCTCGGGTACCTGCCCGGCTACCTGAACGAGGAGGGCTACGAGGACGGCTCCCGCTTCGCGCTGGTGTCGCTCGTGGTCAAGGGCGACGCCGGGACCCTGGCGGTCGGGCTCCTGGTCCTGCTGGCGGCGTTCGTCGCGTGGCGGTTGTCGGACCCGGCGCGCCCCTGGTCCGGCGAGGTCCTGATGATCGGTGTGACGTTCCTCGCCGTGACCCCGCGCTACCCCTGGTACGCGCTGCTGCTCATCCCGTTCGTGGTGCTGTCCGGGCGGTGGGAGTGGTTGTCGATCGGTCTGGCCATCGCGCTGCGCGGGGTGTGGCCGTCGGCGGACGCCTACCGGTGGTGGCTGCTCGCGGCCGTGGCGGTCATCGTGGTCGTCACGCTGCTGCGGACGAGCCGGTCGGACTGGCGCCGGTGGTGGGAGCGGCTGACGTTCCGGCGCGTGGAGCACGTACGCTGACGACCATGGCACCCGCGACCCTGCTCGGCACGACCGGCTCCGTGGACCCGGCTCCCACCGGGCTCGTCGACCGCTTCGGGCGTCGCGCCGTCGACCTTCGGGTTTCGCTCACCGAGCGCTGCAACCTGCGCTGCACGTACTGCATGCCCGCGGCCGGGCTGCCGTTCGCCCCCGACGAGGCCCTGATGACGGCGACCGAGATCGAGCGGCTGGTCCGGATCGGCTCGGCGCGGTTCGGTGTCCGCAAGGTCCGGTTCACCGGCGGCGAGCCGATGCTGCGGCACGACCTGGTCGATGTGATCGCCCGGTGCGCCGCACTGCCCGACGCCCCGGAGCTGTCGCTCACCACGAACGCGATCGGCCTGGCCCACCGCGCCCAGGGCCTGTACGACGCCGGACTGCGGCGCGTGAACGTGTCGCTCGACACCGTCGACCCCGACGTCTTCACCACCGTGACCCGACGCCCGTTCCTCGACAAGGTCATCGCCGGGCTGTCGGCCGCGCACGACGCCGGGCTCGACATCAAGGTGAACGCGGTGCTGCTGCGCGGGATCAACGACGAGGCCGCCCCGGAGCTCCTCCGCTGGTGCCTGCAGCGTGGCTACGAGCTGCGGTTCATCGAGCAGATGCCGCTCGACCCCGACCACGCCTGGGACCGCACCGAGATGATCACCGCGGCCGAGACCCGCGCGCTGCTGGCGACGTCGTTCGTGCTCACGCCGGACGACGCCCCGCGCGACGGCGCCCCGGCCGAGCGGTACCGCGTGCACGACGCCGTCACCGGCGAACCGCTCGGCACCGTCGGGATCATCGCGAGCATCACCGAGTCGTTCTGCGCCGACTGCACCCGCACCCGGCTCACCGCCGACGGCCACGTGCGCAGCTGCCTGTTCTCCGACGAGGAGACCGACTTGCTCGGGCCGATGCGCTCCGGGGCAGACGACGACCAGGTCGCCGAGCTGTGGCGGCTCGCGATGTGGGCGAAGCCCCGCGACCACGGTGACGACAGCGACGAGCTCGTGCACCCGACCCGCGGCATGAGCGCGATCGGCGGCTGAGCCATGACCACGATCCGGTTCTTCGCCGCGGCCCGGGCTGCCGTGGGTGTCGACTCGCTGACCACGTCGGGCGCCACCATCGACGCGGCCCTCGGAGCGATCGACGAGGCTGCCGTGGCGAATCCTGCGCGCTGGAGTGCGTTGCAGGAGCGCTGCTCGTACCTGGTCGACGGTGTGACCACGCGCGACCGGGCGACCTCGCTGTCGGGCGTGGAGGTCGTCGACGTCATGCCGCCCTTCGCCGGGGGCTGAGTTCGGCGGCTGAGCGGCGCGCCCGTTCCTTCCCAGAACACCCGCGATGCCTGGTGCTTCCGGGCATACCTGGTGCGAACTTCCGACCAGGTACGCCCGATTCGACCAGGCACGCCCGAAACGACCAGGCGCCCGCCCCACGCCCGCCCCGCCCGCGCCCTACGGCGAGACGGACAGGACGATGAACGCGGCGAAGATCACCAGGTGCACCCCGCCCTGCAGTCGCGTCGCACGACCGGGCAGCACCGTGAGCACCGCCGCGACGATCGTCAGCGCGAGCAACACGATCTGCGACGGCCCGAGGCCGAGCAGCAGGGTCCCCGGCATGAACAGCGACGCGACCGCGATCGACGGGATCGTCAGCCCGATCGACGCCATCGCGGACCCCATCGCCAGGTTCAGGCTCGTCTGGATCCGGTTCCGCGCGGCGGCCTTCGACGCGGCGATGCCCTCGGGCAGCAGGATGAGCAGCGCGATGACGACGCCGACGAACGACGGCGGGAAGCCGACGGCGGCGACCCCGGCCTCGATCGCGGGCGACTCCACCTTGGCGAGTCCGACCACGGCGACGAGCGCGACGACGAGCAACCCGAGCGACACCATCGTGGTGCGGCCGGACGGGCGTGCGGCGTGGGCGTCCTCGGACTCGACGAGCACCCCGCCGGCACGGTTGACCGGCAGGAAGAAGTCGCGGTGCGCCACGGTCTGCGTGACGACGAACAACCCGTAGAGCACGAGTGACGCGATGGCGACGAACACGAGCTGCGTCCCGGTGAAGGACGCGTCGTCGGTGCCGGTGGTGAACGTCGGCAGCACCAGGGTCAGCACGGCGAGCGCGGCCACCGTCATGGTCGCGGCGCTCGCACCCTCCTGGTTGAAGCGCACGGTGTTGTGCCGCAGGGTCCCGATCAGGATCGCGAGGCCGACGAGCCCGTTCATCGTGATCATCACCGCCGAGAACACGGTGTCGCGCGCCAGGGTCTCGGCCTGCGCACCGCCGGAGCTCGACAGCGAGATGATGAGCGCGACCTCGATGATCGTCACGGCGACGGCCAGCACGAGCGACCCGAACGGTTCCCCGACCCGGTGCGCGACGACCTCGGCGTGGTGGACGGCCGCGAGCACCGTGACCGCGAGCACGACGGCGACGACGACCACCACGGCGGTGCCGAGTCCGTAGCGGCCGTACGAGAACGCGAGCACGACGGCCGCCAGGATCGGCGTGGCCACGGGCCACACCTTGGGGAACCAGGAGGTCATCGGACCATTGTCTCAACCGCGGGGCGCGTACACCGCCACCTCGGCCGCGGGGACGTCGATGCGCACCGCGTCGCCGGGGACGATGCCGAGCGCGGTCAGCCGGGCGAGCGTCAGGTCCGCCACCAGGTCGCCGGCGCGGACGCGGACCAGTCCGTCGCGCGGCTCGAGCGACGAGACGGTGCGCACGGCTCCGGCGCCGTCCCGCGTCAGCACGGCGGCCGTCGGGTGGAAGGCGGCCAGGGCGGGCCGGCCGGGAGGCACGGCGTGCGTCCCCGACGTCAGCGCGCCCCCGCCGTCGATCGCGATCCCACCCCCGGTGGCGGTCCCGCGCACCAGCGCGAGCCCGGAGAACGTCGCGGCGAACGCGCTGGTCGGACGACCGAGCACGGCCGCGGGGGTGCCCTGCTCGACGACCCGACCGCCCTGGAGCACGACGACGCGGTCGGCCAGGGCGACGACCTCGACCGGGTCGTGGGTCGCGAGCACGGCGGGCCGGCCGGCGACCGCGGTCCGGAGCGCTGCGCGGACCTCGTCCTGCGCGCCGACGTCGAGCGCCGAGGTCGGTTCGTCGAGCAGCAGCACCGCGGGGTCGGTGGCGAGCGCGCGGGCGATCGCGACGCGCTGCGCCTGACCGCCGGAGAGCGTCCGGGGGTCGCGGGCGGCCAGGTCGGCGACCCCGACGGCGTCGAGCGCATCGCGGGCACGCTCCCGGGCGGCGGCGCGACCGGCGCCGGCGGCACGGGGTCCGAAGGCGACGTTCCCGACGACGTCGAGGAACGGGAACAGGTCGGGCCGCTGTGCGACGAGCCCGGTCCGGCGGCGGTGCGCGGGGACGGTGTGCCGAGGGTCCGACACCCGGACGCCGTCGAGTTCGATCCGGCCAGCGTCGATCGGCAGCAGTCCAGCCAGGGCCTCGAGCACCGTGGACTTGCCGGCACCGTTCGGCCCGATGACCGCCACGCACTCCCCCGCACGGACCTCGATCGTGACGTCGACGTCCCGCGACCCGACGACGACGTGCGCCCGGACGGCCACGGTTTCCGCGCCCGTCACGCCAGTGCTCCGCGGGTGCGGATCGACGACGCCCCGATGACCACGACGGCGACCACCACGAGCACGACGGCCAGGGCCACCGCGGTGTCCGGGTCGACCTCGCGCTGCAGGTAGACCTCGAGCGGCAGGGTCCGGGTGACCCCCTGCAGGCTGCCGGCGAAGGTCAGGGTCGCGCCGAACTCGCCGAGTGCCCGGGCGAAGCAGAGCACGAGCCCGGACACGATCCCCGGCAGGACCCGCGGCGTCGTGACGGTCAGGAAGGTCCGGGTCGGCCCGGCGCCCAGGGTCGCGGCGACCCGCTCGTACCGGTCGCCCTCGACACGGAGCGCCCCCTCGACCGAGGACACCAGGAACGGCATCGCGACGAAGGTCTGGGCGATGACCACCGCGGTCGTGGTGAACGCGACGTGCAGGCCGTGGTCGTCGAGGAACGCCCCGACCACCCCGAGCCGACCGAAGGCCGCGAGCAGGGCGAGACCACCGACCACCGGCGGCAGCACGAGCGGCAGGAGCACGACGGCCCGGGCGACGCCGACCCAGCGCGACCGCGACCGCGCGAACAGCACGGCGAGCGGGTACCCGAGGACGAACGCGACGCCCGTGGCCGCGAGCGCCGTGCCGAGGCTGAGCCCGAGCGCGGTCAGCGACGCAGTGGAGGTCACGAGCCCGACGAACGACGACCAGTCCACCCGACCGAGCATCGCGAGCACCGGCACGACGACGAACAGTCCGCCGAGCACCGCGGGCAGCGGGAGCCACCACGCGACCGGCGGCCGTCCGTTAGCGCGCGGCGCCACGGGTCAGGGCTGCCCGAAGCCCGCGGCGGAGAGCACGCGCTGCCCGTCGGCGGAGCGCACGTACTCCGCGAACGCCTTCGCGAGCTCCGGGTCGGCGGACTGCTGCAGCACGCCGATCGGGTACGTGTTGACCGCGTCCCCGGACTCGTCGAAGGGCACGCCGTCGACCTTGCCGTCCGCGCCGCGCACGTCGGTCACGTAGACCAGTCCGGCGTCGGCCTGCCCGGACTCCACCTTGCCGAGGACGTCGGTGACGGACTGCTCCTCGCTGACCGGGCGCAGGTCGACACCGGCGGCTCGCTCGACCTTCGCGGCCGCGGCACCGCACGGCACGGGGGCGGCGCACGTGACGAGCTGCACGCCCGGGGCGCGCAGGTCGTCGAGCCGCGAGATGCCCTTCGGGTTGCCGGGTGCGACCGCGATCTCGAGCGTGTTCGTGGCGAAGTCCTGCGGCGATCCGCTCGCCAGGTCGTCCGACGACAGCTTCGCCATGTTCGCCTCGTCCGCCGACGCGAACACGTCGGCGGGAGCGCCGTTCTGGATCTGGCCCACGAGGTCACTCGACCCGGCGAACGAGAACCGGATCGAGGCGCCGGGGTGCGCCTGCTCGTACTCCTTGCCCAGGGTCGTGAAGGTCTGCTGGAGCGACGCCGCGGCGAAGACGGTGATCGAGCCGGTCGGTCCCTCGGTACCGGAGCCCGACGGCGTCGACGCGCCCGGGCCCGTGTCCGCAGCGCAGGCGGCGAGCCCGGTCGAGACGGCAACCGCGAGGGCCAGTGCGGCGGCGGACCGGAGGCGACGACGACTCATCGCTCGTCCTCGTGTCGGGTGGGCGCCTCGACCGCGACCATCGTGGCCTTCACGGACGCCACCGCGACGGACCCGATCTCGAGCCCCAGGTCGCGGACGGCCTCGGCGCTCATCAGGGACACCACCCGGTGCGGGCCGCACTGCAGTTCGACCTGCGCCATCACGGTGTCGACGACCAGGTCGGTGACGATCCCGACGAAGCGGTTGCGGGCCGAGCTCGTCACCGCCGCTGCCGGGTCGGTCAGCTCGGAGCTGCGTTCCCGGGCGTACGCAGCGACCTCGCGCCCGTCGACCACCGCCCGCCCCGCGTCGTCCGTGGCACGGGTGAAGGTGCCGCCGTCGACGAGCCGACGCACGGTGTCGTCACTGATCCCGAGGAAGGCCGCAGCGTCCCGTACCCGCAGTTGCGTCATGATCCACCGATCCTAGCCGCGGATGCGGCGACCGGGCAGTGCTGGTGACCGGGCTGGGTCAGGACCGGTGCTCGATCGCCACGGGCAGCCCCTCGCGACGCCAGGCCTCGAACCCGCCGTCGAGCACCGCCACGCGCCTCCCGGCCGGCTGTCTGGCCGCCCACGCGTCCGCACGGGGTCCGCGTGCGCAGTAGACGACGACCTCGTCCCCGCCGGTGTCGTCGGTGACGGCACCGGCGACCACGCCGGCCGCGCGTTCCTCGGCGGTCCGGACGTCGACGACGACCAGCGGGTCCGCCGGGTCCGCCACCCGTGCGGCCAGGGCGGACGGCGCGATGCGCGGCGGCGTGGCGGCGGCCGCGGGTGCCGGGCGACGCGAGGCGGGGCCGCGACGGACGGGGCTCTCGGTCCAGCGCCAGCGGCGGGCGTCGACGGTCACGACGCGGCCGAGCAGGGGGTCGCCGGTGCCGGTGACCAGCGCGAGGACCTGCCCGGCCATCACCGCACCGACTGCACCGCACAGGGCGGGGACGACCCCGTCGAGGGCGCACGACCCCTCGTCCGGCAGGGCGTCGGGGTGCAGGTCGTGGAAGTCGACACCGTCTCGTCCGGCGTCGCGGAAGACGCTGACCTGCCCGTCGTGGCCGAGCACGGTGCCCCACACGAAGGGCACACCGGCCGCGGCGCAGGCGTCCGAGACGGCGCGGGTGACCACGACCGAGTCGGCGGCGTCGACCACGACGTCGTGCCCGGCGACCAGGTCCGGCGTGAACGACCCGACCACCGCGACCGCGTCGAGTTCCGGGTCGACGGCGACGGCCCGGGCGACCGCGACCCGCGCCTTCGGCGAGCCGACGTCGGCCGCCGTGAAGAGCGTCTGCCTGGCCAGGTTCGAGGCGTCGACGACGTCCGGGTCGACGACCGTGAGCCGACCGATCCCGGCGAGGTACGCGACCACCGGCGCCCCGAGCCCGCCGGCCCCGACGACGAGGATGCGCGATGTGGCCAGGCGTCGCAGCCCGGTCGTCCCGACGTCGGCGAGCGCCGCGGTGCGCGAACCGAGCTGCGCCCGCCCCGGGGACAGCGCGGAGACAGGGGCGACGAGGGGTTCCATCCCGTCATTCTGGCCCGTCGCACCGAACTCGTGCATGTGAGAGTTCAGCGCCCGGACGCGGCGGATCCCCAGAGCAGATCGGTACGGTCGCGGGCGTGAGTTCCCCGCGTACCGGCACCGTCCCGATCCGACGCACGACGTCGGCTTCGTCGGTGCACGCACGCGCCTGGGCGCTCGTCGTCGCCGCTGTCCGGGCCCTCGCACGGACGCCCGAGATCACCGTCGGCGCGCTCGGTGTCGTCGTCGTGGCCGCCTTCGCCTGGGTGCCGTCGGTCTGGTACGACGAGGCCGCGACCGTCGCGAGCGCACAGCGGAGCTGGCCGGCGCTCTGGGCCGAGCTGCAGAACGTCGACGCGGTGCACGGTCTTTACTACGCGGTGATGCACGTGTGGTTCACCCTGGTCGGGTACTCCCCCTTCACCCTGCGGTTCCCGAGCGCACTCGCCATCGGGGTGTCCGCCGGACTCGTCGTCGCCCTGGGCCGGCGGCTCGGTGGCGTCCGCCTGGGCGTCGTCTCCGGCATCGTGTTCCTGCTGCTGCCCCGCGTCGCCTGGGCCGGCGGCGAAGGACGCCCGTACGCCACCGTCACGACCTTCGCCGTCGCGCTGACCCTGGTCGGCATCACCGCGGTCCGACGCAGCCGGTCCGGGCACCACGCGACCCGGTGGTGGGTCGTCTACGGGCTGCTCGCCGTGCTGGCCGTGCTGTTCAACGTGTACCTGGCCCTGGCCGTCGTCACGCACGGGGTCGTGCTGCTCTGGACGGCCGTCGCCGACCGTGCCGCGCGGCGCGACGCCGTGCTGTCCGAGCGCACCGGTCCGGTGCCGGCGCCGATGGTGGACCGCGCGGCGTTCGTCCGCTGGGGCGTCGCCGCCGTCGGGGCCGCGCTCGTGGTGTCACCGTTCATCGTCCTGGCGGCCGGGCAGGCCAAGCAGGTCGGCTGGATCACCGGCGTCGGCTGGGCAACGGTGCGACAGGTCGTCGCGACCGCCTGGTTCGGGGCCGTGTGGCCGTACGCGGCGCTCGGGTGGGTCCTGATGGCCGTCGCCGTCGTGCTCGCCGTCCGCGCGTCCCGGGGCCCCGCCCCCGCGGCCCGCGAAGCGCTGCGCATGCAGGCGGTCCGCGTCGCAGTCCCGCTGACGATCCTGCCCACCGCGCTGCTGGTCGGCGCGACCGCGGCCGGCGAGCACCTGTACACGCCGAAGTACGCCAGCCTGAGCCTGCCGTTCGTCGCGCTGCTCATCGGCCTGGCGATCACCGCGATCCGTCCCCGCCGGTGGGTGGCGCTCGCGGTCGTCGGCATGCTGCTGGTGTCGGCGCCGACGAGCACGACCGTCCGCCTGCCCCACGCCAAGCAGGACTCGCACTGGGCGAACGCGGCGGCGATCATCGATCGTGAGCGGGACTGGCGCACGGACCAGGAAGAGGGCGTCGTCTTCGGCAGCGTCTGGGGGCACCCGACCACCACCGCGCAGGTCATCGCCGACACCTACCCCGACGCGTTCACCGGCATGCGGGACCTCGCCGTCACGGAGACCGGCGCCGCACGCGGGCAGCTCTGGGACGTCAACGGCGACGTCGCGGAGACGGTACCCGCGCGGCTCTCCGGCATCGACACCGTGTGGTTCGTCGGCGGCAAGTCACGGAACATCCGGCCGCAGGTCACCGAGACGCTCGTGGCTCAGGGCTTCCACGTCGTGCGCTACTGGCACACCGGCACGGTCATCCTCTGGAAGTACAGCCGCTGACGGTGGGACGCCGACCGTCGGCCGACCGGGTCGAGCGACGGGTCAGTGCACCACGCGTGCGCCGTGCACCGGTCCGGTGGCACGGAGTGCGACGAGCCCTGCGGCACTGAGCTCGACCTGCAGCTCGAGCGCGGCGTCGCGGTCCCCCACCAGGAACGCCACAGTCGGGCCGCTGCCGGACACCAGGCCGGCCAGGGCACCGGACTTCTCACCGAGCTCCAGCGTCGCCGCGAGCCGCGGTTGCAGCCGCATGGCGGGCGCCTGCAGGTCGTTGTGCACGCAGTCCGCGAGCAGGTCGGGGTCGCCGGCGCGCAGGGCCTGCAGCACGTTCGCCTCGACCACGGGGTGCGAGGGCGCCGGGGAGATGTCGGCGCGGTACCGCTCCCGGTGCTCGTCGAGCGCACGGTAGACGGCGGGGGTCGACAGGCCGTCGTCGCTCAGGGCGAGGACCCAGTGGAACTCGCCCTTGGCCAGCGCCGGGCTCAGCTCGTCACCGCGCCCGGTGCCCACGGCGGTGCCGCCGGCGAAGGCGAACGGCACGTCGGCGCCCAGCTGCGCGGCGAGCCGGAGCAGCTCTTCACGCCCCAGCGCGGTGCCCCAGAGCGTGTCGACCGCGAGCAGGGTCGCGGCCGCGTCTGCGGAGCCACCGCCCATGCCGCCGGCGACGGGCACCTGCTTGTCGATGGTCAGCCGCACCCCACCGCGGTGTCCGGCCGCGTCGGCCACGAGCCGGGCCGCACGGATCGCCAGGTTCGACTCGTCGACCGGCACGGCACGCGTGTCGATCGGGCCGGTGAAGGTGACCGAGAAGTCGTCGGCGGCCTCGGCGGTGACGTCCTCGTACAGGGACACGGCCTGGTACGCCGTGGCGACGTCGTGGTAGCCGTCGTCCTGCAGCGCCCCGACGGACAGGAACACGTTGATCTTGCCGGGGGCGCGCGTCCGCACGCGGGTCGGGGCGGCCAACGTGGTCATGCCCCCAACCTATCCCGCTGCAGCTGCCGTGAAGCCCCGCGCCAGGTCGGCGGTGATGTCGTCGATGTGCTCCAGGCCGATCGACAGGCGGATGAGTCCGTCCCCCACCCCGGCGGCCGCCCGCTCGGCGGAGGTCATCTGCACGTGGGTGGTCGATGCCGGGTGCACGACGAGCGAGCGGACGTCCCCGAGGTTCGAGACGTGGTCGAACAGCTCGAGCGCCGCGACGAACCGCCGGCCTGCAGCGACCCCGCCGGCCAGGTCGAACGACAGCACCGCCGACGGCCCCTTCGGCACGTAGCGCTGCTGCAGGTGGTGCCACGGCGAGTCCGGCAGGCCGGCGTAGTGCACGTGCTCGACCTGGTCGTGCGCGTCCAACCAGGTGGCCACGGCGGCGGCGTTCGACACGTGCCGGTCCATGCGGAGCGACAGGGTCTGGACGCCCTGCAGCACCAGGAACGCGTTGAACGGTGCGATCGCGGGCCCGAGGTCGGCGGAGAGCTTCGAGCGGGTGCGCTGGATGAACGCCCGCCGCCCGAACTTCTCGGCGAAGTTCGTGTTCGCGAACCCGGACTGCTCGGCCGTGGCCAGCTGCGGGTAGGCGTCGGCGTGGGCTGCCCAGTCGAAGTTCCCGCTGTCGACGATGAGCCCGGCGATGGCGCTGCCGTGTCCGGCCAGGTACTTCGTCGCCGAGTGCACGACGATGTCGGCACCGTGCTCGATCGGGCGGACCAGGTACGGCGTCGCGATGGTGTTGTCGACGATGAGCGGGACACCTGCCCGGTGCGCGACGCCGGAGACCCCGGCGAAGTCCAGGACGTCCCCGCGGGGGTTCGGGATGGACTCGCCGAAGAACGCCTTCGTCTCCGGACGCACCGCCGCCGCCCACTCGGACAGGTCGGTCGGGTCCTGCACGAACGTGAAGGTGATGCCGAGGTCCCGCAGCGTCGACGCGAACAGCGTGTAGGTCGCGCCGTACAGCGAGGCGCTCGACACCAGGTGGTCGCCGGCGCGTGCGACACCGAGGACGGCCAGCGAGGTCGCCGCCTGCCCGGACGCCAGCGCCAGCGCGCCGATCCCGCCCTCGAGGTCGGCGATCCGGCGTTCGAGTGCTGCCGCCGACGGGTTGTTGACCCGCGTGTAGGTGTGGCCGGGGGCGTCGAGCATGAAGCGCGCGGCCGCGTCCTCGCCCGAGGGGTACACGTACGCGGCGCTCTGTGCGATCGGCGGCACGTTCGCGCCCCAGCCCGGGTCGGCCTTGAAGCCGGCGCGGATCTGGCGGGTCTCGAAGGCCCAGTCGTCCTCGGTGCTCACGAGACCGGCTCCGAGACACCCGCGGCGGTCGGGGTGGTCGGGGCCGTCGTCGGCGTCGGGGCCGTCGGCCGGACGAGTGGGATGACCTGCTCGCCGAACCGGTCCATCTCCTCGAGCTGTGGCGAGAACTGCAGCAGGAGCGTGTCGACGCCGGCGTCCTCGAACTCCTTGATGCGGTCGGCCACCTGCGAGGGGGTGCCGACGAACCCGGGGCGCAGGCCGCGGTTCGACACCGAGTAGTCCTCGAGCGAGGGCACGTGCTCGAGCTGCGACTTCGAGATGAAGTCCTGGTACGACTCGTACGCCGTGCCGTGCTGCACGTCGGTGATCCGGGCGAGCTCGGCCTGCGCCTCTTCCTCGGTCTCCCGGACGATGACGTAGGCGGCCATGCCGAACGCCTCGAACGGCGGCAGCCCGGCGTCGACGCGGCGGCGCTTCATCTCGTCGATCTTCGCGCGGAGCTCCGGGGCCGTGCCGCCGTGGGTCAGGTAGGCGTCGGCGTACCCGGTGATCGCGGCCTTGCCGGCCTCGCTCTCACCACCGGCGTAGATGCGCGGCGTCACGCGGGGCTTCGGCTCGAGGTGGGCGTTCTCGATGTCGTAGTACTCACCCGAGAACGAGTACGGGGTCTCGCGCCACAGGCCCTTCATGACCTCGACGAACTCCGCGGTGCGCTTGTACCGGTCGTCGTGCTCCGAGAAGATCCCGCCGTACTGCTTCGCCTCCTCCGCCCACCAGGCGCTCACGACGTTGAAGGTGAACCGGCCGCACGAGATGTCGTCGATCGTCGCCGCCTGCTTCGCCGTCACCGCGGGCAGGTGGTAGCCGGGACGCATCGCCGCCATGATCTCCAGGCGCTCGGTCGTCGCCGCGATGGCCGCCGCGAGGGACCACGCCTCGAGCGAGGGCGCCGCCGTGCCCTTGATGTCGTTGAGGTTGAGCTCCGGCACGAGCGTCAGGTCGAAGCCGATCCGTTCGGCGCGCTGCGCCAGGCGCTTCACGTAGTCGAAGGTGACCGGCATGTTCTCGTTGTCGACGTTGCGCAGCCAGCCGCCGAAGAGCGGGGTCCAGTATCCGAATCGCACGTGGGTTCCTTGGGGGTGTGGGAAAGGGGACTGGAGGCCCGTGGCGGGCCCGCCACGGGCCTCCAGTCCGGTGGTCCTTGCGGTCTCAGGCCGTGAGCTCTGCGGCGTACTCGGCCGCCAGCAGGCCGCCGAGGTACTTCGCGATGGAGCGCGGGCCGGAGGCCGGCGCGGACTCCTCGACAGCAGGGTTGTAGTTCGTGTTCGTGTTGATGTCGTAGACGACGGTGCGGCCGTCCGTCGTCTCCATGAACTCGACGCCCGCGATGGTGATTCGCTGGTCGGCGAGGAACGTGCGGAGCTGCTGGACCAGCGGGTGGCCAGCGGTGATCTCGGTCCGGACGGCGAACGCCGGGGGCGCACCGGCGGTCTCGGTACCGGGCACGTCGCAGACGGCGCCGGCAATGGCCTGGGGCACCTCGCACGCGTCGGCGGGGCACAGTTCGAAGCTGCCGGCGCTGGTGTCGACACGGACGGCGTAGACGAACTCGCCGCCGACGAACTCGACGCGGGTGATGAAGGGTTCGCGAGCCGTCAGGTACTCCTGCAGCAGCGTGATGCCGTCGACCGGGGCCTCGAACTCGGGGCTGTCGACGTAGGCGTCGAACTCGGCGAGCGAGTCGAAGCGCCGCACGCCCAGGCCCTTGCCGCCCTGGTTGTGCTTCGTGATGAACGGGACGTCCTGGCCGTTCGTGAAGTCCTTCGCCGCCTGCTTGAGCGTCGTCGTGCCGAACACGGCGGTGGTGCGGGGCACGTCGAAGCCGGCCTGCTGCAGGAGGCCGTGCTGGGCGACCTTCGACACCTCGAGCTCGAGCACGTGACTGCCGCCGACGACCTGGCGACCCGCTCGCTCGAGCCACCCGAGGACGGCGCGGGTGTACTCCTTGCTGTGCTCGTGGCCGCGGGTGTGGGAGCTCGCGGACATGCGGCTCCAGTACACGCCGGGTGCCGGCTCGGCCGCGAGGTCGATCTGCCCCTCGGTCAGCAGGATCTCCTCGACCGGGACGCCCTCGGCCTCGAAGGCGGCGGCGAGCGGCGGGAACCACTCGGGGTTCTCGTGGATGACGTACACGCGCGGAGTGCTCACGCCCCCACCCTAGGCACGGTATACCGCACGCGGCCAAGTGTGTGACGCGGCGTTGCTTCTCGGTGGCGGGGCGGGGCGGGTCCGGGTCGCGACGACCAGGCGGACGCGAGCTGAGCCTCCAGACAGGCGCCCAACCACCCACACTGCGCGTGAGTGCGCTGCTGCTGGTGCGTGACCGACGTGTCCTGATGGTGCGCGCCCGGGCGCGCGACGTGCTCTACCTGCCCGGCGGCAAGGCGGAGCCGCACGAGACCGACGTCGAGGCCGCCGTGCGCGAGGCGTACGAGGAGACCGGCCTGCGGCTGACCGCCGCCGACGTGGAACCGTTCGGCGTCGTGTTCGAGCCCGCCCACGGGCAGGCTCCGGGGACGATGGTCGCGATGACGCTGTTCCTGGTCCGGCCGGGAGGCCCACTGGACTCCGCCACGCCCGTCGCCTCGGCCGAGGTGGACGAGGTCGAGTGGGTCACCTCCGCCGACGCGGGTCGCTGCCCGCCTGCGGGCGTGGAGACGCTCCGCCGCCTGGTGGCGGCGGAGCTGATCGACTGACCGTCAGGCCTTGTCGGTGTCGGTGTACTCCCCGACCTCGCCGTTCTGTGCCGGCTCGGCCTCGCCGGGGATGTCCGAGTCGACGTACTCGCCATCGGGCCCGGCGCCGTTCGGACGCGCCTCGCCGGGGATGTCGCTCGAGACGAACTCGCCGACGGGCTCCGTCGACTCGACGTGCTCCTCGCCCGGGATCTCGCTGTCGGTGAAGGCTCCGGCGCGGGGCTCGACCCCGTCCGCGCGACCCTCGTCGCCTCGTGCCTGTTCGTGCTTGCCCGTCATGTCCGACCTCCGCTGCTCGGGTTGCTTGCCTCGGAGTGTGCTCGGGGTCCCTGGACGCCGACCGAACCGGATGCGGCGTTCGGTGGTTGCCTGTGCAGCATGCAACGCAGCAGCCGATCCAAGTTCCTGCTCGTCGTGACCGGGCTCGTCGCCGTCGGGACACTGGCGGGGTGTGCCTCGGACGGGCAGCCCGCCGCCACCGAGACGGTCACCGCGCCCGCGCCGTCGCCGTCCGCGTCCGCGCCGGCGTCCGCACCGCAGTCGTCGGACGAGTCCGCCTCGACGGCACCGTCCACCGGTTCCGGGTCGTCCGCCGGTTCCGGTTCTGCTTCCGGTGACCGGTGCGCGGTGTCGTCGCTGGCAGGACGCATCGAGGCCGGCAGCGGTGGTGCCGCCGGCAGCGTCATCGTGCACCTGGTGCTCGAGAACACCGGGTCGACGACCTGCACCGTGCAGGGGTGGCCGGGCGTCTCGTTCGTCGGGGGTGGCACCGGCAAGCAGATCGGTGCGGCCGCGACGCAGGAGAAGAGCGCGCCGCACCCGACCGTGACCCTCGCACCCGGCAAGACCGCCGTCGCACCGCTCAAGATCGTCCGGGCCGAGAACTACCCGTCGGGTGACTGCTCGGCGAAGACCCCGGACGGCTTCCGTGTGTACCCGCCCGGGTCGAAGCAGTCCCTGTTCGTGAAGGACACGGACTACAAGGCCTGCGCGTCCGCCGACGCCTCGCTGCTGTCCGTGCAGGCGTTCGTGCCGGAGGGGCAGGCGACGTCGTAGCGGTCGGATGTTCGACGACAGCTGTCGGACGATCCGCGTGCACCGATCCCGGGAGTGGACAGGTCTGTTGCTCACGACGGAACTGACCTATGGTCGTCGTGGGATGGGGGTTCTCTCAGGTTGCCGCAGGTCGGCAGGACCGGAGAGTGCGCTCGTGCCGTGACCACCGCATCGATGCTCTTGGGGGAAACATGACGGATCACAGTTCGAAGAGCGGCCGGGGGATCTCGAGGCGAGGTCTGCTGCAGGGCGCTGCCGTCACGATCGGCGGATCAGCCCTGGCCGGCGCTGCGGCGTCACCGGCGACCGCGGCAGCCACCAAGCCGTTCATCCCGTCGGGACTGACCTACTCCGCGAGCGACCCGCTCGCCGGGTTCTTCCGCAAGGTCGCCGCCGGCACCGCGACCATCGTCACGGCGGGCGACTCGATCACGGAGGCGTTCGGCGCAGCCTCGCCGCAGAAGGGGTACCCGGCGCGGGTGCGGGCACGACTCCGCAACGGTGCTGGGCAGGCACCCGGCGGGTTCGACTACGTCCCCGCCCGCTCGCAGTACGCCACGGTCGACAAGCCGCCGACCACGGTGACCTACGTCTCGTACACCGGGGCGAACGGTGCCGCGATCGACCTCCGCTCCGCCACGTACGCCGGCGCCCGGAGCACGAAGTCCGGGCTCGGCCGACGAGCCGTCGCGCTGACCGGCACCGGCGTCCGGTCGGCCTCGTTCACGCAGCGCTGCACGTCGTTCGTGCTGTCGTGGCGGGCGACGAGCACGCGTGACGCCGTCTCCGTCACCATCGACGGCACCAAGGTCACCCTGCCGGCGGTCTCCACCGGTGAACAGACCTGGACCAGCCCGAAGTCGGCCTCCGCGGTCCGCACCGTCACGGTGACGTGGCAGAGCGGCGAGCCGTTCCTCGAGGGCTGGCAGCTCTTCGACGGCGACGAGGGCGGTGGGTTCCACGTCCTCGAGGCATCGCAGTCGACCTCGCGCACCGAGGGGTTCTCCCTCGCGTCGTCGGCCGCCAACGGCAACGACACCTGGGCGGATGCGCTCCGTCGGTTCTCGCCCGACCTGATCACGTCGATGTGGGGAACGAACGACTACGGCGTGGTCACCCCCGCGGTGCTGACGCAGCAGACGGTCAACTACCTGGACCTGGTGCACGACCGCAGCCCGGACTCGGCGTTGCTCGTGATCATGCCGTACCAGCTGGGCAAGGCGTCGACCACCGAGTGGGCGAAGTACCGCGCCGCACAGCAGCAGGCGGTGACCACGTTCCGGTCCGCGAACCCGGGTGTCAAGATCGGGTTCTTCGACCTCGGTGCCTACGTGCCGCCGTACTTCGGGCAGACCGGCACGACGGGCAACACCTACATGTACGACGGGATCCACCCGAACGACACCGGCTACGACGTCATCGCGGCGATCCTCTACGCCTACCTGACGTCGACACCGGCCTGAGCTGAGGCCCGTCCGCGTGGTGATCGCGGGCGGGGCGCAGTCCGCGACGAGCGGGAGCTCCGGACCGTGGGCACCGCGAACCGCAGGTACGGACAGGCCAAGGAGCGCCGTCGTGGGGATTCGGGTCGACACGACGGCGCTCACACCACACGTCATCGTGCGCCAGGCGACGCTCGCCCCCGCGCGTCGCCAGCAGCGATGCTCGTCCGGATCCGACCGGGCGTCAAGGAATAGATGAGCACGACTCGCCGGTCGCGCCCGTCCCCGTGAGCTCGGGCACGATGGGTTCCATGAGCACGACGATCAGCGACGAACGCCCGGGGACCGACGAACTGGTGGCGCTGTACGACGCCGTCGGGTGGACCGCGTACACGCAGGACCCCGCAGCCCTCACCGCGGCGATCGTCGGCTCGCACACCGTGCTGACCGCCCGCGACGACGATGGACACCTGCTCGGCCTGCTCCGCACGGTCTCCGACGGCGTGACGATCGTGTACGTGCAGGACGTCCTCGTCGTGCCGTCCGCGCACCGGTCGGGCGTCGGCGGTGCACTCCTCGACGCGGTCCTGCAGCGGTACGCCGACGTTCGCCAGACGGTCCTGCTCACCGACACCGAGGCGGGGCAGCGGGCGTTCTACGAGTCGCGTGGCTTCGTCGAGGCCCACGACGTCGAACCCCAGCCGCTGCGCTCCTTCGTGCTCCTGCGCTGAGCGGGGATGGGTCCCGCGACCGATTCCGTGCGGCACCACGGCGTTCCTAGACTCGGACGCATGGGGGCTCGCGCACGGACACGTTCAGCAGGAGCGCTCGCGACCGCGCTCATCGTCGTGCTCACACTCGCCGCGTGCACGTGGTCTCCGCCACCGCCGACCGGATCGGAATCGGCGCTCGCGAAGCTCATCACCCGGGTCGAGCGGTTGCCCGGCGTCGACACGGCCGAGGGCGAGGTCCGTCAGGTCGACGCGAAGGACGACTCGCACAACTGGATCACGTCGCTCGAGGTGCGGGCCGACTCGAGCGACCTCGCCGTCGCCGAACGGATCCGGCACACGGCGGCGCGGGGTGTCAGCGGCACGACGCTGTCGGTGACCCTGGACGTGCCTCGCGGCCGCGCGTCGGCACCGGTCGTCCTCGATCCGATGGACCGCGACGTCGTCGACCTGGCCGGACGGCTGCGTGCGGAGCCCTTCTTGCGCAGGCTCTGGGTGACCCCGTCAGGTTCCACGATCTGGCTCGTGCCGGGCGTCAGCTTCACCGACGCCGTCACGCAGGCCCGTCCGATCGTCGGCGACCACCCGGCCTCGCTGGACCGGGGTGACGTTTCGGTGGGGATCACGGCGACGCACCCCGGACGAGCACTCCTGCGCACGATCGACGGGTTGGACGGCGACGGTGACCACCACGTCGAGCGCCTGTCCTACTCACCGGGCACGACCTACGCCGACGCTGCGCAGGCCACCACCGACGCCGCCGCCGCCGCCGAGTCCGCCACAGCCGGGGAGGCCGAACGCCCCTCCCTGTCGGTCTCGGGCGGAGGACTCGGCGCCGTCGCCGACGTCCTCGTCCGGACGAAGGACGAAGCCGCCGACGCACACCGCGCTCCGCGCACCGCGTTCTCCGTCGGCCTCGACGGGACGAGTGGCTGGCTCGGACTCCCCCTCGACGCGAAGAAGCCGCAGGACGCCACCGCCCCGGGCACCACGACGACGAGCCCCACGCCGGCCCCCTGGGTGCCCGCCGACGTGAGCGACCACGCTGCGACGCTCCGGGCGTTCCTCGAGCGCTCGGCCGACGCAGCCGGGGTCCCCGCGACCGTCACCACGGGCACCGAACAGTGCGCGCCGTCCGGGTCGACCTGGTCGCCCGATGCGACCGGCACCCGGGCGACGGCGTTCAGCGTCGTGCCGGTGTTCCAGATCGTCGACGACGCGCAGGGGCCGTTCGACGCCGTGACCGCGCTGTGGACGTCCGAGGGCTTCGAGGTCAGCGGTCGGGCGATGGGCCGGGACTACTGGTCGTCGTCTTCGGATGCGGATCCTGCCACGGCGAGCATCCGGGGCACGGTCGACGGCCTGAGTCTGCGCGCGGAGTCGGTCTGCGTCCCGCGGCCCTGACCCGGCGACACCGCACCCGCCACCGTCCGTAGCGTCCGCGCTCCCCGAGTCTCGGCCCCGCGGACAGTGTCGCCGTTGCTGCGCCCGCGATCTGTCCGCCGGACCGAGACTCGGCACGAGCAGCGGCAACAGCAGCGGCAGCGGCAGCGGCAAGCGCGCTCAGCGACGAGCCGGGGCGTGCACCGCCTCGAGCACCTCGGTGCCCATGGTCCGCAGCGCCTCGACCACGGCCAACCGCCGCTGCAACGAAGCGTCGTCGAAGGTGACGGTCACGGCGTAACTGACCGACGAACCGGGCCCCCGCAGGATCCCCGCCTCGGCCCGCACGCCGGTGCTCGACCCGGTGACCGCGACGACCTGCAACCCGTGGTCGAGTGCACGGTGTGCCAGGGGGTCGAGGCCGAAGGAACCGGCGACCAGGTTCAGGTCGCTCGCCAGGGACAGCCAGCCGAGCACCCGGTTCGACACCGCCTCGTCGACGACCTCGCCGAGTGCCAGGCCGCGCATCACCCACGACAGTTCCCCGGTCGGTGCGACGGACGCGTCGGGGGCGTCGTCCGGCCCGCGGCGGTCCCGCACGCGATCGATCAACGCCGTGCGCTCGATGCCCAGGGACTCCGCGCGCTCCCGGACGGCGTCGATGCCCACCGTCGTCAGCAGCGCGTTCATCGCCCAGGCATCGGCGGTGGCCCCGACCAGGGTCGCCAGGTCGGGCACCTGCATGGTCGGCTCCTGCAGGAACTGCCACAGGCCGGCGCCGGTCGCGGTGTCGCGGGCCATCCGCTGCAGCCGGTCACCGTGCAGGCGGCCGTCCTCGAGCTGGGCGGCGACCTCGATGAGCAGCAGGACGCGGCCCAGGCTCGCGACCGGCTGCACCAGGGTGTCGTCGATCCCGAGCAGTGCCTTGCCGCTCGACGTGTCGATCACCGAGGCACTCACCCCGGCGCCCTCGAGCGCGAGCGCACCGAGGGCCCCGGTGGTGGCGGTGAAGCGGTCGTCGGCCCGGCCGCTGTGCCGCCCACGACCGCGGCCGCCACCCGCTGGGCGGTCGTCCGGTCGCCGGCGGCGCGACGACCGGGCCGCGTCCGACTCCGTCATCACCAGATGGCGACGCGCTCGGCGGGGTCGAGGTACATCGCGTCCTGCTCGGTCACGCCGAAGGTGTCGTACCAGACGTCGATGTTGCGGACCACCTGGTTGCAGCGGAACTCGTTCGGCGAGTGCGGGTCGATCGACAGCAGACGCGCAGCCTCTTCCGGTCGGATCGCCATCCGCCAGGCCTGTGCCCAGCTCAGGAAGAAGCGCTCGGCGCCGGTCAGTCCGTCGACGACCGGGGGCTCCTGACCGTCGAGCGACAGCAGGTACGCCTTCCACGCGATCGACAGGCCACCGAGGTCACCGATGTTCTCGCCGATCGTCAGGGCACCGTTCACGTGGCTGTCGGGCACCTCGGTCGGCACCAGGGCGTCGTACTGCGCGATGAGGGCCTTCGTGCGCTCCTCGAACGCCGCGCGGTCCGCTTCGGTCCACCAGTTCTCGAGCTTGCCGTCGCCGTCGTACTGCGAGCCCTGGTCGTCGAAGCCGTGACCGATCTCGTGCCCGATGACGGCACCGATCGCGCCGTAGTTCGCGGCGGCGTCGCGGTCTGCGTCGAAGAACGGGAACTGCAGGATCGCGGCCGGGAACACGATCTCGTTGAAACCGGGGTTGTAGTACGCGTTGATCGTCTGCGGGGTCATGAACCACTCGTCGCGGTCGATCGGCTTGCCGATCTTGCCGAGCTCGCGGTCGACCTGGAACGAGGCGACGGCGCGGACGTTCGCGACCAGGTCGTCGGACAGGACGGGCAGCGCCGAGTAGTCGCGCCACTTCACCGGGTAGCCGATCTTCGGCGTGAACTTGTCGAGCTTGTCGAGCGCACGGGCACGGGTCTCGTCGGTCATCCAGTCGAGCGCCGTGATGCTCTGCCGGTACGCCTCGACCAGGTTGGCGACGAGGTCGTCCATCTTGGCCTTCGAGGTCTCGTCGAAGTGCTCCTGCACGTAGATGCGGCCGACGGCCTCGCCCATCGCACCCTCGACCAGCGAGACGCCACGCTTCCAGCGCTCGCGCTGCTTGGGCGCACCGGTGAGTGCGGTGCCGTAGAACGAGAAGTTCGTGGCCGAGAACGCGCTCGTCAGGTACGCGGCGGAGCCACGGATGACCTGCCAGCGCAGCCAGTCCTTCCAGACCTCGAGCGGCTGGTCGTTCAGCAGGTCGGCCAGGCCGGTGATGAACGAGGGCTCGCGCACCACGACGGTCTCGAACGCACCGGCGGGGGCGTCGATGGCCTGCCACCAGGTCTGCAGGTCGACGCCCTTCGCGAGCGCGGCGACCTCGGCCCAGGGCAGCTTGTTGTAGGTCTTCTGGCTGTCGCGGGTCGTGACGTTGTCCCAGTGCTGGGCGGCGAGCGCCGTCTCGAGCGCGATGACGTGCTCGGTGCGGGCGCCGCCGTCGTCGAGGCCGGCGAGCGGGAACATCGCCGCAACGAACTCGCGGTACTTCTCGCGGATGTCGGCGAAGCGCGCTTCGCGGTAGTACGACTCGTCGGGCAGCCCGAGGCCGGACTGCTCCAGGAACACGACGTAGGACTCCGGGTCGCCCGGGTCGTTGTCGACGAAGAGCTGCAGGAAGCTCGGCAGGCCGATGCGCTCGAAGCGGCCGACGGCGGCGATGACCTCGGGCACGGACTGGATCTCGGTGATCTCGGTGAGCAGGTGCTCGATCGGTGCGGTGCCGAGCTCCTCGAGCCGCGCTTCGTCGGTGAACGAGGTGAAGAGGTCACCGACCTTGCGCTCCTCGGTGCCGGGGGCGGCCTGCTGCGAGCGCTCGATGATGTCGCGCACGGCGATCTCGGCGGCCTCGGCCAGCACCGTGAAGGAGCCGTACCGGGCCTTGTCGTCGGGGATCGGCGTCGCCTCGATCCAGGTCCCGTTCACGTGGCGGTACAGGTCGTCCTGGGGGCGCACCGCGGGGTCGAGTTCGTCAGTGTGGATGCCGGAGGCACGTGCGACGTCGGTCATGCGGTCCACGATAGCCACCGACCCCATGGGGCAGGTCGATCCGGGTCGTCACCGGCACACGGCTGCCGGTACGGTCATCGCATGGGACTTCCGTGGAAGCTGCACGGTGACGGCAAGACCGTCTCCGCGACGACGATCGTGGCACCCGACGAACGGCTCACCTGGCCCCGGACGATCGGCCTCGGCGTGCAGCACGTCGTCGCGATGTTCGGCGCCACGTTCCTGGTGCCCCTGATCACCGGGTTCCCGCCGTCGACGACGCTGCTGTTCAGCGGCATCGGCACGATCCTGTTCCTGCTCATCACGGGCAACCGCCTGCCGAGCTACCTCGGCTCGTCGTTCGCCTTCATCGCCCCGATCGGTGCGGCGACCAAGATCGGCGGCATCCCGCTCGCCCTGTCCGGCATCATCGTCGTCGGCGCGCTGCTCGCGATCGTCGGGCTCGTCGTGCACCTGGCCGGCGCCGGGTGGATCGACCGGCTGATGCCCCCGGTGGTCTCCGGCGCGATCGTCGCCCTGATCGGCTTCAACCTGGCGCCGTCGGCCCGGAAGAACTTCACGGAAGCCCCGGTCATCGCGGTCATCACCCTCGCGACGATCATCCTGGTCACGGTCCTGTTCAGGGGCCTGATCGGCCGCCTGTCGATCGTCATCGGTGTGCTCGTCGGGTACGTCGCCGCGCTCATCGGCGGTCAGGTCGACTTCTCGAAGGTCGGTGACAAGGCGTGGATCGGTCTGCCGGACTTCACCGCTCCCGCGTTCGACCCGTCGCAGCTCCCGATCTACCTGGCGTTCGTGCCGGTCGTCCTGGCGCTGGTCGCCGAGAACGTCGGCCACGTCAAGGGCGTCGGGCAGCTGACCGGCCGTGACCTCACGCCGCTCACCGGTCGCGCGCTCTTCGCCGACGGCATCTCGACCGTGCTGGCCGGCATCGGCGGCGGCTCCGCCACCACCACCTACGGCGAGAACATCGGCGTCATGGCCGCCACCCGCGTCTTCTCGACCGCCGCCTACTGGGTCGCCGCGATCGCGGCCGTCCTGCTCGGTCTGTCGCCGAGGATCGGCGCGGTCATCTCCTCGGTGCCCGCCGGCGTGCTCGGCGGCGCCACCACCGCCCTCTACGGTCTGATCGGCATCATCGGCATCCGGATCTGGGTCGAGAACCGCGTCGACTTCTCGAAGCCGAAGAACCAGCTGACCGCCGGCATCGCCCTGATCATCGGCATCGCGGACTTCACGTTCCGCTTCGGTCAGGCGAGCTTCGGCGGCATCATCGTCGGCACGATCGCCGCGATCGTCGTCTACCACGTGATGGACGTCATCGGCCGGGTCCGCGGCACCGACGAGCCCTCGACCGAGGCCGCCGACCCCGCGCACGCCGCCACCGGCGCAGTCCCCGCGGAACCGCGCGCCGACTGACGCGAGTGGTCGGCCGGCCGTCGCCACGCGCCTGACGACGTGGGACCACCGGACTGGAGGCCCGTGGCGGACACGGCCACGGGCCTCCGGTCCGTCCCGTTCTGCGTTGCGGACCGGAACGCCCCCCAGTCGGTCGCTCCGGTCCGCAACGCGCTCCTCGCCCGGTTCAGCGCGGCGCGCTGGGCGACGGGGTCGCGGTCTGCACGGACTCCTGCTCGTCGATGTACCGCTGATCGAGCGGGACCTCGTCGGCGACCCCCGCCGTCCACTGCCCGACCACGGTGGTGCCGTCGGACTCGTACACGTCGCCGCCGTCCGGCTCGCTCCACAGGACCCAGCCCTCGCGGCCGTTGTCCGCCTTCCCGGGGACCAGATCCGGGTGACCCGACGCGTTCGGGACCCCGTAGGTCTGGCCCTTGTCGTTGACCGCCCAGTCCGACGTGACCGCGGTGGCGTACTGCAGCGTCGCCGTCCACCTCGTCCCCGCCGATGCTTCGATGCTGAACGTCGTCGTCCCTCGCTCCGGGAGCCGGCCGTCGACGACGCGCATCGTCCCTTCGTCCCGACAACTCAGGCCGGATGCGCCCCCTCCGACGGTGGAGACTCGGACCATGCCGACGTCGTTGCGGCACGTGATGTCGACGATCACGGCACCGGCGGTGTCGGGAGCCTGCCCGATGTCGACCAGTGCGGGACCGGTGTGCGTCGCAGTGGTCGTGCGCCCGACTGCTGCCGTCGTCGTGGTCCCCGGGAGCCCGGCGACGACCAGGGCGGCGGCGCTCGTCGTCACCGCGATCGCCGCGACGGAGACGATCGAGACGCCGATGCGTGCACGTCGTTGCTGGCGCTGCAGGGCGCTCCGTCGTGTCCCGATGGCGGCCAGCTCCGAGCGGACCGCTGCAGCAGCGTCGGGATTCATGTCGATGCTCATCAGTAGGTGCCTTCCGGTGCGTTGCGGACACTGGGACGGAGGTCGTGCAGGTCGCGTTGCAGGCGCTGGCGCATCCGGTGCAACCGCACGCGTGCCGCCGGCGGTTTGAGACCGACCGCCTGCGCGGCCTGCCAGACCGGCATCTCCTCGACCCCGGTGAGCACCAGCAGCGCGGCGTCCTGCGGCGCGAGTCCCCGGATCGTCGTCCTGAGGCGATCGCGGGCCTCGAGGTCTTCGGCGTCCGTGGCAGGAGCGTGAGGCTCGTCCCGAGGGAGCGCGTCGAGGAGTTTCCGGTACCGCGCCGCCGCGCGTCGGTGGTTCTGGGTCAGGTTGACCGTCGTGACCAGCAACCACGGAGCGACGGAACCCGCCACCAGAGCGACGCTCTTGCGCTTGCGCCAGAGCTCGTAGAACGCCGCCGCGGTGATGTCCTCGGCGTCGTGGGAGTGCTCCGTCAGGCTCAACGCCCGTCGGTAGATGCGTGGTCGGTGCCGGTCGAACAGCGCGGCGAACGCAGCCCCGTCATCACGGACCGCTCGCGTCCACAGCGGGCCGTCGTCCTGTTCGTCCTTCACACTCTGGAGTGTCCGGTCATGGCTCCAGCGTTACAGACGTCAGCGGATCGGCTCGTCGCGGAACGAGGTCGTGCGGGGCGCAAGCCCGAGGACGTGGGACCACCGGACTGGAGGCCCGTGGCGGACACGGCCACGGGCCTCCAGTCCGTCCCGGGGTCGCGCCCACCCCGCCTCGTGACCACGACGGGTCGGCATCGCCGACAGAATGGGTCGGTGCACCGACCGACGCGACCCGCTGTGACCGCTGAGCGGCGCGCGGTCGACCGCGACATCGTGCGGCTGGCGGTGCCGGCGCTCGGAGCGCTCGTGGTCGAGCCGCTGTTCCTGCTGACCGACACCGCGCTCGTCGGGCACCTGGGGGCGACGCCGCTGGCGGCCGTCGGGCTCGCGAGTGCCGTGCTGTCGACGGTGACCGGGCTGCTGGTGTTCCTGGCGTACTCGACGACGCCGGCCGTGGCACGGGCGCTCGGTGGTGGCGACCGTCGCGGAGCCGTGCACGCGGGCATCGACGGGATGTGGCTCGCGCTCGTGCTGGGGGTGGTGCTGGCGCTGGTCGGGTGGCCGCTCGCCGGGCCGCTCGTCGACCTGTTCGGCGCCTCGGCCGAGGTGTCGGCCGCCGCGACCGCGTACCTGACCATCTCGCTGATCGGGCTGCCCGGCATCCTGGTGGTGACCGCCTCGACCGGACTGCTGCGTGGGCTGCAGGACACGAAGACCCCGCTCGTCGTCGCGACCATCGGGTTCGTCGCGAACGGGCTGCTCAACGCCGTCCTGATCTACGGCGCCGGCTGGGGTGTCGAGGGATCCGCCGCCGGCACCGTCATCGTGCAGTGGGCGATGGCCGTCGTCTACGTGCGCATCGCGGTGCGGGCCGCTCGGTCGTCGGGGGCGCCGCTGCGACCCGGCGCCTCGGGCGTCGCACGAGCACTGCGGTCGGGTGCCTGGCTGTTCCTGCGGACCGCGTCGCTGCGGATCGCGATGCTCGCGACCGTCGGGGCCGCTGCCGGGCTGGGGACCACCGGACTGGCGACGACGCAGGTCGGGCTGACCGTCTTCTCGACGCTGGCGTTCGTACTCGACGCCCTGGCGATCGCCGGACAGGCGCTCGTCGGGCACGGGCTCGGCGGGCGTGACCCGGAGCGGGTGCGACTGGTGACCAGGCGGCTCGTGCTGCTCGGAATCGCCGGCGGTGTGCTGCTCGGGGTGCTGACCCTGGCCGTGAGCGGGGTGCTCGGGCCGGTGTTCTCGGACTCGCAGGCGGTGCGGGACGCCCTGCCCGTCGTGCTGGTGCTCATCGCGGTCGGGATGCCCGTCGCCGGGTACGTCTTCGTGCTCGACGGAGTGCTGATCGGCGCCGGTGATGCGCGGTACCTGGCCATCGCCGGAGGCGTGAACCTCGTCGTCTACCTGCCGCTGCTCTGGTGGGCCGGCGGGACGCTCGCGGGATTGTGGGCGGCCTTCGCCCTCGGCTACATCGGGGTCCGGGCGGTGACGCTCGGGGTGCGGGCGCACCGGCGGGGCTGGGTGGAACAGGCGTTGGCGCGGTGAGCGGGGCGTCTCCGGCTGGGCCCGCTTCGTCTGCCGGGCCTGGTTCTCCTGCGGCTCCGTCGTCTTCGGTGGCTTCGTCGGCCGTGCTCGCCACGGTCGGCATCGGGGTGCAGGGTGTCGCGAAGCTGCTCGTGACCGTCGTCGTCGGGCGGGTGTTCGGCACCGAGACCCTCGGGCAGACCACCGCCCTGCTGTCGCTCTCGGTGTTCGTCGCGCTGCTCTGGCCGAACGCCGCGGGCAACACTGCATCGCGGTTCCTGGCGATCGCGCTGCGGGGTCGGCGGTCGGACGCCGCGGTGAACCGGCTGCTCGGGGTGTCGATGCTGGTCTCGAGCGTGGTGCTCGCGGCGGTCACCGTGCCGATCGCGCTGGCCTGGGGCAACGGCCCCGGCATGGTGCTCGGTGGTGCAGCGGTCGTCGTCGGCTACGGCCTCTACTGCTACGCCCGCGGCGCGCAGCTCGGCTACGACCGGGCACCCCGGGTCGCACTGTGGGACTCCGTGACGAGCGTGCTGGCGCTCGGGTTGCTCGTGGTGGCATGCGTCGCGCGGCTCGAGCCCTTCGTGCTGCTGCCCCTGGCCATCGGGTACACGGTGTTCGCGATCGCGTGCTGGCCGCGGGGCAACGGCTTCTCGCCGGCTTCGCACAAACCCGCTGCCGGGGTGCTCGGGTTCGCAGCGTGGAACGTGCTGGCGGTGGTGACTTCGAACGGGTTGCTGCAGTTGACGATGATCTCGGCGCAGGTGACGTCGTCCGCGCACGACGCCGGTGTCTACGCCGCCGCCTTCACCCTGGCGACGCCGGCGTCGATGCTCGGGCAGGCGCTGGGGCAGGTGCTCGTGCCGGCGTTCGCACACCGGACCGATGGTGGATCGTTGCGCTCCCGCGGAGCGCTGCTGCTCGTCGTCGGGTTCGCGGCGGTATCCGCCGTCGTGTTCGGCCTGGTCGCCCTGCTCGCAGGATGGTTCCTGCCGATCGTCTACCCCGCCGAGGGTGCCGCTGCCGTCGCCGACCTGCGGTACCTGATGGTCGCGGTGTGGGTGTTCACCGTCGGGCTCGTGCCGGCGGCGTTGCTGCTCGCCGCTGGACGCTCACGGCAGGTCGCACTGGCTTCGGTCGCCGGGTTCGTCGTCGGCGCTGGGCTCATGGCAGTGCTCGGGCCCGTCGCAGGTGTCGCGGGTGGCACCACGGGGTTCTTGGTCGGGAGTGCGGTGAACCTGGTTGCGGTGGTGGGGCTCGGGGTGCGGCGGCGGTGAGCCGCAGCCGGAGCGCCCGTCCTCAGAAGGCGGCGCTGAGGGCTCAAGGCGGTGTCTTTCAACAACAAGACGCTTCGCCTCATCGAGGCGAATTGGGCCAGACTCGCCGGCTTGCAGACTGAGAACGATTCACCGGAGTCCCAATTCACGGGGGACACCGGTGCTTCCGGTCGAAGAAAGAAGTTGCTGCGGGGGCGTCGTCGACGCGACGGCCGTCTTCTCGTCAGCCCAGGACGATCGGTGGGAAGACCGCGAAACGGTTGGCAGGGTCCTCACCCGTGAAAGTCGCCGCTTCGTCTGCGATCGTTGGATTCCAGCTGTGAAGTGCGGTTGCTGCGTCTGGATTGTCGCGGCTGACGCTTCCTGCTTGCGAGCGAGGGGACGCGTTTGCCGCCCCGTCAACACGCAGCACAGCACCGCCGTCACGAGCGGCCACGTTGCCGGGCTGCAGAGGCGTTGCTGCCCCAAGGAGGAGGTGGATGTCGACGCCGGCGTCGTGGCGGTCTCCGTTGGTGTAGCGAGTGCGCAGGGCTCCGTGAGGAGAGGGAAGCCCCGTCCGTGGATCCCAGCTTGCGGTGTGCATCCGTGCGACTTCGATGCCCACGGAGACTGCCTGTTGCGTGCCTGGAATCCGGGCTTCACAGAACGGGTTGTGCCTGCTCTCGGTGATCCCGGCTGCGTCTGGGTGAGCTTGGTCCCACAGCATGGGTGAGGCGGTGCCGGGCGGGTCGATTTCCGACATCAGCGATTTCTGCAAGCTGAGCAGCAGGCGGCCTCCTTGGTAGAGGAGCGTTGTGTCGTGCACCTGGTACTGGATGGAGCGCTGATCGAGCACCCGTTCCCGCCACCAGACGGTTCCCGGACACCACAACACGTGTGGGTAGGTCCTGCTGATCTGTTCCAGGTAGGGCAGCACCCGGTACACGGTTCCCCTGTCGTAGGGGCCGTTGTCCTGCGTCGTGAATGTGAACTGGGGGGCGACGAAGACCGGGAGGACTTCGTCCACGCGTTGAGACCCGATGGCTTCCCGAAGGTATGAGGCCTGGATCGCTATCTGCTTCTGCAGGTGCTGCAGCTGTGTCATCTCCCATGGGAACGACCCTCGCTCCGCCATCACCTCAGCCATCTTGTCGCCGCTGTGTGTGTCGAGCTCCCATACGTGCAGTTGCACTGCGCCGGCCATGTTGTCGCCCCCTCAGCGCTGTCTGATCGAGGTGAGCATCAGCTAGCGAAGGTCGAAGGTGCAGCAGGATCGGCTGTTCCCGCGAATGTCTGGAGCTGATCGACGAAGTCGACGATGTCGAGCTGATCGGCCGTGGTGCTGTTCGGGTCGGCCTGTCCCATGATGACGCTTTTGTCATGGGGGGTGAACTCGTTGAACCATCCGAGGATCTGCGGGCCAGGCATCGAGATGTTCACGACCGTGTCCGTCACCTTGGTGTGCAACGACGACGCATCGCTGTGCGCCGCCGATGCACTCGAGGCGCTGAAGCACAGGAACCCGCCCCCAACGGCCGACTTGCTGTCGAGAACAGTCTGGATGTCAGCGAGTGCCTCAGAGTGCGCCTGGAACCGTATCGTGACGTCCTTCGCCACCACGAACGCGACCGGGAACGCCGGCAGGATCGCCTTGTTGGCGGTGCCCGCCACGGCTTCGTCGGTGGCGTCTACGGTTCCGAAGGAAATCGGCAGGGACGAGATACGGCTCATGTCGCCGCTGAGCTTGAAGACTCCAGGGTCGAACCAGCCCCGTTCGATCTCCACTTTGGTGACCTTCATACCGATGTCGACGCTGACTGAAGAGTCAAGCTGCGACTTGCTGTCGCTCGCAGACGAGCTGCTGCTGCTGCCGCTGGCACTGCCGAGGAACAAGTCGACACTCCAGCTGGTTTCCGACGACGAACTCGCGGCGCTGCTGATGTCGGTTGCATCGTCGGTTGACACGGAGTACTGCAGACTCAACCAGCGATCCGACGTGACAGCCGGCGTCATCGCTCCAGTCGTGGAGGGCGCCGCTACAAAACTTGACGCGCGAGCTTCGACGGCCGTCCTGACCCGCGGAACAATGTCGCTTCCCTTCAGCCCGCTGAGTACGCCTTCCACGTAGCTGTCGACACCGGCGACGTTCGTTGTTGCAGCTGGCGCGGGCGCAGTTGTGAAGCTCGCAAGAAGGTTCACGTCCGCTGGGGCAGCCGTACCCGCTTGAAGAGGCGCCAGCTTCGTCGCGCTTTCATCGACCCAATTGTTCGCCCTGGCAACAATGGCGGCGAGTTGAGTTTCGATCAGCTGAGCCAGCGTCGCCACCTCGGTCGCAGCCGTCGAATCCGCGGCGGTGCTGATGGATGTCCCGATATCGGCCATGCCAGAAGGGGGCGTATTGACAGCTGTACCGATGGCTGTCTTCACCGTTTCGGGGGTCGCGTCTGCGGCGGCGCTCGCTGTGTCGAGCGCTTCTTGCACGCTGGCAATCCATGTCGTCAGATCGTCGTCTGCCAAAGAGACCGCGTCATTCAGCGCCGAGCCCCATGCGCTGTACCCGGCAGCGAGCACAGCAGCGAATGTCAGCGGAGGATCAACGTCTGCAGCAGCTGGCTTGGTCGTATCGTCCGGTTTGACTGTGTTCGCAGCCGCACTTGCATCAGGGGTCACGTTCGAGGGAAGCGCCTCGCCTACAGATGCCAAGTAGGCCTGAGGATCAACACTCGGTCCATCCGCCGCCGCGAGAATCTTGCTGATCGTCGCGGGGGAGTCGCCCGTCACCACTGCGGTTACTGGTGGTGTGGTTACGGGAGGGCGGGGGGTGGCGAGCTGATTCTGCAGCGTTGTGATGTCCGCGAGCTGCTGCTGAAGCCGACTGAGCAACACAGGCGCATCTGCGAAGGTCGCTGCTTGATCGGATCCGAGCGTCAGCCCGGCACTCACGAGACCCTGAGCCCCGGCGAGCAACGCGGTCTGCGCGTCGGACACGGCCTTCATCCCCGCGGTGAGGGCCGCCATGTCCTTCGGGCTCAGCCCAGTGCCATCGGCCTTGGCTGCCTTGTCGTGGACGGCATCATCTGTGTCCTTCGCTGCTTTGCTCACCTCGGCGACGTCTGCATCGAGTTTGCCGACGCCCGACGTGCTTGCTTCGTAGCGGGCAGCCATGTTCGCCGCGGTGATGGTGTTCGCGGTGTACGCCGTCTGCAGGTTGGACTGTGCTGTCGCGTATGCGGTCTGTGCTGTGGAGAAGGCTCGGGCCGCGCCGGCGAGGTCCGCGTTGGATGGCATCTGTGCGACCAGATTCTGCACCTGGGACACCGATGCGCTGAGAGCTTGCCGGCGGGCGGTGAGCGTCAGTGCGATGAACGCGGGGTCTTGCAGCAGATCGACTGGGTCCTGATCGCTTGCGAGATCCAGGAACCAGTTGTCGGGTGTCAAGTTGACGGGGTAGATGAAGCCGCCGTCGGGTGAGGGCACACGCAGGTCCATCACCTGCTGCGACGCTTCTTGGATCGCCCCGCCCGGTCCAGCAGCAAGCGCTCCGAGGATCGCGTTCATGTCCGCCGGCGAGAAGACGGCCAAGAGACGGCCCTCTGCGGCGTCGACGATGGCCAGCCGAGTCTCGGCGACTTCCTCGTACCACTCGAGGAACACCTCGGGAGTCGACTTCTCTCGCTGCTCGATGACCTCGGTCTCCCACTTCGACTTCTCGGCGAGCCAAGCTTCGTAGAGGGCGAAGTAGAACTCCTCGAGGTTGCCGACGAACGGTTCACCGCTCACCGTCGCTGAAGCCGGCGCAGGCGAATGGAGGTAGGCCCGCAGCTTGTTCTTGATCCGCGGCATCATCGGATCGAACTTGGGGACGAGCACGCTCAGCGCTTGCAGGAACTGCGAGGAGAGCCGCTGGCCGTTCGGTGCCGGACTCACCGTCGTGACGTCGAACAATTGGTCGACAAGCCGCGATTCGTTCGCCGCAACAACGACGGGTTTCGCTTTCGTGACGTCGTACGCGTACTCCGACGGGTCCAGGATCGTTCCCGGCACGGTCATCATGAAGTATTGATTGGGGTTGTTTCCCCCGAGCACCTGGTTCAGCTGGTCGCGGATCTGGCCGATGACGCCAAGACCCTTCGGAGCCGCTGCCGTGTCTGCGCTGATCGGATCGGACATGGTGCCTTCTTCGTTGAGACGCGGCCGAACGCGGCCGAGCGACGGATGATGTCCCCGGATGCCGTTGGGCTTTGCGAGCGAAGACGTCCCCACGCTCGATGCAGTCCGTGACGCAACGCTCGAAAAATCTCATGTTCGGTGTGCGCACGCTCACGGTAGGACGTCACGACCAAATGGTTCTACCCCCCGTGGTGGGGCACCGCCCTGCCTCAACGCTGCCGGACGACATTGGCTCTTGCTACACAACTCGGGCAGTGCTTCCTCGGAGCGAACCCACCACACGAGCCGATAACATTGATTATGTTAGGTATGGGCAGGTGCGCCTGTCTGCGTCGAGGTGATCACGGCCTCGGGGTACGGGCGGGTACCAGCGCCGGGAAGCGTGGCAACTCGGAAAACCTCTCAAGGATCCGCGAGTGGGCACACGAGAACGGCCACGAAGTCTCCAGCCGTGGCCGGATCAGCCAGGCCGTTCGTGACGCGTACGACCCCGCACATTGACGCCACTCCCACAAAGCACGACGAAGGCCGCCTGCCCGCACGGTCAGCCGGCCTTCGTCGTCGGAGCCGATAGCGCGCTCTTATGTCAGCTTGCCACCTAACTGCACTGATGGTCTATATGGCTTAATTAACCAGACGTGACTCTATTCGTCATCCGGCCGCCAGCCCGCGGCATACCGCATCCCAAGTTCAACGAGCGGCGACTGTCCATCCACTTCCTCAAGTCGAACGACAGCAGCCCGGAGCGGTGCCTCCCCTCCGAAGACGCCTATGAGGCCATCCCACCAGAGACGAGCCTCGGTGCGCACATGTCGTGATCCGCTCGTCTGGCTTCGGGCGACTGTGCGACCGGAACGTAGTAGAGAACGAATCTCGTCAACGTTTTCGAAAGTCGGCGGTACATACCGGTCACCCAAGCGCTTGCCCGCAATCCAGTACACTCTCAGGAGACTGAACTCTCGGCTGGGTACGTCGGAATGTTTGGCCATAACGCTCGCCACGAATTGATGCTCTAGCCGGTCCGCTTCGGCGACCGAAATCAGTTTAGCCCCAACGTTTTCCTGGTGGCCCACATCGCGAAGGAGCAGCTCTTGTGACGAATACGAATTTAGCAACAGCAGAATCGCCTCCACAGCCGCCTCTCGTTCCGGCTCAGTCGGGAGGAGGCGGAGTAGCTGCAGCACTACCCTGCTCACCACCAAGTCAGGGCGCATCATGTCGAACATCCCACGCTGATCGCGCTCGGGAATGAGGTCGACAGTCGATAGGAGGGTTGCGGCCGAAGGGATCACCATCTCTTGTCGAAACTCAGAGGCGAGCGCTCCAAGAGCGATCAGAGCATCTTCAATCTGCTCGGGAGGGATTGCCTCGATATGACTTGCCAGCGCACACCTATCACTCATTGCCTCGAGAGCCCCTTCGGCCCAGCGGGCAGCCAAGAGCTCGCTCGACACTAGGCGCCCGAAGTATAGGTCCGCGTACGCAATATGGGCGACTCGATGATTGCGCTTCCATACTTCGGAAAAGTCAGCACCGTAATGTGTACCACTCATGTAGCGCTGAGCAGCCGGGAAGAGCCGTGTGAGGAGCTGGTTCACGGCATCAGCGTCAGGACCCGCCGCCTCGAGTATGCGTGAAACCTCTAATTTTTCTTTGGACAGATCCTGCGAACCATAGCCCGCACTCACTGTTGTAAGAGTTCTCCTCGACTGCTCAAAAAGCCTGAAGATGTCCGGTCGAAATACACGAATCGCTTCGAGCGCCAGTAGATCGACCGCTTCAATATCGGCACCGAGAGCGCGCAGCGTGCCTTGGGCTGACAACACGAAACGAGTGACGTCCCGCAGGTTCGAAATCATCGGCTCAACTATGTCAAAGTAGACGTCCGCCCACTCCTCCGAGGAGAATCGCAGATTCTCAATACCCTGAACTACGACGCCAAGTCGCTCACTTACCTGTGAGCGCAAGTGACCTTCTGAAACCGCTGGTAGATCAAGGCTAACTTGAACAATCTTCTCCAGATAGTCTCGGCCCGGTATCCCATCTTCAGATAGCGCCGCCTCGACCCGATGCCGATCAAAAGCAAGCAGATAGATGACGTTCGCGAAATTAGCAGTCAATCGCACAAGCTTGAAGACATCACGAATTTCGGGAGTCGTCAGTCGGTCGATATCGTCAATTACAACAACGACGGGTTGCGGTAATTTTTTCAACTCGGAAGTTACATCTTGCTTGAGGGACCCGGTTCCACGCCTACGGTCCTCAATCAGCCTCGTTGCTGTCTTCGCGGCCTTGAAAGATCGATCGTACCAAGCTCCAACATACGGCAGCATAGCCAACGGACTCAGGACGTCGCCGTATTTCTCCAAATTATCCGCGATGGTACCGAGTTTTGCATTCGGCGATACGCGCAGAGCTGCAGAAATCTCCCGAAAGAAAGCCTCACTAAGCTGCTGAGTGCCCGAAAAAAGCCATGGATTGAATTCAATGACAGGCATCTCAGGCGCAGACCGAAACTCCTCCCTCATCATGTTCACGAAAGAAGTTTTACCCGAACCCCACGCACCTAGGATCCCGACGACTGCTCCGCGTGACGCATCCAAGAGACGGACGGACTCGGCAAATTCTCGAGCGACCGGGGCCCGGCCAAGCGTGTCATCGTCGGACGAGCCGATCGGGTTGTCCAGCGGCGCACCAGGAGTAGACATAGTGACCTCTTTCACGGATCGCAGGCGGGACGTGAGCTCGAGCGAGATAGGCCCGTCTTTTCACTGAGGGTAGCTCAGCCCAGCCTCCGGGACCATCGTTCGAGCTTGCGTTTGATCTGGCCAAGTCATCGGAAGCGCCCGCACCCCGCGTTGCTGTGAGGTATGCCCCAACTCCACAGTGACTCGGCCGCGTGCATGCGTTGTTCTGAGGTTGGGCTAGGACGTTCAACCACAGGAGTGCGCGCAGGTCTAGACCCCATGCCACACACTCACCCGAGCCGGTATTACTGTCGGTAGGTGCGTGTGTCCGGCGGCGGCCCCGTCGTGTCCCCCACCCGCAACTCCGAGATGAACGACGCCGGCTGCGGCTCCGCCCCCTCGAGCATGGCCAGAGCGGCACGGGCGGCGGCTTGGCCCTTCTGCACGAACGGCTGCACCAGGGTGGTCAGGTGCCGGATCGGGGTGCGGTGGAGCAGGCTGTCGTCCACCGTGATGCCGTCGAAGCCGACGATGCTGACATCCTCGGGGACACGGAGTCCGGCGTCGAGCGCGGCCGAGATCACCCCGACGGCGATCAGGTCACTCTGGGCGATGACGGCGGTGGGGCGGGGGCCGTCCGGGGCGAAGAGCTCCGTGCCGGCGAGACGCCCCTCTTCGACCGAGCTGCCGGCGGTCTCGATCGCGACGGCCTCCGGGTAGACCTGGCGCACACCACGCAGGCGTTCGAGCGTGGTGAAGGCGATGCCCTCGGCCTGCCGAGGTGCGTCGATCGGGCCACGGCGACGTGCGGCATCGAGGGGCAGGGTCACGACGGTCACGTCCCGGTGGCCGAGCCCCTGCAGGTACTCCGCAGCACGGCGTGAGGCCTCCCGGTTGTCGAGCTGGACGGGGACAGCGCCCTCGATCTCGGCCGCCTCGATCGCGACGACCGGGATCTGCCGACGGCGCAGCACGGCGACGGCGGGGTCGATCCGCACGTTGCACCCGACGAGCACGACGGCGTCCATCGGGGCATCGACCAGCGGGCCGGCGCCCTGCTCGTCGTCGAGCGGACTCCGGACGAGCAGCAGGGACACCCCCGCGGCGCCCGCTACCTCGGCGATGCCGTCGAGCGTCAGGACGTTCACCGGGTCACGGAAGGCATCGCTCAGGCGCTCGTCCATCACGACGCCGATGACGCCGGAGCGCCCTCGGCGCAGGGAACGAGCACGGGGGTCGGGGCCGCCGTAACCGAGGTCGGCGGCGGCGGCGAGCACGCGGGCCTTGGCGTCCTCGGAAACCGGGCCGAGACCGCTGAACGCGAGCGATGCCGTCGACGGCGCGACACCGGCGGCACGGGCGACCGCGGCGAGCGTCGGGCGCGACGGACGGGTGGCGCCGCCGCGGGAAGGCGACGCGCCGGGTCCTGTTGCCGGTTCGTCCATCGCCCGTTAGCGTAGCCGGAACGAGCAGTCGAATCGATTCGACAACCGCAACACCAGCACCAGAACGCGCAGCACCGAGCGCGTCGCAGCACGATGGGAACCACCATGACGACGCCGTCCACCCGCACCGTCCCGACCACCAAGGCCTGGATCATCGCGGTGTTCGTGGTGTTCACCCTGTCCGGGCTCGACATCGCGACGTGGCTGGGCCGGATCCCGAGCGTCCGCGACTCCCTCGGGGCGAGCACGTTCGAGATGGGCCTGCTCGTGCTCGGCATGGCGGTCGGCTCCATCGGTGGGCTGACGTTCGCCGGACACATCGTCGCGAAGCTCGGTGCGAGGCGGGGCGTGCAGGTGGCTGCGGCATGCCTGGCGCTCGGCATGGTCTTCGCCGGGGTCGCGGTCACGCTCGGGTGGGGCTTCGCCGCCATCTGGATCGCGCTCATCGCGTTCGGCTTCGGCAACGGCCTGTGCGACGTGTCGATGAACGTCTCCGGCGCCGCCGCCGAGAAGGCCGGCGGACGCACGATCATGCCGCTGTTCCACGCCGCGTTCAGCCTCGGTACGCTCGCGGGTGCAGGCCTCGGCGCGCTGGCCGAGAAGCTCGAGATCCCGGTGTCGTGGCACTTCATCGTGCTCGTCGTCATCACGAGCGCCGCCATGCTCGTCGCCGTCGCGAAGTTCCAGGACGAGCACCGCTTCGAGCAGCCGGTGTCCACCGACACCAGCCCGGTCGCGACCCCGCTCACCCGCTGGCAGGTCTGGGCACAGCCGTCCACGCTGTTGATCGGCGTGATCGTGCTCGGCATGGCGCTGGCCGAGGGGTCCGCGAACGACTGGCTGCCCCTCGCGATGATCGACGGCCACGGGCTCGACAACGCCGGCGGGGCTGCCGTGCTGACGGTGTTCCTCGCCGCGATGACCGCCGGCCGCGTCGCCGGCAGCCCGCTGATCGACAAGTTCGGCCGCGTGCCGGTCCTGCGCATCAGCGCCGCCGTCGCGGTGGTCGGCCTCGGCATGCTCATCTTCATCGACGACGTGCCGCTCGCGATCGTGGGCGTCGTGCTCTGGGGCCTCGGTGCCAGCCTCGGCTTCCCGATGGGCATGTCCGCCGCGGCCGACGACCCCCGCACCGCGGCCGCCAAGGTCAGCGCCGTCGCGACGATCGGCTACGTGGCGTTCCTGGCCGGGCCGCCGCTGATCGGGTTCCTCGGCGAGCAGATCGGCCTGCTCGGGGCGCTGCTGATCGTCTTCGTGTTCATCATCGCGGCCGGCCTGGCCTCCGGCGCAGCACGCGAGACCGGCGCAGCAGCCCGACCCACCCGCGAGACCGAGCAGGCCGGCAACCGCAGCTGACACAACCCGCCCTCAGCCGCCATCCCCCGCCCGCGCCCGCGTCGCCAGGTGCAGGGCGAGGCGGGTCTCGGGGTCGGACAGGTCCACCGCGAGCAGCCGCTCCACCCGCGCGATGCGGTCGGACACGGTGTTCCGGTGCACCCCGAGCACCGCTGCGGTCTCGGCGATCGACGACTCCGCGTCCAGGTAGGCGGCGAGCGTCGTCAGGAGCGCCCCGCCACCGCGTTCGAGCGGCGCGAGCAACTGCCGAGAGGCCGGCAGGAACGTGTCCGTCTGCGTCCACGCGAGCAGCAGCTGCGCGAGCCCGAGCCGGTCGACGTGCACGAAGTGTCCCGACTCCGGACGGCTGGCGGCCAGACGGGCGGCGTCGCCCGCCTCGCCGAGCGTCCGCACCAGCCCGGCAGGGCCCGCCTGCAGACTGCCGACACCCACGTTGGTCTCCACGGTGGTGCGGAGCGTGTTCTGCGCGCGCCGCAGCCGACCCGCGATGTCGGCCACCGCCTCCCGGCCGGGTTCGTCGGGTTCCGACAGCCACAGCACCCAGCCGTCCGCCTGTTCGACGACGACCGCGTCGACTCCCTCGGCGCGCACCGCGGCGTCGACCTGCTGGCGGAGCGCGACCAGGTCGACGCCCCGCCGCGCGACCACGCGCGCACCGACGTGCCAGGCGTCCAGCCGCCACCCGGCGGCGATGGTCCGCTGCACGAGCTGCGGGGCGGGCGCCCCGTCGGCCGCCCGGAGTTCGTCGAGCATCGCCATCCGGTAGCGGGCGTCGCGCTCGTCGTCGAGCCGGGTGAGCAGCAGCCGGTGCCCGACGGCGACGGCGGCGACCTGCAGGGCGCTCGCGACCACCTGCTGTTCGGCGGCGATCGGGACGGACAGACCGACGGCCAGCCAGGCGCGCGGTCCGATGCCGGTGCCGACCGGGATCGCGACGAGCGTCTCGTCGACACCCTCGGCGATCAGCACGTCGCTCGTGCCGGCGCGGCGGACGAGCACGGCGCGGGCTGTGTCGTCGACGGCGGCTCCGCGGAGTGCCAGGCCCGACGCGTCGAGGAACCGCACCGGGTGGCCGAGCGACCGGTCGAGCCGGGCGAACAGGTCGTCGAGTTCGGGGCCGGCGTCGAGCGCGACGCGGGAGGCGTCGAGGGCTGCCCGGGCCGCCGGCCCCATCCCGGTGCCGATGAGTTCGTGCAGGCGGACCGAGGTCGCCCACGGGTCCGGGGTGGCGAGCACGGCGACGCCGAGCCGGTCGGCGAGCGTCGTGGTGCCGGGGCCGAGTTCCAGTGCCCCGTCGACGACGAGCAGGGTGGTGCCGGCCGCGGAGGCCCGGCGCAGCAGCACGTCGAAGCGTGCGTCCGCACGGTCGACGGGGGTGAGCAGCACGACGACGTCGTCGCCCTGGGCGAGCGACCGGCCGACCTGGTCGGGGGTCCCCACGACACCGCGGACGCTCCGGACCGCCGTGCTGCCGGGGCCGACGAGCAGGCGGGTGCCTGCTGGCAGGAGCGGCAGCAGGTCGCCGACGGCGTTCACGCGAGCACCTGGCGCACGGCCTCGGGCACGACGTCGGCGTCGATGCCGAACGCCCGCGGTCCCATGTGCGCGGTGCGGTCGGGGTCCGCCCACCACCACGGCGCCGACGGCAGCACGAGCACGGCGAGTTCGTTGCCGACCCGCGTGCGGTCGGTCGCCACCGGCGCGAGCGAGCGCGCGTCGACGACCGTGATGACGCTCGGCGTGCTGGCGACGGGCAGGCCGTCGACCAGGCAGTGCACGTACTCGCTGCCCGCCTCGACCCGGGCGACCGCACCCGTGCCGGCGTCGCGGATCGCCAGGCTGCTGCGGACGAACGCGAGCGCGTCCCCCTCGCGCTGCACGTCGATGACCCGGCCCTGCGCGACGACCCGGCCGCCGATGAGCGCGGCGAGTTCCGCCGCGTCGCGTGCACCACCAGCTGCGCGTCCGATCCGGAGGGCGCGCTGCACGCTGCCGACGACGGCCCGCTCGCGCAGCAGCGCCACCGGGACCGGGCCGATCGCGAAGGCCGCCCAGCCGCCGCTGTGCGAGACGGCCTCGCGCCAGACCGTCTCGACGTCGTGGGGCTGCCGGGCGTCGACGACGATCCGCAGACCGCTCGTGGTTGCAGCCGCCGCCGTGACCGTCGTGGTCGGGCCGACGAAGACCGACAGCTGGTCGATGCGCGGGACCGCACGGCCGACCAGGTCCGCGTCGACGAGCGGCAGTCCGGCGGCGTGGGCGGTGAGGGCCGCGGCCGGTCCGGTCACGCCGCCGATCTGCGCGGCGACGACGGCGTCGGCACGGACGCCCGTCCAGCGTTCGACCGCCGCGAGCGCGGCCGGCAGCTCCTCGCCGCTCGGCATCTTCTCCTCGAGCACGTTGGTCGACCCGATGATCCCCACGGCCACCACCGAGCCGAGTGCGGGGTCGTCGAGGTCGACGACCGGCACACTGCGGTCGCCGAGCGCGAAGCGGAGTGCGCTGACCATGTGGTCGACGCGGCCTCCACCGCCGCAGCCGAGCAGGGCGGTGCCGCGTCCGAAGACGGTCGCGTCGTCGGCCTGGAGGCCCGTCACACCGCCGCCCCGCCGCTCACCCTGGTCCATGGGTCCATTCTGCTGCCGTGGTCGCGTCCCGGGGCCGGGCCCCGGGGTCGGCGCGGGACCGTTCGTCAGCCGACCGCCGGGGCGGCCGGGCGGACGTGCTCGTGCAGGTCCTCGACCGGGACGAACGGTTCGTCGAGCCCGAAGCACGACGGCCCGAACACGGCGAGCGCCTCCGGGGTCCGCATCAGGTCGGGGGTCGAGATGCCGATCACCCGGACGCGCTGCCCGAACCGCAGGCGCTCGGTGGTGATCGGTTCGGCGGTCTCGGCGTCGAGGACGCAGATCAGGTCGGGCACGACGGCGACGAGCTGCCCGTCACGCCGGGCGACCAGGTTCTCGTTCTGGAACCGGAGTTCGAGCTCGGAGCCGTCGGTCCCCTGCACGGTGGCGCGCCCGCGAGCGAACCCGTCGACCGTGCGGCGCTCGACGTCGACGACCTTGCCGTCGAACAGCTCGCGCAGGTGCGTGTAGATCGTCGTGCCGAGGGCCTCGGCGAGCGCGTCGATGGGGTCGCGGTGGGCTTCACGGGCGACCCGGATGGCCCGACCGACGGCGAGTGCAAGGGAGAGCGTGCGCGGGACGGCGGTCTCCTGCACCTGGCGGCCGGACATGGCGTACTCGGCGATGTAGGCGACGCCGCCGAGCCGGATGGTGACCCCGCGGGCGAGCCACTCCATCTTCTTGTTGTCCGTGCCGGTCTCGATGATGACGCCGTGGCCGTTCTCGTCGCTGATCGCCAGCGGGCTGCCTGGGACCCCGTAGACCGAGAACGTCTCCATCTGCAGCTCGGGGAACGCACGGCCCATGCCGTCCGCGTCGACCACGGGCAGGCCACCGGTGGCGCCGACGAGCAGCGGGATCATCGAGTTGATGCCGCCGCACTCGATGGGCATCGTCGCGGTCGCCGTCCGGCCCAGGTGGGCTTCGAGCCGACGGAGGGCGCCGAGGGGTTCCGGTCCGGCGGGGATGCGTTCGAGCACGACGGTCGGTGCGCCCATCTGCGCGGTGGGGATGACGAGGGCGTCGTCGGGGACCTCGGACGGGTCGAGGATCGTGACGGGGCCGTGCTGTTCGATCGCGGCACGGACCAGGAGCATCCCGATGGTGGGGTCGCCCCCGCCGCCGGTGCCGAGCAGCGCGGCGCCGCGGGCCAGGTCGGGCAGGTCGTCGACGTCGAGGATCCAGCTCATCGGGCTTCCTCCGTGCTCTCGCCCGCGCTCGTGGTGCCGTCGTGGCGGACCGCGGGGGTGTCGTAGCCGAAGTACCGCGGGCCGGCCAGGCGCAGACCGTCCGGGGAGTGCCAGCGTTCGTCGGCCGGTGCGGTGACGATCCGGATGCGGGCGCCGAAGCGCAGGGCCTCGGTGGTGATCGGTTCGCCGGTCTCGGCGTCCAGGGTGATGATGAGGTCGGGAGCCGTGGTGCGGACCTGGCCGGCCACCTCGACCAGCAGGTGCTCGTTCTGGAACCGGAGCACCGCCTCCAGGCCGGTGTCGCTGCCGGAACCGGCGATGCGGGCCGTGCCACGGGCGAACCCGGTGACGGTCTTGCGCTCGATGTCGGCGACCTTGCCCTGGAACACGACCGTGCCGCCGAGCACCTCGGTGACCGCCGTGACGGGGTCGGCGTTCTCGCTGCGTGCGCGCACCAGCGTCTCGCCGAGCCGGACGCTCAGCGACAGGCTGCCGCGGACGAACGACTCCTTCACCTGCGCGCCGGACATGGCGTACTGCGCCGTGATCGCGGAGCAGCCCATCTCGACCGTCGCCGTGCGGGCGAGCCGTTCCGCCCACCGGTTGTCCACCGTGTCGAAGACCACGGTGTTGCCCTTCTCGTCGGCCAGGGCCATCGGTGTCGCACTGACCCCGGACAGGGTCGGCAGCACCATCTGCACCTCGGGGAACGCACGGCCCATGCCGTCGCCGTCGACCAGGGGCAGGCCGAGCTCGGCAGCGGCGACGATCGGCGTCGTCGAGTTCACGCCGCCGACCTCGATGCAGGCCAGGTGGGTGGGGGTCACGTTGAGGAACGCCGACAGGCTGCGGATGGCCTCGGCGAACTGGCCGGCGGACGGCAGCTTCTCGACCATCACGGTGGGCGCACCGATCATCGCGACCGAGAGCACCACGGCGTCGTCGGGTAGGTCCTCGACCTGGACGATCTCGACCGGGCCGTGGGCGCGGACGGCAGCCTCGGCGAGCAGGCGTCCGATGTAGGGGTCACCGCCGCCGCCGGTGCCGAGGATCGCGGCGCCGCGGGCGAGGGCCGAGCAGTCGGCGCCGATGGAGGTGATGGGGACCTCAGCGGACTGCTCGGCGGTCTGGGAGTTGGAGGTGGTCCTGGGCGGGGTCGCGGTCTCGGTGGCGCTCATCGGACCAGCGCCCCGAGTGCCAGGTCGCCCACGGCCTTGGCGCGGATCCGCGTCGCGTTGCCCGGCAGGTACGGGATCGGAACCTCGTCGAAGTCGACGATGTCCACCGAGCCGGGGTCGGCGCCGGCCGCGATGGCGCGGTCGACGGCCTCTTGCCGCGCCTCGTCGACCACGGCGGACCGTCGGCCGTCGCTGATCGCATAGACCTTGTCGACCTCACCGCTGACCTGCGCGATCGCCGCACCGATGGCGTTGGCGACCGAGTAGTGCTCCGGGCGGTGCACGGTGCCGAGTCCGGGCAGGGTGTCCGGCAGCAGCACCGAACCGCCACCGACCGCCACGACGGGCAGCGGGTCGGACGAGGTGCGCATCCGCTCCACGATGTCGGCCACGCGCTCCGCGATGACGTCCAGCGCGCGGGCGGCGACCTCGGCCGGCACCCCGGCGACGAGCGACGGGTCCCCGATCGCGCCACGGCCACCGCGGACGGCCACGTCGGTCGCGGTCAGGGTGGTGCCGCCGAAGACCAGACCCTCCTCGGTCAGGCGGTACCCGACGGAGTCCGGGCCGACGACGCTGCCGTCCTCGCGGATGCGGGAACCGCCGCCGATGCCGACGGACAGGACGTCGGGCATCCGGAAGTTCGTGCGGATGCCGGCGACGGCGACCTCGCCGGTGGCCTCGCGCGGGAAGCCCGCGGTCAGGACGCCCACGTCACTCGTCGTGCCGCCGACGTCGACGACCGCGCAGGTGTCGAAGCCGGACAGCACCGCGGCGCCGCGCATCGAGTTGGTCGGGCCCGAGGCGAACGTCGCGACCGGGTAGCGGCGGGCGTACTCGACGTCCATCAGCGTGCCGTCGTTCTGGCTCAGGAAGAGCGGTGCGTCGATGCCGCTGCCCGTGACCGACCCGGACAGCCCGTCGACGATGCGGTCGGCGAGCTCGCGGAGCGCCGCGTTGATGATCGTCGCGTTCTCGCGCTCGAGCAGGCCGATCCGACCGATCTCGGACGACAGCGAGAACGCCACGTCCGGCCCGAGCTCGGCGGCCATGATCTCCTGCGCGCGCTGCTCGAACTCGTCGTTGATCGGCGAGAACACCGACGAGATCGCGACGGACCGGATGCCCGCGGCGGCGATGGCACCGGCGTGCCGCTTGAGTTCCTCGGGGTCGAGCTCCGAGATGACCCGGCCGTCGAACTCGTGGCCGCCGTGGGCCAGGAACGGCTGCGCGTGCACGGCCGACACCAGGTGCGCGGGCCAGTCCGTGAACGGCGGCAGCGAGGCCGTCGCCGGCAGGCCCAGGCGGACCGCGGCGGTCGAGGCGAGGCCACGTGCCTCGACCAGGGCGTTGATGAAGTGGGTGGTGCCGATCATCACGCCGTCGATGTCCGTGGGGCCGAAGGCGTGCTGTTCGCGCAGGCCGTCGAGCGCGGCGACGATGCCCGAGGTGACGTCGGGGGTGGTGGACCGCTTGACCGCCGCACGGACGGAGCTGCCGTCCATCAGGACGGCGTCCGTGTTGGTGCCGCCGACGTCGATGCCGATGCGCATGGGGGTTCCCTTCGGTGGTGCGGGTGCGGTGGTGCGGGTGCGGGGTCTTCGCGAGGGGTGTTGCTGGTTGGTGGGGACCGGCCGCGCCGTCGCGCGGATCAGGGGTGCGGCGACGCGACCGGCCGTTCTGGGACCGCCCGGGTCAGGCGGCGGGGGCGGCCGGTGCGGCGGGCGCAGCCTCGGTCCGACTCACACCGACACCGCGGATCAGCCCGGCCTTGCCGGCGACCACGTAGAGCACGAAGGCGATGACCACGGAGTTGATCGACGGGATCCCGACGGCGACGAAGTACCCGATGAGCGAGGCGACCGCCCAGATCACCAGGGTGGCCGGCACCCACGTGGGCGAGGTCGCCGGGATGTTCTCGGCGTCGCTCAACTCGCGGCGCCAGCGCTTCACGACGAAGTACTCCGCCACCATGATCCCGGCGATCGGCGGGAAGACGACCCCGAGCACGGACAGGAACGGCGTCAGCGCCCCGAGGAACCCGACCGCGGCGAGCACCGAGCCGACGACGCCCATCACGAGCGTCACGAGCCCGCGGTTCACCTGCTTGCCGAACACCGCGTCGATGAAGTTCGTGACGCCGAGGCTCGAGCTGTAGATGTTCCAGTCGTTGATCTTGAACGTGCCGAGCAGGATCACGAGGATGCCGACCCAGCCGACGCTCGACGTGATCACGCGGGTGATGTCCGCGGAGCCGACGGCGTGGGCGAGCAGGACACCGGCCAGGCCGATGACGTACTCGCCGAGCGTCACGCCGAGCAGCGTCTGCTTCACGACGTCGCCGACCGAGCGGTTGAAGCGGGTCATGTCCGGCGTGATCACCGCACCGACGATGAACCCGCCGGCGACCAGGGTGGTGCCGGCCACGAAGCTCAGCTCCGGACCGGCCGGGGCACGCGCGGCGAGCTCGGCGATCGAGTGCCGACTCAGCTCGACGATGACCGCCCAGCCGACGAGCACCAGGAACAGCGGCACGGTGACGTTCGCCAGCCACTGCATCGAGTGGAACCCGCGCAGGACGATCGCGGTGACGAGCAGCCCGAACACGAGCGACCACGCCCAGGCGGGCAGGATCGGCAGGATCGAGACGAGGCCGGCCGCCGAGACGCCCGACTGGATGCCGAACCAGCCGATCAGGCTCAGCCCGATCGCCAGCCCGACCAGCGCCGAGCCGGCCTTGCCGAACCCGGTCCAGCGGGCGATGACCGAGGTGTTCAGGCCCTCCTTCACGCCGATGACGCCGACGAGGACCGAGACGATCTCCAGGATCACGGCGCCGAGGGTGATCGCCCAGAAGGCGTCCCAGAAGCTCATGCCGAAGCCGAGCGTCGCACCGAGCAGGAACTGGGACAGGGCCGAGATCTGCCCGAAGCGCTGCACGGCGACCTGGAACCAGCCGTAGCGTGCGGACATCGGGACCCGGCTGAGCGAGTAGTCGTCGACGGCGACCGACTCGGAACGGGGGGTTCGTGGTGCTGACACTGCGGTCTCGCTGGCCATCGTGGCTCCTCGGGGAGGGGTGTCGGCGTGGGCCGATCGGGGTGTCAGCCACGGTAGGGCGGCATGGGATTGCGGTACATGTGCACAACGTCGTTACCGGCATGTGAATCCGTGCGTGCTGCACAGTTCGAGTCTCCGCGGCGAGGAATTGGACAGGAATTACCCCTTGCAGTCGTGAAGTATCAGGTGCAGAGTTTCACCATCCGGCAACGACGCTCGACAGGAGAACCCATGAAGCTCTGCACCGTCCACCCCGTCCGCATCGCCCTGGTCGCGATCGCAGCCGCAGCGATCAGCGCCTCGGCGCTGGTCGGCAGCCCCGCCAACGCAGCGGAAGCTGATCCGGACGAGTCGACCTTCTTCTCCGCAACGGATCTCGACGAACTGGCTCCGAGCGGCAGCGCAGCACTCGATCCGGCCGTCTTCCTCGAAGGGCTCGAGGAGCTCGAAGCGTCGTCCGTCCGCCGCCAGGCGGTCACCGAAGCCGGCCTCACCTCGTACCGGTACATCGTCGACGAAGGAACGCTCACGCTCCCGAGTGCCGCCGACGTCAGGGCGGCCATCGAGGAGGCAGACGAGACCGGATCGGCCGGCACGATCTCGCCGTTCCTCGAGGCTCGCTTCTCGGGGATCAAGACAGCGATCGGGTTCAACACGGTCGACCAACAGGCTCTCGCCGCGGGTGGTGGCGCAGCCGTCGGTGCCGCCATCTGTCTCATCCCGGGCGTCGGCTGGGCAGCCTGCGCCGTGATCGGTGTCGTCGTCAGCGTTGCAACCACCTACGTGTTCCAGCACGGCATCTGCAGCGGCGGGCGGAAACTGTGGTGGTACGACGTCAAGGGTGGCTCGACCGTCGGTTGCCGGTCATCGGCACCGTTCTGAGCCGAGGACGGGGAAGGACGACAGCATGCGGTCATGGCTCCTGTACATCACGATCGTCATCGCTGCCCTCGTGGCAGTCCTGCTGATCGCCAACTGGTTGCCAGCTGCTTCGTCGGGCGTGTTCGTCATCGGCACCCCCGTCATCGTGATCGGCGCTGGGCTGGGCGCGAAGTACGTGAAGGAACGACGCAAGGGCCGACGTGCGCACCAGCGATGACGAGACAGCGGCGGCGGCGAGCCCTCCGCCCGGTTAGGCTTCCGGGGTGCGTCTCGTCATCGCCCGGTGCTCCGTCGACTACGCGGGCCGGCTCTCAGCCCACCTGCCGCTCGCGACCCGCCTGCTCATGCTCAAGGCGGACGGCTCCCTGCTCGTGCACTCCGACGGCGGCAGCTACAAGCCGCTGAACTGGATGAGCCCGCCCTGCTCGATCGAGATCACCGAGCCGGACGAGGAGCAGTCGGTCGCCGGCATCACCCAGGTGTGGACGGTGACGCAGAAGAAGACGCAGGACAAGCTCATCGTCTCCCTGTACGAGGTCGTGTCCGACGAGACCCACGACCTGGGCGTCGACCCGGGCCTGGTGAAGGACGGGGTCGAGGCGCACCTGCAGCAGCTCCTGGCCGAGCAGATCGAGCTGCTCGGGGACGGCCACACCCTGGTCCGCCGCGAGTACATGACGGCCATCGGGCCCGTCGACATCCTGGCGCGCGACGACGCCGGGGCGAGCGTCGCCGTCGAGATGAAGCGCAACGCCAACATCGACGCGGTGGAGCAGCTCACCCGCTACCTCGAGCTCATGAACCGCGATCCGCACCTGCGTCCGGTGCAGGGCGTGCTGGCGGCGCAGACGGTGGCACCGCAGGCACGCACCCTCGCCGAGGACCGCGGCATCCGCGTCCTCGTGCTCGACTACGACGCGATGCGCGGCATCGAGGGCGGGCACACCCGCCTGTTCTGAGCCGCGTCGGCCCGTCCGGCCTGGAGGCACGGCGCACCCCCGCCCCGCCGCCGACGGAACCCGGATGGTCGCCGCCACCGCCCGGCTAGGGTGGGCAGGACATGACCAGCCCGTTCTCCGCCATCCTGTTCGACCTCGACGGCACCATCAGCGACTCCGCGCCGGGCATCCTCGAGAGCCTGACGCACACCTTCCGCACCGTCGGCGTCCCGGTGCCGGACCGCGACACCCTGATGTCGTTCGTGGGCCCGCCCATCATGGACACGTTCCGGATCGCGATGGGCATGGACGACGAACTGGCCGACCGCACGCTGGCCGTCTACCGCGAGCACTACTTCTCGCACGGGGCGCTCGACTCGGCGATGTTCCCGGACATCGACGTCGTCCTGCGCACCCTGCACCAGGCAGGGCTGCCGATCTCGACGGCGACGAGCAAGCCGGAGACCCCGGCGACCTACATCCTCGAGCACTACGGGCTCACCGGGGACATCGACATCATCACCGGCGCGAGCGACGACGAGGTCCGGTCGAGCAAGGCCGACGTCGTCGAAGAAGCACTGCGCCGACTCGAGGCCCACGGCTTCGACACCAGCCGCCCGGTGCTGATCGGCGACCGGAAGCACGACGTCGAGGGCGCGACCGTGCACGGTGTCCCGGTCGTCTTCGCCGAGTGGGGCTACGGCTCCCCCGACGAGGCCGAGGGCACCATCGCCACGGCTGCGACCCCGCTCGACCTGCTGACGATCCTGCTGCCGTCCGCGACGCCGTCCGCATGAACGACGTCGCACGTCGGGGCCTGCGCCGCGCCGCCTGGCTGCTGCCCGCTGCCATCGTCCTCATCGCCCTGAACTTCCGTGGCCCGATCGTCGCGACGGCCCCGGTCATCGGTGACGTCCGAGCCGACCTCGGCCTGACCGCGACGATCGCCGGGCTGCTGACGACGATCCCGGTGCTCTGCTTCGCCCTCGCGACGCCGTTCGCCAGCTGGGTCATCGCGAAGGCCGACCCCGAGCGCGCGGTGTCCCTGTCGCTCGTCATCGTGCTCGCCGGCACCGTCGTGCGCTCGATGCCCTCGTCGGCGGCGCTGCTGATCGGCACCGCGGTCATCGGCATCGGCATCACGATCGGCAACGTGGTGATCCCGGTGGTCATCCGGCGGGACACCTCGCCGGAGCGCGTCGGCCTGGTCACCGGCGTCTACACGTCGGCGCTCAACGTCGGGTCGATGATCACGTCGCTCGGCACCGCTCCCCTGGCGGCCCTGTGGGGCTGGCCGGTCGCCATCGCGATCTGGGCGGTCTTCGCGCTCATCGCCGCCGCTGCCTGGACCTACGCGGTCGGTGCTCGGGCCGCCTGGCGACGCCCGGTGCCGTCCGACCACGACGGACCACTGCCGATCACCGGTCCGATCGACCAGGTGCTCGACACCGGGGCGATCCGCACCGCGCGCGCCGCCGAGGCCGCACGGGTCGCCGCCGCCGAACCGATCCGGCCGGCACGACGGCTCATCACCTGGGGCCTGACGCTGGCGTTCGGCGGCCAGGCGTTCTCGTACTACGCCCTCACCGCGTGGATCCCGACCCTGCTGCACGACGAGATCGGCTTCTCGAAGGCGTCGTCGGGCGCGAGCTCGTCGGTGTTCCAGATCCTGGCCGTCGTCGGGGCGCTCGGCGTCCCGCTGCTCGCGACCCGGTGGCGTCCGGCGGCGATCATCGCCCTGGTCGGCACCCTGTGGCTGGCGATGCCGCTCGGGCTGCTGTTCGCCCCGCAGCTCTGGTTGCTGTGGTCCGTGCTCGGCGGCGCGGCCCAGGGCGGTGGCATCACCGTGATCTTCATCGTCATCGTGCGGATCGTCTCCAGCGACGCCGACGCACGCCGGATGTCCGCGTTCGTGCAGGGCGGCGGCTACCTGATCGGGTCCGCGGGGCCGCTGCTCGCCGGGGCGCTGCACGGTGCGACGGGTACCTGGACCGCACCGCTCCTCGTCGTGCTCGTCGCGGTGCTGACCCTGGGTGTCGTCGGGACGTTCGCCGCGCGACGGGTCTCCTGAGCGCGGAACCGCCCGCCGTCCCGCCCGCCCGCCGCCCGGCGCCCTGACCCCGAACCCGAGCGCCGGCTGAGACCCCGCTCCGGCTCGACCCCCGAGGCGCTGACCGACGGGGGCCGCACCCGCACGACCCCTCAGCGCGCGGACCGGCTTCGCGGCCAGCTGGCGGCACGGTCCCGGCCCATCGTCATCCCGGACGGCCAAGGTCCGGAGAGTGGACATCCGACGACCCGCCCGGTGGCGGGACCAGCCGCTCGCGGCACGGCTCACCCTGCTCGTGATCGCGGGCGGCATGACCGTGCTGCTCGCCTGGAACCTGGGCCGTGGTGGGGACTTCGGCTTCTACCAGGCGTCGGCGCGGTCGATGTCCGAGTCGTGGCCGGCGCTCTTCTCCGGCGCGTTCGACCCCTCGGCGACGGTGACGCTCGACAAGCTCAGCGGCTTCGCGGTGCCGCAGGCGCTGAGCCTCCGGTTGTTCGGGCACTCCACCGCAGCGCTCGCGTTCCCCCAGGTCATCGAGGGGCTCGTCACGCTGTGGGCCTGCTCCCTGGTCGGACTCCGCTGGGCCGGTGTCGGGACGGGCCTCGTCGCCGCCGCGGCAGCCGGGTCGACGCCGATCTTCGTGTCGATGTTCGCGCACCCGATGGAGGACGGCATGGTCACCGCCGCGCTGGCGGTCGCCCTGCTGTGCTGGCAGCACGCGGCACTGACCGGGCGGTGGTGGCCGCTCGTCACCGCGGGCCTGGCGGTCGGCGTCGGGTTCCAGGCGAAGATGGTGCAGGCCTGGTTCGTCCTGCCGGCGCTGCTGCTCGGCACGCTGCTGGCCTCGGCCCGGCACGACGGCCGTCCCTTCCGCTTCGGCACCCGGGTCGTCCGCGCCGGAGTGCTCGGGGTCGTCGCGGTCCTGGCATCGGTGTCGTGGGTGACCGCGCTGGCACTCACGCCGTCGGGTTCGCGGCCGTGGGCGGACGGCTCGACGACCGACAGTCCGCTCGCGATGGTGTTCGGGTACAACGGCATCGACCGGTTCCTGCCCGGCGCGGTGCCCGGGTCCGTCCGGTCGTTCACGGTGCCGTTCGGCCCGCACACCTGGCGCGGTGGTGCGGCCGGGTTCGGCAAGCTGCTCGAACCGCACCTGGCGTCGCAGGTGGCCTGGCTCCTGCCCGCGGCGATGTTCGGCGTGGTGGTCGCGGCCGTGGTGCTGGTCCGACGGCGAGCGCGGAGGATCACGCGAGCGTCGACACGCACAGCCCACGACACCGCCGGCACCTCTTTCGGGCACGCGTTCGACACCCGTGCCGGAGCCGCCACCCTGGCCGTCCTGGTCGTCTGGCTCGGTACCGCGGCGCTCGTGCTGTCGGTGGCCGCGGTGCCGCACACCGCCTACGTCGCGGCGATCGGCGTCCAGCTCGCCCTGCTCGCGGCCCTCGGGTGGCGCGGTGCGGTCGGCCTGGTCCGGGCGCAGTCCCGGGTACTCCGGGCGCTCCCCGTCGTCCTCGCCGTGGCGCAGCTCGGCTGGGTGGTGTTCCTCGCCCAGGGCACCGCGATGCCACGCGTGCTCGCCGGGCCCGCGATCACCGTCGCGACGGTCGCCGTCGTCGCCGGCGTCGTGGTGCTGTGCTGGCGACCCCGCTGGGAGGCGACCCGCGGGCCGGGCTGGCACCGGGCCTCCCGGACGACCATCGCGCTCGCAGCCGGGCTCGCGCTGGTCGCCGGACCGGCCGCGTTCTCACTGCAGGCGCTCGACGCAACACGCGACGGCAGCGGCGTCGACGCATCCGTCGGGCCGTGGCCCGCGCGCTGGCCGATCCCGGCCGGCACCCCGGACGTGTTCCACGTGTCGAGCCCGGACCCGTGGGGCGGATCGACCCCGTACCCGCGTGCCCTCAGTCGGCTCGTCGCGACCGCGCGACGCCTGGAGGGGTACCGGCACGACGAACCGCTGTTCCTGACGGACACGTGGCACATCTCCGCGCCCGTGATCGACGCGACCGGGCTGCCGGTGCTGACGGACGGCGGGTTCTCGGGCACCGTGCCCGTCTTCACGACGCACCAGATCCGTCGCAGGATCGCCGACGGGCTGCGTGTGCTCGTCGTCGAGGCCCACGCGCCCCGCACCGACCCGGTCCTGCGTGCCGCGCTGGCCGGCGGCTGCCGAGCACTGTCCCACGGCACCCGGCACGCACGCCTGCCGATGCAGCCGCGCCGGGCGAACGGCATCACCTGGACGGTGTGGCACTGCGGGCTGCCCGGCCCGTCCGTCGGACCCGGAGTGCACCACGGCCACCGCGGCCACCACGCGTCAGCGGGCGGCGAGCACCTCGCGCAGGGACATCGGCGTGCGTCCCGTGATGCGTTCGACGTCGCCGGACACGTGGGCGAGCGCACCCTCGGCGATGGCCGTGTAGGTGCTCACCCAGGCGTCGGCCTGCCACGGCTCCGGGTTCCACTGCGCACGTGATGCGTACGCCTCGTCGAGGGTCTCGGGGTGGTAGCTGACCGTGCGGCCGCGGACTTCGGACACGATCGCGGCCGCCTGGGCCAGGGTGATCGCCTCGGGGCCGGTCAGCTCGTACGTCTGGTCGCGGTGCGCGTCCGGGTCGTGCAGCACCGCGGTCGCGACGCGGGCCACGTCGGCCCGGGCGACCGCCGCCATGGCGCCGTCGCCGGCCGGGCCGCGGATCACGCCGTCCTCGCCGACCAGGTCCTCGACGAAGTCCAGGTAGAAGCTGTCCCGCAGGAACGTGAACGCCATCCCGCTCTCGCGGATCGCCTGCTCCGTCGCCCAGTGGTCGCGTCCGAGCGTGAAGGTCGCGTCGGGAGCCGCGCCGAGGAACGACGTGTAGACGACGTGCCGCACGCCGGCGTCGGCCGCCGCGGTGACGAACGCCCGGTGCTGGTCGAGGCGGTCCTGGGCCTCGGCGGCGGACACCATGAGCAGCACGTCGACGCCCTGGAGCGCCGTCCGGCTCGCGTCGACGTCGGCGAAGGTCGCGACCGCGACCTCGGTGCCGGGCAGCTCCGGCGCACGCGCGGCGTCGCGCACGAGCATCCGGAACGGCACGCCGTCCGCGGCGAGCGCCGCGCTCACGGCGCCCCCGATGTTGCCGGTGGCTCCGGTGATGGCGATGGTCATGGTCGCTCCTCGTGTCGGTGTCGCGTGGTGGTGGTCCGGGTCACGTGGTGGTCGGGGTGGCCTGGTGGTCGTCGACGGTCACGTCGGTCGGTGGTCACGTCCACACCGTCCTGGAGGCCCGGATCACCGTGGGCGCGACCCTCGCGGCGTTCACGCCGTCCACCTGGACCGCCCACGCGCGCGCGGCGTCGTGGTCGCGGCCGTGCCGCATGTGCCGTCCGACCAGGCGGTCGAGCCGGACGTCGTCGGCGACGGCGCAGAACCAGGTCTCGGTGAAGAGTGCAGGCAGCGCCGACCACGGAGCGGTGTCGTCGAGCAGGTAGTTGCCCTCGGACACCACGAGCCGGGTGGCGCGGGGTACCGCGATGCTGCCCGCGACGGGTTCGTCCACGCGGCGGTCGAAGTCCGGTGCCCACACCACGTCCTCGTCGGCGGCGACGAGCCGGCGGACGAGTGCGACGTAGCCGTCGGCGTCGAAGGTGTCCGCCGCGCCCTTGCGGTCGTGCCGGCCGAGGGCGTCGAGCGCCACGTTCGACAGGTGGAAGCCGTCCATCGGGACCTGCACCGCCGTGCCCGCACCCAGGCGTTCGTCGACGGCGGTGACGATGCGGCGGGCGAGCGTGGACTTGCCGGCACCCGGTGCGCCGGCGATGCCGAGCACGGTGCGGTCGCTGCCCGCGGCCAGCTCGACCGCGCGCTCGACGGCTTGGTCGACGGTCGTGCCGGAGTCGCTCACGGCTTCATCCTCGCAGAGCGCACCGACGCCGGACCGCGGTGGTTCACTTGCCGCATGGTCGATGCGACGACGGCGTTCAGCGGGTACTCGGTGCGCGACGTGCCCGAGGCGAAGGCGTTCTACGAGGACGTCCTGGGGATCGAGGTCACCGAGGACCACGGCATGCTCTTCCTGCAGCTCGGCGGGGGCCACCAGGTGCTCGTCTACCCGAAGGGTCCGGGTCACGAACCGGCGGCCTTCACGGTGCTCAACTTCCCGGTGCCGGACATCGACGCCGCGGTCGACGAGCTCACCGCGAAGGGTGTCGTGTTCCTGCAGTACGAGGGGATGACCGACGACCGGGGTGTGAACCGGCAGGGCGGGCCGCTCATCGCCTGGTTCACCGACCCGTCGGGCAACGTCCTCAGCGTCATCGAGGAGTGAACATGTTCCATTCCGAAAGCTCGCGTCGGCGCTGCTGATCGTCCTACCGTCCTCTCACCAACGAGAGGACGGTAGGACGAAGGTGCTGGGACGGCAGTGGACCCGCGAGGAACTCCTCGCCGAGCGCGAACGAGTCCGCGCAGAGTGGAACCTGGACGAGCGGGAGTTCGCGGCGACCGAGCAGTGGCGCGACCTGTTCACCGACGAGTACCTGACGCAGAACTGGCTCGACAGCATCTCCGCCCTGCTGGGTGAGCGATGAACGAGCAGGCCGCGTCGGCGGCGCGGCACCAGGCGACGATCGCGCAAGCGCTCCTGGACGGAGCCCTGCCCGAGCACGGTGCGTCGATCGACTACGCCCTCGACGAGCGCAGCGGAACCTTCATCATGCAGTCAGTCGCCGCGACCGGAAAGGGTACCCCGGTCCGTTTGACCGTGGGCGATGTGCACACCGCGGACCTGGCCCCGTGGATGCGGTTCCGATGGGTCGATCACCTCGATGCTCTCGTGGTCAGCGAGAGCAGGTACGCCGTTCTGCTCGCGGACGAACGGCAACCACTCGTCCGCTTCGAGTTCCAGGAGGCGTTGACGGCCACGCCCCGGTCGCACTGGCACTTGCACGCCGAGCGCGGAGCGTTCAGTTCTCTGCTCGCCCGAGCGCGCGATCATGGCTCGGGCCGACGGGATGCGGCACGGTTGTCCTCGTTGCACTTCCCGCTCGGCGGCCCGCACTTCCGGCCGAGCCTCGCCGACGTGGTCGAGTTCGTCATCGTCGAGTGCGGCGTGGACGCTCTGCCGACGTGGCGGGACGCGGTGCAGGGGTTCCGCAGTCGTTGGCGCCGCGCAGAAGCCGAGGCAACCGCTCGGCAGTTCCCGGCAGAGACCGCGCAGTCGCTCCGCAACCTCGGGTGGGGTGTCCAGCCCCCTGAACCCACCGCGGTCCCACCGCAGTTCGCGGTGCTGCGCGTGGGATGACGCCAGCCGTCAGCGGGACAGGGCACCCGCCCAGCCGAGGGCGATCGGCACGAGCAGGCCGTGGCGGTGGTGCGGGAGCTCGGCGACGGGGATCCACCGCGACTCGTCGGTCGAACCGTCGAGCTCGTGCCGCAGGGCTCCCCCGGTGATGGTCGCCCGGAACACGACCTGCACGGCCTTCATCGGCCGGCCGTTGGCGTGGATGCGGCGCTCTGCGGGGACGATGTGGTGTCGGACCCCGAGCAGGGCACCGACCTGGGCCTCGTAGCCGGTCTCCTCGCGGATCTCGCGCACGACGGCCTGCTCGACGGTCTCGTCGAACTCGACCCCGCCGCCCGGCAGCGTCCACGTGCCCGCGTCGGGCTGGCGCAGCTTCGCCAGGAGCACGCGGTCACCGTCCGTGATCACGCCGTAGGCGGCGAGCCGGGTGTCGTAGTCCGTGTACTCCATGGGCCGACCATGCCAGGTGGGTGCACCGACGTCGGCCAGCCGCGCCGGGCCTCCAAGCCGTGGACCGGGGTCCGGGGTCCGGGGTCCGGGGTCCGGCGGACGCTCCACCAGCCCGCCGACCGGTCACGACCCCCCGCGGTCCGCACGCCGGGCGGTCACAGACCGTCGGCCCCGCCGCGCGCAAACGACGGAACGTGACCACGCGACGCACCCCGTGCGGTGTGTCGCGACCACCCCGCGGGCCGGGAGGCGCGAGTCGCCGCCGCCACGGGCCGTGCCCGCGGGTCAGCCGCGGTCGAAGGTCAGGGTCTCGTCGTCGGGCGCACGGACCTCGCCGGTGCGGGCGAAGTCGGCCCAGATCGCCCGGAAGGCCCGGCCGCGGCGCTCGACCTCGGGCCAGTCGCGCTCGGGGACGAAGCGGGTGCCGGCCCAGGCCTCGCGCCCGCCGAGCAGCAGCGGCAGGTCGCTCATGTGCACGGCTCCGGTCGGGGCGCTCGTCACCCCGCGGTGCAGTCGGTACGAGGTCGCGCGGCCACCCGCACGTCGGTGCCGCTCGGTGAACCGTCGGGCATCGCGCCCGTAGATGACGTCGGACAGCGGGCGCACGACCCACCACCGCAGGGCCGACCGCAGCACGCGCGAGCGGGTCACCCGGCGCAGCCCGGGCACGAGCGGCACGTACATGCCGGCCTCGTCCGAGCCGGACCCGATCAGCACGTCGACGTCGGGTGCGACGCGGCTCCACGCGGCGTCCAGGTCACGCTCGGCGGGCAGCGGGGCGAACCCGTACTGGGTGCCGAAGGGCATGCCGGCGGCCAGACCGTAGGGTGCGGCGGCCCGGGTTCCGAGCGCCTGACGGTCGAGCAGGTCGTCGAGCGGGGTGTCGGCGTGCACGCTGCCCACCGCCCGGACCATCGCCCGGTTCATCCGCGCACGACGACGGGACAGCCCGAGCGGTGCGCTCTGGATGATCGCGCGGCGGAACAGCCCCTCGGCGCCGGCGCTGATCATCAGGTGCGCGGCCGCGTCCCCGCCGGCCGACTGCCCGAAGACGGTGACCTGGTCGGGGTCGCCGCCGAACGAAGCGATGTTCGCGCGCACCCAGCGGAGCGACTCGACCAGGTCGAGGAGCCCGAGGTTCGCCGGGATCGTCTCGCCGTCACCGAGGAACCCGAGCACGCCGAGCCGGAACGTGACCGACACCACGATCACGCGCTGCTCGGTCACCAGGTCGCGGGCGTCGTAGATCGGCAGGTCGCCGCCGCCGATGACGTACGAGCCGCCGTGGATCCAGACCATCACCGGCAGCTGCTCGCCCGGACGGACGTCGGCGGGCAGCGTGATGGAGAGTCGCTGGCAGTGCTCGTCGACCTCGATGCCCTGGATCGGGTTGAGCAGCAGGTCGACGAACTCCTCGTGCGGCTGCGGCGCGACCGGCGACGGGGTGGACGCGTGCAGCTCGCCCTCGACCGGTGGCATCGGCTGCGGCGGGGCGAACCGTTCGGCCTGCGCGTACGGGATCCCGAGCACCCGCACCACGTCCCCGTCGACCGTCCCGATGATGCGGCCGGCGGGGGTGTCGAACGGGGCTGGGGCNTCGGTGGCGGACTGTAAGGCGGCACCAAGCGGTCGACGATGCACGGGCTCACCAACCTGGCACCGTGCGGGGTCGACCAAACTCGCACGAGCCGAGCGAACGCGCACCGTGCGAGGTCGTCAGCCGGCGAAGGTCTGCTGTCCGACGACGCCGAGGAGCTCGAGCTTCTGCGCGTCCTCTGATCCTGGAGGCGCGGTGAACAACAGCAGTGCCTGCGCCTGGTCGTCGGTGTGCAGCACCTGGCAGTCAACGGTGATGCGCCCGAGCTCCGGCTGCACGATGGTCTTGTTGTCCGACCAGCGGGTGGCCACCTCGTGCTTGGCCCAGAGGTCGCGGAACTCGGGGCTGCGCGTCTGCAACTCGGCGACGAGTTCGGTCGCCCGACGATCGCCCGGGCCCGCGAGCCCCACCGCCGCCCGCAGCGACGCCACCACGACCCGGGCCAGTCGCTCGTGTTGCTCCGGCGCGTACTTCGCGAGCTCCTTCCCAGTCACGAACCACCGCCACGCCTGGTAGCGCTCGTTGCCGGGCAGGCTGACGGACGACCCGAGCAGTGCCGCCGCGAGCCGGTTCTCGACCAGGGTCTCGCCCAGATGGCTGACGACGATCGCCGGGGTGTCCTCGAGCCGGTCGAGCACCCGCAGGATCGCCGGGTCGACGTGGTCGGCGCGGTGCATCCGGGTCGGGGCGTTCTGCCCGGCCAGGTGGAACAGGTGGTCGCGCTCGTCGAGGCTGCACCGCAGGGCGCGGGCGATCGCGGCGATCATCTGCTCGGACGGCTGCGGGCCACGCTGCTGCTCGAGTCGCGTGTAGTAGTCCACGGACATGCCGGCGAGGGCAGCGACCTCTTCACGGCGGAGCCCCGGAGTCCTGCGTCGCGGGCCCTGCCCGAGGCCGACGTCCTCGGGGCGCAGCAGCTCGCGGCGACGGCGGAGGAAGTCGGCGAGTGCGGCACGGTCCATGGGTCGATCATGGTCCGGTTCGTGGCGAGGTGCCAGGGATCGCCGATCCCCCGATGACTGCGCTCTGGTTGTGACCCCGTCCGCGGAGCATCGTGGTGGTCATGGACATCACGAACTCCACCGTCTTCATCCCCGGCGCGACCTCGGGCATCGGTCTCGCGCTCGCCCAGCGCCTGCAGGCCGCCGGCAGCACCGTCGTCATCGGCGGCCGTCGCCAGGCCCTCCTCGACTCCCTCGCCGCCGAGCACGGCTTCGGCACCGTGCAGATCGACGTCGCCGATGCGCCGTCGATCGAAGCCGCTGCCACCTCGGTGCTCGAGGCCTACCCGTCGCTCGATGCCCTGATCACCATGTCGGGGATCATGCGCGACGAAGACCTCCGCGACCCCGGGCACATCCACGATGCCCTCGAACTCGTCCAGACGAACCTGGTCGGCACGATCCGGCTCATCGACGCGTTCCTGCCGCACCTGCTCGCCCAGCCCTCGGCCACCCTGATGACCGTGACGTCCGGTCTCGCGTTCGTCCCGCTCACCGCGTCACCGACGTACAGCGCGACGAAGGCCGGTGTGCACGCCTACACGCAGGCCCTGCGCCAGCAGCTCGTCGGGTCGTCGCTCGAGGTGCTCGAGCTCGCCCCGCCGGCCGTCATGACCGACCTGATGGGCGGCGCCGACTTCGGTGGGATGCCGCTCGACGCCTTCGCCGACGAGGTCATGGCGCTCATCGAGTCCGGTGCTGCACCGGAGATCCTGGTGCAGAACGTGCACCCGCTGCGCTTCGCCGAGCGGAACGGCAACCACCAGCAGATCCTCGAGATGATGGCGTCCCGCGAGCACTGACCCGGGTGCCTCGAATGGTGCGAGGTTCTGTGGTCGGTGCGAGCCACTTCGGCTCGCACGGACCACAGAACCTCGCACCATCGCGGTCAGCTGGTACGCAGGCGTCGCGGCGGGGCGGTCACCGGGCGAGGGACGGACTACTCCGCAGCCGCCAGGACCGTCCGCCCGAGCCGCACGAAGTCGTCCACACCGATCGCCTCGCCCCGGGCGGTCGGGTCGATGCCCGCCGCCGTCAGCACCTCGGACGCGTGCGCACTGCCGCCGAGCACCCCGGACAGGCTCTGCCGCAGCATCTTGCGCCGCTGCTGGAACGCGGCGTCCACCAGCGTGAACACCCGCGACCGCAGACGCTCGTCACCCGGGGGCTCGTGCCGGTCGAAGGCCACCAGGACGCTGTCGACGTTCGGCACCGGCCAGAAGACCTGCCGGCTGACCAGCCCGGCGGTGCTCCACGACCCGTACCAGGCGGCCTTGACGCTCGGCGAACCGTAGACCTTGCTGCCGGGGCCGGCGGCGAGCCGGTACCCGACCTCGGCCTGCACCATCACGAGCGACCGCTCGATCGACGGGAAGGTCGCGAGCAAGTGCAGGAGCACGGGCACCGAGATGTTGTACGGCAGGTTCGCGACGAGGTGCGTCGGCTCGACGTCGAGGTCCGACGCCGCGACGGTCATGGCGTCCTGCTGCACGACCGTCAGTCTGGCGTCCGGCTGCATCGACGACACCGTCGACGGCAGCTTGGCGGACAGGCGCTTGTCGATCTCGACCGCGGTGACGGGTGCGCCGGTCTCGGTCAACCCGAGTGTCAGCGACCCGAGCCCCGGGCCGATCTCGAGCACCTGCGCCGAGGGGGTGACGCCGGCGACGGACACGATGCGCCGCACGGTGTTGGCGTCGTGCACGAAGTTCTGGCCGAGCTTCTTCGTCGGGGTGACGTCGAGTTCGGCCGCGAGTTCCCGGATCTCTGCCGGGCCGAGCAGGGCACCCACGACTACTCGTCCACCGTCACGGGCTCGGCGTCCCACGCACCGTAGACGAGCTCGGTGTTCGAGGCGATCTGGGCCGCGAGCATCGAGGCATCGGTGCCCAGGGTGTCTGCCATCGACCGCAGGGTGAGCGGGATGAGGTACGGCGCGTTCGGACGACCACGGAACGGGGTGGGCGTCAGGAACGGCGCGTCGGTCTCGACCATGATCAGGTGCCGCGGGGCAACGACCAGGGCTTCACGCAACAGTGCGGCGTTCTTGAACGTCACGGTGCCGGCGAAGGACATGTACCAGCCGCGCTCGGCGCAGAGCCGGGCCAGGTCCGGGCCGCCGGAGAAGCAGTGGAAGACGGTGCGTTCCGGGGCACCCACGCGGTCGAGGACCTCGACCACGGCGTCGTGCGCATCGCGGTCGTGGATCGTCAGCGCGAGGTCGTGCTCCTTCGCGATGCGGATGTGCTCCTCGAACGAACGGACCTGGGCGTCGCGGCCGTCCTCGCCGGTGCGGAAGAAGTCGAGACCGGTCTCACCGATGGCCCGGACCCGCGGCAGCGCAGCGAGCCGTTCGATGCCGGCGAGGTGCTCGTCGAGCAGCCCCTGTTCCTGCAGTACGGGCGCTTCGTTCGGGTGCAGCGCGACGGCCGCCAGGACCCGGGGCTCCCGAGCGGCGATCGACGCGGACCACTCCGAGGTGGCGAGGTCCGTGCCGACCTGCACGACACCGCGGACGCCGACGCTGGAAGCACGGTCGAGGTGCTCGCGGTACTCGAGCGGACCGTCACCCCCGTCACCGACACCGTCGGCGATCTCCATGTGGGTGTGGTTGTCGTACACCGGTACGACGAGCGCCTGGGGCAGCGGCGGGTACGTCAGGTCGCGCTTCGAGGCCCCGGACGCCCCGTCACTGCGGGACCGGACGTGCGACTCGGCGTCGGTCACTCGGAGACCTGCTCGATCCGGGGGAACAGCCCGCTCTCCAGTGGCACCACGTGCGACGCACCCTGCCACTCGTACGCGCGGTCGACCCGCTGCTCGGCGACGGACCCGCCGGCGCCGATCGAGGCCCAGAGCTTCTCGGTCGCCTTCGGCATGACCGGGGACAGCAGGACGGTGACGGTGCCGAGGCCGCGGAGCGCGGTGGTCAGGACGGTGCCGAGGCGCTCGCGCTCGGCGTCGTCCTTCGCCAGGGCCCACGGCGCCTGCTCGGTGATGTAGCCGTTCAGGGCGTCGACGAGCTCCCAGACGCTGGCGATCGCCTCGTGCGGGGCGAAGGCGGCGATCGCGGCGTCGGCACGCTCGGTGACCGAGACGGCCAGGGCATCGATCACCTGGTCGGACTCGGTCAGTTCGGCGCGCGCCGGGACCTCGCCGTCGAAGTACTTCTGCAGCATCGCGACCAGCCGGGACGCCAGGTTGCCGTAGCCGTTCGCGAGTTCGGCCTGGTAGCGCGCCGAGATGTCTTCCCAGCTGAAGTTGCCGTCCTGCCCGAAGGTGATGGCGCGCAGGAAGTAGTAGCGGAACGCGTCGGACCCGAACGTGTCGGTGATCTCGGACGGCGCGATGCCGGTCAGCTTCGACTTGGACATCTTCTCGCCGCCGACGAGCAGCCAGCCGTGGCCGAAGACGCGCTCCGGCACGGGCAACCCCGCGGCCATGAGCATCGCCGGCCAGATGACGGCGTGGAACCGGGCGATGTCCTTGCCGACGATGTGCACGCTCGGCCAGAGGCGCTGGAAGGCCTCGTCGTCGTCGGTGCCGTAGCCGAGCGCCGTGACGTAGTTGAGCAGGGCGTCGAACCACACGTAGAGCACGTGGTCGCTGTCCCAGGGGATCGTGATGCCCCAGTCGAAGCTGGAGCGCGAGATCGACAGGTCGCGCAGCCCCTGCTTGACGAACGAGATGATCTCGTTGCGGACGCTCTCGGGCTGGATGAACAGCGGGTTCGACTCGTACAGGTCGAGCAGGCGCTGCTCGAAGTCGGACATCCGGAAGAAGTAGTTGCGCTCGGCCAGGACCTCGACCGGGATCGAGTGGATCGCACAGACCTGCTGGCCCTCGTACGCACCGGTGCCGGCCACCAGGTCGCTCGGCTGCTTGTACTCTTCGCAACCCACGCAGTAGAAGCCCTCGAACTCACCGGCGTAGATGAAGCCGTCGTCGTAGAGCTTCTGCAGGAACGCCGTCACGCCACGCTCGTGGCGCTCGTCGGTGGTGCGGATGAAGTCGTCGTTCGCCACGTCGACCGTGTCGAGCAGTGGCTTCCAGGCGTCGTTGACCAGGCGGTCGGCCCATTCCTTGGGCGAGACGTCGTTCGCCGAGGCGGTGCGCAGGATCTTCTGCCCGTGCTCGTCGGTGCCGGTGAGCAGCCAGGTGTCGTCACCACGCTGCCGGTGCCAGCGCGCGAGGAAGTCCGCGGCGACCTCGGTGTAGGCGTGCCCGATGTGGGGCACGTCGTTCACGTAGAAGATCGGCGTGGTGATGCTGAACGAGGACCCGGCGGACATGCGGACCATCCTACGGGCGCTCCGAACGCTGATGACGCGTGCTGCGGTGGACTGTGGAGAACCGGGTCCGGGAGGCCCGTGGCGGGCCCGCCCCGCGCCTCCAGACCGGCGGACGCGAACGTGATGAGCCCCGCTCAGCGCGCCGCGAGCGCCCCTTCGTACAGGTCGCGCTTCGACAGCCCGGTCGCGTCCGCGACCGCCGCGGCGGCCTCCTTCATGCGCATGCCGGCGGCCACCCGCTCGAGCACCAGGCGCACCCCGTCGTCGAGCGTTGCCTCTTCGGTGGCCTCGGCGGCCCCGGCGACGACGATGCAGATCTCGCCCCGCACGCCCTCGGACGCCCACGTGACGAGTTCGTCGAGCGGCCCGCGGCGGACCTCTTCGTAGAGCTTGGTGAGCTCGCGGCAGACCGCGGCGCGGCGGTCGCCCCCGAACCCGACGGCCATGTCGGCCAGGGTCTCGGCCAGCCGGTGCGGCGACTCGAAGAACACCATGGTCCGCTGCTCCCCCGCCAGTGCCTGGAACACGCGACGGCGTTCCCCGGCCTTGCGGGTGGGGAACCCCTCGAACGTGAAGCGGTCCGTCGGCAGCCCGGACACGGCGAGCGCCATCAGCACGGCCGACGGCCCGGGCAGCGCGGTGACGGTGACCCCGGCTGCGGCTGCGGCCTCGACGAGCGGGAAGCCCGGGTCGCTGATCGCGGGCATGCCGGCGTCGGTGAGGACGACGACGTCCTCGTCACGGGCGAGCTCGACGACCTCGGACGCCTTCGCCCGCTCGTTGTGCTCGTGCAGGGCGATGAGCCGCGGACGGTTCTCGATGCCCAGGGCGCGCATCAGGTGGATGGCGGTCCTGGTGTCCTCCGCCGCGACGACCGTGGCGTTGGAGAGGGTCTCGACGAGACGGCGCGAGGCGTCCCCGAGGTTGCCGATGGGGGTTGCTGCGAGGACGATCACGCACCCATTGTCCCCGCACGGCGACGCCGGCGCGGCCCGGCGCAGCCACACCGGCGTCGTCCAGCGCGGCCCCGCGGCGCGTGCACGCCCGTCGCAGCGGGGACAGAGGTCGATCCGTAGGATGCTCAGCGATGACCAGCGAGCTGACCGACGACCGCACGGCCGTGCCCGACGGGCCGGTCGGCTCGCGCCTGGACGACTGGTGGGGGCGGGTGCTCTCCACGTCGCAGCGGGTCGCCGTGTGGCGGTGGACGGGTCCGCTCGCCGTGACGCTCCTCGCCGCCGTGCTGCGGCTGGTGAACCTCGGCAACCCGCACTCGCTCGTGTTCGACGAGACGTACTACGTCAAGGACGGCTGGTCGATCGTGCACCTGGGGTACGAGGGCACCTGGCCCGCGAACCCGAGCGGTGACGGCGCCCCGACGACCGACGACCGGTTCGTCCGCGGCGAGACGGACGTCTTCACGAGTGCCGCTGAGTTCATCGCGCACCCGCCGCTCGGCAAGTACCTGATCGGCCTCGGGATGCTGCTGTTCGGGGCGGACAACTCGTTCGGCTGGCGCTTCACGGTGGCCGTGCTCGGCATCGCGACGGTGTTCCTCACCGCGGTGATCGCCCGGTCGCTGTTCCGCTCGACGATGATCGGCACGCTCGCCGGCTTCCTGCTCGCGATCGACGGGCAGGCCATCGTGATGTCGCGGGTGACGCTGCTCGACGGCATCCTGACGTTCTTCGTGATCCTGGGCTTCGGCGCGCTGTTGCTCGACCGGCGGCACAGCCAACGACGGCTCGACGCGTGGGTCGCCGCCCGCGCCGCCGCCGGCCGGACCACCCTGTGGGGGCCGGTGCTCTGGTGGCGACCGTGGTTGTTCGCGATGGGCCTGGCCCTCGGGCTGGCGGCGGCGACGAAGTGGTCGGGGATGTACTTCCTGGCGTTCTTCGCCGTGTACTCGGTGCTGAGCGACATGATGATGCGCCGCCGGGCCGGGGTGGAGTTCTGGTCGTCGAGCGCGCTGCTGCAGCAGGCACCGGTGTCGTTCCTGCTGACCGTGCCGATCGCCGCGGTGACCTACGTGGCGTCGTGGACCGGATGGTTCGTGTCGAAGGACGGCTGGGACCGCAACTGGCTGTCGTCGGGCGGCGAACGGTGGACGGGGCTCCTCGCCTGGGTGCCGGACAGCCTGCAGAACTGGTGGCACTACCAGTCGGAGATCTACGCCTTCAACATCGGGCTGCACACCCCGCACTCGTACCAGGCGAACCCGCTGCTCTGGCTCGTGATGCAGCGCCCCACGTCGATGTTCTACGTCGGCACGGACGCCGGGCAGGACGGCTGCTGGGCGGACCGCTGCGGCGAGGCGATCACCGGCATCGCGAACCCGTTCATCTGGTACGCCTCGGTCATCGCGACGGTGGCGCTGCTCGTGCTCTGGGTCCTGCGCCGGAAGTGGGAGTACGGCTTCGTCCTGCTCGGCGTCGCGGCGGGGTACCTGCCCTGGCTGATGTACGTCGACCGGACGGTGTTCCAGTTCTACACGATCGCCTTCGAGCCCTACATGCTGATGGCGCTGGCCGCCGCGATCGGGTTGGTGCTCGGCAGACGGAGCGACGAACGGTCACGCCGGTCGCGGGCGATCCTGTGGGTCGGCGTGTACCTGGGCGTCGTCGTGCTGGCCTCGGTCTACTGGTACCCGATGTGGACGGCGATGCAGGTGCCGTGGGACTTCGTCCGGTCGCACTACTGGATCCCCAGCTGGCTCTAGCCGGCAGGTCCGGCCGGTCCGGCCGCGCCCGTCGCGGTGGGCGCGCTGGTGGCGACCACCGCCGGTCTGGAGGCCCGTGGCGGCGCCGCCACGGGCCTCCAGTCCGCAGTGGTCAGGACTGCGCGTGCAGCGCGCGTTCGATCGACTCGCGGTCCAGCGGGTCGCCGAGCATCGGCGCGGTGTCGTCCGTGCCCGGCAGGACCCCCTGGATCAGGAGCTCCGCGTAGCGGCGCCACGCGTCCGGGTCGTGCTCGCGAGTGGCGTCGGCGACCGCGCCGACCATCGCCGTGAGCATCGGCAGGTCGCGGTAGTCGAAGCCCGTCCGGACGACGCCGGCGGTCTCGGCACGGCCGATGATCGCGGCGACCTGACGTTCGAGCCGATCGCGCTCCTGCACGATGGACGGGCGGGCCTTGCCGGCACGGACGATGGCGTCGGCGAGGGCACGGTCGCGGGCGCGGAACGCGAAGACGCCCATCAGGTAGACCCGGAGTGCCTCACGCGGGTCGGACACGTCCGCGGCGCGCGCTGCGGCGTCGTTCATGGCCTCGAACTTGGTGGCGAGCAGCGCCTCGATCAGGGAGTCCTTGTCGGCGAACCGGCGGTAGACGGTGCCGACGCCGACACCGGCCTCGTGCGCGATGTCGTTCAGCGTGACGGAGAGCCCGCGTTCCGCGAAGCACTTGCGTGCCGTCTGCAGGATCAGCTCGCGGTTGCGCGCAGCGTCGGCGCGCAGCGGTCGCTCGAGGTCGGACGCGGACTCGGTGGTGCTCACGATCTGACCGTAGTTGCACTTTCTGGGAACAAGTGGATGCCATCCTTCCGTTTCGGTCTACACTGGCCACAAACGGATGCCTCGCATCCGGTTTCGTCACCACCACACCACCGGAGTGCCCGACGGCGCGCACCTCCACCTCACCCTCCAACCTTCTCGAGGAGGCTGCCGTGACGGCAGAACACACCGTGCCGACCCCCACCGGGACAGCACCCACGGCTCCGGGCACCACCCCCGCCAAGAGCAACCACCGTTGGATCGCCCTGGCGGTCATCGCCCTCGCACAGCTGATGGTCGTGCTCGACGCGACCATCGTGAACATCGCCCTGCCCTCGGCCCAGGCCGACCTGGACTTCGGCACCGACCAGCGACAGTGGATCGTCACCGCGTACTCGCTGGCCTTCGGTTCGCTGCTGCTGCTCGGCGGGCGCCTCGGCGACCTGTTCGGACGCAAGAACACCTTCATCATCGGGCTCGTCGGCTTCGCCGTCGCCTCGGTGCTCGGTGGCCTGGCCGACTCGTTCGGCCTGCTCGTCGCGGCCCGCGCACTGCAGGGCGTCTTCGGCGCGCTGCTCGCCCCGTCCGCACTCGGCATGCTGACCACCACGTTCCGCGACCCCAAGGAACGTGGCCGCGCGTTCGGCATCTTCGGCTCCATCGCCGGCTCCGGCGCGGCCATCGGCCTGCTGCTCGGCGGCGTGCTGACCGAGTACGCGTCCTGGCGCTGGTGCCTCTACGTCAACGTCGTCTTCGCCGTGCTCGGCGTGATCGGCGCCCTCGTCTTCATGGAGAAGCCGCCGATGGTCGAGCGTCCGCGCATCGACGTGCTCGGCGTCATCACCATCACGCTCGGTCTGGTCGGCGTCGTCTACGGCTTCTCGAACGCCGAGACGAACGGTTGGGACTCCCCCGTCACGATCGCCATGCTCGCCGGTGGTGTCGTGCTGATCGCCGCGTTCGTGTTCATCGAGACCCGCGTCGCCCACCCGCTGCTGCCCCTGCGCGTCGTGCTCGACCGTGACCGCGGCGGCTCGTTCATCGCGATCGGCCTCGTCGCGATCGGCATGTTCGGCATCTTCCTGTTCCTGACCTACTACCTGGAGCAGACCCTGGGCTTCAGCTCGCTGCAGACCGGTCTCGCGTTCCTGCCGATGCCGCTGTCGATCATGATCTCGGCGACGCAGATCGGTGGCCGCCTGCTGCCGCGCGTCGGGCCGAAGATCCTCATCTTCGCCGGTGGCCTGGTCGCCGCGACCGGACTGCTCCTGCTGCTCCGCACCGACCTGGACAGCTCCTACGCGGGCACCGTCCTGCCGGCGCTGATCGTCATCGGTCTCGGCATGGGCACGATCTTCTCGTCCGCCATGAACACCGCGACCACCGGGGTCGCCCGGGCCGACGCCGGTGTGGCCTCGGCAACCGTCAACACCATGCAGCAGATCGGTGGCTCGATCGGCACGGCCCTGCTGTCGACGATCTTCGCCGACGTGGTGTCGAACAGCCTGTCCGGGCTGTCCGCCGCCCCGACGAAGCTGCAGCAGGCCCAGGCCACGCTCGACGGGTACCACGTGGCGTTCGGCATCTCGGCCGGCGTGCTCGTGCTCGTCGCCCTGGCCGGCGGACTGCTCATCAACCGGCAGTCGGTCCGGCTCGAGCGGCTCGCCCGCGCCGGGTCCGCGACGACCGGGAGCATCCCCGCCGCCGCGCACTGACGCTCGCGCTGCGCTGCGGCCCGCTCCGGTACTGCCGGGGTGGGCCGTTGTGCGGGGGGGGGGCTGCGGCGACACCCGTTTCACGACGATCCACCTGTCGAACAACGCGTGCATCGTCGACGGATGCGCACGCACTCGGTGCCCGCGCATGTTCCGACGGACCACTCGTCGAACGACTGGTGGACCGTCGGTCACCGCCCACACACGCACCCCCGGTTGCGCCGTGTGTCCACGACTCTGGCCCACGTCAGGGGTGCGGATTATGGTGGCCCGCATGGCCCCCGTCCTGACCTCACCACTCGTGTCGACGCAGTGGCTCGCAGACCACCTCGGTGCTGACGAGCTCGTCGTGCTCGACGCCTCGGTGCACACGGTCGGGGCCGGGTTCGACACCACCTGGCTGCCCGGACGCGACGCCCACGAACAGCGCGGCCACGTGCCCGGCGCCCGCTTCGCCGACCTGATCGACGCCTTCTCGGCCGCCGACGCCGACGTCCCCTTCACCCGCCCCGGTGCCGAGCGCTTCGAGGCCGCCGCGGGGCAGCTCGGCGTGACGAACACGTCGACCGTGGTCATCTACGACGACAGCGTCGGTGAGTGGTCGGCGCGCCTGTGGTGGATCTTCCGCTCGTTCGGTTTCGACTCGGTCGCGGTGCTCGACGGCGGCTTCACGAAGTGGCGCGACGAAGGCCGGCCGGTCCGCGTGGGTGCACTCCGCGCGCCGGCGGCGCCGTCCGGCCCAGACGCCGGCGCGTTCCTGGCCGGCGAAGAACGCGCGCTCTGGGCCGACCACGACCGCGTGACCCGTGCCGTCTCCGGTGAAGAGCCGGCGTCCCTGGTGTTCGCCGCCTCGTGGGCTGCCCTGGGCGACGACCACCCGCCGATCGTGCCGGGCAGCACCCCGATCACGGCGGACTCGCTGGTGGACCCCGAGACCAACGCGTACCTGCGCGGGGCCGAACTCGAGCGGGCCTTCGCCGCGGTGATCGGCGCCGACGAGATCGTCACCTACTGCGGGGTGGGCAGCGCCGCGTGCGTCGACGCCCTGGCCCTGACGGTGCTCGGGCACGACCGGGTGCAGGTCTACGACGGCTCGCTGGCCGACTGGTGGCGGCACGAGCAACTGGCGTCCTGACCGATCCGATCGCGGAACGACGGCCGCACCTGGCCGGCGGCCGCCGACTGACTGCGGCCGGCTGACTGCCGCCGGCCGACGGCCGCGCCGCACTACCGTTGCACCATGAGCACCAGACGCGCGGTCATCCTCGGCGGCACCGGCGGCATCGGTTCGGCGGTCGCACGCGAGCTCCTCGACGCGTCCGGCCGGGGCGGCGACGACTGGCAGGTGGACGTCCTGGCCCGCCGGGGCGGCCCCGCAGCGGACGCCCTGACCGCCTCCGGCGCCACGTTCACGTCCGGCGACCGCCGCGACCGGTCCGTCCTGCGCGACCTGCTGCGCCCGGGAGCCGACCTGCTCGTCGACACCGTCGGCCTGACCCGTGACGACGCCCAGCAGCTCCTGCCGTTCCTCGACGACGTCGGCTCGACGGTCTTCGTGTCGTCCAGGTCGGTGTACGCCGACGAGCAGGGGCGGCACGCGAACTCGCTCGACAAGCCGGTGTTCGGCGGCGCGGTCACCGAGATCCAGCCCACGGTCACCGCCGGCGACGGCGACCCGACGAGTCGTGACGGCTACGGCGCCGCGAAGGTGGCGGCCGAGCAGGTCCTGCTCGACCACGGTGCCCCGGTCACGGTGCTCCGCCCGTCCAAGGTGTACGGCGTCGGCATCGGCCGCCCACGGGAGTGGTTCGCCGTCCGCCGTGTGCTCGACGGCCGGGAACGCGTCCTGCTCGCCGACCACGGCCGCGGCGTCGACCACACGACGGCGGCGAGCGGCATCGGCTCGCTCGTCCGTGTGGTCGCGGACGCGCCGGACCGCCGGATCCTCAACGTCGCGGACGCCTCGGCCCCGACCGCGCTCGAGATCGTCCGGACCATCGGCGGGCACCTGGACCACCGGTTCGACGAGGTCCTGCTCGACGAGGACGCGCCCGCCTTCGTCGGCGGCACGCCGTGGTCGTCACGACCGCCGTTCGTCCTCGACACCACGGCGGCACGCGCACTGGGATGGGAACCGCCGGAGTTCGCGACCGCCGTCCTCCCCGAACTCGACTGGCTCGTCGAGACCGCCCGCGCCACCCCTGTGGACGGCGACGTGCCGTGGGCCGACGACCCCTTCTGGGAGCACCTGTTCGACTACGGTCCCGAGGACGCCGCACTCGCACTCCTCTCCCTCGACCTGGGCTGACACCGTGTTCCGGTCGGAGGTCCTGTTCATCGGCGGACGCTCCGGCGTGGGCAAGTCGACGGCGGCCGAGGCGCTGCACGACCTGCTCGTCGCGGCGGACGTCCGGCACGCGGTGATCGAGGGCGACCTGCTCGACCTGGCCCACCCGGCACCGCACGTCGAACACCCCGAGGCGCACCTGACGGAGCGGAACCTCGCCGCGCTCTGGGCCGGCTACCGGGCGATCGGACACCACCGGCTCGTCTACACGAACACCGTGTCCGTGCTCGAACACGAGCGCCTCGCTGCGGCGATGGGCGACGACCCGCTGGTGCGTGTCGTCCTGCTCCGCGCCGCGGACGACACGACCGCCGAACGGCTCGCACGACGGGCGGGTGGCGCGGTCCCGCAGGCGCAGCTCGCGCACAGCACGCGGACGGCCGGGAGGCTCGACTCGGCCACCGCGGACACCGTCACCCGGGTGGACACGGACGGCCAGAGCCCCGCCCAGGTGGCCGCACGGCTCGCGTCGCTCACGGGATGGCTCCCGCGCTGATCCCCCTGCGCAGCCTGTGCACAGCGCGCAGCTCGTCCACAGATCCCCCCGAGCGGTGGTCCGTCCAGTCGCCCGGGGGCACGCTGGAGCCATGAACGACAACCGCCTCGGCACCTCGGTCAGCCCCTACCTGCGGCTGCACGCCGACAACCCGGTCGACTGGCGCGAATGGGGCCCCGAAGCCTTCGCCGAAGCACGCGAGCGCGGGGTCCCGGTGCTGGTGTCCGTGGGGTACGCCACGTGCCACTGGTGCCACGTCATGGCGCGCGAGAGCTTCGCCGACCCGGAGATCGGCGAGCTGCTCCGGCGGGACTTCGTGTCGGTCAAGGTCGACCGCGAAGAGCGCCCTGACGTGGACGCGAGCCTGATGGCCTCGGCGAGTGCGTTCACGCAGCAGCTCGGCTGGCCGCTGACGACGTTCCTGACGCCCGACGGCCACGTCTTCTTCGCGGGGACGTACTTCCCACCCACTCCCGTCGGGCAGGTCCCGGCTTTCCGGCAGATCCTGGCAGCGGTGCTCGACGCCTGGACCGAACGTCGGCACGAGGTCGACGCGAACGCCTCGGCCATCGCGACGGCGATCCGGCAGGGTGCCGTGGCGGACGCGACCGCCCGCTCGGGCGAGAGCGGTGCCGGAGCCGACCCGGGCCTCCCGTCCGTCGACACCATCCGGGCCGTCACGAGCCAGCTGTTGCAAGCAGAGGACACCACCTACGGTGGTTTCGGCGGCGCGCCGAAGTTCCCGAGCACGCCGTTGCTCGAGTTCCTCGCCGACGCGGCGGCCGACGGCGACGCCGACGCCGACGGGCTGCTCGACCGCTCGTTGCACGCGATCCGCGCGTCCGAGCTGACCGACGCCGACGGCGGTGTCTTCCGGTACGCCACCAGGCGCGACTGGAGCGTGCCGCACTACGAACGGATGCTCTCCGACAACGCGGGGCTGCTCGCGGTCGCCGGTGCCGAGCAGGCCCGTGGCATCGCCGACTTCCTGCGGGACACCCTGCGCCGCGCCGACGGGGCGTTCGTCGCCGCACAGGACAGCGAATCGACCATCGACGGCCGTCGGGTCGAGGGCGAGTGGTACCGCCGACCGATCGCCGAGCGCGCACAGCTCGACCCACCACCGCTGGACGACCAGGTGCTCACGGGGTGGAACGGCCTGGCGATCCGGGGGCTCGCGATCGCCGGCGCACGGCACGGTGATCCGGAACTCGTCGCGCTCGCCCGGGGTGCGGCCGACGCGGTCCTCGCCGCCCACGTGCAGGACGGCCACGTGTCGGTGCGGTCCAGCACACCGCGCGGGGTGTCCTCGGCACCGGCCACCGTCGAGGACGTCGGACTGCTGGCCGAAGGGCTGCTCGAACTGGCCCTGGTCACGGGCGAGGTCTCCTACGCGACCGTCGCACGCTCGCTCGTCGACGACGGTCTGGCCGAGCGCTTCGACGTCGACCCGGTGCTTGCCGCTGCGGGGACGGCCACCGGCGAACAGCCGCAGACCGCGATGCGGTCCGGCACGGTGGCGCTGGCATCGGCCGCCGCGACACTCGGGGCGCTGACGGGCGACCAGGAACTGCGGACCGCCGCGGCACGACTCGTCGCCGACCGGGCCCGCACCGGGACCGAACGCCCCCTGGGCCACGCGGACGCCCTCGGTGTCGCCCTCGCCCTGCAGCGGCCGTCACGGGAGATCGTCGTCGTCACGAGCAGCACCGACGATCCGATGCAGGCCGTTGCACACCGTGCTCGGCGCCCCGGCACGGTCGTCGCCACCACCACGCCGGATCAGGCCCGCGACTGGGCCGCGGCGGGGTTCTCGTTGTTCGAGGGACGCGATGTGCTCGACCCCGCTGCGTACGTCTGCCACGACCGGGTGTGTGACCTGCCGTCCCGGTCGGCGGACGCGCTGGCCGGGCAGATCGTCTGACGCCCCTCCCGCCCGGCGCGCCTGTATCCTGGAATGCTCATGTCTTCTCCGCTGCCCGTCATCACGTACCCGCCCGAACTGCCGGTCTCGCAGCGGCGGGACGACATCGCGGCTGCCATCCGTGACAACCAGGTGGTCATCGTCGCCGGGGCCACCGGCTCGGGCAAGACGACCCAGCTGCCGAAGATCTGCCTCGAGCTCGGTCGGGAGCACATCGGGCACACTCAGCCCCGTCGGATCGCAGCCCGGACCATCGCGGAGCGTGTGGCGGAAGAACTGGGCGGCGGCGAACTCGGCGGACTCGTGGGCTACCAGGTCCGGTTCACCGACAAGGTCAGCTCCGAGACCCGCGTGAAGCTGATGACCGACGGCATCCTGCTGAACGAGATCCACTTCGACCGCGACCTCAAGCGGTACGACACGATCATCATCGACGAGGCGCACGAGCGGTCCCTGACGATCGACTTCCTGCTCGGCTACCTGAAGCGGCTGCTCCCCCGGCGCCCCGACCTGAAGCTCATCATCACGAGTGCGACCATCGACCCGGAGTCGTTCTCGAAGCACTTCGACGACGCCCCCATCATCGAGGTGTCCGGCCGCACCTACCCGGTCGAGATCCGGTACCGCCCCCTCGTCGCCGAAGACCAGGACGACGCCGCCGACGACGAGTCGGACTCCCGCACCGGTGACAGCGGCAACGCTGCCGACGACCGCGACACCCTGCAGGGCATCACCGACGCCCTCGACGAGCTGGCGCAGGAGGACCCGGGCGACGTGCTCGTGTTCCTGTCCGGCGAGAACGAGATCCGCGACGCGCAGGACGCGATCGAGGGCAAGCGCTACCCGGGCACCGAGGTCCTGCCGCTGTACGGCCGCCTGTCCGCCGCCGACCAGCACCGCGTCTTCGAGCGCCGGCACACCCCGGGCATCCGCCGTCGTGTCGTCCTCGCCACGAACGTCGCCGAGACCTCGCTCACCGTGCCCGGCATCAAGTACGTCATCGACACCGGGACGGCGCGCATCTCGCGGTACTCCCCGCGAGCCAAGGTGCAGCGTCTGCCGATCGAGGCGATCTCGCAGGCCAGCGCCAGCCAGCGCTCCGGCCGAGCGGGCCGCACGAGTGCCGGCATCGCGATCCGGCTCTACTCGGAGGACGACTTCGGCCGTCGCCCCGAGTACACCGACCCCGAGATCCTCCGCACGAACCTGGCCGCGGTGATCCTGCAGATGATCTCGCTCGGCTTCGGGGACATCGAGTCGTTCCCGTTCCTGCAGCCGCCGGACAGCCGGGGCGTGAAGGACGGCCTCGACCTGCTGCGCGAACTCCGCGCCGTCGACAAGGACGGCCGCATCACGAAGTCCGGGCGGCAGCTGACCCGGCTGCCGATCGACCCCCGCCTCGGTCGCATGGTGCTCGAAGCCGGGCGCCAGGGCGTCGGGCGCGAGGTCATCGCCATCGTCAGCGCCCTGAGCATCCAGGACCCCCGCGAGCGCCCCCTCGAGAAGCGTGCGCACGCCGACCAGCTGCACGCCCGCTTCGCCGACCCGACGAGTGACTTCCTGACCCTGCTGAACCTCTGGAACCACATCGAGGAGCAGCAGGAGGAACTGTCGTCGAGCGCGTTCCGGCGGCTGTGCAAGGCCGAGTTCCTCAACTACCTGCGCATCCGCGAGTGGCAGGACCTGTACCGGCAGCTGTCCCGCGCCGCGAAGCAGGTCGACGTCCGTGTCGGGCAGGCACGCTCCGAGGACGGCGACGCCGTGCACCGGGCCCTGCTCTCCGGACTCCTCAGCCAGATCGGGTTGCGCGACCGCGAGAAGCGCGACTACCTCGGCTCCCGGAACACCCGGTTCGTGGTGTTCCCGGGCAGTGTGCTCGCGAAGAAGCAGCCCGACGCGGTGATGGCCGCCGAGCTCGTCGAGACGAGCCGGCTCTTCGCCCGCACCGTCGGCCGGATCGACCCCGCGTGGGTGGAGCCGCTCGCCGGTGACCTGCTCAAGCGCACCTACGGGGAGCCGCACTGGGAGAAGAAGCAGGGCGCGGTCGTCGCCTACGAGCGCGTGACCCTGTTCGGCGTCCCGATCGTGCAGCGCCGCCGCGTGCAGTACTCGCGGATCGACCCGGAACACTCCCGCGAGCTGTTCATCCGGCACGCCCTGGTCGAGGGCGAGTGGGAATCGCAGCAGGCCTTCGACCGCGCCAACCGGAAGCTCCGCAAGGAACTCGAGCAGCTCGAGGAGCGCACCCGTCGCCGCGACATCCTGCTCGACGACGAGAACGTCTACGAGTTCTACGACGCCCGCATCCCGGCCGACGTCGCGACGACCCGCGACTTCGAGGGGTGGTGGCGGACCACCCGCCGCGAGCAGCCGGACCTGCTCACGATGCGCCGGTCGGACCTGCTGGACGAATCCGCAGCCGAAGCAGCCGAGGACGACGTCGAGTACCCGACCCAGTGGCACAGCGGCGACCAGCGCCTCGCCATCCAGTACCGCTTCGAGCCCGGCGCCCAGGACGACGGCGTGAGCGTGCAGGTCCCCCTCGCGCTCCTGCCCCGGATGCGCGAGGAGGGCTTCGACTGGCAGGTCCGTGGCCTCCGGAGAGAACTCGTCACCGCGCTCATCAAGTCGCTGCCGAAGCAGATCCGCAAGAACGTGGTGCCGGCGGCCGACTGGGCCGAGAAGATCGTCGCCGAACTGCCCGACGACGCCCCGACCGAGCCGACGGAGTCGTTCCGCGCCACCCTCGCCAGGGCGATCCAGCGCATGACCTACGTGCCGGTCTCCGAGTCCGACTTCGACCTGACCCGCGTCCCCGCACACCTGCTCCCGACATGGGCGGTGGTCGACGAGCGCGGTCGCCGGGTCGAGACCGGCAAGGACCTGGGGGCCCTGCAGACCAAGCTCAAGGACCGGACCCAGCAGAGCGTCGCCTCCGCCACGGCGAAGGGCACGGGACGGTCAGGAGGCGCGGCTCGCGTCGCGTCCGCCGGTGCCGGTCGTCCGCTGGAACAGTCCGGACTCACCGCCTGGCCCGACCAGGACCTGCCGCAGACCCTCGACACCAAGCAGGCGGGCGGCGTCATCCGCGCGTACCCGTCCCTGGTCGAGGAAGGCACCGGTCCGAAGGCGACCGTCGGCGTGCAACTGCTCGCCACCCCGTCCGACCGCGTCGTCCGGATGCCCGCCGGCGTCCGCCGTCTGGTGATGCACGCGGTGCCGTCGCCCGTGTCGTACATCCAGTCGCACCTGACCGCCCAGGAGAAGCTCGCGCTCGCGGCCAGCCCCTACCCCTCGACAGCGGCGTTGTTCGACGACGTCCTGGCCGCCGTGGTCGACGCCGGCATCCGTCGGGCCCACCCGGACGGCATGGTCTTCACGAAGGCCGGGTTCGAGGCCGTCCGCGATGCCGTGTCGGCCACCGTCGTCGACACGATGTTCACCGCGGTGTCCGAGGTCGCGGCGGTGCTCGCCGCGCAACGCTCCGCCGAACGAGCGCTCAAGCAGGCGAACTCGATGTCGCTGCTCGCCGCCCTGAGCGACATGCGGCAGCAGATGGAGCGCCTGGTGTTCCCCGGGTTCGTCGCCGTCGCGGGGCTCGACCGCCTGCGTCGGATCCGCGTGTACCTGCAGGGCATCGAGGCACGCGTGCAGAAGCTGTTGCAGAACCCCGGGCGCGACGCGACGTGGATGCGCGAGGTCACCGTGGCGACCGACCGCTACACCGACGCCGGCGGTGTCTTCCCGCCCGCGGTCGGGGCGCACCCGGAGCTCGTGCACGCGCGGTGGATGCTCGAGGAGTTCCGGCTCAGCCTGTTCGCGCAGGAACTCGGGACCGCCGAGACCGTCTCGTTGCAGCGGATCACGAAGGCCCTGACCGCCGCGCGCTGATGGGGCTACCGTGTCGGCCATGATCGGCACACTCGACGTCGTGGTCCTGGACTGCCCGGACACCCGCGCCCTCGCCCGCTTCTACGCCGAGCTGCTCGGCGGGGAGATCGTCGGCTTCGACGAGGACTGGGCGGAGCTCGCCCTCCCGTTCACCGACCACCGTCCGATCCTGGCGTTCCAGCAGGTCGACGACTACCAGCCGCCGGAATGGCCCGGGCAGACGGTCCCGCAGCAGAGCCACCTCGACGTGAAGGTCGACGACCTGGACGACGGCGAGGCCGCGGTGCTCGCGATCGGCGCGACGGCCACGGGGTCAGGCACGGAGACGTTCCGCGTCTACCTCGACCCCGCGGGCCACCCGTTCTGCCTCATCCGGCCGTCGGACTGACCGGTTCGGTCGCCAGGCCCTCGACCACGGTGACGTTCGGCAGCGCGGTGAGTGCGGCGCCGGGCAGGAACAGCTTCGCGGCGCGGCGCCCGGCGCCGATGACGATCTCGGGGGCGTCGAGGACGCGTGCGTCGATGTAGAGCGGCCACGACGACGGTAATCCGATCGGCGTGATGCCGCCGTACTCCATGCCGGTCAGCTCGACCGCTTCGTCCATCGGGGCGAAGCTCGCCTTGCGGACGTCGAGCAGCTGCTTCACGACGCGGTTGACGTCGAGCTTCGTCGATGCCAGGACGACGCAGGCGGCGTAGCGGACCTCGTCGCCGCGCTTCCCCGCGACGACGATGCAGTTGGCGCCGCCGGCCAGCGGGTAGCCGTACGCCTCCGAGAACGCGGCGGTGTCGGCCAGGTCGGCGTCGATCGGTGCGCCCTCGATCTTCGTCAGGACGTCGCTCGGCAACGCGACGAGGGCTTCAGCGACGGGGATCGCGAGGAATCCGGTGGCGACCAGGGCGGGAACACGTTCGAGCGTCGGCATGGCTCCACCGTAGGGAAGCGATCCCGCACGAGGGTGGAGCCATGACCGAACTCCGGGCGATCGACGTCGACCAGTGGGCCCGCCGCGAGCACTTCAAGCACTACCGGCAGCGGGTGCCGTGCGCGTACGAGGTGACCGTCGAGCTCGACGTCACCGCCTTCGTCGAACGCGTCCGTTCGACCGGCCGACGGACCTACGCGTCACAGCTCTGGGCCATCGCGACCGTGGTGAACCGGCACGACGAGTTCCGGATGCAGCTGCTGGACGACGGCTCCCCCGCCGTGTGGGACCGCGTCCACCCGATGTTCACCGTGTTCCACCCGGACACCGAGACGTTCTCCGCCCTGGTCGTGCCGTACGACGACGACTTCGGCACCTTCCACGATGCCGCGGTGTCGACGATCGAGCGGTACCGCGACGACACCCGGATGTTCCCGCAGGACGACCGCCCCGGCAACGTGTTCGACGTGTCGACCCTGCCGGGGGCGTCGTTCACCGGGTTCTCGTTGCAGGTGCGTGACGGCTGGGACCACCTGCTGCCGATCATCACGCTCGGCGGGTACCGGACCGCTGGTGACCGGACGCTGCTCCCCCTGGCGCTGCACGTCGACCACGCCGCCGCCGACGGCTTCCACACGACCCGGCTGCTGCGCGAGCTCGAGGAGCTCTTCACCGACCCTGGCTGGCTCGGCTGACCCTGCCCGTCCTCGGACCGCATCTCCTACGCTGACCCCATGACGCCACAGTCGGAGCCCCTCGCCCGGAAACGCATCGGGCTCGTCGGCGCGGGCGGCATCTCCGTCGCGCACCTGCCCGGGCTGCTCCGCCTGGGCGATGTGGTGGTGCACGCTCGCGAGGGCGCCCACGAACTCGTCGACGCCTTCGCCGACACCGCCCGTGCCGAGGGCAGCACGATCACCGTCGCCGACAGCCTCGACGAGCTCCTCGCCGCGGTCGACGTCGTCGACGTCGTGGTCCCGACACACGCCCACGCCGAGGTGGTCCGCGCGGCGATCGCCGCCGGCAAGGACGTCGTCTCCGAGAAGCCCCTGGCCCGGACCGACGCGGACGCGGCGGACCTGGCGGCCCGCGCTGCGGACGCAGGCGTCCAGCTCTACCCGGCCCAGGTGGTGCGCTGGTTCCCCGCGTACACGCGCCTGCACGAGGCCGCGACCACGGGCCTCCTGGGCGACCTGGCGGTGTTGCGGTTCTCGCGGTCCGGCGCCTTCCCCACCCACGTCCCCTGGTTCGGCGACCGCGCGCTGTCGGGCGGGATCGTGATGGACCAGATGATCCACGACCTGGACATCGCCCGCTGGGTGGCGGGCGAGGTGACCCGGGTGTCGGCGGTGAGCGTCCGCGCGGGGTCCGAGGCGGAGCCGGTCGAGGCGGCGCACGTCCTGCTCACGCACGAGTCGGGCGCGATCAGCCACGTCGCCGGGCTGTGGGGGCCGCAGCACCTGGCCTTCACGACGGAGTACTCGGTGACGGGGACGCTCGGCAGCCTGTCGCACTCCTCCCGGGCCGAGGAGGACACCCGGAGCGACCTGGCGGCGCCGGCGTCCGTCGACGGTTTCCTGCCGCCGGTGGACCCGGCCGCCGACCCGTACGCGCTGGAGCTCACCGACTTCCTCGCCGCGTTCGACGGCGGTCGGCCACCCCGGGTCACCGTCGACGACGGCGTCGCCGCGGTGCGGATCGCGAACGCGGCGATCGAGTCGATCGAGTCCGGCCAGCCGGTCGAGGTCGCACGGTGACGCTCCGGATCGGTGTGCTCTCGTTCGCCCACACGCACGCCATCAGCTACCTCGGCGCCCTGGCGGCCATGCCCGACGTCGAGGTGCGCGGCACGGACCCGGGCGGGGTGTCCACGGGGACGGAACTCGGCGACCTGCGCGGAGCCGAACTGGCACGCGCGCTCGGCGCCGGGTACGCGGACTCCGTCGACGAACTGCTCGCCTGGGGCCCGGACGCGGTGATCGTCACGAGCGAGAACGCCCGGCACCGCGAGTTCGTCGAGCTCGCGGCGGCAGCGGGGGCAGACGTGCTCTGCGAGAAGCCGATCGCGACCTCGTGGCAGGACGGCCTCGCCATCCGCGATGCCGTGGACCGCGCCGGAGTGCTGCTGATGATGGCGTTCCCGGTGCGGTTCGCCTCGGCGTTCGACCGGCTGCGGGCGACGCGGGACTCGGGCGCACTCGGCACGGTGTTCTCGGTGCGGGGCGCGAACAACGGCATGCTGCCGCTCGCCCGCGACTGGTTCACCGACGTCCGGCTGAGCGGAGGCGGCGCCCTCGTCGACCACGTCGTGCACGTCGCCGACCTGATCGACGGGCTGACCGGAGCGACGCCGGTGTCCGTCACCGCCGTCGCGAACCAGGTGCTGCACGCCGACCGAGCGAACGCCGAGACCGCGGGCCTGGTGACCATCACGTACGACGACGGCACCATCGCGGCGATCGACTGCTCGTGGAGCCGACCGGACACGTCGCCGGTGTGGGGCGGCTTGACGCTCGACGTCGCCGGGACGGGCGGCACGGTGTCGGTGGACTTCTTCGGGGCGGCTGCTCGCGGGCTCGACGCCGTGGGCGGCCGGCCGATCGAGCTCCGGTACGGGCCCGACCACGACGTGCCGATGCTCCGGACGTTCCTGGCGGCCGTGGCGTCCGGGGAGCAGCCGCAGCCGGACGTCGGGGTCGGCCTGCGGACGCTGTCGATCGTGCTGGCGGCGCAGGAGTCGGTGCGGACGCGCCGGACGGTCGCGGTGCAGGCCGCGGGCTAGCCCCGCACCACACCGCGCCACACCGTCGCCGCACGCCGCCCCACCCCTGCCCGCCCCCGCGCTACGCTCGTCCCGATGCGCGCAACCGTGCGGGACGTGGCCGCCCTCGCCGGGGTGTCGCCGAAGACCGTCTCCAACGTCGTCAACGGCGGCGTCGTCGTGCGCCCGGAGACCCGTGAACGCGTCGAGCGCGCGGTCGCCGAGCTCGACTACGTGCCGAACCTGTCCGCCCGCGGGCTGCGGAACGGCCGCTCGGGAGCGATCGCGCTGACGCTGCCGGAGATGGGCAGCGCCTACTCGGCCGAACTCGCGCAGTCGTTCGTGGAAGTCGCCCGCGAACGCGGCTGGGTCGTGCAGCTCGAGCAGACCGGCAACGACCCGACTCTCGAACGCGAACTGGTGTCCCGCGCCCGCGCACACCTGGTGGACGGGCTGATCCTCAACCCGGTGTCGCTCAGCGCGAGTGTCCTGGCCTCGACCGAGGGGCTGCCGCCGACCGTCGTCATCGGCGAGGTCGAGCCCGAGCACGTCGACCAGGTGCACGTCGACAGCCGTGCGGCGGCCGAGCAGGTCACCGCACACCTCATCGCCCACGGGCACCGGCGCATCGCGATCGTCGGCGCGTCTCCCGACGGTGCTGCGACGGCGACGAGCGAGCTCCGCGAACGCGGGTACACCGCAGCGCTCACCGCAGCGGGCATCACACCCGACCCGTCGCTCCGCGTCCCGCTGCCGGCGTGGACCACGAGCGCCGCGGCGACGACCTTCGCGGCCTGGCTCGACGAGCACCCCCTGCCCGACGCCGTCTTCGCCTTCACCGACTCGATCGCGTTCGGGGTGCTGCACGTGCTCGCCGCCCGCGGGGTCCGGGTGCCCGAGCAGGTCAGCGTCATCGGGTTCGACGACGTCGAGGCTGCCGCGTACGCGATCCCGTCGCTCAGCACGGTGTCGTTCGACCGTCGGGCCTTCGCGACGGCGGCACTCGACCTGCTGACCCGGCGGATCGCGGACCGCAGTGCCGCGCCGGAGACCGTCGTGGTGCCGCACCGGATCGTCGAGCGCGCGAGCGTCGCTGCCCGCTGAGCGCGTCGGCCGAGTCTCGGCCCGGCGGACAGTCGGCGCCGTCGGAACAGCGAGAACTGTCCGTCAGGCCGAGTCTCGGCCGGAACAGCCGTCAGCCGCAGCCGCCAGCACCGCTGACCGCGTCCGCGCATCGCCGAGGATCCGGAAGTGCCCGCCCACCGGCAACCGCACGTTCGTCGCGCCCTGCAGTTCGCTGCCCTCCGGGATGAGCGTGTCGAACACCCCGTACACCGACGTGATCCGCGCGTTGGCATCGAGTTCCCGCGCCAGTCCCGCCAGCACCGGGTCCGCCGCCCGGAACGCCCGCAGGTGCGGCACCGGCGCCAACCGCGCGTAGACCGACCCCGCGAAGGGCGTCGACACCGCGACCATCCGGTCGATCCGCTCGTGCTGGTCGAGCTGCGTCATCGCGTACTTGCCGATCAACCCGCCCTTGCTGTGCGCGAGCACGAGCACGTTCCGCAGGTCCTGTTCCTGCAGGTACGCCATCACCGCACGCGCCGAGTCCGGCACGGGTCGCAGGTTGTGCCGCAGGACCGGCAGCACGTGCACCGGGTGTCCCCGGTCGTGGAGCGCGTCCATCAGCGGCCGCATGAAGTGCCAGGTCTCGTAGACGCCGGGGACCACGACGACGGGCTGCCCGTCGCCGGTCCGGTAGTCGTCCGCGGTGGTCGGGCCGAGGCTCCGGACCTGCCACCGGGCCGCGTACCCCCAGTCGAGTGCGGCCCAGCAGGCACGCCGAACCAGCGGGACACGGCCTGGAGGCCCGGATCGCGTCGTCCGCGCCGCCTCGGTCCCCGACGTGGCCGGCCGGGTCATCGGAGTCCCTCCAGGCGCTCGGCGCTGCGGAACGTCTCGAGGAGTCGTGCGAGCGCGTCCGGCTGCCGTTCCTGCACGTGGTGCGGCCCCGCCAGTTCCACGAAGGTGCCGTCCGGCGCAGCGGCCGCGAGCCGGGCCGACCAGTCGTGCCGCGCGATGGGGTCCTGGGTGCCGCGGACGACGAGGACGGGCTGCGTGACCTCGGTGATCGTCTGCTCGGTCGGGTAGCGGAGCATCGGCCCGAGCTCGCGCAGGTACTGGCGCATGCTCCGGAGGTAGTCGGTGACCAGGACCGTGTTCATCCGGACCCCCTCGACGAAGCCGTCGCGGCCCAGGTCGAGCGCCTGCATCGGGAGCGATCGCCGCTCGGCGTCGATCACCGGACCGACGAGCACGATCGCCGTGACGGCGTCGGGGTGACGGCGGGCGGACTCGATGACGACCTGCGTGCCCATCGACTGCCCGACGAGCACCAGGTCATCGTCGACCAGGTGTCGGACGGCCCGCACCACCACGTCGCCGAGCTCTTCGATCGACAGCCGCCGACCGGCCGCGGGCAACCAGCCGAACCCCGGCAGGTCGACGCTGATCGTGTGGTGCTCGGCGGCGACGGCGCGCTGCGACCGGGCGAAGGACCGGTGTGACATCCCGATGCCGTGGACGAACACGACGGTGGGGTCGGCCTCGTCGCGGAGCGGCCCGCGCGACGGCATGGTGTGCAGGCGCACGGGCAGCCCGTCGATCCGGACGGTCTCCACAGCAGCGCGCACGAGCCGAGGCTACGCGGCGGTTCGCAGCACCGGGTCAGCCTGGTCATCGGCTGCCCACAGCCGGGCCGTGTGGAGTGCTGGCATGAGCGACACCACTCCCACCCACGGCCACGAACCGGACGGCTCCGTCCCGGCGAACCGGGCGACGACGCCGACCGGCTGGGACGCCACCCCGACGTCGACCGCCACGCTCGACGGGCCCGCGCTCGCGCAACAACAGCCGCCGCAGCAGCAGCCGCAGCAGCAGCAGCCGTACCGCGCCGACACCGGAGCCTGGAACCCCGGCGCCCCGAACGGCACCACCCCCTGGTACGGAGCCGGAACCACGGGCGACCGCCGGAGCACCGGCCCGAAGCCCCCGTGGTTCTGGCCGGTGCTCGCCGCCGTCGTCGCACTCGCAGCGCTGCTCGTCGGTGGCGGCGTCGGGTTCGCCGTCGGCCACGCGATCGGCGCCGATCGGTCACAGTCCACGACCCGGGTGCCGGGCACGGACCGGTTCCCGGGCAACGGCACCGGGAGCTGACCGGCGGGTACGATCCGGACCATGCGGAAGACCACTGCCGGTCTGTTCACGTCGGTCGACGGCGTCGTGCAGGACCCCTACGAGTTCCAGTACGACAGCTTCGACGCCGAGCTCGGTGCCGCGATGGGTGCCTTCACGGCCCGCACCGACACCGTGCTGCTCGGCCGGAACAGCTACCTCGAGTGGTCCGAGTGGTGGCCAGCCCACCCGGAGGACCCCTTCGGGCAGTGGATCAACCCGATCGAGAAGCACGTGGCCTCCACCACGCTCGGCGACGACCTGACCTGGCAGAACAGCACCCGGATCCCGGGCGACGTCCCCGCGTTCGTCCGCGACCTGCAGCAGCGCGACGGAGCCGACATCGCCGTGTGCGGCAGTGTCACGCTCGTCCGCAGCCTGCTGTTCGCCGGGGTCCTCGACGAACTGCAGCTCATGATCCACCCGGCGATCGCCGGCCGTGGCCGGCGGCTCTTCGAGCCGACCGACCCGCCCACGCGCCTGCGTCTGGTCGACAGCACCGTGACGAGCAAGGGGAACGTGCTGAACACCTACGGGCGGTTCGACGCCTGACGGACCCACCACGGGCCTCCCGGCCCCTGCCCGTCATGCGCCCTGCCGAACCGCGCGTACCCTCGTGGGTGACCACACGCACCCGAGGAACACCGGAGCAAGCATGACCCAGGACACCCGCCCGCACGTCGTCATCGTCGGCGGTGGATTCGCCGGTGTGGCCGCCATGCGGGAGCTCGCCGACGCGCCGGTCCGGGTGACCCTGGTCGACCGCCACGTCTACAACATGTTCCAGCCCCTGATGTACCAGGTGGCGACGGGCGGCCTGAACGCCGGCGACGTGACGTACTTCCTGCGCTCGCTCCGTGCCCGGCAGTCGAACGCGGAGTTCCGCCACGGCCTGCTCACCGGCATCCGCACCGACGAGCGCATCGCCGAGATGTCCGACGGCGAACACCTGCACTACGACTACCTGATCCTCGCCAACGGCGTGAACACGAGCTACTTCGGCACCCCCGGCGCGTACGAGTACGCGTACTCGATGTACTCCCGCTCGCAGGCGCTCCGCATCCGCGACGAGCTGTTCACCCGACTCGAAGAGGCGGCGGCGAACCAGGGCCCCGACGAGATCCGCATCGTCATCGTCGGCGGCGGCGCGACCGGCGTCGAGATGGCCGGCGCGCTCGCCGAGCTCCGCGACCAGGCCCTCGTCGGCGCGTACCCGGAGATCGAGCGGGGCAACATCTCCATCACGCTCGTGCACCGCAGTGGTGAGCTGCTCAAGCCGTTCGCCCCGCGCCTGCGTCGCTACGCCGCCAAGGTGCTGCGGAAGCGCGGTGTCGTGCTCCGGCTGAACACGGGCGTCTCCGAGGTCAAGCCCGACGGCGTGATGACCGCGGACGGCGAGTTCATCCCCGCGTCGCAGGTCGTCTGGGCGACCGGTGTCGCCGCCCACAAGGAGGTCTCCGGCTGGGGCCTGCCGCAGACCCACGGGGGCCGCATCCAGGTGAACGACGACCTGAGCGTGAAGGGCGCCGAGCGCATCTTCTCCGCCGGCGACATCGCCGCGCAGGACGACGCCCTCGCCCAGCTCGCCCAGCCCGCACTGCAGGGCGGCCGGCACTCGGCTCGGCAGATCGTGCGCCTGCTCGAGGGCAAGGCCACCGAGCGCTTCAAGTACTTCGACAAGGGCACCATGGCGACGATCGGCACGAACGCCGCGGTCGCCCAGCTGCGCGGCGGGATCACGATGGTCGGCCCGGTCGCCTGGCTCGCCTGGGTGTTCGTGCACATCACGAGCCTGCTCGGCGCCGGCAACCGGATGTCGACCCTGACGCACTTCTTCGTCCGCTACGTGTGGTTCATGCGGAAGCGCTCGATCCCGATCGTCGGCGACGTCCGCCCGGTGCGCCCGAACGGCGACCGCGAGCCGGACCCCTGGCAGCTGCAGAAGGCCGAGTAGCCGCCGAGTCCACTCGCGCGCTCGCGCGCTCGCTTCGTGAGCAGGAACGGTCGGGTCCGCACGTCGGACCCGACCGTTCCTGCTCACGGTGTGCGTGCGGTGGACGCTGGGCGCGACGGTCTGGAGGCGCGGTGCGGGCTGGCCACGGGCCTCCCGGCCGACGCGTGGTGCGCGGGGCTGGCGCCGACGCGGAACGACCATGTCGCCGTCGTACGACAGCGACATGGTCGCTGTGCGCGCAGCGCGACGGTCCGCACGTTCGGCGTCGACACTGACGAGCCTGGTACACCCCGCTCGTTGAGCCTCCTCTTACCCGCGAGAGGCACCCTGGTCGGCGACACGCAACCGAGCAGCGCGCGGAGGGACCATGGCGACGACGACGCTGACGCACGCGCCGACGGACGCGCCGACATCGGCGCGACCGCAGCACCGCACGGCCGCCCCGGCACGCGCCGGAACCGGTGCGCCCGAGGCTCCGCCGCCCCCGCTGACGCACCGTGCGCCCGCGCTCGACGGACTCCGGACGCTCGCCATCCTGGTCGTCGTCCTGTACCACCTGCACGTGCCGCAGTTCGAGGGCGGCTTCATCGGGGTCACGGTCTTCTTCGTGCTCTCCGGGTTCCTCATCACGACGCTGCTGCTCGGCGAACGGCGCCGCACCGGGCGGGTGCGCCTCGGCTCGTTCTGGGTGAAGCGGCTGCTGCGCCTGTACCCGGCGCTGCTGGCGCTCGTCGTGGTCGGGCTGCTGCTCTGGAACTGGGCCGGTGACTACAAGGGCGCGTCACTGCACTCCGGCGAAGCGGCGTTCATCGCGCTGACCTACACGGGCAACCTGTTCCGCGCCTTCTGGGACACCTCGCAGGGCGTCTTCGCGCACACGTGGAGCCTGTCGATGGAGGAGCAGTTCTACCTGGTGTGGCCTCCGGTCCTGGTGCTGCTGGCCGCGCTCAGGGTGCGGCGTCGCTGGCTCCTCGCGGGGCTCGGCGTCCTGGTCGTCGGGGCGTCGGCGGTGTCGTGGGCGAGCTACCGGACCCCGAGCGGCGGGACCACGCCCGACGTCTACTTCTCGCCCGTGCTCGGGGTGGTGCCGCTCGCGATCGGCTGCGGACTCGCCCTGCTGCTCGACGACGAACGCGTGCGGGTGCGGGCCGCCGGGGTCCTGGGGCACCTGGCGACCTGGGTCGGCCTCGTGCTGCTGGTCGCGGTGCTGCTCGGCATCGACGACGACTGGACCGAGCACGCGTCGACGTTCGGGATCGTGCTGCCGGCGACCGGACTGGTCTCGGCGGTGGCGATCGGCGGCCTGGTCTCGGTCCGGTCCCCCGTGTCCGCGGCCCTGGGGTGGACGCCGGTGTCGTGGTTCGGCCGCCGGGTGTCGTACTCGGCGTACCTCTGGCACCCGCTGGTGATCGCGCTGCTCGGCACCTTCGCGATCGGCCCCTGGGGCACGGTCGGCCTGGTCGGCGCCGTGGTGATCGTGTCGATCGGTGCCGCGTACGCCGTCGAGGTGCCCGTCGAGCGGTTCCGCGCGCGGGCTCGTGCGGCACGCAGCGCATCCGCGCCGATGCCTGCGGCCGCACCTGTGCGTGCGCCCGCGCCCGCGCCGTCGAGTGAGCAGAAGACGCCGGGTACGGCGCGCTGACCCGACGTCTTCTGCTCACTGAGTGCCCCGGCGCACGCCGACCGTAGGCTCGCCCCCGTGCACTCGGAACGGACGGACGTCCTCGTCGTCGGCGGCGGACCCGTCGGGCTGTTCGTGGCGGCGCTCCTCGCGGCGCGGGGCGTCGACGTCCGGGTGTGGGAACGCCGCGCGGAGCCGCCGACCGGTTCGCGGGCCATCGGCATCCACCCGCCGTCCCTCGACGCGTTCGCCGCGATCGGCCTGGACACCGCGGTGCTCGCCGAGGCGTCGCTCGTCCGTGCAGGGGTGGCCAGGAGCCGCGGTCGGACCCTCGGCACGCTGCGCTTCGACCGGGCTTCGCCGACCCACCCGTACGTGGCGACCCTCGACCAGCACCGCACCGAGTCCCTGCTCCGCGACCGGCTCCACACCGGTGCGCCGGAGGCCCTGCGTACCGGGACCGCCCTGACCGCCCTGACCCGGCACACCGACCACGTCGATGCCACCGGGACCGGGCCGGACGGCGACGTGGTGACGGTCCGTGCGGCCTTCGTCGTCGGTGCGGACGGCGCTCGGAGCGTCGTCCGTGACCTGCTCGGCATCGGAACGACCGGACGCGAGTACCCGGACCGCTACGTGATGGGCGACTTCGCCGACCCCGAGGCTCCGTCGGCCCGGTCCGCCGCGCTGGTCGACGTGGGCCCGGACGGCGTGGTCGAGTCCTTCCCGCTGCCGGGCGCGCGTCGCCGGTACGTGGCACTGGTGCCGGACGACGCAGCGTTCGCCGCAGCGGAACGCGGCGCGACGGGCGACCCGGACCCCGCGCTCGTCGCCCGTCTCGCGGCACTCGTCGCGGAGCGCACCGGTGTCGTCCCCGACCCGGCGACCTGCTCGATGACCAGCGGCTTCCGGGTGCGTCGCCGCACGGCCGACCGCGTCGGTGCCGGCCGGGTCGTGCTCGTCGGGGACGCCGCACACGAGATCAGCCCGATCGGCGGGCAGGGCATGAACCTCGGGTGGCTCGACGCCGCCGAGTTGGCGCCGCTGCTCGCCGGAGCGGTCCGCACCGGCACGGCCGGGCCGTGGCCGGGCTACGCCGCCCGCCGCCAGGCAGCCGCCCGTCGTGCGGCTCGCCAGGCCGAGGCGAACATGGCGCTCGGTCGTCCGCTCGGCCCCGTCAGCACGACCGGACGGGAGGCGCTGCTCCGGACCGCCCTGTCGCTGCCGACCGCGCACGGCTTGGCCCGGCTCTACGCGATGCGCTGGGCCTGACGGCTCACGTCAGGCGACGAGTCGCGCGCCCGCGAAGCCGAGCTCGACGACGAGCACGAGCGACGACGCGATGACCAGCCGGAACAGGGTGCGCGACGCCCGTCCCGCGAGCACCAGCCGCACGCCGACGACGGCGAGGACGAGCACCACGACGGCACCGAGGACCGCGAGCACGACCCCGACGCCCCGCACCGGGTCGTCACCGAGCACCTGTCCGCCGAGCACCAGGGCGGCCGCGACGACGAGCGAGGCGAACGCGACGATCCCCGCGCCGCGGAGCCCGAGCCGGTGCGGGAACCCCCGGACACCGGTGGCGGCGTCGTCGACCAGGTCGGGCAGCACGTTGGTGCAGTGGATCGCGATGCCGAAGACGGCCCCCGTCGCGATCGCCCACCACGTCGGCCACTGTCCCTCGGGCCCGGCCGCGACGGACACGACGGGCAACAGCCCGAAGGCGACGATGAACGGCGCCACCGACCACACCGAACGCTTCAGGCCGGCGTCGTAGGCCCACCCGGCGGCGACCAGCACGAGGTGCGCGACCGCGGCGACCGGCCCGAGGAACAGCGAGAGCACCACGGCGATCCCGGCGCTGGCGTACGCGGCGGTACGGACGGTGCCGACGGCGATGAGGCCGCGGGCCACGGGCTTGTCGCGCCGTCCGACGGCCCGGTCGCGGTCCGCGTCGATCCAGTCGTTCGCCAGCCCGATGGACAGCTGCCCGGCGACGACCGTCAGCGCCACCAGGGCCACGAGCCACACCGGGTGTCCGACGGCGGCGGCGACCACCGCGGCGAGGACGGTCACGGTGACGGTCGGCCCGGGGTGCGACGACGCGAAGAGCAGTCGTGCGGTCGACGGGGCGCTGCTGGCGGTCACCCGGTCAGCGTACGGATCGCTCCTGCGCGGTCGTGGGGCCGGTCACGGGACCGCGGTCACCTCGACGCCGAAGCGGTCGACGAGCTCGCGCTTGAGCACCTTGCCGCTCGGGCCGAGCGGCAGCGCGTCGAGGACGTGCACGACCCGGGGGTACTTGTACGCGGCGATCTCGGCGGCGACGAAGTCGACCAGGACCTGCGGCTCGACGGTCGCGCCGGAGCGCAGCACCACCGCCGCCTCGATCTCCTGCCCGTGCACCGCGTGCGGCACGCCGAACACCGCGGCCATCGCCACGTCGGGGTGGGTGGCGAGCACCTCCTCGACCTGGCGGGGGTACACGTTGTAGCCGTTGCGGATGATCATGTCCTTGGTGCGGTCGACGATCGTCAGGTAGCCGTCGTCGTCCTTCGTGCCCAGGTCGCCGGTGCGGAACCACCCGTCGACGATGGCCTCTGCGGTGTCCTCGGGCCGGTCGAGGTACCCGTTCATCAGGTTGTGGCCGCGGATCACGAGCTCGCCGATCGCACCGTGCGGCAGCATGACGATCGCGTCGCGGACCTCGGGGTCGGCGATCTCGACGTCGACGCCCCACACCGGCGTGCCGATCGTGCCGGGCCGCGGCGGCTGTCCGACGTGGTTGAAGGTGGCGACCGGCGAGGTCTCGGTCAGGCCGTACCCCTCGTGGATCGGGGCGTCGAAGACCTGCTCGAACCGCTCGAGCACCGCCAGCGGCAGCGAGGCACCACCGGAGATCGCGTACCGGAGCGTCGGACGGGCCTCGGACCGGGTCGCGGCGTCGAGCAGCGCCATGTACATCGTCGGGACGCCCATGAAGATGCCGCAGCCGTGCTCGACCATCGCGGCGAGCGCCGAGTCGCCGTCGAACTTCGGCAGCATGACCAGCGTCGCGCCGGCGCGGAACCCGGTGTTCATCGTGCAGGTCTGCCCGAACGTGTGGAACAGCGGCAGCGCGCCGAGCAGGACGTCGCCGCGGTGCATGTCGAACGTGGTCATCAGGTTGGTGTTGACCTGTTCGAGCAGTGCGAAGTGCGACCCCTCGGCGCCCTTGGGCTGGCCGGTGGTGCCGCTCGTGTACAGGATGGTCGCGGTGTCGAACGGGTGCCTGGGGACGTAGGTGTCGAGCGGTTCGCTCTGCGCGGCCAGGGCCTCGAGCCGGTCGGGGCCGGCCGCGGACTGGTCGCCGGTTGGCGCCGGGGCGAGCACGGTCACCACGTCGACCCCGGCCAGCTCGGCGCCGGCAGCACCTTCGCCGAGCAGCGGTGCGGCGCAGACGAGCAACGTGGCCCCGCTGTCGCGCAGGACGTACTCGATCTCGCGGCGTTTCAGCAGGGCGTGCACGGGCACGGCCACCGCGCCGAGGGCGAGGGTGGCGTAGTAGACGCGGGGGAAGTCCGCGACGTTCGGCACGAGCATCGCGACCTTCGACCCCTCGGTGACGCCCCGCGCACGGAGCGCTCCGGCGTAGGACAGGGTCTGGGCCCACAGCTCGGCGTAGGTGGTGCGGACGTCGCCGACGATGACGGCGACGTCGTCGGGGTACCGTGCCGCCGACTCGGCGAGGATCGCTGCGACCGATGCGGTCGCGCGGGTGGTGTGGGTGTCGTGCATGCCGGTCTCCGTCGTCGTCGACGACCTCGTCGTCGTCGCAGCCGATCCTACGGCTCGTCCTGCCGCGTCGCGCGTGCCCCGACGACACCCGTCCGGGGCGGTCGCCACACGGGTGTCCGGTCAGGCAGCGGTCGGCGCGGGGACCTTCCGGCACACCAGGACCCCGGACGCCAGGGCGATCCCGAGCAGCACGACGAGTCCGCCGACGGGTTCGTTCCACCGCACCCGCTCCCCGAGCACGAGCACCCCGAGCGCCACCCCGACCACCGGCGTCAGGTAGGTGACGGTGGAGGCGCGACCAGCGCCCCACGCCTGCACGAGCCGCGTGTTCCAGGCGTAGGCCAGCCCCGTGCCGACGCAACCGAGCGCGATCATCGCGGCCACGATCCTCCCGTCCAGCTCGACCGGACCGGTCGCGATGACGGGCGCGACCAGCAGCAGCATCCCGGAGGCCAGCGTCAGCTGGACCGTCGCCAGCGTGACCGGGTCGTACGCACTCGCCACGGCCACCCGCCGCAGGTAGGCGAGCCCGATGCCGTAGGACGCGGTCATGCCGAGCAGTGCGACCTGCCCCGGCACGCTCGCCAGGACCTCGGGGTCGGTCAGGACGTCCCACGGGCCGACCAGCACGAGCACCCCGACGATGCCGAGCACGATCCCGAGCACCTGCCGTCCGCGCAGGCGTTCGGACGGCACGAGCACCGCGAGCGCGGCCAGCGTCATGATCGGGGTCGTCGCGTTGTAGATGCTCGCGAGGCCGGACGGCACCGTCTGCTCCGCCCACGCCATCAGTGACGACGGCACCGCGTTGAGGAACACCGCGACGACCGCCAGGTGCGCCCAGGTCCGCGGTTCCCGGGGCCAGCGCCGACGGGTCGCCAGGAGCACCACGACGAGCGTCACCCCACCGAGCACGGTCCGCACGGTGGCGACCTGCTGCGGGGCGAGACCGTCGAGGCCGATCTTCGCGAAGAGGAAGCTCGAGCCCCAGGTCAGTGCGACGAGGACGTAGAGGAGGGCGTTCACGTGGCCTAGTGTCGGACCACCGAGCGACATGCGGCAAACGCATGTCGCTCATGCCCACATGAGGAGGACGCATGACCGTCTCGGTCCAGCAACTGCGCGCGTTCGTCGCCACGCTCGACGCCGGGTCCTTCACCGCCGCGGCCGTCGCCCTGGGCGTCGGCCAGTCCGCGGTGTCGCACGCCGTCGCGGGGCTCGAGCGCGAGGTCGGCGGCTCCGTCGTGCACCGCGGCGCGGTCGCCGCCCCCACCCCGCTCGGCGACCGCCTGCTGGCCCACGCCCGCAGCGTGCTCGCCTCGGTCGAAGCCCTGGAGGCGGTGGTCCGGCCCGGCACGGCGCGCGGCACCGTGCGCCTCGCCGCCGTCCCCACCGTCTGCCAGGGACTGCTGCCGCGGCTCCGCGAGCTGTGGGCGGTGACCCTGCCGGACGTCGACGTGCAGGTCTACGAGGGGGACGACGACGAGATGCCGGAGTGGCTCGAGGCCGGCACCGTCGACGCCGCCGTGCTCGTCGACCCGTCGCCGGTGCCGGACGGCGGCGTGGTCGTCGCGCGGGACGAGATGGCCGCCGTGATCCGCCGCGACCACCCCCTCGCCGAGCTGCCAGCACTCACCCTCGACGACCTGCACGAGGACGGCCTGGTGGCGGGCGGCGGCGGGTGCGAGTACCAGGTCCAGAAGCTCCACGAACTCGACGGCCGGCCGTTCCGGTACGCCCACCGGGTGCGCGAGATGAGCACGATGTTCGGGATGATCCAGCGGGGCGAGGGCGTGTCGATCGTGCCGACCCTGGGCCGCGGGATGCTGCCGCCGGACCTCGTGATGATCCCGATGGCCCGGCGGCTCGAGCGCACCCTGGTGCTGAGCGGGCCGTCGTCCCGTGCGTGGCACCCCCTGGCGCGGGCGCTGGTCGACGCGGTCTGAGGCGGGCGGGCGGGTCGCCGGTCGAGCGGCTCCGGCGGCTCCGGCGGCTCCGACCTTCGGCGGATCCGCTCGTCGACGCGGCTCCCTAGGCTCGGGGCATGACCTCGACCGCGCTCCCCGCCGTGCCCCTCGGGCAGCGTGTGTGGTCCCAGACGTGGCGCGTGGCCGTCGCGGCGCTGACCGGGCTGTTCACCGCCGGTCTGGTGTGGCCGACAACGGACACCCGCGGCTGGAGCGACCTGCACGTCGGCGCCCTGATCCTCGGGGACATGGGAGCGGGCCTGGTCGCCCTCGTCCTGCTGCCGTTCCGGCACCGGGCACCGCTCGTGGTCACGGTCGTCATCGGTGCCCTCAGCTCGGTGTCGACGCTGGCGGTCGGGTCGGCCGCGATCGCGACGGTCTCGCTCGCAACCCGGCGCCGTGCCGTCGAGATCGCCGTCGTCGGTGCGGTGCTGCTCGGCGCCACCGTGCTCTACGACGTCGTCCTGGCCCCCGACCAATCCGTGCCGTTCTGGCAGATCGTGCTCGCAGGCACCGTCAGCATCGCCCTGCTCGTCGCGATCGGCATCGGGATCGGGCAGCGCCGGGCGCTCCTGCTCTCCCTGCGCGAGCGCGCGGACCTGCTCGAGCGCGACCAGCAGCTGCGCGAGGACCGCGCCCGCGAGCAGGAACGCGCCCACATCGCCCGCGAGATGCACGACGTCCTGGGCCACCGGCTCTCCCTCGTCGCGCTGCACGCCGGCGCACTCGAGTACCGCGGCCCGGGGCTCACCCCGGACGAGACCGCCGCAGCGGCCGGGGTCGTGCGGGCCGAAGCGCACTCCGCGCTCACCGACCTGCGCGACGTGCTCGGGGTGCTGCGCGACCCGGCCGCGAACGCCGGCGACGAGGTGACCGGCACCGCGCCTCCGCAGCCGACACTCGTCGATCTGCCCGCCCTGCTCGACCAGGCCCGTTCCGGGGGCGCGGCCGTCCGGGCGCGCGTCGACTCCGACGCCGCGGCGGTGCCGACTGCCGTCGGGCGACATGCGTACCGCATCGTGCAGGAGGCGCTGACGAACGCCCGTCGGCACGCCCCCGGACAGCCCGTCGACGTAGTCGTCGAGACCGTCGGCGGTCCGGCGATCCGGGTGGTGGTGTCGAACACGCTGACCGACGAGCCAGCGCGCACGAACGCCGACGCCGCCGGGCAGGGTGCCGGGCACGCCGCCGGCTCCGTCGCGGGGCACGGTCTGCGCGGGCTCGCCGAACGCGCTCGACTCGTCGGCGGGAGCTTCCGTGCCGGCAGCGACGACGGACGCGTGCACGTGGTCGAGGCGGTGCTGCCGTGGACGCCGTGACCGCTCCCGTCCGGGTCGTCCTGGTCGACGACGACCAGCTCGTCCGCGTCGGGCTCCGCATGCTGCTCAGCGGCGACGACGGTCTGGTGGTCGTGGGCGAAGCGGGCGACGGGCTCGAGGCCGAGGGCGTCATCGCCGCGACCGCGCCCGACGTCGTGCTCATGGACATCCGGATGCCCCGGTGCGACGGACTCGTCGCCACCGAACGCGAACTGCGACGGCGGCCCGACCTGGCCGTCCTGGTGCTGACCACGTTCGAGGGGGACGACCTCGTGCTCGGAGCGCTGCAGGCCGGCGCCCGTGGGTTCCTGCTCAAGGACACCCCGCCGCACGAACTCGTGCAGGCCGTACGGACCGTGGCGTCCGGGCGCTCGATCCTGTCCCCCTCGGTGCTCGACCGGGTGATCGCGTTCGCCGCCGGGCCGCGCTCGGGCCCCGCGGCCGGTGGAACGGGCGGCGCTGCTGCGGACGGTGCCGAGGAACGTCGACTGCTCGCCCTGCTGACCGAGCGCGAGCGCGAGGTCGCGCTCGCCGTGGCCAACGGGGCGTCGAACGCGCAGATCGCCGCCGAGCTGTACGTGGGCCTGGCCACCGTGAAGACGCACGTCGGGCACGTGTACGAGAAGTTCGGCGTCGAGAACCGGGTGCAGCTCGCGCTCGTCGTGCACGCGGCGCGGCGGGGCGGGACGGGGTGGGGACAGCCCACCGGGTGACCGGGTGAGCGTCGTCTGAACGGTCGGCGATGTCCGCTCGGCAGGATGGACCGATGGCCGAGACGCACGTGAAGACGTTCACCACCGCGGACGAAGCGGCAGCCGAGGCCGCAGGGCTCGCCTGGCTCGCCGAGGCCGAGGACGCCGGCGGCACCCGCATCGCCCGCGTGCTCGGGTGCCCGAGTCCGACCGTGCTCGACCTCGAACTGATCTCCGACGGCTCCCCCACCACAGCCCAGGCCGAGCGGTTCGGCCGATCGCTCGCCCACACGCACGCCGCCGGTGCCGACCACTGGGGCGCACCTCCCGCCGGCTGGACCCGAGGAGCGGCGTTGCGGATGGGCCGTTCGCGCACGCCGTTCGTCGCAGCCGAACAGGCACCGGCGACCTGGGGCGAGTTCTTCGCCGAGTACCGGATCCGCGACTTCGTCCGCCGGATCGTCGACGCCGGCGGGTTCGACCACGCCGAGGCCGCCGTGTTCGAGCGGGTCGCGTCGCGGGTACAGGACGGCACCCTCGGTTCACCGCAGCCCGCGCTCGTCGGGGACCGCCCCGCTCGTCTGCACGGTGACCTGTGGGCCGGCAACGTGCTCTGGCCGACGGACTCGTCCGAACCCACCGGCGCCGTGCTCATCGACCCGATCGCGCACGGCGGGCACGCGGAGACCGACCTGGCGCTGCTCGGGCTGTTCGGGCTGCCCCGGCTCGAGACGGTGCTCGCCGCCTACGACCGGGAGTCACGGCTGGCCGACGGCTGGCAGGAGCGCGTCGAGCTCCACCAGCTCGCGCCGTTGCTGCTGCACGTGTTCCTGTTCGGCGGCTCGTACACCGGGGCCGCGCTCCGGGCGGCGCAGCGGTACGCCTGACCCCTCGCACCGTGCGGCCTCGCTCACACCGTGCGAGGTTGCCCACCCCGGTGCCAGCGGCGCACCGTGCGGCCTCGCTCACCCCGTGCGAGGTTGCCCACCCGGGTGCCGGCGCCGCACCGTGCGGCCTCGCTCACACCGTGCGAGGTTGCCCACCCCGGTGCCAGCGGCGCACCGTGCGGCCTCGCTCACATCGTGCGAGGTTGCCCGCCCCGTGCAGCGCTACAACCGCGCACCGAGCAGGCGACCCCGCACCGACCGGACGACAGCGCACCGTGCGCCCGCGCCGCCCGCGCTCTCCCCGCCGGCCAACCTCGCACCGTGCGTCCTTAGCTCGCCCACAGCCGGCACAGTGCAGCAGTCGGGGAACGCCCCGGATGCTCATCGACATGACCACCTACCCGGTACCCGTGACCGACCGACGCGATCCCGCGCGCAGTGCCGCGCGGGATCGGCGCCGCCCGCCCCTCGCCCGGCTGTTCCTCGGCGAGCGCGAGGACGCCCGCTGGCTCCGGCCCGCGTTCTGGGCGCTCCTCACCGTGACCGCCGTGGTGTACCTGTGGGACCTCAGCGTCTCCGGGTACGCCAACAGCTTCTACGCCGCCGCCGTGCAGGCCGGCACGAAGTCGTGGGAGGCGTTCTTCTTCGGCTCCCTCGACTCGTCGAACTTCATCACCGTCGACAAACCACCCGCCTCACTCTGGGTGATGGTGCTGTCGGCCCGGCTGTTCGGCTTCTCGAGCTTCAGTCTGCTGCTCCCCCAGGCGCTGATGGCCGTTGGCTCCGTCGCCCTGGTCTGGGGCACGGTCCGCCGCACCCTGGCCCGACTCGGTGCCACCACCGCGAACGTCGGCGCCCTGCTCGCGGGCTTCGTCGTCGCAGCGACCCCGGCAGCGGCCCTGATGTTCCGCTTCGACAACCCGGACGCCCTGCTCGTCCTGCTGATGACCGCCGGCGCGTACTGCACGGTGCGGGCGCTGCCGAAGGGCAGCTGGAGGTGGATCGCGCTCGCCGGGATCGCCCTGGGCTTCGCGTTCCTGACGAAGATGCTGCAGGGCCTGCTCGTCCTGCCCGCCTTCGGCCTCGTGTACCTGTTCGCCGCCCGCACCGGGTGGGGCCGGCGGGCGATCGGTCTGCTCGTCGCCGCCGGCTCCCTCGTGGTGGCCGCCGGCTGGTGGGTCGTCGCCGTGTGGCTCTGGCCCGCCGAGTCCCGCCCGTACATCGGCGGCTCGACGAACAACACCGTCCTCGACCTGGTGTTCGGCTACAACGGCCTCGGTCGGATCTTCGGCGGCTCGGGCAACGGTGGCGGAGGCGGCGGCATGACCGGCGGTACCGCGGGTGGCTCCTTCGGTGGCTCGACGGGCCTGAACCGGCTGTTCTCGTCCGAGATGGGGCTCGAGATCTCGTGGCTCCTGCCCGCGGCGCTCATCGCCCTGGTCGTCGGCCTGGTCGTCATCGGTCGCCGGCACCTGGCCGACCCCGCCCGTGCCGGGCTCGTCCTGTGGGGCGGGTGGCTCCTGGTCACCGGCCTGGTGTTCTCGTACATGTCCGGCACGATCCACCCGTACTACACGGTCGCCCTCGCCCCGGCCATCGCCGGACTCGTCGGCACCGGCGGCGCCCTGCTCTGGCACGCACGAGCCCGCTTCCTCGGCCGCCTCGGCCTCGCCGCGATGACCGGCGTCACCGCGTTCTGGGGCTGGTGCCTGCTGAACGAGAACCCGACGTGGCTGCCGTGGCTCCGCTGGGTGATGCTCGCCGGTGGGCTGCTGTCCGCGGCACTGATCGTCATCGGCAGTGTGCCGTCGCTGCGCAGGCTCGTCACGGTCGGCGTCCTCGCCGGCACCCTGTTCGGGCTGTCCGGCACCACCGCCTACGCCCTCGCCACGACGACCGTCGCGCACTCCGGTTCGATCCCGAGCGTCGGTCCGGCGGGCAGCAGCTCCGGTGGGACGGGCGGCGGTGGCACCGGTGGCATGCCGGGAGGCACGGATGGACCGGGTGGACCGGCCTCCGGTTCCGACGACGGCGGCTCCGACGGCGCGTCCGACTCCCAGCAGGGTCCCGGCGGGACCCCGCCGGAGGGCGCTTCCGGCGAGGCGCCGGAAGGCGCCACCGGGCAGGCACCGGGCGGTACGACGGAGGGACCCGACGGCGCGGGCTCCGAGGCGGGGTCGGGCACGGGCCTCCAGGCCGGGGGTGGTGGCACAGGCGGCGGCACGTCGACCTCGTCGGCGCTGCGGAAGCTGCTCGAGGCATCCGACGCGAAGTGGGCGGCCGCGGTGAACGGATCGCAGTCGGCCGCGCAGCTCGAACTCGACACCGACACCGCCGTGATGGCGATCGGCGGCTGGTCGAGCGACCCGGCTCCGACGCTCGCGCAGTTCAAGGCCGCCGTCGCCGACGGCGACATCGGGTACTACGTCTCGTCCGGCTCCGGCGGTGGGATAGGCGGCGGATCCTCGACCGCGTCGGCGATCCAGGAGTGGGTCGCGGCGAACTACGAGTCGACGACGGTCGGCGGCCAGACCGTCTACGACCTGAGCAGCACGGAGTGACCGGCGACGGGGGCGCGGTGGATAGGCTCCGGGACATGCCCGGCCACCCGCTGCAGCGCACCGACGGCTCCCCCGTCCGCGCCCTCGTCGTCGACGACGAGCACGCCCTGGCCGATGCCGTCGCCCTGGCGTTCGCGGGCGACGGCTGGGCCGTGCGGTCCGTGCACCGTGGTCGCGACGTGCTGTTCGCGGCCAGGGAGTTCCAGCCCGATGTCATCGTGCTCGACGTGATGCTGCCCGACATCGACGGGTTCGAGGTGCTCGAACGGCTCCGCGACGCCCGCGACGGCGTCCGGGTGCTGTTCCTCACCGCACGCGACGCCCCCGAGGACCGGCTCGCCGGGCTGACCGGCGGCGGCGACGACTACCTGACCAAGCCCTTCGGCATCGAGGAGCTGCTCGTCCGTGCGCGGATCCTGGCGCGTACCTCGGCCAGGGTCGCCGCAGCCGGGGCGAGCACCGAGCTCGTGGTCGGCGACCTGCGGCTCGACGAGGACGCCCGCACGGTCAGCCGCGACGGGGACCCGATCGAACTCACGCCGACCGAGTACGAACTGCTGCGGCACCTGGCACGGAACGCCAACCGGGTGCTGTCCCGCGAGCAGCTGCTGGCGAGCGTGTGGGGCATGGACTTCGGCACGTCGTCGAACCTGGTGGACATGTACGTGTCGTACCTGCGGAAGAAGCTCGACGTCGGGCGCGAGCCGATGCTGCAGACCGTCCGCGGGGCGGGGTACGTGTTGCGGCCGACGACGTGAGCCGATCGGCGAAGGTGATCCGGGCCTCTCCCCACCGTCACGGCCGACCCCGCGCCGGACGGGTGCCGTCGTTGCGGTGGCGGGTCGTGGCGGCCGTCGCGCTGTTGCTCGTGGCGACGAACGTCGTCGTGGGGGCGGTGACCGTCGTCGCGTTCCGGGGGTACCTGGTCGACCGGCTGGACGCGGAACTGTCGACGGCCGCGAACCGGACCGTCGGCGGACGGGACGGCGCGGACGCGCCCACCGGACCGCCGCCCGGGTCGTCGTCCTCGTCGTCATCCTCGTCGTCGTCGGATCGTCCGGATCCCGACAACGCCTTCATCGGTGCACCCGGGCAGTCCGCCGGCACGGTCGTCGCGATCGTGCGGGACGACACCGTCGTGCTCGGCGGGTACACCGACAGCGACGGAGACCAGCACGGGCTGGCGTCGGCGCAACGGAAGACGCTCACCGCGGTCGACATCGGCGCGGACCCCGCGACGATCGACCTCGGACCCCTCGGCGCCTACCGGGTGCAGGCGGTCGGGCACGACGGCGACGTGTTCGTCACGGCCCTGCCGCTCGGCGACCTGAACGCCGCGATCGCGCGCCTGCTGCTCGTGATCGGGATCGTCACGGTGCTCGGCCTGGTGGTCGCCGCCTGGGCACTCGCGCTGCTCGTGCGACGGTCCCTGCGACCGCTCGAGCGCGTCGCGTCCGTGGCCTCGGACGTCACGGCACTCGACCTGGAGCGCGGCGAACCGGACATCCCCGTGCGGGTCGCCGACGCCGACCTGACAGCCAACCGCGAGGTCGGCCAGGTCGGCACCGCACTGAACCGCCTGCTCGGCCACGTCGCCCGGGCCCTGACGGTCCGACGCGACGCCGAGGCGGGCATGCGCACCTTCGTCGCCGACGCGTCGCACGAACTCCGCACGCCGATCGCGACCGTGCGCGCCTACGCCGAGCTGACCGCGGGCTCGTCGGACCTCGACGCCATCCACCGGAACGTCGACCGGATCGGGCGGGAGGCCCTCCGGATGGGCGAGCTCGTCGACGAGCTGCTGCTGCTCGCGCGGCTCGACGCCTCGACCCTCGGCACCGCGCCACCGATCGTGCCCGAGCCCGTCGACCTCACCTCGCTCGTCGTCGAGGCCACGATGGACGCCCGCGCCACCGCGCCGGAGCACCGGTGGACGCTGCAGGTCGTCGACGACCACCCGCTCGTGGTGCCCGGGGACACCGCACGACTGCGCCGCGTGGTGACGAACCTGCTCGCGAACGCGCGGACGCACACACCCGTCGGCACGACCGTGGTGGTGTCGTTGCAGGCGTTGGACGGCGTCGACGAGGGCCACGGGGCCGGTGGCTCCGTGGCGCGCTTCGTCGTGGCGAACGACGGGCCGCCGATCCCCACGGAGACCCTGCCCACCCTGTTCGACCGCTTCACCAGGGGCGAGGCCTCGCGGACGCGTTCGCCGGGGCAGGGGACGAGTGGCCTCGGGCTCGCGATCGTCCGAGCGGTGGTCCTGGCGCACGGCGGCAGCGTCCGGGTCTCGTCGGAGCCGGGGCGGACGGCGTTCACGGTGGACCTGCCTGCCGCTGCCGTCGGCGTGGGCGCGTGGGCACGGGCACGGGGCCGGGCACGGGCACGGGGCCGGGCACGGGGTCGCATACTGGTCGGAGAACGTCGGACGAGGAGGCCCCGTGACGAACGCGTACGACAAGCTGCCCGGCCGCCCGGACCCCGCCGACCTGGTGGTCGAGGTCCCGGCGTTCGAGGACGACCGGCCCCAACCCGAGCCCGCACCGCCCGCCGCGGCGCCGGAGCTCGTGGCCGCGACCGAGTTCGCACGGTCATCGCACGCAGCGCCCACGATCCGCCGGACGCAGATGCGGGCGGGCGTGTGGATCGCGGGCGTCCCGATCGCAGCGCTCGTGGTCGTCGCGATCGTGCAGATCCTGCTGCCCCGCTGAACCGCTCGTCAGGCGCTCGGACGCGTGCTCACGCGCCCGCGACACCTCACGCACCACTGGCCGCGTGCGGTGTCGTTGAGCACGAAAGTCGTGCGCGGTCCGGATCGTCAGACGATCGACCAACGTCGAACCCGATCGCGTGCATCCGTGGCGGAGCGCCCGCAGGCTGGGTCTTGTCCGAGCAAGACGACCCGAACGGGTCACCACTGCAGAGATGGGAAACACGATCATGAACTCGTTCAAGCGCAAGTCCGTGAAGCTCCTCGCCGGCACCGCCCTCGGTGGCGCCGTCATCGCCGGGGCGTTCGTCGCAGCCCCTGCGCAGGCCGCCGAGCCCGCGCCCAGCACCTCGTCGTCCGTCGGGGGCAGCGTCAACGTCAACCTCGACCCGGTCGCGATCGTCAACGCGATCAAGGACGCCGTCAACGACCAGAGCGACCGCGGCGGTGCCGTGCAGGCGGCACTCGACGTCGGGTACTGGAACGCCGGCAACCCCGACCGCCTCACCGTCGCGGTGGTCAACAAGAACCAGGACATCACCGTCGAGGGCGACGTCGCCGACGCCCAGTCGATCGACATCAAGGGTGGCAACTACGTCATCTACTGGTTCAAGGGCCCCGGCAAGGTCACCAACAACGGTGACGGCGGCTGGCTGAACTGGGGTGTGTTCGGCAACATCGAGCGCATCGACAACGTCATCCACGTCAACGGCGGCTGACTCCGGCTCCGGCCGACGACGCCCCCTGGGACCCCGGTCTCAGGGGGCGTCGTCGTGCGCCGGCGGTGCTTCGATCCCCAACGGCCGGGTCCCCGCCGCCAGGCCGAGCTGGCGCCGCGACCGGATCCAGCCCCGGACGAAGGCGACCGACACCAGCGCCGTCCGGTTCGGCGCCTTCCACGACTTCATGAGCCGCCCGAGGTGCCAGGCGACGGCCTGCCGGCTGTAGGCGGTCTCCTTGGCGATGGCGTCGTTCGAGAGCCCGCTGGCGGCGAGCGCGAGCATCCGTTCCTCGGTCTCGTCCAGGCCGGGCGCGGACGCCACCAGGTCGATGTCGTCGGTGCCGAGCGGTGCCGCGGCGTCCTCTGACGGACCGCCACGCTGCTGCGCCCAAGCCTCGGCCCAGCAGGAGCCGAGCTCGTGCGCCACGAGCGACGCCCGGCTCATCGCGAGCATCGTCCGCCCCGCGTGGTCGATCGTCGTCGCGTGCTCGCGGGTGGCCGTGTGCATGACGAGCGCGAAGACGCGGATGGCGGGCAGGGCGCCGCGGAGCACGACCGACACGTCGACGTGCGGATCACCGGCACTGGCGGCGGCGACCTCGCGCAGCCGGACGAGGCAGTCGGGGTCGAGCGGCTCACCGTGCTCGACCGCCCGCAGCGCTGCGGGGAGCACGAGCGGGACGATCTGCTCGTAGCGCCGCCGGAGCCAGTCGTGTCCGTCCGGACGGATGCCGTGCAACGGTGGCGCGAGCAGCAGCTCGGTGAACTCGGGGCACCGCTCGTCGAGCGCCAGACCCAGCCGCTCCCCCGGGAGCAGCACGGCCGTCCGTCGTGCGTCGTCGCGCTCGGTCGTCATCGTGCGTCGAACGTATCCGGACAACAGGTGTCGTGTCCGCTGCGTTCACGTGGTGTTCGTTCTTACCCCGGACACAGGGCCCTGCTCCGGCCCCCGTAGCCGGGCTCCCGAGCATGAGCGGCATGACGGAGACCGACCAGCCCCTCGACATCGACATCGTCGTCCCCTGCTACGACGAGCAGGACACACTCGCCGCCCACGTGCGGCGGCTGCACACGTTCTGCCGGACGTCGTTGCACCACTCGTGGCGCATCACGATCGCGGACAACGCCTCGACCGATGACACCGCCCGGATCGCCGACGACCTCGCGGCGATGCTCCCCGGCGTGCACGCGGTCCACCTACCCGAGAAGGGCCGGGGTCGTGCGCTCAAGGCCGTGTGGGCCGCGTCCCCGGCGACGGTGCTCGTGTACGTCGACGAGGACCTGTCGACGGATCTGGCGGCCCTCGAGCCACTCGTCGCGCCGCTGCTCTCCGGGCACTCGGACCTGGCGATCGGGACGCGGCTGGCGGATTCGTCGCGGGTGGTGCGGGGCAGCAAGCGCGAGTTCATCTCCCGCTCGTACAACCTGTTGCTCCGGTCCACGATGGGGGTGTCGTTCTCCGACGCGCAGTGCGGCTTCAAGGCCGTCACCAAGCGCGCGGCCGACCACCTGCTGCCGCTCTGCGAGGACGACGCGTGGTTCTTCGACACCGAGATGCTGGTGCTGGCCGAGCACGCCGGACTGCGCATCCACGAGGTCCCGGTGGACTGGGTCGACGACGTCAACTCGTCGGTGCACATCGCGTCGACCGCGACCGCGGACCTGAAGGGCATGTGGCGCGTCTCGCGGGGCATCGCCACGGGTCGGGTTCCCATCGGCGCCGTGTACGAGGCGATCGGCCGCCGCCCCTTCACCCCACCGCACGTCGGGTTCCTCGGGCAGCTGCTGCGGTTCGGGGCGATCGGGGTGCTCTCCACGGTGGCGTTCGCCGTGCTCTACGCGCTGTTCCGGCCGGCGATCGGAGCGCAGACCGCGGACTTCCTGGCCCTGCTGCTGACGGCGATCGGCAACACCGCCCTCAACCGGCGGCTCACGTTCGGCGTGCGGGGCCGCGCCGGAGCCGGGCGACACCACGTGCAGGGGCTGGTGGTCTTCGGCGTCGCCTGGGCGATCACGTCGGGGTCGCTCGTGGTGCTGCACAGCACGACGCCGGGAGCCTCGCACGGCACGGAGATCCTCGTGCTGACGGCCGCGAACCTGTTCGCGACGTGCGTGCGCTTCGTGCTCTTCAAGGCGTGGGTGTTCCGCACCGGCCGCCGTCACCCGGAGCGCGTCCGCCCCGGGACGACCCCCGCCGCCGACGCGAGCACGGCAGTCACGGAGCCGATCGCGGTGAGCGACCGAACCGGTGAGCGAGCGGCCTGACACCGTGCCGGGTCACCCACCCGGTGCGAGGTTGCACGGCGCCCGCGGCACGCCGCACCGTGCGGCGTCGGCCATCCCGTGCGAGGTTGCACGGTCCGTGCAGCGCTACGAACTCGCACCGAGCGTGCAACCTCGCACCAGCCGAACAGACCCGCACGGTGCGACCCCGTCACACGCCCGGACCACCCGTGTTGCACGGTCGGTATACCAAGCCGTAGCATCGCCCTACCGCACCACCACCCCACAGGGCCCGACTGCCACCATCGGTCTGCCCGCGGCGAGCGCTCCATCGATGCAGCCCGCGCCGTCCGCTGCCGGCAACGCCCCACTGGACCCGCACGTGAACCCCACACCCTTCGGTCTCTACGACCCTGCCCGCGAATCGAGCGATTGCGGCGTCGGTTTCATCACCCGTCTCGACGGGACGCCGAGCCACGACGTCATCCGCAAGGGCGACGAAGCGCTGTGCTCCATCCCGCACCGCGGCGGCAAGTCCGCCGAGGGTGTCGGTGACGGCGCGGGCGTCAGCATCGACCTGTCGGTGGAGTTCTTCAGCGCCATCACCGGCCAGCAGCTGCGCGCCGGGCACTTCGGCGTCGCGAACTGCTTCGTGCCGAGTGGCACCGGCGCGGACGGCGCCGACGAGCGCACCCGGGCCCAGCAGACGGTCTCGGACGCCATCGCGGCCGAGGGCTTCGAGCTGCTGCTGGTCCGTGACGTCCCGGTCGACCACTCGGTCGCGCGCCCCGAGGCCGAGCAGTACCAGCTGCCGATCGTGCAGTGGGTCTTCCGTGCACCGTCCGACTGGGACCGCACCGAGGTCGACGCCGCCGCGAACCGTGCCCTGCTCGCCATCGAGGCCGTGTCCTACGCCCAGGCCGCCGCCGAGCGTGCCGAGCACGCCGCCCTGTACCCGCTGTCACTCAGCGCCCGGACCCAGATCCTGAAGGGCCGGCTGAACTCCGGCGAGGTGATCGGGTACTTCACCGACCTGCGTGACCCCCGGCACTCGGTGCGGACGCTGTACTTCCACACCCGGTTCTCGACGAACACCGAGCCGCACCCGACGATGGCGCAGCCGTTCCGCCTGATGGCGCACAACGGCGAGCTGAACACCGACCGGAAGAACCGGCTGTCGGACGAGGCGCTCGCGCGTGCCCGCACCCGGAGCATCGTGCGTCCGCCCGGGCAGTCGGACTCGAGCCGGCTCGACCAGACCCTGCAGAGCCGTGTGTTCGACGACGGGCTCGAGATCGTCGAGGCCGTCGTCTCGCTCATGCCCCCGGCGTGGGAGAACGACCGCACCCTGACCCCCGACGTCCGGGACATGCTCGAGTACTTCTCGCTGTACGAGGAGAAGAACGACGGCCCCGCGGCCGTGATCTTCAGCGACGGCGACGTCGTCGGTGCCCGGTTGGACCGTCTGGGCCTGCGCCCGCTGCGCACCGTCGAGACGGCCGAGTACCTGATGGTGTCGTCCGAGGCGGGCCAGGTCGAGTTCGCCGCCGACGAGGTCGTGCACCGCGGCCGCATCGAGGCCGGCGGCATGCTCGTCGTCGACCACCGCACCGGATCCCGCATGCGCACCGGCGAGGTGCTGCGCATGCTCGCGGCCCGCCGTGACTACGGCACCCTGCTCGACGCGGCCCGTGTGAACCTGGACGACCTGCCCGCGCCGGCCTACGAGCGCACCAGGAACACCCTGGGCTACGACGGCGACCTGTCGCTCGCGGGCCGGTACGTCGCGTACTCGCTGAACCAGGAGAGCTTCCGGTTCATGCTCGACCCGATGCTGCAGAACGGGTCGGAGCGCATCTCGGCGATGGGCTACGGCAACGCGATCAACGCCCTGAGCGACACCGAGGGCGGCATGGCGAAGTACTTCTCGCAGCGCTTCGCCCAGGTGACGAACCCGCCGCTCGACTCGATCCGCGAAGCCGACGGCATGTCGATGCGCGTCGCACTCGGCGCCAAGCCGGACGGCACCGGCACCACGGGCCGGCAGCTCGTCGTGCAGTCGCCGATCCTCGGGCACCTGGACATGGTGCGGCTGCGTGACCAGGACATCGTGCCGCTCGAGCGCTTCGACATGCTCTACGTGCCGGTGCCCGCCGACGAGCAGGCGAACGCCGACGCGATGCGCGGCGCACTGGACGCCCTGTGCGACGCGATCGAGGCGTTCGCGGCGCGTGGTGGTGGGATCGCGGTCGTGACCGACCGCGAGGTGTCGTCGACCCATGCGCCCCTTCCCGTGATCCTGGCCGTGGCGGCCGTCAACCAGCGGCTCATCGAGACCGGTCTGCGCCTGCGGGTGTCCGTCGTCGCGGAGAGCGGTCAGCTGCCATCGTCACACCACGTCGCGACCGCGCTCGGCTTCGGTGCCGCCGCTGTGTACAGCTTGAGCGCACGGCTGCGTGCGGAGGAGAAGTACCCCGCCGCGCCCGCACCCGCCGGTGAGCTGACCGCGACCGACCTGGCACTCAAGCAGTTCCGCAAGGCCGCCGAGAAGGCCCTGGCGAAGACCATGGGCCGCGTCGGCCTGTGCACCGCCGAGAGCTACATCGGCGGCGAGTTCTTCGAGCCGAACTACCTCGACACCGGTGACGACGTGCTCGCACGGGTCTTCCCGCACATGCAGGCCCCGGTCGGCGGCGTCGGCTTCGTGCGCATCGCCCAGGCGGCGACGGACTGGCACGAGCGTGCCCGTTCGGTGGCGTCCGAGGGTCAGGTCCCGCTCCTCGGCCTGTTCAAGGAACGCTCCGACGGCGCCGGCCACTCGTTCGGCGTCGCGAGCGTCCGCGGGTTCGGCGGCATGACCGAGGAGCGCCCGGCCTTCGAGCGCTCCGGCGACTCGGACGCGCTGCGGCTGCTCACGCTCCGCCAGCTCGACGACTCGTTCGGCATCACCGACGCCGCGTACCGGAACACCGGGTACGACCGCCTCAGCGAGGCCGAGATCGACGCGCACCGCATCACGCCGGGCTACGTCACGTTCCTGCAGACCACGCACGACGAGCGGTCCCGCCGCCCCGCCGCGCTCCGCGACGTGCTCGCCCTGCCCGCGGACGTCACGGGCATCGACACGGCCGAGGACTTCGCGCGCGAGCTCGGCCGCTTCTCGACGAGCGGCAACGCCAGCGTCACCGTGCGCGGGCTGTCCGGCTCGCGTCCGTCGGACGACCAGGACCTGCCTGGAGGAACGGAGCGGTTCCGCCTGGAGCTCACGTCGACGGGGACCACGGGTGCACTGCGCCACACGGCCCTGGCAGACGGCCTCGCGTTGCTCCACCCGGGGCAGATCGACGTCGACGCCGTCGACGACACCCAGGTGACGCTCCGCGCCACCGGTGCGGCCGTCGCGCTGCTCGCGCTGCTGCAGAGCGCCCCGGCGAGCGTCGAGCTCGACGAGGTGCAGCCGGCCCACGAGATCACCCGGACCCTGGCGTCCGGCGCGATGAGCCACGGCGCGCTCGTCGCCACCGCCCACGAGGCCGTCGCGCACGGCACGAACATGGTCGGCGGCATGTCGAACAGCGGTGAGGGCGGCGAGCACCACTCCCGCTACGGCACCATCCGCGGCTCGCGCATCAAGCAGTTCGCCTCGGGCCGGTTCGGCATCTGGGCCGGCTACCTCGCCGACCCCATGCTCGAGGAGCTCGAGATCAAGATCGGCCAGGGTGCGAAGCCCGGCGAGGGTGGTCAGCTGCCCGCACCCAAGGTCACGGTGGACATCGCCGCGGCCCGTGGGGGCACGCCCGGCGTCGAGCTGATCTCGCCGCCGCCGCACCACGACACGTACTCGATCGAGGACCTCGCGCAGCTCATCCACGACTGCAAGGCCGCCCGCGTCCGGGTGATCGTGAAGCTCGTCTCGTCCGAGGGCATCGGCACCATCGCGGTCGGTGTCGCGAAGGCCGGCGCGGACGTCATCAACGTCGCGGGCAACACCGGCGGCACGGGCGCCGCGGCCGTCACCAGCCTGAAGTACGCCGGCCGCTCCGCGGAGATCGGCGTCGCCGAGGTGCACCAGGCCCTGGTCGCGAACGGCCTGCGCCAGAAGGTCACGCTCCGCTGCTCGGGTGCGCACCAGACCGGCAGCGACGTCGTCACCAGCGCCCTGCTCGGCGGCGACAGCTTCGAGTTCGGCACGACCGCGCTCATGATGCTCGGCTGCGTGATGGCGAAGAACTGCAACGTGAAGTGCCCGGCGGGCCTGACCACGAACGCCGAGGCGTTCGAGGGCGACCCCCGCGCGCTCGCGCAGTACCTGCTCAACATCGCGCACGACGTGCGGCAGATCCTGGCCCGTCTCGGCCTGCGCTCCCTGCGCGAGGCCCGTGGCCGGACCGACCTGCTGCAGCTCCTCGACCACCCGGCGAGCGTCGGCCGGCTCGACGCACGTGCCCTGCTCGCCCAGGTGCCCGAGAAGGTCGTCACCGACCCGGAGTACCTGGAGAAGGACTTCCACACCGACGACGCCCTGCTCGAGCGCGTCCGCACCGCCCTGGTCGACCACGCGCAGGAGCACGTGCTCGTGCACGGCGTCCTGCTCGGCAACAGCGACAAGTCGGTCGGCGGCCAGCTCGGCATCGACCTCGAGCGCCTGCTCAACCACGAGCTCCGCTCCGAGGACGTGCAGGGCCTGCCCGCCGTGACGACGGACGACCGCGGACGCCGCCGGCTGGTGGACGGCGCGGTCACGATCCGCACGCAGGGATCAGCCGGGCAGTCCTACGGCGTCTTCAACAACGACGGCGTCGTGCTCGAGCACACCGGCACCGCGAACGACGGCGTCGGCAAGAGCCAGAGCGGCGGACGGATCATCGTCCGTGCCCCCGGTGGCGGCAGTGCCGAACAGGGCGGCAACGTGCTGGTCGGCAACTTCGCGCTCTTCGGGGCCACCGGCGGCCGCACCTTCGTCGAGGGCGAGGCCGGCGACCGGTTCGCCGTCCGCAACTCCGGCGCGACCGCCGTCGTCGAGGGCGTGGGCGACTTCGGCTGCGAGTACATGACCGGTGGCGCCGTGTTCAACCTCGGCGCGTTCGGCAAGGGCCTCGGCAACGGCATGTCCGGCGGGTTCCTGTACCAGTACGACCCGTCCGGCCAGGTCGCCGAGCGTGCCAGCACCGACTCGCTCCTGGTGTTCCCCGTCACCGACACCGAGCGCGGTGCGTTCCACGAGTCCGCCGCCCGCCTGCTGCTCGAGTGGCACCTCGAGGCGACCGGTTCGGCCCTGGCCGAGCGGCTGCTCGCCGAGTGGGACACCGCACGCGCACACGTGTTCGTCGGCATGCCCCGCGCCCTGCTGCTCACGCAGGACGCCGGCGAGATCCTGGCGGCGGCGACCCGGCCGGAGCTCCTCGACGAGCTCGCGACCTCGATCGCCACCGACAAGCTCCGCGCGTTCAAGCTCGACTACCGCGACCAGCGCACGGTGCTCGACGGCCGTGCCCCGGCGCTCGGCGACCAGGGCGAGGACATGTTCTCGCTGCTGTCGTCGTACACCGTGCTCGGGGTCGCCCAGGACGTCGCCCTCGAGCGCGTCCCCGGCGCGTCCGGTGCCGCCGACCCGCGGGTCGCCGACGCCGTCAAGAACCTCGTGCTCACCGAGGACTTCTCCGTCAAGCAGCGCGTCGTGAAGTACCTGCGCGGCACGCTCGACCGGTTCGCCGACGACCAGCTCGCGACCCTGATCGCGATCAAGCGGCTCGACGACTACAAGCGCGCGCTCACGCAGCGGAACAACCGCAGCATGGACGCGCCGGGCACCACGGGGTGGATCATGCACCAGAACGCCCAGAACGACGGCCGCGTCCGCGAGGCACGCTTCGACGAGCTGCTCGCGACCGCGGCGCTCGAGGACATCGCGCGCCGTGCACCGCAGGCGCCGACCGAGGCGGTGACCGCGTGAGCCTGCTCCCCCCGACCGGGTCGCTGATCCCCGTCGACGCACCGTTCTCCGCCGCCCAGGAGTCCTGGCTCGCCGGGTTCATCGCGGGCATCGCCGCCGCCGGCAAGAAGGTCGCGGCCAGCGCGCCCACGACGACGATCGACGTGCTCTTCGGCACCCAGACCGGCAACGCCGAGTTCCTGGCCGACGAGCTCGTCGCCGGCGCAAGGGCCCGCGGGCTCGGTGGCCGTTCCAGCGCGCTCGACGCCGTCACGCCCGAGCAGCTCGCCGAGATGTCGCACGTGCTCGTCGTCACCTCGACCTACGGCGAGGGCGAGATGCCCGACAACGCCGGCCTGTTCTGGGACGCGATCCAGGCCAGCACGGTGCCGCGGCTCGAGGGGCTGCAGTACGCCGTCCTCGGGCTCGGTGACACGAGCTACGACGAGTTCTGCCAGGCCGGCAAGCTCCTCGACACCCGCTTCGAGCAGCTCGGCGCGACGCGGGTCCACGACCGCGTGGACTGCGACGTCGACTTCGAGGACGCGGCCGCACTGTGGACCGCTGCGGTCCTCGACCGCCTGGCCGCCGAGACCGGCGCGACGGCTGCACCCGACGCTGCCACGGGCGGTGGCACCGGCGACGGTGCAGCCGCGACCGGCGGGGCGGGCGCGAGCCGTGCCTCCCGGCCGGGGTCGCAGTGGAACAAGCGCAACCCGTACCCGTCGCGCCTGGTCGAGAACCGGCTGCTCTCCTCGCCGCGCAGCGCGAAGGAGATCCGGCACTACGAGTTCGACCTCGGCGACTCGGGGATCGAGTACGCGGCCGGTGACGCCCTGGCGGTGGTGCCGGTGAACGACGAGGTCTTCGTGGCGGACCTGCTCGAGCAGGTCGGCGCGAACGGCGGCGAGGCGTTCGACGGCCGTCCGATCAGCGAGGTCCTGCGGACCGACCGCGAGATCCGGACGCCCTCGAAGGACCTCATCGCTGACCTGGTGCAGCGCGCGCCGTCGAGCGAGCTCGCAGCCGTCGTGGCGCACGGCGACAAGCACGAGCTGGACCGCTGGCTGTGGGGACGTGACGTCCTCGACCTGCTCCGCGACGCCGGGTCGGCTGCCCCCGGACTCGACGAGCTGTTGCCGAACCTCCGGCCGCTGCAGGCGCGCCAGTACTCGATCTCGTCGAGCCCGCTGGCGCACCCGGACCGCATCCACCTGACCATCGCGTCGGTGCGCTACGGCGACCCGCACCGGATGTACGCCGGCGTCGCGTCGACGTTCCTGGCCGACCGGGTCGACCCGGACGGCACCGTCGACGTGTACCTGCAGCCGAACGCGTCGTTCGGGGTACCGGCGGACGAGTCGGCGCCGATGATCATGATCGGACCGGGCACCGGGGTCGCGCCGTTCCGCGGGTTCCTGCACGAGCGTGCGGTGTCCGGTGCGACCGGGCGCAACTGGCTGTTCTTCGGCGACCAGCACCGGGACACCGACTTCGTGTACCAGGACGAGCTCGCCGAGCTGCAGGAACAGGGCGTGCTGGACCGCCTCGACCTGGCGTTCTCGCGCGACCAGGCCGAGAAGGTCTACGTGCAGACCCGGATGCTCGAACGGTCGGCGGAGCTGTTCGCCTGGCTCGAGGACGGCGGCCACGTGTACGTGTGCGGCGACGCCTCACGCATGGCGAAGGACGTCGAGGCCGCGCTGCTGCAGGTCATCCGCACCGGCCGCGGGCGCGACGAGGACGACGCGCAGGCGTACCTGGCCGACATGCGTCGCGCGAAGCGGTACGTGCGTGACGTCTACTGAGGCGAGCGGAGAGACCGCCCCGGCCACGGAACCCGAATCCGATGGCCGGGGCGATCCCGGAGGAGCGCCGGTCGGTCGAGACCGATCGGCGAGCCCAGCACCGTGACGTGGCGGTCCCGGCGCACGGCGCCGGTCGCATGAGCGGCGAATCCCCTGATCCGGGACTCACCTCGCTCGCTCGCCCAGAGCACCGATGGTTGGTCGGTGCCGGACTCGCAGTGCGTCACGGTCAATTCGGGTCCCCCTCCTGCCGCGGGACAGGTCAACACCGGATCCCTGGATTCCGGTGCGGGGGACGACTCTGTACCGCGGTACAGAAAGCGTACGGCTCGGACGGACTGACCGGAACCCGTTGACCCAGATCAGCGTGTTGTGGTACCGCTCGGAGTGCTCGAAGCGTCGTCCGCGTCCCCGGGTGCGACGGCACGTGACCACGCCGAGTCGTCGGCCGTGCTGGTGTCCGTCGGCTCCGGTGTCAGCACGAGCCCTGACCCCGACGTGGCCGATGCGTAGAGGTCCTCGAGCCAGCTGCGGTTGATCGACGGCACCCGGCTCCCCGTGAACTTGAAGTGCAGGCTGACGCTCGGGTGCAACCAGATCGTGCTGCGACCGTTGCCGTGGATGACGTCGTCCTTCCACGAGAACGCGAAACGGTGGTCGCGCCGGAGCATGTTGACGATGACGATCTGCAGGTGTGTGAGCGCGCGGTCGTCGATCCGCAGGTCGAGCGGTTGCCCGCCGTAGATGAGCTGGCCCATGGCTCCTTCTACTCCTGTGCCGCGGTGTGCGCGAGGTTCGACGCCCAGGTCGTGATCGTCCGGTCGAACCAGACGGCGTCGACGTTGCGCTCCCACGCGTGTTCGGCCGGTTCGCTGACCGCCAGCGTCACCGTGCCCGGGTGTGCCTCGGCGAACTCCTGGCTGGCCGAGAACGGCACCGTCGTGTCGCCGGCGGAGTGGATGAGCAGGGTCGGTGGCAACGCCCGGGGTGCGCGCAACCAGGAGAGGGCCCGGACGTCGACGGCTTCCCGCAGCCCGACCAGCCGGCAGATGACCGGGGTCGCCATCGCACCGAGGGCGGCCGAGACGACGATGCCGGGGAGACCAGCACGGCGGGCCTGTGACCGGACCGCCACCGACCAGTCCAGCGCGGGGGCGACGAGCACGATCCCGGCCAGGCGGTCGCGGTGCGCCGAGCGGGCGAGGAGCTCGTGCGTGATCGTCGCGCCCATCGACCAGCCGACCAGGACGAGCTGTTCGGCGCCGTTCGCGACGGCGTGGTCGAGCGCCGCTTCGACGTCCGCCCACTCGCGGGCACCGAGGTGCGAGGCCCGGCCTTCCCACGGGGCCTCGCCGTCGCCACGGAACGACGGGACGATCGACGTCCAGCCGAGCTCGAGCGCCGCGGGGACGGTCCGGAGCGCGGTGACCCGGGTCGTCCGGATCCCGTGGACGTGGACCGCCCAGGTCCGGGCGGCATCGCGGACGGCGGGGGCGTCCGTGCCCGCTCCGCCGTCCGCCGCGCCGTCGGGGCCCGGCCGCACCACCCACGCCGGCGCCGGCCCCACCGGCGTCGACAGCGACACCTCGGACCAGTCGACCTCCATCGCCGCCGGGTCCGGGTGCACGTGCCCACTCCACCGCACCCGCGACGACACCGCGCCGGTCGTCCGCACCACGGCCCGCCGCACCGACCCGGCGGCTTCGTCGATCTCGAGCACCGGCCCGACGGTGGTGTGGCCCGGGCCGTCGTGCCACAGGCCGTACTCCCCCGGGCGCACGGTGTCGTCGGTGATCGGCAGCCGGACGGAGTCGGCGTCGGACCCGAGCACGGGGGTCCAGCGGTCGCCCCCGGGCAGCACGATCCGTCCGACGACCTTCCGCACCACGAGCAGGACGAGCAGCGCCGCCACCGCCAGCACCACGAGCGCACCGAGCACCCACCACACGATCGTCACGCCGTCATCCTCCGAGGCTCCGGGTCAGGGTCCGTTCCGCCGCCCGCACCTGGGCGAGCTCGGCATCGTCGAGGGTCCGTCCCTGCACCTCGGCGTCGCGGATCGCGATGACCAGGTCGTAGGTCCGGGCCTGCGGGTCGCCCGGCCGCTCGACCGCGCGCACCTCGTGCCGGCGCACGATGCGGCGCAGGTGGCGGTGGTGCCCGCGGTGCCGCAGGTCACGCCCCCACCGCCGGAACGTCAACGAGGCCATCGCGACGACGATCAACACGATGCCCAGGTAGAACGGCGGGTCGAAGGCCAGACGCAGTCCGTCACGGACCCCGGCTGGGAACACCCCGAAGTGGTCCGCCGTCAGCGAGGCGACCTCGTCGACGCTCGCCAGGACCACCAGGGCCAGCCCGACGCGGAACACCACGAGCGCCACCGGGTTCTGCAGCACGCCACGCCGCAGGGTCGTCGCGGCGATCAGCCCCACGCTCACCATGTAGACGGTCGCGTAGAACCACATCGGCGTCTGTGCGATCCCGTGCACGATGAAGTCGAAGTCGGTCCCGCCACGCTCCTCGACCAGCAGGAACGGCACCGTGAACGCCACGACCACGACGAGCAGCGCCACCGGCTTCGCCAGCATCGGGCGTTCCGGCAGGTCGTCGGTGCTCGCCCGCAGCATCAGCCAGAACGCCACGGTCGCGCAGACGTTCTGCACCAGGTTGATCAGGTTCGAGCCGCCCAGTGCGCCGTCGAGCACGGTCTGCGGCACGACGCTGCCCAGGGTCAGGAGCCCGAGTGCGCCGACACCCGTGGCACCCCAGGCCGCCCGGCCGCGCGGGTTCCGCAGCACGTACGGCGTGCGGGCGAGGAAGATCAGCGCCGCGAACCAGAAGGCTGCGGCGTGCAGTGCTGCCATCAGCCGTAGGCCCGCTCGTCCGCGCCCGTGGCACCGGCGAGCAGGACGGTCGCGAGTTCGTACGCGAACCGCTCGGCGAAGTGCTCGTCGTCGTCCGAGATGCTCACGAGCCCCGAGTCGGCGTCGAGCGCACGACGGCACACGTGGCCCCCGGCGGCGAACTCGGCGACGGACGACGCGGTCGGCGTGCCGACGTCGCCGTGCACCAGGTGCCCGAGCTCGTGCAGCACGCAGTGCATGCGGTAGAGCGGCGGCGCCCCGGCGGGCACGAGCACCAGGTTCTCGTGCTCGAACTGCGACACGAGCGCCGTGAGCGGCCCCCAGCTCGGACCGTCGACGTCGACGACGCGAGTGGGTTTGCCGACCATCGTGCCGACGCCGGTGACGACGTCGGACAGGTGCGGTGCGCGGGGCAGGGTGGCGACGAGGGCACGGACGGCGCCGGACGCGCCCAGCTGCTCCGCCATCGACCCTCCGATCTCCGCGGCAAGACTACCGGCACCTCGCCCTCGTGCACGAGACCGCCGGCGTGACCGGTGGACGGACTGGAGGCCCGTGGCGGCGCCGCCACGGGCCTCCAGTCCGGTCCGCGGAAGCGACAGGTGCCGGCACGTGCGCCGGGTCCGCGGGGCGGGAGCAGCCCGGCGATGCCGGCGACGCCGGCTACGCCTGCTGCGTCGTCGCCTCGTAGTGGCGCGCGCCACCGCGCACACCCTCGAACCGGAACGGCGCGGTCGTGACGCGCGGACGCTCGACGTCCTCGCTGGTGGCGGCGCCCGCTGCGTGCAGCTCGCGGTACGCGTCGACCGACAGCGGGACGCGTGCGGCGAGCAACGCGCGCACCCGACCGACCCGGCGGTGCTCGCGGTAGTCAGGCCGGACGACGCCGGTGATGAGCTCTCCGACGCTGCCCGAGCCGTAGCTGAACAGGGCGATGCGCTCCCCCGCCAGGTGCTCGTCGAGGTCGAGGAGTGCCGCGAGCCCGATCCAGAGCGACGCCGTGTACGTGTTGCCGGTCTGCTTGTTGTACGTGAAGCCGACGAACAGCTCCGACTCGTCGAACGGCACGCCCACGTGCTGCGTGAGCTTCCGGTGCGCCTTGAGCGCCATCTTCGTGAACGGCTGGTGGTGGACGAAGCGCACGATGTCCTCGTAGGCCGGCCCGCCCTGCTCGGCGAGGTCGTCCCACGCGCCGACGAACGCGTCGACGTAGGCGCTGACGGACAGCCGTCCGTCGACCAGCGCGGTGGAGCGGTCGTTCGGCCGCCAGAAGTCGTCGACGTCGGCGGTGTAGACGCCGGCGGCCGGCTCGATCTCGATCAGGTCGGGGTCGGCGGACACCAGGATCGCGGCGGCACCGGCACCCTGGGTCGGCTCGGCGGCGGTGTCGACGTCGTACCGCGCGACGTCGGCGGCGATGACGAGCACGCGCTCGTGCGGGGCACGGGCGACGATGCCGAGCGCGAGCTGCACCGCGGCCATCCCGCCGTAGCAGGCCTGCTTCAGCTCGACCACGCGGACGGCCTTCGGCAACCCGAGCAGACCGTGCACGTAGACGCCGGCGGCCTTGGACTGGTCGACGCCGGACTCGGTGGCGAACAGCACCGTCCGGATGCCCTCGACGCCGTGCCGGTCGATGAGTTCCTTCGCAGCGGTGGCGCCCATCGTGACGATGTCCTCGTCGGGGGCGGGCACGCTGAACGCGTCCTGCCCGATGCCGACGTGGTACTTCGCCGGGTCGACGCCGAGCCGCTCGGCCAGGTCGTCGAGCTCGAGCACGTGGTGACCGGTCGCGATCGCGATGTCGTGGATGCCGACGCCGCTCATGCTGCACCGCCTGCGGGCTTCGTGCCACGGCGTTCCATGGCGACGTGGGCGGCCATCAGCTCGCCCGGGTTGGTCTGCGCGGCGAGGAGCGAGAGCTCCCCGCACAGCACCGTGGCGGCGCAGAGACCGGCGAGGCGGCGGGCGTTCGCCCCCGGCTCGCGGTCGTCGCGGCAGCCGAGGCGCACCAGGGCGTCCTCGACGACGGGCAGGTCGCCGCCCTTGCCGTTGCCGACCGTGCCGACGATCAGGTGCGGCAGCGAGGTCGCGAAGTACAGGTCGCCGTCGCGGTCCTCGGCGCTCGTGATGCCCTGCGAGCCCTCGACGATGTTGGCGGCGTCCTGGCCCGTGGCCAGGTAGAAGCCGAGCAGCATGTTGGCGTAGTGCGCGTTCGCCGAGCGGATGGCGCCGGCGATCGTCGACCCGATCAGGTTCTTCGCGATGTTGAGCTCGACGATGCGTGCGGTGCTCGACCGCAGGCGCTTCTCGACGACCTCGCCCGGGATCACGATCTCGGCGATGGTGTTGCGGCCGCGGCCACGGATGCCGTTCACCGCGGTGGCCTTCTTGTCGGTGCAGAAGTTGCCCGACACCGACACGTACCGCAGGCCCGGCTGCCAGTCCAGGATCGCCGGCAGCAGCTTGTCCGCGGCCTGGGTGACCATGTTGTGGCCGGAGGCGTCGCCCGTGGTGAACGCGAAGCGCAGGAACAGCAGGTCCCCGACGATCTCCGGGTGCACCTCGATGAGCTTGGCGAACCGGCTCTGGCCGGCGACGATCGCGGCGAGCTCGTCCTGGCGTGCCAGGATCTGCCCGGCGGCGACGTGGGCGGCAGCGGCGCTGTCGGCACGGACCACGACGGATCGGGTCATCCGCTCGTCGACGACGGTCGCGACGATGCCGTCCTCGACCATGCGCGAGATGCGGGCACCGCGGCCGACGGACGGCCAGAGCGGCGACTCGTAGGTGGCGAGGGGGACCTCGTGCTCCCCCTGCACGGCGTTGCCGCTGACGCGGATCGGACCGACCCACTTGGTGGGGATCGGTGTGAGCAGGTCACTCATCGAGGGCTCCTTCTGGTGCTCGCACCGCGACGCTGAGGTGTCTGATGTCGTGCGCCTCCCAGGCGCGGTGGATGCCGGCGGGGTCGGTGTCCGCCGGGACGAGCGCGATGCCGCAGTCGCCGCCGCCGGCACCGGACGGCTTCGCCGCCCCGCCAGCCGCCTCGACGACGTCGCACAGGGTCGCGAGCCGCTCGGTCTCGATCTGCGACCCGACCGAGTCACCGAGACGCTGCATGAGCACGCGTGCACGCTTGAGGGCATCGAGCGTGCGCTCGGCGTCGCCGGTCTGGAGGCCCGTGGTCAGGTCGTCGACACAGCTGCGGCTCTCGTCGAGGAACGCCTGGTACCCGCCGTTGCGGTGCCGACGCACCACGTCGACGAGCTTCGTGGTGGACGCGGGCGAGCCGGTCCAGCCGACGAGCAGCTGCAGGTTCTCGGGGGCGGGGAGCCGCTGGACGTCGAAGCCCTGCCACGCGTCCGCGTCGGCCAGGATCGCGGACACCGCGTGGTCCCCGAGCATGGCGGCGAGCCGCTCGCGGTCCGGGGCGCTGTAGCGCAGCCACCCGCCGAACGTGCTCGCGGCGAGGTCACCGCCCGAGGCCCGGGGGTTGACCCGGATCGTCGCGAGCAGGGCGACCTGGAAGCGCTGGCGCTGGGTCAGACCGATGCCGTAGAAGCGGTCGAGGGCACCGACGGTCGCGACGGTCACCGCGGCCGAGGACCCGAGTCCGAACTTCCGGCCGCTGGCGTCGTCGAGCTGGCTCTCGATGCGCAGGTCGTGGAACCGCGGGGCGATGCCGCGCTCGGCGCGGAGCTTCTCGACCAGGTCGATCGTGGCCATCACGTAGTCGTAGGGGTGGTGCTCGCGGTCGAGCGCCAGGCCGTCCTCGGCACGGGTCCACGTGAGCGGGAGGTGCCCGTACTCCTCGGAGTGCACACTGCCCGCGCCGTGGCCCTCGCGCACCTTCGCCGTGATGGCGCGGTCGAGGGCGATCAGGACGGACGGCTGGCCCGGCTCGACGACGGCGTACTCGCCGGCGACGAACAGCTTGCCGTGTGCACGGAACTCGATCACTGCGCGGACTCCTTCTGGTCGGGATTGCTCCCGGTCTCTTCGGAGCGGAGCACCCGCGCGGCAGGTCCGGTGCCGGACTCGATGACGTCACCCAGCGACGCGAGCGCCCCGGCGACGGCCGACCGGTCCTGCGGCCTCGTGAGCACGACGACGTTCGGGCCGGCGTCGGCCGTGGCGTAGGCCTCGACCCCGCCGGCACGCAGCTCGGCGACGGCGTCGAACACGGCGACGCTGCGGGCGTTGAGGTAGCGGATCGGCGGGAAGGCGCCCTCGATCGTGGCGTGCATGCGGAGGGCGTTGCTCTCGGTGATCTCGCCGATGCGGGTGAAGTCGCCGGCCGCGCAGGCCGTGAGCATGTCACCGACGGTCTCGGTGGTCGAGGTGACCCAGGCGGGGTAGAAGGGCGACGTGGCGATGGTGCGACGCATGGCCTCGCGCGACCCGATCGGCTTCGGGCCGGCGTCGATCGTGACGACGACCATGGCCATCGGCGGAGCGGGGATCGGCTCGGCGAAGGAGCCCTGGTCGTCGCCGGCGTGCCAGACGGCGACACCGCCGGGGATCGAGCGCGTGGCCGAACCCGAACCACGACGGGCCAGACGCGACAGGTCGCGCGGCGACAGGTCGAGGCCGTACGCCGCTGCGGCCGCGGTGGCCAGCGCTGCGAAGCCGGAGGCGCTCGAGGCCAGCCCGGCACCGGTCGGCACGGTGTTCTCGGAGACGACTGACGCGCGGGCGTCGCTGCCGGCGAGCTCCCGCACCAGGTCGAGGAACTGCTGCACGCGCACCAGCGCCCCGTCGTCGACGACGTGACCGTTCAGCGTGAACGCGTCGCCCCGTTGGCCCAGCGCCTCCCGTCCGCCGTCCACCGTGACGGTGGTCGTCGTCGGGAACACGTCGAGCCCCATCGAGACGCTGCCCGTGGCGGGCAGCGCGAGCTGCGCGTCCGCCTTCCCCCAGTACTTGACGAGGGCGATGTTGGGGTGCGCGACGGCGGTGGCTGTCAGCAAGCGCGGGCTCCGATCGTGGTGGTCCAGGTGGCTGCGGCCCCTGCGCCGCGGAGTGCGGCCGCGATGCGGTCCGCGTGGTCGTCGTCCGCGGCGAGCGCGAGGACGCACCCGCCCCGCCCGCCGCCGGTGAGCTTCGCGCCGAGGGCGTCCGCAGCGCGTGCGGCGTCGACGAGCCGGTCCAGGTCGTCACTCGACACGTCGAGTGTGCTGAGCAGGTCGTGCGCGGCGTCCATGGTGACACCCAGAGCCTGGGCATCGCCGTCCTCGAGTGTCCCCCGTGCCCGCCGGGCGAGCGCGCCGATCCGGTCGATCACGGCGCCGACACCGGCCGGGTCCTGGTCGTGGCGTGCTCGGACCGCGGACACGGCTTCCCTGGTGTGCCCGGGGACGCCGGTGTCCGCGACGACGAAGGTGAACCGGGCGCCGAGCGCGACGGGTTCGATGTGCCCGGCCTCGAACCAGACCGGCGCGGACGCGACGACGCCACGGGCGTCGAGTCCCGACGGACGCCCGTGGGCGACGCGCTCGCACTCCTGGATGAGTTCGTGGTGGGTCTCGACGTCGAGTGTCTCGCCCAGCGCATCGGCGACGGCGGCGGTCACGGCCGCGGCGACCGCGGCGCTCGAGCCCATGCCGCGGGCGGTCGGGACCTCGCTGTCGACCCGGACGTGGAAGTGCCGGTCGGTGACCCCGAAGTGCCGAAGGGTCGCGGTGACCGCGGTGACGGTCGGCATCACGGCAGCGGGGGCCAGGTCGAGGGGGCCGGTGTGCACGGTGGACTGCAGGCTGTGACCGGGCTGCTCGGCGTCGGCGGCGACCGGGGTGACCGTCGCCACGACCCGCGCGTCGAGCACCGGCAGGACGAGAGCGGGTGCGCCGTACACCACGGCGTGCTCACCGATCAGGATCGTCTTGCCGTGGGACGACGCCGATCCGTTGCCGGGGGTCGTGGTGTTGTCGAGGTCGCAGCTGGTCATCGTGGGTCACGTCAGCCTAACCGCACGGACCGTCGGCGTGTTCGTCAGCTGGGCATCCGCTGCATCGAGTTGTGCACAACTGGGTTGCGTGACAGTGTGGACACATGCCCGTGACCGACGAGATGGTGTGCTTCTCCCTCTACGCGGCGTCTCGCGCCACCACGCAGGCGTACCGCACGATGCTCGAACCCTGGGGCCTGACGTACCCGCAGTACCTGGTGCTCGTCACCCTGTGGGTCGAGGGCGACCAGACCGTCTCGAGCCTCGGGGAACACCTGCAGCTCGACTCCGGCACCCTCTCGCCGCTGCTCCGCCGCATGGAGCAGAGCGACCTGGTCCGTCGCGAGCGCCGCAGCACCGACGAACGCGTCGTCACCGTCACCGTCGGTGAGCGCGGCCGCGAACTGCGGTCCGAGCTGAGCGGCATCCCCGCACGCATAGCCGCCGGGATGGGCCTGGCCGACGAACGTGCCGCTGCCGAGCTCATCGCGACGCTGCACCGGCTGACCGAGACGATGCACACGGCGGCCGATCCCGAGCGCGACACCGCCGGCGCTGACCCCGGCGCCGTTCCGCGCTGAGCGACACCTCACGGCCACGTGTGCCCGTGAACTGTCGCTGAGCGCGAGAGCACACCGCACACCCCGAACTGCACGATCCGCCCCACAAGGAAGGAACCCCATGGAAGCCCTCTACACCGCCGAGGCCCTGGCCACCGGCGAAGGCCGCAACGGCCACGTCGCCACGAGCGACGGCACGGTCGAGTTCGACCTCGCCATCCCGAAGGAGATGGGTGGCTCCGGCAACGGCGCGAACCCCGAGCAGCTCTTCGCAGCCGGCTACGCCGCCTGCTTCCACTCCGCACTGCAGGGCGTCGCCCGCAGCCAGAAGGTGAAGATCACCGACTCGTCCGTCGGCGGTCGCGTGCAGATCGGCCCGAACGGCAACGGTGGCTACCAGCTCGCCGTCATGCTCGAGGTCGTCATCCCCGGCCTGGAGCACGACCAGGCCCAGGCACTCGCCGACGCAGCCCACCAGGTCTGCCCCTACTCGAACGCGACCCGCGGCAACATCGACGTCACCATCGTCGTCTCGGAGGACTGACCCATGAGCACCACCACTCCCACCACCATGCGCGCCGTCGTCCACGAGACGTTCGCCGAGCCCGCCGACGTCCTCGAGGTGCAGGAGCGCCCCGTCCCGACGCCCGCCGCCGGCGAGGTCCTCGTCCGCACGGTCCTCTCCCCCATCCACAACCACGACCTGTGGACCGTCCGCGGCACCTACGGCTTCAAGCCGGAGCTGCCCGCCGCCTCGGGCACCGAGGCACTCGGCGTCGTCGAGGCGCTCGGCGAGGGCGTCACGAACCTGCAGGTCGGCCAGCGCGTCGCCGGTGGTGCCTTCGGCGTCTGGGCCGAGTACTACACCGCGAACGCCGCAGGCCTCGTGCCGGTGCCGGACGCGATGACCGACGAGGCCGCCGCGCAGCTCGTCTCGATGCCGTTCAGCGCCATCAGCCTGCTGCACTCGCTCGACCTGCACGAGGGCGACTGGATCATCCAGAACGCCGCCAACGGTGCGGTCGGTCGCATGGTCGCCCAGCTCGGTGCCGCACGCGGCATCAACGTCATCGGACTCGTCCGTCGGGCCGCCGGTGTCGACGCGCTCCGTGAGCAGGGCATCGAGCGCATCGTCGCCACCGACGCCGACGACTGGCAGGACCAGGTCGCCGCGATCACCGGCGGCGCCCCGATCATCGCCGGTGTCGAGTCCGTCGGTGGCAAGGCCGCCGGCGACATCGCCTCGGTGCTGGGCGAGAACGCCACCCTCGTCGTCTTCGGCGCGATGGCGTCGCCGACGCTCGAGATCCCGTCGGGCAAGGTCATCTTCGGCCAGCTCACCGTGAAGGGCTTCTGGGGTTCCGTCGTCAGCAAGACGATGCCCGCCGAGACGAAGGGCCAGCTCTTCGGTGAGCTCATCACCCGCGTGCTCGACGGCTCACTGACGCTCCCCGTCGCCGAGACCTTCGCCTTCGAGCAGGTCCGCGACGCCGTGCGCGCCAGCGACACCGCCGGCCGCGTCGGCAAGGTGCTCCTGCGCCCGTAACGCGACCACAGGACGGGAGGCCCGGTGCCAGCTGGCACCGGGCCTCCCGTCCGTCTGCGTGCTTCGTCACACACCGAATGAGCAGAAGACGCCGGGTGCCCTGGGGCGACCCGACGTCTTCTGCGCACTCGTTGCAGCGTGGTGCGGCCTAGCGGCGCGACGCCTTCACGGGGACGGTGAAGATGTTGCCGGTGGTGACGCCCTCTTCGACCTCTTCCAGGGTGCGGCCGCGGCTCTCCGGCACGAACTTCCAGATGAAGAGCAGGGCGAGGAGCCCGACGATCCCGAAGCCGAAGAACGTCCCGGTGATGCCGGTCGCGGCGACGATGGTCGGGAAGTACAGCCCGAGGAACGCGTTCGCGATCCAGAGGCAGAACACCGAGATGCCCATGCCGAGCGCGCGGATCTGGGTCGGGAAGATCTCGGACAGGACGACCCACACGGCGATGTTGAGGAAGGTCTGCATCGAGCCGACGAACGCGACGACCAGGAACAGGATCACCCACGGACGAGCGGGGTTGCCCTCGGGCAGTGCGACCGACGCGATGCCGATCAGGAAGTGGCAGGTCGTCGTCAGCGTGAACCCGAGGATCAGCGTCGTCCGGCGGTTGATCTTCTCCATGTTGTACAGGGCGATGACGCCACCGACCACGGCGATCACACCGGGTGCGATGTTCGCGATGAGGGCTGCCGATGCCTGGAACCCGGACTCGATGAGCACGGTCTGGCCGTAGTACATGATCGAGTTGATGCCGGTGAGCTGCTGCGCGACGCCGAGTCCGGCGCCGATGAGCACGATGCGGATGAGCCACTTGTTCCCGCGCAGCGTCTGCCACCCGCTGACGCGCTCGACCTTCGCCTCGATGTCGTTGCTCCGCTTGATGTCGTCGAGCTCGGCACGGGCACGGTCGGTGGTCCGCACCTGCTCGAGGACGGAGAGTGCTTCGTCGTAACGGTTCTTCGACGCGAGCCAGCGCGGCGACTCCGGCACCCGGAGCATGCCGACGAAGAGGGCGATCGCGGGGAGCGCGCAGACGGCCAGCATGACGCGCCACACCCCGTTGCCCTCACCCCACACGCTGCCGATGACCGCGTTGACCACGAACGCCGCGAGCTGGCCGATGACGATCATCAGCTCGTTGCGGCCGGACAGGGATCCGCGGATCTCGTACGGGGCCAGTTCGGCGAGGAAGACGGGCACCACAGTCGACGCGCCACCGACCGCGAGGCCGAGGAGCACACGACCGATGACGATGACCTCGAACGTCGGCGCGAACACGCAGATCAGCGTGCCGACGAAGAACGTGACGGCGAGCAGGATGATCGTCTTGCGGCGACCCCAGCCGTCGGCGATGCGGCCGCCGAGCATGGCACCGATCGCGGCGCCGAACAGCAGCGAGCTCGTGACGACACCCTCGGTGAAGTTGGTGAGGCCGAGCTCCGCCTTCATCGGGTTCAGGGCGCCGTTGATGACGCCGGTGTCGTACCCGAAGAGCAACCCGCCGAACGTGGCGACGAGGGCCAGCACGCCGAGACGTCGGCGGTGCGGCCCGGTCCCCAACGGGGGCAGTGCGACAGTCGGGGCTGTCGGTTTGATGTCGACCATTCGGTGACTCCTTCGTCGGTGATCGCGCGTCAGTGCGTGGACCGATCGTAACCCGATTCCATGTCCTGTCAATTGGACATTCTGTCGTCAGGTCGTTTGGATCGGTCCACAGAACACCTGATGAGGACGGGAGCGGTCCAATCTGCGATGCAGCGTCAGCGGTCGTCGTCGACGGGGCCGTCGCCGAGGACGTCCCCCAACGACGCCATGTCCGCACCGTGGTCGGTGTAGCGGCGGACGGTGCGTCGAGCGGCCGCACTGGCGGCGCCGGACAGGGCGGGGTTGCGCCGAGCGGCGTCGGCGACGCGGCCCGCGTGCCCCGCGGTCGAGAGCAGCACGTTCGCCAGCGCACGGGCGTCACCCCGCTCGGGGACCCCGGTCACGGTCCAGGCCGTGCGGACCTGCGCGTCCGGGGTGACGCCACGACGAGTGCCCATGCGGTGCCAGTCCGACAGCACGCCCTCGGTGCGCGAGGCCGCGCGGTCCGCCTCTCCCGCACGACGGCGGGCGGCGTCACGGGCGTCGGACTCGGTGTCCGTGCCCTCGACCGTGTCGTACCGGTCGGTGAGCCCGTCGGCCCGGCACCGGACACTGTCGGCCCGTTCACGCGCCGCGGCGTCGTCACCACCCGCCGCTGCGATGCGGGCGGCGTGCGCGGCGGCAGCCGCGGCGAGGATCTCCGAACGCTCCATGCCCTCGACCGTAGCCGCTCCGACCGACACCGGCGGACCGTCCGTCGCGGTGGCGGGGCACCGCGACCAGCCGCGTTCCGCACTGAGCGACACCGCACGGGACGGCGCGCGCATGAGGTGTCGCTGAGCGCGAAACCGGCCCGGCGACCGGCCCGCGGCCGCAGCGCACGCACACGACGGACGGGAGGCCCGTGGCGGATCCGCCACGGGCCTCCCGTCCGTCAGGTGGGGGCGTGCGCTACTTCCGCAGCTCCAGGTACTTCGCGATGAGCGCCTTGGTCGACGGGTCCTGCGCGTCGAGCGCGGCCTGGTCGCCCTCGACGGCCGGCGTGACCTGCAGCGCCAGCTGCTTGCCGAGCTCCACACCCCACTGGTCGAACGAGTCGATGCCCCAGATCGTGCCCTCGGTGAACACGATGTGCTCGTACAGCGCGATGAGCTGGCCGAGCACGCTCGGGGTGAGCTCCGGCGCGATGATCGACGTGGTCGGCTTGTTGCCGGGGAACGTGCGGGCCGCGACGATTCCTTCGTCGGTGGTGCCCTCGGCGCGGACCTCGTCGGCGCTCTTGCCGAACGCCAGCGCCTTGGTCTGCGCGAAGAAGTTCGCCAGGAACAACGTGTGCACGTCGGTGCCGGGCGCGACGCCCTTGCCGTCGCCGGTCTCGTCCTGCAGCGGACGGGCCGGGTTGGCGACCGTGATGAAGTCGGCCGGGATCAGGCGGGTGCCCTGGTGGATGAGCTGGTAGAACGCGTGCTGGCCGTTCGTGCCGGGCTCGCCCCAGAAGACCTCGCCGGTCTCGGTGGTGACGGGCGAGCCGTCCCAGCGGACGCGCTTGCCGTTCGACTCCATCGTGAGCTGCTGCAGGTACGCGGCGAAGCGGTGCAGGTACTGCGTGTACGGCAGGACCGCGTGGCTCTGCGCACCGAGGAAGTTCGTGTACCAGACGTTGAGCAGGCCCATCAGGACGGGGACGTTCTGCTCGAGCGGCGTGGTGCGGACGTGCTCGTCGATGGCGTGGAAGCCGGCGAGGAACTGCTCCCAGTTCTCCTTGCCGATCGCGATGACGACGCTCGTGCCGATGGCCGAGTCGACCGAGTAGCGGCCGCCCACCCAGTCCCAGAAGCCGAAGGCGTTCTCGGGGTCGATGCCGAACGCCTCGACCTTGTCGAGCGCGGTGGAGACGGCGACGAAGTGCTTGGCGACGGCGTTCTTCTTCTCGTCGTCGGCGGCGTCGGTCAGGCCGAGCTTCTCCCACAGCCACTGGCGGGCGAGGCGCGCGTTCGTCAGGGTCTCGAGCGTGCCGAAGGTCTTCGACGCGACGATGAAGAGCGTGGTCTCGGGGTCCAGGTCCGCGGTCTTCTCGTAGATGTCCGCCGGGTCGATGTTCGACACGAAGCGGGCCTCGAGGCCGGGCTGGACGTACGGCTTGAGCGCCTCGTAGACCATGACCGGGCCGAGGTCGGAGCCACCGATGCCGATGTTGACGACGGTCTCGATGCGCTTGCCGGTGACACCGGTCCAGGCGCCGCTGCGGACCTGCTCGGCGAAGCCGTAGACCTTGTCGAGCGTGGCGTGCACGTCGGCGTCGACGTCCTGGCCGTCGACGGTCAGCGGCGCGGCCGGCACGAGGCCCTCGGTCGACTTCGGACGACGGAGCGCGGTGTGCAGCACGGCGCGGTCCTCGGTGACGTTGATGTGCTCACCGGCGAGCATCGCCTGGAAGCGCTCGGCGACGCCGGTGTCCTTGGCGACCTGCAGCAGCGCGGCGAGGATCTCGTCGGTCACCAGGCCCTTGGACAGGTCGACGGTCAGGTCGGCAGCTTGGAAGGTGTACTGCTCGGCACGACCGGGGTCGCTGTCGAACCACCCTCGCAGGTCCGGGGTGAAGCCGGCAGCGATGCTGTCGAGCTTCTTCCAGCCTTCGGTCGATGTGGGGTCGACGGGAGCGGATTCGGTCACTTCGGTCCTCCTGGGGATCACGTTCGAGACGTACAGCCCGCGGGTCACGCAGCGCTGCGTCGCGGACCGTCTTCGAGCGTAGTGCGCTCCGGCAGGTGGTGCGCACAGTCGGACGGGAGGCGCGGCTCGCGTTCGCTGCGCGCGTCACGCCTCCCGGCCGGTCGCGTTCATCGCCGCGGTCGGCTTGCCGGGTTCAGGGCTGCGGTCGGCCTGCCCGGTTCACGACTGTGGCCGGGTTCACGACTGCGGTGCGAAGCGGCGCAGGCGCAGGCTGTTCGTCACGACGAAGACCGACGAGAACGCCATCGCCGCACCCGCGAGCACCGGGTTCAGCAGCCCCGCCATCGCGAGCGGGATCGCCGCCACGTTGTACGCGAACGCCCAGAACAGGTTGCCCTTGATGACGCCGAGCGTCGCGCGGGACAGCCGGACGGCGTCGGCCACCACGGTGAGCCGACCGCTCACGACCGTGATGTCGCTCGCCGCGATGGCCGCGTCGGTGCCGGCGCCCATCGCGATGCCGAGGTCCGCGGCTGCCAGCGCGGCGGCGTCGTTCACGCCGTCGCCGACCATCGCGACGCTCCGCCCCTCGGACTGCAGCCGGCGGACGGTCTCGAGCTTCGACGCCGGGGTCGCGCGGGCGTGCACCTCGTCGATGCCGACCCGGGCGGCGACGGCACGTGCTGCGCCGTCGTTGTCGCCGGTGAGCAGGACCGGGCGCAGGCCGAGCGCGCGGAAGCGGGTGATCGCGTCGGCGGCCTCGGGCTTCACGGTGTCGCCGACGACGACCACGCCCAGGGCGCTGCCGTTCCGGGCGACGACGACCGCGGTGGCCCCGTCGGCCTCGGCGCCGTCCACGGCGTCGGCGAGCACCGGCGGCAGGGTGATCGACCATGCGTCGGCGAGCCAACGGGTCGTGCCGACCAGGACGACGTCACCGTCCACGACGGCCTGCACCCCGGCACCGGCGGTGGCGGTGAACTGCTCGGCCGCGGGCAGGTCGGCGCCCCGGGCGCGGGCCGCGGTGGTCACGGCGCGGGCGACGGGGTGCTCCGAGCCGTCCTCGACCGCGGCGGCGAGCCGGAGCACGGCGTCCTCGGTCTCGTCGACGACGGTCACGGACCGCAGGGTCATCGACCCGGTGGTGACGGTGCCGGTCTTGTCGAGCACGACGGTGTCGACGCCGCGCGTGCGCTCGAGGACCTGCGGGCCGCCGATCAGGATCCCGAGCTGCGAGCCCCGACCGGTGCCGACCAGCAGCGCGGTGGGCGTGGCGAGCCCGAGGGCGCACGGGCACGCGATGATCAGGGTGGCGACGGCGGCGGTGAAGGCCGCGGTGACCGAGCCGCCGAGCACGAGCCAGCCGACGAAGGCCAGCACGGCGAGCGCGATGACGATCGGCACGAAGACGCCGGACACGCGGTCGGCCAGGCGCTGCACCTCGGCCTTGCCGGTCTGGGCGTCCTCGACCAGGCGCCCCATGCGGGCGAGCTCGGTGTCGGCACCGATGCGGGTGACGGCGACGACGAGTCGGCCGCCGACGTTGATCGTGGCGCCGGTGACCCGGTCGCCCGGTCCGACCTCGACCGGCACGGACTCGCCGGTGAGCATGCTGCGGTCGACGGCCGAGGAGCCGTCCTGCACCAGGCCGTCGCTCGGGATCCGCTCGCCGGGTCGCACGACGACGACGTCGCCGACGACGAGGGACGAGGTCGGCACGCGGTGTTCGGCACCGTCGCGCAGGACCGCGGCGTCCTTCGCACCGAGTTCGAGCAGCGCCCGGAGTGCGGCACCGGACTGCGTCTTCGCACGGGCCTCCATGTACCGGCCGGCGAGGATGAACACCGTCACGGCGGTCGCGACCTCGAGGTACAGGTCGGCGGCCTCGGGATCGGTGGCGAACCACGAGAACGTCATGTGCATGCCGGTCGTGCCGGCGTCCCCGAGGAACAGGGCGTACAGCGACCACCCGAACGCGGCGAGGACCCCGACGCTCACCAGGGTGTCCATGGTGGCGGCACCGTGGCGTGCGTTCACCCACGCGGCACGGTGGAACGGGAGCGCTCCCCAGACCGCGACGGGTGCCGCGAGCGTCAGGGCGAGCCACTGCCAGTTCGGGAACTGCAGGGCCGGCACCATCGAGAGCACCACGACGGGCACCGCGAGCACGGCGGACACGACCAGGCGTCGTCGCAGCGGTTCCGCCCGGTCCTGGTCGGCCGTGGGCTCGGCGTCGCCGGCAGCGGGCGGTGCCGGCACCGTGGCGCCGTAACCGGCCGACTCCACGGCGGCGATCAGCGACTGGGGGTCGGCGGTACCGTCGGCCGCGACCTGCACCTGCGCCTTCTCGGTGGCGTAGTTCACGGTGGCGGTGACGCCGGGCAGCTTGCCGAGCTTTCGCTCGATGCGGTTCGCGCACGAGGCGCAGGTCATCCCGGTGATGTCGAGTTCGACGGTGCGGTCCGTCACGAGCGCGCGACCTCGTAGCCTGCCTCGGCCACCGCGGCGTGCAGGGCGTCCGCATCGACCGGCGCCGCGGAGCTGACGGTGACCTCGGACGAGCCGCCGGGGACGAGTCGGACGTCGACGCCCGTCACCCCGTCGACCTCGGAGAGTTCCTCGGTGACGCTCATCACGCAGTGTTCGCAGGTCATGCCCTCGACGAGCAGCGTCTCGGTGGTCATGGTGTCTCCTTCTGGTTGATCGATCGTCAGGGGTCAGGAGCGGACGAGCCGGGCGATCGCCTGGCTGGCCTCGCGCACCTTCTCGTCGGCGGCGTCCCCGCCCTCGGCGACGGCCTCGGCGACGCAGTGCGCCAGGTGGTCTTCGAGCAACGACAGCGCGACGCGTTCGAGCGCCCGGTTCGCCGCGGATATCTGGGTCAGGACGTCGATGCAGTACGTCTCGTCCTCGACCATCCGCGCGATCCCGCGCACCTGCCCCTCGGCGCGACGGAGTCGCTTGAGCAGGTCGTCCTTGTCGCCGATGTACCCGACGTGTTCGTGCATGTCCGCCTCCACCGTTCTCAATACGGTACCCCCCTAGGGTATTCCTTTCCTTGTCTGGTGCAACTGATGGCATTATCGGCGCATGGACACCTCGACGACGAACGGATTCCGCCGGCTGCGGTTCTCCGACGGTGAGGGTTCCGACTACTCCGAGATCTTCGCCGCGGAGTACGGCGGCTCGGACTTCGCCTCGGAGACCTTCGCCACCGACGACACCCGGTACGAGTACACGGTCGTCGGCGACGACGACCTGTCACTCCGCACCATGCGTGCCGAGGGCGGGCGACGCGGCGGGGTCATCGGTGTGCGGGACGACCACGTGGTGTTCTGGCTGACCAAGGGCCGGCTCGAGATGCACTTCGCCGACCGCACCCGCGTCGTCGAGCCGGGCAGCCCGTACATCGCCTCGGCGTCCGAGGCGTACCGGTTCGAGTCCGACGGCACCGTCTACAACGGCGTGCACGTGTCCGACCGCTTCCTGCGGAGCGTCGGCCGCGACCTCGGCTACCGGCTGCCGGACGGTCCGCTGCTGTTCGACCAGCAGGACGAGGTCATCGCCCGGCGTGAACCGCTCCGGCACCTCATCCGCGAACTCGGCCCGGCACTGGTCGACGACCGCGTGCTCGGCCCGATGCGGACCGCGCTGAACCGTCGGCTGGCCGTCGTCATCCTCGACACGTTCCCCATCCGCAACCGCGGCGACGACGTCCCCGTGGCGAACCGGCTGCGTGACGCCGTCCGGTTCATCGAGCTGCACGCCGCCGAACGCCCCTCGATCCCCACCATCGCCGCCGCCTGCGGGCTCAGCCAGCGTGGACTGCAGGACGTCTTCGCCCGGACGCTCGACACCACTCCGCACCGGTTCCTCCGCGACCACCGCCTGGACCGGGTGCGGGAAGAGCTCCTGCGCGCGGACCGCGGCGGCGCGACTGCAGCGGACTGCCCGCTCGTGTCGTCGGGGATCGCCGTGATCGCCCGGCGGTGGGGCTTCACGAACCCCGGCCGGTTCGCCGAGACCTACCGCGAACGGTTCGGCGAGGACCCGGCCACCACGAAGCGCGCGGCACTCGCGGCGCAGCCGGAGGCCGGCAGGGCGTCGTGGCGTGTCCGTCGTGCGGTGTCCTACATCGAACAGCACCTCGACGACCCGCTCACGCTCGACGACATCGCAGCCGCCGCAGGGGTGCTCCCCCGTCGGTTGCAGCAGCTCTTCCGCGAGGAGCGCCGCGAGTCCCCGATGGCCTGTGTCCGCGCCATGCGGGCCGCTGCCGAACGCAACGACGCGGCCGGAATCGGCGAAACGGCCTGACGGAACGCCCCGGGGGTACACGCAGATCCCCGGATTTCCGGGGATCCCTGGATTTTTCCCGAATCCGAGAAGTCGTGTGTGACGAATCTCTTCCACAGCCCGTCTCATCCGTGAACAGCAACCGCTGGGAACGCCCGGCGGGTCAACGGAAGGAATGAACCATGGCTGACACCACCACCCCCACCCCGGCCACCACGGCGACCCGTGCCACCTCGCACGCCGGCACCAGCGGCGTCACCGGCAAGACCGTCATCGACGACACCGTCGTGTCGAAGGTCGCCGGCATCGCCGCCCGCGAGGTCAACGGCGTGCACTCCCTCGGCAACGGCGCAGCCCGTGCCATCGGCGCCATCCGCGACGCGATCGGCCAGCGCGACTTCGGTCAGGGCGTCAAGGTCGAGGTCGGCGAGAAGCAGGTCGCCGCGGACATCGTGATCGTCGCCGAGTACCCGGTGTCGCTCCAGCAGGTCGCCGACGGTGTCCGCACCGGTGTGGCCCGTGCCCTCGAGCAGATCGTCGGCATGGAGGTCGCCGAGGTCAACGTGACCGTCCAGGACGTCTACATCCCGGGTGACGACGACGACAACGACGACGAGAAGAAGGAAGCGCGAGTCGCATGAGCAACACGCTGATCGGCGCCCTCATCGGCGCAGTCCTCGCCGTCGTGGCACTGCAGTTCGGGTTCTGGGGCTTCGTGCTCGTGATCGTGTTCGGTGCGATCGGGGCCCTCGTGGCCGCCCTCGCCACCGGTCGCATCGACCGCGGCGCCCTGACCGACGTGCTGACCGGACGCCGGAGCTCCCGGTGAACGCCGGCCCGGACGTCCCGGGCCGCGTCGAGATCACCGCACGCGCGCTCACCTCGCTGGCGCGGGCCGTCGCAGCCGAAGGGCTCGGCGCCCCCGCCAAGCGGGTGCGCGTCGGCCTCGGCGACGCGTCGGGAGCACTGTCCCTCGACATCACCGGGCCGATCGCCGCGAGCGACGACATCGTCTCCGGGTCGATCCGGATCGCTGACCAGGTCAAGGGCCGCGTGAGCGACCTGACCGGGCGCCGCGTCGGCAGTGCCCACATCGAACTCACCGGGATCGTGCGCGAGCACGAGTCCCGCGCCCGCTAGGAGGCCATCATGAGCAACGGTTCCGTCGAACGACGCATCCGTCGTCGGAGCGTGCACCGCTCCCGCTCCACAGCAGTGGCGGTGGCCCTCGTGGTGCTCGCCCTGGTGGCCGCCTGGATCGGCACCGAGTCGGTGCTCAGCGCCATCGGACGCCCACCGCTGGTCGCCGACCCCCAGACCGTGGTCGACACGGCGCTCCGCCCGGACGCCGCGTTCGTCACCATCGTCGAGGTCATCGCCGGTGTGCTCGTCGTCCTCGGCGTCGTGCTGGTCGTCCTGGCCCTCAAGCCCGGTCGCCAGCACCGATCGGTCGTCGAGCACGAGCGTGGTGCGGTCGTCATCGACTCCCGCATCGTCGCCTCCACCGCGGCGAACGCCGCCGGCATGGCGGCCGGCGTCCCCGAGGGGAACGCCTCCGCCACCGCCCGCGGCCGTTCCACCGAGGTCCGCATCGTCCCCGTCACCGGTGTGCCGGTCGACGAGGCGACCGTCCGCGCCGCCGTCGTGGAGCGCCTGAGCGGCCTCGACGAGCGTTTCGGCCGACGCGTCCGCGTCCGGGTCGAGGAGAAGGGAACCCTCGCATGACCAAGAGCAACCGGACCCTCAACCGGATCATCCTGTTCGTCCTCGGCCTGGTCGCCGTCGTCGTCGGGATCGCGATGGGCGCGGGTGTCCTGCCCGCCGTCCAGGATGCGCTCAAGCCGTACGTCGACCTCCCCCGCAGCCTCGACGTGCCCGCGTCGGCGCTGTGGATCGTCGCCGGGGCCGCGGCCCTCGTGGTCGTCCTGTCACTCGTGTGGGCGTCCACCCGCGGTGGTGGCGGCACGTCCGTCGCCGTCCGGGAACGCTCGGGCGACGACGCGGTCACGATCAACGTCGCACTCGTCCGGGACGTCGTCGAACACGAACTCGCGGGTGTCCGCGACGTGGTCGGCTCCCGCGTCGACACCTACCTCGTCCGCCGGCAGCGCGCCGCACGGATCCGTGTCGCGGTCCGCCGCGGCGGGGACGCCGTCACCGTGCTCGACGCCGTCGACCGAGCCGTCGCGGTCCTCGACCGCACCCTCGGCCGTCCGGTCCCGGTGCTCGTGCACCTGACCGGTGGTACCCGCTCCGCGCTCGCGAAGTCGACCCGCGTCCACTGACACCCGTCAGCCGGACGCACCCCCGGGCCTCCCGGCCCACCTCCACACCACCGGGCACACGCCCACCCACGAAAGGACCCGTCATGGGACTCGACGACAAGATCAAAAACGCCGCTCAGGACCTCGCCGGCAAGGCGAAGGAAGCCGTCGGCAACCTGACCAACGACGACGCCAAGGTCGCCGAAGGCAAGAAGGACCAGACCGCTGCGAGCGCGAAGCAGACCGGCGAGGACGTCAAGGACGTCTTCAAGAAGTAGGTCGCACGACCGCGTCGGGGCACCCGTCGAACGGGTGCCCCGACGCGTCCCCGCGCTGATCCCGAACGAGGAGGAACCATGCAGCACGACCCCCATGCGAACACGCAGGTCACCGAGGTGGCCCTGCCCGCAGCACTGACGGAGCCGCTGCCCGACGACGCGAGCACCGCGACGATCGTCGCGCGCACCGCGGCGGAGACCGCACTCGGCGTGCCCGGCGTGCACCACCTCGGCGGGATCGCCGCCCGTGCCGCCGACCAGCTGCGGAAGCAGCTCGGCCGCTCGGCGGGCACCGCCGGCGTGCAGGTCGACGAACAGGACGGCGAGCTCAGTGTCCAGGTCGCCGTCGTCGTCAGCTACCCGCACCCGGTGCTCGACGTCGCCGCCGAGGTCCGGCAGCAGGTGAGCGCAGCGACGCGCCAGCTGTCCGACCTGCACACCACGGTCGACGTGCGCGTCCTCGACGTGCACGGCCCGTTCGACGACGAGCAGTCCCCGCTGGGTCGCGCCGCCGAGCAGACGACCGACGCCCTCAAGCAGGCGGCCGAGTCGACCGGGGACGCCGTCAAGCGGGCCGCCGAGACGACCGCGGACGCCACGAAGCGCGCTGCCACGGCCACGGCGGACGCGACGAAGCAGGCTGCCGACGCCACCGCTGACGCCACCAAGCAGGCAGCGTCCGCCACCGCCGACGCCACCAAGCAGGCAGCGTCCGCCACCGCCGACGCCACCAAGCGCGCTGCCGACGCCACCGCCGACACGACGAAGCGTGCCGTCGACGCCGCTGCCGAGACCGGCGAGCGTGTCCGCGACTCCGCCTCGGAGTCCCTCGCCCGCGCATCGGAACAGGCCGCCGACGCGGCATCGTCCGCGAAGGACGCCGCCGAACAGGCCCGCGACGTCGTCGTCGAGACAGCCGGCACGACCCGCGACCGGGCCGCCGACGCCGCCGATGCCGCGGCCGAAGCGGCTGACGACGCCGCTGACTCGGCCGCCGACGCCGCAGCGGCACCGCGGCACCGGGACCAGCCGTGACCACCGCCTGGTCCGGAGGGCGCCGGTCCCGCGACCGGCGCCCCCGACCCCGCGGCGTCTGGATCGCCAGCGGCACCGGGGTCTTCCTCGTGCTCGCCATCGCGGTCGGCGGGTTCCTGCCACTGGTCGGGTTCCTCGGCGGGGTCACCGCCACGACCGCCGGCCTCGTGCCGTTCCCGTTCGTCCGCGTCACCCTCATCGCCCTGCTCGGCGCGGTCGTGGTGCTCGCCCTGCTCCTGCTCGCCCTGACCCGCCGGCACACCGCCACCGCGACGACCGCCGTCGTGCTCGCCGTCCTGGTGAGCGTGGCCGTCACCCTGGTCCCCGTCGTCCTGGTCGCCGTCGGGTCCGCCGACCGCGCGGGCGACGTCTGGCCGATCGTCACGGAGCTCTGGAACCGCTTCACCGGCTGACGTCGTGCACGCGGTCCCGGACTGGAGGCCCGCCCCACCAGCGGCTCGTGGCGGATGCGAAGGGTGACTGGCAGGACGCGGAGCAGCGGACCGCGACGAAGATCGGTGAAGCTGCTGACGCGGGCCTCGGGAAGCAGTCCACGTGGGACAAGATCTTCGGGTCCGAACGATGGGAGACCATCGTCTCCATTGCGAAGGTCGTCGTCGCTGTTGGCGGCATCATCGTCATGATCGTCGGCGGACCGCTCGCATGGATCGTGCTCGGTGCAGCGCTGCTCGTACTCGCTGACACCCTGTACAAGATGAGCAAGGGCACCGCCGACGGGTGGGACCTCGCGTTCGCGCTGCTCGACTGCATCCCGGGTATGAAGGGGATCACCACCGCCGGACGGCTGCTGTCCGCAGCCGGCGACGCACGCAAGGCGTTCTCGCTCGCCCGCTCGACCGGATCGCTCGGCTCGCTCGCCGCCCGGACCCTCAGCGGAGCTGGCCGCTACGGCGTGATGGCGCTCAAGGAGCTTCCGCTGGCGGTGAAGCAGTTCGCGTCAAACCCGACGCGGCGACTCGAGCGCATGGCGCTCCAGGTGCGCTACCTGACCCCAGCGAACATGGTGCACAGCGCCGTCGATGCGGCGAAGGGGCTGCACACCGGCTTCTTGGGGTCGCAGGGCAAGCCGATCGTCGAGCGCCTCACCGACGCTTTCACCGCGAGTGACCGCGCCTTCAACCGCACCGTCAGCGGCGCCTACAACGCCCACGTGTCCGACATCGCTCGGACGGATCCGGCCCGGGCCAGCCAGCTGTGGCAGGGCGGCGAAGGCTACTACGGTGTCGACTCGATGACCAACGTGACCGGCCCGCACGCGCAGATCGACGCGTTCGCCTCGACGCCGTCCGGCATGCAGAGCCCGTCGGCGAGCTACGCCGTCCCGAACGCCCCGAGCGGCGACTCCGCCGCGTTCCACGAATCGGCCCAGGTCGGCGCGAACTTCGACTACCCGACCCCGTACCGTGAAGACGTCTCAGTCGCACACATCGGAGCGGACCAGCCGTACGCCGTCGGCACGGCGCAGGCCAACCCGCAGTTCGGCGCCGGCGGTGGAACGCAGTACTTCCACTCCGGCATGGCGACCGACAGCCCATCGCCGTTCCCGGCAGGCGGGCCTTCCGGCATGGACCCGAGCGTTCGGTCGATCACCGAGTCGGTCGGTATGCGCGGAGCCCTGCACGCACCGTGGCGCGCGGTGGCCTACACGCAGCCGCTCGTCGGGAGCGACGAATGATCCACGAGGGCTTCCCGGACGTCCTCGTCGTGGGACCGGTCGCCGATCGGTCGTTCTCCGATGACGGCCAGCTGGTCATCGATTACGGCACGGCGCCTCGGTGGTCCCCTGACGCAACGCTCCCGGATCTCGTCGCACGGGCGAAACTCCTGGCGCTGCTCCTCGACGCGCTCGACCCCGAAGTCGACGTCCGAGTCGGCGCACGTCACCAGTTCCTGCTCAACGACCACATCGACGGGCGCGTCGACACCCGCGCCGGTGGGACTCCGCCGCGCCTGCTCGCGTACGGCTCGCTGACGACCACTGTGATCCGGTCGAGTGACCTCGGCCGACTCGTGGATGTCCGCAACGAACCCTCGATGGCACAAGGGCTCTTCACCTTCCCCCGCGGCGCCGATGTCGTCTCGCAGATCGGCCCCGGAGCCGCACTCACGCGCCACGGCGACACCGGGTACTTCGACCAGGTCCTCTCCTTCGAGACCGACAATGCTGCACCGCCCTCGAAGCAGACCACCAAGGCACTGCACCGATGGACGAAGATCGTAGATCGCTGGCGGACGAAGGCCACTCCCGCGCAACGGGAACTCGAAGGCCCGTGGATCTGAGCGAGCCGGCCGAGCTCACGGCCTGGCGACGGGCGGTCGACACGGACCTGTGGATGCTGGCGACGGAGGACGGCGTCCCGGCGGTCATCGCCCCGGCTGACGAGTCGCCCCAGGCCGTCGCGCTCGCGTTCCTCGACCAGCAACAGGCGCAGGCCGCGGCCCCGGACGACGCGGTCCTCCTGCACACGACGCTGTGGTCGGCGCTCCGCGCGACCCCGGCCGACGTGGCTCTCCTGCTCCAGCCCGGCCAGCCCGACGAGCAGGTCCTGCTGCCCGAGGACATCGACCGGATCGTCGGTGTATCGCGAGACCGCGCGCCGGTGCTCTCACCCCGCGACCTGGCGATCACGTCGATGATCCCCGCGGTGATCGTGGACGGAGTCGTCAGCCCGCAACCGGATGGTCTGCCCGTGGGGGTGCTCCTCGACCAGGCCGGCCGATCCGGCGTCCCGTTGACGCTGGCGGCGGGGCCGACGATGCCCCTCGAACTCGACGCATGGACGACGGCGGCACTCGTCCGAGCGGCGAGCCCGTTCCCGGCGGGGTTCGACGTCGTCGTCGGTGCCCCGAAGCCGGAGCAGTACCCGGCGGTGACCGACTTCCGCGAACAGTACGACGGGGCGGCGATCAGCACGGTCGGTGTCATCGTCGAACGGGCGTCCGAGCGGATCGTGGTACTCGTCGACACGGATGACGCCGACGAACTCGGACGCGTCCGGGTCCAGGCCGCATCGCTCGTGCCCCTGCCCGTCTTCGTGACCGATCGCCGGTCCTCACCAGAGCAGGCGTGGGTGCTCGGGCGGCCCGACAGCCACGTGTCCTGATGGTGACCTGGCGCGCGAGTACCCGTCAGACGACGGTCTGGGCTGTACCGGTTCCGAACGGCCTCTACCTGGCGATCGAGTCCGATGGTCGCCCCGCCACCGAACCGCACGATCGGGATGTTCGTGTCGAGTCCGCGTACTCGGTCGCCGAGGACCGTCCGGCGACGCGAGGAGTCGCAACGCGACCGGTGACGCGGCAGTCCCTGCTCGATGACGAGCGGAGCGGTCGCTTCGTCGTGCAGGTCGCCGCCGCCGAGGGACACGGAGACGGCGTCCTGATCACGGAACGACAGCCGCGTCGCCCAGGTCTAATCTCGTTCGCGCCGTCCGGCGTCCGCGTCCTCGAGCTGTCGGCAGCCAACGGGATCTGGGGGGACGTCGTCAGCAGACTGGCTCGGCCGCACTCGGCATGGATGCTCCTCGAGGCGTCGACGGGCGGTGCGAGCTGCACCGTCATCATCGACCCTGACCCGGACGGATGGCGGAGGCGAGCGGTCGAGGCCCTTGGTCGACGCCCGCACCCGGAGATCACCGTCGTCGACTCCCTCGACGCCGTCGCCCGTGCCTGGCGAACCGCCGCCCGCAACCTGCTCGGGCCGACATTGGCATCGACGCCCGGATGACCGAGTACGCGCGAACGGCGCACCGCCAGGGCGAGACGACGCCAGCCATGATCACCGTGAGCTCCGAGCCGTCCGGCTCGGACGGCCGATTTCGCTACTCCGTGACCGTCGTCGTCGACGGTGTCGAGCACGTCGCCGTCGAGGACGACGCCTTCGGGGCCCTGTCGACGGTGCGGATGGAGCTCGAACGACGCGGCTGGCTGCTCGGCGTCGAGGGTGCACGGATCGACGTCTGGCCGAGCGGCATGGCGAGGGACCAGGGCGGGGGCCTTCGCGCCTACCGGCTCCGACGTGGGCGTTCTCCCCGTTCAGCGGACCTGGTCGACGTGTTCGCTCCGGCTGCCGATCACCTGGCGACCGTGGCCGAGCAGCGCCTGGCGGTCGGGGTCGCGCCACTCGATCTTGCTGCCGCATCGTACGAGGACGCCGACGAGGTGGTCTCGGTCTCGGCACCGTGCGACCAGCTCGTCGCCGAACGGAGCCGGCGAGGCGGCCTCCGTGCCGCACTCTTCGGTGGCCGACGCCCCGGCGACGAGCGATGGCAGGTCGTGCGTTCGCTGGTCGGCGATGCACTGCGACCAGACCGATGGGACGAGGCCGAAGCGCTGTCCGACGAACCGGACGGTGTGCGGCTCGTGACGACGGTCGGTGCGGACGAGGACGGTGTGCGGTGGTCGGACCTCGTCGACATTGGGGTCGACGAGGCTGGCGTGGTGCGGGTCCGACGGTTCCGACGCCGCTACACCGGACGGACCCGCGCGCACGTGGAGGTGCTGCTCGACACCCGCGCGCAGGGTCTGCCACCGACACGGTTCCGGCCGGACGAGTTGGCAGCGCTCACCGGGCAGCGGCAGGTCGATGCGCTGCGGCGGCACGTCCAGGGTCTCGGTCTGGTGCCGACACCAGCCATCGATGCAATGTTCTGGACCGACCGCGGCCGTGTCCCGACCGGTCGCGACGAGGACCAGGGGTCTAACACGACGTTCCACGGCTGGGCCGACAAGGCGGCCTACAAGGTGCTCGTCAGCGGTGTCGGGCACCTCCGGATCGTTCAGGAGAAACCGTTCTTGTCGGACTGACAAATACCGTGGTACGGTCGAGCCATGGCAGTCGAACTCAGCACCTGGGACGCCCAGGGCAACCAGACGACACCGACGTTCTCCACCATGCGGTTCCCCGCCGGTGAAGCCCACGTCAAGGTCGCGAACGACACCGCCGAGCCGGGGGGCCTCACCGAGATCGCGACCCTGCGCGGCACGAACGGCGACGACCTGATCATGCTCGGCATGTGGGCGGACGCCGTGCGACAGCGCGGTTCGAAGTCCGTCGCGCTCATCCCCTACCTGCCCGGAGCCCGGCAGGACCGCGGCCTGCCGTTCGGCGCGAAGGTCTACGCGGACATCCTCAACGGCTTCCACGTCGACCAGGTCATCGCGTTCGACCCGCACTCGCCGGTCATCGTCGGCCTGGTCGACAACCTGACCGTCGTCACGAGCGAACAGGTCGTCCGTGACGCGGTGGTCGGGGCGTCCGAGCACGGCGGTGGCGACCCGTACACCGGCATCATCGCCCCGGACAAGGGCGCGGTCCCCCGGGCGACCGCGGTCGCCCGGGCATGCGGCCTGCCGGTGTACCGCGCCGAGAAGCACCGCAACCCCGACACCGGCAAGCTCGACGGCTTCACCTGCGAACCGCTGCCGGACACCGGCCGGTTCCTGGTGGTCGACGACATCTGCGACGGTGGCGGCACGTTCATGGGCCTCGCCGGCTCGACGGGACTGCCGAAGGAGCGGCTCAGCCTCTGGGTCTCGCACGGTGTCTTCTCCGGCCGGGCAGCGCAGCTCGCCGACCACTTCGGCGAGATCGTCACCACCGACTCGTACCCCGCGCAGAACGCCATCGACGGCCTGCGCACGATCGCACTCACCCCCTACCTGACGGAGCAGATCCGATGACCCAGACCGCGCCCGCAACCACCGCCGGAGCCAACGCGACCGGCACTGCCGCCGGCCTCGAACCCCGCATCACCACGGCGAGCCCGATCGCGCCGCTGCTGGCCGTCGACGGCTACAAGCACTCGCACCGGCAGGTCTACCCCGCGGGCACCACCCGGATCCTCATCAACTGGACGAACCGGTCGAACGCGCACATGCCCGAGTCGACGCACGCCGTGGTCTTCGGGCTGCAGGCGTTCATCCAGCGCTCGCTCGTCGAGGCCTGGGCGCCGTTCTTCGCCGCGGACGAGGACGAGGTCGCCCGACTGTTCGAAGAAGCCCTGCAGGGGTACTTCGGCCCGAACCACATCGGCACCGACCACGTCCGCGCCCTGCACCGCCTGGGTTACCTGCCGCTCGAGATCCGTGCCCTGCCCGAGGGCACCCTCGCCCCGATCGGCGTAGCAACCCTGACCGTCGAGAACACGATCGACGAGTTCTTCTGGCTGCCCAACTACATCGAGACCGCCCTGTCCGCATCGATCTGGCACCCGTCCACGGTCGCGACCAAGGCGCTCGCCTACCGCGACCTGATGGAGGACTGGGCAGCGCGCACCGGTGCCGTCCCGGCCGGCATCGACTTCGCCGCGCACGACTTCTCGTTCCGCGGGCAGTCGAGCATCGAGTCGGCTGCGGCGGGCGGGGCGGGCCACCTGCTCTCGTTCCTCGGCACCGACTCGATGCCGTCGCTCGACTTCATCGACCGTTACTACCCGGGCGACAACGGGCTGGTGGCAGCGAGCGTCCCCGCGACCGAGCACAGCGTGATGTGCGTCCGTGGTGCCGACGGGGAGCTCGCGACGTTCGAGCAGATCCTCGACGTCTACCCGACGGGCATCGTGTCGGCGGTCAGCGACGGCTTCGACCTGTTCAAGGTCGTCACCGAGACCCTCCCGGCCCTCAAGGACCGCATCACGGCCCGCGACGGCAAGCTCGTCATCCGACCAGACTCGGGCGACCCGGTCGACATCGTCACCGGCACCGTGCACGGCGTGGACGAGGCCGAGTTGCTCGCCCCCGGGCGCAGCCACGAGGAGAAGGGCGTCGTCGAACTGCTCGACGAGATCTTCGGCCACACCGTGAACGACCAGGGCTTCAAGGTCCTCGATCAGCACATCGGCGTCATCTACGGCGACAGCATCACGCTCGACCGGGCACAGCGCATCTACGAGCGCCTCGCCGCGAAGGGCTACTCGAGCGACAACATCGTGCTCGGTATCGGGTCGTACACGTACCAGTACATGACGCGCGACAACCTCGGCAGCGCCGTCAAGGCGACCTGGGCACTGGTGGACGGCGAGCCGGTCGACATCCAGAAGGACCCGAAGACGGGCAGCGGCAAGAAGAGCGCGAAGGGCCGCATCGCCCTGCACCGCGACGAGACCGGCGAGATCCGGCAGACCGACCAGGCCACGGCCGAGGACGAGGCGACCAGCCTGCTCCAGCCGGTGTGGATCGACGGACGGTTCACGCGCCTCCAGTCCTTCGCCGACGTCCGGCAGACGCTGCGGGACGAACGTGCGGCCCGCGCCGCCCGCCGGACGACCATCGCGTGACGGCCGCCGGATCGGCGACCCGCGACCAACCGCTCATCGCTATCGACGTCGTCCCGGTGTCGTTCGCGGGGGCGGACGGCCTGCGGGTCGCCACCGCGCGTCGGGCCTACGCCCCGTACGCCGGACTGGAGGCGCTGCCCGGCGTGCTCCTGGACGGCACCGAGATCCTGGCGGACGGTGCGCGGCGCGCGCTGCGCACCAAGACCGGGATCGACGCGGCCGCGGTCCGCCACCTGGCGCAGATCGGCGCGTTCGACGGACCCGACCGCGACCCGCGGAGCGCCGCGATCAGCATCGCGTTCCTGGCGGTCGTCGAGCCGGGCACGGACTCGGCGGCGACGTGGCACGCCGCCGCGGTCCGCCCCCTCGCGCTGCCCTTCGACCACGACCGGATCGTCGACGCCGCGCTGGAGCACGTGCGACTGCGGTGCTGGTCGGACGTTCCCCTCACACGTGCGCTCCTCGGATCGCCCTTCACCACGGCGGACGCCCGTCGGCTGCTCACCGCGCTGACCGGCGCGAGCCCGGACCCGGGCAACCTGAACCGAATGCTCCGGACGAACCCGGTGCTCAGCCGTGTCGACGCCCCCGCCGCGGCCGGTCCCCGCGGGGGTCGTCCCCCGGCAGCCTGGACGTGGAGCGCCTGAGCACGGTTGGGTGGAGGCATGTCCTCCTCCCTGTCCGGTGACGACTCCCTGCAGCTGCCCGAGTTCGACGCTCCCCCGGCATCACCCCTCGACCTGGCCCGACAGTGGCTCGAGGCCGCCGACGAGCGCGACGTCTCCGAGCCGAGGTCGATGACCCTCGCCACCGCCGGCGCCGACGGTCGGGTGAGCGCCCGGACGGTGGACGTGAAGCGCCTGGACGACCGAGGGCTGGTGTTCGGCACCTCGACCCTGAGCCCGAAGGGACGCCAGCTCGCCGAGAACCCGCACGCAGCGCTGCAGGTCTACTGGCGCGAGACCATGCAGCAGCTGCGGTTCGAGGGCCGGGCGGTGCAGCTCTCCGACGACGAGTCCGACGCGCTGTTCGCCGACCGCTCCCCGAAGTCCCGCGCGGCGACCGCGATCGCCGACCAGTCCGACGTGCTCGAACCGCGGACCCTGCAGGACCTGATCGACGACGCGAACGACCTGCTCGACGAGACCGACGACGCCGTGCCGCGGCCGGCCGGCTGGGTGGCTTGGCGACTCGAACCCGACGTCGTCGAGTTCTGGCACGGCAGCCGTGACCGGATGCACCGCCGGCTGCAGTACGTCCTCGCCGACGCTGCGTGGTCGGCCACCCGCCTGCAGCCCTGACGTCTCGCGCATCGCGAGCGCCGGCGCCCCCTACCGCCCGATCGGGTTCGGCATCGCGCCCGCCCGGATGAGCGACGACGACTGGTCGGCCAGGTCCACCATCGACAGGGTGTTCCGCAGCTGCAACCGGTTCAGGCACGAGTGCTCGAACGTCGGCACCCGCAGGTCCAGGGGTCGACGGCGGTCCGGGTGTGCGGCGGCGTGCGCGTCGATGCACTCCCCCGCGACCTGCCAGAACCGGGCCTCCGGCAGCACCCCGTCGTCGTCGAGGATCGCGGCGACGAACCGCAGCACCCCGTCGAACACGTCGGTGAACACGGCGAGCGCGGCTTCGTCGTCGGACACCGGGTGCACGATCCGGTCGATGTCGGCGGGCACCGGGCGGTCGTCGTGCCGGCCGAGCACCGCGGCCTCCTCGCCGATGTCCTTCATCACGGCGCGGACGACGACACCGTCGCGCACGACGAGCACCAGGTTCTCACCGTGCGGCATGAACACCAGGTCGTGCACGGTCAGGCAGTGCACGACGGGCAGCAGGTAGGCGTCGAGCCAGCGTCGGACCCACTCGTCGGCAGGGACTCCCGATGCCTCGATCAGGGCTGACACGACGGCGTTCCCCGAAGCGTCCCGGTGCAGCAGTGCCGCCATGGTGAGCAGGCGTTCGCCTTCGGCCAGCTGCGGGACGGGACTCTCCCGCCACAGCGCCGCGAGCATCTTGCGCTGCGGCGAGGACACGTCGACCCGGTGGTACGCGTCGCCGGTGTAGCCGATGGCGGCGTGCTCCCGGAGCACCGAGAACCCGGCCTCGGCGAGCGTCGGGTCGGCGGCGACGATCGACGCGACCCAGTCGTTCACGGCCGGCGTGTTCCGCATGTAGGCGGGCGACATCCCCCGCAGGAACCCCATGTTCTGCACGGCGAGCGCCGTCTTCACGTACGAGCGTACCGGCTCGGTGCGGTTGAACGCGGTGCGGATGGACTGCTGCGGCTGGTACTCGTCGGGCCCCTCGCCCAGGTCCACCAGGTCCTGCCGCCCCAGGTCAGGCGCGAAGGTCACGGCGATCCGGTGCTGCCACTGCCAGGGGTGCACGGGCAGCCACACGTAGTCGTCGGGGTCGAGCCCGCGGCGCTCCAGGGTGGCGCGGAACCCGGCCACGACCGCTGCCGGGAGCTCCGACTCCCAGTGCGCCTGCTCGGTCCGGTCCGCGGCGAGCGCCAGGTGCGTGTGCTCGCGTCGGGCGGCGAGCCACCGGTACCGGAACCGGCCGCCGGACTCGGGCGCGAACGCCCGGCACTCGTCGAGGCCGAACCCGATCCGCCCGTTGGCGGCGACGAACGCCGGGTGGCCCTCGGTCATCGCCGACTCGACGTCCTGGAACGACGCTACGGCGTCGTCGACGGCCCCGGACGAGACGGTCGAACCGGTCGAACCGACCGAACCGGCCGACCCGGCCCCGCCCCGCCCCCGCGCCAGCTGCCCTGCCGACGGTCCGCCCCGTCGGTGCTTCGCCGCAGCACTCGCCAGCGTCGACGCGATCTCCTCCAGGTACGTCCCGAGCAACTCGTCGGGGATCCCGAGCACCTCGTGCAGTTCGAGCACGAGCTCCTGCGCGCTGAGTGGTGCCGACGCCCCCGCACGGGTCCGCGTCAGCGAGGCCTCGTCCATCGACCAGTGCTCGAGCAGGTGCTGCCGTGCCCGGAACCGGTAGGTCGACTCCCCCGTGTCGAGCCGCCACCCGTCCCCGTCCGGCACGGGTGCGATGAGCCGTTCGTGGGTGAACTCCGCGATCGCCTTCGCGACGAGGTGCCGTTCGGCGGGTTCCAGGTGCTCGGGCCGCAGGTGCGCGGCCGGCCCGTCGTCGTCGGGGACGCCGATCCGGTCGGTGTCGAGCACCGACAGCAGCGCCCGCTTGCCGTCGACGTCGACCTGTCGCAGGGCACGGAACCCGACCTCGGCGTTCTTCGCCTGCACGGCGGTGTTCCGCACGTCCGGTTCGACGACGACCCGACGCGCGCCGAGGACGTCCCGGCAGTGCTCGACGACGGCACGCATGACCGCGCTCGTCAGGCCGTGCACGCGGCCCTCGGCCGGCACCGGTGCGACGAGCAGGTGCATGCCGACGTCGCCGGGTTCGGCAGCCCACACGTCGGTGAGCAGGACGGCCGAGGGGTCGTAGGTCTCGGCCAGGAAGCACGGTTCGCCGTTCCGGCGGCCGAGCCACGCGGCCTGCGCGGGGTCGGCCTGCACGCCGGCCAGGTAGGTGCGGACGCCGTCCACGTCGAGGTCGCCCATCTCCCACCACGACGACGCCGGGTGGGCGAGCCACGACTGCACGACGGCGGCGTCGCGTTCCGGGTCCACGGGTTCGACGGTCAGGAGGCCCGGCCCGGCTCCCACAGGCGCGGTCGCGTCCGGCGCCGTGGTGGTCACGGTCGTGCTCATGCGGAGACCTCCGCACGTTCGGTCGCGGGCCGGGCCGGCGCGCGCTCCGCGGCGCCGGGATGGGCGGTGGACGGCTCTGGTGTTGACTGCTCCGAGGCGGGCAGGCCGAACTCCTGGAAGGCGATCCGGGCCTCCAGGCCGTACACGGGGCGACCCGTGACGGACCGGATGATCGACGCGTTCCGCCACGCACCCATGCCGAGGTCGGGCGCGGTCAGGCCGTGCGTGTGCTCCTCGGCGTTCTGCACCCAGATGCGCCCGCCCAGGGTGTCGACGTGGTGGTCGCGGGCGACCGCCAGGCGACCGCGGGAGTCGCGGGCGACGAGGTGCTCGACCGGGTCGAGGAAGCGCGGGACCCGCGGGGTGTACCCGGTGGCGAGGACGAGCTGCTCGACCTCGTGCTCGTACGTCTGGTCGAGCTGCTCGTGGCGGAGCGTCAACCGGTACGTGCCGCGGTCGGCGAGCCAGGCGGCGTCGACGACGCTCGTCTCGGTCCGGAGCGTCGTCGGGACCGGACCCCGCGCGCTGATCCGGTAGAGCTGGTCGTACAGGTCGTCGACCAGGTCGGCGCTGATGCCCTTGTACAGCCCCCGCTGTTCCCGTCCGAGGCGGTCGCGGACGGCTTCGGGCAGCCCGTGGAAGTGGTCCGTGTACTCCGGGCTCGTCATCTCGAGGGTGAGCTTGGTGTCCTCCATCGGGAAGAACCGGGGCGACCGCGTGATCCAGTCGAGGCGGTAGCCGTCCTGCCGGATGTCCTCGAGCAGTTCGCGGTAGACCTCGGCGGCGGACTGCCCGCTGCCGACGACGGCGATCGACCCGGCGTCGCGCAGGGCATTGCGGTTCGGCAGGAACTCGGCGGAGTGGACCGCCGGTCCGCCGATCCCGCGCAGCGGGGCGGGGACGGACGGCTCGGTGCCGATGCCCACGACGACGTGGTGTGCGCGGTACGTCTCGGGACCCTGATCGGTCTCGGCGTGCACCGTGAACGTGTCGGTGACCGGGTCGTGCTCGACGGCGGTCACCCGGCGGCCCCACCGCAGGGTGTCGAGCCGGTCGGCGGCCCAGCGGCAGTAGGCGTCGTACTCGCTGCGCAGGGGGTGGAAGTCCTCGCGGATGTAGAACGGGTACAGGCGCCCGGTCTCCTTGAGCCAGGCGAGGAACGAGAACGGTGAGGTCGGGTCGGCCATCGTCACCAGGTCGGCGAGGAACGGCACCTGGATCGTGGCGTCGTCGAGCATCATGCCGTGGTGCCAGGCGAAGCCGTCGGCAGCGTCGAGGAACACCGCGTCGAGGTCGGCGATCGGGTCGGTCAGGCAGGCCAGGCCGAGGTTGAACGGGCCGATGCCGATGCCGACGACGTCGTGCACGGTGTCGGCGGTGCGGTCTGCTGCGCGGTCTGCTGCGCGGTCGGCGGTCATCGGGACGCTCCTTCCGGGGCGGTGGTGGTGGCCCTGACCCGGGCGGCCGTGGCGACGACGTGCTCGAGCGACGCGCGCATCTGCTCCGGCGTCGTCTCCGGGTTGAGCAGCGTGAGCTTGTTGCACGGCCGGCCGTCGATGACCGTCTTGGCGATGAGCACCCGACCCTCGGCGAGCAGGGCCGAGCGGATCGGGGCGACCAGCGCGTCGGCGGCCTCGTCGGTCATGCCGGCGGGCTGCCAGCGGAACAGCACCGTGCTGAGCTGCGTCGGCGCGACGAGCACCAGGTCGGGGTGCTCCTCGACGATCCGGTGGGTGACCACGGCGAGGTCGATGACGGCGTCGAACGCCGCACCGATCGCGTCGGCCCCCGTTGCCCGCAGCGTGGCCCAGAGCTTCAGGGCGTCGAACCGGCGGGTGGTCTGCAGGGACTTGTCGACCTGGTTCGGCTCGGCGGCGTCCTCCGGGTTCAGGTAGTCGGCGTACCACGCGGTGCGGCGCAGGTCCTCCGGGCGCTGCACGAGCAGGGCGCTCGACGACACCGGCTGGAAGAACGACTTGTGCAGGTCGGCGGTCACGCTCCTGGCTCGTTCGACGCCGTCGAGCAGGTGGCGGCGCGTCGGCGACACGAGCAGCCCGCAGCCGTACGCGGCATCGACGTGCAGCCAGACGTCCTCCAGGTCGCAGACGTCCGCGATCGGTTCGATCGGGTCGATCACGCCGCGGTCGGTGGTACCGGCCGTGGCGACGACGGCCATCGGTCGCTGCCCGTTGGCCCTGGCTGCAGCGATCGCCTCGGCGAGGGCCGCGGGCACCATCCGGCCGGCGTGGTCGGTCGCGACGGCGACCACGGTCTCGAGCCCGAGCAGCCGGGCGGACTTCGCGATGCTGAAGTGGGTCTCAGCGGTCGTGAACACGGTGCCGCCGGTGCCGAGGGCCTCGCGCGCCAGCAGCAGGGCCTGCAGGTTCGACTGTGAGCCGCCGGAGGTGAAGATGCCGTCCCCCGCGGCGAACCCGATCCGACCGGCGAGCCAGGCGACGACGTGGCGCTCGATCTCGGTGCCGATGCGGGACTGGTCCCACGTGTCGACCGACGGGTTCACGGCGGCCAGGACCGACTCGGCGGCGACCGCGGGCAGCGCGACCGGGCAGTTCAGGTGCGCGAGGTACGCCGGGTCGTGGAACCAGACGGCCTCGCGGACGAACAGGTCGTCGAGTTCGGCGAGCGCGCGGTCCGTCCCGAGGGGTTCGGCGTCGAGGTCGACGTCCTGCACCCGGGCCCGGAGGACGTCCGGGGCGGTGTCGGTGGTCGGACGGTCGGCCGCGGCGAACCGGTCGGCCAGACGGTCCACCGTGGACGTCACGGCGGAGCGGTAGCGCTCGGCGGTGGCGGTGGTCAGGAGTTCGATGGGAGGTGTCACGTTAGGTAAGGCTAACCTCACAAAACGCGTTCACGCCACCCGAACGAGGGGTGTCCTGGTCGGCCGGGCGTGTCAGACGGCCGCCTGTCGGGTCGTCAGGCGTTCATGAACTCGCTCGGCTGCAGCGCCCGGCCGACGATGCGCACGTCACCGATCGACCCGACGAACACGTTGTCGAGCTTGCCGCCGTAGCGGTACCCGCCGAGCAGCCACGGCTTGCCGATCGTGCTCAGACCGCGGTTCGGGGTGGACGGGTTCCGCACGACCGGGCACCCGTCGACGTAGAGCACGGTGTGCGTCCCGTCGTTCACCACGGCCACGTGCCACCATGCTCCGAGCGGCAGCTCGTGCCCCCAGTTCGTCAACGATCCGTCCTGGCTCGTCGGGTACACGCACCACTGCAGTTCGCGGTCCCCCGACAGGCTCAGGGTCACCGCGGGTTCGTCCGGGTCGCCGTCGGCTCCGGTCGCCTTCCCCACCTGGCGGGCGCTCGAGTACTGCGACAGCAGGGCGCTGAACCCGTTCGTGCTCGGGTCGAAGGTGGTCGGCAGCGCGAAGAACGCCTCGACCGTGTACCCGCGAGGGAAGTGGGTGCGGTTGAGCGGCGCCGCCCGGACGGTCTGCAGGTGGTCGCCCCCGGTCTTGCCACCCTGCAGCGCGAGGCTGCCGGCACCCGGCTGGTCGGGGTGGTGCGCGGCGGTCCAGCGCAACGCCCCTGCGACGGCGCCGGTCCGGCGGGCGACCACCAGGTCGTTGCCCTTGCCGCTCTGGTCGCGCACCCGCGTGGTCGGCGCGAGCGCCGCCCCGTCCGGGTTGCCGTCGAACCGCCAGTACGCGAGCGTCCCCGGTACCAGCATGCGTGCCGCCGGCCGGGAGGCCCGTGGTGCGACCGGCGCGAAGCCCGCGAAGCGCGCCTCGAAGTCCACTGCCATGGTGAAGCGGTCGACGTCACCGCTGAGGTTGACCTCCTGGGCGGCGAGCTCGTTCGCCTCGCCGAGCCCGCCGGCGAGCAGGAACGGCGACAGCGTCTCGACGTCGATGACGTTCCGTTCGAGGTCGACGTGGTACAGCCGGATCATGGCCGCCCCGCCGTAGTACCGGTTCTGGTAGTTGGTCAGGTGCAGGGCGACGTCGTGTCCCACCGCGTTCTTCGCCGTCGTGCGGCCCGGCCCCCAGTAGTGGCCGTTGAGCGTCAGGAACACCTGGTCGTGCTTCGTGATGAAGGAGTCCCAGAGCTGCTGCCCGTAGGGGTCGAACGCCGCCCCGCCGTCGGCGTCCGAGTCGACGATGGCGTGCGTCGTGAGGATCACCGGCGAGTGCGGCCGGGCTGCGAGCACGGAGCTGGCCCAGGCGAGGCCGCTCGCGCTCGTCCGCCAGTCGAGGGCCAGGACGACCCACTCGCGGCCGGCCGCGGTGAACCGGTGGGCGGTGTTGTAGCCGTCGGGGCTCGAACCGATCCAGCCCGGGGCCTTCCGGAACCGCTGCGGACCGAACACGTCGAGGTACGGGGTGCGGCCCCGCTGGTCGTCGGTCGACGAGTCGACGTCGTGGTTGCCGGCGAGCACGCTGTAGGGCGCTCCGGCACGGTCGAGCACGTCGAAGACCTCGCCGGACGCGCGCATCTCGGACGCCGCACCGTTCTGGGTCAGGTCACCGAGGTGCACGAGGAACACCGTGTTGTGCCGGGCCTGCTCGCGCACGACGTACTCGAGCGAGGCGCGCATCGGGGCCTGGTCGACCGCGGCACCGTCGAACATGTACTGGGTGTCCGGCATCACCGCGACGGTGAAGCGCGGCGAGGTCGTGTCGGGTCGCCACGGACCGGTGCGCCCACGTGCCACCGCCTGCTGGGCCGCGATGCCGGACCCGCCGAGGGCCGCCGGGGTGACGGCGGGGGCTGCGGTCAGCGCGTCGGCGACGGCCGGGGCGCTGCCGAAACCGTTCGACGCCACGAGGCCTGCGGCGCCGGCCAGTCCGGACCCGACCAGGAAGCCACGGCGGGAGACCGGGATGCGCTTGCTGCGATCGTCGGCGGGGGCTGCTGCACCGTCGTGGGCGGCTTCGTGGTCGTCAGGGCTGTTCTGCACAGCACCGCACCGTACGGTCCGCGGGGGAACGCCCCGGGTCCGTCCCGTGAACACCAGACCGGCCGCTGCTGCCGGTTCGGTGTGGACCGGTGAGGGCTCCTACAGCTTCTCGATCGGGGCGATCTTGATGAGGAGCTTCTTGCGGCCCGCGGAGTCGAACGCGATCTCGGCGATGCGCTTGGCACCCTGCCCCGTCACCGCGGACACCGTGCCCTCGCCGAAGTCGACGTGCTTGATGCGGTCGCCGGCGACGAGTTCCATGTCCCCGTTGTCGCGCACCTGGCCGGACACCCGGTTCGCCCACTCGGTCTTCGGACGGGTCTTCGAGGCCGCTGCTGCCCGGTCGTACGATCCGCCGCCCCAGCCACCACCACCGCGGTAGCCACCGCCGCCGCCACCACCGTTGAAGCCACCGTCGCGCTTGGCGTTCAGGGCCCGGGGCTGCGTGCCACCGCGGCTGTTCGCCATGCCCGGCGACTGCTTCCACTCGATGAGCCCCTCGGGGATCTCCTGCAGGAAGCGCGACGGCATCGCCACGTTGACGTCGCCGAACTGCGCACGGGTCATCGCGAGCGACAGGAACAGGACCTTCTTGGCGCGGGTGATGCCGACGTAGAACAGCCGGCGCTCTTCCGACGGACCACCGGGTTCGTTGGCGGACATCCGGTGCGGGAGCAGGTCTTCCTCGACACCGGTCAGGAACACCGCGTCGTACTCCAGGCCCTTCGCGGTGTGCAGGGTCATCAGCGAGACCGTGCCCGAGGAGTCGTCGAGCTCGTCCGCCGCTGCGACCAACGAGACCTCGGTCAGGAAGTCCGACAGGGTGCCCTCGGGGTTGTTCTTCTGGAACTCACGCGTCACGGCCACGAGCTCGTCGATGTTGTCGGCTCGGGCGGCGTCCTGCGCGTCGGGCGACTTCCGCAGGTTGTCGAGCAGCCCGGAGCCGTCGAGCAGCTGCGTCAGGGTGTCGACCACCGGTTGCGTCTTCGCCTTCTCGGACACGGCGTCGAGCAGCGCCGCAAACTCCGTGATGGCGTTGCGCACCTTCGGCCCGAACCCGAGTTCACCCGCGTGCCGCAGGGCGTCGCGCATCGTGGTCTCGTGCTCGTCGGCGTAGCGCTGCAGGGTGGTCTCGGTGACCGAGCCGATGCCGCGCTTGGGCACGTTGAGGATGCGGCGCAGGGCCATCGGGTCTGCCGGGTTGGCGACCGTGATCAGGTACGCCATGGCGTCCTTGATCTCGGCGCGCTCGTAGAACTTGGTGCCGCCGAGCACCCGGTACGGGATCGCCGCGCGGATGAAGATCTCCTCCAGCGCACGGGTCTGCGAGTTGGTCCGGTAGAACACCGCCATGTCGCGGTAGTCCATGCCGTCTTCCCGCAGGCGCTGGATCTCGTCGGCGACGAACTGCGCCTCGTCGTGGCCGGTGTACCCGGTGAAGCCGACGATCTTCTCGCCGGCTCCGACGTCGGTGAACAGGCTCTTCGCCTGGCGGTCGAAGTTGTTCGCGATGACGGCGTTCGCGGCGTCGAGGATGTTCTGCGTCGACCGGTAGTTCTGCTCGAGCAGGATCGTCTTGGAGTTCGGGAAGTCCCGCTCGAACTCGACGATGTTGCGGATGTCCGCCCCGCGGAAGGCGTAGATCGACTGGTCAGAGTCACCGACCACCGTCAGGGACGCGGGCGCGATCGAGCCGTCGGTCTCGCGCATCCGGGCGACGTGCTGCCCGGAGTCCTCGAGCTTGTCGACCTGTTCGACCGGCACCGGGCGGGTGAGCTCACGGATCAGGGCGTACTGGGCGTGGTTCGTGTCCTGGTACTCGTCGACCAGGATGTACCGGAAGCGCCGCTGGTACAGGGCGGCGACGTCCGGGAAGGCGCGGAACAGGAACACCGTCTGGCCGATGAGGTCGTCGAAGTCGAACGCGTTCGCCCGGCGGAGCTCGTTCGTGTAGCGCCGGAACACCTCGGTGAACATGACTTCCTGCGGGTCGTTCACGTTGATGTTGCGCGCGTAGGTGTCGATGTCCTGCAGCTCGTTCTTGAGCTTCGAGATCTTCGACGCCGCGGCACCCACGGTCAGCCCGAGGGAGTCGGCTTCGAGCTCCTTGATGATCCGCTTCAGCAGCGCCTTGGAGTCGGCGGAGTCGTAGATCGTGAACGACTGCGGGAACCCGAACCGCTCGGCTTCGCGCCGCAGGATGCGCACGCACGCCGAGTGGAAGGTGGAGATCCACATCCCCTCGGCCTCGCCGCCCACCAGGGCCCGGACACGCTCGCGCATCTCGGCGGCGGCCTTGTTCGTGAACGTGATCGCCAGGATCTGCGACGGCCAGGCTTCGCGGTTGGCGAGCAGCAGCGCGATGCGGCGGGTGAGCACGCTCGTCTTGCCGGAACCGGCACCGGCCACGATCAGCAGGGACTCGCCGCGGTACTCGACGGCTTCCTTCTGCTGGGGGTTCAGACCCGCGGTGAACGGGTCTTGGTACGCGCGGGCACCGGCGCCCGGTTCGGGCGTCGATTCGAAGGGGTCGAGCACGATCGTCATGTCCGGAACAGTCTAGGCGGGACCCCCGACAGCGGACCGGGCGAGCACCGCCAGGTCCGTGTGGTCGGCGAACACGCCGTCGAGTCCGGTGCGGATGACCGAGGTGAACCAGCGTTCCCAGTCGCCGAAGGCCGCGACGTCCCCGCCGCGACGCAACGGCGACGGCAGGAACCGGTTCTCCGGCCGGAGGGTCCACGTGTACACCGCGAGCCCGGCGGCGTGGGCACGGTCGACGATCGCGCTGCGCACCGGCGTCGGGTCGTCGAGCGCGACGCTGTCCACGCCGGCCATCAGGGTGCCGAGGTCGACGCTGATGCCGTGGAACTCGGTCGCGAACGACGCGAGCGCGTCCTCGGAGCGCTCGGCGGCGTAGGTGGGGGCGAGCGCCCCGTGGGACGCGACCTCGTCCGCGGCGCTGCCACGGGCCTCCTGGAGGTACACGAGCCGACCACCGGTCGCCCGCTCGCGTAGGTCCCGCAGCACGCCCTTCTCGAAGCTCTCCACCGTCAGCCGCTCGTCCTGCCGCCACCCGGCCTCGCCGAGCGCGGCGTCGACGAGTTCACCCATCGGGAACCCGGCGCGGTCGAAGGACGCGGCGTGCTTGACCTCGGCGACGAGCCCGACCGGGCGGGGCGCCGCGTCGAGGATCGCGAGCAGGTCGACGAACCGCAGGATCGGCTGCGCGCCGTCGTGCTCGGCGGATCCCGGGCGCAGCGCGGGCAGGCGCTCGCGGGTGCGGAGCGTCTGCAGCTGCGCCCACGTGAAGTCCTCGGTGAACCAGCCCGTCAGCGTCTGGCCGTCGACGGTCTTCGTCGTGCGCAGGTGCCGGAACTCGGCGTGGTCGGCGACGTCCGTGGTGCCCGAGACCTCGTTCTCGTGCCGGAGCACCAGGACGCCGTCCTTCGTGGGCACCAGGTCCGGTTCGATCGCGTCGGCGCCGAGTTCGATGGCCAGGTCGTACGCGCTCCGCGAGTGCTCGGGGCGGTAGCCGGACGCGCCGCGGTGGGCGATCACGAGGGTCATGGCGCGACCCTACTTGCCCGGGATGACGAGCGGGCCACCTGTGTCGCGGGACACACTCGTCGCGCCGGGGACCGCCGTTCCCAGCGCCGACGCCGAGCATCACCGCATGACCGTCCGATCGCTCTCCACCGCCGTCGAGGCCCGGATCGACCGGGCCGCACGCCGTGTGCTCGACGCCGGGCACCGACCGCACCGACCCGTCCGCGTGTTCGTCACCGAGTTCCTGGTGTTCGGTGCCAAGCAGGCCTGGGCGTGTGCGTTCGGGGCGCTGCTGCTCGCGACGATGGCCCTGGTGCACCTGACCGTGCCGGCCCCGATGCGGAACGACGTCCTGACGACCGCGGCCGTGCTGCTGCAGGTCGGCATGCTCGTGTTCGGGCTCGAGACCGTACGGGAACTCCGGGTGGTGGTGCTGTTCCACGTCGTCGGCACCGTGATGGAGGTGTTCAAGACCCACATGGGCTCGTGGACCTACGAACCCGGAGGGCTGCTCGTCGTCGCCGGGGTGCCGCTGTTCTCGGGGTTCATGTACGGGGCCGTCGGGTCGTACATGGTCAGGGTCCACCGGCTGTTCGACCCGCGGTTCGACCGGTACCCGCGGCAGTGGCTGCTGGCGGTCGTCGCGGGCGGCGTCTACCTGAACTTCTTCGGACACCACTTCGTCGCCGACGCAAGGTACGTGCTGCTCGCGCTCGTGCTGCTGCTCTTCGCCCGCACCACCATGGACGTCCGGATCCACCGGGCGACGATGCGGATGCCCGTGCTCGTCGCGATGGGGTTGGTGGCCGTGTTCGTCTGGGCAGCCGAGAACGTCGCGACCTGGGCCGGGGCGTGGAGCTACCCGGCGCAGCTCGCCGCCTGGCACCCGGTGGCCCCGACGAAGATCGTTGCGTGGTTCCTGCTCATGACGATCTCGGTCGCACTCGTGACCTGGTTGCACCCGGCGTCGCCCTCGGGCTCCCCGCGCTCGACGGCGGACTCTCGACGTCTTCGAGGCGCGCGTGCAGCGGGCGACCCTAGGCTTCCCTCGTCGGGGCCCACTGGGCCCGCGTCCGCTCGCCGCGAATCCTCAGCCTTCCGCGACCGAGCGCACCTAGGCTGAGAGGACTCGAATCTCCTAGGAAGAGGACACCATGGCCTTCAAGCCCGGTTTCGACCAGTCCCCCGCCTTCAACGCACAGGGGGCAAACACCTGGGGCGGGCGCGGTGCTGGTCAGCAGCAGGCCGGCTGGGGACAGACCCCGCAGCAGGCACAGGGCGGCATGACCCCCGAGCAGCTGCAGTACATGTACGACCGCCCGACTGCGTCCCCGGTGGACACCGACCGCATGTCGTACGAAGACACCATCGTCAAGACGCTGCTCGCGTTCGGCGTGCTCGTCGTCGGCGCGGTGGCCGGTTGGAACCTGCCGCCGGCCGTCTGGGTCGTCGGCGCGCTCGTCGGGTTCGTCCTGGCGCTCGTCAACACCTTCAAGAAGAAGCCGTCGCCGGGTCTGATCCTGACGTACGCGTTCTTCGAGGGGCTGTTCGTCGGCGGTATCTCGAACTACTTCCAGACCGCGTTCCCCGAAGCTGACGGCATCGTCGCGCAGGCGGTGTTCGGCACGCTCGGTGTGTTCTTCGTCACCCTGCTGCTGTTCCGCTCCGGCAAGGTCCGCGCGACCCCGAAGGCCACGCGCTTCTTCCTGATCGCGATGGTCGGGTACATGGCGTTCTCGCTCGTCAACCTGGTCCTGATGTGGACCGGCGTGACGCAGAGCGCGTTCGGCCTGATGGGCGTGACGCTCTTCGGCATCCCGCTCGGTGTGCTCATCGGCATCTTCGTGGTCGTCATGGCGGCGTACTCGCTGATCCTCGACTTCGACCAGATCAAGACCGGTGTCGAGCGCGGCGCACCCCGCATCTACGCCTGGACCGCAGCGTTCGGCCTGATCGTGACGCTCGTCTGGCTGTACCTCGAGATCCTGCGCATCCTCGCCATCATCGCGAGCAGCTCGCGCAACTAGCACCACCGCACGACGAAGGGCCCCGGCGCTGCCGGGGCCCTTCGTCGTCCCCGGGCCGGTGGTCGGCGACAGCCGGGGCCGGTGGCGGGAGGCGGCGGTGGCGGTGGCGGGAGGCAGTGGCGGTGGCGGTGGCGGCGGCGGTCCCGGGTGGTCACAACACCCCGCCGGTCACCCGCCGAGTGGTCACGAAGCGTCGCCCGAGCCGGGGCCAGTCGACACTTCGTGACCGCTCGGCACCGGGCCCGCGGGGTGTTGTGACCACTCGACGACCCCGGCAGCACCCACGCCCACCGCTCCGGCAGCGCCCCCGGACGCACGAAGGCCCGGCACGCGTGACGCGTGCCGGGCCTTCCGTCGCTCAGGGGAGCCCTACTCCCACTCGATCGTCCCCGGCGGCTTCGACGTGACGTCGAGCACGACCCGGTTGACGTCGGGCACCTCGTTCGTGATGCGGTTCGAGATCTTCGCCAGGGTGTCGTACGGCAGACGCGTCCAGTCGGCGGTCATGGCGTCCTCGGACGAGACCGGACGGAGCACGATCGGGTGGCCGTAGGTCCGGCCGTCGCCCTGCACGCCCACGGAGCGGACGTCGGCGAGCAGCACGACCGGGCACTGCCAGATCTCCTCGTCGAGGCCGGCCGCGGTGAGTTCTTCGCGGGCGATCTTGTCGGCCGCGCGGAGCAGTTCGAGCCGGTCCTTCGTGACCTCGCCGACGATGCGGATGCCGAGGCCGGGCCCGGGGAACGGCTGGCGACCGACGATGACCTCGGGCAGGCCGAGCTCGCGACCGACGGCACGGACCTCGTCCTTGAACAGGGTGCGCAGCGGCTCGACGAGCTCGAACGTCATGTCCTCGGGCAGGCCGCCGACGTTGTGGTGCGACTTGATGTTCGCGGTGCCCGCTCCGCCGCCGGACTCGACGACGTCCGGGTAGAGCGTGCCCTGCACGAGGAACTTGACCTCGGCATCGGAGTCGGACGCCTGGGCCTCGAGCACGAGCGCCTCGGCTGCGCCTTCGAACGTGCGGATGAACTCGCGCCCGATGATCTTGCGCTTCTGCTCCGGATCGCTGACACCGGCGAGGGCGTCGAGGAACTGCTGCTCGGCGTCGATCGTGATGAGCCGGACACCGGTGGAGGCGACGTAGTCCTCTTCCACCTGCTTGCGCTCGTCGGCACGCAGGAGCCCGTGGTCGACGAAGACGCAGGTGAGCTGGTCACCGACGGCCTTGTGCACCAGGGCTGCGGCGACGGCGGAGTCGACACCACCGGACAGTCCGGCGATGACCCGCGCGGAGCCGACCTGCTCACGGATGCGGGCGACCTGCTCCTCGATGACGTTGCTGGAGTTCCAGTCGCCCGGCAGGCCCGCGGCACGGTGCAGGAAGTTCTCGAGCACGGCCTGGCCGTACACGGAGTGCTTCACCTCGGGGTGCCACTGCACGCCGTAGAGCTTGCGCTCGTCGGACGCGAACGCTGCGACGGGCGTGGATGCGCTCGAGGCGAGCACCTCGAAGCCGGCCGGGGCCTTCGCCACGGAGTCGCCGTGCGACATCCACGTCACCTGGTCTGCCGGTTGGTCGCCGAGCAGGGTGCTGGTGCCGGGCGCGAGCGTCACGTCGGTGGCGCCGTACTCGCGCAGACCGGTGTTCGCGACCTCGCCACCGAGGGCGGTCGCCATGGCCTGGAAGCCGTAGCAGATGCCGAGCACGGGGACGCCGAGGTCGAGGATGTCACCGTCGAGCGACGGCGCACCTGCTTCGTAGACGGACGACGGACCGCCGGACAGCACGATGGCCGCCGGGTCCTTGGCGCGGATCTCGTCCGCGGTGATGGAGTGCGGCACGATCTCGCTGTAGACGTTCGCTTCTCGGACCCGACGCGCGATGAGCTGCGCGTACTGGGCCCCGAAGTCGACGACGAGGACGGGACGCTGTTCGGTCTCGCTCACCGAGCGGCCTCCTTCTCACGCTGCTGGGCAGCGATCAGCTCGTGGTAGGTGTCCATGGCCTTCTGCTGCATACGGTGTTCGACCACGAAGGACATGAACGGGATGATGCCCCCGAGGGCGATGAGCAGGAAGCGCGACGGCCTCCAGCGCATGATGCTCCACAGACGGAAGTCCGTGAAGAGGTAGAGCACGTACAGCCAGCCGTGGGCGATGAGGATCGCGATCGACAGGTTGAACGTGCCCGGGGTCTCGCCCGCCGTGCCGTTGGGCACGAAGAACGGGCCGTTGCCGAGCTGCATCTCGAGCTGCAGCGGCGTGTACTTGATGATGACCTCGACCACCAGGGCGAGCAGCAGCACACCGGTGATGTACGCCGAGACGCGGTACCACTTCACCGCCCCCGGGATCTTGGGGATGTCACGGGTTCGGACGGTCAGGGCCATGCCGGCAATCCTACCGTCGGAGCGCGTCGGCTTCGGTGGCGAGCAGTGCCTCGCGCTCCTCTTCCTGCTCGCGCTCCCAGGCGTCCTTGACGAACCGGTACCAGAGGAACACGGCGAAGCCGGCGAAGACGACCCACTCGATCGCGTAGAACAGGTTGAGCCAGTCGAACTGGACCTCGCGCGACGGTGCACGGTCGGCGATGGTGCCGAGGTCGGCGGCCTTCGCGGTGGTGCCGTCGGCGACGACGTACCCCAGGTACATGCGGTCGTCGAAGGCCTGCCAGGTGTTCACGAACCGTGCGGGCGCGACGGCCGAGTACTCGGCCTTCTTGTAGGCGTCCTGGTCCGGGGACTCGGCCGGGTAGTACCGGCCCTGGATCGTGAGCGTCTGGCCGTCCGCCAGGCGCTCGCCCCCGGCGACGGCGGCCGACCGCTGGTCGGACCACCCGATGACGACCGGGAGGCTCGCCCCACCATCCGAGTCCACCAGGTGCCCGACGGTCTGGTACTTCCCACCCCCGGTGCGGCCGGTCAGCACGGTGGTGTCGTCGGCGACGAAGGTCCCCGTGACGGTCACCTTCTGCCCGGCGAGGCTCTCGCTGACGGGGCGTTCGGGGGTCGTGACCGCCTCGAGCGTGCGGCGGGTCTCGGTGGTCGCCGGCAGGGGCTTGCCGTTGGCGATGGACCGCTCGAGCTGCCACTTGCCCAGCCCGGCGAACACCGCCGCCAGCACGAGCGCCAGCAACAGCAGCGCGATCCACCTCGGTCGTCGGGCAACGGCCCACATCTGTATCAGTACTCCGGATCGCGCTGTCGGACCGGGCGTTGGGGGCGCTCGGCGGGGATCTCGACCGGCGACGTCACGGGTGCGGACGTCGGCTCGGGCCCCTCATTGTCTCGCTCGTCCCTGCCAGCGGCCTCCACGAGGGCGAACTCCTCGGCGAACTGGCGATCCCGCTCGGCCTTCCGTGCCACGGCGGTGGCGTCCGCCTCGGCCTCGGCTGCTTCGGCGCTCTCGGCGGCGGCTGCCGCGGCGACGGCACGTCGGCCGCCCAGGCGTCCGCGCAGGCGGATGAGCCGGCCCGGGCGCACCACGAGGCGGCCGATCCGGTCCGAGTTCACCGCGAGCAGCGGCCCGAGGACCGCCATGCAGAGGACGTAGAGGCCCGCGAAGGCGGTGATCCGCGCCTCCAGCCCGGCGGCAGCCGACAGCGTCGCGAGGATCAGCGCGAACTCGCCGCGGTTCACCAGGATGACGGCGGTGTTGATGCCCTGCTGGACGTTGAAGCCGTTCATCCGCGCGACGATCTGGCCGGCGACCGCGTTGAGCACGATGGTCATCCCGATGGCGCCGAGGACGGGCCAGAGCACCTCGCCGAAGGTCGACAGGTCGAGACCGAGCCCGAAGTTCACGAAGAAGAACGCCGCGAAGACGTCGCGCATCGGCAGGGCGAGCTGTTCGATGCGGTCGCGGTACCGGGTCGCTCCGCAGAGCAGGCCGATGACGAAGGCGCCGATGGCGTCGGTCACACCGAGCAGGTCGCCGATGCCGCCGAACATGACCGCGAGTCCGAAGAACAGCACGGTGAACAGCTCGTCGTCGCGCGTGGCGAAGATCTTCGAGACCCACTTGCCCGCGAAGCGCGCGAGCGTGAACATCACGATCAGGAACCCGAACGCCAGGGCCAGCTTGCCGACGACGGCCCAGAGGTTGGTGTCGCCGGACAGCACGACGGAGACGATCGCCAGGTACACGGCGATGAAGACGTCCTCGATGACGGTGACGCCGAGGATCATCGGGGTCTCGTCGTTCGCCAGACGGCGGAGTTCGATGAGGAGCTTCGTCACGATGGCGCTCGACGACGTCGCCGTCATGCCCGCGATGATCAGGGCTTCACGGGTGCCCCAGCCGAGCGAGAACCCGAAGGCGAACCCCACGCCCATGTTGATGACGACGTAGGTGCCGCCCGACACCAGGAGCTTGCCGGCGTTGCCGTAGAACTCCTCTTGGTCGAACTCGAGCCCGAGGTTGAACAGCAGCAGGATGAGCCCGAACGTCGCGATGAGTTCGATCGTGTGGGACTCGACGCTCAGCCCGAACCACGGCGTGTTCGGGCTCGCGACGAGCCCGACCACCATGTAGATCGGGATGGCTGGCAGACCGATGGTCTTGCCGAGTCGGCCCAGGACGTAGGCGATGACGAAGAGCACACCGATGGTGAGCAGCTCACCACCCAGGTGCATGCGCTAGCTCTTCCGCGGGGCCTCGGCCGAGGCGGCCGCAAGCTCTCCGCTGCGGTAGAAGGAGAACGCCTTGGCGACCTTCTCGGGGGATCCGGCGACGACGATGGTGTCACCGGGGAAGACGACGAAGTCGGACGAGGGCGCCGGGTTGGCGCTGTCGCCACGGACCACGGCGACGACGGTCAGGCCGATGAAGCCCGAGTCGTGCAGGTCACCGAGGGGCTTGCCCGCGATGGCGTCGTCGTAGTCCACCGAGAACCAGTCGATGGACAGCCCGGGGATCTCGTCGAGCTTGTCGAGGCCCTCGGTGATCCGGGTGCCGCCGAGCAGTTCGGCGAGGGTGTGCGCTTCGTCTTCGCTGAGACGGAGCGAGACCTTCTCGGACTTGTCCGCGCCGTCGGAGACGTCGGCGAACGAGATGAGGTCGGAGTGCCCCGACCGGTGCGTGATGACACCGCACTTGCCACCGTCGTCGGTGTAGAAGCTGTGCAGCACGCCGACTCCGGGGAGTTTGACGCGATGGACGTCGACCATGATGGCTCCCTCTTCGAGTACCCCGATGATAACCACCCGGTGACCCCGCGCATTCCGCGCACTACTGTTCTGTGGATGGGGAGAACACGGATCGTCGTGGCCGTCGTCGGGGTGCTGGTCGTCGCGCTGTACGCGGCACTGCTGGCGCTGAACGCACTGGTGCTGGACCCGCTCGCCGCGGTCCCCGGTGCGAGCCTGGCCGAGATCCACGCCGAGCTCTCGGAGCAGGGGTTCTCGGTCGGGGCGGACATCGCGACCGTCGTGGGGATCGCCGTCGTCGGCGTCCTGTTCGCCGCGGGACTGTCGGTGCTGCTGCTCATCACCCGGGCGAGGGCGCACGTCATCGCGGCGGTGCTGCTCGCGGTCGTCGTGATGGGGACGCCGATGTCGTTCGTGGCGGCGTTCGCCCTGCAGATGGACGTCGCAGATGCCTACGGGGTCGGCGGCGGTGCCCACACGATCTGGTCGGGCGCCCTGTACGTGACGAGCCTCGTCGCGCTGATCGGGATCCCGGTGGCGCTCGTGGTCGGCCAGGCGGTGCACGTGCGCCGCGCGGCCCTGCGGGCGCGAGCCGTCTGACGGACGCACCACGGGCCTCCAGTCCGGTCGTCCGTCCTGGAGGCGCGGGTGGACTCCGCAAGACGCCGTCGTCTCGTCGAGACGCCTCGTCCACCGCGAGACGCCGCCATGTTCGGCGGCGTCTCGGCGACCAGACGGCGTCGACCCGAGACGACGGCGTCTTACGCAACCCGCAGACGCCGGCGTCTCGGTGACACGACGGCGTCTGCGGGCCTCCTCACTCCGGCTCGCTCGTCTTCTCGCCGATGACCTGCTCGTCGGACGCCTTCGCGCCCTCCGCGCCGTCCGAACGGCCGCCACCCACGACCACGTCGTCCTCGTCGAAGCCGAACGCGATGTCCGGGGCCTCGAGCCGCACGCGGTCCGCGCTCTCGTCGTCGGGCTGCAGCTGCGACTCCCGTTCTGCGGCGACGCGCTTCAGGTAGTTCGCGACCTCGTGCTCGGTCGTCTCCTGGTCCCACCCGAGCACGTCCGCCATGAGCTTCGCGGCGACGGGCGCCGCTGACTCGCCGCGGTCCCAGGCCTCGATGGAGATGCGGGTGCGGCGGGCAAGGACGTCCTCCAGGTGCAGGGCGCCCTCGTGCGAGGCGGCGTACACGACCTCGGCGCCGATGTAGTCGTCGGCCCCGGGTAGGGGTTCGGCCAGCGCGGGGTCCTGCTCGACGAGCTGCAGCACCTCGGTCGCGAGGGTGCCGTACCGGTTGAGCAGGTGCTCGATCCGGACCTTGTGCACGTTGCAGCTCCGTGCGGTGCGGGCGCGTCGGTTCCACGCGGCCGGGTAGCCCTCCGCGCCGAGGAGCGGGATGTCCTCGGTCGTCGACTCCGGGATCCTGCCGTCCATGGCAGCGACGGCCTCGTCGATCGCGTCCTTGCCCATCACGCGGTACGTCGTCCACTTGCCGCCGGCGACGACGACGAGCCCGGGCACGGTGTGCGCGACGACGTGTTCGCGGCTGAGCTTCGACGTCTGGTCGGACTCCCCCGCCAGCAGCGGGCGGAGGCCGGCGTAGACGCCCTCGACGTCCTCGCGGGTCAGCGGGACGGCGAGCACCTTGTTGACGTGCTCGAGGATGTAGTCGATGTCCGCCGCGGTCGCCGCCGGGTGCGCCTTGTCGAGGTACCAGTCGGTGTCGGTCGTGCCGACCAGCCAGTGCCGGCCCCACGGGATGACGAACAGGACGCTCTTCTCGGTGCGCAGGATCATGCCCGTGTTCGACGGGAACCGGTCGCGCGGGATGACGAGGTGCACGCCCTTCGACGCCCGCACCTTGAACTGCCCGCGGGTGCCGATCATCGCCTGGGTGTCGTCGGTCCAGACACCGGTGGCGTTGACGACCTGCTTCGCGCGGATCTCGAACCGCTCACCGGTCTGGATGTCGTGGGCCTGCGCGCCGACCACGCGCTCTCCGACCTTGATGAACCCCTCGATGCGGACGCGGCTCGCAGCCTCGGCACCGTACGAGGCCGCGGTGCGCACGAGCGACGCGACGTAGCGCGCGTCGTCGACCTGGGCGTCGTAGTACGTCATGCCGCCGACGAAGGCGTCCTTCTTGAGCCCGGGCATGTTCCTGAGCACCTGCTTCCGGTTGAGGTGCCGGTGGTGCGGGACACCGGGCGGACGGCCGCCGGACCAGCTGAACACGTCGTACATCGCCATGCCGATGCCGATGTAGAAGCGCTCCCAGACCCGGTGGTTGAGCGGGTAGAGGAAGCGCACGGGCTTCACCAGGTGCGGGGCGATGCGCTGCAGCAGCAGCCCGCGTTCGATGAGGGCTTCGCGGACGAGTGCGAAGTTGAGCTGCTCGAGGTACCGGATGCCGCCGTGCACGAGCTTCGACGAACGGCTCGACGTCCCCGAGCCCCAGTCACGGGCCTCGACGATGCCGACGCTCAGGCCGCGGGTCACGGCGTCGAGCGCACTGCCCGCACCGACGATGCCGCCGCCGACGACCAGGACGTCGAGTTCCTTGGTCTTCAGCGTCTCGATCGCGGCCGCACGTTCGTCCGGTCCGAGCTTCGCCGTGGGGTCGAACCCCACGCCGGGCGCGACGTCACGCGGACGTCCGGCCGTGCTGGTCTGCTTCGTCGTGCTGGACTTCGCCATCGTCGCCTCCGGGTCACGGTCGGCGCCGAGGCGTCACCCGGAGCAGTGTCCGGGTGCCACCGTCACTGGTGGTACGGCGCCACGACCACTTCTACTCGCTGGAACTCCTTGGCGTCGGAGTATCCGGTCGTCGCCATCGAGCGGCGCAGGGCACCGACCAGGTTGGCGCGGCCGTCGTGGGTCGGCGTCGGGCCGTTCAGGACGTTCTCGAGCGGGGCGATAGTGCCCACCTCGACCCGGCGGCCACGCGGCAGCTCGGGGTGGTGCGCCTCGGCACCCCAGTGGTAGCCGCCACCCGGGGCCTCGGTCGCACGGGCCAGCGCGGTGCCGAGCATGACGGCGTCGGCGCCGACGGCGATGGCCTTGACGATGTCGCCCGCGGTGTCGAGCCCGCCGTCGGCGATGACGTGCACGTAGCGGCCGCCCGACTCGTCGAGGTAGTCGCGACGGGCACCTGCGACGTCCGCGACGGCGGTGGCCATCGGGGCGTGGATGCCGAGTGCGGCACGGGTGGTCGACGCTGCGCCGCCACCGAAGCCGACGAGCACACCGGCGGCACCGGTGCGCATGAGGTGCAGCGCCGACGTGTAGGTCGAGGCGCCGCCCACGATCACCGGGACGTCCAGCTCGTAGATGAACTTCTTGAGGTTGAGGGGTTCCTCGGTCTGGGAGACGTGCTCCGCCGAGACCGTGGTGCCGCGGATGACGAACAGGTCGACACCGGCGTCGACGACCGTCTTCGAGAACTCCTGGGTGCACTGCGGGCTGAGCGAACCGGCGACCGGCACCCCGGCTGCGCGGATCTCGGCCAGGCGGGCGGTGATCAGCTCGGCCTTGATCGGCTCGGAGTAGATCTCCTGCATGCGCTTCGTGACGTTGCCGTCGGTGAGCGACTTGATCTCGTCGTAGTACGGGGTCGGGTCCTCGTAGCGGGTCCACAGGCCTTCGAGGTCGAGCACGCCCAGGATGCCGAGGTTGCCCATCTGGATGACCGTCGCGGGCGAGGACACGGAGTCCATCGGTGCCGACAGGATCGGCGACTCGAACGTGAACGCGTCGATCGACCACTGCACGCTGACGTCGCGCGGGTCACGCGTCCGCCTGGAGGGGACCACCGCGATGTCGTCGAACGCGTACGCCCGACGTCCGCGCTTGCCTGCACCGATCTCGACTTCGCTCACCAGGACAGCCTACCGGGCGGGCTCTGCGGCGTGCACGGGCCGGACGGTGCGGACGACGGGCAACCTCTCGCACCGTGCAGCCGTCACGGCGGAGCCGTCAGCGCGGGCGGCGCGGGGCTCGTCGGCGTTTGCGGAGCACCCGCAGCACGAAGCCGAGCAGGAGCGCGAGCACCACGAGGACGACGAGGAGCACCGCCGCGACCTTGACGAGCAGCGCCGCACCGACGAACAGCGCGATGAAGACCACCCACACCAGGGCGTCCATCGCGCTCACCGACAGTCTCTGCACGTGCGGAACGATACCGACCCGCGCGGGGCGAGCAGCGCCTCCTGGCCGGGTGCGACGGGCGACGCCGTCGTCAACGGAAGACGCCGTCGTCAACGGAAGACGCCGTCGTCAGCGCAGGACGCCGCCATCCCGACGAGACGCCGCTGGATTCCGAGGCGTCTCGACGGGACCGCGGCGTCGACGGAACACGACGGCGTCATGCGACCACAGTCACCCGACCAGACGCGACCACAGTCACCCGACCAGACGCGATCGGACGCGACCAGACGCGAGCCGCGCCTCCGGGCCGGGTACAGGAGCGGGGCCGTGCGGCGCGAAGCGACCACGCACGGCCCCACCCGTCACGGATACCACCCCCACAGCGGTACCCGTAGCCGACGACAGCGCTAGCGCTGTGCGTCGACGTCCTTGGCGAGCGTCCCCAGGTAGAGCTCGATGACCTTGGGATCGTCAGCGAGTTCCTTCCCGGTGCCCGAGTACGCGTTCTTCCCCTGGTCGAGCACGTACCCACGATCGCAGATCTGCAGACAGCGTCGCGCGTTCTGCTCCACCATGATGATCGACACACCGGCCTTGTTGATCCGGCGGGTCCGCAGGAACGTCTCGTCCTGACGCACGGGGGACAGTCCGGCGCTCGGCTCGTCGAGCAGCAGCACCTTCGGGTCCATCATCAGCGCCCGGGCCATCGCGACGGACTGTCGCTCACCGCCCGACAGCGATCCGGCCCGCTGGTTCCGCCGCTGGGCGAGCACCGGGAACAGGTCGTAGATGACCTCGAGCCGCTCGGTGAACTTCCGGGGCCGCAGGTACAGCCCCATCTGCAGGTTCTCCTCGATCGACAGCGACGGGAACACGTTGTTCGTCTGCGGCACGAAGCCGACACCGGCCTGCACGAGCTTGTTCGCCTTGAGGTTCGTGATGTCGTCACCCTGCAGGGTCACCGAGCCTTCGCGGATCGACACGAGCCCGAACAGCGCCTTGAGGAGCGTCGACTTGCCCGCCCCGTTCGGCCCGATGATGCCGATGAGCTCGCCCGGGTAGCAGTCCAGGTCGCAGCCGTTCAGGATGTTCACGCCCGGCAGGTAGCCGGCGACGAGGTTCTTCGCGCTGAGCACCGGCTCGCGTTCCAGCGTGGCCGCCGGGGACGGACTGGAGGCACTGCTCGCGTTCGTGGGGTCCGCCTGGTCCGTCATCGGGTCGTCTCCTCTGCTGCTGCGTCCGCCGCGTCTTCTTCCGCGACTTCCTCTGCCAGTTCCTCGAAGGTCTCCTCGGTGAGGAGCGAGTCGTCACCCAGGTCGGTGTCGTGGTGCGCACCGAGGTAGGCGTCGATCACGGCCTGGTCGTCCATCACCGTGTCCGCCGGGCCCTCGGCGACGACCTTGCCCTCGGCCATCACGACCACCCAGTCCGAGATGTGCCGGACCATGTGCATGTCGTGCTCGACGAACAGCACGGTCATGCCGTCGTCGCGCAGGGACTGGATGTGCCCGAGGAGCGACTGGGTGAGCGCGGGGTTCACGCCGGCCATCGGCTCGTCGAGCATGATCATCGTCGGGTCGGACATCAGCGCCCGGGCCATCTCGAGCAGCTTCCGCTGCCCGCCGGACAGCGAGCCCGCGTAGTCGTCGGCCTTGGTGTCGAGCTTGAACCGGGCGAGCAGGTCCTCGGCCTTGGCCGTGATCTCGCGCTCCCGCTTCGCCCACACCGGCTTGACCAGGGCGGCGAAGAAGTTCTCGCCGGGCTGGTCGCGCGCGCCGAGCAGCATGTTCTGCATCACGGTGAGCCGCGACAGGGCCTTGGTCAGCTGGAAGGTGCGCACCATGCCCTTGTTCGCGATGTGCGTCGCGCTCGTCTTCTGCAACGTGGCGCCGTTGAACTGCGTCTTCGCACCGGGGCTCGGCTTGTCGAACCCGGTGAGCAGGTTGAAGAACGTGGTCTTGCCGGCGCCGTTCGGGCCGATCAGGGCCGTGATGGAGCCGCGCTGGACCTCGAGGTGGTCGACGTCCACGGCGGTCATGCCCCCGAAGCGGCGGGTGACGTCGTCGACGGTGAGGATCGGGTCGGCCTTGGGGTGGCCGTAGGTCTCAGACACTGAACGTCAGCTCCTTCTTGTTGCCGAGCAACCCCTGTGGACGGAACACGATGAGCAGCATGAGCGCGACGCCGACGAGCACGTACGAGAACTGCTCGGCCTGCTGTGCGTTCATGATCGAGTCGGGGATGAAGTCGCCGGCCAGCGTGCGGATGAAGAGCCGGACGACGAAGAAGAGCACGGCTCCGAGCACCGGCCCGAACACCGTCGCCGCGCCGCCGAGGATGAGCGCCGTCCAGATGAAGAACGTCATCGAGCGGCCCATGGCGTCCGGTTGCACGGAACTCGGCAGGACGTAGATGATGCCCGCGATCGCACCGAGCGCCCCACCGAACACGAGCGCCTGCATCTTGTACGAGTAGACGTTCTTGCCGAGCGAGCGGACGGCGTCCTCGTCCTCGCGGATGGCCTTCACCACGCGGCCCCACGGGCTGCGCATGAGCAGGAAGAGCACCAGGGTGAACAGGGCGACCAAGGCCCACGCCGCGATGCGGATCCACCAGCCGTTGACGCCGTTGTTGGCGTACGTGAACCACAGGATCGTGGTGGTGCCGTCGGGCAGTGGGCTGAGGGCGGTGAACGGGTCGCGGTAGCTCGACCCGGTGATGCCGTTCGAGCCGCCCGTGGTCGAGGTGAGCAGGCTCGAGCGGCCCACCATGCGGATGATCTCGGCGCCGGAGATCGTGACGATCGCCAGGTAGTCGCCGCGCAACCGCAGGGTCGGGACGCCGAGGATGATCGCGAACACGATCGAGACGAGCAGGGCGATGAGCACCGCCATCACGAACGGCAGTCCGTTGGTGATCGAGATCGCGAAGCCGTAGGCCCCGAGCAGCAGGAACGCCGCCTGGCCCATGTTCACGAGCCCGGTGAGCCCGAAGTGCACGTTCAGGCCGATCGCGGCCAGCGCGAACGCCGCCGTGGTCGGGGCGAGTGCCTCCTGGGTGAGCGAGGACAGCAGGTTGAGGATGTAGTCCATGCGCGTGCTCCCTTAGCCGATCCGCTCGGCGCGGCCGAAGATGCCCTGCGGCCGGAACAGCAGGATGAGGATGAGGATGACGAGGGCGGTGGCGTACTTGAAGTCACCGGGGAGCACCAGGTTCGTGAGCTCCACGACGACGCCGATGATCATCGAGCCGACCAGGGCGCCGTACGCGGTACCGAGGCCGCCGAGCGTGACCGAGGCGAACATGAGCAGGAGCAGCTGGAGCCCCGTCTGCCAGTTCACGCCGTTCAGGACGAGCCCGAGCATCACGCCGGACAGGCCAGCCAGACCGGCGGCGAGCGTCCACACGAAGCGGATCACCCGGTCGACGTCGATGCCGGAGGCCGCGGCGAGCGCCGGGTTGTCCGACACGGCGCGGGTGGCCCGACCGAAGCGCGTCTTCGCCAGGAAGAGCCCGGTGGCGACGAGGACCACGAGCGCGATCCCCATGGCGACGTAGGACTGCACCGTCAGGGTCACGCCGGCGAACCGCACGGTCTCCGGGTTGCCCTGCTGGATGCGGACCGTCGAGGCGCCGAAGAAGTACTGGAACGCGTACTGGGCGGCGATCGACAGCCCGATCGTCACGATCATGAGCTGCGTCAGGCTGATGCGTCGGCGCCGGAGCGGGCGCCAGATCGCGGCGTCCTGCAGGTACCCGGTCGCGGCGCACAACAGCGTGACGACGATGCCGGTGACCCAGATGTTCCAGCCGAGCTGGTTGGCGAAGACGTACGCCAGCAGACCGCCGAGGGTGACCTGCTCACCGTGCGAGAAGCTCGACAACCCCGTCGTGCCGTAGATGAGCGAGAGCCCGATGGACGCCAGCGCGATCAGCAGGCCGAGCCGGAGCCCGGATGCGAACTGCTGCCAGGCCCGCTGCATGCTCACACCCGACGAGTCGGACGAGGTCGTCGCGCCCTTCTGGTCGGACAGCTGGAAGATCTGCCCGACGTTGGCGTTCAGCGTCGCCTGCACCTTCCGCTCGGCGTCCGCGGCGTTGGTCAGGTACTGCCCCTTCGGCAGGGTGCCCTGGTCGACGCTCACCGTGTACTCGCCAGCGGTCTCGACCTTGACGGACCAGCGGCCGTCGGCGTTGGTCGTAGCCGTCTGGTCGAAGCCGCTCGGGCCGGTCACGTCGACGTCGACGCCCTCGGCCGGATCACGCTCGGAGTCGGTGATCGTGCCCTGGATGCACCCGTTGTCGGGGCTGACGGTGCACGCCTGGCTGGTGGCCGGAGCCGACGTGGCACTGAAGGCCGGCAGGGTGACCGCCCAGTCGATCAGGAAGGTCGCCAGGAACGCGGCCACGAGCACGGCCGCGAGGACCGGTCGTCGTCGTGTCTGGCGGAGGCGGAACAGGCGCGGCTGCGCCCGTCCCGGAGGAGTGATGGATCCCACGGAAGAGCCTCTCGTTCGGATGACGAGGAACCTATGGGGATTTTGTGACACCCGTGTTTCCAACACGTTCCCTGTGTGATTCGTACCCGAACTGTGACGTTGTGGAGGAATGCTCCGAGGCGGGCGCGATCCGTGCCTCCAGGCGGAATGCGGCGACAGCCGCTCGCGTTACCATGTCCTATCCGGAACCCGTCGTCGTGTTCCCGGTGTCTCGACACTTCACTCGCCCACGAAGGGGACCCATGGACCAGCCGGATCCGTTCGGATTCATCGGACTCACGTACGACGACGTCATGCTCCTGCCCGGGCACACCGACGTCATCCCGAGCGAGGCGTCCACCGCGTCCCGGCTCACCAAGCGGATCTCCGTCAACGTCCCGCTGCTCTCTGCTGCGATGGACACCGTCACCGAAGCCCGCATGGCGATCGCCATGGCGCGCCAGGGCGGCATCGGGATCCTGCACCGCAACCTGTCCATCGAGGACCAGGCTGCCTACGTCGACAAGGTCAAGCGCTCCGAGTCGGGCATGATCACCAACCCGGTGACCACCACCCCGGACGCCACCGTGGCCGAGGTCGACGCGCTCTGCGGCCAGTTCCGTGTCTCCGGCCTGCCGGTCGTCGAGCAGGACGGCACCCTCGTCGGCATCATCACGAACCGCGACATGCGCTTCGTGGCCACGTTCGAGCAGGCCACCACGTACGTGCGCGACGTCATGACGAAGGCGCCGCTGATCACCGCGCTCGAGGGCATCGACCCCGAAGAGGCGATCGCCATCTTCGCCCAGCACAAGATCGAGAAGCTGCCGCTGGTCGACGCCGAGGGCAAGCTCCGCGGCCTCATCACCGTCAAGGACTTCGACAAGAGCGAGCAGTACCCGGACGCCACCAAGGACGACGAGGGCCGGCTCCGCGTCGGTGCGGCGATCGGCTTCTTCGGCGACGCCTGGCAGCGCGCCGAGGCCCTGCGTGACGCCGGCGTCGACATGCTCGTCGTCGACACCGCCAACGGTGAGAGCGAAGGCGTGCTCGACATGGTCCGCCGCCTCAAGGCCGACCCGACGTTCGACGCGATCGACGTCATCGGCGGCAACGTCGCCACCCGCGCGGGCGCCCAGGCGCTCATCGACGCCGGTGTCGACGCCGTCAAGGTCGGTGTCGGCCCGGGCTCGATCTGCACCACGCGCGTCGTCGCCGGTGTGGGCGTGCCGCAGGTGACGGCCGTGTACGAGGCCTCCCTCGCCGCACGTGAAGCCGGCGTGCCGATCATCGCCGACGGTGGCCTGCAGTACTCGGGCGACATCGCGAAGGCCCTGGTCGCCGGTGCCGACACCGTCATGCTCGGCTCACTGCTGGCCGGCACCGACGAGTCCCCCGGTGACCTGGTGTTCGTGGGCGGCAAGCAGTTCAAGGCCTACCGCGGCATGGGGTCCCTCGGGGCCCTGCAGACCCGCGGCAAGAAGACCTCGTACTCGAAGGACCGCTACTTCCAGGCGGACGTGCCGAACGACGACAAGCTCATCCCCGAGGGCATCGAGGGCCAGGTGCCCTACCGCGGCTCGGTCGGCAACGTCGTCTACCAGCTGACCGGTGGGCTGCGGCAGTCGATGTTCTACGTCGGCGGTCGCACGATCCCCGAGCTGAAGGCCCGTGGCAAGTTCGTCCGCATCACGGCGGCGGGGCTCAAGGAGTCCCACCCGCACGACGTCCAGATGGTCGTCGAGGCGCCGAACTACCGCAGCTAGCCCGCGGGCCGGGCCGGTTCTGGTCCGCAAGACGCCGTCGTGTCGTTGAGACGCCGCCGAATCCGGCGGCGTCTCAACGCTTTCCGGGCGTGGTTCGGAGACGACGGCGTCTTGCGACTCCTCCACAGGCGGCAACGGCCTGGAGGCTCTCCACCGGTCCGTCGTGCGAGTCGCCTCGCGCCGTGGTCGCGTTCCATGCTGCGGGGATGAACGCGCTCGCCCGGACAGCACTGGTCCGTGTCCCGTCGGCCCTGCACGAACCGGTACGCCTGTTCCACGGCGCCGCCGTCGAACGTCCGGAGTGGGAGGCGCTCTCACCCCTGGAACGCCGGCGCCTGTTCGTCCGCGCACGGTACGGGTCCCTGCAGTCCGAGTGCGTCGTCTCGGGGACCTCGGCCGCGGCGCTCTGGGGCTTGCCTGACTTCGACGCGACCGACTGGCGGCTGCACGTGATCGACGTCCGGCTCGACAAGACGCACACCGGTCGAGGCGTCGTCCGTCACGCTGGGCGGATCCGGAACGGCGAACGCGTCGTGGTCGACGGGATCCCGACGACCTCGCTCGACCGGACCGTGCTCGACATCGCGCGTCGGCAGTCGTTCACCCACGCCGTCGTCGTGCTCGACCACGTGCTCCGGTCTGCCCTGGTCAGCCGCGAAGGGCTCGTCGCCGCACTCGACGCGCTCGGACCACCTGGGCGCCTGCGCGGATGCCGACAGGCTGCCGCCGCGATCGACTTCGCCGATGCCCGTGCCGAATCGCCCGGCGAGTCGATCAGCCGCGTCACCGCCCGTGACCTCGGGGGTCCTGCTCCGGAGCTGCAGCGCGAGTTCGAGACACCGCTCGGCAGGTTCAGGACGGACTTCTGGTGGCCCGACGCCGGCGTGATCGGTGAGTTCGACGGTCGCTTGAAGTACGACGACCCTCGAGCGCTGTGGGACGAGAAGAACCGTGAGGACGCGCTCCGACGGGATCCCGAGGTGCGCGGGTTCGCGCGGTGGACGATGCGGGAAGCTGCGGATGCACGAGCGCTGGCTGCGGTGCTGTCGGCTGCCGGGCTCCCCTTGTTCCGCGCAGCACCGATCGGCGCACGTCGCCAGCCGGGCTCGTGAGCAGCGGCTGGCGGGCAGCGCGAGACGCCGTCGTGTGGGTTGGGCGCCGCCGAGTCCCCGAGACGCCGCCGAATTTGGCGGCGTCTCGCGAGCACCGCGGCGTCGGAGCAGCACGACGGCGTCTTCACCCAGTCCCCCGCCCCGTCCCCCGCAGCTGCGTTCCCCGGCGGTAGTGTCGCGGCATGGTCAGCGCTGTCTCCCACACCACGATCGACTCCCGCGACGCCTACGCCCAGTCCGAGTGGTGGAAGCAGGTGCTCGGGTACGTGGACCTGCCCGACGACCCGAACGCTCCGGGGCACGAGGAGTGCGAGATCACAGCACCCGATCGATCGCACACGGTGCTGTTCCTCCAGGTGCCCGAGACGAAGACCGTGAAGAACCGGATCCACTTCGACCTGCGCCCCACCGACCGCACCCGCGACGAGGAGGTCGAGCGGCTCCGCGGCATCGGTGCCGTGGAGCTCGCCGACCTGCGCCACCCGGACGGCGGATGGGTGGTCTTCGCCGACCCGGAGGGCAACGAGTTCTGCGTCCTGCGGTCCCAGGCCGAACTCGACGAGGAAGCCGGACAGCAGAGCTGACCGGGCCAGCACGGCTGACCGGGACAGCACGGCTGACCGGGACAGCACGGCTGACCGGCCCGCCGTCCACCGGCGCGCCCCCGGGCCTCCCGAACACCCTGCCGGACCATCCGCCTGGCGCAGGTCAGGGCACCACGCCGGCACCGCAGCTCCTGCACGGATGCCTGTCCCCACGCACAGGAACGTCACGGCTCGGTAACGAAACACCTTTGCGTACCGCCCCGTCACACGGGCGAAACACATGGACCCTACGTTTCTCGACATCCAGTGGAGGCGTCGCATTCACCCGAAGCGGCAGAGCCTCCGCGCAGAGAAAGGGCTCCACGGATGATCAGAACCACCCGTGCCACCGCGGCACTGGCGTTGGCGGGCGCAGCAGCCGTCCTCCTCGCCGCGTGTTCCACCACCGGCAGTGCTTCCCCCTCGAGCTCGGCGTCGAGCGATGCGAAGAAGGATCCCGCCGCCAGCTGCAAGGCCCCCGACACCCCTGGCACGGACGCGCTGAAGATCGGCACGATCCTGCCCCTGACCGGTTCGCTGGCCTACCTGAACCCGCCGGCCGAGTCCGGTGTCGGCCTGGCCGTCAAGGACATCAACGCCGCGGGCGGTGTCCTCGACAAGGACGTCACGATCGACCCGGCGACCGACTCCGGTGACAGCAACGACATGACCGTGTCGAGCTCCGCGGCGACGAAGCTCGTCAACGCGAAGGTCCCGGTCGCGATCGGCGCCGAGTCCTCGTCCGTCACGCTGAACGTCATCGACCAGCTGACCAGCAACTGCATCGTCGAGATCTCGCCGGCGAACACGGCGAGCGACCTCTCCGGGTACTCGTCGTACTACTACCGGACCGCACCGCCGGACTCGGTGCAGGGTTCCGCGCTCGGTCAGCTCGTGACCGGTGACGGCAACGCGAAGGTCGCCTTCCTGGTCTTCAACGACACGTACGGCACCGGTCTCCGCAACTCCGTGCAGGCCGCGGTCGAGGCTTCGGGCGGCCAGGTCGTCTACGGCGGCAAGGGCGAGGGCCAGGAGTTCCCGCCCGGCCAGACCACGTTCTCGTCCGAGGTGACCGCGGCACTGGCCCAGAAGCCCGACGCGATCGTCGTCCTGGCCTTCGACGAGACGAAGTCGATCATCCCGGAGCTCGTCTCGCAGGGGAACGAAGCGAAGATCTACATGTCCGACGGCAACACGGCGGACTACTCGAAGGACTTCGACAAGGGCACCCTCAGCGGCGCCCAGGGCACCATCCCCGGTGCCTCGCCGAAGGACGACTTCAAGAAGCAGCTCGCTGCGTTCTACAAGGATTCGTCGGGCAAGACGCTCGCCGACTACTCGTACGCGGCCGAGTCGTACGACGCCACGGTCCTCGCCGCCCTCGCTGCGGTGAAGGGCAAGGGCACCGACTCCGGCACGATCCAGGCCAACATGGCTGCGGTTTCGGGAGCTGACGGCGGCACGGAGTGTGCGACGTTCAAGGAGTGCAAGACGCTCCTGGACGACGGCAAGGACATCCACTACACCGGCCCGTCCGGCATCGGTCCGTTCGACGACAACAACGACCCGTCGAGCGCCTACATCGGCATCTACAAGTTCGACGGCGACAACAAGCCCGTCTACCAGAGCGCCATCCAGGGTGCGGTGAAGAAGTAGGGTTCAGCCCAGCACCGCTCGCGAAAGCGACAGGCCCCCGCGGAAGTTCCGCGGGGGCCTGTCGCTTTCGCGTTGGCAACCGGGACGAGCGACACGATGTGTCGCCTCCACACGACAGGACCGACGGGCGGCCTGGAGGCCCGTGGGGACCGGGTCAGACCGGCTCGGCCGGGGTGGGTGCGAGCGCCCGGCGGCGGGACACGCGTGCGGCGGCGAACGAGTCCGCCGTCAGCACCACGAGCGCGAGCCACACGATGCCGAAGCCGAACCAGCGCCCGGCCGACATCTCCTCGTGCTGCACCAGGACCCCGACGAGCAGCTGCATCACCGGTGCCAGGTACTGGGTCAAGCCCAGGGTCGACAGGCTCACCCGGCGCGCCGACGAGGCGAAGAGCAGCAGCGGCACCGCGGTCGCCGGCCCGGTCAGCACGGTGACGACGGCGTGCCCCCAGCCCTCGCTCGCGAACGTCACGCCGCCGCCGAGCCCGGTCACACCGAGCACCACCAGCGCCACGACCGCGATCGGCAGCAGCCACACGGTCTCGATCGTCAGGCCGCTCAGCGCGTCCACGGTGCCGCCGACGCGCTTCTTCACCAGGCCGTACAGGCCGAACGAGAACGCCAGGGCCAGCGAGATCCACGGCATCTGCCCGTAGCCGATCGCGATGACCACGACCGCCACGACGCTCAACCCGACCGCGGCCCACTGCGCCGGACGCAGGCGTTCGCGCAGGACCACTACGCCGAGGGCGATCGTGACGAGCGGGGTGATGAAGTACCCGAGCGCGGCCTCGACCGTGTGACCGGTCGTCGTCGCGAGGACGTAGACGGTCCAGTTCACCAGGATCAGGACGGCGGCGAGCCCCATCACGAGCATCACGCGGCGCTGGGCCATCAGGGTGCGGGTGCGGAGCCACGACCGGGTGACCGCGATCGCCACCGCGCAGAACACCAGACCGAAGACGATCCGCCACGACACGATCTCGAACGCCGCCGCGGGGGCCATGGCCGCGAAGAGCAGGGGCATCAGCCCCCAGAGCCCGTAGGCCACGACGGCCTGCACCACGCCGACGGATGCCTCGCTGCGGACGGGTCGCGCCGGACTCGGTTCACTCACGGAACCATCCTAGGAACGACCGCCGACCCCGGGACGTGCACCGGGCCTCCAGGCGGGCTGCAAGCGGGCTGATCAGGACCGGAGCGCCCTGCAGACCGGCCCCGGACACACGAACGCCCCGTCGGCCCGAAGGCCGGACGGGGCGTCCGTCATGCGTACTGGACTCAGTGGACGATGACCGCGAGGACGTCGCGGGCCGACAGGACCAGCAGGTCCTCGCCCGAGTACTTGACCTCGGTTCCGCCGTACTTGGAGTAGATGACCTTGTCACCCACGGCGACGTCGAGCGGGACGCGGTTGCCGTTGTCGTCGATGCGACCCGGACCCACGGCGACGACCTCGCCCTCCTGGGGCTTCTCCTTCGCGGTGTCGGGGATGACCAGACCGGAAGCGGTGGTCTGCTCCGCCTCGACCTGGCGGATGACGATGCGATCCTCGAGCGGCTTGATGCTGACGGCCACGGTGACCTCTTCTTTCTCGGTACGGACTCGGTACAGATGAAAACCGGTTGGCACTTCGCACAGGAGAGTGCCAACGCCAACTCTAGAGGGCCACTGGCACTCGGTCAATCCGAGTGCCAGCACACCCGGAGAACACGCAGCACCTGCGAGGATCGACGCATGGACGCCGCCGAACTCACCGCACTGCTGACCCCGGACGGGATGGCCCTGCTCGACCGTACCCCCGGTGTCTCCGACGGCGGCGAGATCGTCCGCGTGGTGTCCCGGCTGCGCGCCGAGGGCCACGACCCACGGCTCGTCGCAGCCGTGCTGACCCAGGCGAAGCTCCGGCTCAAGGCCCGCGGCAAGTTCGGTGACTTCGCGTCCCGGATGCTCTTCACCGAGGCCGGTCTCGAGCAGGCCACCCGACTGCAGGTCGCGGCCCAGCACGCCGGACGCTTCGCCGCCGCGGGGCTCACCCGGGTCGCCGACCTCGGCTGCGGCATCGGCGGGGACGCCATGGCGATGGCGGCGCTCGACCTGGACGTCACCGCCGTCGACCGCGACGAGGTCACGGCTGCCGTCGCGACCCACAACCTGGCCCTCTGGCCGAACGCGCGGGTGGAGCTCGGCGACGCCGAGTCCTTCGACCTGTCCTCGGTGGACGGCGCGTGGATGGACCCCGCACGACGCACCTCCGGCCACTCCGACACCCGCCGACTCGCCGACCCGGACGACTGGTCCCCCTCGCTCGACACGGTGTTCGCCGCAGCGACGACGACACCGACCGGCGTGAAGCTCGGACCCGGCATCGACCGCGACCTGATCCCGGACACCGCCGAGGCCCAGTGGACCTCCGTCGACCGCGAGGTCGTCGAGCTCGCCCTGTGGTTCGGCCCCCTCGCACGCCCCGGCATCCGCCGCGCGGCCACCGTCATCGGCAGCCACGGCATCGCCGAGATGACCGGAGCGGCAGACGCCGACGACACCGAGGTCGGACCGCTCGGCGCCTACCTGTACGAGCCGGACGGCGCCGTGATCCGCGCGCGACTGATCGGCGACCTGGCGAGGGGCCTCGACGGGCACATGCTGTCCGACGGCATCGCCTACGTCACGTCCGACCGGGCCGTCACGACACCCTTCGCGCAGGGGTTCCGGGTGCTCGACACGATGCCGCTCGACGTCAAGCGGCTGGCCGCGCGGCTCGCCGCCGACGGCATCGGCACCGTCGAGATCAAGAAGCGCGGCGTCGACGTCGACCCGGCGCAGTTCCGCAAACGGCTGCGGTTGCGCGGATCGGGTCGCGTCACACTCGTGCTCACCCGCCTGGAGGGACGCCACACGGCGATCCTGTGCGAGCGGCTCACCGACACGGTCGGCTGACGGCCGGGGGCCGCTCGCGGCCTCCGTCACCCTGCGGCGACGTCAGCTGACGAAGGCCCCGGTGTTCGAGCTGTAGTCGGAGTAGTCGGAGTAGTCCGAGTAGTTCGACGAGTTCGCGATCGAGATCCACACCAGGGCGACGATCAGGATGAACAGGCCCGTCAGGACCCAGCCACCGATGATGCCGGCGAGCGCCAGGCCACGGCCGCCCTCGCCGCTCTGCTTGATCTTGCCGAGGGCGATGTGGCCCATGATCGCGCCGGCCGGGCTCGTCAGGATGATGATCGGCCAGATGATGACGCCGCCGAACGCGAAGACGATCGACAGGATCGACAGGACGTTCGTCTTCGGGCGCTGCGCGTAGGGCTGGTACGAGTACGGGTTGGCCGCGTACGGCTGCTGCGCGTACGGGTTGTGCTGCTGACCGTAGGGGTTCTGCGGTGCGCCGTACGCCTGCTGCGGCGGCTGCTGCTGCTGCTGATGCGGGGCCGCGTACGGGTTCTGCTGCTGACCGTACTGATTCGGCTGCGGCTGCGGCTGCTGCGGAGCGGCGTACGGGTTCTGCTGCTGCGGCGGCTGGCCGTACGGGTTCTGCTGCTGCGGCGGCTGGCCGGACGGGTTCTGCTGCTGCGGTGCCGCGGACGGGTCCTGCTGCTGGCCGTACGGGTTCTGGGGCGCTTCCGGAGCCGACGGGGCCTGCGGCGCGTCAGGTGCTTGCGGGGCGTCCGGGGCGGGTGCACCGTCGGGCTGTCCGTTCGCCGCGCCGTTCGGCGTCTCGCCCGGCTTCGGCCACTCGTTCTGATCGGACACCGTCCACCCCTCTCGGGCGTCCGGTCTCTCCGACGCCCGTGTGAATCCTCCCACAGGCTCCCCCAGAAGGACCGGGGCCGAACTGGTCAGACCTGGACGGTCGTCACCGGCAGGGTCGAGTCCGCCGCGATGCCGAGGTCGCTCGGCGCGTGCCCCTCGGCCACGAGTCGGGCGCCGACGGCGGCGATCATGGCGCCGTTGTCCGTGCACAGGTCGAACGGCGGGATCCGCAGCCGCACGCCCACGGCCGCGCAGCGTTCCTCGGCGACCTGCCGCAACCGGGCGTTCGCGACCACGCCGCCACCGAGCAGCAGCCGGTCGACACCGGTGTCGCGGCAGGCGTTCAGGGCCTTGGTGAGCAGGACGTCGACGACGGCCTCGCGGAAGCTCGCGGCGACGTCGGCCACCGGCACCTCTCGGCCCTCGTCGCGGCAGCGTTCGACCCAGCGTGCCACCGCGGTCTTCAGCCCCGAGAACGAGAAGTCGTACCGGTGTGCGGCCATGTCCTTCGGCAGCGTCAGCCCGCGGGGGAACCGGATCGCCGTCGGGTCGCCCTCGGCCGCGGCCCGGTCGATCTGCGGGCCGCCGGGGTAGGGCAGTCCGAGCAGCCGCGCGACCTTGTCGAACGCCTCGCCCGCCGCGTCGTCGATCGTCTCGCCGAGCAGTTCGACGTCACCGACCAGGTCCCGCACCAGCAGCAGCGACGTGTGCCCACCTGAGACGAGCAGCGCGATCGTCGGCAGCTCGATCTCGCTGCCGTCCTCGCGCAGCACGTCGGCACCGACGTGCCCGACCAGGTGGTTGACGCCGTACAGCGGCTTGCCCGTGGCCACGGCGAGCGCCTTCGCTGCCCCCACCCCGACCATGAGCGCTCCGGCCAGACCCGGCCCGGCGGTCACTGCGACGGCGTCGAGCTCGTCGAGGGTGACGCCGGCACGCTCGAGCGCCTCGTGCAGCGTCGGGGTCATCGCCTCCAGGTGGGCCCGTGCGGCGACCTCGGGCACGACACCGCCGTAGCGCGCGTGCTCGTCCATGCTCGAGGCGATCACGTTCGCCAGCAGGGTGTTCCCCCGCACGATCCCCACGCCCGTCTCGTCGCAGCTCGTCTCGATGCCGAGCACCAGTGGTTCAGTCGCGCTCACCGAGGGCCTCCTGTCCGATGGGTCCGACGTCCGACGACGGTTCCGCGTCCGGGCCGGGCAGTTCCGCCCGCATCACCCACGCGTCGACGCCGTCCGGTTGGTAGTAGCGGGGCCGGGTCGCGATGTGCTCGAACCGGAACGCCGTGTACATCGCCTGCGCCACGGGGTTGTCAGCCCGCACCTCGAGGAACACCTCGCGCACACCGCGGCGCCGCGCCTCGTCGAGCAGTTCCGTGAACAGGACCCGTCCGAGCCCCTTGCCGCGCTGATCGGCGGCGACCGCGATGGTCTGCACGTCGGCCACCGGGTTGCCCGCCAGGGACGAGAGTCCGGCGTACCCGACGACCATCGGCGCTGCGGTGTCGTCGACGGTCTCGATCACGACGTAGTACCCGTGCGGTGAGTACAGCTCGCCCGACATCTGCGACGCCGACCAGGCGTCCGACGGGAACGAGACGTGCTCGAGCCACATGATGTCGTCGAGGTCCTGCGGGTGGGCTCGGCGCAGGCGGAGCCCGTCCGGCAGGGTCACTGCTTCACCCGTTTCGGCGCACCGGGCACCGTGACGTCGGGGTCACGCAGGTACAGGGGGGTGTCCTGGTCGAACGCCGCGCCGGACGCGAGTCGGTCCGCGGCGATCGCGCCGAGCCTCCAGGCCGGGATGGACGTGACGGTCACGCGGTCCCAGCCCACGGCTGCGGGCCGGGAGGCGCGGATCGCGTCGTCGAGATCGGCGGGCTTGGCGAGTCCGGGGCCGGCCACGCGGACGCCGTCGGCGTCGTAGGCGCTCCAGTAGACCTCGCGGCGGCGGGCGTCCGTGAGGACGACGAAGGGGCCGGCGAGGCCGGCGGCGCGCTGGTCGAGGGCGACGGCATCGTGGCTGACGAGCGGCAGGACGGGGACGCCGCGGGCTGCGGCGAAGGTGCGGGCGGCGGCGATGCCGACGCGCAGGCCGGTGAAGGGGCCCGGGCCCATGCCGGCGACGACACCGGTGACGTCGGCGCCGGTGATGCCCGCCTCGGCGAGGGTGTCGGCGAGGAACGGGCCGATCACCTCGGCGTGCCGGCGGCTGTCCTCGGTGTCGCGGGTCGCGAGGGCCTGGCCGGTGGCCGGGTCGACGACGGCGACGGAGGTCCCGGCGGAGGTGTCGATCGCGAGCAGCACCCGTCCATCGTAGGCGGCGGTCAGCGCACCGGCAGTCCCAGGGACCACGCGACCTCGTACTCCAGCTGCCCCGTCCGGCGGAACAGGCGGACCTGGTGGGTGTCCGGCAGCGCGGCAGCCAGGGCCTGTCGGTCGGCGGGTGCGAAGCCGAGCGACTGCCAGAACGGACCGGAGCGACGGGAGAACAGCCACGCACGCTGGGCGCCGGCCTCGGTGGCCCGGTCGATCGCGAACCGTGCGAGGCGGGTGCCGGCTCCGGACCCGCGGTGCTGCGGAGCGACGGCCACGCTGCGGACGAGGACGTGCACGCCGTCCGCGCTCGACTCGAAGCCGGTGCTGCCGATGACGCTGCCGTCGTCGGCGCGGTCGGTCCAGAGCCGCACGGTCGGGACGTCGAGCCCGGCCAGGGTCAGGTCGGCCTCGACGAGGAACGCCCGGAGCGCCTCGACGTCGTCCGCGGTGACGGGCCGCAGGGTCAGAGGACCACGCCCTGCCAGCGCGGACCGGAGGCGGTGACGACGACCCGGCGGGGCTCGTCGGGGACGTCGTCCGGGTCCGTGTGGTCGGGAGCTGCGGGTCCGGCGTCGGCACCGGTCGCCCGCGTGATCTCGACGTCGAGCAGGCTGTCGCTGACGCCGTCGACCATCCCGCGGCCCCACTCGACCACCACGATCGCGGCGTCCCAGTCGAGGTCGAGGTCGTCGAGCTCGACCGGGTCGGACAGGCGGTAGGCGTCCACGTGCACCAGGTCCGGCCCGACGGTGGTCGGGTGCGTCCGGGCGAGGACGAAGGTCGGGCTGGACACCTGTCCACGCGCACCGAGTGCTGCGCCGAGCCCACGGGTCAGGGTCGTCTTGCCGGCGCCGAGGGGGCCGGTCAGCACGACGAGGTCTCCGGCGCGCAGCACCCGGGCCAACCGGGCACCGAGCTCCCCCATCGCCTCGGTGCCGTCGACGGTGGTGTCGAGCAGGACGTGGGACGACCCGGTCACGGCCGCTCGCCCCGCAGGTACTCCCCGACGCGTCCCTCGATGTCGTGACCCTCGTAGGACCGGGGCACACGGCTGCCGATCCGGCAGACGATCTCTTCACCGATGGTCTCGAGCGCCGCGCCCCACTCGAGCACGGTCATCTCGTCGTGCTCGCCGGTGCCGAAGAGGACGACGGTGTCACCGGTCCGCACGTCGTCGTCGCCGACGTCCACCAGGAACTGGTCCATCGCGACGCGGCCGGCGATCGGGTAGCGCTTGCCGCCGATCGCGACCTCGATGCGGCCCTGCGCCAGTCGCGGGACCCCGTCGGCGTACCCGACGGGCACGAGCGCCAGGGTCGTCTCGGTCGCGGTGCGGTACGTGTAGTCGTACGAGACGCCGGTGTCGACGGGGACACGCTTCGTCTTCGCCACCGACGCGGTCAGGGTCATCACCGGCTCGAGCCCGAGGTCTGCTGCCGAGACCCCGTCGGCCCCGGGGATGCCGAACAGGTTCGCACCCATCCGGACCATGTCCTTGCGGAAATCCTTGCGTTCCAGCCCCGCGAGCGACGCGGCGACGTGCTCCGTCGGGACGTCGAGCCCCAGGTCCTCGGCGATCTCGATCGCGGCGTCGAACACGGCGACCGCGGCGCTGTCCTCGTGGTCGGACGACTCGGCCAGGTGCGTGTAGGCGGCGACGACCTCGATGCGGCCGTTCCGCTGGGCGTCCCGCGCGGCCTCGACGAGGGCCGGCCAGTCCGCTGGGACCGCGCCGTCGCGGTGCAGTCCGGAGTCGACGCCCAGGTGGACCCGGGCGGGGCGCTGGTCGACGGCGTCGACGATGCGCTGCAGTTCGGCGACGTTCGAGACACCGAGGTCGACGGCCGAGTCGATGGCGTCACGGAAGTCCAGGTCGGGGTCGTGCTGCCAGGTGAACAGGTGGACGTCCTCGCCCACCCCGATCGACCGCAGGCGCAGGGCGGCGGGGACCGTCAGCACACCGATCCACCGGATGCCGGCGTCGACTGCGGCGAGCGCGATCGGTTCGAGGCCGTGCCCGTACGCGTCGGCCTTCATGATCGCCATGACCTCGACCGGGTCCATCCACTCGCGGACACGCTCGAGGTTGGCGCGGTACGCGTCGAGGTCGATGCGTGCCTGACGCAGCGGTGCGGAGCTCACGTGGTCCTCCGTTCCACGCTGCGGCCGATCCGGGCGACCACCTCGTAGTTGATCGTGCCGATGGCGTCGGCCCAGTCCTCGACGGCGGGGTCGCCGTTCGCGGGGTCGCCCCACAGCACGGCCTCGTCGCCGACCTGCACGTCCGCGTCGCCGACGTCGACGTGCATGGCGTTCATCGCGACGCGTCCGACCACCGGGAACGTGCGGTCCCCGATGCGCACCGAGACCCGGTTGCCGAAGTCGCGGTCGAAGCCGTCCGCGTAGCCCAGGCCGATCACAGCGAGGCGGGTGTCCGTCTCGGCGCGCCAGGTGTACCCGTACGAGACGCCGTCACCCGCGGCGACCGGCACGGTGCGGAGCACGGCGGCGGTGACCCGCATCGCCGGACGCAGCCCCAGGTCGGCCGAGGTGCGGCCGTCGAAGGGGCTCAGTCCGTACAGGGCGAGTCCGACGCGGGACAGGTCGTGGCGGGTCTCCGGCACGGCGATGCTCGCGGCACTCGCGGCGAGGTGCACCACGTCCGGCACGATGCCGTTCGCGGCGAGACCGTCCAGCGCACGCTGCAGTGCGGCGTCCTGGTCGAGGTCGTCGGTGCGCGAGGCGTTCGACAGGTGGGACATGAGCCCCTCGACCCGGGTGCGGTTGCCGCCGCGGGCCAGGGCGCCGGCGGTCGCGAAGAGCTCGGCCCACTCGGACTCGACGGCCCCGTTGCGGCTCAGGCCCGTGTCGACGCACAGGTGCACGGCACGGACGTCGGAGTCGGCGGCGGCGGACAGCTGCTCGACGCTCGACACCGCCGGCGTGACGTCGAACTGCGCGGCGCGACGGAAGTCCTCGTCGGGGGCGTGCAGCCACGTGAGGATCCGGACCCCCTCGTCGATGCCGCCCTGCCGGAGCGCGACGGCCTCGTCGATGTCGGCGACCCCGAGCCACTCGGCGCCCGCGTCGACGAAGGCCTGCGCGGCGTCGAGGGCCCCGTGGCCGTAGGCGTTCGCCTTGACGACCGCGATCACACCAGCCGGGGCGACCCGGTCGGCGATCGTCGCGTAGTTCTCGATCAGGGCTCCGCGATCGATCGTGATGCCGGTGAACGCACTCACCGGGCCGTTCCTTCCAGGACCACGTCTGTTCCTTCCAGGACCACGAACGCGGTCGCGATCCCTCCATCATGCGAGAGCGACAGGTGCACGCTCGTCACGCCACGCGCATCCGCGACCCGGCGCGCACCCTGGCGCAGGGTGAGCGAGGGGTTCCGCTGGTCGTCGGACACGACCTCGAGGTCCTGCCAGCTGAGCCCGGCGCTCGACCCGAAGGCCTTGATCAGTGCTTCCTTGGCGGCGAACCGTGCCGCCAAGGACGCGATCGGACGGGGTTCGCCGTCACGGACCTGCTCGGACGGCGTGAACAACCGCGCCCGCATCGCCGGTGTGCGTTCCAGCACCCGTTCGAACCGCTCCAGGTCGACCACGTCGACCCCGATCCCGATGATCACCGTCTCGACTACTCGACGGTGACCGACTTCGCCAGGTTGCGTGGCTGGTCGACGTCGAGGCCCTTGGCCGCGGCGAGCTCCATGCCGAACATGTGCAGCGGGGCCACGGCGAGCAGCGGCTCGAACAGCGGGGTCGCGAGCGGGATCCGCAGGACCTCGTCGGCGAAGGGCAGCACCGCGGCGTCGCCTTCTTCCGCGATGGCGATGACCCGGGCACCGCGGGCACGGATCTCCTGGATGTTCGAGACGACCTTCGGGTGCAGCGATCGCGGGTCGCGGGGCGACGGCACGATGACGAAGACGATCTGGCCCGGCTCGATCAGCGCGATCGGACCGTGCTTGAGCTCACCGGCGGCGAAGCCCTCGGCGTGGATGTACGCGAGTTCCTTCAGCTTCAGCGCGCCTTCGAGCGCGATCGGGTAGCCGACGTGGCGACCGAGGAACAGCACGCTCCGGGTGTCCGCCATCCAGCGGGCCAGGTCCTTGATGCCTGCGGCGTCCTCGATGGTCTGCTGCAGCTTCGGTGCGAGCCCCTCGAGCTCGGCCACCTGCTCGGCGATCTGCTCGGAGGTGAGCGTGCCGCGCAGCGTCGCCAGGTGCAGCCCGAGCAGGTAGAGCGCGACGCCCTGCGCGATGAACGCCTTGGTGGACGCGACGGCGACCTCGGGTCCGGCGTGCGTGTAGATCACGGCGTCGGACTCACGCGGGATCGTGGCGCCCTGGGTGTTGCAGATCGACAGGACCTGGGCGCCCTGTTCGCGGGCGTACTTGACGGCCATGAGCGTGTCCATGGTCTCGCCGGACTGGCTGATCGAGACGACCAGGGTGCGTTCGTTCAGCACCGGGTCGCGGTAGCGGAACTCGTGGGCGAGCTCGACCTCGACCGGGATGCGGGCCCACTGCTCGATGGCGTACTTGCCCAGGATGCCGGCGTAGGCGGCGGTGCCGCAGGCGATCACGATGACCCGGTCGACGGTCGCCAGGCGCTCGGCGATCGGGTCGAGGTCGGTCAGGGTGACGGCGCCGTCGTGGACACGGCCGAGGATCGTCTTGGCGACGGCCTCGGGCTCCTCGCTGATCTCCTTCGCCATGAACGAGGACCAGCCGCCCTTGTCGGCGGCGGAGGCGTCCCAGTTGACCTCGAACTCGGTCGGCGCGGCGGGGGTGCCGTCGAAGTGGATGACGTCGACGCCGTCGGGGCGGATCGTGGCGATCTCGTCCTGCCCGATCGACAGCGCGCGCTGCGTGTAGGCGACGAACGCGGCGACGTCCGAGCCCATGAAGTTCTCGCCGTCGCCGAGCCCGACGACCAGGGGCGAGTTGCGACGGGCGCCGACGACGACACCGGGCTGGTCGGCGTGCACGACGAGGAGCGTGAAGGCGCCCTCGAGTCGCTGCACGGCCTGCTGCATGGCGGCGGTCAGGTCACCGGTGTCGCGGAAGGCCCGCCCGACCAGGTGCGCGGCGACCTCGGAGTCGGTCTCGCTGCGGAACTCGATGCCCTCGGCCTGCAGTTCGGCGCGGAGCTCGGAGAAGTTCTCGATGATGCCGTTGTGGATGAGGGCGAGCTTGTCGCCGTCGGCCAGGTGCGGGTGGGCGTTGCCGTCGGTCGGGCCACCGTGGGTCGCCCAGCGGGTGTGCCCGATGCCGGTCGTGCCGTCCGGGATCGGCGACGACTCGAGTTCGTCGACCAGGGCCTGGAGCTTGCCGGCCTTCTTGGCCGACACGAGGTCTCCGGCTGGGTCGACCACGGCGATGCCCGCCGAGTCGTAGCCGCGGTACTCGAGGCGGCGGAGGCCACCGAGGAGGACGTCCTGGCTGCTGTTGCTGCCGACGTAGCCGACGATTCCACACATGGGACCGATCCTACGGTCTGCCTGGACGCCGACCCTGCGAAGTCCCGGGGGTGGGGATAACGTTTCGGCCATGGGACGCTTCGACGACATCGCCATCACCACGCTGCACGGCGAGGACACCACGTTCGGCGCCTACGCCGACAAGGCCGTACTGGTCGTGAACGTCGCCTCCCGGTGCGGCCTCGCCCCGCAGTACGAGCAGCTCGAGGCCCTGCAGAAGCAGTACGGCCCCCGCGGGTTCACGGTGCTGGGCTTCCCGAGCAACCAGTTCCTGCAGGAGCTCGGCTCGTCCGAGGCGATCGACGAGTACTGCTCCACCACGTGGGGCGTGACGTTCCCGATGTCCGAGAAGGTCAAGGTCAACGGCAAGAGCGCCCACCCGCTCTACCAGGCCCTCAAGGAGACCCCGGACGCCGACGGCAAGGCCGGTCGGGTGAGCTGGAACTTCGAGAAGTTCCTCGTCGCCCCCGACGGCACCGTCACGCGCTTCCGCCCCACCACGAAGCCGGACGCCCCCGAGGTCGTCGCCGCCATCGAGGCGGCCCTCCCCGCCTGACGCGCCGCGTCCTGCGGGCGCGCACCGAGCACTGGCCGGGAGGCCCGGGGCACGTGAGCCGACCGGCTCACGTGCCCCGGGCCTCCCGTCTGTACGCTCGATCCCATGCCGATCCCGGAGACCGCCGTCGCGCACCCGACCCCGTTCGTGGAGATCCCACGTGCCGAGTGGTCGCAGCTCGCACCCAAGGAGCACCTGTCGCTCACCGAGACCGAGATCGTGCAGCTGCGCGGACTCGGCGACCGGTTGGACATGCAGGAGGTGCAGGAGGTCTACCTGCCCCTGTCCCGCCTGCTCACGCTCTACGCGGCCGGCGCACGGAACTTGCACGCCGAGACGAGCCGGTTCCTGGGTGAGCGCGCCGGACGCACGCCGTTCGTCATCGGCGTCGCGGGTTCCGTCGCCGTCGGCAAGTCCACCGTCGCCCGTCTGCTGCGGGAGCTGACGAAGCGCTGGCCGGACACCCCTCGCGTGGAGCTCGTGACGACCGACGGCTTCCTGTACCCGAACGCCGAGCTGGAGCGCCGCGGGATCATGGACCGCAAGGGCTTCCCGGAGTCGTACGACCGCCGCTCCCTGCTGCGCTTCGTGAGCCAGGTGAAGAGCGGGGCAACCGAGGTCCGGGCGCCGTACTACTCGCACCTGGTCTACGACATCGTGCCCGATGCCGAGATCGTCGTCCGGCAGCCCGACGTGCTCATCGTCGAGGGTCTCAACGTGCTGGCGCCCCCGGTGCACGGGCGGCTCGCGCTGTCCGACCTGTTCGACTTCACGATCTACGTGGACGCGAAGACCAAGGACATCGAGTCCTGGTACGTCGACCGGTTCCTCGCCCTGCAGGAAGAGGCGTTCTCGAGCCCCGACTCGTTCTTCCACCGGTTCGCCTCGCTCTCGCGTGAGGACGCGGTGCGGACGGCGACCGAGGTCTGGCGGGCGATCAACGAGCCGAACCTGCTCGAGAACGTGCTGCCCACGCGCTCCCGCGCCACCCTGGTGCTGAAGAAGGGCGCGAACCACAAGGTGAACTCGGTCCTGCTCCGCAAGATCTGAACGGGAGCGGGCAGCAAAACACCGGTGTTCGCGAGCTGAACCGCGTCCTGCGCGTGTTCAACCGGCGAACACCGGTGTCTTGCGGAGGGGAACCCTACGCGGCGTCGAGCGCCAGGCGGTCCTGCACGACGGCGGCGAGCTCCTCGGCGATGCGCTGGGCGTCGTCCTGCGACGCAGCCTCGACCATGACCCGCACGACCGGCTCGGTGCCGGAGGGTCGGAGCAGCACGCGACCGGTGTCGCCGAGTGCCGCGGACGCCGCAGTCACGGCGTCCTGCACGCCCTGGTCGGCGAGCCCGTGACGATCGACGCCGCGGACGTTGAGCAGCACCTGCGGGAACACCGTCATGCACGAGGCGAGCTCCTGCAGGGTCTTGCCCGTCCGCGCCATCTCGGCGACCAGGTGGAGCCCGGTGAGGATGCCGTCGCCCGTGGTGGCGAACTCGTTGAAGATGATGTGGCCGGACTGCTCGCCACCGATGGAGTAGTCGCCCTCGGTCATCTTCTCGAGCACGTAGCGGTCGCCGACACCGGCCTCGATCACGGTGATGCCCGCGTCGGCCATGGCCCGCTTGAGCCCGAGGTTCGACATGACCGTCGCGACGAGGGTGTCGTCCTTCAGGCGTCCGCGCTCCTGCAACGACAACGCCAGGATCGCCATGATCTGGTCGCCGTCGATCGCGTTGCCCGCGGCGTCGACCGCCAGGCAACGGTCCGCGTCGCCGTCGTGCGCGATGCCGACGTCCGCGCCGGCTTCGAGCACGGCGCGCGACAGGTTGTCGATGTGGGTCGACCCGACGCCGTCGTTGATGTTCCAACCGTCGGGGTCGGCACCGATGAGCGTCACGCGGGCACCCGCGTTGACGAAGACCTCGGGTGAGACGCCAGCGGCGGCACCGTTGGCGCAGTCGAGCACGACGTGGATGCCGTCGAGCCGGTGCGGCAGCGTGCCGAGCAGGTGGACGACGTAGCGGTCCTCGGCGTCGGCGAACCGCGAGATGCGCCCGACGTCGATGCCGGTGGGGGTCGGTGCGGAGTGGTCGTGCATGGCCGCTTCGATGCGGTCCTCGACCTCGTCCGGCAGCTTGCGACCACCCGTGGCGAAGAACTTGATCCCGTTGTCGGGAGCGGGGTTGTGCGACGCGGAGATCATCACGCCGAAGTCGGCGTCGATGTCCGCGACGAGGAACGCCGCAGCGGGCGTGGGGATGACCCCGGCGTCGAGCACGTCGACGCCGGCCGAGGCGAGCCCGGCCGCGACGGCGGCACCGAGGAACTCGCCGGAGACGCGCGGGTCACGCGCGAGGACCGCGCGCGGGCGCGGTCGACCCGACGCCCGGCGGGCGTCGGCATGGTGTCCGTGTGTGAGGACGGCCGCGCTCGCCTGGGCAAGACCCAGTGCGAGCGCGGCCGTCAGCTCGCCGTTGGCGAGACCACGAACCCCGTCGGTACCGAACAGACGCGGCATGGCGATCTTCAGCCGGTGACGACTAGCGCTTCGAGAACTGCGACGCCTTGCGGGCCTTCTTGAGACCGGCCTTCTTGCGCTCGATGACGCGGGCGTCACGGGTGAGGAAGCCGGCCTTCTTGAGGGCCGCGCGGTTGTTCTCGCGGTCGATCTCGTTCAGGGTGCGGGCGATGGCGAGGCGGAGCGCGCCGGCCTGACCCGAGGGGCCGCCACCGGTGATGCGGGCGACGACGTCGTACGAGCCGAGGAGCTCGAGCACCTTGAACGGGTCGTTGATGAGCTGCTGGTGCAGCTTGTTCGGGAAGTAGTCCTCGAGCGTGCGACCGTTCACGACGAACGTGCCGGAGCCCGGAACGAGGCGAACGCGCGCGATGGCCTCCTTGCGGCGCCCGACGGCACCGCCGGAGACGTTGAGGATCTGACGGGGAGCAGCCTCGGCAGCGGCGGGTGCGCTCTCCGTGGTGAAGCTCTCCGGGGTCTGGTCGAGGGAATCAGCGATCTGAGCCATGAGTTTCTCTATGTCCTTGAAGTCGTCGTGGCCGGAACTACTGTGCGACCTGGTCGAAGATGTACGCCTTGGGCTGCTGCGCGGCGTGCGGGTGCTCCGCGCCGGCGTAGACCTTCAGCTTCTTGAGCTGCTCGCGGCCGAGGGTGTTCTTCGGCAGCATGCCGCGGATCGCCTTCTCGACGGCGCGGGTGGGGTGCTTCTCGAGCATCTCCGGGTAGGAGGTCGCCGTCAGGCCGCCCGGGTACCCCGAGTGACGGTAGTAGACCTTCTTCGCGAGCTTCGAACCGGTCAGTGCGACCTTGTCGGCGTTCACGATGATGACGTAGTCACCCATGTCCATGTGCTGGGCGAAGGTGGCCTTGTGCTTGCCGCGCAGGAGCGCCGCGGCGTGGGTGGCGAGACGGCCGAGGACGACGTCGGTGGCGTCGATGACGATCCAGTCGTGCTGGACGTCTGCCGGCTTCGGTGAGAACGTGCGAGTCACAGGAGTGCTGCTTTCGTGTCGAGGTGAGGAGTCCGTGAATCCCACTCCGGTCGGGAGTTCCGCGGGCAGAAGCACGGGGAACACCTCGGTTGGAGGGCTCATCTGACTGTCCGCGCGCGGGGCGCACAGACCAAGGCGAGAGCCTAGCCGACGCGGGGTGCGTCGGTCAAACGCGGCCACCCGCGGCCTGGAGGCGCGGGGCGGCCCCGCACCGCGCCTCCCGTCCGCCGCGCGGTCGCGCCCACCGCGCATGGGTGAGCAGAAGACGTCGGGTCCGCACCGCGAACCCGACGTCTTCTGCACACTCATCGCCCCGACGTGGGGCGTGGGGACTACTCCGCCGCCGCAGCCCGACGGCGGCGACGCACGACCAGCACACCCGCACCCGCCGCGAGCAACAGGAACGCCACCAGCGCACCGGCACCCATCCCTGCGGCGCCCGTGAACGCGAGCTGCCCGTCCGCGGTGATCGTGATCGGGCTCCACCCGATCAGCGTGCCGTCCGCAGCCGTCACCGCCAACCGGTGCGCACCAGCGGAGGTGTCCGCCGGGATCGTGACGCGCACCGTGCCGTCAGCGCCGACCGTCACCGTTCCGATCAGCGTCGGGGTCGAGTACAACCACACGTCCACGACGTCACCCGCGTACTGCGTGCCCACCGTCACCGTGATGGTCTCCCCCGCACGAGCCGACGACGGCGCCGAGACGCTCCCGCGGTTCGCGTCGGTGAGACCGGTCTCCGACGGCGCCACCGGCGGCACCGCCCCGGGAGTCGACGGGGTCGGAGCGGGGGTCGGCTTCGAGGGCGTCGGGCTCGGCACCGGGGTCGGGTCGGTCCCGGGCTCGGTGCCCGGGTCCGTGCCCGGGGCGTCCAGGTCGAAGCCGACCAGGATCGGGTCGTGGTCGCTCGCCCGGTACACGTCGTCGGTGTACAGGTTCGTCGCGTTGTAGTTGTAGCGGCTGTACTCCAGGCCCACCGACTCGACCGAGTTGATGTTCCAGATGTCCACGCCCGTGACCGTCTCGAGTGCGGCCTTCGAGGCGAACACGTGGTCGAGTGAACCGCTCAGGCCGGAGAACACGTAGGAGTACTCGGTGCTGTCCCGAGCCGGGCCGAGGTCGGTGTAGCCGGCGTCGTCGAGGACGACCACCGGGTCCTCCTTGCTGTAGGCGTTGAAGTCGCCGAGCATGAACACCTTGTCGGTGCCGTACTGGTCCTGCATGGCGCTGGAGAAGGTCACGAGGGCCTTCGCCTGGGCCACGCGGGACGCGTTCGACGCTCCCTGCCCGTCACCCTGGTCGGCGTTCTCACCGGTGCCGGAGCCCTTGGACTTGAAGTGGTTCGCGATCACCAGGAAGTCGTCGTCCGCGGTGCCACCGACCGGGCGGAACGCGTCCGCGACGGGCTGGCGGGCGTTCGTGAACGCGTCGTCGAGCAGGATCGTGGACTCGCCGACGGGCTCGACGCGGGCCTTCTTGTAGATGAGTGCGAGGCGGATGACGTCCTCGCTCGCGGGCACGACGGCCGGGGACTTCGCGTACGCCCAGGTGTCCTGGCCGGTGGCGGCGTTGAGCGCGTCGACCAGGGTGGCCACGGCGGCGTCGCGGTCCTGGCCGAAGCGGGCCGAGTTCTCGATCTCCTCGAGCGAGACGACGTCGGCGTCCAGCCCGTTGATGGCCTTGACGATCTTGACCTGCTGGCGCAGGAAGTCCTCCTGCTCAGCGGCGCCGCGGGCGTCGCAGCCGGAGTTCACCGTGACGGGGTCGCCGGCACGGTCGGTGTAGTACTTGCAGCCGGTGAGCTCGTCGCCCGTGGTCGGGAAGTAGTTGAGCACGTTGAAGCCGGCGAGCTTCAGGTCACCGCCGACGTCCTGCGGTGCCGGCTGGCGCACCTTCGAGAACGACGCGGGCAGGTCGGCCGCCGGGGTCGCACCGGTGATCGGCGCGGTCGGCTGGAACTTCCACCCGTTGTTGCGGTAGTCGAGGACGACCGGCTCGGTGAAGGTGGCGGCGGCCCCGACGGTGACCGGGCCCTGGGTGAGCCACGACACCGGGATGCCCTGGTTCGCCTGGGTGAGGAAGTTCGTGCTCGCGCCGTCGTCGAGCGTGACCTTGCGCGCGGCGTTGTCGGCCTCGACGGCCTTCGCCGCGGCGCTGCCCGGGCGGCCGACCTCGGTCGGCTGGATCAGACGCTTCGTGCCGCTGGCGAGCACGACCTCGCCGTACTGGTTCGTCGTGTAGTTGTCGGCGACGGTGTACGCCCCCTGGGGAGCGACGAGCATGCTCTCGAGCGACTCGCGCTGGGCGTCGGACGACGGGAACGCGACCGCGGCGGGCTGCGGTGCCGCGACGGTGTCGTCGAGCTGCTGCAGCGACGAGGCGCCGGACACCGTGAGCTCGGTCAGGCCGAAGTACTCGGACACGGCGCCGGTGACGCGGACGTGGTCGCCCCGCTGCACCAGTCCGGCGGTTGCGGACGAGAACACGAACACGGCGTCGGACGCGGTGTGGGCGCCGAGGTCGATCGCGCCGCCGGTGCCGGCGGTCTGGATCGTGTAGCCGTCGAAGCCACCGGTGCCGTACACCGCGGTGACGACGCCGTCGGTCGTGACGTTCTTGCCGGCGTACGGCGAGGTGTCCGTGGTGCCCTGCAGCTGGGCGATGGTCACCGTCTCGGCGGGGGTGCCGGGCGTGGGGGTCCCGCCGTCGCCCGGGTCGGTCGGGTCCGTGGGTTCGGTCGGCGCCGTCGTCTCGCCCGCGGCGTTCCGCGGGGTGAGCGTCGTCGTCACCGAGAAGTCCGCGCCGTTGACGTCGGTGTCCGTGGTGCCCTGGCGGACCAGGCCGTTCGGCACCGAGTTGTCCCCGGTCACGGTGCGGACGGTCGACTCGAACGTGTTCGAGGCGCCGTAGCCGAGCAGGTCGACGACGCCGTCGGTGCCTGCGGCGACGGGTCCGGCGGCGAGCGCCAGGGGTGCCGTGGCGTCGGAGAGCACGAGGGTGCCCGTGGTGCCCGACGGGGTGAGCGACGCGGTGTCGTCGGCGGCGGGCAGGTCCTCGCCGGCCGCGGTGGCCCCGCCGTTGCCCGCCATCGACACCAGGAAGGTGCCCTTCGCCGGCACGGTGCCCGCGAGCGCGCTGGCCGAGAAGGTGCCGGTGCCCGTCGCGGAGCGGTACTGCAGCGACCACCCGTCGAGCGACACCGGGGCGTCGGTCGGGTTGCCGATCTCGACGAACTTCTGGTTGTAGGAGGCGCCCTTGCTGCCCGCCTTCAGGTAGGCCTCCTCGATGACGAGGCCGGTCCCCTCGGGGTTCGCGGACGCTGCGGTGACGGTGACGAGTGGTGCCGCGAGGAGCGTCGCGGCCGCCGTGGCGCACAGCAGAGTGCGCCCGAGGGTGTTGGCCATGCCCGCACGCTACCGACCTGCGGGGACATTCAGGTTGCGCTGAGGTAAATGATTGCGTTCGGCAACATCAGCGATGCGGCGGCATCAGCCGATCGGCAGCCAGGTCCCGCCCACGCGCCGCACGGCTGGTCCGTGTCCGGGCAGTACCAGTGCCGGGAACGGCAGCGCCCGCGCCGACTCGAGCGCGCGGTCCTGGTCGGCGGTGAAGAACGGCGTGATCATCCGCGGCCGCGGGGCCCACGACCCGGGCTGGGTGTCGTGGCGACTGACGACCGCGTCGCCCGTCACGATCGCGTCGGCTGCGGGCAGCAGGTACGCCGTCGAACCGTCGGTGTGCCCGACGGCCGGGAGCGGCGCGATCGCGCGTCCCGCGAAGTCCGCGCCCGTGAACGCACGCGCCGACGGCACGGTGGTGGGCCGCAGGGCGTCCGACCGGATCGCCCGCGCCAACCAGGCGAGGACGCGTGGGCTGGCGAGCCGACCGCCGATCTCCGCCGGGGTGACCTGCTGCCGCTCCGGCCCGCGGACGTTGTCGAGCTCGTCGGCGTGGGCGAGCACCTCGACGTGCGGGTACCGCTCCAGGATCCCGGGGATGCCGCCGACGTGGTCGACGTGTCCGTGCGTGACGTAGACGCGTCGGAGGTCGGCGGGGTCGTGTCCGGCGGCGCGCACGGTGTCGAGCACCAGGTCCGTGTCGGCCGGGTACCCCGCGTCGATGAGCGCGACGCCGTCCTCCTCCGCCAGCACCACCCAGTTGGACACGGGGCCCTCGACGAAGACGACTCCGGGGGCGACGGACACGACGGAACGGGGTTCGCGCGGGCTCATCCCTCGACGGTACCGTCCGCCGAGCGTCGGGCCCGGGTCTGCTCCGCCCGCTCCGCGAGCGCAGCGTCCGCCGGGTAGCCCACCTCGGTCAGGGTCAGTCCCTTCGCGGGCGCCGTCTTGAACGCGCTGGTGCGTTCCTCGGCGACGCGCAGTTCCTCGAGGCGGTCCGGGCCGAAGCGGCCCTCGCCGACGGCGATGGTCGCGCCGACCATGGCCCGCACCATCGAGTGGCAGAAGGCGTCGGCCTGGAGGCGCGCCACCAGCACGCCGTCCGGCTCGCGGTCCCAGCGGAACTGCTGCAACGTCCGGATGGTGGTCGCCCCCTCGCGCGGCTTGCAGAACGTCGCGAAGTCGTGCAGCCCGAGCAGCGTCAGCGCACCGCGCTCCATCGCTGCCGGGTCGAGCCGCGCCGCGTGCCAGAGCGTGTGCCCCCGCCGACGTGGATCGCGCGGGGCGTCGGCGTCCGCGATCCGGTACTCGTACCGGCGCCAGAGTGGCGAGAACCGGGCGTCGAACCCGGCGGGCGCCACCGAGGCCCCGGTGACGACGACGTCCCCCTCGGGTGCCGCGATGCCGTTCACCCGCTTGCGCAACCCGTCGAGGGGTGAGCGGCCCGACCCACGCTTCCCGGTGAGTGCTGCCCACTGCCCTGCCGACAGGTCCAGGTGCGCGACCTGCCCGGTGGCGTGCACGCCGGCGTCGGTGCGTCCGGCGACGGTGAGCAGCGGCGGTTCGCCCCAGCGGGTGAAGACGGTGGCGAGGGCGGCTTCGAGGGCACCCTGCACGGTCCGGAGCCCGGGCTGCCGTGCCCACCCGGAGAACGCGGCCCCGTCGTAGGCGATGTCGAGCCGCAGCCGCACGTCGGCGGTGCTGTCGGAATCCTGCAACCCGGCCGTCTCGTCCACGTGACCACCGTAGCGGGGGTGGTCCGTGCCTCCCGGCAGGTGCCCCGTCCACCGGGTCGTGGCTGCCTGCACCCGTTCAGCCGCGCGGCCGACCGAACGCTGACGGGCCCGTGCGGGTGTCGAGGTCGTCGGTGGCGCGTCGCTCGGACTCGACGATCCCACGCAGGGCGACGAGCGCGGCCGACGTGACGGCGACGTGGGAGGGGTTCTCGCGCGAGGCGTCGAGCGCTTGCTCGAGGTCGGCGATCGCCGCCTCGGCCTGGTCCTCCGGGGAGTCGCCGCGGATCGTGCTGGCGATCTTCCGGACCGCCTCGGCGATGGGCGTGGCGAAGGCGGGGTCCGGCCGCCCGACGCCCTCGGACACCGGGCCGGAACGTGCCACGAGCTCGGTGAGGTCCGTCGTGTACCAGGCGACCCGTTCCAGCGCGCGGAAGCGTCCACCGTCCTTCTGGAGCCGCGCGCGGGATCCGCGCAGGGCACCGCGGGGGTTGAGCCGTCGGCTCTCGTGCGCGATCGCCACGCGCGATCGCACGTCGGCGATGGCGCGGTCCAGGCGGTCCTGCTGGTGGTCCCACGCCTTCTCGTCGCGCTTGCCCTCCTCGAGCACGGCAGCCAGGCCGTCGAGGTGGTCGGCGAGCACGCCGTTCACCGCGTCGATGCGGTGTTCGGCGTCCCAGAAGTGCAGCGGCGGGAACACCAGGAAGTTGACGAGCAGCCCGACGACCACGCCCACGGCCATCTGCACCAGGTACCCGAGCGAGTAGCCCTCGGCGTGCGCGCCGCCGACGAGCAGCACGAAGAGCGCCGCGGTGGACACCCACGAGCTGCCCTCGCCCAGCACGCGGAACCCACCGACGAGCACACCGACGCCGACCGCCAGGGCGATCGCCAGGAAACCGGGGTCCCCGACCCACATCGTGAACCCGGCGATCAGGATGCCGAGCGCGATCCCGACCAGGGTCTGCACGCCGCTCCGGATGCCCGCGAACACCGTGGTCTGCATCGCGACGACGGCACCGAGCGGTGCGTAGTAGGGGTACTCGGCCGCGACGCCCGGCATGTGCTGCGCCACGAACCAGGCGATCACCGCGGCGGCAGCGGCCTTGCCTGCGTGCAGCAGGCGCGGTTGCGTGCCCGAGGTCCGGCTCCACCGCCAGACCCGTGTCCCCAGACCCGCTACGTGCTGGAACGCCATGACTTCCCTCCGTCGCACCCGGCCGGTGACGTTACGCCGAGCCGTCGGTGAGCGCGACCAGCCTCGGGCACGACGAAGCCCCCGCGACCTGGGTCGCGGGGGCTTCGTCGTGGTGGTGCAGCGCGCCAGGGGCGCACCGGACTACTTGGTGTCGGCGTCGTCCGACTTCTCGGCGGCGTCGGCCTCGACCTCGGCAGCTGCCTCGGTCTCGGACTCGGTCTCGACCGGGGCGGACGCCTCGGTGGTCTCGGTCTCCTCGACCGGGGCCTCCTCGGTGGTCTCGTCGGCGGCCGGGGCGGCAGCAGCGGCCGGAGCCGAGTTGCGCTTGACCGGAGCGGGCGTGCTCGAGACGGGCTCGAGGACGAGCTCGATCGACGCCAGCGGGGCGTTGTCGCCCTTGCGGAAGCCGAGCTTCGTGATGCGGGTGTAACCACCCTGGCGGTCCTCGACCTGGGGGGCGATCTCGGTGAACAGCGTGTGCACGACGGACTTGTCGCGCAGGATGCTGATCACACGACGACGCGCGTGCAGGTCGCCGCGCTTCGCGAACGTGATGAGACGCTCCGCGACCGGACGGAGGCGCTTGGCCTTCGTCTCGGTGGTCGTGATGCGACCGTGCGTGAAGAGGGCGTTGGCGAGGTTGCTCAGGAGCAGGCGCTCGTGGGCGGGACCGCCACCGAGGCGGGGGCCCTTGGTGGGCTTCGGCATGTCAGTTCTCCAGTGGTGAAAGTGGTGCGCGCGGTGTCAGCGCGCTTGCGCGTGAGCGCGAGGTCAGTTGTTGGACTCGTCCTCGTCGTACCCGCTGTAGAAGTGGGCGCCGTCGAATCCGGGGACGGTGTCCTTGAGGGACAGGCCGAGCTCGGTGAGCTTGTCCTTGACCTCGTCCACCGACTTCTGACCGAAGTTGCGGATGTTCATGAGCTGCGTCTCCGACAGGGCGACGAGCTCGGACACCGTGTTGATGCCCTCCCGCTTCAGGCAGTTGTAGCTGCGGACCGACAGGTCGAGGTCCTCGATCGGGGTCTGCAGTTCGTTCGAGAGCACGGCGTCGACCGGCGCGGGGCCGATCTCGATGCCCTCGGCCGCCGTGTTGAGCTCGCGAGCGAGCCCGAACAGCTCGACCAGCGTGCGACCGGCCGACGCGATGGCGTCGCGCGGCGTGATGGCCGGCTTCGCTTCGACGTCGACGACCAGGCGGTCGAAGTCCGTGCGCTCACCGGCACGCGTCGCCTCGACGCGGTAGGTGACCTTGAGGACGGGCGAGTAGATCGAGTCGATCGGGATCTGACCGGCTTCGCTGAACTCGGAACGGTTCTGCGTCGCCGAGACGTAGCCACGGCCACGCTCGATCGTCAGCTCGAGCTCGAAGCGCGCGGTGTCGTTCAGGGTCGCGATGACGAGTTCCGGGTTGTGGATCTCGACGCCGGCCGGAGCGGAGATGTCCGCTGCGGTGACCTGACCGGCACCCTGCTTGCGCAGGTACGCCGTGATGGGCTCGTCGTGCTCGCTGGAGACGACCAGGCTCTTGATGTTGAGGATGATCTCGGTGACGTCTTCCTTGACACCGGGAACGGTGCTGAACTCGTGGAGGACGCCGTCGATGCGGATGCTGGTGACAGCCGCGCCGGGGATCGAGGAGAGGAGCGTGCGGCGCAGCGAGTTGCCGAGGGTGTACCCGAAGCCGGGCTCGAGCGGCTCGATGACGAAGCGCGAGCGGTGCTCGGAGATCGGCTCCTCGGTCAGGGTGGGGCGCTGTGCAATGAGCACTGTGGGATTCCTTTCGGCGAAGTGTCCGCTATATGACACTTGGCGGTACGACGGGGCCGCATGGGCCCCGACGGGTCTGTTGAGTTGTGATCACGCGCACACACGTGCGCGATCGAACGACCAGGAATGGCCGCGGGCCCTGCCCGCCCTCGCCGGAACGGATCCGGTCAGGGGACGAGCAGGGCGCGGCCGGTTGCTCCTCGCGTCAGACGCGGCGGCGCTTGGGCGGGCGGCACCCGTTGTGCGCCTGCGGCGTGACGTCGTTGATCGAGCCGACCTCGAGGCCAGCGGCCTGGAGGGAACGGATCGCGGTCTCGCGACCCGAACCCGGGCCCTTCACGAAGACGTCGACCTTCTTGACGCCGTGCTCCTGCGCCTGACGCGCAGCGGACTCGGCAGCGAGCTGCGCCGCGAACGGCGTCGACTTGCGCGAACCCTTGAAGCCCACGGCACCCGAGGACGCCCAGCTGAGGACGGCACCCGACGGGTCGGTGATGCTGACGATCGTGTTGTTGAACGTGCTCTTGATGTGGGCCTGGCCCACAGCGACGTTCTTCTTCTCCTTGCGGCGCGGCTTGCGCGCGGCAGTCTTGGGGGTAGCCATCGGGGTCTCCTATCGAGCCTTCTTCTTGCCTGCCACGGTGCGCTTCGGTCCCTTGCGGGTACGAGCGTTGGTCTTGGTGCGCTGACCGCGCACCGGGAGACCACGACGGTGGCGGAGACCCTCGTAGCTGCCGATCTCGACCTTGCGTCGGATGTCGGCGGCGACCTCACGGCGGAGGTCACCCTCGACCTTGAAGTTGCCCTCGATGAAGTCACGGAGGGCGACGAGCTGGTCGTCGGTCAGGTCCTTGACGCGGATGTCACCGGAGATACCGGTCTCCGTCAGTGCCTGGACGGCGCGGGTACGGCCGACGCCGTAGATGTACGTGAGTGCGATCTCCACGCGCTTCTCGCGCGGGATGTCGACGCCTGCTAGACGTGCCATGTGATGGCTGCTCCTGTTGTCGATGGAGGTGTGGCGCAGTACCGGTGCTCGGGCCTCCGCCCCGAGGTGTCCCCCGGCCGTCGTGCGGTCGGGTTCTGGTACTGCGTTGTCGATCTTCAGTTGTGGGTCGTGCTCGAGCAGCCTGGTGTCCGAGGGACACCGTCGGCGCCGGTCACGCGCCCGGGACTAGCCCTGGCGCTGCTTGTGACGCGGGTTGCTCTTGCAGATCACCATGACGCGGCCCTTGCGGCGAATCACACGGCAGTGTTCGCAGATGGGCTTGACGCTGGGGTTGACCTTCATGGTTCTTTCCTCGTGCTCGCTGGCTTCGTGCTCGGCAGGATTGCCGTGCCGTTCCTTTCCAGCTCGCGGATCACTTGTAGCGGTAGACGATCCGGCCGCGGGTCAGGTCGTACGGGCTCAGCTCCACGATCACGCGGTCCTCGGGGAGGATGCGGATGTAGTGCTGGCGCATCTTCCCGGAGATGTGCGCGAGGACCTTGTGTCCGTTCGTCAGCTCAACGCGGAACATCGCGTTGGGCAGAGCTTCGAGCACCGAGCCTTCGATCTCGATGACGCCGTCTTTCTTGGCCATAGCCTCACTGTCGCTTGGTTGTGGAACAGGTGTGATCCCCGAACCGGTCTGCGGGTCGGTCGCCACACCCGAGAGGGCATGACACACCAAAGATCGATCTTATGTGGTAAACCCGCAATTGCCAAGTGGGGGCGCGGAACACCCCACGTCTGGGGCTTCCGGAGCAGTGTCTGAGCGTTCCACAGTGGTTTGACGGCGCGCTCCGGGCGCGCTCATGCGTGCGAACCGTAGTTTTGCTCCGCAGCCACGTCCGCCGCACCAGCAGCTCGCGACGGACCACCGAACGGAGAACACGTGCCCGACGCCACACGACGCCCCTTCGCCAGTCACGGCAAGCAGGCCCGTCGCCGGGGTTGGGGCACGCTCGTCACCGTCGTGGCGTCCGCCGTCGCCGTCCTGCTCGTCAGCGGCACGAGCGTCGCCGCGATCGCCGGCGCACAGCTGTCGTCCGCTCCCCGGACCGTCGCGCTCAGCACCGACGACCAGAGCACCGCGAAGACCGCCGACATCTCGGCGATCAAGGGCGGGGCGAACATCCTGCTCATCGGCAGCGACACCCGTGTCGGCCAGTTCGACTCCGACGAGGACGTCGAGGGCGCTCGCAACGACGTCACGATGCTCATCCACATCTCAGCCGACCACCAGCAGCTCACCGCGGTCAGCTTCCCCCGTGACCTGATGGTCCCGATCCCGGCGTGCACGAACCCCGCGACCGGCACGACCTACCCCGCCGCGACGTCGGCGATGTTCAACACCGCACTCGGCAACGGTGGTGTCTCCTGCGTCGTGGACACGGTCGAGAACCTGACCGGCCTGAGCATCCCCTACGCCGGCTTGATCACCTTCGACGGTGTCATCGAGATGTCGAACGCCCTGGGCGGCGTCGACGTCTGCGTCGCCCAGCCGATCGACGACACGTTCACCGGCCTGCACCTGACGAAGGGCTCGCACTCGCTCCAGGGCACGGACGCCCTGGCCTTCCTGCGCAGCCGCCACGGTGTCGGTGACGGCAGCGACCTGGCCCGGATCAGCTCGCAGCAGGTGTTCCTCTCGGCGCTGCTCCGCAAGGTCACCTCGGACGGCACCCTCTCGAACCCCATCACGCTCTACAAGCTGGCCGGCGCCGCGCTGTCCAACATGACGCTCTCCGACGGGCTGGCGCAGACCGGGACACTGGTCAAGCTCGCCGCCGCCCTGCGTGGGATGAGCACGGCCAACATGCTCTTCGTGCAGTACCCCGTCGTCGACGACCCCGCCGACAACGCGCGCGTGGTCGTCGACCAGGAGACCGCGCACACGCTCAACGTGGCGCTGCAGAACGACGTCCGGTCCTCGCTGAGCGACTCGAGCACCGGCCGGGCGTCCGAGGAGTCGACGTCGAGCGGCGGATCGTCGGGCACGACCGGGTCGTCGGGGTCGTCGGGATCGTCGGGAACGTCGACTGGCGGTTCGTCGCCTGCCGGCACCCCCGCACCCTCGTCGAGCGCAACGGCCACCCGGACGCCTGCCGCGTCGGCGACACCGCTGCCCTCGTCGATCACCGGGCAGAGTGCCTCGGAGCAGACCTGCTCCGTCGGCAACTGACGGCCGCCGCCGTCGGTCGCCCACCCGCACGGTCCGCCTGACGCGCCCTGAGCGCGCGCCGCACACACGGGGACCCGGCGGGGCGGACCCGGGCCGCGCCTCCAGGTCGTCAGGCCGTCCGGCCGTCCGGCCGTCAGGCCGTCAGGCCGTCAGGCCGTCAGGCCCAGCCCTGGAGGCCCGCCCTACGGGATCGGGACGGGCGTCACGCCCAGCGGGGCCAGGCCCCGTGCGCCGCCGTCGGCGGCGGTGAGCACCCAGATGCCGGACGCGTGCACCGCGACGCTGTGCTCCCAGTGGGCGGCGTCCTTGCCGTCCAGCGTGCGGACCGTCCAGTCGTCGTCGTCCGTCGAGCTGTCGATCGACCCGGCCGTGACCATGGGCTCGATGGCGACCACCAGGCCGGGCTTGACGGCCGGACCGGCGCCACGGACGCGGTAGTTGAAGACGGGTGGTTCCTCGTGCATCGACCGGCCGATGCCGTGGCCGGTGTAGTCCTCGACGATGCCCCACGAACCGGTCTCGTCGATCGCGTCCTCGACCGCCGAGCCGACCTCGTGCAGGTTCTTGGCGCTGGCCAGTGCTGCGATGCCGTGCCAGAGCGACCGCTCCGTCGTGTCGCAGAGCGCCTGCCGAGCCACCGTGACCGTCTCGTCGCCACCGGGGACGACGGTCGTGAAGGCGCTGTCGCCGTTCCAACCGTCGACCTCGGCACCGGCGTCGACCGACACGATGTCACCGGGCGCGAGCACGCGGTCGCCGGGGATCCCGTGCACGATCTCGTCGTTCACCGAGACGCACAGGGTGTGGCGGTAGCCGGGGACGAGCTGGAAGTTCGGGATGCCGCCGCCGTCGCGGATCGTGCGCTCCGCGATCGCGTCGAGCGCACCGGTGGTGACGCCGGGACGGATCGCTGCACGGACGGCGTCCAGCGCCTCAGCCGTCAGCAGCCCCGGGCGGACCATCGCCCGGAGCTCGTCCGGGGTCTTGTAGATCGAGGGCTTCCGGAACCGCACCACGCTGGTCAGACGGCCGCGGCGAGCCCGCGACCCGACAGTGCGGTCTGGATCCGGTCGCCGACCTCGTCGATGCCGCCGAGGCCGTCGACGTCGACCACCAGGCCACGCTCGCCGTACGCCGCCACGATGGGCGCCGTCTGCTCGGCGTAGACCTGCTGACGACGACGGATCGTCTCCTCGTTGTCGTCGCTGCGGCCCTGGTCCTCAGCACGCTTCAGCAGGCGACCGACGAGCTCGTCCTGGTCCGCGACGAGCTGCACGACGGCGTCGATCCCGGTGCCCTGCTCAGCGAGCAGTGCGTCGAGGTACTCGACCTGGCCGACAGTCCGGGGGTAGCCGTCGAGCAGGAACCCGTTCTCGGCGTCCGGCTCCTGCAGACGGGACTTGACGAGCTCGTTCGTGAGCGAGTCCGGCACGTAGTCGCCGGCGTCCATGATCGCCTTCGCCTGGACGCCGAGGGGCGTGCCCTCTGCCACGTTCTTGCGGAAGATGTCCCCGGTCGAGATGGCGGGGATCCCGAAGGACTCGGCGATGCGGCCGGCCTGGGTGCCCTTCCCGGCTCCGGGAGGTCCGACGATGATGAGACGTGCGCTCAACGGAGAAGCCCTTCGTAGTGACGCTGCTGCAGCTGGGAGTCGATCTGCTTCACGGTCTCGAGACCGACACCCACGATGATGAGGATGCTCGCGCCACCGAACGGGAAGTTCTGGTTCGCGCCGAACAGCGCCAGTGCTGCCAGCGGGATGAGCGCGATGAGACCGAGGTAGAGCGAGCCGGGCAGCGTCACCCGGGTGAGGACGTAGTCGAGGTACTCGGCGGTCGGACGCCCGGCACGGATGCCGGGGATGAACCCGCCGTACTTCTTCATGTTGTCGGCGACCTCTTCGGGGTTGAAGGTGATCGCCACGTAGAAGTACGTGAACCCGACGATGAGCAGGAAGTACAGGACCATGTAGAACCAGTTGTCACCCGAGGTCAGGTTGTTCTGGACCCACGTCACCCACGCGGCCGGCTCGGAGCCGTCGGAGGGCTGGTTGAACTGCGCGACCAGGGCCGGCAGGTACAGCAGCGACGAGGCGAAGATGACGGGCACGACGCCGGCCATGTTCACCTTGATCGGGATGTACGTGTTGTTGCCGCCGTACGTCCGCCGCCCGACCATGCGCTTGGCGTACTGCACGGGGATCCGGCGCTGTGACTGCTCCACGAACACGACGGCCATCATGATCACGAGTCCGACGAGGATCACGAACAGGAAGAGTTCGAAGGACTGCGACTGCTCGATCGCCCAGAGCGCCGACGGGAACTGCGCCGCGATCGACGTGAAGATCAGGAGCGACATGCCGTTGCCGATGCCGCGCTCGGTGACGAGCTCGCCCATCCACATGATGATGCCGGTGCCGGCGGTCAGCGTGACGACCATCAGCATGATGGCGTACCAGCTGTCGTTCGAGATGATCGACGTGCAGGAGGCGGAGGCGTTGGTGCCGAACAGGGCGCCGGAACGAGCGACCGTGATCAGGGTCGTGGACTGCAGGACGCCCAGCGCGATCGTGAGGTACCGCGTGTACTGCGTCAGCTTCGCCTGGCCCGACTGGCCCTCCTTGTAGAGGGTGTCGAAGTGCGGGATGACCACGCGCAGCAGCTGCACGATGATCGACGACGTGATGTACGGCATGATGCCGAGCGCGAAGACCGAGAGCTTCAGCAGCGCGCCGCCGGAGAAGAGGTTGATCAGGTCGTAGAGGCCGCCGGAGGACGACGCGCTGGCGAGACAGCTCTGCACAGCGGTGTAGTCGACGAACGGTGCCGGGATGTACGACCCGAGACGGAACAGCGCGATGATCGCGAGGGTGAAGCCGATCTTCTTGCGAAGATCAGGGGTGCGCATGATGCGCGCGACCGCTCTGAACACGATGACTCCGAACTTGTGGGACCGGGGCCGTCGATCGCGGCCGGACCGGTTTCGGTCGGCAGGGCCGACCCGGCTGGCGGATGCCGGCCACTGTCAAGGAAACCGTAACGGCGGCCCGTGCGCAAACGCACGGGCCGCCGACGGGGGTTACTGGGAGACGGTGCCGCCAGCAGCCACGATCTTCTCGGCGGCGGACGCCGAGACCTTGTCGACCGCGACCGTGATCTTCACGGTGATGTCACCCTGACCGAGAACCTTGACCTTCTCGTTCTTGCGGACGGCGCCCTTGGCGACCAGGCCCGCAACGGTGACGTCGCCACCATCGGGGTAGAGCTCCGAGATCTTGTCCAGGTTCACGACCTGGTACTCGACCCGGAACGGGTTCTTGAACCCGCGGAGCTTCGGGGTGCGCATGTGCAGCGGCATCTGCCCACCCTCGAAGCCGACCCGGACCTGGTAACGGGCCTTCGTGCCCTTGGTACCACGCCCAGCGGTCTTGCCCTTCGAGCCCTCACCGCGACCCACACGGGTGCGGTCCTTCTTGGCGCCCTCTGCGGGACGGAGGTGGTGCAGCTTCAGCACCTGCACGCGCTCGTTCTTCTCGTCGCTCATGCGTCGACCTCCTCGACCTTCACGAGGTGCGCCACCGTCGCGATGTACCCGCGGTTCTGGGAGTTGTCCTCACGCTCGACCGAACGGCCGATGCGCTTGAGGCCCAGGCTGCGCAGGGTGTCGCGCTGGTACTGCTTCTCGCTGATAACGGACTTGATCTGCGTGATCTTCAGCATCGCCATCACGCACCTGCCTTCTCGGTCGCGGCACGCAGGGCTGCGGCCTCGGCCTGGAGCAGACGGGCCGGGACGACCCGCTCGACGTCGAGGCCACGACGGCTCGCGACGGCGCGGGGCTCCTCGAGCTGCTTCAGAGCCTCGACGGTCGCGTGCACGATGTTGATGGTGTTCGACGAGCCGAGCGACTTGCTCAGCACGTCGTGGATGCCGGCGCACTCGAGCACGGCGCGGACCGGACCACCGGCGATGACACCGGTACCGGGGCCTGCCGGACGCAGGAGGACGACGCCAGCGGCGGCTTCACCCTGCACCGGGTGCGGGATCGTGTTGCCGACGCGGGGGACGCGGAAGAAGTTCTTCTTCGCCTCTTCGACGCCCTTGGAGATCGCCGTGGGGACCTCCTTGGCCTTGCCGTAGCCGACGCCCACGAGGCCGTTGCCGTCGCCGACGACGACGAGCGCCGTGAAGCTGAAGCGACGACCACCCTTGACGACCTTCGACACGCGGTTGATGGTCACCACGCGCTCGAGGAACTGGCTGTCGCCACCGCGGTTGTTGCGGTCACGGCCCTGCTGACGGTCACGACCGCCACCACGACGGCCACGGTTGTCAGCGGAGTCGCGGTTGTTGGACGCGGAACCCGCGGCGGTCTCGACCGGACGCTCGGCGACGGCAGGTGCCTCCGCCTCCTTGCCGGTCTTGGCGCCCTCGGCAGGTGCCTCGGCGGTCGCATCGGTGGCCGTGGCCTCCGTGCTCGCCTCGGTGGCCTCCGTGGTCTCGACTGCCTCGGTCTCCGTGGCCTCGACGGCCTCGGTCTTGGCGTCTTCGTTGGTGTTCGCGTTGTCGCTCACAGGTTCAGCCCTCCTTCACGGGCACCATCGGCGATCGCGGCGACGCGACCGGCGTACTTGCTGCCACCGCGGTCGAAGACCACGGCCTCGACGCCAGCCGACTTCGCGCGCTCGGCGAGGAGCTCACCGACGCGACGGGCCTTGGCGGTCTTGTCGCCGTCGAACGAGCGGAGGTCTGCCTCCATCGTCGAGGCGCTGGCGAGGGTGTGACCCTTCGCGTCGTCGATGACCTGCACGAACACGTGACGCGACGAGCGGGTGACGGCGAGACGGGGACGAGCCTCGGTGCCGGTGATCTTCTTGCGGAGACGGTTGTGACGACGCGCCTTGGCGGCCGCCTTGCTCTTGCCTCGTGTCTTGAGGAGTCCCATGATCACTTACCTGACTTTCCGGCCTTGCGGCGCACGTTCTCGCCGGCGTAACGGACACCCTTGCCCTTGTAGGGCTCGGGCTTCCGGAGCTTCCGGATGTTCGCGGCGACCTCGCCGACAGCCTGCTTGTCGATACCGGCGACGGTGACCTTGTTGTTGCCCTCCACCGCGAAGCTGATGCCCGCCGGCGGCTCGACCGTGATCGAGTGGGAGTACCCGAGCGCGAACTCGAGGTTCGAGCCCTTGGCCGCGACACGGTAACCGGTGCCGACGACCTCGAGGCCCTTGGTGTAGCCCTGGGTCACGCCGATGATGTTGTTGGCGATGAGGGTCCGGGTCAGTCCGTGGAGCGAACGCGACTCGCGCTCGTCGTCCGGACGGGTGACGAGGACCTGGTTCTCCTCGACCTTGGCCTGGATGGGCTCCGCGATGACGAGCGCGAGCTCGCCCTTCGGGCCCTTGACCGCCACGTTCTGACCGTCAACGGAGACGGTGACGCCGGCGGGGATGTCGATGGGGAGACGTCCGATTCGTGACATTGTCGATCACCACACGTAGGCGAGGACTTCCCCACCCACGCCCTTCTGCTCGGCTTCGCGGTCGGTCAGGAGGCCGGAGGAGGTCGAGAGGATCGCCACACCGAGGCCACCGAGGACCTGGGGGATCTCCGTCGACTTCGCGTAGACCCGGAGGCCCGGCTTCGAGACGCGCTTGATGCCGGCGATCGAACGCTCGCGCTCGGGGCCGTACTTCAGGTCGATGGTGAGGGTCTGCCCGACTCGGGCGTCCTCCACCTTCCACTCGCTGATGTAGCCCTCACGCTTGAGGATGTCGGCGATGTTCTTCTTGAGCTTGGAGCTCGGGAGCGCGACTGCGTCGTGGTGCGCGGAGTTCGCGTTCCGCAATCTGGTCAGCATGTCTGCGACCGGATCGGTCATCGTCATGATGTTCGTCCATTTCTCGCCTGGTTTCGACACCCGTTCCACGAATGCCGACCTGAGCGATCGAGTGATCCCGGGGCGGTTCCCCGAGATCGGTGTGTTCGTGCGTGCGGGCCGGAGGACGTGAATCCTCCGGCCCGCACTGCTCGAAGTAGCTTAGACCGTCTGCTCGTTGGAGCGGAACGGGAAGCCGAGCTGCCGGAGCAGCGCGCGTCCCTCGTCGTCCGTCTTCGCGGTGGTCACGACAGTGATGTCGAAGCCGCGGACACGGTCGATGCGGTCCTGGTCGATCTCGTGGAACACGGACTGCTCCGTGAGACCGAACGTGTAGTTGCCGTTGCCGTCGAACTGCTTGTCGCTGAGACCGCGGAAGTCGCGGATGCGGGGCAGTGCGAGCGTGACCAGGCGGTCGAGGAACTCCCACGCGCGGTCACCACGGAGGGTGACGTGCGCGCCGATGGCCTGACCCTCGCGCAGCTTGAACTGTGCGATGGACTTGCGGGCGATGTTCACCTGGGGCTTCTGACCCGTGATCGCCGTGAGGTCCTTGATGGCCCCCTCGATGATCTTCGAGTCGCGAGCTGCCTCACCGACACCGGTGTTCACGACGACCTTGACCAGGCCGGGGACCTGGTTGACGTTCGCGTAACCGAACTGCTCGGTGAGGGCCGTCTTGATCTCGGCCAGGTACTTCTGCTTGAGGCGCGGCTGGATCTTGCCAGCGGGCGCAGCAGTCGTGTCAGTCATCAGAGCTTCTCACCAGACTTCTTCGCGTAGCGGACACGGACGGTCTTCTTGACGCCGTCCTTCTCCACCTCTTCGGTGCGGAAACCGACACGCGTCGGCTTCTTCGTCTTCGGGTCGACGAGCGCGACGTTCGAGACGTGGATCGAGGCTTCGTGCTGCTCGATGCCACCGGTCTTCGAACCACGCTGCGTCTGGCCGACGCGGACGTGCTTCGTGACGAAGTTCACGCCCTCGACGACGACGCGGTTCTTGTCCTTGAGGACCTCGATGACCTTGCCCTGCTTGCCACGGTCGCCGCCACGCTCCTGCGTCGCGCCCGTGATGACCTGGACGAGGTCACCCTTCTTGATGTTCGCCATGGCTTACAGCACCTCCGGCGCGAGCGAGATGATCTTCATGAACTTCTTGTCACGGAGCTCGCGACCGACCGGACCGAAGATGCGCGTACCGCGCGGGTCGCCGTCGGCCTTGAGGATCACTGCCGCGTTCTCGTCGAACTTGATGTAGGAGCCGTCCTGACGACGGGTCTCCTTCTTGGTGCGAACGATGACGGCCTTGACGACGTCACCCTTCTTCACGTTGCCGCCGGGGATGGCGTCCTTCACCGTGGCGACGATGACGTCACCGAGGCCGGCGTAGCGACGACCCGAGCCACCGAGCACGCGGATGGTCAAGATCTCCTTGGCACCCGTGTTGTCGGCGACCTTCAGGCGGGATTCCTGCTGAATCACTGCTGTCTCCTATTCCGAAGCAGGCCGAGGCCTACTTGGCCTTCTCGAGGATCTCGACCAGGCGCCAGCGCTTGGACGCGCTGAGGGGACGGGTCTCGCTGATCACGACGAGGTCGCCGACACCAGCGGTGCCGAGCTCGTCGTGGGCCTTCACCTTGGACGTACGACGGATGATCTTGCCGTAGAGCGCGTGCTTCACGCGGTCCTCGACCTCGACCACGATGGTCTTGTCCATCTTGTCGCTCGTCACGTAGCCGCGACGCGTCTTGCGGTAGCCGCGAGTGAGGGCGGCGGAGTTCTTCTCTTCGTTCGCCATTACTTCTCCTCGGCGGTCTCGGCCTCGGTCGACTCGGCCGGCTTGTCAGCCTTCTTCGTCGTCTTCTTGGCCTTGGGGGCGGTCTCGACGGGCGCGGGAGTGGCACGGATGCCGAGCTCGCGCTCGCGGAGGACGGTGTAGATGCGGGCGATGTCGCGCTTGACGGCACGGAGACGACCGTGGCTCTCCAGCTGGCCGGTGGCCGACTGGAAGCGGAGGTTGAAGAGCTCCTCCTTGGCCTTCTTCAGCTCGTCAGCGAGACGCTCGTTCTCGAACGTGTCGAGCTCCGTCGGACGGAGCTCCTTGGAACCGATCGCCATTATGCGTCGCCCTCCTCGCGCTTGATGATGCGTGCCTTGAGGGGCAGCTTGTGGATTGCACGAGTCAACGCCTCGCGGGCGATCTCCTCGCTGACGCCGGAGAGCTCGAAGAGCACCCGGCCCGGCTTCACGTTCGCGACCCACCACTCGGGCGAACCCTTACCGGAACCCATGCGGGTCTCGGCGGGCTTCTTGGTCAGCGGACGGTCCGGGTAGATGTTGATCCAGACCTTGCCACCACGCTTGATGTGACGCGTCATGGCGATACGAGCGGACTCGATCTGACGGTTGGTCACGTACGCCGGGGTGAGGGCCTGGATGCCGTAGTCGCCGAAGCTGACCTTGGTACCACCGGTTGCCTGACCCGAACGCTTCGGGTGGTGCTGCTTGCGGTGCTTGACTCGACGGGGAATAAGCATGGTTACGCCTCAACTCCTGCGCCGGCCGGCGCGTCCTGCGGGGCCTGCTGCGGGCGACGGTCACCGCGGTCGCCGCCACGACGGTCGCCGCCACGGTCTCCACGCTCACCGCGCGGGCCGCCACGACGCTCGGGGCGCGACGAACGCTGGTTCGCCTGCTCGCGAGCGAGCTCCTTATTCGTGATGTCGCCCTTGTAGATCCAGACCTTCACGCCGATGCGGCCGAACGTGGTCCGGGCCTCGTAGAAGCCGTAGTCGATGTTCGCGCGGAGCGTGTGCAGCGGCACACGGCCTTCGCGGTAGAACTCCGAACGCGACATCTCGGCGCCGCCGAGACGACCCGACACCTGGATGCGGACACCCTTGGCGCCGGCGCGCTGTGCACCCTGCAGGCCCTTGCGCATGGCGCGACGGAACGCGACACGAGCGGAGAGCTGCTCGGCGATGCCCTGCGCGACGAGCTGGGCCTCGGTCTCGGGGTTCTTGACCTCGAGGATGTTCAGCTGGATCTGCTTCTTGGTGAGCTTCTCGAGCTCACCGCGAACGCGCTCCGCCTCGGCGCCGCGGCGGCCGATGACGATGCCCGGACGAGCCGTGTGGATGTCCACGCGGACACGGTCACGGGTGCGCTCGAGCTCGATGCGTGCGACACCGGCGCGGTCGAGGGTCTTCTTCAGGTACTCGCGCACCTTGATGTCCTCGGCCACGTAGTCGGCGTAGCGCTGACCGGCCTTCTTGCTGTCGGTGAACCAGTGCGAGACGTGGTCCGTCGTGATCCCGAGACGGAAACCGTACGGGTTGACCTTCTGGCCCATTAGTTGCTCGCCTTCTTGCTCGTCGCGGCAGCCTCGACCTCGTCCGGCGTCGCGAGGACGACCGTGATGTGGCTGGTGCGCTTGTTGATGCGGAAGGCGCGGCCCTGGGCGCGCGGCTGGAACCGCTTCAGGGTCGTGCCCTCGTCGACGAAGACGCGGCTCACGTAGAGGTCGCGCTCGTCGAGGAAGCTGTTCGTCGAGTCCGCCTTGACCCGTGCGTTCGCGATCGCCGAGGCGACCAGCTTGTACACGGGCTCCGAAGCGCCCTGGGGGGCGAACTTCAGGATGGCGAGGGCCTCGTGGGCCTGCTTGCCGCGGATCAGCTCGATGACGCGACGGGCCTTCTGAGGCGTGACGCGGATGTGTCGCACGCGTGCGATCGACTCCACCATTTCGTTCCTCCTCTGCGTCGCCGCCTCAGCGGCGACGGCCCTTCTTGTCGTCCTTCACGTGACCACGGAAGGTGCGGGTCGGCGCGAACTCGCCGAGCTTGTGACCGACCATCGACTCGGTGACGAACACCGGGATGTGCTTGCGGCCGTCGTGGACGGCGATCGTGTGCCCGAGCATGTTCGGGACGATCATCGACCGACGCGACCACGTACGGATCACGTTCTTGGTGTTGGCCTCGTTCTGCGTGACGACCTTGCGGAGCAGGTGCTCGTCGACGAAGGGGCCCTTCTTCAGACTGCGTGGCATCTTCTGAACTCCTACTTGCGCTTCTTGCCGGCGTTACGGCGACGGACGATGAGCTTGTCGCTCGGCTTGTTCGGCTTGCGCGTACGGCCCTCGGACTGGCCCCAGGGGCTGACCGGGTGACGACCACCGGACGTCTTGCCCTCACCACCACCGTGCGGGTGGTCGACCGGGTTCATGGCGACACCACGAACGGTCGGGCGGACGCCCTTCCAGCGCATGCGGCCGGCCTTGCCCCAGTTGATGTTCGACTGCTCGGCGTTGCCGACCTCGCCGATCGTGGCGCGGCAGCGTGCGTCGACGTTGCGGACCTCGCCCGACGGCAGACGGAGCTGCGCGTAGGGGCCGTCCTTGGCGACGAGACGCACCGAGGCGCCGGCGGAGCGGGCCATCTTGGCGCCGCCACCGGGGCGGAGCTCGATGGCGTGCACGACGGTACCCACGGGGATGTTGCGCAGCGGCAGGTTGTTGCCGGGCTTGATGTCGGCGCCGGGGCCCTGCTCGACGACGTCGCCCTGCTTCAGCTTGTTCGGCGCGATGATGTACCGCTTCGTGCCGTCCACGTAGTGCAGGAGCGCGATGCGCGCAGTGCGGTTGGGGTCGTACTCGATGTGAGCGACCTTGGCGTCGACGCCGTCCTTGTCGGAGCGACGGAAGTCGATCACGCGGTACTGGCGCTTGTGGCCACCACCGATGTGACGCGTGGTGATACGGCCGGAGCTGTTGCGACCACCGGTCTTCGGCAGCGGACGAAGCAGTGACTTCTCCGGAGTCGAACGGGTGATCTCAGCGAAGTCGGCGACCGACGAGCCGCGACGACCGGGGGTCGTCGGCTTGTAGTTACGAATAGCCATGATTTATCCCTCTGGTCCTCAGCCGACAGCCGTGAAGATGTCGATCGAACCGGACTTGAGCGTCACGATGGCGCGCTTGGTGTCCTTGCGCTTGCCGAGACCGAACTTGGTGCGACGGGTCTTGCCCGGGCGGTTCAGCGTGTTGATGCTCGCGACCTTGACGTTGAAGATCTTCTCGATGGCGAGCTTGATCTCGGTCTTGTTCGAGCGGGGGTCCACGATGAACGTGTACTTGCCCTGGTCGATGAGCGCGTAGCTCTTCTCCGAGACGACCGGCGAGATGACGACGTCGCGCGGGTCCTTGTTGAAGCCGCTCATGCGGTGATCTCCTTCGCGGTCTTCGACGCGATGAAGGCGTCGAGGGCGCTCTTGCTGAAGACGACGGCGTCCGAACGCAGCACGTCGTAGGCGTTGAGCTGGCCGTACGAGAGCGCGTGGACGTTCGACAGGTTGCGGATCGACTTGAGCGTCAGCTCGTCGTCCGTCTCGAGCACGACGAGCACGTTCTTGACGGGCGCGACCTTCTCGAGGAGCGTGCGGGCGGTCTTGGTCGACGGCAGTTCAGCCGCGACGAAGCCCTCCACAGCGGAGATGCGGCCACCGCGGGCGCGGTCCGAGAGCGAGCCGAGCAGAGCAGCGGCGATCATCTTCTTCGGGGTGCGCTGCGAGTAGTCACGCGGGGTCGGTCCGTGGACGACGCCACCGCCGGTGTGCTCCGGAGCACGGACGGAACCCTGACGGGCGCGGCCGGTGCCCTTCTGCTTGAACGGCTTGCGACCGGCACCGCGGACTTCGCCGCGGTTCTTGGTCTTGTGGGTGCCCTGACGCGCGGCTGCGAGCTGCGCGGTGACGACCTGGTGGATCAGCGGGACGTTGGTCTCGACGTCGAAGAGAGCTGCGGGGAGCTCGACGGTGCCGGACTTGGCACCCGATGCGTCGAGGACGTCGATCGTGGTTGCGGTCGTGGTGGCCATGATCACTTACCCTTCACGGCGGTGCGGACGAAGACGGAGCGGCCACGAGCACCGGGGACGGCGCCCTTGACGAGCAGCAGACCCTTCTCGGCGTCGACGGCGTGCACCGTGAGGTTGAGGACGGTCACGCGGTCGCCACCCATACGACCGGCCATGCGCATGCCCTTGAAGACACGCGACGGGGTCGAGGAAGCACCGATCGAGCCGGGCTTGCGGTGGTTGCGGTGCGCACCGTGCGAGGCGCCGACGCCGTGGAAGCCGTGGCGCTTCATGACACCGGCGAAGCCCTTGCCCTTGGAGGTACCGACGACGTCGACCTTCTGGCCCGCCGTGAACGTGCTGTCCACGGTGAGCTCCTGGCCGAGCGTGTACTCAGCGGAGTCGTTGGTACGGATCTCGGTGAGGGTGCGACGCGGGGTCACGCCAGCGGCCTCGAAGTGGCCAGCGGCCGGCTTGTTGACCTTGCGCGGGTCGATGGCACCGGCGGCGATCTGGATCGCCTCGTAGCCGTCGCGCTCAGCGTTGCGGATCTGGGTGACCACGTTCGGGCCGACCTCGATCACGGTGACGGGGATGAACTTGTTGTTCTCGTCCCACACCTGGGTCATCCCGAGCTTCTTGCCGAGGAGGCCCTTGACGGTCTTGGTTGAGTTCGCCATTGGTCAGCCCCCTTACAGCTTGATCTCGATGTTGACGTCGGCCGGCAGGTCGAGTCGCATGAGCGAGTCCACGGCCTTCGGCGTCGGGTCGACGATGTCGATGACCCGCTTGTGCGTGCGCTTCTCGAAGTGCTCGCGCGAGTCCTTGTACTTGTGAGGGGAACGGATCACTGCGATCACGTTCTTCTCGGTGGGGAGCGGCACCGGGCCGACCACGGTTGCACCGGCACGGGTCACCGTGTCGACGATCTTCCGGGCCGACGTGTCGATGACCTCGTGGTCATACGACTTGAGCCGGATGCGGATCTTCTGTCCCGCCATGTGTCTCTTGTCCTCTCTGCGCCGCGCACCTTCTGGCCGCCTGACGCCGCTCGGTTCCGCATTCCTGCGGACCGTGCTGTTTTCCTGAACCAACCGGCCGCATCCACTGGGGATGACCGCTGTTCACCTGTCAACCTCGCGGGCGACCGTGGCCGTCCAGCGTGGGCAATCGACTGCCTCGTGCTCCGGGCGCAGCAGTCGTACACCGCGTCCGTCACATCTCGGGGAGTCGTGTTCTGCTGCCTGCGGCCCAACCCAGCCCTGCTGAACAAGGGGGTTGTGCACTGCCAGAGCAGTGATCCTGTGGGCGTACACCCACGGGGAATTCGGAACCGGACAAGTCTCGCATAGCCCCGGCCCACGTGCAACCCGGGCGTGTCGTGAATTGCCGGGCGCGTCCCGCCGGCTCGCTTGCCCGGATCCACGGGGATCGGACGGTCTGGAGGCCCGGCTCGGCCCCGCAACGCAACGCACCCTCCGGACGTGGTCCGGAGGGTGCGTCGAGACGGGTCAGGAGACCGTCACTCGGCGGTCACCGGGGGCACGAACCACGGCGGGAAGACGGCCACGCGGGGAGCGTGTCCGCCGTGGTCGGCGAGCACGGCGCGGACGGTCTGCCGGGCCTTGTCGTTCGGCACACCGATCACGGCCACCGAGGTGAACGGCACGCTCGGACCGGCGAGCAGCTCGAGGCCGTGCATCTCCGGGTCCGTGAAGTCGGTGCGACGGATCAGGTTCGTGCCGGCGTCGGGGCCGACGGCGAACCGGACGTCGTCGGCGTCGGCGTCCTGGTCCGCGACGATCACCGAGGCGCCGAACGCCGAGACCGGCACGACGAGCACCACGTAGTCGATCGCGCGGGTGCGACGGGCGGCATCGGACCAGCGCTCACCCTCGGCGCCCGTGCGGAGCTCGTCCCACCGCGTCGCGTCGGGCGACAGCGTGAACGGCACGTGCCCGGCGATCGAGGAACCGTCCGGTGCCTCGGCCTCGGCACGTGCGGCACGGGTGTCGGCGGAGCTGACGTCCACGACAGGCTCGGCCTGGTCGGCCGCCAGGATCGCGCCGGCGCCGACGATGCCGTCGAGGTTGTCGATGTGGGTGACGTGGTGGGCACGGAGCGCTGCGAACTCACGTGCCTCGGGCAGGTCGGCGGACGACGAACGGAGCGACGTCGGCGACCGGAGCGACGTGTTCGGCCCGGAGGCCGGCGGGTCGACGCGCAGGTTGGTGGTGATGCGGGTCCGGCGTGGTGCCGGTGTAGCTGGGATCTCCGACGCCTCGCGCTGCCGGGGTGCGCAGATGTCGCAGAGCTCGGTGGGGAAACCGTGGATGCACTCGTCGGTCACGACTGTTGTGGGTCCTTCCGTGCCGTGTGGGGTGGTCCGGCACGTCGACCAACGCTACGTCATCCGGACGGCCCCCGGGTCATTGTCGGTAGAGCAGTGCCCGGACCTCGGCCTCGGCGGACGCCAGGCGGTCTGGATCGATGGTCTCCCCGTGGTCGTACGCATCGAGCAGACGGGGGTCGATGTAGCTCTGTCGGCACACCGTCGGGGTGTTGCCGAGCTCGTCGCTCGCGGCCTTCACCGCGTGCGACACGGCCTTCTTCCGCTTGGCCTGGGATGACTGCGGCCCGGTCTTCGCCAGGTCGACCGCGGCCGCGACCGTCCCGTGCAGGGTCCGGAAGTCCTTCGCGGTGAACTCGTCGCCGGCACGTTCCTTCACGTAGGCGTTGATGTCCTCGGCGGAGAGCGGCTCCCACTCCGCCCCACGGCGCTCGCGGAACGACAGCAGACGCGCATTGGGTCCGCGTCGCTTCATGCCGGCGATGACCCGCGCCAGGTCGTGGTCGTGGATCGACGACGACCACTCCTGCCCGCTTTTGCCGGGGAAGTCGAGTTCGATGTCGTCGCCGGACACGTGGGCGTGCGCGCAGAGCAGCGTGGACAGCCCGCGGCTGCCGTGCTCGGTGGCGTACCGCTCGGACCCGACCCGGAGCGACCCCTGGTCGAGCATCCGGAAGGCTGCGGCCAGCGCGCGCCGGCGGTCCGGTTCCGGCCGGCGGAGGTCTTGTGTGACACCGCGACGGGCGACCGGCAACGACTCCGCCAGTGCGAGCGCGCGGTCGTACTTGATCCGGTCCATCCGTTCACGCCACGACGGGTGGTACATGTATTGGCGACGGCCAGCACCGTCCGTGCCCGTGGCCAGGATGTGGCCGTTCGGGTACGGCGAGATCCAGACGTCGTCCCACGCCGGCGGGATCACGAACTCCTCGAGCCGACGGCGCTCGTCCGGATCGGTCACGGTCTTGCCGTCGGGGTCACGGAACGAGAAACCGCGTCCGGAACGGACGCGGTGGTAGCCGCGACCGGAGGTCGCGGATCTGCGGAGGCGGGTCACGTGCCCGAGCCAACTCCGTGAAGCCTGTGACGGGTCACGGGGCGGACAGGAGGCCCGTGGCCGACCCCGCCCCGTTCCTCCTGTCCGGCACCCTGTACGGCGCGCCAGTGGCCGGGTACGACGAAGCGGGGCCGGACCCGAAGGCCCGACCCCGCTGTCGCAAGGAACCGGAGTTACTTGATGATCTTCTCGACCGTACCGGCGCCGACCGTACGACCACCCTCACGGATGGCGAAGCGGAGGCCCTCTTCCATGGCGATCGGCTGGATCAGCTCGACCGTCATGGCGACGGTGTCACCGGGCATGACCATCTCGGTGCCCTCGGGCAGCGTGATGACGCCGGTGACGTCCGTGGTGCGGAAGTAGAACTGCGGGCGGTAGTTCGCGTAGAACGGGTTGTGACGCCCACCCTCGTCCTTGGTCAGGATGTACGCGTTCGCCTGGAACTCGGTGTGCGGCGTGACCGAACCCGGCTTCACGACGACCTGGCCGCGCTCCACGTCCTCGCGCTTGAGGCCACGGATGAGCAGACCGGTGTTGTCACCGGCGACCGCGGAGTCGAGCAGCTTGCGGAACATCTCGATGCCCGTGACCGTGGTCTTCTGCGTCGCGCGGATGCCGACGATCTCGACCTCGGCGTTCAGGTTGAGCGTGCCACGCTCGACGCGACCGGTGACGACGGTGCCACGACCGGTGATCGTGAAGACGTCCTCGATCGGCATCAGGAACGGCTGGTCGGTGGCGCGCACCGGGTCCGGCACGTGCTCGTCGACCTGGGCCATGAGGTCCTGGACCGACTTGACCCACTTCTCGTCGCCCTCGAGCGCCTTGAGCGCCGAGACCTGCACGACGGGGGCGTCCTCGTCGAACTGCTGCGAGCCGAGGAGCTCGCGGACCTCGAGCTCGACGAGCTCCAGGATCTCCTCGTCGTCCACCATGTCGGACTTGTTCAGTGCGACGACGATGTAGGGGACGCCGACCTGGCGGGCGAGCAGGACGTGCTCACGCGTCTGGGGCATCGGGCCGTCGGTGGCGGCGACCACGAGGATCGCGCCGTCCATCTGTGCCGCACCCGTGATCATGTTCTTCACGTAGTCGGCGTGACCGGGGGCGTCGACGTGCGCGTAGTGACGCTTCTCGGTCTGGTACTCGACGTGCGAGATGTTGATCGTGATGCCGCGCTGGCGCTCCTCGGGAGCGTTGTCGATCTGCGCGAAGTCGCGGGCCTCGTTGAGGTCCGGGTACTGGTCGTGCAGAACCTTGGTGATCGCCGCCGTGAGCGTGGTCTTGCCGTGGTCGACGTGACCGATGGTTCCGATGTTGACGTGCGGCTTGGTGCGCTCGAACTTGGCCTTGGCCACTGTGGGTCCTCCTCAGGACTCGGAAGCGTCACCCCCGGCCGGCCCTGGATGGGCTCGGAACCGTGGGTGCGCGGTGTGTGTCTGTACTTTACTTGGTGGCGAGGGGCCCGTCGCCGGGCGCCCCCGCCTGTGGAGAAGCGCTGAGCGCTACTCCCCCGCGTTCTTCGCGATGATCTCCTCGGCGACCTTGGCCGGGACCTGGCTGTAGGTCTCGAAGGTCATCGAGTAGACCGCACGACCAGAGGTCTTCGACCGCAGGTCGCCGACGTAGCCGAACATCTCGGACAGCGGCACGCTCGCGCGGACCACCTTGACGCCCGAGGCGTCCTCCATCGAGGCGATCTGGCCACGACGGGAGTTCAGGTCACCGATGACGTCGCCCATGTACTCCTCCGGAGTACGGACCTCGACGGCCATGATCGGCTCGAGGATCGCCGGACCGGCCTTGCGAGCCGCTTCCTTGTAGGCGATCGAACCGGCGATCTTGAACGCCATCTCGGACGAGTCGACGTCGTGCGCCGCGCCGTCCTTGAGGATGGCCTTCACGCCGACGGTCGGGTACCCCGCGAGGATGCCGACCTGCATGGCGTCCTGGATACCGGCGTCGACCGACGGGATGTACTCGCGCGGGACACGGCCACCGGAGGTCGCGTTGACGAACTCGTAGACCTTCTCGCTCGTGACCTCCATCGGCTCGAGCGCGATCTGCACCTTCGCGAACTGACCGGAGCCACCGGTCTGCTTCTTGTGGGTGTAGTCGTAGCGCTCGACGATCTTGGTGAGCGTCTCGCGGTAGGCCACCTGGGGCTTGCCGACGCTCGCCTCGACGTGGAACTCGCGCTTCATGCGGTCGACGAGGATGTCGAGGTGGAGCTCGCCCATGCCCTTGATCGTCGTCTGACCGGTCTCGGCGTTGAGCTCGACGCGGAACGTCGGGTCCTCTTCGGCGAGCTTCTGGATGGCCGTGGAGAGCTTCTCCTGGTCAGCCTTCGTGTTCGGCTCGATGGCGACCTCGATGACCGGCTCCGGGAACGTCATCGACTCGAGGACGACCTGGTTGGTCGGGTCGCACAGGGTGTCACCGGTGGTGGTGTCCTTGAGGCCGATGACCGCGTAGATGTGGCCAGCGGTCACGTTGGCGACCGGGTTCTCCTTGTTGGAGTGCATCTGGAAGATCTTGCCGATGCGCTCCTTCTTGCCCTTGGTCGAGTTGATGACCTGGGCACCGGACTCGATCGAGCCGGAGTAGACGCGCACGTAGGTCAGACGACCGAAGAAGGGGTGCACCGCGACCTTGAACGCGAGCGCCGAGAACGGCTCGGTCGCGTCGGGCTTGCGGATGATCTCCTTCTCCTCGTCCTTGACGTCGTGGCCGATCATCGGCGGCACGTCGAGCGGGGACGGGAGGTAGTCGATGACGGCGTCGAGCATCGGCTGGACACCACGGTTCTTGAACGCGGAACCGCAGAGGACCGGGTAGAGCGTGCTGCTCACCGTGAGGGCACGGATCGCTGCCTTGATCTCGGCGACCGAGAAGTCGGTGTCGCCCTCGAGGTAGCGCTCCATGAGGACGTCGTCCGCCTCGGCCACGCGCTCGATGAGCTTCTCGCGGTACTCGGCGGCACGGTCCTGCAGGTCGGCCGGGATCTCTTCGATCTCGTACTTCGCGCCCATCGCGACGTCACCCTTGGCGTCGCCGCGCCAGGTGAGTGCACGCATCTGGACGAGGTCGACGACGCCTTCGAACGAGCTCTCGGAACCGATCGGCAGCTGGAGCACGAGGGGCTCCGCGCCGAGGCGGTTCACGATGGTGTCGACGGTGTAGTAGAAGTCGGCGCCCAGCTTGTCCATCTTGTTGACGAAGCAGATGCGCGGGACTTCGTACTTGTCGGCCTGACGCCAGACGGTCTCGGACTGGGGCTCGACGCCCTCTTTCCCGTCGAACACGGCGACGGCACCGTCGAGGACGCGGAGCGAGCGCTCCACCTCGACCGTGAAGTCCACGTGACCGGGGGTGTCGATGATGTTGATCTGGTTGTTGTCCCAGAAGCAGGTCGTCGCGGCCGACGTGATCGTGATGCCGCGCTCCTGCTCCTGCGCCATCCAGTCCATCGTGGCAGCGCCGTCGTGGACCTCACCGATCTTGTGCGTGATGCCCGTGTAGAACAGGATGCGCTCGGTCGTCGTGGTCTTGCCGGCATCGATGTGCGCCATGATGCCGATGTTGCGGACCTTGTTCAGGTCGGTGAGCACGTCCTGTGCCACAGGGTTCCTCCGGAAGAGTTGTAGGAGAGGTTGGCGGCCGTCCGGGCGCCGGGGTTCTTGACCACCGGCGCCCGGACGGTGCCGGGACTACCAGCGGTAGTGGGCGAAGGCCTTGTTCGACTCGGCCATCTTGTGCGTGTCCTCGCGGCGCTTGACCGCGGCACCGAGGCCGTTGGACGCGTCGAGGATCTCGTTCATGAGACGCTCGGTCATCGTCTTCTCGCGACGGGCCTTGGCGTACGAGGTGAGCCAACGGAGCGCGAGGGTGTTCGCGCGGTGCGGCTTGACCTCGACCGGGACCTGGTAGGTCGAGCCACCGACACGGCGGCTGCGGACCTCGAGGGTCGGACGGACGTTGTCGAGCGCCTTCTTCAGCGTCACGACGGCGTCCTGCTGGTTCTTGGCGGAAACGCCCTCGAGTGCACCGTAGACGATGCGCTCAGCGAGGCCCTTCTTGCCGTCGAGCAGGATCTTGTTGACGAGCTGGCTGACGATCGGCGCACCGTAGACCGGGTCGGCGACGACGGGACGCTTGGGAGCGGGACCCTTACGAGGCATCTAACTCAACCCTTCTTCGCACCGTAGCGGCTGCGAGCCTGCTTACGGTTCTTGACTGCCTGGGTGTCCAGGGCGCCACGGATGATCTTGTACCGCACACCCGGGAGGTCCTTCACACGACCGCCGCGGACGAGCACCATCGAGTGCTCCTGGAGGTTGTGGCCCTCACCGGGGATGTAGGCCGTGACCTCGGTGCCGTTGGAGAGCTTGACACGAGCGACCTTGCGCAGTGCCGAGTTCGGCTTCTTGGGGGTGGTGGTGTAGACGCGGGTGCACACACCACGCTGCTGGGGGTTCGCCTTCAGGGCGGGCGCCTTGGTCTTGGTGACCTTCGGCGTACGACCCTTGCGAACCAGCTGCTGAATAGTAGGCAACTGTTCTCCTGGTTCTTCGCTCGTGCTCTCTGGCCGGCGCGTTCCGCCGGCTTCCTCGTCCCACGCTGATCACCGCCGGACGGCGGGTGTTCGAGTGGGGGACGGAGTGGTCCGGCTGGGCGATCCCGCTCGCCGGACTTTTCGGGCGCGCCCGAGGGCGCACACCCGGTAGAGACTACCCGCGGAACGGGACGAAATCAATCCGGGTCACCCCGGGAACCGACACCGTCATGAGCCGGTGTCGGACGAGCCGTTGCCCACCGCCGAGCGGAACGTGGCACCGTCGCTCGAGAAGCCGGTGACGTACCCGCTCGCGTTGACGTTGAGCGGCCCCGCGGACGCCGTTCCGGTGCCGGCGGCACCCGAGATGTCCGCCGTGTACTTCGCCCGCCCGAACGTGGTCGTCGTGATCAACCAGCCGTTCGTCGTCCAGCTGCCGACCCGGACCGTCGGCCGCGTCTCGAGCGTCCACTTCTGGTTCGTGTAGGTGTACGCCGGGTTCTGGCCGTACGCGTAGAAGCTGCAGCCGGCCGGCGCGGCGTCGGTGGAGGCGATGCAGCCGTCCACCCAGTCGTCCACCGCTCGCTTGGCGGCCTGCTGCCCCGCGGTCGTCAGGGTGGTCGTCATCTGCACCGGGGTCGACGTCGTCCGGCCGAACCCGCTGACGTCCGCCGATCCACCACGTGCCGTGGTCCACTTGCCGCCGTCGAAGGCGACGTCGTAGGTGCCGGGCAGCGCGCGGAGGCTCACCGTGCCGTCCTTCGCGGTCCGCACGTTCCGGCCTGCGACCGTGACCGACGCACCGGAGGGTCCGCGCACGGCGACGTCGACCGAGCCGAGCTCGGGGGCCTGGAGCTCCCAGACCGGGAACACACCCCAGTCGGTCCCGGTCTTGTCGAGCGTGAAGGTCGCGGCGACGTCCTGGCCACCCTGGCGCAGGTACGCCCGGACGGTCGCGGTGTCGCCGTCCGTCCGCGTCGCGGCGACGCGGTACCCGGTGACCTTGTCCGATGCCTTCGCGTAGGCGGCGTCACCGAGCAGCACGTCGGACTTCCCACGTTCGATGCCCGCGTCGTCGAGGGCGTCGGCCACGCGTCCGGCCGTCAGGTCGTCGAGGAACGCCCGCACGGGGCGGTCGGCCGAGTGCGAGGCGGAACCGACCGAGTACCCGACGACCCCGGCGACGAGCAGCAGGACGACGGCGGTGCCACCCGAGATGATCCCGATGAGCTGCCCGCGGCGGAGCTTCCGGCGGGGACGCTGCGGCACCGGCCCGGGCGCTCCGGCGAAGCCGGCACCGGGCGCTCCGGCGAAACCGGCGCCGGGACCGACCGCAGGACCAGGGCCGACCGTCTGGCCGGCTGCGGCGAAGGCGCCGTCGGTGCCACGGATCGAGGCCACCGGCGGGACGGCACCCCAGCCGCCCTGCTGGTCCGGATCCTGCGCGTGCTGGTCGCTCATCGTTCCCCCGTTTGGTGTGCGTCGTGCTGTCCGAAGACTACCGCTCGGCGGGTCCCTCGCCCGCGTTCGTCCGGTTGTGCCCGGAGAGCCCGCCCGACCCGTCCGCACCGCTGGTCGCGTGCGTCCCGTCGGTCGCGACCGAGCCGCCCGCGGTCCGCGCCTGGTGGCGAGCCGTCGCGATCCCGCCGAGCACCGACAGGAGCGCCACCACGACGGAACCGACCACGAATGGGCCGAGGGCGTACCCCGCCGGGAAGACGAGGAGCTCGGTCGCGTCCGAGCGGACGAGTGCGTAGCCCACGGCTCCGACGCCGAGCATGACCAGGTAGACGGTCGCCGCCGCGACGAGGGCGGTCACCCCGGGGTTGCCGTCGCGGACACCCGCCGCGGTCGCCAGGAAGACGACCACCGCGCCGCCGACCACCATCGCAGGCCCGAGGTACGGGGTGGCGTCGGGCTGCGAGATGACCTCGACGTCGGCGAGCAGGGCTTCGAAGCCCGTGACGGCGATCACGAGCGCGATGAAGAGGATCGACGTCATCGTCGCGATCAGCCACCGGGACATGGGCCGATCGTATCGCCGACCGGCTGGTCAGCGAGCGGGTTCGGCGTGGTCCGTGTCGTCGACGTGCGCACGGTCGGACTGCTCCTGCGCTGCGGCGACCAGGGCGAGCGCGATGGTCGCCGTGATGATCGGGACGGTCTCCGTCATCGGGGCGGGCGCCTCCGGCACCGTCGCGGGCACGAGATCCGACGTCGTCGGGCGGGTCGGGTCCGTCGCGACCGTCGCGTCCGCCAGGTCGACCCGCTGGAGGCCCGTGGTCGCGTCCGTCTCGCCGGCCCCCTCCGGCTCGTGGTCGCGCAGCGCCGGCCCGATGACCGGCAGGACCCCGGTCGTGGCCGGCGGCTCCGCGCGCAGGACCGGCGGCTCGGCCGCAGCGGACCCGTCGCGCTTCGCCGCGCGACGCGCACGGACCATCTTCACCAGGACGACGACGGCGACGATCGCCCAGATGCCGTTGACGATCGTCGAGGGGACGGCGTGGTGGGCGGCGACGTTGACGGCCACCGCGAGGCCGCCGATCAGGTTGAGCAACTGGTAGAGCGGACCGTTCGGGATCCTGCCCGTGGAGAACAAGATGTAACCAGCGAGGACGGTTACTGCCCCGAACCAACCGAGGAACTCCACGATTCCGACCAACACGCGCGACTCCGGGCACGACGAGGAACGGCCGATTCGAGCCGACCGTTCGAGAGGGGATGAGCAGCCGCGGACACGGCGCCGTGAGCATCGTAATCTCCTCGACGGGCGTCGCGGAAGTGATGTCGGCGTGGCGCGGCCGACACCGGTCCGTGCGGGTCGGATCAGCCCGCCGCGGTGCCGCCTGCGTCCGTCGTCACGTCCTTCGAGCGGAAGCGCCCGATCGACCAGAGCTGGCGGAGTGCGCCCGCCACGGTGTTCGGTTCGAGCACCTCGCCCTGTTTCGTCGCGCCGACGGGTACCGGCACCTCGGCGAGCCGCAGGATCGTCGATCTCACCCGGTCCGCGTCCTGCACCTCGACGGCACGGATCGCGGCGGCGCCGATGTCGACGCCGACGATGCTCTTCGACATGGGTGGTCCTTCCGTGACCGCCTTCGGGTCGGTCTGGTGGCGCAGCGCGTGACGAGGCGTCAGGCGAGTCCGAGGAGGCGCAGGTAGCCATCCCACGCGGGCGCACCGACGGCGATGCCGAGCCAGGCACCCGCGAGCATCCAGGGGCCGAACGGGATCCCGCTCCGGCGGCCCGCCCGGCGCACGGCCAGGAGGACGACTGCGAAGGTACCGCCGAGCAGGAACGCGGCGGAAGAACCCACCGCGAGGGGTCCCCATCCGAGGTACGCCAGCACGAGACCGAGCACGCCGGCGAGCTTCACGTCCCCGAGTCCCATCCCGCCGAGGACCGCCAGCGCGAGCAAGAGGTAGACACCGCCGAGGACGACGAGACCGCCGATCCCGCGGACCGCGGCGCCCCAGTCCCCGGACACCACCGATGCCACGAGCAGGAGCACGGGCAACACGATGTACGCCGGCAGCACGATCCGGTTCGGCAGGGTGTGGGTGTCGAGGTCGATGAGCGTCAACGAGATGCTGATCGCCATCAGGTACAGCAGTGCGACGAGCAGGATCGCAGCGTGGATCGCTCCGGGAAGACCGTCCGGTGCCGCCCACGTCGGCCACGGTGCGAGGACCGAGAGCAGGGTCACCGCGACGAACAGGAGGCCCGTGGCGGCTTCGACGAGCGGGTACCGAGCCGAGATGGGCGCGTCGCAGTCACGGCACCGGGCACGCAGGAGGAGCCAGGACACCACCGGCACGTTGTCGCGCCCCCGGATCCCGTGGCCGCAGCCGGGGCAGGAGCTGGCCGGTGCGACGACCGACATCCCGGCGGGGATGCGGTGCACGACGACGTTCAGGAACGACCCGATCGCGAGACCGAGCAGACCGACCAACGCGGTGACGAGGGGCAGCGCCGAGGTGGACACGGTGCCGGTCACCTCCCCGTCGGGGTGCCGTCGGTGCGGTCTCGCTGCGGTCGTTCGGGTGCACATGACGACCAGCCTCACGGACCGCGGACCGCTCCGTGGCCTCAGACCGGCAGGCGGTGGAGGACATCGGCGCGATGCCGCCTGTGGAGGAACACCGCGACGAACGACACCAGGTCGACACGGGCCGGACAGCGCGACGCAGCGGAATCCCTCTCGACGCGCGCCCCCGCCCGGGCACATGATGAGACATGGACATCACGAGCGTGACCGTGGGGCTGCCCGTCACCGACATCGAGGCGTCCTGCCTCTGGTACGGCGCGGTCTTCGAGCGCACCGAGCCGGACCTCGAACCCGAGGACGGCGTCGCCGAGTACGAGGTCGGCGGCATCTGGATCCAGCTCTACGTCGACGAACAGGCCGAGGAGAACCCGGTCAGCGTCCGCTTCGGCGTCGACGACGTCGCCGCGCAGCACGCACGCATCGGCGCGCTCGGCATCGACATCGGCCCCGTCGAGTGCGTCGACGGCGCGGTCGACTGGTTCGACGTCCGCGACCCCGACGGCAACGTGCTGAGCCTGTTCTCGCTGGTCGACGAGACCGGTCGCGGCTCCGGCCGCGACAACGGCGCGGGCCGCGCGCTCTAGCCGCGACCCCACGGCGGACGGGAGGCCCATGGCGGCCGGGCACCGTGCCTCCAGGCCGTCACGTGGTGACGACACGACGAAGGCCCCGCCTCCTTGCGGAGACGGGGCCTTCGTGGGATCACATCAGGCTCAGTTGTACGTGCCCGGCGTGAAGTCGTCCGACGAGAAGCTGTCGAAGTCGACGAAGCTCAGGTCGGCGTCCGAGAACGACGAGTCGTCAGCGAAGATGCGGTTGGGGTACCGCTCCGCCTTCGCCTCTTCGGTCGCGTTCACGTCCACGTCACGGTACCGGCTGAGGCCCGTCCCGGCAGGGATGAGCTTACCGATGATGACGTTCTCCTTGAGGCCGACGAGGTGGTCCTGCTTGCCCTCCATGGCCGCCTGCGTGAGCACGCGGGTGGTCTCCTGGAAGGAAGCGGCGGACAGCCACGACTCGGTCGCGAGGGACGCCTTCGTGATGCCCATGACCTCCTGGCGAGCCGAGGCGGTCTTGCGACCCTCCTGCAGCGCCGCACGGTTCAGCGCGTTGTAGCGCGACCGGTCGACGAGCTCACCCGGCAGCAGGTCGGTGTCGCCGTGGTCGACGACGGTGACCTTGCGGAGCATCTGGCGGACGATGACCTCGATGTGCTTGTCGTGGATCGGCACACCCTGCGAGCCGTAGACGTCCTGCACACCGTTGACCAGGTGCTTCTGGACCTCTCGGACACCCTTGACCCGGAGGACTTCCTTCGGGTCGACGGTGCCGGCGATGAACTGCTCGCCGAGCTCGACGTGCTGGTTGTCCTCGATGAGGAGCGTCGCACGCTTGAGCACCGGGTAGATGAACGGCTCGTCGCCGTTGTCCGGCGTCAGGATGATCCGACGGCCCTTGTCCGTGTCCTCGACGACGACGCGGCCGGGGGCCTCGGCGATCGGGGACGCGCCCTTGGGGGTACGCGCCTCGAAGAGCTCCGTGACACGCGGCAGACCCTGGGTGATGTCGTCGGCCGAGGCCGAACCACCCGTGTGGAAGGTACGCATCGTCAGCTGGGTACCGGGCTCACCGATGGACTGCGCGGCGATGATGCCGACTGCCTCACCGATGTCGACCAGGTTGCCGGTGGCGAGCGAACGGCCGTAGCACTTCGCGCAGACACCGACGGCCGACTCGCAGGTCAGGACCGAGCGCACCTTGATGCTCTCGACACCGGCTGCCAGCAGCTTCTCGAGGAGCACGTCACCGACGTCCTCACCGGCCTCTGCAACGACCGTGCCCTTGGCGTCCACGGCCTCGGTGGCCAGGGTGCGGGAGTACACGGTGTTCTCGACGCGCGGGTCGCGGACGAGCTTGCCGTCGGCGTCCACGGTCGCGATCGGCAGCTCGAGGCCACGCGTCGTACCGCAGTCGTCCTCGCGGATGATGACGTCCTGGGAGACGTCGACGAGACGACGGGTCAGGTAGCCGGAGTCGGCCGTACGGAGCGCCGTGTCGGCCAGACCCTTGCGAGCACCGTGCGTGGCGATGAAGTACTCCGCCACGGTCAGGCCCTCGCGGTACGAGTTGATGATCGGGCGGGCGATGATCTCGCCCTTCGGGTTGTTCACCAGACCACGCATACCGGCGATGTTGCGGACCTGCAGCCAGTTACCACGAGCACCGGACGACACCATGCGGTTGATCGTGTTGTCGACGGGGAAGTTGTCCCGCATCTCCTGTGCGATCTCGTTGGTGGCCTCGGTCCAGATCTTGATCAGGTCGGCGCGACGCTCGGAGTCGGTGATCAGACCCTTGTCGAACTCGCCCTGCACCTTGGCGGCCTGGATCTCGTAGCCCGCGATGATCTCCTTCTTGCGAGGAGGCGTCACGACGTCCGACAGGGCGACGGTCACACCGGAGCGGGTGCCCCAGTAGAAGCCGGCGTCCTTGATCCGGTCCAGCGCAGCGGCCGTCTCGGTCTTGGAGTAGCGCTCGGCGAGGTCGTTGACGATCGCGGAGAGCACACCCTTGTCGGTGACCTTCTGGACGAACGGGTAGTTCGCCGGCAGGGTCTCGTTGAAGAGCGCACGGCCCAGGGTCGTCTCGAGCAGCAGCGTGTCGCCCTGCTCGTAGCCCTCGGGGGCTTCACCCTCGGCGAAGTGGACACCCGTCATGCGGATCTTCACCTTCGCGTTGAGGTGCAGCGTGTGCTGGTCGTTCGCCAGGATCGCCTCGGCCACCGACGAGAACGCACGGCCCTCGCCCACGGCGCCCTCGCGGACGGTCGTGAGGTGGTGCAGACCGATGATCATGTCCTGTGCGGGCAGGGTCACCGGGCGGCCGTCGGACGGCTTCAGGATGTTGTTCGAGGCGAGCATCAGGATGCGTGCCTCGGCCTGGGCCTCGACCGACAGCGGCAGGTGCACGGCCATCTGGTCACCGTCGAAGTCCGCGTTGAACGCAGCACAGACGAGCGGGTGGAGCTGGATGGCCTTGCCCTCGACGAGCTGCGGCTCGAACGCCTGGATGCCCAGACGGTGCAGCGTCGGCGCACGGTTCAGCAGGACGGGGCGCTCGCGGATGATCTCCTCGAGCACGTCCCACACCTGCGGACGCGAACGCTCGACCATGCGCTTGGCCGACTTGATGTTCTGCGCGTGCGACAGGTCGATCAGGCGCTTGATGACGAACGGCTTGAAGAGCTCGAGCGCCATCTGCTTGGGCAGACCGCACTGGTGCAGCTTCAGCTGCGGGCCGACGATGATGACCGAACGGCCCGAGTAGTCGACACGCTTGCCGAGCAGGTTCTGGCGGAAACGACCCTGCTTGCCCTTGAGCATGTCGCTCAGGGACTTCAGGGCGCGGTTGCCGGTACCCGTGACCGGACGTCCACGACGACCGTTGTCGAACAGCGCGTCGACGGCTTCCTGCAGCATGCGCTTCTCGTTGTTCACGATGATCTCGGGAGCACCGAGGTCGAGCAGGCGGCGGAGACGGTTGTTGCGGTTGATCACACGACGGTAGAGGTCGTTGAGGTCCGACGTGGCGAACCGGCCACCGTCGAGCTGCACCATCGGGCGCAGCTCCGGCGGGATGACCGGCACGACGCCGAGCACCATCGCCGCCGGCGAGTTGCCGGTGGCGAGGAAGGAGCTGACGACGCGCAGACGCTTGATCGCACGGATCTTCTTCTGGCCCTTGCCCTCGGCGATCTGCAGACGCAGCGCCTCGGCCTCGGCGGCCAGGTCGAACGCCTCGAGCCGGAGCTTGATCGCCTCGGCGCCCATGTAGGCGTCGAAGTAGATCCCGAACCGGTCCTGGAGCTCGTGGAAGACGGCGTCCTCGGGCTTGAGGTCGCCCACCTTGAGGTTGCGGAAGTCCTCCCATACACGCTCGAGACGGGTGATGTCCTCGTCGAACGACTTGCGGACCTGGGACATCTCCTTCTCGGCGGTGTCCTTGGTGCGGCGCTTGACGTCGGCCTTCGCACCCTCTTCCTCAAGGGCTGCGAGGTCGTCCTCGAGCTTCTTGAGGCGGTCGGCGATGATCGAGTCGCGCTGGCCCTCGAGGGTCTTGATCTCGAGACGCATCTCGTTCTCGAGACCCGGCATGTCCGCGTGACGGCCCTCTTCATCGATGTCGATGATCATGTACGCCGCGAAGTAGATGACCTTCTCGAGGTCCTTCGGCGCCATGTCGAGGAGGTACCCGAGGCGCGACGGGACGCCCTTGAAGTACCAGATGTGCGTGACGGGGGCAGCGAGCTCGATGTGGCCCATGCGCTCACGACGGACCGAGGACTTGGTGACCTCGACGCCGCAGCGCTCGCAGACGATGCCCTTGAACCGGACACGCTTGTACTTGCCACAGGCGCACTCCCAGTCGCGGGAAGGACCGAAGATCTGCTCGCCGAACAGACCGTCCTTCTCGGGCTTCAGGGTGCGGTAGTTGATGGTCTCCGGCTTCTTGACCTCGCCGTACGACCACTGACGGATGTCCTCGGCGGTTGCGAGGCCGATCCGAATGGCGTCAAAGGAAGTTGCTTCGAGCAATGTTCTTCTCTCTTGCTGATTCAGGCTTCGATGTACGGGCGGGATCAGATGTCGTCGACGGAGGACGACTCGAACCGCGAGGAGATGTTGATGCCCAGCTCCTCCGCAGCGCGGAAGACCTCGTCATCGTTGTCGCGCAGGCTGACCGCCTGGCCGTCGGCCGAGAGGACCTCGACGTTCAGGCAGAGCGACTGCATCTCCTTCATGAGGACCTTGAAGGACTCGGGGATACCGGGCTCCTGGATGTTCTCGCCCTTGACGATCGCCTCGTAGACCTTCACGCGGCCGAGGATGTCGTCGGACTTGATCGTCAGGAGCTCCTGGAGGGCGTAAGCGGCGCCGTACGCTTCGAGCGCCCACACCTCCATCTCACCGAATCGCTGTCCACCGAACTGCGCCTTACCACCCAGCGGCTGCTGCGTGATCATCGAGTACGGACCGGTCGAACGCGCGTGGATCTTGTCGTCGACCAGGTGGTGCAGCTTGAGGATGTACATGTAGCCGACCGAGACGGGCTCCGGGAACGGCTCGCCGGAGCGGCCGTCGAAGAGCTGCGCCTTGCCGGACGAGCCGATCAGGCGCTCGCCGTCGCGGTTCGGGAGGGTCGAGTCGAGGAGGCCCTCGATCTCGCGCTCGTACGCACCGTCGAACACCGGGGTGGCGACCTTGGTGCCGGGCTCGGCGCTGTGCGCTGCCTCCGGCAGGTTCTCGGCCCACTCCTGGATGCCCTCGACGTTCCAGCCCTGCTTGGCGAGCCACCCGAGGTGGATCTCGAGCACCTGGCCGAAGTTCATGCGGCCGGGGACGCCGAGCGGGTTGAGGACGATGTCGACGGGGGTGCCGTCGGCGAGGAACGGCATGTCCTCGACCGGGAGGATGGTCGAGATGACGCCCTTGTTGCCGTGACGACCGGCGAGCTTGTCACCCGCGGTGATCTTGCGCTTCTGGGCGATGTAGACGACCACGCGCTGGTTGACGCCCGAGCCGAGCTCGTCGTCGCCGTCCTGCGAGTCGAACACCTTGACGCCGATGATCGTGCCCTCTTCACCGTGGGGCACCTTGAGCGAGGTGTCGCGGACTTCGCGCGACTTCTCGTTGAAGATGGCACGGAGCAGACGCTCCTCGGCGCTCAGCTCGGTCTCGCCCTTCGGCGTGACCTTGCCGACGAGGATGTCGCCGGGGCGGACCTCGGCACCGATGCGGATGATGCCGCGCTCGTCGAGGTCGGCCAGCAGGTCCGGGCTGACGTTGGGGAGGTCACGGGTGATCTCCTCCTTGCCGAGCTTGGTGTCGCGGGCGTCGACCTCATACTCCTCGATGTGGATCGAGGAGAGCGTGTCGTCCTTGATGAGGTTCTGCGACAGGATCATCGCGTCCTCGTAGTTGTAGCCCTCCCACGGCATGAACGCGACGAGGAGGTTCTTGCCGAGCGCGAGCTCGCCGTTCTCCGTCGCGGGACCGTCGGCGATGACCTCGCCCTGCTCGACGCGCTCGCCTGCGGAGACGATGACGCGGTGGTTGTAGCTCGTGCCCTGGTTGGAGCGGTCGAACTTGCGCAGGTAGTAGGTCTGCGTGCCGCCCTCGTCGAGCTGCAGGGTGACGGCGTCGGCCGAGACCTCGGAGACGACACCGGCCTTGTCGGCGGTGACGACGTCGCCGGCGTCGATGGCCGTGTAGCCCTCCATGCCGGTGCCGACGAGCGGCGACTCGGAGCGGAGCAGCGGGACGGCCTGACGCTGCATGTTCGCACCCATGAGGGCGCGGTTCGCGTCGTCGTGCTCGAGGAACGGGATGAGCGACGTCGCGACCGACACCATCTGGCGCGGGGAGACGTCCATGTAGTCGACCTCGCCCTTGGCGACGAGTTCGACCTCGCCGCCCTTCTTGCGGACGAGCACCTTGTCGTCGGCGAAGTGGAAGTCGTTCGTCAGCGGGGCGTTGGCCTGCGCGACGACGAAGTCGTCCTCTTCCGAAGCGGTGAGGTAGTCGATGGTCTTCGTGACCTCGCCGTCGACGACGCGACGGTACGGGGTCTCGATGAAGCCGAACGAGTTGATCCGACCGAACGACGCGAGCGAGCCGATCAGGCCGATGTTCGGGCCTTCCGGGGTCTCGATCGGGCACATGCGGCCGTAGTGCGACGGGTGGACGTCGCGGACCTCGACGCCGGCACGCTCACGGGACAGACCACCCGGGCCGAGGGCCGACAGGCGACGCTTGTGCGTCAGACCCGCGAGCGGGTTGTTCTGGTCCATGAACTGCGACAGCTGGGAGGTCCCGAAGAACTCCTTGATCGCGGCGACGACCGGACGCACGTTGATGAGCGTCTGGGGCGTGATCGCCTCGATGTCCTGCGTGGTCATGCGCTCGCGGACGACGCGCTCCATGCGGGACAGACCCGTGCGGACCTGGTTCTGGATGAGCTCGCCGACGGCGCGGATGCGACGGTTGCCGAAGTGGTCGATGTCGTCCACGTCGAGGCGCAGCTGCACCGGCTCGCCGTCACGGATGCCGTCGATCGTGGTGCGCTCGGCGTGCAGCGACACCAGGTACTTGATCGTCGCGACGATGTCCTTGACGGTGAGCACCGAGTCGGACAGCGGGGCGTCCATGCCGAGCTTGCGGTTGACCTTGTACCGGCCGACCTTCGCCAGGTCGTAGCGCTTCGAGTTGAAGTAGAAGTTGTCGAGGAGCGCACGCGCGGCCTCGGCAGCGACCTGCTCGCCCGGGCGGAGCTTGCGGTAGATGTCCTTGAGCGCCTCTTCCTTCGTGAGGACGGCGTCCTTCTCGAGGGTCGACTCGATCGACGCGAAGCCCTGGAACTCGTCCATGATCTCTTCGCTCGTCAGGCCGAGGGCCTTGAGGAAGACGGTCACGGACTGCTTGCGCTTGCGGTCGATGCGCACGCCCACCTGGTCGCGCTTGTCGATCTCGAACTCGAGCCAGGCACCACGCGACGGGATGATCCGCGCCGAGTAGATGTCCTTGTCGGAGGTCTTCTCCTGCTGGCGCTCGAAGTACACGCCGGGCGAACGGACGAGCTGCGACACGACGACGCGCTCGGTGCCGTTGATGATGAACGTGCCGCGCTCGGTCATGAGCGGGAAGTCGCCCATGAAGACCGTCTGCGTCTTGATCTCACCCGTCATGTGGTTCATGAACTCGGCGTTGACGTACAGCGGAGCGGCGTAGGTCTTGCCGCGCTCCTTGCAGTCGTCGATCGAGTACTTCGGGTCCTCGAGCTCGGGAGCCGTGAACGAGAGCTGCATGGTCTCGCCGAGGTCCTCGATCGGGGAGATCTCCTCGAAGATCTCCTCGAGCCCCGAGTGCAGCGCGAGGTCGGCGCGACCCTGCTCCTGCCCTTCGGCGAGGCGGGCCTTCCAGACGTCGTTGCCGACGAGCCAGTCGAAGCTCTCCGTCTGGAGTGCGAGCAGATCAGGAACCGTGAGGGTGTCCGTGATCTTGGCGAACGAGAGTCGCGAGTGGTTGCGACCGTTCTTGGGGTTGGTGGATGCGTTGGGCGCAGCAGCCAAGGGTGTGACCTCCGGTAGGCCCCGTCGGGCCGACACTGACGAGCAGTGTGTAGGTGAGTGGATTGATCGCTCGGCGAACCCTGAGAGTGCAAGCCCTGCGACCACGCCGACGCGTGCCTGACGCGGAACGTCGGTGCACGTGTGGGATGATCTCCGTGAGCGGTACCCGCCGCCATATACGGGTCCGGCTGCACCAGGGCGAGATGAGTTTCTGTCTCAGAACTCTGCGTCGACCGAAATATGACGACACGGATGCCAGGGAGCGCGAACTGTCATCATAGTTCGCTCCGCGGCGTGCTGTCCAGTCCCGGCTTGACCGGATTCGGCAGTGGCGTGTATAAGCCGCCGGACGCCGCTTCCATTCCCCTGCGCAGGCAGCCGAGACGCATCCGATGTGCAGCCCGGACGCGCCCCCTGCTCAGCCCAGACGCTCGCGATCGACGCGATCCGCGCCTCCCGGCCCGCCCGGCAGTCCGGCCAGCGCACGGAACGCGTCCTCGGGACGCCGCGTGCGGACGAACGTGACCCGCCCCCGGTCGTCGGTGAGCTCGATCCCGAGCCCCGGCGTGAGGATGAGCGCCCGCACGCCGCGACGGATCCGCAGGCCGACCCCGCCGTAGGTGGCCGCGTCCGCCTCGACCAGACGGACGTCGGTGATCCGCCGGCGCGCGATGCGTCGCGGCGGGAGCGGACGGAAGTGCAGGGTCACGTGCCGCTCGGTGACGGTGAACCCGGCACGGGCGAGGACGAGCAGCAGTCCGAGGGCGACGGCGAGCAGTCCCGGCACCAGGAGCGCGACCTCGGGTGCATCGCCCGGCCAGCCGAGCACGGCGGCGGACAGCCCGGCGCCGGCCACGAACAGCGCGGTGCCGACGAGGCGCATCCAGGTCGGCGCCGCCTCGCGGTCGGCGTGGAACGGCCTGGAGGCCCGGATCGCCCGGGTGGGTCGGCTGCCGGACCGGTGGGGGTCCGGGGTGGTGCGGCGTGTGGTGGGCACGCTCATGGTGTCGGCGGTCATGACGGAGGTCTCCTGCGGCGGATCAGCAGTGGTGCACTCGTCATCGGGTGCGGTGCGTTCGACGGCCAGCGCGCGCGGGTGGCCGGAGGGGTGGCGCGCAGCAGCACGCCGACGGCGCGCACGCTCGAGCGGTGGGGGCGCTCACGGGCACGTCGTGGTCACGGTGTCCGGGCGGACGCGTGGGGTGTGGGGCACACACGCATCGACGCTCGGGCGTCGTGACGACAGGCGTCAACGGTAGGCGACGAGTCTTGGCGTCCGCTGGCCGTCGATGTGCACGCATCCACCTGTCCCGAGTGCGTCACCCGGGGACGACGTCGGGCTGCCGACGGTCAGCGCAGGACGCGGGCGACGGCCTCGGCGCGGGTGCGGACCCCGAGCTTCGCGAAGACCTGGTTCACGTACGACTTCACGGTGGGCACCGTCAGGAACAGCTCGGCGGCGATCTCGGGGTTCGTCCGGCCGTCGGCGATGCGCTCGAGGACGTCCACTTCGCGCGGGGTGAGGTCCGGGAACCGCGCACCGAGCGCCGGGCCGGGATCGGGCTCCGCAGGCGCAGCAGCAGGGCCACCGGAACCGGCACCGGCACCGGCACCACCGACGAGGTGTGCCACGAGCCGCGCTCCCACCGTCGCGTCGAAGGTCGACTGCCCCGCGGCCACCGCACGCACCGCGGCCGCGATCTCCGCCCGCCCCGCGTCCTTCGTCAGGTAGCCACGCGCCCCGGCCCGCATCGCGGTGACGATGGAGTCGTCGTCGGCGTACGTCGTCAGCACCAGCACCGCGACCCCGGGGTGCTCGGCGACGATCCGTGCGGTGGCGGTCGGCCCGTCGACGCCCGGCATCCGCAGGTCCATCAGGACGACGTCGGGTGTGTCCCGGCCGACGGCGGCGATCGCCTCGGCCCCGTCGGCCGCCTGCCCGACCACCCGCAGGTCTGGCACGAGCGACAGCACCGTCACCAGGCCGTCGCGGACGATGGCCTGGTCGTCGACCACGAGCACCCGGATGGTCACGAGCGGTCGTCCTCGGCGACGACCGCCGCGTCCGCGTCGTCCGCAGTGTCCGCCTCGCGCGTGCCGTCGACGGGCAGGTGCATGGCGACGACGAACTCGTCGTCGGAACGCTCGGCCTCGACCGTGGCCTCGCTGCCGAGTTCCGCGAACCGCTCGCGCATCCCGAGCAGCCCCTGGCCGCCGCTGGGCAACGGGTTCGCCACGACGACGTCCACGGCGTCGCCGTCCCGGATCACGGACAGGGACACGGGGCGGCCGGGGGCGTGCCTGCGGGCGTTGCTGAGGGCCTCCCGGACGACCTGGACCACGGCGGCACGGTGGGCGTCGTCGAGGACCGCGAGGGTCGCGTCGCCCTGCACCACGGCCTCGCCGCCGAACGAGCGGTGCGCGTCGACGAGGGCCGTCAGGCCCGCCCCGCGGTCTGCGGACGGACTGGAGGCACGGGTCGGCTCCGGCTGGTCGGGCTGCGGTCGGTGGGTCCGGGGCTCGTCGGGAACTGGTCGTCCGGAGTGCGGCTCGTCGCGGAGCGCGTGCACCGCACGCCGCGCCTCGGCCAGACCGTCGGCGGCGAGCGCGCGGGCGTCACCGGCACGGCGGGTGGCCTCGTCGACGCGGCCGGCCTCCAGCAGGGCCTCGACCGCGTCGAGCTGCAGCACCAGGCCGCCGAGCGAGTGGGCGAGGACGTCGTGGATGTCCCGGGACGCCCGCGACCGGTCGGCGAGGAGCCGTGCGCGCTGCTGCTGGCGCTCGGTCTCGCGGGCCTGCGCCGTCGTGAGCCGCGCCTGCCGACGGCTGAACCCGACGAGCACGCCGAGCAGCAGCCCGCCACTCACGCCGAGGACGAACTGCACGGACGTCTGCTCGAGCGTCGCGGTGACGGCGACCACCACGACGGCGGCGAGCGCGGCGACCGCGGCCGTCCAGACCGGCAGGCGGAGGTCGGCACCGAGGACGACGAGCCCGACGATCACCGGCACGACCAGCAGCGAGTCGGTCGGCACCACGGTGAGCGATCCGGCGGCGACCATCACGCCGGCTGCGGCGACGAGGACCCGGGGTGTGCGTGCCCCTTCACGGACGGCCCAGGCGGCGAGCGCAGCGGCCCCGAGGACCCAGACCCACGCGGGGTGGTGGAGCAGGACGCCGTTCCGGACGAACCAGAAGGCGACCACGGCGATGCCCACGCCGTTGAGCAGCCACGAGACGCCGGAGCGGGACCGGACCCCGGCGGGGTCGGTCCGCTCCGGTTCGGTCGGCAGGCTCACCGCACCATCATGCCGCGGCCGGCGGTCGCCGGGCGGTCGGTCCCGCGGGGGATGCGCTGGTCGACGACCAGGGCGCGGGCGGCTCGGTTCAGGGCGAGCACGAGCAGGATCGTGCCGGTCGAGGTGAGCAGGTGCGCACCGAGGTGGCCACCGAGGACGTCGAGGCCGATGCGGGCGGCGATGAGGACGATCCAGAGGCCGGCGCCGAGCCAACCGGTGCGGGACTGCAGGGTCCGGCCCTTGTCGTCCGGTGTCGTCACGGTGCGGAACCGGGTCATGGCCCCCATCGCCAGGCCGACGGCGACGGTGAGCAGGGCCTCGAGTCCGAGGAACACGACGTCGGTGGTGGTGACGGTCGTCGTGGTCTGCGCGAGGACGACCACCCCGACGATCGCCATGACGAGCGGTCCGCGCCAGATGCGCGCCGGGTCGAGGGAGCGCCAGGTCGCCTGCCGGTACGCCAGGAGGCCGACGAGGGCGAGGCCGATGAGCACGTTCGCGAGGAGCTGGACCGACATGGTGTGCCTTTCGAAGTGGTCCGGCGGGGCCTTCCCGACCGGTGTGATCAGCCTCGTTCCGGGTGTCCCCCGGGCACACCAACCAGGGGTGGGGACGCGGGTGGTGATCGCGGTGGTGTTCCATTGACCGCATGGCTGATGCGTTCGACGGGTTCCGGATCGGTGCGGGGTACTCGGTGGTGGAGCCGGACCGGCACCGGCCGGGGTCCTTCACCCTGGTGGTGGACGGCACCCCCCAGTCGCACGTGGACCTCGAGGACCCGACCCACCTGGCGTTCGAGTACATCCGGCGGATCGGGCACGCGATCGACCTGCTGCCCGACGGCCCGGTCACGGCGCTGCACCTGGGCGCCGGGGCACTGACCCTGCCCCGCTACGTCGCCGTGACGCGTCCGGGTTCGCGGCAGCAGGTCATCGAGCTCGAGCGCGACCTGGTCGAGCACGTGCGCGAGGCCCTGCCGTTCCCCCGCGGCGCCTCGATCCGGGTGCGGTACGGCGACGCCCGCGAGGTCCTCGGCAAGCTGCCCGCCGGCCTGCGCGGCACGGTGGACCTGGCGGTGGTGGACGTGTTCGGCGGTTCGCAGATCCCCGCCCACGTGACGAGCGTCGAGTTCTACCGCGAGGTCGCCGCGTTCCTGTCGCCGACGGGCATCGTCGCGGTGAACGTGGCCGACGGCGCCGGGCTGGCCTTCGCCCGCGGACAGGCGTCGACCCTGCAGTCGGTGCTGCCCTCGGTCGCCGCGGTCGCGGACACCGGGATGCTCAAGGGCCGACGGTTCGGCAACATCGTGCTGCTCGGCTCGCCGACCGACCTGCCGGTGGCGGACATGCCCAGGCGGTACTCGTCGGACCCGATGCCGGCGAAGGTCGTGCACGGTGCGGAGCTCCGCTCGTTCATCGCCGGAGCGCCGATCGTCACCGACCAGACGGCGGTCGCGTCCCCCGAGCCGAACCGGAGCGTGTTCGGGGGCTGACGCCCGCGCGGGGCCTCGCCGGGGACGGACTTCGGGCGTTCGGCCGGTCCGGCTGTCAGGATGGTCTGAACGACCGCGCAGGTGCGCGACCGAGCGATGGGAACCCTGATGACGAACGACGACCGGAACGACCAGGACCGGACGGGCGACGGCCAGGCGCCGAGCTGGGGCGAAGCCCCGCAGCAGCGGCCCGACGCCGACGCCCCGCGGTACGGCGAGCGGGTGGACCCGACGCCGACCTCGACCCCGCAGTACGGCGAGCAGTACGGGCAGGGCCAGCAGCAGTACGGCCAGCCGAACGGCGAGCAGCAGGGTCAGTACGGGCAGCAGCAGTACGACCAGCCGTCGAGCACGCCGAGCTGGAACGACCAGCAGCGTCACGAGCAGGGCCACGACCAGCAGCCGTACGCCGCCGCGCCGTCGCACTCCGGTGCCCCGGCCTGGCAGAGCTACGACGAGCCGAAGCCCAAGAAGAAGACCCTCGGTGTGGTGGCGTTCGTCCTCGGACTCGCCGCGCTCGTGATCGGCGTCATCGGTGGGTACGTGATGGGGTCGGCGCTCGCCAACAGCGACGCGATCAACAACCTCGTCCCGAGCAGCGGCGCCACCCCGGACCAGCAGGAGCTGCAGCGTCAGCTCATGAACGACCCGGCCGTCATCTCGCAGATCGGTGTCGGTGCGGTGATCGCCGGCGTCGCCGCGATCCTCGGGCTCTGGGCGCTCGTGCAGGGCATCATCGCCGCCGTGACCAAGCGTGGTCGCGGCTGGGGCATCTTCGCGATCGTCCTGGCCGTCGTCGCCACGATCGCGACGCTGGTCACCTACGTCGGCGTGGCCGCTGCCGCCGCGGTGGCCGCCAACTCCTGATCGACCGCTCCGGACGGCCCGTCGTGCTCCGGCACGGCGGGCCGTCGGTCGTTCCGCCGGGCACCCCGGACCGCCGCACCCGCGCAACCTGAGCGCGTCGCACCGACGGCTCCCGGCAGACCGCGGCTACCCTCGAACCGATGTCCCTCCCGCCCGACGACCGCCAGCTGCCCGACCCGTCCGACCGTTCCCGTGAACCGCGCCACGCGGCTCCCGTGACGGCCGGGGTCAGCCCGGGCAGCACCTTCGCGCCCATCAGCCTGCGACCCGCGGTCGACGTCGACGCCGTGCACCAGCGGCTCCGCGACCTCGGCCAGAGCCGCAGCACCGACGCCCTCGCCGAACGGGCCGAGCTGCTCCGTCTGCTCGGTCGTCTGGACGAGTCGCTCGTCATCGCGGAAGAGGTGTTCCGTCTCGCGATGTTCACCGGGGAGCGCCAGGACAAGGTCGCCGCACGGATCCGTCGTGCGCACGTCCTGCACGACCTGGGGCGCCACGACCGCGCCGCCAACGAAGCCGCCATGGCCCGCGACACCGCCGCCACCGAGGAGTGGCCGGAGCTCGAAGGTGCCGCCGCCGAGATCGAGGGCTGGTCGCTGTTCGAGAACGACCGCTTCGACGAGGCGCGCGCCGCCCTGTCGCGGGCCTACCAGGCCTTCCGCCAGGCGGGGGCGCCGTCGGAGCGCACCGACGCCCTGCGCACCGCGGTCGAGGCCGCGATGCGTGCCGCCATCACGCACCCGGCGGAACCGTCGGACAAGCCCCGGACGGCCCGCGAGGTCGCCGCCCGTCGCGCCGAGGACGACGAACCCGTCACCCGCGTCGCCGAGCCGGTGAAGCAGGTCCCGCCGATCCGCCGTCGCGTGCTCGGTGCGCCCGACGCCGCGCGGACCGAGGCCGACGACATCTGGGGTCGGATCGCGGCCCGGGCAGCGAAGAAGGGCCAGGCCGACCCGCGCGCCGAGCAGTGACCGCGCTCGAGACCGTCCGGCTCCGCGCCGAGGCCCTGATCGCAGAACACCTCGGCGCCGGCACCTGGGCGTTCGGGTTCGACCACGCGAAGACCCGCGCCGGCCAGTGCGACTTCGCGCGGAAGCGGATCACCGTGAGCCGTCACCTGGCCACCCGGTTCTCCGATCACGACGTCGAGCAGGTCCTGCTGCACGAGGTCGCCCACGCCCTCGCCGGCGCACGGGCGGCACACGGACCGAAGTGGAAGCGCACGGCCGCGTCGATCGGGTACACCGGCTCCCGCCTGCACGACGGGCCGATCGCCAGCGAGCTCGCACCGTGGATCGGCAGCTGCCCCGCGGGCCACGAGCACTTCCGGTACCGCACCCCCACACGCCCCCTGGCCTGTGCCCGCTGCTCCCGACGGTTCGACGCCCGGAACGTCATCACCTGGCGGCGCCGGACCGCCGACGACGACGCGGCCACGATGGCGTCGAATACCGCATGAGGTGCCCGACGCACGGAGGCGCGCCGGTAACCCGTTAGCCTGGGCGGATGCACACGGGGCAGCACATCCGCACGGACGCCGGTTCCTCCTGGTTCTTCGACGCCGGACGGATCGCGCTCGACTTCGCGCACACGGGTGGCTTCGCCGACGACTCCGCCGGACGACGCCCGCGGTCGCAGCTCGGCGAACTGCTCGCGAGCCCGGCCGACCTGGACGAGTGGCTCAGCGAGCACACCGAGCCGATCGACGTCGGCGCCAGCGGCCGCGAGCTGCAGGACGCCCGCGCCCTGCGCGCCGCGATCGCCCGGTTGGCCGTCGCCGCCGCCCCCGCGCCGGCGAGCACGGCCGCCGAGCGCACCGCCGTGGCGGCGGGCCTGCGCGCCGGAGCCGGCCGCACGCGCCCCGCGCCCGACGACATCGACACCGTCAACCTGTTCGCCGCCCTGCCGGACGTGCCCCCGAGCCTCCCGGGTGGCCGACGCCGCGCCGGAGCCAACCGGGTCCGCCTGGCCCAGGCCCTGTCCAGCGTCGCGCGCGACGCCGTCGCGCTCTTCACCGAGGTCGGCTTCGACGACGTCGAGGCCGACGGCCGCCCGACCCGGCTGAGCCGCTGCTCGGCCGAGGACTGCGGCCTGGTGTTCTACGACTCGTCGCGCGGCGGGACCCGGCGCTGGTGCTCGATGCAGCGGTGCGGCAACCGGGCGAAGGTCCGGGCGCACCGCGCCCGCCGCGCTGCGGAGTGAGCAGGCACTGAGCACGGCCTGACCGCTTCCCGTCCGCCCTCTGCGAGCGGTCACGACACCCCGCTCACCACCGCCGCGCGGTCACCAACCGTCGCCCGACGGCCTCGCAGCCGACCGGTCGTGACCAGCCGACGCAACGCAAGCGACGAGTCGCGACCAACCACCGGCCGGGAGGCGCGTGGCAGCGCCGCCACGGGCCTCCCGTCCGCCTTCCGCGAGCGGTCACGACACCCCGCTCGCCTCCGCCGAGCGGTCACCAACCGTCGCCCGACGGCCTCGCAGCCGACGGATCGCGACCAGCCGACGGATCGCGACCAGCCGACGCGACGCAAGCGACGAGTCGCGACCAACCGGCCGCACAGGAGGCGCGTGGCAGCGCCGCCACGGGCCTCCCGTCCGCCTTCCGCGAGCGGTCACGACGCCCAGCCCATCTCTGCCGAGCGGTCACCAACCGTCGCTCGACGGCATCCCAGCCGACGGATCGCGACCGCCCGAGGCACGCTCACGGGCGTGGTGGCCACCGAACGCAGCATCGGCGAAGAAAAAGATTCGGCGCCCCGAATCCTCTGGCAGGATCGGTGCATGACCGACACTGCCAGCACCCGGCTCGACGAGCGCCCGCCCGGTGCCCCGCGTCGTCGTGCAGCCGGCCTCACCCTGCTCGGACCGGCCTTCGTCGCAGCCATCGCCTACGTCGACCCGGGCAACGTCGCCGCCAACCTGACCGCCGGGGCCGAGTACGGCTACCTGCTGCTCTGGGTGCTCGTGGCCGCGAACGCCAGCGCCGTGGTGGTGCAGTACCTGTCCGCCAAGCTCGGGGTGGTGACGGGCAAGTCGCTGCCCGAACACCTGGGCCTGCGGATGCGGCGCGCGCCGCGCCTGCTGTTCTGGGGCCAGGCCGAGATCGTGGCGGCAGCGACCGACATCGCCGAGGTCATCGGCGGCGCGCTGGCCCTCTACCTGCTCTTCGACCTGCCGCTCGTGGTCGGCGGGATCATCACCGGGCTCGTCTCGATGCTGCTGCTGACCCTGCACAGCCGCCGGGGCACGCGCCTGTTCGAGACCGTGGTGACGGCGATGCTCGCGATCCTGACGGTGGGCTTCTGCGCCGGGCTGCTGTTCGCCCGCGTCACACCCGCAGACCTGGTCGCCGGGCTCGTGCCGCGGTTCGAGGGCGCCGGGTCGGTGCTGCTCGCGGCCTCGATGCTCGGCGCGACCGTGATGCCGCACGCCGTGTACCTGCACTCGGCGCTCGCCCGGGACCGTCACGGGGACGTCCCCGCCGGGCCGGAGCGTCGCCGGGTGCTCGTCGCGACCCGGTGGGACGTCGGGCTCGCCCTGATCGTCGCGGGTGGGGTGAACATCGCGATGCTCGTCCTCGCCGCGGCCACCCTGCCGGGCGTCGCGGGCACCGACTCGATCCCCGGGGCGCAGCGGGCCATCGCCGAGAACGTGGGCCCGGTCGTCGGGGTCCTCTTCGCCGTCGGACTGCTGGCGTCCGGACTGGCCTCGACCTCGGTGGGCTGCATGGCCGGAGCGGAGATCATGCAGGGGCTGCTGCACGTGCGGATCCCGCTGGTGGCCCGGCGGGCGATCACCCTGGTGCCCGCGATCGTGCTGCTCGCGCTGCACATCGACGCGACGATGCTGCTCGTCGTCAGCCAGGTGGTGCTGAGCTTCGGGATCGCCTTCGCGATCGTGCCGCTCGTGGTCTACACGTCACGGCGGAGCGTGATGGGCACCGACGTGAACGCCGCGATCACCCGCGTGGTGGCGTGGGTGATCGCGGCGGTCATCGTGGCGCTCAACATCGCGCTGGTGGTGCTCACCCTGACCGGCTGAGGCACACCGGTCAGGGCGCGGCGGTCGTCACGCGACGACCTGGACGTCCTTCCAGAACGCGACGTAGCCCGAGTAGTCCTTGCCGACACGCTCGAACGACGACGGGATCGGCGTCGGGTACGACCACGCGCGGTCCTGCAGCGCCTGGCCGTCCACGTTCACCGTGAAGTACTGGGTGTCGCCCTTCCACGGGCAGTGGTACTGGGTGGGGCTCTCGGTGAAGAGCTCGGTCTTCACGCTCGACGGCGGGAAGTACCAGTTGCCCTCGATCTTGATGAGGTCCTCTTCCGGGGCCTCCGCGATCACCGTGTCGCCGACGACTGCCTTCATGGCGTTGCTCCTTCGCTCGCTGGTTCCGTGACGGGGCGAACGCTACGCGCGCTCCCCCGATTCCCGCAGGACGGGCAGGTCGGGGCCTGCGGCGAGCGCCGCGTGCACGTCGTCCCGGCTCAGGACGGCGGCTCCCTCGGACGCGCTGACCAGGTGCCGCACGGCACGGCGGAGCCCCGTGTACGCCGCGCAGGCCGCAGCGGCCTCGGGTGAGGTGTGGTCGATGCCGACCTCGGTGAGTGCGTCGACGACGGCTCCGGCGGCGAGCAGGTCCTCGACGGCAAAGTCGGGTGCGTCGGCGACGTCGACGGACTCCCCCGCCGCCTCGGCCGCGTCGTCGAGGGTCGCGGTGTGGTGCAGCCCGGCGGCCACGATCGCGACGACGCATCGGTCACCACGTGCGGCCTGGAGGCCCGTCACCCGTTCCGCGACCGCCGCCGCGTTGCCGAGGTGGCCGAGCACGACCTCCGGACCCTCCGGCAGCTGGGCGCTCACGTTCCGGAGCGCGCGCCGCTGCGCGGCGGCGTCGGGGCTCGGCGGCAGGGCGTCGACCCAGACGAGCAGGTGGGTGCCGTGGGCGATGCGTGCCGCGCCTCCGGGACCCCACGCGAACCGGACCTGGTACTTCTCCTGGGTGCGTTCTGCCACGTCCGTCACGATAGCTGTCCGGGCGATGCTGTCCCTCTCCACAGGGTCGCCGTCCGACCGGGTTCCGCCAGGGTCGGCGACCGTAGGATGCATGGTCATGGAGATCGCCCCCGTGCCCACACTGACCGGCGACCGTGTGACCCTCGAGCCCCTCGGGCAGGAGCACGCGGAAGACCTGCGGGCGGCGGTCGCGGACGGCGATCTGTGGCGCACCTGGTACACCTCGGTGCCCGCTCCGGCACAGGTCGAGGCCGAGATCGACCGGCGGCTCGCCGAGCACGAGGCCGGCCGCATGGTGCCCTTCGCCGTGCGGGACCGCCCGACCGGGCGGGTGGTGGGCGCGACGACCTTCATGAACATCGACACGGGCAACCGTCACGTCGAGATCGGCAGCACGTTCCTGGCGAAGTCTGCCCAGCGCTCGGGGATCAACACCGAGTCGAAGCTGCTCATGCTCTCGCACGCGTTCGAGGCGTGGCAGTGCATCGCGGTCGAGTTCCGCACCCACTGGCACAACCTGCAGTCGCGCGCGGCCATCGCGGGCCTCGGCGCCAAGCAGGACGGCGTGCTCCGGAACCACGCGATCGGCCGAGACGGCACCCTGCGCGACACCGTGGTCTTCTCGGTCATCGCGTCGGAGTGGCCGGCCGTCCGGCTCGGACTGGCCGAGCGGCTCCGCCGGCACGACCGCGCCGAGGGGTCCCGCCGCCGGTCGGCCCGGCACGCCTGATCCCCGCGCCGCGACGGGTGCGATGCCCGCATGGGCGACGCACGGAGCAGCGCCCAGCCCGCGGGCGTAGCGTCACCGGCATGCACGTCGGCCTCCGGATCGTCCTCGACGCGCCGGTCGAGGCCGTGCGCGACGCCCTGCTGTCCCCGTCCGTGATGGTGGCGGTGACGAAGCCCTTCCTGGCCTACCGCTCCCGCGATCCGCAGGGGTTCCCCGAGCGGTGGGAACCCGGTCACCCGCACCCGATCACCGCGGACGCCTTCGGCCTGGTGCCGAGCGGCGACACGCACGTCGACCTCGACCTGTACGAGGTGCAGGGGGTCCCCGTGCAGCGCGACAACGGCGGTGGCACGTCCGGGCTGTTCGGCCGGATGACGATGTCGCACCGGATGGCCGTCCTCCCCGCACCGGGTGGCCGGACCCTGCTGCTCGACCGCCTGACCTACCGCATGCGACCGGCCGCCCTCGGCCTCGCCCTGTGGCCCGGCATGTGGGTCATCTGGCAGTGGCGGGCGTTCCGGATGCGTGCCCTCGCGCCCACCTGGCGGACCGACGGCGCGTGACGCGACGCGGGTCGGGCCTCCCGTCCACCGCGCAGCGGGCGTAGCCTCGTCCACGTGAGCCAGACGCGCCCCCAGGAGCCGACGACCGACGACCGTGTGCGCAGCACGCTGGCGACGACGGATTGGCGGCGGATGACGTTCGACCTGTACCGCCGTGTCCGCGCGACGCCGGACCCCCAGACGGCGCACGCGCTCTGGCGGGAGACCCGCGACGCGATGTTCGCGGAGCACCCGGCGTCGCCGCTGCTCGACGAGGACGCCCGCGACTTCGAGTCCCTGCCGGTGCCGGACTACGACCCCGCCTGGCGCTTCCAGGTCCGCATCGAGGCCACGGAGCCCGCCGACTTCGACTTCGAGACCGGCACCGACGGCGTCGTCCACTTCGACCGCCTCGGCCTGGTGCGGGTCCCCGGTGTCGGCACCCTCGACGTCTGGAAGCACGGCGGCTACGCGGGCGGGGTGTTCGTGCCCGTCAAGGACGCCAGCGCCGGCAAGGCCCGCGGCACCTACGGCGGCGGCCGCTACCTGCTCGACACCATCAAGGGCTCGGACCTGGGCGGCGACGACCTCGGGTCGCTCGTGCTCGACTTCAACTTCGCCTACAACCCGTCGTGCGCGTACGACCCAGCGTGGGCGTGCCCGCTCGCGCCTCCGGGCAACACCGTGCCGGTCCCGATCCCCGTCGGCGAGCAGTACGACTTCTAGGGTGGAACGCATGACAGGACTCGTCGCCCTCGACGTCGGCGGCCGCGTGCCCCCGTTCGAGCAGGTCCGATCGCAGATCGCCGCGCAGATCGCCGCCGGGTACCTGGTGGACGGCGAACGGCTGCCGAGCGTGCGGGGGCTGGCGGACGAGCTCGGCCTCGCCGCCGGCACCGTCGCGAAGGCCTACCAGCTGCTCGAGGAAGCCGGGCTCGTGCACACCGCACGGGGCGCCGGCACCCGGGTGGTGCGGCCGGCGGCGGTCCCCGACGCCGTGGCCGAGGCCGCTCGTGCCCTGGCCGGCGCGGCGCGCTCGGCGGGGCTGTCGGCGGACCAGGCCGCGACCGCGTTGCGCGAGGCCTGGCCGGCGTAGGGCTGCGCGGGGCTGGCCCGGCTGGCTGGCGCTTCCGGGCGTACCCGGTCGTTCCGGGCGTACCCCGTCGGGAGTTCCGACCCGCTCCGCCCGATTCGACCAGGCATCGCACGCGTTCTGGGAAGGAACGCCCGAGCGATCAGCAGCGCTTGTAGACGTACGCGTCGTCCTTCGGGGTCACCAGGTCGCGGTCGCGCAGGATAGTCATGGCCGGACGGCTCTTCAGCGTGCACACCGACCCCCACGAGCGCTTGAGGGTGTCCGAGTACTCCACGTCGATGACCCGCCCGCCGTAGGCCTTCGTGTACGCCGCGCACTCCCGGTACTGCACGCACTCCTCGGCGACGACGAAGTCGAACCCGGTCTGCTTCCGGCCGGACGCCCCGAGCTGCGGTGTGTTCTTCTGCCCGACGGCCAGGCCGTGCCGGTGTCCCTTGGCGACGAGCGACTTCGCGAGCGCCAGGTTGCCGGACCGGGTGAGCCGCTTGCCACTGCGGGTCCAGGAGTCGAGGTTGTCGAACTCGACCGCGTCGAACCCGCGGTCAGCGCAGCGGGCAACGGTCTTCGCGAGCACCTTCGTGATCAGGGCACGCTTGGCCGCCGTCCGGGTGTCGAGGAGCATCTCGTCGGGCCACCCCGGGTCCGAGACCGGCTTGCCAGCGCGGTCGCGGAGGATCGCCGACGGGTAGGACTTCTTCCAGGTGCGGGCGGCCTCGGGCTGCGTCTGGAACCCGTTGACGTAGCAGATGTTGTACTTGCCCTTCGCCGGGCGGTCGGTGCTGTCGCGCTCGACGATCGTGACACCGGACGGCGGGGTGTAGCCGCCGCCGAGCTGGTAGTCCACACGGCCCGAGGTCGGCAGGTTCCGGTAGCTGGCGGCCGCGCTGGTCGTCGCGGCCTCGGCGCAGCCGGCGGTGCCGAGGACGGCCACCAGGGCCATCGCGGTGGTCAACAGGACGGTTCGCATGCGCACCCCGGAATCCTCGCATGCGCGGGGCGAACCACCCGGCCCTCGCTGATCCGGGCATGTGCACGCTATGCTGGTCGTACTCGAGGCGCCGATCGCCTCGTGCGTCGTACGGACGCCCCGAACTCCCGACCACCTGTCTCCGGACTCCGGTCGATGATCGAGCACCTCACGAAGGTGCCCAGGCTTCTCTGCTGCGGCGACTGCGCCAGCCACATCCGTTGGCGCGCATCCCGCCCGCGCGCTGCCTCGCAAGTGCGCCCACAGCCGGCTCGCTCCGGCTCGAAAGGTCACCATGACCACCGAAGACATCCGTTTCTCCGACCTCGGCGTCCCCGCGCCGATGGTCTCCGTCCTCGCCGACCAGGGCAAGGACATGGCGTTCCCCATCCAGGCGGACACGCTCCCGGACTCCCTGCAGGGCAAGGACGTCCTGGGCCGCGGCCGCACCGGCTCCGGCAAGACCATCGCGTTCGCGATCCCGCTGGTCGCCCGCCTCGCCGCCAGTGGCCGCAAGCGCCGCGCCGGTCGCCCCCGCGCGCTGGTGCTCGCCCCGACCCGTGAGCTCGCGACGCAGATCGACGTCGCGCTCGCCCCGCTCGCCAAGGCCATGGGCCTCAACACCACGACCATCTTCGGTGGCGTCGGTCAGGGTCGTCAGGTCGACGCCCTGCGCGGCGGCGTCGACGTCGTGGTCGCCTGCCCGGGTCGCCTCGCCGACCTCATGCAGCAGGGCCACGTGAACCTGGGCGACATCGAGGTCACCGTCCTCGACGAGGCCGACCACATGGCCGACATGGGTTTCCTGCCCGGCGTCACCAAGATCATGCAGGCGACCCCCGAGAAGGGACAGCGTCTGCTGTTCTCCGCCACACTCGACAACGGTGTGGACAAGCTCGTCAAGAAGTTCCTGCACAACCCGGTGATGCACTCCGTCGACGAGGCGAACAGCCCCGTCGAGGCGATGACCCACCACCTGTTCGAGGTCGCCGACGCCGACGCGAAGAAGCACCTCGTGAGCGCCCTCGCCTCGGGCAACGGTCGCCGCATCCTCTTCATGCGCACGAAGCACCACGCCAAGCGCCTCGCCAAGCAGCTCAGCAGCCAGGGGATCCCGGCCGTCGACCTGCAGGGCAACCTGTCGCAGGGCGCCCGTGAGCGCAACCTCGCGAAGTTCTCCTCCGGTGAGGCCCTCGTGCTCGTCGCCACCGACGTCGCCGCCCGTGGCGTGCACGTCGACAACGTCGAGCTCGTCGTCCACGTCGACCCGCCCACCGAGCACAAGGCGTACCTGCACCGCTCGGGTCGCACGGCGCGCGCCGGTTCGTCCGGTGACGTCGTCACGGTGACGATGCCCGCCGAGCGTCGCGACGTCGCGCAGATGATGCGTGCGGCTGCGATCAAGGTCACGCCGCAGCACGTCACCTCGACCTCCGCCGCGGTCACCGCGCTCGTCGGCGAGGTCGCCCCGATCCGCCACGTCGCCGAGGAGCAGCCCACCCAGCAGCGTCAGCCCAAGCAGCGCTCTGCCGAGTCCGCCGGTGACGGTGGCGGTCGTCGCCGTGGTCGCGGCGGTCGGTCGGGAGGCGCGGCGCAGCCCGCACGCTCCGGTTCCGCTGGCGAGTCCGCCGGTTCGGCCGGGGGCCGTCAGGGCCGTCCGGCCCGTGGCGCGCGTTCCGAGGGCGCCGGGCGCTCCGGCGCCGCGGCCGCCGGTTCGACCGGTGGTCGCCGCAGCGGCGGCAACCGCCGCTCCGGCAGCGGTGACGTCGTGCGCGGCGGCTCGTCGGCCGTCTGGTCGTCCGAGGGCGGCTACGCCGCGGGTCGGTCCGGCAACGAGTCGGGCGGCAACCGTCGTGGTGGCTCGCGCCGCGCCTCCCGTCCGGCCGGCGCTGCGGACCGCCACTGAACCACCCGCTCGACCCGCGCGGTCTGAGCCCGTCGGCCTGAGCCCGTCGGTCTGAGCCCGGCGGTGCTCGCAAGACACCGGTGTTCACGTTTCGCACCCCCGCATCCCGGGGTGTGATCCGCGAACACCGGTGTTTTGCGTGAAGGCGGGGGCCAAACCTTGGCGGGGGCTGGGGGTGGGGTACCCCGGCGGGCGTACGGTCTGCTTCAACGGATGCCGCGCAAGCGGCTGACGGGGAACACGTCCGCTTCTGGAAGGAGTGCCTATGGCTGGCATCGATGACATCAAGAACGCCGCTGAGAAGGCGGCAGGCAAGGTCAAGGAAGCCGTCGGGAACGCGACCGACAACGACCGCCTGAAGGCCGAAGGCCAGACCGACCAGGGCAAGGCCTCGGCGAAGCAGGGCGTCACTGACGTCAAGGACGCCGCGCACGGCGTCGCCGACAGCTTCAAGAACGACAAGCACTGAAGCCGGTTCGCGACCGCGCTGCGAAGCCCCCGGATCCGATCGGATCCGGGGGCTTCGTCGTGCGCGCGGGGCTTCGTCGTGCGCTGGGTACGACCGCCCCCGTCGGGCTAGTGCAGGGCGCCGACCGACGCGAGACCGGCCCGGAGCAGGGCGCCGCGGCCGCCTTCCATCTCGTCGGCGACGGCGTCGGACGCGGCTTCCATCGGGCTCATCCACGTGAGTTCGAGAGCGTCCTGCCGGGGCTCGCACGTCCCCGTGACCGGGACGACGTAGGCCAGCGAGATCGCGTGCTGCCGCTCGTCGGTGTACACCGAGGCGCCGGGCAGCGGGAAGTACTCGGCCACGGTGAACGGGGCCGGGCTCGAGGGCAGCTGCGGGAACGCCATCGGCCCGAGGTCCTTCTCCAGGTGGCGGAACAGTGCGGTGCGGATCGACTCGCCGAACATCACGCGACCGGACACCAGGGTGCGGGCGATCGAACCGCTCGGGGAGACCCGCAGCAGCACCCCGACCTCGGTCACGACACCGAGGCCGTCGGTGCGGACGGGGACCGCTTCGACGTAGCAGATCGGCAGACGACGGCGGACGTTCGCGAGCTCCTCGTCGGACAGCCAGCCGGAGTCGGGATCGGGGGTGCGCAGCGAGGACATGCACCGTGTCTACCAGGGACGGCAGCGAGTTCGGCGGAAGGCGCGGGAGTTGGGGATGGTTAGCGTTGTCCACATGATCGATGCGGACCTGGTGCAGTGGACACGGAGTGCCTCGGACCGGCGGGGCACACCCCTGCTCGTCGCGATGCACGGGGTGGGGTCGAACGAGCACGACCTGCTCGGACTCGCCCCCGCGCTGCCGCCCGCGTGGACCGTCGCCTCGCTCCGGGCACCGATGCCGTGGGGGCCCGGCTTCAGCTGGTACCCGCTCGGCACCCCCGGCTCCCCCGCGCCCGAGGCGGTCGACGCCGCGGTCGACGAGGTGCTCGACTGGATCGACTCCGTCGCCGCAGACCACCCGCGGATCGGACTGCTCGGGTTCTCGCAGGGCGGCTCGATGGCGCTCCAGCTCCTGCGGGCACGGCCCGCGGCCTTCGCGTTCGCGGTGTCGCTGTCGGGGTTCGTGGTGCCGGGCGTCACGGATTCGCGTGACGAGGCCGTCTCGGCTGTGCGGCCGAGGGTCTTCCTGGGGCACGGCGACCTCGACCCGGTGATCCCGCCCGAGGCCACCGTTCGGACACAGGTGTGGGCCGCGGCGCACACCGACGTGACCGACCGGACCTACGCGGGCCTGCCGCACGCGGTGTCGACGGCGGAGCTCGCGGACGTGGCGGCCTTCGTCGACGCCGGGTAGGCGCTGCGCGCGCTTCGTGAGCACGAATGGTCGGGTCCGACGCGCGGACCCGACCACAGCTGCTCACGATGTGCAGGCAGACAGGAGGCCCGGTGCCAGCTGGCACCGGGCCTCCTGTCCGTCGTGGGTGACGTCCGTCAGTCGGCGAGGATCTGGAGCAGGTCCTTGCGGAGCTGGTCCACCTTGGCCGTGGCCGCCTTGGCCTGTTCCTCGGTCGCGGTGCTGCGGTACATGTGCAGGACGCCCATGGTCTTCCGGAGCGCCTCGAAGAACTCGCGCTGGGCGTCCGGGATGCCAGGGGCCCCGTCGAGTGCCGCGGCGATCTCGTCGGCCTTGGCCTCGGTCTCGGCCTTGCCGGCGTCGGTGAGTTCGAAGAGCGTCTTGCGACCGTCGCCGGACGAGACCACGAGGTCTTCGTCGACGAGCTGCTGGAGCGTCGGGTAGACCGAGCCGGGGCTCGGCTTCCAGGCGCCGCCGGTGCGCTCGGCGATGGTCTTGATCACGGCGTAGCCGTTCTGCGGGCCCTCGGCCAGCAGGCCGAGGATCGCGAGTCGGACGTCGCCGCGGCGACGGCGTTCGCGGCCGAAGCCGGGGCCGCCGAATCCGGGACCGAAGCCCATGCCCGGGCCGAAGCCGGGGCCGAACCCGCGGCCACCGAAGCCCCGGCCGCCGTGGTCGTGGTCACCGCGGTCGCGGCCGGGGAAGCCGGCGCCGTGGTGCTGCCGCGCGCCGCCGAAGCGGGGGCCGCGCGGGCCGAACCCGCGCTGGTCGCGGGGGGACGTGTTGCTGTTGTCGTCATACGAGGGGCGCATGAGGAGTCCTTTCGTCGTGCTGAGTCGGCTCGCGACCGGTCTGACCTGATCGTCTTCGTCGTATCGCGATGTGTTTACGATAGATCGGTAACTATCGCTCTGTCAAGAGCGACGTCCGCTCGGCCTGCTGTCGGTGGCGACGGGCAGGATGGGACGGACCATGACGGACGTCTTCGAGCGCTTCTCCCCCGCCACCACCGAGTGGTTCCGCGGCGCCTTCGACGCACCGACCCCCGCACAGGCCGGGGCGTGGGACGCCATCTCGACCGGGCAGCACGCGCTCGTGATCGCCCCGACCGGTTCCGGCAAGACCCTGGCCTCGTTCCTGTGGTCGATCGACCGGCTCATCAGCGCGACCGACCGGCCGCCGGCGAAGCAGCGCACGCGGGTGCTCTACGTCTCGCCGCTCAAGGCCCTGGGCGTCGACGTCGAGCGCAACCTGCGGAGCCCGCTCGTCGGCATCACCCAGACCGCACGCCGTCTCGGTACCGAACCACCGGACGTCACGGTGGGTGTGCGCAGCGGTGACACCCCGTCGTCCGACCGGCAGAAGCTCCTGCGCCAGCCGCCGGACATCCTCATCACCACGCCCGAGTCGCTCTACCTGATGCTCACCTCGCAGGCACGCGAGACCCTGGTGAACGTCGACACCGTCATCGTGGACGAGGTCCACGCGGTCGCCTCGAGCAAGCGCGGCGCACACCTGGCCGTGTCGCTCGAACGCCTCGACGACCTGCTCGGCAAGCCCGTGCAGCGCATCGGGTTGTCCGCGACCGTCCGTCCGCCGGAAGAGGTCGCGCGGTTCCTGGGCGGCCGCGCCCCGGTGACGATCATCGCGCCGCCGGCGCAGAAGACCTTCGACCTGCGGGTCGTCGTGCCCGTCGACGACATGACCGAGCTCGGGGCGTCGCCGGTCGGTGCGGACGCGTCCGAGTCGCCGACGAACGGGTCGATCTGGCCGCACGTCGAAGAGCGCGTCGTCGACCTGATCGAGGAACACCGCTCGACCATCGTGTTCGCGAACTCGCGGCGGCTGGCCGAGCGGCTGACGGCACGCCTCAACGAGATCCACGAGGAACGCGTGCTCGCCGCAGCCGGCGACGGCGCCCTGGTGCCGGCAGGGGCGTCCCCGGACGACGACGGCCTGCCCGTGGCACGGGGGCGGCCGCAGTCTCCGGCGCGCACCTCGGCGCACGCGGTCGCGCCCCAGGGGGCCAAACGGCCGCCGGCGCAGCTCATCGGCGGGTCCGGGCAGACCGCCGGCGGGGGCTCGGACGCCTCCGTCCCGGTGCTCGCCCGCGCGCACCACGGCTCGGTGTCGAAGGACCAGCGCGCGATCATCGAGGACGACCTGAAGTCCGGTCGGCTGCGGTGCGTCGTCGCGACGAGCTCGCTCGAACTCGGTATCGACATGGGCGAGGTCGACCTGGTCGTCCAGGTCGAGGCGCCGCCCTCGGTCGCGAGCGGGCTGCAGCGCGTCGGTCGTGCCGGACACCAGGTGGGCGAGATCTCGCGCGGGGTGCTGTTCCCGAAGCACCGGGCCGACCTGGTCAACAGCGCGGTCACGGTCGAGCGGATGGTCTCGGGCCAGATCGAGTCGATCTCGGTGCCGGCGAACCCGCTCGACGTCCTGGCGCAGCACACCGTGGCGGCCGGGTCGATCGACACCCTCGACGTCGAGCACTGGTTCGAACTCGTGCGGCGGAGCGCCCCGTTCAGCGGCCTGCCCCGGTCGGCGTTCGAGGCGACGCTCGACCTGGTCACGGGTCGGTACCCGAGCGACGAGTTCGCCGAACTCCGGCCACGGCTGGTCTGGGACCGCGTGCACGGCACCCTGACCGGGCGGCCCGGGGCGCAGCGGCTCGCGGTGACGAGCGGCGGGACGATCCCCGACCGTGGCATGTTCGGCGTGTTCATGGTCGGCGAGAAGGCGTCCCGCGTCGGCGAGCTCGACGAGGAGATGGTCTACGAATCACGCGTGGGGGACGTCTTCGCCCTCGGTGCCACGAGCTGGCGGATCGAGGAGATCACCCACGACCGCGTCGTCGTGAGCCCGGCGTTCGGGCAGCCCGGTCGCGTGCCGTTCTGGAAGGGCGACGGCATAGGCCGACCCGCCGAGCTCGGCCGGGCCACCGGTGCGTTCGTGCGCGAGGTCGAGGGCGCATCGGACGACGACGCCCGCGCCCGGGTCGCCGCCGGCGGACTGGACGAGCGTGCCGTCACCAACCTGCTGACGTTCCTGCGCGACCAGCGCGCGGCCACCGGCCACGTGCCGAACGACACCACGCTCGTCGTCGAGCGGTTCCGCGACGAGCTCGGGGACTGGCGGCTCATCCTGCACTCGCCCTACGGCATGCAGGTGCACGCGCCGTGGGCCCTGGCCGTCGCCGCACGGCTGCGCGAACGGCACGGCATCGACGGCGACGCGATGGCGGCCGACGACGGGATCGTCGTGCGCATCCCGGAGACCGACGCCGAGCCGCCGGGTGCCGACCTGTTCGTGTTCGAGCGCGACGACCTCGAGGCCCTGGTCACCGACGAGGTCGGCGGCTCGGCGCTCTTCGCCGCGCGGTTCCGCGAGTGTGCGGCACGCGCCCTGCTGCTTCCCCGACGGAACCCCGGGCAGCGGTCGCCGCTCTGGCAGCAGCGACAGCGGGCCTCGCAGCTGCTCGAGGTCGCGCAGAAGTACCCGACGTTCCCGATCGTGCTCGAGACCGTACGCGAGGTGCTGCAGGACGTCTACGACGTGCCCGCACTGCTCGGGATCGCCGACGACATCGCCGGGCGCCGGATCCGGTTGGTCGAGACCGAGACCGAGCAGCCGTCGCCGTTCGCCCGGTCGATCCTGTTCGGGTACGTCGCGGCCTTCATGTACGAGGGCGACACCCCGCTCGCCGAACGCCGGGCAGCGGCGCTGTCGCTCGACTCGACGCTGCTCGGCGAACTGCTCGGTCGTGCGGAGCTGCGCGAGCTGCTCGATCCCGCGGTCATCACGTCGGTGGAACGCGACCTGCAGCGGCTCTCGCCGGACCGCCGTGCCCGTGACGCCGAGGGGGTCGTCGACGTCCTGCGGCTGGTCGGCGCGCTCGACCTGGACGAAGCGGTCGACCGGAGCTGGCTCGCCGACACCGCCGACCGGGCCGGGGCCATCGCCGAACTGCGCAGCACGCTCCACGCACTGGAACGTGATCGCCGGGTGCTCTCGTTCTCGCACGCCGGGGCGACGCGCTGGGCCGTGATCGAGGACGCCGCCCGTCTGCGTGACGCCCTCGGGGTCCCGCTGCCGATCGGTGTGCCCACGGCGTTCATCGAGCCCGTGGCGGATCCCCTGGGCGATCTGATCGGCCGCTACGCGAGGTCGCACGGACCGTTCTCCGCACAGGAGGCCGCCGGTCGCCTCGGCCTGGGGATCGCCGTCGTGCAGGACACCCTGCGCCGACTCGTCGCCGACCGCCGTGTGGTGGAGGGCGAGTTCCGACCCGATCGCCAGGGTGCCGAGTGGTGCGATGCCGAGGTCCTGCGACGGATCCGCACGAAGTCCCTCGCGGCCCTGCGGCATGAGGTCGAACCGGTCTCGCCGGACACCCTCGCCCGCTTCCTGCCGGCCTGGCAGCACGTGCAGACCCCCGGGACCAGCGGTGGCCTCCGTGGCGTCGACGGCGTGCTGCAGGTGATCGACCAGCTCGCCGGGGTGGCCCTGCCCGCCAGCGCGTGGGAGACCCTGGTGCTGCCGTCGCGCGTCACCGACTACTCGACGAGCATGCTCGACGAACTGACCGCCACGGGCGAGGTCCTGTGGTCCGGCGGCGGCACACTGCCCGGCAACGACGGCTGGGTGCGTCTGCACCTGGCCGACACCGCGGCGACGACGCTCGCCGAGCCCTCCGGCGACGAGACGACCGAGCTGCAGCGCGACGTGCTCGGTGCGCTGGCCGGTGGCGGCGCCTACTTCTTCCGGCAGCTGGGCCAGGCCGTGGGCAGCAGCGACGACCAGGCGCTCACGACCGCGCTGTGGGACCTGGTCTGGGCCGGGCAGATCACGAACGACACGTTCGCCCCGCTGCGGTCGATGCTCGGCGGCAAGGCGAAGAGCTCGAGCGCTCCACGGGCCCGGGCCTACCGCGGCCGTCGGCGGCCGACCATGCCGACGCAGTCCGGGCCGCCGTCCGTCGGGGGTCGCTGGTCGCTCCTGCCGCTGGCCGAGTCCGACTCGACCGTGCGGGCCGCGGCGACCGCCGAACAGCTGCTCGAACGCTACGGCGTCGTGACCCGCGGCGCCGTGCAGGTCGAGGGTGTCCGCGGCGGCTTCGCGGGGGTGTACCGGGTGCTCTCGCGGTTCGAGGAGTCCGGCCGGGCTCGTCGCGGGTACTTCGTCGAGGGGCTCGGTGCCGCCCAGTTCGCCACCGGCCCGACCGTCGACCGGCTGCGCACCTACGCCCGCGAGCTCGGCGACGACGAGCGTGGCGATCCGGACCGCAAGCGCGAGGCCCTGACGCTCGCGGCGACCGACCCGGCGAACCCGTACGGGGCCTCGTTGCCGTGGCCCACGGGCGACGTCGACCCCGGAGGCGCGGACGATGCCGTCGCAGCCGGTGGGGCGAGCACCGGCGCGAACGATCCGGCGAGCGGCGTTGCGAGCGGTGCGAAGGCCACCCGCGGTCACCGGCCCGGGCGCAAGGCAGGCGCCCTCGTGACGACCGTCGACGGCAAGCTCACCGTGTACGTCGAGCGGGGCGGCAAGTCCGTGCTCACGTTCACCGACGACGCGGCCGACCTCGCCGCTGCCGCCACCTCGATCGCCTCGATCGTCCGGACCGGGCTGCGGAAGCTCTCGGTCGAGCGGGTCGACGGGGACTTCGTGCTCGAGACGCCGCTCGGCGGCGCGCTCCGTCAGGCGGGGTTCACGGCGACCCCGCAGGGGCTGCGGCTCCGTGTGTGAGGCGAGCCGCGCCTCCCGGCCGTGCGGTGACCACATGCCGGAGGTGCCCCGTGCCTGAAGGCGACACCGTCTACCGTGCGGCACGCCGCCTGCACACCGCGCTGGCGGGCAAGGTCCTGACGAAGAGCGACTTCCGGGTCCCGGCCTTCGCCACCCTCGACCTGGTGGGGCGCACCGTCGACGAGGTCGTCCCCCGCGGCAAGCACCTGCTGCACCGGATCGGCGACCTGACCGTGCACTCGCACCTGAAGATGGAGGGCCGGTGGGACGTCTACGCGCCCGGTGACCGCTGGCGACGTCCGGCGCACCAAGCCCGGGCGATCCTGGACGCCGAAGGAGTCTCCACCGTCGGCTTCGCGCTCGGGGTGCTCGAGGTCGTCCCGCGCGACCAGGAGTCCGAGGTCGTCGGACACCTGGGGCCCGACCTGCTCGGCCCCGACTGGGACGCCGACCTGGCCCTCGCCAACCTGACGGAGGACCCCGAACGGCCGGTCGGGTTGGCGCTGCTCGACCAACGGGTGCTCGCCGGGCTCGGCAACGTGTACCGGAACGAACTCTGCTTCCTGCGCGGGGTGCTGCCGACGCGTCCGGCCGGCCAGGTCCCCGACCCGGCGCGCACGATCACGCTCGCCAGCCGACTGATCCTGGCGAACCGCGACCGCAGCGCCCGCGTGACCACCGGTGTCGACCGCCCCGGTCGACGGTTCTGGGTCTACGGTCGCGCCGGCAAGCCGTGTCTGCGTTGCGGGACCCCGATCCGGCACGGCGAACTCGGCGACTCGGAGCTCACCCTGCGCGACACCTACTGGTGTCCGCGCTGTCAGACCTGACGCACGGGGTGCAGGCGCTCCGCGGCGGTCACCCGGACCGCGTCGGTGACCCGTTCGAGGAGCGCTGACGCCAGGTTCCAGCGCTGCCACCACAGCGCGACGTCGGCGTGCCGACCCGGGGCCAGCTCGACCAGGACACCGCGGTCGATCGCGTCGAGGCACTGCGCCTCGGGCAGCAGCCCCCACCCGAACCCGAGCGTGACGGCGCGGGCGAAGTCGGCAGAGGTCGGGACGAAGTGGCGCGGGCCGCCGGGAGCGTGCCCCAGGACCTGGCGCAGGTACCCCTGCTGCAGGTCGTCGTCGCGGTCGTAGTCGACGAGCGGGACCTCGTCGAGCCGCCGGAGCATCCGCCGCTCGGTGCCGGTGTCGCCGAGGTACCGGGCGACGAACGCCGGTGACGCCACGGCCCGGTACCGATCGATGCCGAGCGGCACCGACGAGCAGCCCTGCACGGGGTCCGCCTCGGCCGTCACCGCGCCCATCACGGTGCCGGCGCGGAGCAGCTCGGCGGTGCGGTCCTGGTCTTCGCGGTGCAGGTCGAAGACCACCTCGGTGTCGGCCCGGACGAGGGCCAGAGCATCGAGGAACCAGGTGCCGAGCGAGTCGGCGTTGACGGCCAGCGGGATCGACGGCACCACCGAGGAGCCACCGCCGAGTGCACGGGAGGTCTCCTCGTCGAGCAGCCGGACCTGCCGCGCGTGCCGGAGCACCACCTCGCCGTCCGCGGTCGGGCGCACCGGGGTGGTGCGCTGGAGCAGGACCCGACCGACCTGCTGCTCCATCGACTTGATCCGCTGCGAGACCGCCGACGGGGTGATGGCCAGCGCGCGAGCCGCGGCGTCCAGGGTGCCGTGGTCGACGGCGGCGAGCAGCGTCTCGAGGTGTTCGCGCTGGAACCGGGACATGCAGCTGAGCTTACGGCGCTGCAGGAACGTGAGCTGTACTGCACCGCGGCGACGCTCTAGCGTCGGATCCGTGACCACGCTCCTGCCCCTGCTCTCCGGCCTCGGCACGGGACTCGCACTGATCGTCGCGATCGGTGTGCAGAACACGTACCTGCTCCGGCTCGCGGTCAGCGCAGGACTCCGGGTGGTGGCCGCGGCGGTCGTGGTGTGCGCGGTCTCGGATGCGCTGCTCATCGTCGCCGGGGTGCTCGGGGTCGGCGCCGTGGTCGAGCGGTTCCCCGTGGCGCTCCTGGTGGTCCGGTTCGTCGGTGCCGCGTTCCTGCTCACCTACGGGGTGCTCGCGGCGCGGCGTGCGCTGCGGCCGTCGGGGGACGCGATGCGGGTCGCCGACGAGGCGGCCGACGACGGGGTCGTGGGCGCCGGTGCGGGCGCAGGCGCGGGGGTCGACACGGGCGCGGGCGCCGGTTCGGGGGTCGACGCGACCGGGCGTTCGACGGTGGCGGCGGGGCGGACGCGCACCGTGCCTCCCGGCCAGGGGGTGACCATGCGGACGGCGGTGCTGACCATGCTCGTCTTCACGTGGGCGAACCCGCACGTGTACCTGGACACGCTGGTGTTCCTCGGGTCGGTGGCGAACCAGCAGGGTGCGGACGACCGGTGGCTCTGGACGATCGGTGCCGTCGCGGCGAGCTGCCTGTGGTTCGGTGCGCTCGGGTTCGGCGGTCGGCTGCTGCGGCCGCTGTTCGAGAAGCCGCTCACGTGGCGGGTGTTCGACGGTCTGGTCGCCGTCGTGATGCTCGCGTTCGGCGGGCTGCTGCTCGTCGGCGCGTAGCGGCTGCGGCGCGGACCGGCGGGCTGCAAAACACCGGTGTCCACACGTCGAACCGCGGTGTGCGGGTGTGCAACGTGCGAACACCGGTGTTTTGCGGGACGGCCCTACTGCATGCCCTGGCCGACGCGGCTGTGGCGACGGCTGTAGCCGAAGTAGATGACGAAGCCGATGACCAGCCAGACGACGAACCGGAGCCAGGTCTCGACCTCGAGGTTCAGCATCAGCCAGAAGCACAGCACCGCCGAGATGATCGGCAGCACGGGCGACCACGGCACCCGGAAGGCCCGCGGGGCGTCCGGCCGCGAACGACGCAGCACGACGATGCCGATCGACACCAGGACGAACGCCGACAGCGTGCCAATGTTGATCATGCCCTCGAGCTTGTCGACCGCGGTGAACCCGGCCAGCAGCGCAACGACGACACCGGCGACGACCTGCACGCGGACCGGCGTCTGCGTCTTCGGGTTGGTCTTGGAGAACCAGCGGGGCAGCAGGCCGTCGCGGCTCATCGAGAAGACGATGCGGGACAGGCCGAGCAGCAGCACCATGACGACGGTGGTCAGACCGATCAGCGACCCGATGGCGATGATGCCGGCGGCCCACGGCAGCCCGACGATGTCGAACGCCGAGGCCAGCGACGGTGCCTTCTCCTCCGCCAGGCGCTGGTACGAGACCATGCCGGTGATGACGATGCTGACGCCGACGTAGAGCAGCGTCACGATGCCGAGGCCGATGAAGATGCCGCGGGGCAGGGTCTTCTGCGGGTTCTCGGTCTCCTCGGCGCTCGTGGCGACGACGTCGAAGCCGATGAAGGCGAAGAACACCAGGGACGCGGCGGCGAGCAGGCCGAAGACGCCGTACTGGGCGGGCTCCGCACCGGTGAACCAGGACACGAGCGACTGGGTCCAGACGCTGCCCTCGGCACCCTTGGCGGGCTCGGCCGGCGGGATGAACGGGGTGAAGTTCGCGGCCTTGACGAAGAACGCACCGGCGACGATGACGAACACGACGATGGCGACCTTGATGACGGTGATGACCGCCGACACCCGCGAGGACAGGCGGGTGCCGAAGGCGAGGAGCACCGTGAAGATCCCGACGATGAGCACCGGACCCCAGGTGAACGGGATCGGACCGAGCTGGATCGTGCTGGGCAGGGTCACGCCGAAGACGTCGAACGCGGTGCTGAGGTAGATGCCCCAGTACTTCGCGATCACGGCACTGGCCGTGAGGGTCTCGAGGATGAGGTCCCAGCCCACGATCCAGGCGAGCAGCTCACCCATCGTGGCGTACGTGAACGTGTACGCGGAGCCGGCGACGGGGATCGTCGACGCGAACTCGGCGTAGCACATGATCGCCAGGCCGCACGTGACGGCTGCGAGCAGGAAGGAGACGATCACGCCGGGCCCGGCGAAGTTCGCGGCGGCGTTCGCGCCGACCGAGAAGATGCCGGCGCCGACGGCGACCGCGATGCCCATCGCGGCGATGTCGAACGTCTTCAGGGAGCGTTTCAGGGACCTGCCCTGCTCCTCGGAGTCGGCCAGGGAGGCCTCGATCGACTTGATGCGGATCTTCGTTGCCATGGGTGGATCCCGTCATCGGCTGGCGGCGGACCTCGGAAGGGTACTGGTGTACCACTGTGTCACGCAAAGCGTCCGGCCGGACGGTGGGCCGGTCCGGGGACGGACGGGAGGCGCGGTGGCGGTCCGGCGCGCACCGCTCGGTCGGCGGGCGGGTGCGTCCAGGGCCGCGGCCGCGTCAGCGCGCGGCGCGCCAGTCCGCCAGGAACCGGGCGCCGGCCTCGTCGTGGATGACGCCGTCGGGCGCGGTGAGCACCGGGTACGGCGTGGCCGGCACACCGTCGGCAGGACGGACGTCGACGTGCGCGACCTCGTACCCGTTGGCGTGCAGCCAGTCCGCCATGGCGTAGTCGCTGCGGGAGTCGCCCACGGTGCGCCAGGTGATCGGGAGCTCGCCGTCCTGCCCGAGGAGTTCGAGCGACCGCTCGGCGCCCAGGTCCTTGCCGCTGCGGTCGGACTCGACGTCGGTGGAGATGATGGTCGGGTCGATGCGCCACTGCACGGCACCGTCGGCGTCGGGTCGGACATCGTCGAGGCGGCGGACACCGAGGCCACGACGCTCGAGCGCGGCCATCGCCTTCGCGTCGAACTCCGGCTGGCGGGCGAGGTACGTGGCGTTCGGCACCTCGACGCGCTGCTCGATCGACACCATCGCGCGCTTCGTCTCGTCGAAGAACACCAGGTCGGCGTACTCGGCGCGGACCAGCTCGCGCATCTCGTCGGCGTAGTCCCGCGGCAGCGCAAGGTCCTCGGCGACGGTCAGCTCACCCATGCCGCCGTCGTACTGGGGGCCGATCGAGCACCACACGGCACCCTTCTCGCAGACCGCGTGCACCCGGCCGCCCTCGGCGAGGCCACCTGCGAGCAGCGGACCGACGACCTCGGAGCGGATGAAGGCATCGCTGCGGCCGGTGTTGAAGACGATCGGGATGCCCTCGGCGGCGAGCGCGACGAGGTCCGCGACGATGCTCGGGATCGCGATGGTGCGGGAGACCGGGCTGGCGATGGGCCCGTCGACGTCGAGCAGGAGACCGAGGCGGGGTGCGTTCACCAACCCATCCTCTCGCAGTCAGCTGCTGGGCGAGACGATTGGGCTCCGGACGCGGTCGATCAGTGCTCCGAGGGCGGCGGGGGCGGGGACGTGTCCCTGCCCGGGTACCTCCGCGTACTCCGACCCCGGCACCGCGTCCACGACGGCGCGGGCCGCACGACGCATCCACTCGAGACCGTCACCGCCGGCGCCGACGAGCACCGGCACGCCGACGGCTGCGGCGACCCGCTCGGGCACGGCGAGGCCGTTCAGCACCCGGACCTCGCGGCTGAGCACGTGGGCGTCGACGACCAGGGAGCGCCAGAGCGAGCCCTTGAGTCGGAGCGCCGTGACCTGGCCCATCGGGAGCCCGAGCACCTGGGTCAGGAAGCCGCGGACGGCCTGGGTGCGGCGGCCGGCGACCACGTGCTCGTCGAGCAGGTCGGCGAAGACGACGTCGTCGGCGTGCGGGTCGACCGAGGCGCGGTACGGCGGTTCCCACAGGACGGCGCCGTCGACGGGCAGGCCGGTGGCGAGGCCGTGCAGGACGACACCGGCACCGACGCAGATGCCGACGGCGGTCGTGGGGACGCCGACGCTCTCGACGACGGCGCGGAGGTCGTCGACCTCGCGCTCGATCGCCCACGACGCCGAGTCGCCGCTCGCACCGCGACCGCGTCGGTCGTAGGTGACGACACGATGGGTCGGAGCGAGCTCGGCGACCACGCGGTCGAGGTACGGGGTCCCCCGGTGGTCGAAGGCACCGCCCACGACGACGACCGCCGGTCCGTCCCCTGCCTCGGACACGGCGATGGCGGTGCCGTCGGAGGAGACGACCGTTCGGTCGACGGGAGGGAGCATGGGGTCCTTTGCGAGCTGTCGACGGCGATGCGTCGGGCCTCGGAGGGGACCGTGCGGATTACCGGTGCTCTGAGTGTCGCAGGCGTGGAGGTCCGTGTCTCCCCCCGCTTCCAGGGGCAGAACACCGCCGCTCGACACCGCGGCGGTCGCCGTGCGATGCTTGTTGAGTACACCTGTACTCAGACGATCAGCGACACTGCATCGGGGAACCATGACACTCATCGCCATCGTCGCCTGCGAGATCGCCTTCTGGGTCGCGATCCTCGGTGGGCTGGCCACCCGGTACCTGCTGCGACGGCCGCGCACGGGTGCGGCCATGCTCGTCGCGGCCCCCGTGATCGACGTCGTCCTGCTCGCCGTCGTCACGGTCGACCTGCTCGGTGGTGGGACGGCGACGTGGCACCACGGCCTCGCGGCGATCTACATCGGCTTCTCGGTCGCGTACGGGCACCGGATGATCGCGTGGGCGGACGTCCGGTTCACGCACCGGTTCGCCGGGGGCCCCGCGCCGGAGCGCCTGAGCGGACGACGCCACACGGCCCACTGCTGGGGCGACGTGCTGCGGACCGGGCTGGCCGTGCTGATCGCCGGCGGGGTCATCGGTGTGCTCGTCCTCGTCGTCGGGGACCCGGAGCGCACCAGCGACCTGCAGGGCAACCTGTCCCTGCTCGGGCTGCTCATGGGCATCGAGCTGGTGCGCGCGATCAGCTACACGATCTGGCCGCGCCGGCCCGCCGCCGGTGCACCGACGGGACAGGCGGCCCGGTCGTAGGCTGACCCGGTGCCACGACGCGTCGACCTGGAGGAACGGGGATCCCTGGTCGCCGCCGCGTGCCTGCGGATCCTGGAGCGGGAAGGCCTGAGCGCGCTGTCGGTGCGGAACGTCGCGGACGAGGCCGGCATCGCTCCGGCCTCACTCCGTCGCGTGTTCCCGACGCAGCACGCCCTGCGGGAGCACTGCCTGACGATCATCGAGGAACGCGTCATCGCTCGGCTCACGTCCCTGCGCTCGACCGGCCGGGCCCGTGCACTGGACGTGCTCGCCCAGGTGCTGCCGCTCGACGCCGAGCGCACGACCGAGATCCTGGCGCAAGTGCAGCTCGGCCTGCTCGCGCGCACCGACGAACACCTGGCCGCGAGCGCTCGACGCCTGAACGACGGGGTCAGCCGGGTGTGCACCCGGGCGCTGGAGATCCTGCGCGAGGACGGCAGCCTCGGCGCCGATCGCAACCTGACCGACGAGGCGGACCGGCTGCACGCGCTGATCGACGGGCTGGCGATCGAGCACACGTGGGACCCGACGGCGCGTGCGCCGGAGCGGGTCCTGGCGCTGGTCGAACTGCACGTGGACAGCCTGCGCGGCACGATCGGCTGACGACTGACGGCTCAGCGGTCCCGGTAGACCTCGCGCCGGTGCCCAGCGTCGACGACCACCACGACGAGCTTGCCGTCGTCGATCCGGTAGATCAGTCGGTAGTCCCCCGAGCGGACTCGCCATCCGGGCCGGTTCACGAGCTTGCGTGCGGCGGGTGGCCGGGGGTGCTCGGCGAGGATCGCGAGGAGCCCCTCGATCCGCCGCCGTCCGTCGAGCGGGAGCTTGCGGATGACGCGTTGCGCGGCCGGGATGACCTCGACCGAGTACGTCACCCGAGGCCGAGTTCGCGCTTGAGGTCGTCCCACTTGACGTTCTCGCCACCGATGCGGGCACTCTCGGCGACGGCTTCGTCGTAGGCGACCAGGTCGTCCAGGTCCTCCGCCGCCTCGAGCAACCGGTCGAGGACGGCCGCGTCGACCACGGCCGCGACGCGCTTGTTGCGCCGGGTCAGGTAGACGGGTGCATGCCGGGCGTCGTCGATGATCGACGCCAGACGGCCACGGGCTTCGGAGATCGACACTTCGCTCACCTGTACATTCTAGAGCGTTTTGTACAATTCAGACGAGTGCCGTGGTGCCGACCGACTCTCGTTCGAGCAGGGACCGCTTGACGTCGAGCCCCCATGCGAAGCCCCCGAGCGTGCCGTCGGAGCGCAGCACCCGGTGACACGGGACGAACAGTGCCGGGGCGTTCCGGGCGCACACGCTCGCCGCCGCCCGTACGGCGTCGGGTCGCCCCATCGCCGCCGCGAACCCGGTGTAGGTCAGCGTGCCGCCGGCGGGGATCCGGCGGAGCTGCCTCCACCCCTCGGTGAAGAGTTCGGTGCCGAACTGCCGCACGGGCACCTGCATGGCGTGCTCGACCTCGCCCGAGTAGAAGGCGTCGACCGCGTCGGCCGAGGCGACCACGCCGTCGAGGACGCGGTCGGGGCGGTGCCGGTCGGCCAGGCGGGCGAGGATCCGCTCGACGGAGTCGGTCCACCCCGAGGCGAGGACCCTGCCCTCGGCGTCTTCGAGCACGGTGAACGGCCCGTCGGGGGTGTCCAGGGTCTGGATGGTTGCGTCGGTCATCGGTCGTCCTTCCGGGGGTCCTCGGGGGCACGGGCTGCACGGGTGCCGGCGGTCGCGATCATCGCGCGGTCGATGATCGGTCGCCAGCAGTGCATCGTGAGGTAGCTCCGCCAGGGGGCCACCTGCTCCGACCATAGGGAGAGCTCACGCGCCGTACCGGGCAGCCCGAGTTCCTGTGCACCGTTCCGCACGGCGAGGTCACTGTGGAGGAAGATGTCGGGGTGGTGCCGGACCCGCAGCGCGACGTAGTCGGCGGTCCACGGCCCGATGCCCTTCACCGCGAGCAGTCCGTCGCGCAGGTCACCGAGGGACTGCGCGCCGTCCACCACCAGGGACCCGTCGGCGAGCGCCGCAGCCACCCGCAGGATCGTGTCGACGCGCGCGGCCGGACCGCGCAGGACCTCGTGCCCGCGTTCGGCGACCACCGCTGCGGACGGGAACAGCAGCCCGCCGGGCCGGATCGCGTCGGGCACCGGCGCACCGAGCGCGGCCACGAGCCGGGTCTGGGCGGTGCGCGCCGCGGCCACCGAGACCTGCTGCCCGATCAGGGTGCGGAACACGATCTCGTGGGCGTCCACCGCGCCGGGCAGCCGCAGGCCGGGCACCCGTGCGACGGGGCCGGCGAGCTCGGGCACGGCGCCGAGGACGGCGTCGACGGCGACCGGGTCGGCGTCGAGGTCGAACAGCGCACGCACCCGCGCCACGAGCGCGGGCAGGTCGGACAGGTCGGCGACCCGCACGCGCAGGTCGATCCCGGTGCCCCGACCGGGCACGTCGGGGACGGCGGCCGACGCGCTGAACCAGCCCGGGCCTCCGGGCAGGTCGACCAGCCGCCCGTACGACGTGACCCGACCGGTGGGGTCGGTGTCCACCTGCTCCGTGCCCGGCAGAGCGTGCAGCGCGTGCCAGTCGAGCAGGCCCTGCGCGTCGAAGGGCGCCCGGGCCGGCAGGTGGACGTGCAGTGCGCCGTCGGGGTCGCCGTCGCCTCGGCCGACCCGGCGTGCGCGGAGCTCGGTCGGGGTGACGGCGAAGACCTCGCGCACGGTGTCGTTGAACTGTCGGACGCTGGCGAACCCCGCGGCGAACGCGACGTCGGCGACGGGCAGGTCCGACGAGGTGAGCAGGGTGCGGGCCGTCTGCGCGCGGTGTGCTCGACTGAGCGCCTTCGGCCCGGCACCCAGCTCGGCGGTCATGATGCGGTTGAGCTGCCGCTCCGAGTAGCCCACGCGTGCGGCGAGCCCGGGGACGCCGTCGCGCTCGACGACGCCGTCGAGGACGAGGCGCATCGCCCGTCCGGCGACGTCCTCGCGCAGGTCCCACTCGGGGCTGCCGGGGGTCGCCTCGGGCAGGCAGCGCTTGCAGGCGCGGAAGCCGGCCAGGTGTGCTGCGGCACTCGTTCGGTAGAAGGTGACGCCCGTGACCTTCGGTGTGCGGGCCGGGCAGCTCGGGCGGCAGTAGATGCCGGTGGAGTGCACGGCGGTGACGAACTGGCCGTCGAACCGAGCGTCGCGCGAGGCGACGGCGCGGTGTCGTTCGGCGTGCAGCGCGTCGTGCTGCGCGTCGGTGTCCGGGCTGGTCATGGCCTCAGCCTGGCACGCGCCACCGACGTCGACTGGCGGGAATCGGACGGAGCAGCGCAGGGCCAGGTGGCCACGACGCCGCCGTCTCGTCGAGACGCCGCCGACCGCGTGAGACGCCGCCGGAATCCGCGGCGTCTCGCGGAGAACGCGGCGTCTCGCGAAGAAGCCGGCGTCCCGGCGCCACGACGGCGTGTCACAGCAGGCAGACATGGCAGCGCACGGCCGGGAGGCCCGGCTAGCGTTGGCAGCGTGACCCCAGCAGACGACATGGCCGGGCTCGACGACCTGCCGTTCCGGACCGAGGTCGAGATCGCACTGCTGCTCGTCTCACCGCGGCACCGGTACGAGGGGCGCCCCGCCGACGGCGCGCTGCCACCCCGGTCGACGGACCCGGACGAACGGCGCGACCGGATCGAGCTGCGGGCCGGGCTCGGGATCGTCGGCGACCGCTACTTCGCCGCGCGGGCACACGTGCACGCCTCGGTCACCGTGATCGGCCTCGAGGGGCTCGAGGCGGTCGGTCAGGCGATCGGCACCACCGTCGACCCCGTCGCGACCCGGCGGAACGTGTTCCTGCGCGGCGCCGACGTCGAAGCGCTGCGGGGCCAGCCGTTCTCGTTGGAGAGCCTGCTCCCCGGTGGCGACGGCAGCGGCAGCGGCGACCTCGGTCGTGCCGTCCGGTTCCGTGGCTACCGTGCGGCGAACCCCTGCGCCTGGATGGACCACGAGGTGGCCCCCGGTGCGTTCCGGGCGATGCGCGGCCGGGGCGGCGCGCGGTGCGATCCGGAGTCCGACGGTGTGCTCGCCCTCGGTCCGGCGGTGCTCCGCACTGCCCGCCCCGTGCCGCTCGGCTGACGCCGGCGACGTCGGGCGCCCGGGCGTACCCGAGACTCGGCCCGGCGGACACTTCGTCGACAGCCGGAGGCGCACGGTGTCCGGTCGGCCGAGACTCGGCTCGGCGACGAGGCGCTCAGGCGGTGAGGGCGCTCTCGATCGCGTCGACGAACGCCGGCAGGTCGTCCGGAGTGCGGGAGGTGATGAAGCCGCCGTCGACCTGGACCTCCTGGTCGACCCACTCGGCACCGGCGTTGCGCAGGTCGGTCTGCAGCGACGGGAACGAGGTGACGGTCTTGCCGGACAGCACACCCGCCTCGACGAGGGTCCACGGGCCGTGGCAGATCGCCGCGACCGGCTTGCTCGCCTCGGCGAAGGCCTGCACGAGCGTCGCCGCGCGGGATTCCTGGCGCAGCGTGTCGGCGTTGATCGTGCCACCGGGGATGACGAGGGCATCGAAGTCGTTCGCGTCGACACCGGCGAGGGTGGTGTCGGGCTCGAGGGTCTGCCCCGGGTCCTTGTCGCCGACCAGGGTCTGGATCGTGCCGGTCTCCTTGGCCGCCACGGTCACCGAGGCACCGCGCTCGCGCAGCTGCTCGGTGGGGACGACGATCTCGTCCTGCTCCACGCCGTAGTTCGTCGTGATGACGAGGATCTTCTTGCCGTCGAGGGTTGCCATGATCACTCCTTCCGCGGCCCGGTCGTTCCGGCCGCACACCCGAGGGTCGTCGGGCTCGGCTGGGCAGTCCTCCAGGAGCGGTCCGGCGCCCGGCTGACTGGTCATGACACCCCGCCCAGGTCCGCCCGGCGGTCACGAAGTGTCGGCTGGCGGCGGCGCAGCCGACGGGTCGCGACCACTCGGCGCACGGCGGGCGAGGCGCCGTGGACGCGCCCACGGTCGCACGGGAGGCACGGTGCGGGCCTGCCACGGGCCTCCAGGCCGACAGCGCGACCGGTCGCAACTCCCCGCTCACGTCCGCGCGGTGGCCACGAAGTGTCGGCTGGCGACGGCGCAGCCGACGGTTCGCGACCACTCGGCGCACGCCGGGCGGGGTGTCCTGACCGGCCGGCGGGGTGCCGTGGACGCGCCCACGGCCGGACGGGAGGCACGGTGCGGGCCCGCCACGGGCCTCCAGGCCGACAGCGCGACCGGTCGCAACTCCCCGCTCACGTCCGCGCGGTGGCCACGAAGTGTCGGCTGGCGGCGGCGCAGCCGACGGTTCGCGACCACTCGGCGCAGGGCGGGCGGGGTGCCCTGACCGGCCGGGGCGGCAGACCCCCAGCAGGGCAGGACGGGTGCCGCGCTCAGCCCCGGATGCGGAAGGCGACGCCGTCGCGCTCGACGGTCAGCCCGTCGTACCCGTGCACCCGGTGCAGCCCGGCGGTCACGGGGTGCTCGAGGGGACCGACGACGACCGTGGTCGCGCCGGAGGCGATGGCGGACTCCAGGCCGGCGGGGGCGTCCTCGAACGCCACGCAGTCGGCGGGGTCGACACCGAGCAGGGCGGCGCCGCGCAGGTAGCCGTCGGGGTGGGGCTTGCCGTGCTCGACGTCCTCCGAGGGGACGAAGGCCTCGGGCACGGCGAACCCGGCGGCCGCCATCCGGCCCGCGGCGAGGTCACGGGGCGCGCTCGTCACGAGGGCGACCGGGACGCCGAGGTCGACGAGGCGCTGCACGAAGGCGACGGCGCCGGGGATCTCGAGGATGCCCTCGGTGCTCGCGGTCTCCTCGGCGACGAGCTCCGCCGCGATCCGCTGCTGCTCGGCCAGGGGCAGGTCGGGCAGGAAGCGCCGCAGGGTGTCGATCGCCTGCCGTCCGTGCGAGAACGCGAGGATCTCGTCGGGGTCGATGCCGTTCGCGTGGCCGAACCGGGTCCAGGTCGCCTCGACCACCGCGGTCGAGTCGACGAGGGTCCCGTCCATGTCGAAGAGGACCCCGGACGCCACGATGTCGATCACGCGCCCGACCCTAGCCCAAGGGGGTCAGCGCGCCCGGACGTACCGCGTGAGCAGCACGTCGCCGGCGCCGAGCAGCACGTGCGCCGGTCGCATCCGCCGGAGCTCCGGGGACGACCCGCGGGCGATGCGCGGCCCCTCCCCGCCCTCGAGCGACGGGTCGATCGTCAGGGTCAGCTCGTCGACGGCGTCCGCGACGACGAGCGCCCCGAGGAACGACGGACCACCCTCGCAGTGGATCGTCCCGAGGCCACGATCGGCCAGCAGACCGCGGATCCGTCCGGCGTCCACCGAGTCTGGGTCGGCGTCCGCGCTGCAGGGCACGATGTCGGCCACCTCGGCGAGCGCCCGGGCCGTCGCCGAGGCAGCCGCCGTCGCCGAGGTCAGGACGATCGGCCGCACCGGCGCCTCGGTGAAGACCCGCGACGCCGGGTCGAGCGACAGCGACCCGGTGACGATCGCGAACACGGGGTGGTCCGGCATGCCGTGGGCCCGACGCCAGGCAACGTCGGCGTCGTGCAGGACCATCGGCCCGTAGCCCTCGTCACGGACGGTGCCGGCGGCGACGAGCACGACGTCGGCCACGCGGCGGAGCAGGTCGAAGACCCGCAGGTCGTCGTCGCCGCCGAGCGACCCGGACACCCCGGCGGCCGAGGCCGAGCCGTCCAGCGTCGCGACGAAGTTCACGCGGAGCCAGGGGTCCCCGACGTCGGCGGTGTAGAGCTCGAGCAGGTCGTCGTCGGACAGGTCCGCGATCGACGGGGGCAGGACGGTCACGTGTTGTGCCTCGATTCCACGGGGGTGCGCCATCCGAGGGTGGCCTCGACCATGCGCATCGCGTCGACGCTCTCGGCGACGTCGTGCATGCGGACGATCCGGGCGCCGAGCATCGCGCTCACGGTCGCGACGGCGAGCGATCCGGAGAGCCGTTCCCCGCGGGGGCGTCCGAGCGACTCCCCGACGAAGTCCTTGTTCGACACCGCGGCGAGCACCGGGTAGCCGAGGGCGACGACCTCGGGCAGGCGCCGGGTGATCTCGAGGGTGTGCACGGTGTTCTTGTGCAGGTCATGGCCCGGGTCGACGATGATCCGCGACTCCGGGATGCCCGCGGCGAGCGCCCGGTCGACCCGTTCGCGCAGGAACGCGACGACCTCGCCCGCGATGTCGGCGTACTGCGGTGGGGCCGGCAGGGGACGACGGGGTTCGGCGAGCGAGTGCGTGATGACGACGGTGGCCTCGGAGTCGGCGACCACGGCGGCCATCCGCGGGTCGGACAGGCCGGTGGTGTCGTTGACGACGGTCGCGCCGGCTGCGATCGCCGCCGCGGCGACCTCGGGTCGGAAGGTGTCGACGCTGATGACGACGTCGGACTGCTGGGCGAGCTGCTCGACGACGGGGACGACCCGGTCGATCTCGTCGGACGCGGGCAGCTCCGGGCCGGGGGCGAACTTCACGCCGCCGATGTCGACCCAGTCGGCACCCTGCTCGGCTGCGCGGACCGAGGCGGCGACGGCCCGGTCGAGCTCGAAGGTGGCGCCGCGGTCGTGGAACGAGTCCGGGGTGCGGTTCACGATCGCCATCACGGCGATGCGGTGGTCGAAGTCGATGGTGCGGCGTCCGAACGTCCGGACCGGGTGCCGCAGGTCCGGCACGACCCAGCCGGGTCCGGCCGCGTCGGGTCCGCCCGCGGCGTGTTCGCCCGAGACGTGCGGGAGGCCGGTCATGCGCCCGCCTCGGCAGTCGCCGCACCCGCGGCATCGGTCCCACGCCCCGCGCCGATGAGCGCGATCGCCTCGGCCCGTCCCGCGGTGTCGGCCAGCGAGCCGGTCGCCGCGACCGTCACCGTCGTCGAACCGGTCTGGCGCTCTCCACGCGTCGTCACGCACTGGTGCTGCGCGTCGAGGACCACCAGGACACCCTCGGCGCCGAGGCCCTCGGCGATGGTCGCGGTGACCTGTTCACCCAGCCGCTCCTGCAGCTGCGGGCGGGAGGCCACCGCGTCGAGCACCCGTGCCAGCGTGCCGAGGCCGATGAGCCGTTCCCCCGGGGCGTACGCCAGGTGCGCGACCCCGAGGAACGGCAGCAGGTGGTGCTCGCAGACGGATCGGAACTTCACGTCGCGGACGATGACGAGCCGACCGCGTTCGCCGTCCTCGGCGTGCACGGTGCCGTCACGGGCGATCGCGACCGCATCGGTGCCGATCCCGGAGAAGAACTCGGAGTACGAGTCGGCGACCCGGGCGGGGGTGCGGGTGAGTTCCGGGCGGTCGGGGTCCTCGCCGATGGCGAGCAGCAGCTCGCGGACGGCGGCCTCCACACGGGCGCGGTCCATGTGTGACGTCACCCGCTCATCCAACACCAGCCCTGGCCGGAGAACGCGGGCAGACGCCCAGCGCGACGTGCGCGACCCGCGTGGGACGGGCCTCCCGGCCGCCGGAACCTGTGAGACCGGTGTGACACGCCCGAAACCCAGCGTCCTTTAAACTCTCGTGGTGAGCGCCCCGCAGACCGACACCACGCCCCGGAACCGCTTCGCGACCGGCCTCGATCGATTCTTCTCCATCACGCAACGCGGATCGTCGATCCCCCGCGAGGTCCGCGGTGGCCTCGTCTCGTTCGTCACGATGGCGTACATCGTGATCCTGAACCCCCTCATCCTCGGTGGGTTCAGCGCCGACCAGGCCGCGAAGGACGTCAACGGCGGGTGGCTCGAGAACGCTCAGGTGGCCGCGGCGACCGGCCTCGTCGCCGGCGTCATGACCATCGCGATGGGCATCATCGCGAACCTGCCGTTCGGCATCGCCGCGGGGCTCGGGATCAACTCGTTCCTCGCTGTCAGCGTCGTGCACCAGGTCACCTGGGCCGAGGCGATGGGCCTGGTCGTCATCAACGGCGTGATCATCGTGATCCTCGCGTTGACGGGCATCCGGACGATGATCTTCACCGCCGTACCAGCTCAGCTGAAGGCCGCGATCACCGTCGGCATCGGCCTGTTCATCGCGTTCATCGGGCTCGTCGACTCCGGCTTCGTGCGGTCCTCCGGGAACCCGTCGCCGCCGCTGCAGCTCGGTGAGGACGGCTCCGTCGGCGCCCTGCCGACCGTCGTGTTCCTGATCGGCCTGATCATCATCGGCACGCTCATGGCCCGCCGGGTCAAGGGTGCGCTGCTCATCGGCATCGTCGCGACCACGATCATCGCGATCATCCTGCAGGCGATCTTCCAGGTGCCGACCTCGGTCGACTCGAAGACCGGCTGGAACCTCAACGCCCCCGGTCTGCCGAGCGCACTGTTCGCCGTGCCGGACCTGTCGCTCGTCGGCCACGCCGACGTCGTCGGCGCCTTCACCCGCATCGGCCCGCTCGCCGCGTCGATGCTCGTCTTCACCCTCGTGTTCACGAACTTCTTCGACGCGATGGGCACCATGACGGGGCTGGCCAAGGCCGCCGGTGTCGCGAAGCCGGACGGCACGTTCCCCCGCCTGAAGTCGGCGCTCGTCGTCGAGGGCGTCGGCGCGATCGCCGGTGGTGGCGCGTCGGTGTCGTCGAACACCGTCTTCATCGACTCGGCCTCCGGCATCGGCGAGGGTGCCCGCACGGGCATGGCCTCGGTCGTCACCGGGCTGCTGTTCCTGGCGTCGATGTTCCTGACGCCGCTCACCCAGGTCGTCCCGCTCGAGGTCGCCGCCGCCGGGCTCGTCGTCGTCGGTGCGCTCATGGTCGCGCAGGTCGCGGACATCTCGTGGTCGGACTTCGGCTCGGCCCTGCCCGCCTTCCTGACGATCGTCGTCATGCCGCTGACCTACTCGATCGCGAACGGCATCGGCGCCGGCTTCATCAGCTGGGTGCTCATCAAGCTGCTGTCCGGCCGTGGCCGCGAGGTCTCGTGGCTGCTCTACGTCGTCGCCGCGGGCTTCCTGCTGTACTTCGCGCGGGGGCCGCTGGAGACGATGCTCGGCGTCGGTTGAGGCTTGCTGCGGGGCCTTGCTGCTGGGCCTTGCTGATCGGGGTCCGGCGCAAGACGCCGTCGTGTCATCGAGACGCCGCCGAATCCGGCGGCGTCTCGACGTTTCCGCGGCGTGTCCGGATGACGCCGGCGTCTTCCGCAGGACGCCGGCGTCTTCCGTCGGCCGCGTCTGCGGCGTCGGCCGCGTCGGCCTGGAGGCCCGTGCTCAGTCCGGCAGGTCGCTCGGCGTCGCCTCGTGGTGGCGCTGGTCCTGGGTGCGTCGGTCTTCCTTCATGCCCGCCTCGAACAGGTGGCGGCGGCCCTGCACGAGCTCGTCCCGCGCGGTGCGCTCGAGCTCCTTGGCGAGGGCGTAGTAGCCGTCGTCGTAGTCCTCCACGATCTGGAACGTCCAGCGGCCCGCGATGACGTTGCGGCCCACGAGTTCGGTGTCGATGCGCTCGGCGAGTTCGGTGTGTCCGGCCTTCCGGAGCTGCTCGACCGCTTCACCGAGGTTCAGGTCGGCGGTGCCGGTCAGGCGGTGGAACCCGTAGAGCAGGCCACGGGCGTGCTCGATGACCTCGACCGCCGCGGACAGGCTGCCGAGCGCCTCGACCGTGGCCTCGGACACCCCCTCGGGAACCTGGTGCTGTGCGTCGGGGCCTTGTGCGTCGTTCGTCATGGGTCCCGTCTACACGAGGGTTGCTGCGTCGTTCGAGGGGTTCGTCCACGACCCGCCGAGGTCCACTGCCGGTGGTTGCGACGTCGGAGGTCGACACCTACCATTCGAACACACGTTCGAACGAGGAGACCCGATGATGATCACCGAAACGGCCGCCACGGTGTGGTGGGCCGAGGGCACGCCGACCCGGCTGGTGTGGGCCGGACGGCGTTGGCGGGTGAGCGACACCCCCACGCGGCTGACCGTGACGCGCGCCGAACTGCCGACCGCGATCACGCACGCACCCGAGCGCACCGTGGGCTGGCGGTTCCAGGCGACCAGCGACGACGACGGTGAGGCGCTGGTGGTCGACATCGTCCCGCAGGGCTCCGGTTGGGGCGTGGCCCGGACGTGGACGTGAACGGCTCGGACCGCTAGCGTCCGGACATGGACAGGTGGGTGGCGCTGCTGCGCGGGGTCAACGTGAACGGCATCACGATCCGCAGCGCCGAACTCGCGGAACTCTTCCGGGGGCTCGGGTTCGACGACGTCCGCACCGTGCTCGCCTCGGGCAACGTCGTGTTCGCAGCCGACGTGCCCGCCGGACGGCTCAAGACGTCGATCGAGCAGGGGCTGCGCGACCGGTTCGGGTACGACGCCTGGATCGTGCTCGTCCGGCACGACGCCCTCGCCGCTGTCGTCGACGGGTTCCCCTTCGCGCGTGACGACGATCGGCACGACTACGTCGTGTTCGGGTCCGAGGATGCAGCGCTCGACGCCCTGGTGGCCGACCTCGAGTTCGACGACGCGGTCGAGCAGGTCGCGCGCGGGAACGGCGTCGTCTACTGGTCGTGCCCGAAGGGGTCGAGCACCGACACGGTGTTCGCCAAGCGGGCCGGCGCCGCACGCTTCAAGCGCACGACGACGACCCGCAACACGAACACCCTGCGGAAGCTCCTGTGACGCTCGTGCACTCGAAGCGGGCCGAGACTCGCTCCCGCGGACGATCCGGGCGTTCCTGACCGCCCGAAGTGTCCGCCGGGCCGAATCTCCGCCGACGCGGCGGAGGCTCAGGCCTGCGGAGGCTGCCCGTTGCTCGCCATGGTGCCGCCGTCCACCGGCAGGACCGCGCCCGTGATGAACGACGCAGCGTCGCTGGCCAGGAACAGGATCGCCTCGGCGACCTCGGCGGAGCGACCCCCACGGCCGAGCGCGATCCGCTCCTCGAACTTCGACTGCAGGGCCTCGTCCTCGGCCTGCTCCTGGGTCAGGTCGGTCCAGATGAGTCCCGGAGCGACGGCGTTCACGCGGACGCCGAACTGCCCGTTGTCGAGCGCGGCCGCCTTCGTGAAGTTCGTGACGCCGCCCTTCGCCGCGTTGTACGGGCTCATCCGCCAGTCAGCGTCCTCACCGGAGACCGACGACGTGTTGACGATCGAACCCTTCGTCTCGCGCAGGAACGGCAACGCTGCCCGGGTGCCGTAGAACACCCCGGACAGGTCGGTCTCGATGACGCGGCGCCACTCGGCCGTGCTGATGTCGGTGATGTCGCCCGAGCTGAAGGTCCCGGCGTTGTTCACCAGGACGTCGAGCCGGTCGAAGCGGTCGATCGCCGCGGAGACGACGGTCTCCCAGTCCTCCGGGCTCGCCACGTCGGCGTGCAGGGAGACGACACGGTCGGTCGGCAGGGAGTCTCCCACCGTGCGGACCTTCTCCTCGACGCTGTCGGTCAGCACGACGGACGCACCCTCGTCGACGAACGCGCGCGCCGTCGCTGCGCCGATGCCCGAACCCGCGCCCGTGACGATCGCGACCTTGCCCTCGAACCGGTTGCCCATGATGTCTCCTCTCGTTGCACGAACCGTGCCCGGGGAGACGCCATCGACCCGAAGGGCACGGCAGACCACGGTGCCCGGGGGCGACTGAACGCGTTCGGAGGTGCCGGGAGCACGCGCCGCGCACGTCACCCCGGCACCGCGAGGCGGGACCGGGGCGACGTGTGACCGCGGGCGGAGGAACCGGTGTCAGGCGGTCGTCTCGTCCAGGTCGAAGTCGCGCTCGAGCGAGATCGTCGGGATCGACGCGGTGATCACCGAGCCGTCCGCCCGCAGCGTGCCCTGGATGTCGCTCGTGGTCGGAGCGTGCCCGGACATCCGCGGCCCGTGGTGCGGCAGCGGCACCACGGTGGGCTCCCCCGCCTCGATGTCCCACTGCTGGTTGTGCACCCACACGGTGAAGCCCGCACCGGTCTCGACCGTGAGCGTCATGGTGTCCTGCTCCAGGTCGATCCGCACGCGCGAGCCGCGCACCGTCAGGCGGTAGGACAGACGGTCCCAGTGCTTCGGCAGCCGCGGGTTGAAGGTCATCCGGCCACCGTGGTCGCGCATGCCGCCGAAGCCGTTGACCAGCGCACCCCAGATGCCACCGGTCGACGCGATGTGCACGCCGTCCGAGGTGTTGCCGTGCAGGTCCGCCAGGTCGACGTAGAGCGCGGTCTGGAAGTACTGGTCGGCGAGGTCGTGGTAGCCGACCTCGGCCGCCATGATCGACTGCACGACCGCCGACAGCGTGGAGTCACCGGTGGTGAGTGCGTCGTAGTAGTCGAAGTCGCGACGCTTCTCGGCCGCCGTGAACTCGTGCCCCTGCAGGAACAGTGCGAGCACGACGTCGGCCTGCTTGAGCACCTGGAACCGGTAGATCACCAGCGGGTGGTAGTGGAGCAGCAGCGGGCGCTTGGAGTCGGGGGTGTTCTCGAGGTCCCAGAGTTCCTTGTCGAGGAACTGGGCGTCCTGCGGGTGGATGCCGCGGTGCGGGTCGAAGGGGATCTCCATCGACTCGGCGGCGTGCTCCCACTCGACGAGCTCGTCGGGGCGCAGGCCGGTCCGGCGCACCATGCGGTCGTACTCTTCGGCGTCGTCGGCGGCGAGCTCGCGGCAGGCGTTGACGGCGAACCACAGGTTCGCACGCGCCATCACGTTCGTGTAGAGGTTGTCGTCGACGACGGTCGTGTACTCGTCCGGTCCGGTGACGCCGTCGATGTGGAACTTCTTGTCGCCGTTGGACCGCCAGAACCCGAGGTCGGCCCAGAGTCGGGCGGTCTCCACGAGCACGTCGATGGCGCCGCGCTTCAGGAACTCACGGTCGCCCGATGCCCGCACGTACTGCATGAGTGCATGGGCGATGTCGGCGTCGATGTGGTACTGCGCGGTGCCGGCGGCGTAGTACGCGCTGGACTCCTCGCCGTTGATGGTCCGCCACGGGAACAGCGCCCCGCGCTGGTTCAGCTCGCGGGCTCGCGCCCGTGCCGCGTCGAGCATGTTGTAGCGGAAGCGCAGGGCGTTCCGGGCAACGATCGGCGCCGTGTACGACAGGAACGGCAGGACGTAGATCTCCATGTCCCAGAAGTAGTGGCCGCCGTAGCCGGAGCCGGTGACGCCCTTCGCGGCGATGCCGTGGCCGTCGGTGCGGGCCGTGGCCTGCGCGAGCTGGAAGAGGTTCCACCGCACGGCCTGCTGGATCGCGGGCTGGCCGGTGATCTCGACGTCGCTGCGTGCCCAGTAGTCGTCGAGCCACTCGCGCTGCTTCGCGAAGGTCTCGTCGACGTTCTCGGCGTGTGCGCGGTCGAGCGTGCGCTCGCACCGGTCGGCGAGCTCACGCACGGGCACGCCGCGCGAGGTGTGGTAGACCACGTGCTTCACGAGGCGGATGGGCTGACCGGCGCGGGCCTGCACCCGGTAGACGTGCTTCGCCAGGTCGTCCTCGATCGACGACGACTCGTCCCAGCTGTTCTCGGTCTCGATGTGGTGCTCGACGCCGACGCAGATCGTCATGCCGGAGCTGGACGCCTGGTACCCGAGGATCGAACGGTCACCGGTGCTGCGCTTGACCTTCGGCACGAGCACCCGCTCGGTGAACGACTCGGCCTTGCGGGGGTCGAAGGCGTTCGCCGCGGCCCGCATGCCGGCGTGGTACTCGTCCTGCACGTCCTGGCGGTTGAGGATCTGGCTGGACAGCAGGATCGAGGCGTCTGCGTCGAGCACGGTGACCTCGTAGTCGATGACGGCGAGGTGCCGGTCGGTGAACGACACGAGCCGGCGCGACCGGATGAGGACCCGCTTGCCGGACGGCGTCGACCACTCGGTCTCGCGGAACAGGTACCCGCCACGGAACTCCAACCGGCGGGTGTGCCGCAGGATGTCGGCCTCGGCCAGCACCAGGGGCTCGTCGTCGACGTAGAGGCGGATGACCTTGGCGTCGGGCGCGTTGATGATCGTCTGCCCGGTCTTCGCGAAGCCGAAGGCGTCTTCCGCGTGCCGGATCGGCCAGGTCTCGTGGAAGCCGTTGACGTACGTGCCGTACTGCACGCCGCCACGGCCTTCGTCGAGGTTGCCGCGCAGGCCGAGGTACCCGTTGCCGACAGCGAAGTTCGTCTCGGCGACGCCCTGCTCGTCGGGGGTGTACTCGGTCTCGACGAGGGCCCACTCGTCGATCGGGTAGCGGACGCGGTCGAGGGGGTCCGAGGTGATGGGGTTCATGCTGCTCCGTGGGAAGGGAGGGAGATGGGTACGTCGGTGCGGCGGGCAGGCAGGGAGCGCCCGGCCGGGTGGCCTACGTCGTGCTGGTGCTGGCGACCGGTGCGGGCAGGTCGTCGAGGAGTTCGGCGAGGTCGGACACCACGACGTCGGCACCGTGCTCGCGCAGGGCGTCCGCCCCGGCACCGCGGTCGACACCGATGACCAGACCGAACGAACCGTTGCGGCCGGCTTCGACCCCGCTCGTCGCGTCTTCCACCACGGCGCACTCGGCGGCGGTGAGCCCGAACCGGGTTGCCGCGTCGAGGTAGGTGTCGGGTGCTGGCTTGCCGGTCAGGCCGTCCTGGCGCGCGACGAGCCCGTCGACGACGACCGGGAACCGGTCGAGGATGCCCGCGGTCCGGAGCACCGAGTTGGCGTTCGCCGAGCTCGAGACGACCGCGACGGACAGACCGGCGTCGATCGCGGCGGTCAGGAACCGCAGCGAGCCCGGGTAGGGCTCGACACCGTGCTCGTCGAGCTCGGCCGTGAACTCCGCGTTCTTCCGGTTGCCGAGTCCGCACACCGTGTCGGTGTCGGGCGCGTCGTCCGGGGTGCCCTGCGGCAGGTCGATGCCACGCGACTCGAGCAGCGAGCGCACGCCGTCGTACCGGGGCTTGCCGTCGATGTACGTGAAGTAGTCCTGCTCGGTGTACGGCGCGACCCCGTGCGCTTCGAGGTACGGCGTGAAGAGCCGGCTCCAGGCCCGCATGTGCACGTCGGCGGTGGGGGTGAGCACGCCGTCGAGGTCGAACAGGAGCGCTCGCTGGTCACTGAGTCGAGCGGGCGTGCGCTGGTCCTGCGTCGTCATCTGCGGTCCTCCGGGGACTGGTGGTGGACGTGTGGCTCCCGACGAGTCTAGGACCGCTCCAGGTGCCGGGTCCCGACGCGCCGCACGCTGTGGAGAGAGTTCACCAGGGGCTGCACTGTGCAGGGGGAACCCCCTCCGCGGCGCACCTGTGAAGCCTCCGAGACACACCCCGGCACGCTGACCCGGACGAAAGGCACCTCCATGACCAGCGACACCACCGCCGCACCCCACGACGGCTCGCAGTCGAAGCTCCGCCAGGCGATCACCGGCCCGCTGCTGTTCCTCTTCATCCTGGGCGACGTGCTCGGCGCCGGCATCTACGCGTTGATGGGGACCCTGGCGGAGGACGTCGGCGGAGCGCTCTGGGCACCGTTGGTGCTCGCGCTCCTGCTGGCCCTGCTCACCGCGGGGTCGTACGCCGAACTCGTGACGAAGTACCCGAAGGCGGGCGGTGCCGCGGTCTTCGCCGAACGGGCCTACAAGACGCCGATCGTCTCGTTCCTGGTCGGCTTCAGCATGCTCGCCGCCGGTGTCACGAGCGCCGCCGGGTTGTCACTCGCCTTCGCCGGCGACTACCTCGGCGCCTTCGTCGACCTGCCTCCGGTGCCCACCGCGATCGTCTTCCTCGCCCTGATCGCCTGCCTGAACGCCCGCGGCATCTCCGACTCGCTCAGGAGCAACGTCGTGATGACGGTCATCGAGGTCTCCGGCCTCGTCATCGTGGTCGTCGTCGTGGCCGTGATGCTCGGCGGGGGCGGCGGCGACGTCTCGCGCATCGGCGCGTTCCCGTCCGAGGCGAACCCGGCCCTGGCGACGCTGAGCGCCGCGATCGTCGCCTACTACTCGTTCGTCGGCTTCGAGACGTCCGCCAACATCGCCGAAGAGGTCCGCGACCCCCGCCGCGTCTACCCGAAGGCCCTGTTCGGCGCCCTCGCCACGGCCGGTGTCGTCTACGTCCTCGTCGCCCTCGCCAGCGCGATCGCCCTGCCCGCGTCCGAGCTGTCCGAGTCCAGCGGCCCGCTGCTCGCGGTCGTCTCCGCCACCGGCGTCCCGATCCCTGACTGGGTCTTCAGCCTCATCGCCCTGGTCGCCGTCGCGAACGGCGCGCTGCTCACGATGATCATGGCGAGCCGCGTGACCTACGGCATGGCCGAGCAGCGGCTCCTGCCCGCCCTGCTCGCGAAGGTCCTGCCGAACCGGAAGACCCCGTGGACCGCGATCGTCGCCACGACGGTCGTCGCGATGCTCCTGACCCTGGTGGGTGACGTGGGCGTGCTGGCCGAGACCGTCGTGCTCCTGCTGCTCTTCGTGTTCATCAGCACGAACGTCGCCGTCCTGGTGCTCCGCCGCGACCACGTCGAGCACGACCACTTCCGGGTCTGGACCTTCGTCCCGGTGCTCGGGGTGCTGTCGTGCGTCCTGCTGCTCACGCAGCAGAGCGGCCAGGTCTGGCTCTACGCCGCGATCCTGCTCGCCGTCGGCGTGGTGCTCTACTTCATCGCCCGGTTCACCGGGCGCCGTTCCGGACGCGACCACGAGGCGGGCGTGATCCACTGACGTCGCGCACCACGGGCCTCCAGGCAGACCGTCTGGAGGCCCGTGGTGCGTCCGCCGGTCGGCGCGCGGAGTCAGCGCAGGTCGCGCACCCAGGCCTCGACCGCGTCCGAGATCTGCTGCCGGGCATCAGCACGGCTGATGGTCGCCGTCCGGTCGCCCGGCTGGTCGCCGTAGGCACCGAAGTCGGCGTGGTTCGACCCCTGGATCTCGGTCATGGTGGCGGTCGACGGCAGCTTGTCCCGCGCGGCGTCGACCTTGGCCGGCGTCGACAGGCCGTCACGCGAACCGGAGACGCTCAGCACGTCGATGTACGAGCGGCTGATGTCGTTCGCGCAGTAGCTGCCGAAGAGCAGCAGACCGTCGGCGTCCTGGGCGAGCTGGCACGCACGGACCCCGCCGAGGGAGTGCCCGCCGACGGCCCAGCGCGTGACCGAGGGGGCGTGGGCCTCGAACGTGGCGAGCGGCCGGGTGTCGAAGAACGCCAGGTTGAGCGTCGGCTTCGTGATGACGACCGTCGTGCCGTTGGCGACCACCTGCCGGAACGTCGCCATGTAGGCGTAGGGATCCACCTTCGCACCGGGGATGAACACGATCCCGACCCCGTCGGCCTGGCCGGTCGGGGTCATCACCACCGAGTCACCGGCGTCCCGCACCGCGATCCGGTCGTCACGCCAGACCTGCAGGGCGGCACTGCGCGTGCCCTGCATGACGATGTGCGCCCACACGAGGAACACCACCGCGAGCAGGACGACGACGGCGACGATCCAGGTGGTCCAGCGCAGCGCTCGGTTCATGTGGCCACCGTACGGCGCATCAGGACCTCGGTCCGGCCGTCCGGCAACGGATCGCCGGGTTCGTCGCGGGCGCTGAAGCCGACGTGCTCGTCGGCGCGACGGGCGACGGCGTTGTCGGGCAGCACCGAGAGTTCGAGCTCGGTGGCTCCGGTAGCAGCCGCCCACGTGGCGATCGCGTCGATGAGTGCACGGGCGATCCCGCGGCCGCGCGCTGCCGGGTCGACCCACATCGAGATGAGCTCGGCGGGGCCGTCCGGGTCGGTGGACGGGACGCCGCTGGCCATCCCGACGACCGCGCCGGGTCCGTCGGCATCGGTGTCGACCGCGAGCAGGTCGAGCGCTCCCGGGATCGACAGGCGGGTGCGCCACCGGTGCTCGGGGGCGTCCACCCAGTCCTGCAGCGTCGAGCCGAAGGCGTGCGGGGCGTCGGCGAGGGCGCGGAGGCGCACGGTTCGCCACGCTTCCCAGTCGTCGGCGGTCACGCGGCGCAGTTCGATCCCCACGTCCCGACGGTACCGCGGAGCGGGGTGCGACCGGCAGGGCGGAACCGGCAGGGTCCCGCATCCAGTGCGCAGAAGACGTCGGGTGCGGTGGTCGCACCCGACGTCTTCTGCTCACTCGTCGGCCGTCGCCCGGGAAGGGCGACCGGGACTACGCCTTGATGGCGGCGCGGATCTCGGCTGCTGCTGCGCCGACGTCCGAGGCGCTGTAGATCGCGCTGCCGGCGACGGCGATGCGGGCACCGGCATCCTGCACCGAGGCGACCGAGGACGCGTTCACGCCGCCCGCGATCGAGAACGGGACGCCCGAGTCCTTGCCGGCGTCGAGCAGGGTCGAGAAGGTGAAGCCCTCTTCCGCCTGCTCGTCGAGCCCGGCGTGGACCTCGACGAACTCGGCGCCGAGTGCGACGACCTCGCGGGCACGGGCGGCCTTGTCGGAGACGCCGATCAGGTCGACGACGATGCCCTTGCCGTGCTTCTTCGCGGCCTTGACGGCGCCGACGATCGTCGAGTCGCCGGCGACACCGAGGACGGTGACCAGGTCGGCACCGGCCGAGAAGGCGATGTCGGCCTCGAGCTCACCGGCGTCCATGGTCTTGAGGTCGGCGAACACGATCTTGTCGGGGTGCGCTTCCTTGATCGCGGTGACGGCGGACAGGCCGGCGCTCTTGATCAAGGGCGTGCCGAGCTCGAGGACGTCGACGTGCGGCGCGGCCGCGGCGGCGAGCTCGAGGGCGGCTTCGGTGGTCAGGGTGTCCATGGCGAACTGGAGCTGCATGGGTGTGCCTTTCATTCGAGGTTGGCGTGACGGGGCCAGAGGTCGTCGGCGGACTGCCCGCCTCGGGCCCACAGGGCGTGGAACACGGCGTCGCCCACCAGGGCGACCGCCTGTTCGAAGAGGCCACCGGCGTACTGGGCCGAGGCGGTGCCGGAGCGGTCGGTCTTCGTCGCGGCGGGCAGCACGATCGTGACGTCCGCCAGCTCGGAGAGCGGCGAGTCGTCGGTGGTCGAGAGCGCCACGACGGATGCCCCGACCTCGTGCGCGGTGCGTGCGGCCTGCACGATGCCGGTGGTCGTCCCGGAACCGCTCGCGACGAGGAGCAGGTCACCCTGCCGGATGGCCGGGGTGGTGACCTCGCCGACGACGTGCGCGTCGAGCCCCAGGTGCATGAGACGCATCGCGGTCATGCGGAGGGCGAGGCCGGAGCGACCGGCGCCGTGGACGAACACCCGGTCGGCGCCCTCGATCAGGTCGAGTGCGCGTTGTGCGGGAGCGTCGTCGAGGCGGGCTGCCAGGTCGCCGACCTCGCGGACGACCAGGTCGAGCGCTGCGGAGACGGTGGTTGCTGCCATGACGACGATCCTTCCGTCAGCAGACCCTGCGCGCCGCTACCCGCCCCGGCAGGGGTCCCATCCCATCGGGTGGGCCCGTCCGCTCGGGTGGGACGGGTACGGTCGCCTCCATGGATGCATCGGTCGACACCCTGGAGGCCCGGGGCGGCTCCGCCATCCGGCTCGCGGCCGCCGAGCACGCCCGCACCGTCGCCGAGCAGGCGGACCGGCACGCCCTCACCCTCGAATCCGTCCTCGCCGTGCTCCGGTCGTCGCGGGTCACCGACGCGGCCGCCCGGGCCGAGGCCGTCGAGATCGCCTCGGCCGCCCTCGTCGACCTGCGCACCGTGACCGATCAGCAGCGGAGCACCCTGCTCGAACCGGTCACCGGTGCGTTCTCGCGGCTGCGCGCCGACCTGCGGCCGCTCGTGCGCTTCGGGGACCTCGACGTGCAGTTCGTCGAGCCGCCGGCAACCGGGCGTGCGCTCCCCGGTGACGTCGCCCACGCTGCCCGGGCGATCGTGCGGACCGCGGTGCTCGCCCTGGTCGACGACGGTGCGGCGAAGCGGGTGCGCATCCAGTGGGACTGCGACGGCCGGAACCTGCTCATGCAGCTCCGCGACGACGGCTCCGGCACGCTCGACGTGCAGGACGACGCCATGCGACCGATCGCCGAGCGGGTCGTCACGCTCGACGGGCGGGTGCAGGTCGCGAGCACGCCCGGCTGGGGGTCCGTGCTCGACATCTCGCTGCCCCTCGACCCGCGACCGACCGAGGTGGACGCGGTCGACGACGGCGACCTGACCCCGCGGGAGCGCGACGTGCTGCGGCTCGTGGCGACCGGTGTCGGCAACCGGGAGATCGCCGAGGGGCTCGGCATCAGTGTCAACACCGTGAAGTACCACGTGGCGAACCTGCTCCGGAAGCACGGCGCCCGGACCCGGGCCGAGCTCGCGGCGTTCAGCTCCCGGGCGTGAACCGTCGGGACCGCGACGCGTACCGGGTTCCTACGCTCCGGGGGCGAAGCGGTACCCCATTCCGGACTCCGTCACCAGGAAGCGCGGGTGCGCGGGGTCGGGCTCGAGCTTCCGCCGCAGCTGGGCCATGTAGAGGCGCAGGTACCCGGAGTCGTTGCCGTGCGTCGGCCCCCAGACCTCGGTCAACAGCATCTCGCGGGTCATCAGCCGGTCGGGGTTCGTGACCAGGACCTCGAGCAGGCGCCACTCGGTGGGCGTCAGGCGGATCGCCGGACCCTCGGCCGGGGTGACCTGCTTCGCGACGAGGTCCACGAGCAGCGGTCCGATCGCGATCGTCGGGGTCTCCTCCGTCGCCACCACCCGGCGTCGTCCGAGTGCCCGCAGCCGGGCGAGGAGCTCGTCCATCTGGAACGGCTTCGTCACGTAGTCGTCGGCACCGGCGTCGAGCGCGTCGACCTTGTCGGACGAGTCGGTCCGGCCGGAGAGCACCAGGACGGGCACCTGCGACCAGGCCCGGACGCCCTCGAGCACCCCGATGCCGTCGAGTCGGGGCATGCCGAGGTCGAGGAGCACCAGGTCGGGGCGCTCGGTGATGACGGCGTCGATCGCCTCGCGCCCGTCCCGAGCCGTGACGACGTCGTACCCTCGCGCCGAGAGCGTCACCGACAGCGCACGGACGAGCTGCGCGTCGTCGTCAGCGATCAGGACCTTCATCGGATCTCCACTCCCACGTGCCCGGCGATCGGCAGCCGCACCACGACGGTGAGGCCACCGCCCGGGGTGTCGTCGACCTCGATCGTGCCGCCCATGCCCTCGGTGAACCCGCGTGCCAGAGCCAGGCCGAGCCCGAGGCCGGTCTCGTTGTCGGTGTCGCCGAGCCGCTGGAACGGCTGGAACACCTCGTCGCGGCGGTCCGCGGGAATCCCGGGGCCGTGGTCGGCGACGCGGAGTTCGACCACGCCGGCGAAGGCGCTGGCGGCGACCCGGACGTGGGTGCCCTCCGGGGCGTACCGGGCGGCGTTGGCGAGCAGGTTCACGACGACGCGCTGCAGCAGGACGGGGTCGGCGAGCACCGGCGGCAGGTCGGCGGGCAGGTCGAGGTCGACGTCGTCGGGGCCGAGCTCGAGCTCGTCGAGTGCGGGGGCGACCACCGTCTCGAGTGCGATCGACGCCGGGGTGACCGCGAGGACACCGGCCTGCACGCGGCTGACGTCCAGCAGGTCTGCCAACAGCACCGCCAGCTGACCGAGGCTCTCGTCGGCCGTCGCGAGCAGCGCCTCCCGGTCGGGTCCGGACAGGTCGATGTCGGGCGCACGCAGCGTCTGCACGGCGGCGGAGGCCGCTGCGATCGGTCGGCGCACGTCGTGGCCGACGGCCGCGAGCAGTGCGCTGCGAACCCGGTCGGCGGCGGCGATGCGTTCGGCGCCGACGGCAGTGCGGGTCAGCTCGCGGTGCTCGACGGCGGCGTCGAGCTGCTGCTCGACGACCCGCAGCAGTCGGCGCTGGGTCGGGTCGTCGGGCGCGCCGGCGAACTCGAGCACGGCGCCGGAAGCGAGCGTCGTCGACGCGTCCGGCGTCGCACCGAACTCGCCGGAGGTCGCCGGTACCTCGTCGCCCTGGCGGATCCGGACGCCGGCGAAGCCGAAGGCCTCACGGGTGCGGTCGAGCAGCGCCTGCAGGGCGTCGTCACCACGGAGCACACTGCCGGCGATGCCCATCAGGAGCCCGGACTCGGCCGAGGCCCGACGGGCGGCACGTGACCGGCGGGCGGACCGGTCGACCACGAAGCTGACCAGCACCGCGCTGATGACGTACATGACCAGCGCGAACAGGTGCCACGGCTGCTGGACCGTCACCATGTAGAGGGGTTGCACGAAGAAGTAGTCGAGACTCAGCCCGGACAGCACGGCCGCGAACACCGCCGGCCACATCCCGCCCACGAGCGCCACGACGAGCACGAGCAGCTGGTACGCCAGCACGTCGACCGTGATGGCGTCCGGGTCGCTGCCGATCGACAGCACCCACGTGAGCAGCGGGCCGACCAGGACCGACAGCACGAACCCGGCGATCACGCGTCCGCGGGACAGACTGCCCCCGAGCTTCGGCAGGGTGATCCCGCCGCCGGCCCGCTCGTGCGTGACGACGTGCACGTCGATGTCGCCGGACTCCCGGATGACGGTGTTGCCGATGCCCGGACCGGTCATGGCGGCCGCGAGCCGGCTGCGGCGGCTGACCCCGATCACGATCTGGGTGGCGTCGATCGACCGTGCGAACCGCACCAGGGTGCTCGGTACGTCGTCGCCGACGACCTGGTGGTACGTCCCACCGAGTTGCTCGAGCAGGGTCCGCTGTTTGCCGAGCGCGCCGGGGTGCCGCACGCGCAGGCCGTCGTTCGTGGTCACGTGGACGGCGGCGAGCTCGCCGCCGGCGCTGCGGGCGGCGATGCGGGCGCCGCGGCGCAGCAGGGTCTCGCCCTCGGGGCCGCCAGTCAGGGCGACGAGCACGCGCTCCCGGGTCTCCCAGCGGTGCTCGATGCCGTGCTCGGCGCGGTAGGCCTTGAGCGCGTCGTCGACCTCGTCCGCGAGCCAGAGCAGGGCGATCTCGCGCAGGGCGGTGAGGTTGCCGAGGCGGAAGTAGTTCGACAGCGCGGCGTCGATCCGGGCCGCCGGGTACACGAGCCCGTCGGAGAGCCGTTCGCGCAGCGCTGCCGGGGCCAGGTCGACGACCTCGATCTGGTCGGCCGCGCGCACCACGGCGTCGGGGACGGTCTCGCGCTGCACGGTGCCGGTGATCTCGCGGACCACGTCGCCGAGGGACTGCATGTGCTGCACGTTGACCGTCGAGATGACGTCGATGCCGGCGTCCCGCAGCGCCTCGACGTCCTGCCAGCGCTTCTCGTTCGGGCTGCCGGGGGCGTTCGTGTGGGCGAGTTCGTCGACGAGCGCGACCTCGGGTGCCCGGGCGATGACAGCGTCGAGGTCGAGGTCGTCCAGGTCGACGCCGCGGTGCGAGACGGTGCGGCGGGGCACCACCTCGAGCCCGTTCACCAGGGCCGCGGTGGCGGCGCGCTCGTGCGTCTCGACGACGGCGACGACCACGTCGCGACCCTCGTCGAGCAGCCGACGCCCCTCTTCGAGCATCGTGTAGGTCTTGCCGACACCGGGCGCTGCACCGAGCAGGACCCGCAGCTTCCCGCGCTTCACGTGCTCATCCTCTCGCGTGCGGGGGTCGGTCTCCGCAAAACACCGGTGTTCACCTGTCGCACCGCGGTCTGCGAGTGTTCGACGCGCGAGCACCGGTGTCTTGCGGAGGGGTCGCCCACGCTCAGGAGGCCTTCGCCAGCGCCAGGTTCAGCGCGAGCACGTTCACCACGGGCTCACCGAGGAACCCGAGCTGCCGCGACTCGGTGTGCGACTGCACGAGCTGCCGCACGGTGGCGGCGGACAACCCCCGCGCCGATGCCACGCGCGCCACCTGCTGGCGTGCGTACTCCGGGCTGATGTCCGGGTCGAGCCCCGAACCCGAGGCGGTCACGGCGTCGGCCGGCACCTGTGCGGCGGGGACCCCGTCGGCCTTCGCCAGGGCGGTACGACGCTCCTCGACGGCCTTGAGCAGGTCGGCGTTGTTCGGCCCGAGGTTCGAGCCGGAGGACGCCCCCGCGTCGTAGCCGTCCCCGGCGGCGGACGGCCGCGACTGGAACCAGCGGTCGGCCTGCTTCCCGGTGAACGACTGCCCGATCAACGAGGAACCGACGACCTTGCCGGACGAGTCCGTGACCATCGAGCCGTTGGCCTGGTCGTGGAACGCCGCCTGGCCGACGCCCCAGACGGCGAGCGGGTACCCGACGCCGAGGACGACGGTGGCGACGAGGGTGAGGCGGATGGCCACACCGGCGGAACGGAAGGTGGAACGTGCAGATGCCATGACTAGAACCCCGGGATGAGACCGACCACGAGGTCGATCAGTTTGATGCCGATGAAGGGGACGACCACGCCGCCCAGCCCGTAGACGAGCAGGTTGCGGCCGAGGATCGACGACGCTGCGGCTGCGCGGTACTTGACGCCACGCAGGGACAGCGGGATGAGCGCCACGATGACCAGCGCGTTGAAGACGACCGCCGACAGGATCGCGGACGACGGGCTGTGCAGCCCCATGATGTTGAGCGCCGCGAGGCCCGGGAACGCGGCCTGGAACATCGCCGGGATGATCGCGAAGTACTTCGCGACGTCGTTGGCGATGGAGAAGGTGGTCAGGGCACCGCGGGTGATGAGCAGCTGCTTGCCGATGCGGACGACGTCGATGAGCTTGGTCGGGTCGGAGTCGAGGTCGACCATGTTGCCCGCCTCCTTCGCCGCCGTCGTACCGGTGTTCATCGCGACGCCGACGTCCGCCTGGGCCAGGGCCGGGGCGTCGTTGGTGCCGTCACCGGTCATGGCGACGAGGTTGCCGCCCTCCTGCTCGCGCTTGATGTAGGCGAGCTTGTCCTCCGGGGTGGCCTCGGCCAGGAAGTCGTCGACGCCGGCCTCGTGGGCGATGGCCGCCGCGGTGCGGGGGTTGTCACCGGTGATCATCACCGTGCGGATGCCCATCGACCGGAGCTCGGCGAACCGTGATGCCATGCCGTCCTTGACGACGTCCTTCAGGTGCACGACGCCGAGCAGCGTGACCGCACCGGTCGACGACCGACGGCCGACGACGAGCGGCGTGCCGCCCTGGTCGGAGATCTCCGCGACGGTCGCGTCGATGGCCGAAACAACACCGGCTTCGGTGGTGTCCGCCCATGCGAGCACAGCCGCAGCGGCACCCTTCCGGATCTGCGATCCGTCGGGCAGGTCGAGACCGGACATGCGCGTCTGCGCCGTGAACGGCACCTCGACGGCCCCGTCCGGCAGGCCCACGGCGGCGCCGTCCTCGCGCGCCAGGTCGACGATCGAGCGTCCTTCCGGGGTGCTGTCCGCGGCACTCGACAGCGCTGCGGCTTCGAGCAGGTCGGCGGTCGTCACGCCCGGCACGGGCACCACGCGGGATGCCCGGCGGTTGCCGTAGGTGATCGTGCCGGTCTTGTCGAGCAGCAGCGTCGTGATGTCACCGGCGGCCTCGACCGCGCGGCCCGACATCGCGAGCACGTTGTGCTGCACGAGTCGGTCCATGCCGGCGATGCCGATCGCGGAGAGCAGGGCCCCGATGGTGGTCGGGATGAGGCAGACGAGCAGGGCGATGAGCACCGGCACGCTGACCGTCGCACCGACGAGCCCCGCGATGGGCTGCATCGTCAGGCAGACGATCACGAAGACGATCGACAGCGAGGCGAGCAGGATGTTCAGCGCGATCTCGTTCGGCGTCTTCTGCCGTGCCGCACCCTCGACCAGACGGATCATCCGGTCGATGAAGGTCTCGCCCGGGGTCGAGGTGATGCGCACCACGATCCGGTCGGACAGCACGCGGGTGCCGCCGGTGACGGCGCTGCGGTCGCCGCCGGACTCGCGGATGACCGGTGCCGACTCACCCGTGACGGCCGACTCGTCGACCGACGCGATGCCGTCGATGACGTCACCGTCGCCCGGGATGACCTCGCCCGCGACGACCAGGACCACGTCGCCCTTGGCCAGGTCGACGGAAGCGACCTCCTCGGTCGCGTTGCCGGTCGCGGCCGCGTCGGACGTCGCGTACCCGAGCACCCGGCGGGCACTCGTGGTCGAGCGGGTCTTCCGCAGGGTGTCGGCCTGGGCCTTGCCGCGGCCCTCGGCCACCGACTCCGCCAGGTTGGCGAAGACGACGGTGAGCCAGAGCCAGACGGCGATGGCGATCGTGAAGGCGGACGGCTCGACGACGGCGGCTGCCGTCGTCAGCGCCGCGCCGACCTCGACGATGAACATGACGGGGTTCCGCCACATGAGTCGCGGATCGAGTTTCCGCAGGGCGCCCGGGAGGCCCGCCACCAGCTGGCGGGGTCCGAATGCGGACGAGCGGATGGCCGGCCTGGAGGCGGTGGTCGCCTCGTGCTCGGAGGTCACGGTGGTCATGACAGTCCTTCTGCGAGCGGACCCAGTGCGAGCACCGGGAAGTAGGTGAGTGCGGTGACGATGACGGCGACGCCGCCGAGCAGCACGATGAAGAGCGGGCGATGGGTGGGCAGCGTGCCGGCGGTCTCCGGCACCCGGTCCTGCGCCGCGAGGGACCCGGCGAGCGCCAGGACGAACACCATCGGCACGAAGCGGCCGAGCAGCATCACGACGCCGAGCGAGGAGTTCATCCACGTGGTGTTCGCGGTGAGTCCGCCGAAGGCCGAGCCGTTGTTGTTCGCGCCCGAGGTGAAGGCGTAGAGCAGCTCGGTCAGCCCGTGGTTGCCGGGGTTGAAGATCGACGTCCCGAGCACCTGTTCGCGGACCCCGGGGATCACGAGCGAGAGCCCGGTGGCCAGGAGCACGAGCGTCGGCGTGACGAGGATGTACAGCGCCGCGAAGGTCATCTCCTTGGCGCGGATCTTCTTGCCGAGGTACTCCGGGGTTCGGCCGACGAGCAGGCCGCCGATGAACACCGTGATGACGGCGAGCACGAGCATGCCGTACAGGCCGGAGCCGACGCCGCCGGGGGTGACCTCGCCGAGCATCATGTTGACGAGCGCCATCATCCCGCCGATCGGGGTGTAGCTGTCGTGCATCGCGTTGACGGCGCCGGTGGACGTCGAGGTGGTCGCGGTCGAGAAGAGCGTCGAACCGAGGATGCCGAAGCGGCTCTCCTTGCCCTCCATCGCGGCCCCGGCGGCGTGTGTGGCGATCCCGCCGCCGCCGAGCTCGGCGATCGACATGACCGACAGCGAGACGAGGAAGATCGCGCTCATCACGGCGAGGATCGCGTAGCCCTGGCGGTCGTCCCCGACGAGCCGCCCGAACGTGCGCGGGAGCGAGAACGGGATGACGAGCATGAGGAAGATCTCGACGAGGTTCGTCCACGCCTGCGGGTTCTCGAACGGGTGCGCCGAGTTCGCGTTGAAGTAGCCGCCACCGTTCGTGCCGAGTTCCTTGATCGCCTCCTGCGAGGCGACGAACCCGCCGGGGATGTGCTGCGTGCCACCGATGAGCGTGGTGACGTCGGTGCCGCTCCCCCACGACTGGACGACCCCGCCGGCGACGAGCACGATCGCGAAGACGAACGCCCCGGGCAGCAGCAGCCGGCCCAGCCCGCGGACGATGTCCACCCACACGTTGCCGAGGGTGCCGGACTTGCGACGGGCGAACCCGCGCACCAGCGCCACGGCGACCGCCAGGCCGACGGCTGCGGACAGGAAGTTCTGCACCGCGAGGCCGGCCATCTGCACGGTGTAGCCGAGGGTGACCTCGGGCGAGTACGACTGCCAGTTCGTGTTCGACACGAACGACGCCGCGGTGTTGAACGCAAGCGAGGGTCCGACACCGGGCAGTCCGAGGTCGCCGGGCAGGACGACCTGGATGCGCTGCAGCAGGTAGACGAGCAGGAGCCCGGCGACGCTGAAGAGCAGCACCCCGCGCAGGTACACGGGCCAGGACTGCTCGGCGTCCGGATCGACGCCGATCAGCCGGTAGACCCCGCGCTCGACCCGGTTGTGCCGGACGGGTGTGAAGACCTTCGCCATCCAGTCGCCGAGCGGGCGGTACGCGACGACGAGCAGCAGGACGAGGGTGGCGACCTGGGCGATGCCCGCCCAGAGGTCCGCGGCGCCCACTAGAAGCGCTCCGGACGCACGAGCGCCCAGACGAGGTACACGACAGCGGCGATGCCGAGGACGGCGGCCGCGATGGTGATGCCGATCACAGCCGTTCCACCCCCTTGGCGATCAGTGCCACCACGCCGAACACGGCGAGGACACCGGCGACGACGAACACGTCGAACACGAGGGACTCCAGAAGGTCTGCGGTGTCCGCGCCGGGTGACGCGGACCGGCACCACTTGTGGTGCCGAACCGATGCTGGATCCTGCGCCGGGCCTCCAGTCCGCTCCTAACGGATCCCTGACGCCGCCCTGGCGGACGCATGCACGCTCCTAACGCCTGTGGAGAGCGCTCGATCCCGTGACGCGGATCCTGGTAGGGTTTCAGCATCACGATCGGCCCGCTCGCCTCACGGCTCGGGCCGATTTTCTTGTCTCGGGGGGGCGCATGGAGTACGTGAAACCGTGGCTCTCGATCGGTGAGCAGATCGGGAAGCTGGCTTCCAAGGGAGTCCGCATCGGTGATCGGGGCGTCGCGGGATCGGTACTGCGCGAAGTCGGCTACTACCGCCTCACCGGATACCTCTATCCCTTCCGTGAATCGTCATCGGTCACCGATGAGGTCGGCCGCCGACACGGCGAGGTCCACGACCGGTACCGAGCAGGGACGGAGTTCGCAGCAGCCGGACACCGGAGCGTTCACTGCACCTCGGCCCGACCCACCGGATGGCTCCAGCGCACACACGGCGTGGCTGCAGCGAGTGCGAGACCGACAGGATTCCTCTGACGAACAGTTCGTCGCACACTTCCGAACCGAGTACGACGACCGGATGCCCATCTGGGCACTCACCGAAATCCTCGAACTGGGACACCTCGCTCGGCTGTACGGCGGTCTCCGGAACGACGTCGCCACCCGGATCGCCCGAGAGTTCGGCGTCCCGACCAAGAAGACGATGCTGAGCTGGCTCGCCTCGGTCAACTACGTCCGGAACGTCGCAGCACACCATGCGCGTCTGTTCAACCGGAAGTTGGTCGTGGTCCCGAAACGGCCGAGGTCCGGTGCGGTACCGCTCCTCGCACATCTCTCGGGAACCGATGCCCCGAAGCAGTTCGGTGTCTACAACACCTTGGCGGTGATGGCCTACCTGCTCAGGTCGGTCCCGTCCGACCACGACTGGGCCGAGCGCGTGGCCGCTCTCCTCGGGGCCTTCCCGAGCAACGAACACCTCGATCTCTCGTCGATGGGTGTCGGCGGCGGTTGGCTGGACCACGCGCTCCGGACAGGTCCCCACTGATCACGCTGGGCGACGCGTGCCGGCCGTGCGCAACCGGTCAGCGAGGTCTGCCACGGCCTCGACGAGCTCCTCCGGACCCGCGACGACGAAGTCGACCGCAAATCCTGACACCACGCCCGCGAGCCCGTCCCACGACCACGATCCGAGGGTGACGCTGACCCGGTCGCCCTCGAGCTGCTCGACCACGGCGTCCTCGGGCAGGTACGGCGCGATCCGCCGCGCATCGCCCGCCGTCGTGGTCACCGAACCGGTGCACGGCCACACGTCGTCGACCGCCGCCCCCTTGAACCGCGCGGACACGAACGCGGCCGCATCGCCACCGGGGATCGGTCGCGGCGTGAAGGGGACGCGGGTGCGCATCCGCGGCGTGATCCGGTCGATGCGGTGCGTGCGCCAGTCGTCGCGGTCGGCATCCCAGTCGAGCAGGTACCAGCGACCGTTCCGGGCGACGACGGCGTGCGGTTCCACCCGGTGCGGAGTCTCGTCCTCTCCGTACCCGAAGCGGAAGACCTCGTGCAGGTGGACGGCCTCGCTCACCGCCACCAGGACCTCCGGGTCGGTGGTGGTCCGGCTCGTCGCGGTCACGGCCTGCACCGCGTCGACCCGGGACCGCAGCCGCGCGGGCATCACCTGCCGGACGGTCGCCAGGGCGCGGGCCGCCGACTCGGCGACGTCCGCCCCCGAGGCCGGCGCCACGGCGAGCGCCAGGGCGATCGCCACCGCCTGGTCGTCGTCGAAGAGCAGCGGGGGCAGGTCGGAACCGGCTTCGAGCCGGTAGCCGCCGGCCGGGCCGCGGAGCGCCTCGACCCGGTACCCGAGCCCACGGAGTCGATCGACGTCGCGGCGGACCGTACGGGGACTGACCTCGAGCCGCCCGGCGAGCTCGTCGCCCGGCCAGTCGCGGTGCACCTGGAGCAGGGAGAGCAGCGCGAGCATCCGTGCGGAGGGTCCGGCCATGGCGTCCATCTTCGTCCGAGAAGCGGACATGATCTGACCGCATTGCCCGAGATCCTCGTCCCATGAGCATCGAAACGACAACCCACCTCAACTTCGACGGCGACGCCCGCGCGGCGCTCGACTTCTACGCATCGGTCTTCGGCGGCGAGGTCACCGCCGCCACCTACGGCCAGATGGGCGCCCTGGACGACCCGGCCTGGGCGGACCGCATCGTCTTCGGGCAGGTCTCCACGCCCGCCGGCTTCCGTGTCATGGCCTTCGACGTCTGGCCCGGGCAGCCCTACGACCAGGGATCGAACGCCTTCTACGTGTTCGTGCACGGCGACGACACGGCCGAGATCGAGCGGTACTGGGCGGCACTGTCCGAGGGCGCCGAGGTCCGGCAGCCCCTGGAACCCTCGGCCTGGGCACCGTTGGCCGGGCAGCTGCGCGACCGCTTCGGCGTGGTCTGGCAGCTCGACGTCGCGGCCCCGACCGAGTGACGCGGCGGTGCGGCCCGGATGGTCCCGCCCCGCACCGACGCTCGGACGTTTGTGAACCACTTCCCCACGGAATCCAGCCGCCGATAGCGTGCTGGCATGCCCGAGTTCCGCCCGATGCCCGGTTACGAGCTCGGCCACGGATGGGTGGCCGCCCGCCGACGCCGCTCCCGGTTCGGCAGCGTGTGGCGCTGGATCGGGCCGCCGGTCGCACTCGTCGCCGTCGTCGCTGCCGCGCTGCTGTTCCACTGGTACGCGGGCGTGGCCGACCAGGTCGAGTGGGAGTGCGCGGTGTCCACCTGCGGCACGAGCGACCCGCGGTCCTTCGCGCCGGAGGGGTGCTGGGCGCTCCTCGTGCTCGCCGGTCTCGGCACCGTCCGGGTCCCCGGGCGGTGGTGGTGGACGGGCGCGCTCCTGCTCGGGTTCGCGCTCGTCGCCGCGTGGTCGATCGACTGGTGGCGGATGCCCGGCATCGACCTCGGGCTGTTCGTGACGCCGATCGGAGCCGGGAGCCTGGGCGTCGTCCTCCTGCTCGCCCGGATCGGGATGGCCGTCGACCGTGTGCGCGGGCGAGCCCACACCGCCCGTCGGCGGGCCGAACAGGACAGTCCGCGGGACGTGGGCGAGCGCTGACCCGGTCGGAGGATCAGCCCGAGCGGCTCCAGGTGCTGACCGTCACGGTCGCGGTCACGCTCGTCGGCGCGAACACCTGCTCCGCCGAGACGTGGTGGTGGCTCGGCCCCATGTGCACGACGTCGTGGACGTCCTCCGCCGACAGCTCCATGGACCACATCAGGTCCTCGGAGGACCGCAGCGCGAACGACGGCGTCAGGGAGTCGTGCAGTCGGCGCTCCTTCTCCGGGTCCACGCTGATCGTCGCCTCGGCGAGCTCCGCCAGGTGGCCGGTCCGCGGGGTCACCACCACGAGCACGCCGTCGGCGTGCAGGACGCGGGCGTACTCGGTCTGGTTGCGGGGTGCGAAGACGTCGAGCAGGACGGCGGCAGCGCCGTCGACGACCGGGAGGCGCTCGGTCACGTCACCGACGACGGCCCCCGCGCGCTCGTGGGCGCGTGCCGCACGCCGGATCGCGACGGCCGACAGGTCGAGCGCGACCCCGAGCCTCCCGTCCGCCGCGCGCAGCGCACGCGCCAGGTAGGTCCCCGGGCCGGAACCGACGTCGAGGACGATGCCGGGCGCGGTCGTGTCCGCGACGATTACGGCGAGCGCCCGCTCGACGGGCGCGTAGTGGCCGCGCCCCAGGAACCGCAGCCGCGCGTCCACCATCTCCGGGGTGTCCGCGGTGAGCGCACGCCGCTTCGCGGGCAGGAGCGTCAGGTGGCCCTGCTTCGCCTCGTCGAACCGGTGACCGTTCGGGCAGCCGACCTGGCCGCCGTCGACGCGGCCGAGGGGCTCGGCGCACACGGGGCAGGCGAGCATCGGCAGCAGGTCGTCACGCACCGGCCCAGCGTACGGGCCTGGCTCCCCCTGACCGGATGTCGGTGCTGCGCGGCAGTACGGTCAGGACATGGCAGTCATCGAGCAGGCAACGCTCCGCCCCTCCAAGGCCGAGGCGCTCGCCGCCTGGCTCCCCGACCAGACGTGGAGCGGCGTCGTCGCGGGAGCGCCGCTCGAGGTCGTCGGGCAGTTCCGGTTCGACGACCCCGCTGGCGAGGTCGGCATCGAAGTGCTGCTCGTCCGCACCGACGGCGGCCGGGTCCTGCAGGCGCCACTGACCTACCGGGACGCACCGCTGCCGGGTGCCGACGCGTTCCTGGTGACCGAAATGGACCACTCCGTGCTCGGACGACGGTGGGTGTACGACGCGGTGGGCGATCCCGTGCACGCCGACGTGCTGCGCCGGGCGATCGTCACCGGCGGGCACGAAGCGGAGCTCGAGTTGGCCAACGGTGCCGGACAGCGGCCGAAGGACGCCTGGGCCAGCGGCAGCGGCTCCGAACCCGACTCCCCCACGATCACCTCGTTGCACGCGACGACGACGGGTGCGGTGACGTCGATCGCGACCGACCACGGCACGATCGTCGTCGCTCGGGTCGTCGGTTTGGCCCTGCCCGAGGGCGAGACGCTGACCGGGACGTGGACGGACGGCTCCGAGGTGCTCGCCGTCCTGCTGCCCGAACGCGCCTGAGGTACTGGCAGGGCCTGCCTGTGCCGGGGACCGGCTGGCAGGATCGACGACGTGAAGACACTGGAGTTGCCACAGACAGACCTCACCGCCTCCGACGTCGTCGTCGGACTGATGCGGATCAACGACATGAGCGACGAGGGCATCCGTTCGCTCTACAGCGCCTCGCGCGATGCGGGCGTGAACATGTTCGACCACGCCGCGGTCTACGGCGAGTGGCACGGCTGCGAGGAGCGGTTCGGCGCCGCCGTCACGCTGACGCCCGCGGAACGCGCCGAGATCGTGCTGCAGACCAAGGTCGGCATCCGGCCGACGCCGAAGGGCGCGTACTTCGACTTCTCGTACGAGCACATCCTCGAGTCCGTGCACGAGTCGCTCGAGGCACTGCAGACCGAGTACGTCGACGTGCTGCTGCTGCACCGCCCCGACGCCCTGGTCGAGCCGGAAGAGGTCGCGAAGGCATTCGACGAGCTGCACGCCGCCGGCAAGGTGCACCACTTCGGCGTCTCGAACCACACCCCCGGCCAGGTCGACCTGCTCAAGAAGCACGTCCGCCAGCCGCTCGCGTTCAACCAGGTGCAGCTGAGCATCACGCACGCCAACGTGATCTCGCAGGGCCTGACCGCGAACATGGGCGGCCTCGAGCAGTCGGTCGACCGCGACAACGACATCCTCAACTACTCGCGCATCAACGACATCACGCTGCAGGCCTGGTCGCCGTTCCAGAAGGGCTTCTTCGACGGCGTCTTCCTGGGCGACCGTGAGCAGTACGCCGAGCTGAACGACGTGCTCGAGGAGGTCGCCGCCGCGCACGGAGTCACCCCGACCGGCATCGCGGTCGCGTGGATCACCCGCCACCCCGCGCACTTCCAGGTCGTCCTCGGCACGACGAACCCGCAGCGCGTGCGGGACTCGGCCGCCGGCTCGGACGTCGAGCTGTCGCGCGAGGAGTGGTACCGGATCTTCACCGCGGCCGGACACACCGTTCCCTGAACCGGGACCGCCCGGTCAGGTCGGGCAGGGTGGGATCGTGCTCAACGACCTCGCCCTGCCTGTCCGCCTGACCACACGCTCCGGCGAGGTGACGCTGCGGGACGCGGTGGACGAGGACCTCGATGCGCTCATGGCACTGTTGTCCGACGACCCGATCAGCGCTGCACGTGGTGACGTCGCCGCGCCGGAGGACCGACCGCGGTACGCCGAGGCACTCCGATCGATCGTGGACGACCCGGCGAACGCGCTGCTCGTCGCCGAGGACGCCGACGGGCGGCTCGTCGGGACGCTGCAACTCACCCGGATCCCCGGGATGGCTCGTCGTGGTGCCACCCGACTGCTCGTCGAGGCGGTGCGGGTCAGCAGTGCACGCCGATCTGCCGGCATCGGGAGTGCGCTGATGCGCTGGGTCACCGACGTCGCGGCGCCGGCCCTCGGGACCCCGCTCGTGCAACTCACGTCGGACGCTGCACGGACCGATGCGCACCGGTTCTACGAGCGTCTCGGCTTCACCGGCTCGCACGTCGGGTTCAAGTACCGGGTCCCCGACCCTTCGGCGCGCTGACGTTCTTTCCCAGAACGCGTGCGATGCAAGGTGCTTTCGGGCGTACCTGGTCGAAATTTCCGACCAGGTATGCGCGATTCGACCAGGTATGCCCGATTCGACCAGGTACGCCCGATTCGACCAGGCGCGCTAGTCGTCGGAGGCGGAACCAGCAGACCTCGGCGTCGGAACGTTCACGTCGACCGGGGACACCCCGGCGGGATCGGCGGAGGCGCCACCCACGACGTCGAACGAGATCCCCAGCATCGCCGGGTCCTCGTCGAGTTCGAGCCCGTCCTGGCGGACCTGGTCCTCCGGGATCGCACGGCCACCGGACGGGTCCCACGAGTTCGCGATCGACATGCGCACGAGCATGCCCGAGCCGCTTGGCAATCGCCCAAGAATCCCCGGAGGACCCCCGGAACGATCAGAGGTCGTCCGGGTGCAGCCGTTCGCCGGCGTGCGGACGCCGGAACACCGGGCCGCCGCCGGCCTCGTCCTCGTCGTGGTGGCTGACGGGCGAGACGCTCGGGTCGGCGGAATCGTCGCCGACGTCGGCGCCGCGGTCCTCCTCCACCTTGAGCTCGGACTCGTCACTGCCGTCCACGGGGATGGACCGGCCCTGCTGTTCGGGATCGAACGGTGCGCTCATCGACATGGGGGGAGCATGCTCCCGCTCGGTGCACGCGCAGTCAGCGTTGTCCGTCGGCCGCGATGAGCTCGAGCTGCGTGAGTGCCAGGTCGGTGCCCGCGGTGAACGTGAACGACGAACCACCGCCGATGATCCGGAACACCCGGGTCTGGCCGGCCCACGTGAACTCGGCGCCGTCGACCGCGGTGACGGTGTCGTCGAGGCCGACCCGCCACGAGTACGACCCGGGCGATGCCACCGTCACCGTGTACAGCGAAGCGGCGGCGCACGACACGTCGAACGAGACGGACTCCCCGGCGGCGAGCCCCGTGACGGTGCGGCCGGTGTCGTCGGTGAGCGCCGAGACCCCGATGGGCAGGACGTCCACGGGGGCGTCCCGGTAGCCGTGCACGTCGGAGGCCGAGACGGGGCGGGTGTCCGACGCCCAGCCCTGCGGTTCGTCGGACAGTGTGAACTCGATCCGCGACGCGGCCACGACCACGCTGTGCGGGATGGTGACCGAGGTCCAGGGCGAGCCGTCGACCGTCACCGACGCCACGTACGCGCCTGCGGAGCCGGCGGCGATCTCGATGACCGTCTCCGTTCCTCTCCCCACCGGCACGGCCTGCCCGCCGCTGGCGCGTCGGTCAGGATCCGGCGGCGTGGGCCCAGGCTGTCGCAGCACGGTCCTGCGGACCGACGGCGGCACGAGCACGTAGGTGCCGGTCGACGGCGCCAGCGGGTACAGGCCGATGGTGGCGAAGACGTACCAGGCGCTCATCTCGCCGTTGTCCTCGTCGCCGGGGTAGCCCTGGCCGAGGTCGGACCCGACGAACAGCCGCTCGAGCGATTCGCGGACGATGCGGTGCGCGTCGTCGTGGCGCCCGGTGAACATCGGGAAGAAGGGGATGTGGTGCGCGGGCTGGTTCGACAGCCCGAGCATGCCCATCCGCACGTCGCGGGCCTCGGTCATCTCGTGGATCGGGAACCCGTACGACCCCGAGCGTGCGAGGGCGCCGGTCTCGGGGGCCGCGAAGAAGGCGTCGAGGGCGGCGTCGAAGCGCTCCGGCCCGCCGTGCAGGTCGACGATGCCGGCGCCGTCGTGCGGCGCCGTGAACGCGGTACCCCACGCGTTCGTCTCGGTGTAGTCGTCGCCCCAGTCGCGCGGGTCGAACTCGGTTCCCACGCGCCACGAGCCGTCCGGGTCGCGGCCGATGAAGAACCCGCGCTCGGAGTCGAAGACGTGCCGGTACTGCAGGGACCGGCGGGCGAACCACTCGGCCTCGGCCTCGTACCGGGACAGGTCGGCGGGCGTCCGCGCACGCGATGCGAGCAGGCCCGCCATGACGGCCAGACCCCAGTCGTTGATGGCCGCGTCCAGGGTCCACGACATCCCCTCGTGGGTCGCCGTGTCGACGTGGCCGCGGAAGGCGCCCGGGAGGCTCCCCTTGCGTCCGACGCGCTCGTCACGCGGCGGAACGGTCGCGTTCCGCACCGCGCTCCGGTACGCCTCGGCCAGGTCGAAGCCGCGCACGCCCTTCACCGCGAGGTCGGCGAAGACGGTGTCGCTCGTGGTGCCGGTCATGCAGTCCTCGGCGCCGGGCGCGCTCCAGCGCGGGGTCCACCCGCCGTCGTGGTGGTGCTCGACGAAGCCCTGGGCCAGCTCGCCCGCGGTGTCGGGGGTCAGGAGTCCGAGGAGCGGCCAGGCGGTGCGGTAGGTGTCCCAGAAGCCGTTCGTGGTGGTGAACGGGCCGTCGACGGTCTCCGGCCCGGGCTCGTCGCGGATCGGGTCCGCCAGCACGTCGCCGTACGGAGAACGGTGCCGCGGGGCGCCGGTCAAGGCGGTCTCCCCGGCACGGTTCGGGTAGAGGAACAGCCGGTACAGACCCGAGTACAGGCTCGTCAGCTGGTCGGGGCTCGCGCCGTCGAAGGACAGCGTCGCGAGCTTCTCGGTCCACAGCGCCTCGGCACGGGAGCACATGGCGTCGAACGAGCCGGCGTCGTCGAGGTTCGCGCGGGCGTCCTCGATCGAGACGGTCGAGATGCCGAGCAGGACGTCGACCGGGCCGCCGGTGCCGCCGGGCTCCCCCACGGACAGCCAGCCGCGCAGCTCGTGCTCGCCGATCGTCGTGTGGTCGGCGGTGACCCCGGCGACCCGCAGGTGCACGTGGTGCGGCGGGGTGCCGGGGCGGTCGTCGAGCAGAGCTTCGACCACGGCGGTGCCGTCGGTGACCGTCACGGAGACGTCGGACACCCGGCCGTGGTGGTCGAGCACGACGCTGCGGGTACCGGTGAACCGGAACCCGAGGGCGAACTCCCCTGCGGTCAGCTCGGCCGTCACACCGTGGTCGAGCGCGACCCGGTAGCGGTGCGGGCCGTCCTGCTCGTCCTCGTGGTCGAACCCGAGCGCGCGGGCAGCCCGGTCGACGTCAGGGGTGTCGAGCGGCGAGGGCATCACCTGGAACACCCCGCGGTCGCCCATCCACGGCGACGGGATGTGGCTCGTCGCGAAGGCCTGGATCGCCGGACGGAGTCGTCCCTGGTCGTCGAGCCGGTCGTGCTCCTGGTAGGCGTACGGCCAGCGGTTGCTCGAGGCGTCCGTCATCGGCAGGCCGAACACGCCGCCGTGCGGGACGCCGACGAGCGGCGCGTTGTTGCCGCGGGAGAACCGGGACGACGCCTGGGTGCCGCGGGTCGTCCGGACGTGGCCGAGCGCGGTCGTCGGGGTCGGGCGCGCGGGACCGATCCGGACGGCGTCGAGCCAGCCGCGCAGTGCCGGACGCTCGCCGTCGGTGACCGCAGCCGACGTGTCGGAGCCGAGCCGGGCCTCCAGACGGTCGACGACCAGCCCCGCGAACGGCGTGAGGTCGACCGCTCGGCGGTTCCACTGGTCCACCCACTGCTTGCGTGCGGTGTCCTGCGCGCCCGGGGTGACCACGTCGCCGTACTGGTCGCGGGCCCCCGCGTGCTCACGCAGCCGCGAGCCGTCGGTGAAGAGGACGTCGACGGCGAAGGCCGTGGCGTCCCAGAAGTGCGGCAGGTCTGCTTCCGTCGGCTCCGTCGCCCCGTCGGGCAGGGTCCGCTCGGGGAACCAGACCCAGGACAGCTCGTCGCCGGGGGCGATGGTGCGTCCGGTGAGGCCGGGGACGATCGCCTCGGCCACCGACGCGCCCGCTGGTCGTTCGACGAGCCAGCCCGCGGCAGAACCGAAGCCGACACCGTTCCGAGCGGCCACGGCCGTCGTCGGACCACCGCTCCGTTGCAGTTCTCGCACCGTGCGAGCCTATTTGCTCCAGGAACTGGACGAAAACCCCAGCGTGTCAGTCCCTGTTCTGCCCGGGGGCGCTGCCGGACTTGCCGGGGCCGGCACCGGGGCCCTTGTCCGACGAGGTGTCGACCGCGCCGGTGCCGTCCTGGGGCGCCTGCACCGGGTTCGAGGCGGGGGTGCTCGGCTCCGGGCCGACGGGCGGGTCCTGCGTGGGCTGCTCCGGCTCGGTCGGTTCGCTCGGCTGCTCGCTGGGCTCCTCGGCCGGCTGCGACGGCTGCTGCTCCTGGGACGGCTGCTGCTCCGCCGGCTCGCTCGGCTGCTGTTCCTGCCCCGGGTCCTCGGTCGGTTGCTGCTCCGTCGGAGCCGTCGAGGTGGTGTCCGTCGGAGCCGGCGTGCCGTCACCGTCACCGTTCAGGGCGAACACGGCCACACCGATGCCGATGAGCACCAGGACGATCACGATGATCGCGGCGATGAGGGGCCCGCGCTTCTTCTTCGCCGGCTGGTCCTCCGGCTGGTCGCCCCGGACCGGGCGGGGCGCGACCGGCGGCGGGGTCGGCCCGCTCGGGCCCGATGCACCACGGCCGTTCGCCTGGGCGCCGAGGACGGTCGTCGAGACGTCGTCAGCGGCGTTCGGACGGTGGGTGTCGAGGACGCGCGTGGCGTCGTCACCTGGCTGCGCGCCACCGTTCGGTAGTTCGCTCGCCGGCATCGCCCGCGTCCGGTCGTCGGCGTTCGCCGCTGCGGCGGCGCCGACTGCGGCACCAGCCGCGCCGGCGGCCGCGGCCGTCACCGCACCGGGCGCACCGGGCAGGAGCTGCGTGGCGTTGGTGGGCTCGTCGCGGCCCAGGGCACGCAGGCGCTCGGCAGCCTCGGCGGCGGTCGGGCGCTCCGCCGGGTCCTGCGCCGTCATCACGTGCAGGAGGGTCCGCCAGGCCGTCGGCAGCTGGCGGTCGATCTCGGGCGAGCGGGTGAGCCGGGCGGTGGCGGACTCGACGGCGCTGCCCGGGAACGGCTGGCGGCCGGTCAGGCACTCGAGCAGCACGAGTCCGAGCGAGTAGACGTCGGCCTTGCCGGTGATCTCCTGCGCCAGGACCTGCTCCGGTGCCAGGTACGCGGCCGTGCCCATCACGGTGCCCGTCCCCGTCACGCGCGAGGCGTCGCGGAGCAGGGCGATCCCGAAGTCGGCGAGCTTCACGTGCCGGCCGTCGCTCTCGAGCAGCACGTTCGCGGGCTTCACGTCACGGTGGACGATCCCCTGCGCGTGCACGGCGGCCAGGCCGTCGGCGACCTGCGCACCCAGGCGGGCGGCGGTCGCGGGGTCGAGCGGCCCCTCGCGCAGACGCGTCGCCAGGTCGCTGCCCGGCACGAGTTCCATGACGAGGTACGAGTCGCCGTCGACGTCGTCGAGGGCGGCGTCGTAGAGCGTGACGAGCTCGGGGGCACGGAGCGTCGCGAGGGTCTGGATCTCCGCCTCGGCGCGGGCGCGCTCACCGCGGTCGACGGGGCCGATGCGGAACACCTTGACCGCGACCTCGCGACCGAGTTGCTCGTCGACCGCCCGGTACACGGACGCCATGCCACCGTGTCCGAGCGTACCCGTGACGCGGTACCTGCCGCCGAAGACCCGTTCTTCCATGCCCGGCAACCTACCGGTCGCGGCTGACGGCGCTCTGCCGGAGCGCGGCGGCGCGGGCCCGGGCGGCCCGGGCGGCCCGGGCCGCCCGGACGGCCGTCGAGTGAGCAGAAGATGTCGGGTCGCTCGCGGCCACCCGACTTCTTCTGCTCAGTGGATGACGCGGTCGACGTCCGGCGCGGGCTCGGCACCGTGGTGGATCGCCGTCAGGTACAACCGGTGCGCCGTGATCACGAGCGCGAGCCACGCCAGCCCGAGCGCCCACGCCGCCAGCACGTCGGTGAGCCAGTGGTGCCCGAGGAACACGCGCGACGCACCGACCGACAGCACGAAGAAGGTGCCCACGACGATCGTCAGCACCCGGGTGACGACGCGCGACTGCCGCAGGAGCAGCAGGTACACGATGGTGCCCACGATCACCGTGGAGTTGAGCGTGTGCCCCGACGGGAACGACGGCGACGTCTCGTACGGCGGCACCGCGTCGGACAGCGGCGGACGCGCCCGACCGATCAGGTCCTTGCCCGCGATCGTCATGAGCAGCGAACCACCGCTCGCGGCGACGAGGAGCACCAATGGCGTCCACGCACGCCGCTGGATCGTGAAGCCGACCAGGAACCCGAGCGCGACGATCGGCATCCCGATCGTGCCCGCGATGTCGGTCCACAAGGTGACGACCGTGTCGGCCGTTGGTGATCGGAGCGTGAGGGCCCAGTCGAGGACGGGCCGGTCGAGCACCGCGACGTCGTCGGCTTCACGGACGGCGTCGTAGACCTCGGAGGCGATCCACGTGGCGAGGACGGCGACACCGAGACCCACGGCGAGGGTCAGCAGCAGCACGGGCATGGCACCGAAGCGCTTGCCGAGTGCGGTCCACGCACCGGCGACACCGCGGCCGACCCGGGAGCGCCAGCGGGTCAGGTCGACTTCGCCGACGGTGCGGTCGGCGGCGTCCCCGCGTTCGGTGTGCATCCGTCCACCCTGCCCGAAGCCGCCGGGAGCCGTCCCGGCAGCGTCAGTCCTTCGCCTCCGAGTACGCCCCCACCACCGCGACCGACAGCGGGAACGTCACCGGGAAGTCCTGGAACAGCAGCCGTCCGGCGTCGACGGCGGCCTCCCGGATCTGCTGTGCCACCCAGTCCGCATGCTCCGCCGGGGCGTGCACCACGATCTCGTCGTGCACGAAGAACACCAGGTGCGGCCCGTCCGTCACGGCACCGGGGAACCGCGCGAGGAGCCGCGATCGCAGGGACCCCATCCACGCGAGCGCCCACTCCGCCGCGGTCCCCTGCACCACGAAGTTCCGGGTGAACCGCCCCCAGCTCCGGGCGCGGGACTCGACGGCACGCTGCATGGCCGGGGTCCCCTCGACCGTGTAGGCCTGGTTCCGGGCCTCGAACCACGAGTCCTCGGGCACCGGTGACGTCCGCCCGAGCAGCGTCGTCACCGGTTCGCCGCGCTCCCCCGCACGGGCCGCGCGCTCCACCATGTCGAGCGCCTGCGGGAACGCCCGGACCAGGCGCGGCACGAGCCGACCGCCCTCGCCCTGGGTCGCCCCGTACATCGCGCCGAGCATCGCCACCTTGGCCTGCTGCCGGGTCTCGACCGCGCCCGAGGCCACCACGCCGTCGTACAGGTCGCGTCCGTCGCCGGCCGCGGCCATCGCCCGGTCGCCGGACATCGCGGCGAGCACCCGGGGCTCCAGCTGTGCGGCGTCGGCCACGACGAGCTTCCACCCGGGGTCGGCGATGACGGCTCCGCGGATGCCCTTCGGCAGCTGCATCGCTCCCCCGCCGTCGGCCGCCCAACGACCGGTGACGACACCGCCGACGACGTACTTCGGGTGGAACCGGCCGTCGCGGATCCAGTCGTCGAGCCACGTCCAGCCGTTGGCGGTGAGCAGTCGCGCCAGGCGCTTGTACTCGAGCAGCGGCTCGATGACGGGGTGCTCGATCTCCTGCAGCTCCCACTTCCGGGTACTGGTGACCATCAGGCCGACGCGGCGGAGCGCCTTCAGCACGTCGGCGGGCGAGTCCGGGTTGAGACCGGGATCGTCGAGGCGTTCCCGCACGACGGCGGCGATCTCCTCGAGCCGTCGCGGCCGCACGCCGTAGGGCACGCGCGGCCCGAGGGCGTCCTCGAGCAGGCGCTCGTGCACGTCGGCCCGCCACGGCAGCCCGGCGTGCAGCATCTCGGCCGCCACGAGCGCACCGGCTGACTCCGCGGTGAGCAGCAGGCGCAGGGCGCCGGGCGCGCTCGACCCCGCAACGGCGGCGAGCTGCGCGCGGAACTCTGCCACCGGGTCGACCTCGTCGTCGGGCACGGCGGCGGTGAACAACGCGTCGTCGAAGAGCTGGGCCTGCGTCGGGCGGACCACGCGGGCTTCGGCGACCGGGGCGTCCAGGCCGTCGGCCGGCGCAGCGGCGAGCACGGATCCCCGAGCAGCGAGCGCGGCCCGCAGCACCCGACGACCGAGGCGCAGGTCGACGCAGCGACCGACCCGACCCCCGGCGGCGAGCACGGCCGGGTACCAGCGCGCGGTGTCGTCCCACACCCAGCGCACGCCCGGTGCGTCGTGGACCGCGACGAAGGCCGGGAGGCCCGGCTCGTCCAGGCGGACCGGCTCACCCCCGGCGGTCCCCGCGTCGGTCAGGGGCGTCGCGAGGACGCCGCCGTCGACGCGGCGGAGGACGAGGTGCACGACACGATCATGCCGTGCCCCACCGACCCCGGCGGACCAGGGCCGGAACGGGCGTCACTCGCCGGGTCGGACCGCCGCGGTGTCGGCGACGTCGATGCGGACGTCGCCGTCCTCGGCACGGGAGACCTCGACCCGCGGATCGGCGTCGTGCTCGTCGGATCCGGACATGCGACGGAACGTGTCCTGTCGGCGTTCCTCGAACGTCATGTCGACGCCGTCGTCGAGGTGGTCGTGGTCGGGCTTCGTCATGCCGTGCACGCTACGCGGCCGCGGCTGCGGGCGGTCACGCGACCGGCGCCGTTCCGGTCCGCTCGGTCCAGTGCCCACCGCTCGCCCACCGGTCGAGCACGGCCGCACGCAACCGCCCGGACGGCGCCGCGGAGCGAGCGGTCGCCAACGGCACCCCGAAGACGAACTTCGCGACGCTGGCGTCCCCCTCGGTCGCATCGTCCTCCCCCGGCGGGACGAGCCTGAAGCGCCGGGCGAACCGCACGAGGTTGGCATCGGGACCGAGCGCGGCGGGCAGCCCCGGGTCGAGCATCCAGGAGCGGCACTGCCACCGGTCCGCAGCGAGGTGCCCCGCGAAGCCGCGCAGGACCTCGGGTGCGTCGGCGAACGAGCGGTCGCAGGCCACCGGGTCGAGCGGCCCCGTCTCCGGCACGTGCACACCCCAGGCCGACGTGCCGTCCGCCAGGTGGTCGCCGAGTTCGAACTGGAGGCGCCCCACGGCCACCACGCGCCCGGTCACCACGGCGACGAGCCACTCCACCCCGGTGCCGTGCAGCCCGTAGCGCGCGAGCTTGCGGTCGACGTCGGCGACGGATGCCTCGGCGAGCGCGCGCGGGAGCCCACGCCCCGCGAGGGCATCGGCGGTGTCCGGCACCGCGGCGCGGAGCGCTGCCACCAGCAGTGCGTCCCGCTCCGCGGGTCCGGCGTCGGCGACGGTGGCGGCCACTGCGGCCGCCACCGTCGCGGAGTCGTCCGGTGACCCCACGGCGGCGGCGAGGACCGCGACGGACGCGGGACGGGCCTCCAGGCCGGGGGTCGCGGTGGTCACTTCAGACCGGACGAGGCGAGCCCGTCCATCACCCGACGCTGCAGCACGACGAACATGATGAGCACCGGCGCCATCGCCATCAGGCTCGCGGCCATCAGCACCGGGTAGTCGATCGTGCGGTCGCTCGACAGCGTCGCGAGGCCGGCGGCGAGCGGCATGTCCTCGGCGCGGGTGGAGACCACGAGCGGCCAGAGCAGCTCGTTCCACGACCACAGCACGGTCGTGATCGCGAGCACGCTGATCGACGGACGGGCCAGGGGCAGCATGATCCGCCAGAACGTCTGGAACGGGTTCGCGCCGTCCATCCGCGCGGCCTCTTCGAGCTCGGGCGGCATGTTCAGGAACGCGGTCCGCATCAGGAACGTGCCGAAGGCGCTGAACAGCCCGGGTGCGACGATCCCCATCAGGGTGTCGAGCCAGCCGAGGCCCTGCACGATCTGGTACTGCGAGATCAGGTAGACCTGCGAGGGCACGAGCAGGATCGAGAGCACGATCGCGAGCAGCGCCGCCCGGCCGCGGAACCGCATCCGGGCGAAGGCGTACCCGGCGAGCGTGCACAGGACGATCTGCGCGATCGTGCGGATGATCGTGACGGACACCGACGTGCCGAGCTGGCTGAGGAACGGCAGGCGTTCGAAGACCTGCGCGTAGTTCTGCCACTGCAGCTCCCCCGGCCAGAAGACCGGCGTGACGGACTGCACCTGCGCGTTCGTGGACAGCGACATGATGATCTGCCACAGGAACGGGAACGCCATCGCGAAGCCGCCGATGCCCAGCACGACGTGGATCCACCAGTGGCTGCCGCCTCGACGGCCGGGCCGGCGTGCTGCCCGGGGTGGTGTGACGGTGGCGGTCATCCCTGCACCCACTTCCGTTGGACGCGGAACTGCACGAGCGTGACGATGCCGATGAGCAGGAAGATCACCATCGCGATCGCGGCCGCGAAGCCCTTGTCGTTGTCGATGAACCCGGCGTTGTAGAAGTAGAAGACGAGCGACATCGTCTTCGGGATCACCGGGTTGGTGCTGCCGAGGATCGCGTACAGCAGGTCGAACAGCTGGAAGCTCGAGATCGTCGTCACGATCACCACGAAGAAGATGCTCGGACTGAGCAACGGCACGGTCACCGAGCGGAACTGCCGCCACCGGCTCGCGCCGTCGAGTTCGGCGGCCTCGTAGAGCTCCGGCGGGATGTCCTTGAGCCCGGCGCCGAGGATGATCATCGAGAAGCCGAGGGACGACCAGAGGCCGACCAGGCTCACCGCGACCAGCGCGAAGCCGGGCGTCGAGATCCAGTACGGGCCGTCGATGCCGACGTTCCCGAGGAACCAGTTCACGATGCCGTAGTCGCCGTTGTACATGATGCGCCAGACCAGCGCGATCGCCGCGGGCATGGCGACGTACGGCAGGAAGAAGAGCACCCGGTAGAACTGCGCGAACCGCAGCCCCGGGGTGTTCAGCAGACTGGCCAGCCACACCGCGATCGGGATCCCGGCCAGGACGACGGCCGTGTAGATCACCGTGTTGAGCAGCGACTGGTACAGCTGCGGGTCACCGACGAGCCGGACGTAGTTCGCGACGCCGGTGAAGGTCGCACCGCCGAAGACGCCCCAGCTGGTGAACGAGTACCAGAACGTCTGGATGATCGGCCAGATGTAGAAGGTGCCGACGCCGACGAGCATCGGGAGCACGAAGAGCCACGGCCACCAGCCGTCGGTCCGTCGTGGCGCTCGGCCGCCGCCGCCTCGCGGAGCCGGGGCACCCCGCCCGGGCGAACGTGTCGTCCGGGCGGGGGCGGCTGCGGCCGGGGGCCGCTCGGTGTTGATCGTCACGCGCGGGTCCTACTCTTCCTTGGCGAGGGCGGCGTCCATCTTCTGTGCGAGGTCCTCGGCCACCTGGTCGACGGGCTTCGACCCGTCGAACGCGCTCGGCAGCAGGGTGGTCTCGAGGGTGTTCCAGGCCGCGGTGTTCTTCGACACCGGCAGCGGCTTCGCGTAGTCCACCGCGTCGAGGAACACCTGCAGGTCGGCGTCGGGCATCGTCTTCGTGAAGGCGCCCTGCGTGCCCTCGTACGCCGGGATGACCGCGCCCATGTCGCCCTGCTGCTGCTGGGCCGTCTTGCCCGCGAGGTAGACCTGCAGCGCCTGGGCGGCGGCCTTGTCCTTGCTGGCCTCGGACACGACGTTCGAGACGCCGTGGATGACGGTCGCCTGCTCCTTGCCCTTCGGCAGCGGGTAGGCGACGACGTCCTTCTCGAGCTCGGTGCCGGTCAGCGCGGAGCGGAACCAGCTGCCGCCCTGGTACATCGCGAGCTTGCCCGAGGTGAACCACTGGTCGGCCGTGGTGTCGGTGAGCTGCTTGATCGAGGGCGATGCCCCCGAGTCGATCAGGTCGGTCCAGAACCGCAGGCCGTCCTCGGACGCCTTCGTGGCGTACTCGGACTCGGTGCCGTCAGCGTTCAGGACCGATCCCCCGGCCTGCAGGATCGTGTTGTAGTAGGTCGTCTGGCCGTCCATGCCGCCGGCCGCTCCGTAGGCGCCCTTCGACTCGAGCTTCTCGGACAGCTCGGCGCCGGTCTGCTGGAAGTCGTCCCAGGTCCAGTCCTTGGACGGCAGGTCCATGCCGGCCTGCTCGAACAGCGACTTGTTGAGCCAGACCCCGATGGTGTCGAAGTCCTTCGGCACGCCGTACTGGGTGTCGTCGTACGTGTACAGGTCGTTGAGGGCGCTCGAGTACTTCGACGCGTCGATGTCCCCGGACTCGACCTCGCCGGTGATCGGCGCGAGCTTGCCGTTGGCCGCGTACAGCTGGAAGTTCGGGCCGTTCATCCAGAACAGGTCGGGCAGCGTGTTGCTCGACCCCTGGGTCTGCAGCTTCGTCCAGTAGTTGGCGAACGGTGTGACGTCGACGCTCACCTTGATGTCCGGGTACTCCTCGTTGAAGCCCTTCAGGTTGGCCTTGATCGCCTTCACCTGGTTCTCGTCCCAGACGGCGTAGGTCAGGGACGCCTTGGTGTCCTTCGGCGCGGCTTCGTAGTCGCCGCCGGAGCCGGACGCTCCGGACGACGAGGAGCAGCCGGCCAGGAGTGCGGCCGCGCCGAGGGCGGCCACGGCGCCGAGGAGGACGCGGCGCACGCCGGTTCCTCGGGTGGGGATGTGTGCGGTCATCGGGGTGTCCTTTCGCACGGCCGTCAGGAGCCGACGGTCTGGGCGGGATGCGGGGTGGAGGGGGTGGAGTGCAGGGCGTTCGACGTGAAGTGCGCGATGGTCTCGGCCGGCAGGGGCGGGACGTCGATGGGGACGGACCCGTTGCGGAGCGAGCGCGTGGCCAGCGCGCCCGCGGCGACCGCGGCACGGGCCGCGATCGGGGACAGCTCCGACGGTTCGCCGAGGGCGACGGACCGCAGGAACTCGGTCATGGTGAGCAGGTCGGCATCGGCGTGGCCGTCCTCGACGCCGTCGATCGGGTACTCGCGGTCCCCCGCGGTGTCCCAGCCCCGGCGGTGCGTCCAGACCTTCACGACGCCACCACCGGTGTCACCGATGTTCTCGAGGCGCCCCTCGGTGCCGATGACGGTGTAGTTCCGCCAGTAGTCCGGCGTGAAGTGGCACTGCTCGTAGCTGGCCTGCACGCCGTTGTCGAGCGTCATCATCACCATCGAGACGTCCTCGACGTCGACGACGGGGTTCAGCCCGGTCTGGGCGAGCGGCGGCCAGTTGTCGTGGGAGAACCAGTCCCCCATCAGTTCACCGCTGCGGTCGCGGCGGTCGGTGACGTCGCCGTAGACCGACAGCGAGCCCATCCCGACGACCCGGGCGGTGTCACCCCCGCCGAGCGCGTGGATGACGTCGAGGTCGTGGCTCGCCTTCTGCAGCAGGAGCGAGTTCACCTTGCTGCGGTCGGCGTGCCAGTCCTTGAAGTAGTAGTCACCGCCGTTGCCGACGAAGTGCCGGCACCAGACGGCCTTGACCTGGCCGATCTCGCCACGGCCGATGATCTCGCGCATCAGGCGGACGACGGCGGCGTGCCGGAAGTTGTGTCCGACGTACAGCGGGGTGCCGGTCCGGGCCGCGGTGTTCAGGACCGCGTCGGCGTCCTCGACCGTGATGGCGAGCGGCTTCTCGAGGTAGACGGCGATGCCCGCGCGGAGCAGGTCGATCGCGATCTCGGCGTGGGTCCAGTCCGGCGTGGTGACGATGGCGGCGTCGACGTGACCGGTGAGGTCCAGGTGGTGTTCGACCACCAGGGCATCCGGGTACTCGTCGAGTCCGCGCTGGCGGCCCGCCGCCGTGACGTCCGCGACGGCCATGACCCGGGCCTGCAGCGACGCGTCGGCGGCGGTGGCCTCGGCCACGTGGCGCGCGATGGCGGACCGCTGGCCCATCCCGATCACCGCGACGCGGAGTCCTGCGTTGTCGACGCCCATGCTCATCGCTCCCTTGCGTGAATGTGACGTCCATGATGCCGAATCGCTCATGAATGCACAATAGGCGCTCACGGATCGCTCACGCATCCGCGCAGGGAAGGGTTTTACACGATCGAAACGTCCGGCCCACCCGGGGCCGGACGCACGGAGGGCTCAGTCGGCGACGACGAGCTCCACGCCGGCGCTGGCCAGGTCGGCGGCGAACGAGGCCGGCACGGGCTGGTCGGTGACCAGGACGTCGATGCGGTCGAGTGGGCAGATCCGGGCGAAGGTGGAGCGTTCGATCTTGGTGGAGTCGGCGACCACGACGACCCGTCGACCGACCGAGGCGAAGTGCCTGCTGACCTCGGCCTCGCCCTCGTGCATGGTCGTCGCGCCGTACTGCCCGGTGAGTCCGTCGACGCCGAGCACCACCAGGTCGAGGGCGAACTCGTCGAGGGTGTCCCGGACGAGCGGCCCGACCAGCTCGTAGGACTGGCGTCGGGCCACGCCGCCGGTGACCACGATCTTCACGTTGGCACGGACGGACAGCTCGTACCCGACGTTCAGGGCGTTCGTCACGATCGTGATGCCGAACTCGCCGTCAGCGCGGATGAACCGTTCGCTCTTGCCGAGTTCGCGCGCGACCTCGGTCGTGGTCGTCCCGCCGTTGAGCCCGACGGTCTCGCCGGGCTGCACGAGCCGGGCGGCGGCACGGGCGATCGCGGTCTTGGCCTCGGCCTGCCGGGCGATCTTGTACTGCAGCGGCAGCTCGTAGCCGGCACCGAGTGCGGCCGCTCCCCCGTGCGTGCGGGTGACGAGTCGCTGGTCGGCCAGCATGGCGAGGTCACGGCGGGCAGTCGCGGCGGATATCCCCAGCAGCTCCCCGATCTCGGCGATCGACACGTTGCCGCGTTCGCTCACCAGTTCGAGCAGGGCGTTCAGCCGCTGTTGGGGGGTCATGACGGTCATCCTACGGCGTCGCCGCCGTCCCTCGGTGATCGGAAATGACGTTTTGCCCTTCCCTTGCGCACGATCGCTCGCTACGCTTCCTGATCATCGATCACCCGGATCGATCCGGACCCGGAAGGCTCCCATGACCGACACCTTCGTGAGCGCTGAACTGGCCTCGCAGCCGGAGACCTGGCGTGCAGCCGCCGCGCTCCTGCCGACCTTCGCCGACGCGCTCCCCCAGCCGGGCGAACGCGTGGCCGTGATCGGCTGCGGGACGAGCTGGTTCATCGCCATGAGCTACGCCGTCGCCCGTGAGCAGGCGGGCCTCGGCGTCACCGACGCCTTCGCCGGGTCCGAGTACCCCGCGTCACGCGAGTACGACCGCGTGCTCATGATCAGCCGCTCGGGCACGACGACCGAGATCGTCGACCTGCTGCAGGCCTTGCCGTCCCAGCGGACCGTGCTGGTCACCGCCGTCGCCGACAGCCCCGCCGCGGCCGTCGCCGACCAGGTGGTCGCACTACCCTTCGCCGACGAGCGCTCGGTCGTCCAGACCCGCTTCGCCACCACGACGCTCGCACTGCTGCGAGCGTCCATCGGCGACGATGTCGACGCGCTCGCAGCCCAGGCCGAGACCGCACTGACGGTGCCGATCGACGACCTGCTCGACGCCGAGCAGGTCTCGTTCGTCGGTCGTGGGCCCGCCGTGGGTCTGACGTTCGAAGCCGCGCTCAAGACGCGCGAGGCCGCGCAATTCTGGGCCGAGTCCTATCCGGCGATGGACTACCGGCACGGCCCGATCGCGATCGCGCAGCCCGGCCGACTCGTCTGGTCGCTCGGCGCGGCACCCGAGGGCCTGGCCGCCGAGGTCGCCGCCACCGGTGCCCGGTTCGTCCAGCACGACCTCGACCCGCTCGCCGGACTCGTCGTCGTGCACCGGTTCGCCGTCGCCCTGGCCGAGGGACGCGGGCTCGACCCGGACAACCCCCGGTCGCTCACCCGGTCGGTCATCCTCACCTGATGGGTGGCGCAGGCGCGGTGCTCGGGGTCGACGTCGGCGGCACGGGCATCAAGACCCGTCTGACGACCGCCGACGGACTCGTCCTCGACGAGACCCGGGTACCGACGCCGCGTGACGACCCGGACGCCGAGCGCCTCGCCGTGGTCGTCGCCGGACTGGCTGCCCAGGCCACGCGACGGGCGCCGCTCGGAGCGATCGGGCTGGTGACCCCCGGCGTCGTCGACGAGACCCGCGGCACCGTCGACCTGTCCGTCAACCTGGGATGGCGAGACGTTCCGGTGCGTGACCTCGTCCGTGCCGAGCTCCTGCGACAGGCGATCGACGTCCCGCTCGCCTTCGGCCACGACGTCCGAGCCGGTGCCCTGGCCGAGGTCCGGGCCGGCGACCCGGCACTGTCTCGGGGGTCGGTCTCGTTCGTGCCGGTCGGCACCGGGCTCGCGAGCGCCCTGGTGGTCGACGGTGTCGTCGTGTCCGGTGGTGGCTGGGCGGGGGAGATCGGGCAGGTCCGGATCCAGACCGGCCCGCACGCGGGTCACCGCGTCGAGGAGATCGCGTCCGCCGGGGGAGTCGCACGTCGTGCCGCTGCTCCGTCCGCACACGCCGCCATGCTCCTGGTCCGCCAGGGCGACCCAGCCGCCCGTGCGGTCTGGGACGACTGCGTCGCGGTCCTGGCCGATGCGCTCGCCTGGACCACCGCGGTCGCCGGGAACCACACGATCATCGTCGGCGGGGGACTCGCCGAGTCCGGACCGCTGCTGCTCGACCCGCTGCGCGCTGCCGTCGCGGAGCGTCTGCGGGGCGTCCGTGTCCCCGTCATCGTCCCCGCCCGGCACGGCGACGCAGCCGGCGCTATCGGTGCGGGGATCCTCGCACGCGAGCTGCTCGAGACCGAGACCGGGGTCCTGCTGTGACCGCCCTCGTCCGGGCCCGTCGCATCGTCACGGCCCAGTCGGACCTGCACGACGGCTGGCTCGTCATCGGCGATGACGACACTGTGCTGGCGACCGGCACTGGGTCCCCGATGCGCACGGACACCGCCGTCACCGTCGACGGTGCGATCGTGCCCGGGTTCGTCGACCTGCACGCCCACGGCGCACTCGGGCACGACTTCGCCGGGTGCTCCGCCGAGGACGCCCGTGCCGCCGCTGGGCACCATCGGTCACGGGGCACGACCACCCTGGTCGGGTCCATCGCCACGGGCGAGCGCGCGGACACCGTGGCGGCCCTCACCCGGCTCCGACCGCTCGTCGCGGACGGCACGCTCGCCGGGCTCCACCTGGAGGGGCCGTGGATCGCGCCCGCCCGTCGCGGGGCGCACCGCGTCGACCTGCTGCACGCCCCGGACCCCGCCGAGGTCGACGCCTACTGCGACGCCGCGGGTGGCGCCCTGCGGATCGTCACGCTCGCGCCGGAGCTGCCCGGTGCCCTCGACGCCGTTGCCCGCTTCGTCGGAGCCGGGGTCGTCGTCGCCATCGGCCACACCGACGCCACCGCCGAGCAGACCCGCCGCGCGGTCGACGCCGGCGCCTCGCTCGTCACCCACCTGTTCAACGGGATGCCACCGCTGCACCACCGCGCGCCCGGGCCGGTCGGGGTCGCGCTCACCGACGACCGGGTGCTGCTCGAGTGCATCGTCGACGGCCACCACCTCGACCCGGTCGCCGTCGACGTCGTCCAGCGCAGCGCACCGGGCCGGATGGTCCTGGTCTCCGACGCCATGGCCGCGACCGGTTGCCCCGACGGGGCGTACACGGTGGCCGGATCGGCGGTGACCGTCCGCGACGGTCTCGCCGTGCTCGCCGACGGTTCGTCGCTGGCGGGCAGCACGATCACGGTCGCCGACGCCGTCCGCCGCCTGCTCGACGCGGGGACCGACCTGCCCGAGGTCGTCGCTGCTTCCGCGGCGCGTGCGGCACGCCTGCTCGGGGCACCGGCGCCCCTCAGCGTGGGCGCCCCCGCCGATCTGCTCGTGCTCGACCCGGAGCACGGCAGCGTCCGAGCCCTGCCGACGGCGGTGGTCTCGTGATCCTCGTCGTCACCCCGAACCCCGCCGTCGACGTGACCTACCGGGTCGCCGAACAGCGCATCGGCGAGACCCAGCGCGTGCTCGGGGTCGAGCGACGCCCCGGCGGCAAGGGGCTGAACGTCGGCCGGGTCCTCGCCGCCACCGGTGTCCCGACCCATGCCGTGCTGCCCCTCGGCGGCGACGGCGGGCACTGGATCGCCGACGCCCTCGACGGCCTCGGGCTCGTCCACACCGACGTCGCTGTCCGTGGCGAGACCCGCACGACCGTGACGGTGGTGGACGACACCGCGCACCCGACGATGTTCGGGGAGCCCGGGCCCGTGCTCAGCCCCGGCGAGTGGGACACCGTCACCACCGCGGTCGAGACACTGCTCGTCGGCGGTGCCGCCGGTGCCGACGGTGCCGCCGATGCCCCGCACGCCGCGGCCCTGGTGGTGTCGGGTTCCCTGCCCCGCGACACCGACCCCGCGGTCGTCGCCCGCTGGGTCACCGCCGCCCGTCGCCGCGGTGTGCTCTCCGTGGTCGACTGCTCGGGCACCGCGCTGCTGGCTGCCGCTTCGGCCGGGGCGACGGTCTGCAAGCCCAACCGCGAGGAACTGGTCGAGGCCACCGGCGCCGACGACGAGCGGTCGGGGGCGCTCCGACTCCTCGGGCTCGGCGCCGCGGTCGTCGTGGTCTCCCGGGGTTCCGAGGGCATCGCCGCCCACACCGCCGACCACGTGCTCGAAGTGCCTGCGGTCCCCGGGGTCTCAGGCAACCCCACCGGCGCCGGCGACGCAGCCACCGCCGGACTCGTCGGTGCGCTCGTCGCTGCCGGCCTCCCCACGCCCGAGGGCAGCGTCAGCGCCCCCGACGACGCCACCCTGCTCCGCGCGCTGCGGTCCGCCGCCGCACACGGGGCTGCCGCCGTCCTCCAGCCGGTGGCCGGCGCGGTCGACCCGGCTGACGTCGACCGCTTCCTGTCCACCCCGCCCGCTCCTGCTCCCGCACACGACCGAACGAGGACCTCCGCATGATCACCGACCTCGCCCTCACCGGCCTGCTCGACACCGCCCGCACGGCACGCCGCGGGGTCGGCGCGTTCAACGTGGTGCTGCTCGAGCACGCCGAGGCGATCGTCTCCGGTGCCGAGCTGGCGGGGCTGCCGGTGATCCTGCAGATCAGCGAGAACTGCGTCCGGTACCACGGCGGCCTCGCACCGATCACGACCGCGACCCAGGCCGTCGCACGTGCGGCCGACGTCGAGGTCCTCGTGCACCTCGACCACATCGAGGACCCCGAGCTGGTGGCGGCCGGCGTCGACCTGGGCGTCGACTCGGTCATGTACGACGGCTCGCACCTGGACTTCGCCGCGAACGTGGCTGCAACGCGGGAACTCGCTGCTCGGTGTCACGCCGCGGGGGTCGCGATCGAGGCCGAGCTCGGCGAGGTCGGCGGCAAGGACGGCGTGCACGCACCCGGCGTCCGCACCGATCCGACCGACGCCGCCGCGTTCGTGGCCGACACCGGCGTCGATGCCCTGGCGGTCGCGGTGGGGACGTCGCACGCGATGCAGACCCGCGAGGCGTCGGTGGACCGTGACCTGGTCGAGCGCCTGCGTGCTGCGGTGCCGGCGCCGCTCGTGCTGCACGGCTCCTCGGGCCTGTCCGACGACGAACTCCGCGGCGCCGTACACGCGGGGATGACGAAGATCAACATCTCGACGCACCTGAACGGCCTGTTCACCCGTGCGCTCCGCACCGTGCTCGACGAGCGGCCGGACGTCGTCGACCCGCGCAAGTACGTCGCAGCGGGCCGGGACGCCATCGCCACCGAGACGGCACGGCTGCTGACGCTCCTGCACGCCTGACGAGCGAGCGGAGCAGACGAGCACGCGCGACCGCGACGCTCAGCAGAGCGGGACGTTCACCGCGAGCCCGCCCATCGCGGTCTCCTTGTACTTCGAGGACATGTCCGCCCCCGTCTGCCGCATCGTCTCGACGACCTGGTCGAGCGACACGTGGTGCACCCCGTCGCCACGCAGGGCCATCCGGGCGGCGTTGATCGCCTTGTTCGCCGCGATCGCGTTCCGCTCGATGCACGGGATCTGCACCAGCCCGCCGATCGGGTCGCAGGTCAGCCCGAGGTTGTGCTCCATCGCGATCTCGGCGGCGTTCTCGACCTGCTCCGGCGTGCCCCCGAGGACCTCGGCGAGCCCCGCCGCCGCCATCGACGCTGCCGAACCGACCTCGCCCTGGCAGCCGACCTCGGCGCCGGAGATCGACGCCCGTTCCTTGTAGATCGACCCGATCGCCCCGGCGGTCAGCAGGAACCGCACGACGGCGTCGTCCCGTTCGTCCGCGGAGGCGTCGGCGACCGTCGGGACGTAGGTGCGCGCGTAGTACAGGACCGCGGGGATGATGCCGGCGGCACCGTTCGTCGGGGCGGTGACGACGCGGCCACCGGTGGCGTTCTCCTCGTTGACCGCCATGGCGACGAGGTTCACCCACTCCATCGCGAAGAGCGGGTCGTGGTCGGGGTCCTCGCGGGTGAGCTGCTCGTGCCAGGTGGCCGCGCGACGACGGACGTCGAGCCCGCCGGGCAGGCACCCGCCCCGGCGGACGGATCGGTCGACGCACGACTCCATCACGCCGTGGATCCCGAGCAGCCCCGAGCGGACCTCGGTGTCCGTCCGGGTGACGGCTTCGTTCGCCAGGGCGACGCCGCTGATCTGCAGGCCCGAACCCGCGCAGGCGGCGAGCAGCTCGGCACCGCTCGAGAACGGGTACGGCACGGCGTCGTCGACGGGGATCGCGGCGCCGGCGACGGCAGCCGGTGCGTCCACGGCGGGTTCGGCCTCGTCGTCCCGCGCGATGAACCCGCCGCCGATCGAGTAGTAGGTCTCGTCGGCCAGGTCGACACCCGCGGCGTCACGGGCTCGCAGCCGCATGGCGTTCGGGTGGCGGGGCAGCATCGTCAGGGGGTGCAGGACGATGTCGGCGAGGCGGAACGGCACGGTCGCACCGCCGTCGAGCCGCAGGACGCCGTCGCGCTCAAGCGCCTCGAGTGCGCGGGCCATGGCATCCGGGTCGACGGTCTCGGGGTGCGAACCCATGAGCCCCGCGACGACGGCGCCGAGCGTGCCGTGGCCCTGCCCGGTCGACGCGAGGGACCCGTACAGGTCGACCACCACGGAGGCGACGGGCAGGCCACGCACCAGGCTCGCGAACTCGGCACCGGCCCGCATCGGGCCGACGGTGTGCGAGCTCGAGGGGCCGACACCGACGCTGAACAGATCGAAGACGGAGACCGGCACGCCGCCACACTAACCCGTCCGGACGGACCGGTTATCAGCGCCGCCGACCACCCTCGGGCGGCATCACGAACCACAGCACGACGTAGGCGATCCACAGCGGCCCGGGGAACAGGCTCAGGATGACCCAGATCACCCGGACCAGGGTGCGTGACAGGGAGAAGCGGTCGGCGAGACCGGCGCAGACACCGGCCAGCAGACGACCGTTGCGGGGACGGGAGAGTGTGCTCATACCGACGACGCTACGCAACGCCGCCGGTCCGGCGCATCCGGGACGCACCCCGAGCGTGGTGGGGGAAACCCCCGGACCCGCGTGGTCGAGGGGTCAGGGGATGAGGACGATCTTGCCGCGCGTGTGGCCGTGCTCGAGCTCCTCGAAGGCGTCCTGCACGCGGTCGAGCGGGTAGGTCGCGGCGACGGGCACCTCGATCGCGCCGTTCGCGACCTCGAGTGCGAGCGCGCCGAGGATCTCCGGATCGGCCGTGTCCGCACTGCCCGAGGTCTTCGCCCCGACCTCGGCGGCCTCGTCGAACGCGATGATCGTCTCGATGCGGTCGACCGGCACCCCGAGCGCGATGCCGAGCCGGACGTACTCGGCGCCGTGGGTGTCGATCACGGCGTCGACACCGTTCGTCGCGAGTTCGGTGATGCGCTCCTGCAGGCCGTCGCCGTACGCGACGGGTCGTGCGCGCTTGGAGCGGAGCCACTCGTGGTTCGCCTCGGACGCGACGGCGATGACGTCGATGCCCTCGTTCGCGAGCAGCTGGGTGACGAAGCCGCCGACCCCGCCCGCGGCACCGGACACCACGACGGTCTCACCGGCACGCGGGTCGACCGCGCGGACGGCCGCCGCCGCGGTGGTCGCGATGACGTCGAGACCACACGCCACCGTCCAGTCGAGCAGGCGTGGCTTCTGGACGACCTGCACGGCCGGCACCGAGACGTACTCGGCCTGGCTCGCGCGGTCCCACGACCAGCCGATGACCTCTTCGCCCTCGTCGACGCCGTCGACCTCGGCCCCGACGGCGACGACGATGCCGGCGAAGTCGGTGCCCTGCCCGGACGGCAGGTCGCCGCCGAACGCGCCCTGGCGGATCGCCGACTCACCGGGGTTGATCCCGGCGGCACGCACGCGGACGAGCACCCGCCCGGCGGTCACGTCGGGCACGGGCACCTCGGCGACGTGCAGGACCGATCGGTCACCCCACTCGTCGAAGCGGACAGCGCGCATGGTCTCCGGGATCTCAGTCATCGGGACCGACGCTACCCCGGAGCGCCGCACCCGGCCTGCGTGGACCGCTCCATCCGTGCAAGAGCAGGAGAGTGCGGGCGTGCGACAGTGCGAGACTGAGAGCATGCCCATCCTGAACAAGGACATGCAGGTCTGCATGTCGCTGGCCGCGCGACCGAGCAACATCGGCACCCGCTTCCACAACTTCCTGTACGACGAGCTCGGTCTCGAGTTCCTGTACAAGGCCTTCACCACGACGGATCTGCCCGGCGCCGTCGCCGGCATCCGCGCGCTCGGCATCCGCGGCTGCTCGGTGTCGATGCCCTTCAAGGAGGCGATCATCCCGCTCGTCGACCACATCGAGGACTCCGCCGCCGCGATCCAGTCGGTCAACACGGTCGTGAACGACGACGGCGTGCTCACCGCGTCGAACACCGACTACGAAGCGATCGCCGCACTGCTCGGGTCGCACCGCGTCGACCCGGCTTCGCGCGTGCTGCTCCGCGGCTCCGGCGGCATGGCCAAGGCCGTCACGGCGGCGTTCCGAGGCGCCGGCTTCGACCGGTTGACGGTCGTCGCCCGCAACGAGCAGACCGGCCCGGCCCTGGCGACGCAGTACGGCTACGAGTGGGTCGCCGACGAGCGTGAGGCGGGGGAGACCGACCTGGTCGTCAACGTCACCCCGCTCGGCATGCGCGGCGACCAGCAGGACGCACTCGCCTTCGCGCCGGAGCGGATCGAGGCTGCCCACACCGTCTTCGACGTGGTCGCGTTCCCGTCGGAGACCCCGCTCGTGCGGGCGGGCCGCGACGCCGGCAAGCACGTCATCACCGGCGCCGAGGTCATCGCCCTGCAGGCAGCCCGTCAGTTCGAGCGGTACACGGGCGTCGCCCTGACCGACGACCAGGTGGCGCGGGCCAGCGAGTTCTCGCGCGCCGAGTAGTCGACGCACCCACAGGGCGGACGGGAGGTGGGCCCCACCCGCCGGTTCCGGCGTGACGCGCCAGCGGCACGACGGCCGTGACGGGAGGCCCGTGGCGGCGCCGCCACGGGCCTCCCGTCCGTTCGCGGGGACGTCTCAGGCGGTCGCCGCGCGCCCGACGGCCACCCACTCGAGGCGGCGGAGCGTCTCGCGGTTGCGGATCCAGATGAGCGGCTGCATGAGGAAGTCCGGCACGTGCGACCCCGGCCCGGCCACCGCGTTCTCGGTGATCGTGACCTTGCTGCCGTGCCGGTGCGGTTCGACCGTCAGCTCGACGCGGGCCTCGCCGATGGGCCAGCCCTTGGGCTGGATGACCATGCGGTGTGGCGGCTCCCAGACCAGCGACGTCGTGACGTCGTCGATGACGATCGGCCAGGCGCCGAACGAGTGGTGCAGCCGCGTGCCGACCTGCGGCCACCCGGATTCCTCCTTGCGCATGCGCGACGCCCCGACCACCCAGGTCGTGTAGAGCCACCCGTCGCCGAGCACGTCGAAGACGGCTTCGGGACGGCAGTGCAGGATGCGGACGCTCTTCGCCATGGTGTTCAGCCTTCCGGGGTGAGGTCGACGTCCTCCGGCAGTCCGAAGGTGTGCCGGAGCGCGCTCTTCGCCGCGTGCCAGCCGGCCATGCCGTGCACGCCGGGGCCGGGTGCCGCGGACTCGGAGCACAGGTACATGCCGCCGCCCATCCGCCACGGGTCGCTCGACAGGACGGGGCGCTTGACGAGCTGCCAGAAGCTCGCGGCACCGGCGGCGATGTCGCCACCGACGTAGTTCGGGTTGTACTCGCCCATCTGCACGGCGGTGCGGGAGCTCGACGACAGGATCGTGTCGCGGAACCCCGGCGCGAAGCGCTCGATCTGACGGGTGACGGCCTCGGTCGGGTCGACGTCCGAGCCCGCGGGGACGTGCGCGTAGGCCCAGAAGACGTGCTTGCCGGCCGGGGCCCGGGTCGGGTCCACCACGGTCGGCTCCGCCCCGAGCACGTACGGGCGCTCGGCGTGCTGCCCGTGCGCCACCGCCCGTTCCGCCGCCGCGATCTCCTGGCGGGTCCCGCCGATGTGCACGGTCCCGGCCTTCCGCAGCGACTCGTTGGTCCACGGCACCGGGTCGGACAGCGCGAAGTCGACCTTCGCCGCCGCGTTGCCGAACCGGAAGCGACGCAGCGCGCCGCGCTTCGGGGTCGGGATCTGCTTGCCCGCGATCCGGAGCATGCCCGGCACGCTCGTGTCGAACAGCACCGCCTTCGCCGGGGTGAGGTCACCGAGCGACCGGACCTCGTGTCCGGTGACGATGCGGCCGCCGTGCGCGACGAGGTCGGCGGCGAGCGCGTCGACGATCGCCTGGCTGCCACCGATCGGCACCGGCCAGCCGCGGGCGTGCGCGTACGAGCCGAGCGACAGTGCCGCCGCCGCGGTGGACAGGGACGGCAGGTGCTGGATCGAGTGCGCCGCGACGCCGGACACCATCGCCGGGGCGGCCTCGCCGCGGAAGCGCAGGTTCCACGCGGCGGTGCCCTGCTCGAGCGCCCGCAGCCCGAACCGCAGGACGGTCAGGGGGTGCCGCGGCACGTGCAGCAGTGCGTCGGTCGCGAAGTCCGCGACCTGGTCGGCGTTCTCCGCCAGCGGCGCCATCAGCTGCCGGAAGGCCGGTCCGTCCACCCCGAGCTCGGCGGCGGTGCGGTCGAGGTCCTGGTACGCGATGCCGGCGCGACCGTGGTCGAGCGGGTGGCCGTACTGCACCTCGGGCAGGCGGAGCTCGATGCGGTCCTCCATGCGGAAGCGCCGGAAGAACTCGGACTGCAGGGCCATCGGGTGCACTGCGGAGCAGACGTCGTGCAGGAACCCGGGCAGGGTGAGCTCGGCCGTGCGGGCACCGCCGCCGATCGTGTCGTTCCGTTCGACGACCTCGACCGACAGGCCCGCGCGGGCCAGGGTCACCGCCGCCGCGAGTCCGTTCGGTCCCGCTCCGACGACCACCGCATCCACCATGCCCCGAGCCTAGGGACTCGTGACTGCGTGTGGTGTCGGTCAGGTGCGCGAGGTGTCGGGGTCGGCCGGGTCGGACTCGTCCTGGTCACCGTCGGCGTCGTCCGGTTCGTCGGCGTCGACCGGAGTCGATCCGACGGGGTGCTCGGCGAGCAACTCGGCGAAGTCCTCGTCGAGCATCTGCTGCAACCGGTCGTCGCGGCCGATCTCGTAGTCGTCCGCCGGGCGCTGTGCCCAGCCGAGGCGTCCGACGACGGTGGTGCCGATGTCGTCCCAGGCGCGGGCCCGCGCGGCGAGGACGATCCCGTCGACGAAGTGCTGGTCGTCGCGTCGCTTGTCGAGCATGGCGGCGAGTTGCTCGTACGTGGCCTCGCGCATCCGGAGCTTCAGGTCGTCGCCGCGCCGGTAGTCGTGCTGGTGGCGGGAACGGCCCTTCTGCTTGCTCGAGGTGGAACGGATGTCGCGCATCCGTGCGGCGTCACCCCGTTGTTCCTCGGCCATGCGGTGGAGTTCCTCGCGCGTGGCCTCGGCGATGAGTGCGTGGTCGAAGTACCCCTGGTCACGCAGGGCGTTCGTGATGATGCGGTTGGCCACCGCGATGGTGACGGCGGCCTTCGCGATGAGGAAGCCCTCGTCGACCGCACGCTTCAGTTCGACCTGGCTGATGGGTCGATCGCGCACGTCGTGGTTGCGTCGTCCGAACAAGGCCATGCTCCGACGATACCGGCGACCGGTGTCGGTCCGTCTGCACGGGGGCGGCGGACCTCAGAGGAGCAGGCCGTAGACCGCGACGTCGACCCGCTCGGGGCCGAGCGGCAAGGCGCCACGCAGGGTGCCCTCGTGGGTGAAGCCGAGCCGCTCGGCGAGCCGCCGGCTCCGCACGTTGTCGACCGCCGTCCGGATCTCCACCCGGGCCACGCCGCGGGCCCGGGCAACGCCGATCAGCACGGTGGCGGCCCGCCGGGCGACACCACGGCCCTCCTGTCCGGCGTCCACCCAGTAGCCGAGCGACGCCTGCCCCAGGTACGGGTCGAACGTCAGCGAGGCCACCCCGACCACGCGGTCGTCGTGGCGGATGACGCAGGGCAGCGAGCGGTCCATCGCGTACTGCCCGAGCAGCCGCTCGGTGTGCAGGGCGATGGCCTCGCGTGTCTGCGGGTCCCACGCCCAGGGCTCGGCGGCCCGCAGACGATCGGTGTTGGCGTGCACGAGTGCGAGCACCTGGTCGACCGTCGTCAGGTCGCGCAGCGTCAGCGTGGAGCCGTCACCGAGGTCGCGTCCGAACGTCGTCACCGCTCCGACACTAGGCAGCCCTGCCTGTCACTCGTACCGGAGCGCCTCGATCGGGTTCTGCCGTGCGGCTCGTCGTGCCGGCAGGGTGCCCGCCAGGAACGCGATGAACATCACGACGAGGATGATCGTGGCGACGGACCCGGGCGCGAACTGCATGATCTGCAGCCCCGGCAGGTCCTTGAGGAGCGTGCCGGCCAGGACGTTCGAGATCCCGGTGCCGAGCGCGATCGCGACCCCGGCGCCGATGGCGCTGCCGAGGAACCCGATGAAGACCGCCTCGAGCGAGAACAGCGTGTAGACCTTGCCGCCGCCCATGCCCATCGCCTTCATCAGGCCGATCTCGCGGGTGCGCTCCTGCACGCTCATGAGCAGGGTGTTGATGATGCCGAAGCCGGCGGCGATGAGCGCGATCACGGCGAAGGCGTTCAGGACCCCGACGATGCCGCTGATGACGGTCTGGAACTGACCGAGCTGGTCCTGGATGGTCTGGCCGAGGAACCCGTCGTCGGCCAGGGACTTCTTGACCGTGGTGACGGAGGCGTCGGGATCGAGCGTCGCGGTGGCGCTGGCGTAGGAGGTCGCGATCGAGTCGGGCTTGCCGATCTCCTGCGCGGCCTGCATGGCGTCGGTCAGCGCGGCGTTCGCCCCGGCCCCACTGCCGAACAGCGACTCGTTCTGCACGCCCACGACCGTGGCGGTGAGCGTGTGCGCCTTGCCCTGGTAGTCGTCGACGGCGATCGTGAGTTCCTTGCCGACGGCGGCGGAGGCGCTGCCGAGGCCCATGTTCTTCAGGTAGTCGGTCGGCAGCATCACCTGGTTGGCGTCGGTCTGGTCGTCGAGCTGCTTGCCGCTCGCCAGGTCGGCGTCGAGCTCGCCGGCGTTGGCCGTGAGCGAGACGACGTACTTGCCGTGGTCGCCGTACTCGGCGTACTTCGGCGCGAGGGCGACCGCGGGGCGGAGGCTCTTGATGCCGTCGGTCTTCTCGATCGCGTCGACGTCGGACTGCGACAGGTACGAGAACGACGCCGGGCCACGGTCGACGCTCTGACCAGAGGCCTCGGGGTCGTACTTCGCCGGTCCGCTGTCGGTCGAACTGGTGTCGACCGCCTTCGTGATGGTCAGGGAACCGGTGTCGCCGATCGACGAGACCTGGGTGTCGATGTAGTTGCTGACGCCCGTGCCGATGGCCGAGGTGAGCGTGATCGTGAAGGCGCCGATGAAGATCGCGATGACGGTCAGGGTCGTGCGCAGCTTCGAGCGGAAGGTGTTCGAGACCGCGGTGCGCAGGAGGTCGAGGAAGTTCATGCGGAGTGCCTTCCGTGCGTGGCGGACGCGTCGACCGCGTCATCGGGTCCGCCGACGATCAGGCCGTCGCGGACGTTGACGCTGCGGTCGCAGCGCGCGGCGAGCTCGTCGTCGTGCGTGACCACGACGAGCGTGATCCCCCGCTCGCGCTGCAGCCCGAACAGCATGTCCTCGACCACCTGTCCGGTGTTCGTGTCGAGGTTGCCGGTGGGCTCGTCGGCGAAGATCACGCTCGGCTCACCGACCAGCGCGCGGGCGATGACCACGCGTTGCTTCTGGCCGCCGGACAGGTCGTTGGCGTCGTTCTTCGCCTTGTCGGCCAGCCCGAGGGCGTCGAGCGCCGCCATGCCCCGTCGCTTCCGCTCGGCCCCGGAGACGCCGGCGATCTTGAGCGGGAGCACGACGTTGTCGAGCACCGAGGTCTTCGGTGTCAGGAAGAACTGCTGGAACACGAAGCCGAACGTGCTGTTCCGGGTGCGGTTGACCTGGCGGGCACCGAGCGTCGCGGCGTCGGTGCCGTCGAGCAGCACCTGTCCGGCCGACGGCTTGTCGAGCAGCGCGAGCAGGTGCATGAGCGTCGACTTGCCGGAGCCGGACTTGCCGACGATCGCCAGGCTCTCGCCCTGGTGCACCGCCAGCGACACCCCCTTGAGCGCGTCGAACCGCGTCGCGCCGCGGCCGTAGGTCCTGGCGAGGTCACGGGCCTCGAGCACGGGAGTGGTCATGGGTTCACCGTAGTGTCCGGTGCACGACTGCAAGTTTGCGTTTGCTGTAGATCATGTGACGTTCCGGTTACAGTCGGGCCATGCCCGACTCCGCGACGCCGTCAGAACTCGGTCTCCGTGACCGCAAGCGCATCGAGACCCGCAACCGCATCGCCGAGGCCGCTCGGTCCCTGGTGCTCGAGCAGGGCGTCGACGGCACCACGATCGAGCAGGTCGCCGCCCGCGCCGACGTGTCCCCGCGGACGTTCTTCAACTACTTCGAGAGCAAGGAGGACGCGGTCCTCGGGCACACCGAACTCGACCTCGAACCCGCCACCCTCCAGGCACACCTGGAATCCGTCTCGGGGGAGCCGGCAGCGCAGGCGGTCGTCGACCTGGCGTTCCTGGTGTTCGGGTCGTCGTTCGGCGACGAGCACGAGCGGCTCGAGCGCAAGGCCGTCATCGTGCGGTTCCCGCAGTTGATGCGTCGGCAGGTCGCGCGGATGACCACGGTCGCCGAGGCGATGACCGGCGCGGTGCGCACGATCCTCGAACGCGACCCGGCCTGGGGGCCGGACGCCGCGACCCCGCAGGCGGCCGAGATGCTCCTCGGCATGTGCATGACGGGCTTGCGCAGTGCCGCTCGGCACGAGGGCTCCGACCCCGAACAGGTGCGGGCGGCAGTGGTCGCGGCGATCCGCGACACGGCGGCGCGCATCGCCGCGGCCTGAGACGCGACCACGAACGCACGGGAGGCACGGTGCCAGCTGGCACCGTGCCTCCCGTCCGTGACGTGGATGCGTCGAGAACGGTCAGGGCTTCGTGATGAAGCCCTCCTTCACCATCCAGTCGAAGGCGACGTCGGCCGGCTCGCGCCCCTCGACGTCGACCTGACGGTTCAGCTCCTGCAGCACCGCGTCGGTGAGCTTCGGCGAGATCTGGTCGTAGATCCCCTCGAGCTGCGGGTACTCCTTGAGCGTCTTCGAGTCGATGACGGGCGCGACGTTGTACGCCGGGAAGAAGCCCTTGTCGTCCTCGAGCACCGTCAGACCGAGCGACTTGATGCGGCCGTCGGTGGTGAACACCTCACCGAAGTTGCACTTGCCGCGGTCGGTGGCCGTGTAGACCGTGCCGGTGTCGAGGATGCTGACGTTGCTGCTCGGCACGCCGTTCGCCCCCGAGCCACCGAGCTCCAAGCCGTACTTCTTGAGCATCGGCTTGAAGCCGTCGGCACGCGAGTTGAACTCCGACTCGACGCAGAACGTGCGCTGGTCGACCGGCAGCTTCGTGATGTCGGAGAGCGTCTTGACGTTCCCGAGCTCCTTGACCGCTTCGTCACGGACGGCGAAGGCGTATGTGTTGTTCATCGGCGCCGGGTTGAGCCAGGTCAGCCCGTTGCCGGCGTCCTCCTTCTTCACCGCCGTCCACTGCTCGGTCTTGTCCGGGATCCCCTTCGCGTGGCCCATGAAGGTCAGCCAGGCGGTGCCCGTGTACTCGTACGTGAAGTCGGCCGCGTGCGAGGTCATCAGCTCACGGACCGCGACACTGCCGGGCACGTTCGTCTCGTCGGTGACGTCGAACCCGGCGGCCTTGGCGGCGAGCACGGCGATCTTGCCGAGCACGAGCTGCTCGGTGAAGTTCTTCGACGTCACGGTGATGTGGGCGCCGGCCGGCAGGTCGTCGATGCGCTGGATGGAGCCGGCACCGGCCTCGGGCACGAACGAGGTGGCGGGCTGCAGGCCGCAGCCGGTCAGGACGAGGGCGGTGGCACCGGCGACGAACGCGGCGGCTCCGACCCGGGTGCGGGTGCGGCGGGTGCGGCGGGTGCTGCGGGTCATCGGAGTCCCTTCGGTCGTGCGACCGTCTCGACCACGCGGCCGAGCCAGTCGATGGAGAGGGCGAGCAGGGCGACCAGCAGGGCACCCGAGACGAGCACCTTCGGCAGGAACAGGGTCACGCCCGTGGTGATGAGCAGACCGAGTCCGCCCGCACCGACGAAGGTGGCCAGGCTCGCCGTGCCGACGAGCAGCACGAGCGCGGTCCGGATGCCGGAGAGCATGACCGGCACCGCGAGCGGCAGTTCGACGCGCATCAGCACGCTGAAGGCGCTCATGCCCATGCCGCGACCGGCCTCGACCAGTCGGGCGTCGACGCTCTGCACGCCGATCATGGTGTTCCGGAGCACCGGCAGGATCGCGTAGAGGACGAGCGCGATGACGGCCGACCGCGTGTTCAGGCCGAGCCAGGCGGCGAGCAGCACGATGAGGCCGACGGCCGGTGCAGCCTGCCCGAAGTTCGCGACGGCGAGCACGTACGGGCTCGCCCGGCGCAGCGCGCCGCGGGTGAGCAGGACGCCCAGCGGGATCCCGATCACGAGCACGAGCACCGTCGACTGCAGGGTCAGGACGAGGTGCTGGCCGGTCAGGGAGAGGATGTCCGCCGGGTTGAGCGTCGTGCGCTCGGTCGGGGTCAGGTCCGCCGTCGCGAGCCACACCGCGAAGCCGGCCAGGACGACCAGGATCGCGATCGGCTGGAACAGCAGGCCCTTCCACGAGGTGCTCGCACCGGTGGCGGGACCGGCGACGGCGACTGCGCTCACAGGTCTTCTCCGGTGGGCATCGCCGACACCGGCGACGACGGCATGGTCTCGATCGGGTTCGTGTTCGTGCCGACGGGCGTGTAGGCCTGGTCGCCGGCGGCGGTCGCGCGGGAGCGGGTGATCGCCTCCATCACGGTCTCGACGGTGATGACCCCGCGGAACGCGTCGCGACGACCGGTGACCAGTGCGGCACCCGCGCTCGAGACGAGCATGGTGTCGAGCGCGTCGTTGAGGGTCGCGGCCTCGCCCACGACGGGCAGGCCGGGCTCGACGCCGTCGGGGATGCGGTCGAGGCGCTCGAGCTGGCGGCGCGACGGCCACCCGATCGGCCGCTGGCGGTGGTCGACGACGACGGCGTGCTGGTGCCCACCGGCCTCGTGCATCCGCTGCAGCACGGCCTTGACCTCTTCGCCGGGCGAGCACGTCACGGCCGACTCGACCTCGACGTCGCGCACGCGGTTCAGCGTGAGCTGCTTCAGACCGGCGCCGGAGCCGATGAAGTTCTCGACGAACTCGTTCGCCGGCTCCGCCAGGATCCGCTCCGGGGTGTCGTACTGCACGATGTGCGCACCCTCGGTGAAGATGACGATCCAGTCGCCGAGCTTCACGGCCTCGTCGAAGTCGTGCGTGACGATGACGATCGTCTTGTGCAGTTCCTCCTGGATACGCAGGAGCTCGTCCTGCAGGCGCTGGCGGGTGATCGGGTCGACCGCGCCGAACGGCTCGTCCATGAGCAGGACGGGCGGGTCCGCGGCGAGCGCACGGGCCACGCCGACGCGCTGCTGCTGGCCGCCGGAGAGTTCGCGGGGGAACCGGTCCCGGTAGGTGTCGGGGTCGAGCGAGACCAGGTCGAGCAGCTCGTCGACGCGCGCCGCGATCTTCTCCTTCGACCAGCCGAGCATCTTCGGCACGATCGCGATGTTCGCCGCGACGGTCATGTGCGGGAAGAGACCGCCGGCCTGGATCACGTAGCCCATGCGGCGGCGGAGTTCGTCGCCGTCGATGCCGGTGACGTCGTCGTCGCCGACGACGATCCGGCCCTGGGTGGGCTCGATCAGGCGGTTGATCATCTTCAGCGTCGTCGTCTTGCCGCAGCCGGACGGGCCGACGAGCATGACGATCTTGCCAGCCGGGATCTCGAGCGTGATGCCGTCGACGGCGGGCTTCGACTGCCCGGGGTACCGCTTGGTGACCTCGTCGAGCAGGATGCTGCGCCCGGTGACGTCCCCGTCGGGCGCGGTGGTGGTGGCGGAGTCAGTGCTGGACACGGATACCTCTCGAGATGGTCAGGCGGCCGAGGCCGATGAGGAGCAGGTCGAGGACGAGGGCGAGCAGGACGACGCCGACCACCCCGACCACGACGGAGGACAGGGCGTTGGCGCCGCCGAGGCGGGACAGCCCGGAGAAGATGAAGCCGCCGAGTCCGGGGCCGAGCGCGTAGGCGGCGATGGCGGCGATGCCCATCACCATCTGTGCGGAGACGCGGACGCCGCTCAGGATGATCGGCCACGCCATCGGCAGTTCGATCTGCAGCAGGGTGCGGAACCGGCTCATGCCGACGCCGCGCGCCGACTCGACGACGGTGGGCGGGATCTCGGCGAGACCGACGACCGCGTTGCGCAGGATCGGCAGTGCGGCGAAGAAGACGACCGTGACGACCGACGGCAGGACGCCGAAGCCGAGCGGGACGATGAGCAGGCCGATGACGGCGAACGACGGCAGGGTGAGGCCGATGGCCGACACCCCGTTCGCGAACGCGGTCAAGCGCGGGCTGCGGTAGACGAGTGTGGCGAGCACCACGGCGATGACCGTGGCGAGGACGACGCACTGGACGACCAGTGAGAAGTGCTGCCACGATGCGAACCAGATCTGGTTCCATCGCTCCACGACGTACTGGAACACGGGTGGGCGCTCCCCTTCCGGTCGGCTGAACTGCCCACAGATCGGGGCACGAGCTCGGCCAAAGCTACGCAGCACCTGGACCGGTTGTACAACGCAACCCTGCCGAGGCGGCAGTTTCCCTCGCAGTTGCGATGAGGACAACCCCTGGTCAGAGGGGGAACACCAGGGCAAGCCTGGGAGAACGGTAACGATCGGGCTGGGTGCCCGGCTATGCGCTCAGGTCACGCAACCCGGCGCGCTCCGCGATGTCGACGAGCTGCTCGCGCCACCGGACCCATTCGTCCGGCGTCTTGTCGGCCAGGTTGCCGTCGCCGTCACCGGCCAGGCCGTCGAGCATCTCGCGCACGATGTCGGCGTGCCCGGCGTGCCGCGCGGTCTCGTAGGCCATGTGCACCAGGATCCGGTGCAGCGTGACGTGCCGGTGCTCCTCAGGCCACCACGACACGGTGCCGGTCGCGGTGAGGTCGAGCGCCTCGATGGTCGCGTCGGCGTGGGCGGCACTCCGGTGGTGGAAGGCCACGACGTCCGCCATCGTCTCGTCCAGCGGGGCGAACATGTCGTCGCCGTCCTCCGACTCGAGCCACGCGGGCGGGTCCGGCAGCGGGCGCCCGAACACCTCGCCGAAGTAGCCGGCCTGCACGCCCGCGACGTGCTTCACCAGCCCGAGGACGTTCGTGCCCGTCGGCGTCACCGGCCAGCGTGCCTGTCGCTCCGCCAGCCCGTCGAGCTTGGCCAGCAGTGCTGCTCGGTGCTTCTGCAGGTACCGGTGCAGCGTCTGCTTCACCGCGGCGTCGGCAGCCGCCTGGTCGGGGGTCGGCGCGGACCCCTCGTCCGACAGCAGCGCGTTGCCGCTGGCCGCCAGTGTGCTGGTGCTCGCGGGGTGCACCTCGGGGACCGCTTCGACGTCGCTCATGCCCCCGATCGTGCCACCCGGAGCTCCTGCAGGCGTGTCGATTCCTGCACCGCGACCCGTTCGGCCGTCAGCAGCAGACCCGCGACCTCGGCACCGGAGCGTGCCGGGGCGTCGTTCCAGCTCGTCAGGTCGCGCACGCGCCCCATCCGGATGTCCGGCGCGGGGCACCACAGCACGGGCTCGCCCTCGTCGCGGGCCAGGGCGTGCCAGACGACGTCGAGCGCGTGCTGGACCCGCGGTGCGTGCACCGCGAGCGGCCCACCGGCTGCGGACACGACCGCACCGACCAGGCACGCGCCGACGAGCGGTCGGCCCTGCACGTCCATCGCGGCGGCACTGGAGGCCTTCCGCTCGTGGCCGTGCTCGTCGAGGTAGGCGAACCAGGCGTGCTGCACCCAGCCGCGCTCGACGACGGCGCGGGCGTCGGAGAGCAGGTGGACGAGTTCGCCGAGTTCGCGCACCCGGTCGTCGACCCGTCGCGCGCGTGCGGTGGCGCGGCGGTCCGCGAGTCGGTCGACCAAGCCGCGGAGACCGCGTCGGACGGGGGCGGGGGAGGCGTCGGTGGCGACGTCGTGCTGGACGCGGAGCTCGAGGGTCATGGCGGCCCCTCCGATCGACTGTGCACGGATGGTGCGGTCACGATAGCCCCGGGGAGACTCAGTCGTCCAGCACCGCGTCGATGCTCCGTCGGGCGACGCTCCGGAAGGCGCGTTCGTCGGCGGTCGCCAGGGCGGATGCGAGCGCCACCACCCACCCGCGAGCGCGCTGCCAGGTGGCGTCCGAGGCTGCGACGCGGGCACGGAACGCGCGTCGCCCAGGCTGGTCGAACGTCAACCAGGCGGTCGCGAGGTCGACGGCGGGATCGCCCGCGGTGACGTCCCCGAAGTCGATCACGGCTGACAGGTGGTCGACGCCTGCGGATGACGAGTCGACGAGCAGGTTGAAGGGGTGCAGGTCGCCGTGCACCCAGACAGGAGGCCCGGCGTGCGCCGGCGCCGCGGCTGCGGCCCGCCAGAGCGCGGCCAGCTCGCCGGCCCGGTGCACGTCGTGGCCATCGAGTCGCGCCAGCACCGCGTCGCTCCGCGACGCGAGCGGCACCGCACGGAACGGGTTCGCCGGGGCACCGGCCGGGGCCGCCACGTGCAGGAGCCCGACGAACGCGGCGAGCGCCTCGGCCACGGGGACCCCGGCCGCGCGTGCGCCGATCGGGGTGCCGGGGAGCCACGGCACGATGCTCCACGACCACGGGTACCCGAGGGCGGGTCGGCCGGTCCGCACCGGAGCCGGCACCGGGACGACCGACCCGACCCGGGCGGCTATGTCCGGCAGCCAGCGCTGTTCGTGCTCGACGAGGCGTGCGGCCAGCTGCCGGCGGGGGACCCGCACGGCCAGGTCGTCACCGAGACGCAGGACGACGTTGTCCCACCCGTTCGCGACGACCTCGAGCGACAGCCCGGCCAGGTCGGGGTGCTGGTCACGCAGCAGGGAGCGGACGAGCGGGACGTCGACGTCGACCTCGGCAGCGGGTGTGGGCACCGCGTCAGGCTAGTGGGCCGCCGGACACATGCCCGCGAACTGGGGCCGGTGGCGCGACCGGCTTCTCGGTAGTCTCAGAGGCGAGGTGACGTGGGTGTTTCCCTGGGGGGACCCGCGTCACTCCGGAGCGATGAGCGCGACGAGTCGCGGGATCTCCGGACGCAGCCGTTCGGTGACGAACGCGTCCAGCAGGACCGTCCAGAGTTCCCGCAGGCCCGCGAACAGGTCGGCCCGCCGCGTCATCACGTCCGAGACGGTCTGCACGCCCGTGTAGGCACGGACGACGACCCGGCCGACGAGCTCCGGGTCCCACCGCGGATCGAGCTCTCCCGCGTCCACGGCCTGCCGCGCGAACCCGGCGACCACCGCGGCCCAGTCGGTGTACGGGTCCCGCCGGTCCACGTCGCTCGCCGCCACGTCGGTCGACAGGCGCACCCCGGCGCTCACGACGACCTCGGTGGTCATCTGCACGGCGAGCCCCTGGCACAGCCACATGATCGACTCGAGCGGAGTGGTGCCCCGCGCCACCGCGGCCTCGCCGTACCGGCGCGAGATCGCGTGCTGCTCGGCGACGACGGCCCCCGCCATGTCGGCCTTCGACGTGAAGTGGAAGTACAGCGCACCCTTGGTCATCCCGATGCGTTCGGCGATGCCGTCCATCGAGGCTCCGACGTACCCGCGTTCGTCGAACTCCGCGGCCGCGCCCTCGATGATCGCGGTGCGGGTCGCGAGCGACCGCTGCTGCCGGGTCGGTCGGTCCTGCGCCATGGGGTCCGATCGTAGTCAGCGCACGCGATCGCCGGGGAGCCCTGGCCGCATTCGGCAGGCGTTCGGCCGCGTGCCCTACGGTCGGTCGCCATGGACGGATGGCGGAACCCTGCGCGCTGGGCACGGACGGGCCGGTGGCTGCTGCTGCCGATCGCGGTGCTCGACTGGGTCGCGCTCGCGCCGCAGACCATCGTGGTGCTCGCGTTCCTGATCGCCGTCGTCGGGCTCGCCGGCATGGCAGCGGCCCTGGTGGTGCACATGCTCGGTCGGTCCCGTGGGGCCATGGCCGCCCTCGGGGTCGTGCTGCTGCTCGGCGGCCTGGTGGTGTTCGGCCTCGACCCGTTCCCGGGCTCGTTCCCGCTCATCGCGTCGTGGTGGCCGGAGTCGATCACGCAGCCGCAGACCGTCGGCAGTGCCTACTGGCAGCTCGCCGGCCTGGGCATCGAGCTCGCCGGGTTCGGCCTGCTCGCCACCCTGCTCGTGGTCTCGCTGACCGGCACGCCACGCCCCCGGCAGGACCGCTTCCGCTCCTGACCGCCCCCGTGGCAACGCTCGGCGCCCGGACGTGCTCCGCGCTCAGAGTCGGGTGAGCACCACCAGCGTGACGTCGACCTCGGCGTCCACGGTGACCGCCGTGCGCACCCGCTCGATCACGCCCGCCCCGTCCGGAGCGGACCGCACCAGCGCGGCGAGGTCGTCCAGGCGGCGGGTCCCGTCCAGCGTCAGGACACCCTGCGTGCAGATCGCCAACCGGTCGCCGGGTGCCAGGTCGAGCGAGCCGGACGACCGGGGGATCGACACCGGCTGCAACCCGAGCGGCAGGTCGACCGGGCGCAGCACCCGAGCGGGCCCGTCCGCGGGGACGAGCACCGCGAGCCCGTGGCCGGCGTCGCCGAAGTCGACGTGCCCCGACGTCGGGTCGAGCCGCAGGTGGAAGAGCGAGCCGACGGCGTCCGCGGCCGACAGGTCGGCGGTGACCTGGGCCTCCAGGCCGACGATCGTGTCCTGCACCTCGGCACCGGTCCGCGCCACCACGGCGCCGCGGACCACCGCGGCGAGCAGGCCGGACGCCGGTCCGGCGGCGCTCACCCGGCCGACGGTGACGTGCAGGGCGTCGTCCGGGGCGAGGCGCCAGTCGGCGACGTCACCCCCGCCACCGTCGTGCTGGGCGACCAGGACGTCGAGGGCGTACCCCGGCACCGCGACCGGGTCCGGCACCAGCCCGTCGAGCACCCGACGGACCCGTCCCAGGTCGATGGCGACGCCGAGTTCCCGCTCGGTCCACCGGGCGAGGTCACGCAGCAGGGCGACGTCCTCGGGGGAGAACGTGCGCGGCACCGCGTCCATCAGGCACAGCGTGCCCACCCGGGTGCCGTCGATCATGGTCAGTGGTGCGCCGGCGTAGAACCGGATGCCGTGCTCCGCCACCGCGGCCGTGTCGGCGAAGCGGGCGTCGAGCGACGCATCCGGGATCACCATCGGTTCGCGGGAGAGGACGGTCGTCGCGCAGAACTGCTCGCTCGCGGGGACGCTCGACCCCTGGTGCCAGCCGAAGGTCGACTGGGTGGTGACGAGGTCGTGGTGGACGAGGTTGAGGAAGGTCAACGGGACGTCGAACGCCTCGTGGGCCATGCGGGTGATGCGGTCGAAGCGCTCCTCGGGTCCTGATCCCAAGATGGCGAGCGCCTCGATCACCGCGGTGCGGCGGTCCGCATCGGCGAGATGGTTGGTCACCCGGCCTGTCTACCCGCATCGTCCGCCAGGAACCAGTCCCTCGGGTGGGGGTCGGCGGTCAGCGCGCGGCGCTCGGAAACCGGTGCAGCCCAGGCGGCGGCGTTCGACAGCACGCGCTGGATGTCCGGGTGGTGGTACACGGGGTACTCCTGGTCGCCCGGCGAGAAGTAGAAGACCCGGCCGAGACCACGGCGGTACGCGACGCCGGAGCGGAACACCTCGCCGCCCGCGAAGGTCGACAGGAAGACCTCTTCGTCGGGGCGCGGGATGTCGAAGTACTCGCCGTACATCTCCTGCCGGTCGATGACGATCGGGTGCGGGACCCCGGCGGCGATCGGGTGCTCGGGCGCGACGGTCCAGACGAGTTCACGCTCGCCGTCGTTCCGCCACTTCAGCGAGCAGGTCGTGCCCATCAGGCGCTTGAACGGCTTGGAGTAGTGGCCGGAGTGCAGCACCACCAGCCCCATGCCGGCGTGCACGGCGTCGACGACCAGGTCGACGACGGCGTCGCGCACCTCGTCGTGGGCGACGTGCCCCCACCAGAACAGCACGTCCGTGGTGGCCAGTCGTTCGGCGGTGATGCCGTGGTCGGGTTCCTGCAGGGTGGCGGTGGAGACGTCGGCCCCGGGCTGCGACTGCCGGAGCGCCTCGGCGATCACGGTGTGCATGCCGTCGGGGTAGTGCCCGGTGACCGTCGCGTCACCGCGGGTCTCGTGCACGTTCTCGTTCCAGACGACGATGTTCAGGGGACGGTTCTCGGTCGACGGCGACATGGGACCAACGCTACCCGTGATCGGATTGCGCAGACACTGGCGTTTTCTGATCGTTTCGCCTAGCTTCGGATCACAAACGCGCAGACGGCGGTACCAGGGGGTACCGATCCCCGTCCGCGCCGAGGACAGGGGCTCGTCCGATGCAGCACCGAACCATCACCACCGTCGCGCTCGCGGCGGTGCTCGCACTCGCCGTACCGACCGCCGCGTGGGCATCGCCCACCGGTCACCACCAGCAGCGGACCGCGACCACCTCGACCGTGACCTACACGGCGAGCGACGCGGTCATCCCGAACCCCTCGCGCGGGTTCGACCACACCACCGAGACGCACTACCGCGCCGACGGCACCGGGTACACGCCGCTCGACGCCGCGACGCTCCGGGGCTACCGGGCCGAGGGCGTCACCCAGGTCGTCCGGGTGTTCTACATGGAGGCGTTCGTCCAGCAGCGGCAGCTCAGCCCGGCCTGGCTCGCGCTCGTGCAGCACGACTACGACACCGCACGTGCAGCCGGCGTGGGTGTGATCACCCGGTTCGCGTACGTCCAGGGCGGCTCGTACCCGTACTCGGCGCCCTACGGGGACGCCGACCTGCCGACCGTGCTCGCGCACATCGAGCAGCTCACCCCGACGCTCCGCCGGAACGCCGACGTCATCCCGACCCTGCAGGGGGGCTTCATCGGGCTCTGGGGCGAGGGCTACTACACCGACCACTTCGCCAGCGACCCGGCGAACCCGGGGGTGCTGACCGAGGCCGACAAGGACGCCAGACGCCAGGTCCTGCAGGCCGAGCTCGCCGCCCTGCCGTCCAGCCGATCGGTCCAGGTCCGCACCATGCAGATGAAGCAGGACGCGCTCCGCACCCCGTCCGGCACAGCCGGGGCGCTCACCCCGGAGCAGGCGCACGACGGTTCCCCGGCGTCGCGGATCGGCCACCACAACGACTGCTTCCTCGCCTCGGCGGACGACTTCGGCACGTTCCTGAGCAACCCGCTGTCCCTCGACCAGGACTACCTGGCGGCGGAGTCGCGGTACGTCCCCGTCGGCGGTGAGACCTGCGCCGTGAACACGCCGCGGACCGACTACCCGTCCGCCTCGGCCGAGATGGCGAAGTACCACTACAGCTACCTCAACCTGGACTACAACAAGGACGTCCTGGCGACCTGGGGCACGGACGGCATGACCGACGCCGCGAAGAAGCTCGGCTACCGCTTCACCATGACCTCGAGCACCGCCACCTCGGGCGCGAAGGCGTCGGTGGCGGTGTCGATCCGGAACGACGGCTGGGCGGCGCCGTACAACAGCCGCCCGGTGCAGCTCGTCCTGACCGACGGCGACCGCCGGGTGACCGTGCCTGTGGCCGCCGACGCGTCGTCCTGGCAGCCGGGACGGACCGTGACCGTCCGGGCGTCCCTCGCCGACGTGCCGAACGGGCGCTGGAGCGTCGCACTGGCCCTGCCAGCACCGGAGGCCTCGGTGGCGACGGACCCCGCGTTCGCGATCCAGACGGCGAACACCGGCACGTGGGACGCGAGCACGGGCGTGAACCGCCTCGGTCAGACGGTGGTCGTACAGCACTGAGCAGACCTGCAGCGCGCCCCGGGTCGGACGATCCGGGGCGTTCTGCTGTCTGTCAACCGGGTCCGCCACGATTGACGGCATGACTCCGCGCTCCCTGTTCCGCGCCGCCGCGGTGGCCGAACTCGTGACCTGGACCCTGCTCATCGCCGGGATGGTGCTCAAGTACGGGCTGGACGCCGGCGACTGGGGCGTCCGCATCGGCGGCGGCGTGCACGGCTTCGTGTTCCTGGCGTACCTGGTGGTCACGACGGTCGTCGCCGTGAACCAGCGGTGGTCGTTCGGGGCGCTCGTGCTCGGCTGGGTCAGTGCCGTCGTGCCGTACGCCACCGTGCCGTTCGAGGTCGCGGTCGCCCGCCGCGGCATGCTCGAGGGGTCGTGGCGCCGCTCGCCGGACGCCCACTCGGGCTTCTGGGACCGCCTGCTGTTCTTCGTCGTGCGTCGTCCCGCGGTGGCCGCCGGCATCGGGGTCGTGGCCGTCGCCCTGGTCTTCACCGGGCTGCTGGCCGTCGGCCCGCCCGTGCCGTCGCGCGGCTGAGGCGACGAGCGCCCCCCGGCTGATCAACGAGTGAGCAGAAGACGTCCGGTTCGCAAGCGGGACCCGACGTCTTCTGCTCACTCGACGCGGCCGTGGTCGCGACCACGGACGGACGGGAGGTGGGCCCCACCAGCCGGTACCGGCGCACCGCGCCAGCGGGGTGACGGCCGTGCCTGGAGGTGGGCCCCACCAGCCGGTACCGGCGCACCGCGCCAGCGGGGTGACGGCCGTGCCTGGAGGGACGGTGCCAGCTGGCACCGGGCCTCCCGTCCGTGGGCTGGGCGCTGCTAGAGCGCTGCCAGCGCCGCGTTCAGCGTGGCGGACGGGCGCATGACCGCGCTCGTCTTGGCGTCGTCGGGGCGGTAGTAGCCACCGATGTCTGCCGGGTGGCCCTGCACCGAGACGAGCTCGTCGACGATGGTGCGCTCCTGCTCACCGAGCTTCGCCGCGAGGTCCGCGAACGACGCCGCGAGCTCGGTGTCCTGGGTCTGCGCGGCGAGCTCTTCGGCCCAGTACTTCGCCAGGTAGAAGTGGCTGCCGCGGTTGTCGATCGAGCCGAGCTTGCGGCCAGGGGACTTGTCCTGCTCCAGGAAGGTCCCGGTGGCACGGTCCAGGGTCTCGCCCAGGATCTTCGCCCGCTCGTTGCCCGTCACACCGGCCAGGTGCTCGAGGCTGACCGCCAGGGCCAGGAACTCGCCCAGGCTGTCCCAGCGCAGGTAGTTCTGCTGCACGAGCTGCTGCACGTGCTTCGGCGCGGAACCACCGGCACCGGTCTCGAACAGGCCGCCGCCGCCGAGCAGCGGGACGACGGAGAGCATCTTCGCCGAGGTGCCGAGCTCCATGATCGGGAACAGGTCGGTCAGGTAGTCGCGCAGGACGTTGCCGGTGACCGAGATGGTGTCCTCGCCGCGGCGGATCCGCTCGAGCGAGAAGCGCATGGCGTCCTCGGGCGCGAGGATCTCGATCTGCAGGCCGTCGGTGTCGTGCTCGCCGAGGTACTTCCGGACGAGCCCGATCAGGTTGGCGTCGTGCGCGCGGGTCTCGTCGAGCCAGAACACGGCCGGCGTCGAGGAGGCACGGGCGCGGGTGACGGCGAGCTTGACCCAGTCGCGGATGGCGACGTCCTTGGTCTGGCAGGCGCGCCAGATGTCACCGGGCTCGACGTCGTGCTCGATGACGACGTCGCCCGAGGCGGTCGTGACGCGGACGACACCGGCGCCGGGGAGCTCGAAGGTCTTGTCGTGCGAGCCGTACTCCTCGGCCTTCTGCGCCATCAGGCCGACGTTGGGCACGGAGCCCATCGTCGACGGGTCGAAGGCGCCGTGGGCGCGGCAGTCGTCGAGCACGGCCTGGTAGATGCCGGCGTAGCTCGAGTCGGGGATGACGGCGAGGGTGTCGTGCTCGTCGCCGTCCGGACCCCACATGTGCCCCGAGGTGCGGATCATCGCGGGCATCGAGGCGTCGACGATGACGTCGCTCGGCACGTGCAGGTTCGTGATGCCCTTGTCCGAGTCGACCATGGCGAGCTCGGGGCCGTCGGCGATGCCCTGCTTGAAGGCACGCTCGATCTCGGCGCCGTTCGGCAGCGCACCGAGGCCGGCGAGGATCGAGCCGAGGCCGTCGTTCGGGGTGAGACCGGCGGCGGCGAGGTCGGCGCCGTAGCGCTCGAACACCGTCGGGAAGAACGCCTTGATGACGTGGCCGAAGATGATCGGGTCCGAGATCTTCATCATGGTGGCCTTGAGGTGCACGGAGAACAGGACGTCCTCGGCCGCGGCACGCTCGATCTGCTTCCGCAGGAACGACTCGAGGGCGGCGACGTGCAGCACGGTGCCGTCGACGACCTCGCCCTGCAGCACGGGGATCGACTGCTTGAGGACCTGCTCGGTGCCGTCCTCGGCCACGAAGGTGATCGTCAGGACGTCGTCGGCGGGGGCGATCCAGGACTTCTCGTTCGACCGGAAGTCGTCGACGCCCATGGTGGTGACGTTCGTCTTCGAGTCACGCGACCAGGCGCCCATGCGGTGCGGGTGCTTGCGGGCGTAGTTCTTGACCGACAGGGGTGCGCGGCGGTCGGAGTTGCCCTCGCGCAGCACCGGGTTGACGGCGCTGCCCTGGACGCGGCCGTAGCGGGCCCGGATCTCGCGCTGCTCGTCGGTGGTGGCCTCGTCCGGGTAGTCGGGAAGATCGTAGCCCTGCGCCTGCAGTTCCTTGATCGCGACCTTGAGCTGGGGGATCGACGCCGAGATGTTCGGCAGCTTGATGATGTTCGCCTCGGGGGTCTTCGCCAGGTCGCCGAGCTCGGCGAGGGCGTCGTCCAGGCGCTGCTCGTCGGTGAGCCGCTCCGGGAACTGGGCGATGATCCGGCCGGCGAGCGAGATGTCGCGGGTCTCGACGTCGACACCCGCGGTGCCGGCGAAGGCCTGGATGACCGGGAGGAAGGAGTGGGTGGCGAGGAACGGCGCCTCGTCCGTGAGGGTGTAGATGATCTTGGCCATGCTGGCGGGTACTCCCTTGTTCGACCGTCGGTACGTCCACGGTACTCGTGGCGCAGGATGTCTCGACATCAAGATACATCGCCCCCCAGAGTGGGGCGTGAGCGCGTCAGTCGCCGAGCGAGACGCGGAACACCCGGACGCCCGCGGCACGGAGCCCGGCGAGGCCGAGCCGCATGCGCAGGGGCCGGAAGGGGCGTCGGAACCCGGACGACGCCGACGCCGCGTCGATCTGGTGCAGGACCTCGGACGTCAGGGTGCGCTCGAGCTTCGGTGCGAGGCGGGTCACCCCGGACACCGTGACGACGATGCGCACGGCGTGCGGCGCGAGCAGCGGCGCGATGAGCTCGGCCGCCGCCTGGGCCCGGTGGAACGCGGGGTCGTCACCGGGGCGACGGATCGCGATGACGGCGAGCGCGGCATCCCAGGTCTCCTCGGGGTCCGGCAGGTCGTCGACCCCGATGACCCGCATCCGTGCGGCGTCGATGCCGGCGCGCACGGCCGCGGCCCGGAGCACGGGCAGGAGTTCCTGGGTACCGGCCAGCACGACGTCGGCCGACGACAGGTCGACCGTTCCGTACCGCTCGCGCGGCGTTCGGGCCATGGTGCGGGTCCTTCCGTCGCTTTCCCTCGACCGTACTGATCGGGGCTGCCCGGGGGACGCGGCAGCACAGGGTGATCAGGCCCCTCCCAGCCGACTCGGTAACGAAAAGATCACGGAAGGGCCTGTACAAAGCGACAGAGTCGTGCAGAATGGTTGGCGGCCATGACGACTGCACCCGAACCCGAACAGCACCCGGCGACCCCGGTGGTGCACCTGTCCCGTCGCGCCGCCCTCGAAGCCGAGCGCGCAGCCGCCCGCGGACCGCAGCGTCGCAGCAAGGCGGCTCCGGCGGCGAAGGTCGCGAACCCAGCCAAGGTCGCCAAGCCGGCCAAGGTCGCGAAACCCGCCAAGCCAGCGAAGCCCCTCGTCCTCGCCACCACCGAGCCGACCGGCCGCCGCGCCGCAGCCGCGCGCGCCACCACCGAGCACGTCGACGACCGCATCCAGCGCGTGGTCCGCCGCCCCGCACCCCGGGCAACCCGCACGGCGACCGCACCCAGGGCCTCCCGGTCGGCCCGCGCCGGACGCATCACGCTCACCAGCGCCGCCGCCGCCATCGCGATGTTCGCCGCGTCGGCGATGCCCGCACACGCCAGCGCCGGCACCTCGATGGCCACCTCGACCATCGCGCCGATCGTGCGCACCCAGGACTACGCCGTGACCCAGGCGGTCACGGCCGCCGGCTCCGACCGCGACGGGTTCACCGTCGGCGGCGGGTCGACCGTCACGACGAAGACGGCAGGGTCCTCCGGCACCGCCGGTGGCGCCGTGTCGTTCGGCGGCGCGGTCCGCTCGCCGTTCCCCGGCCCCGTGCAGATGAGCTCCGGCTTCGGCTACCGCTCGGCACCGTGCGGCGCGTGCTCGTCGCTGCACCAGGGCCTCGACTTCACCCCGGGCATGGGGACGCCGATCGGTGCCGTCGCCGCGGGCAAGGTCCGGGTCTCCGGCACGTACTTCTCGTACGGCAACGCGGTCATCATCGACCATGTGGTCGACGGCCGTCAGGTGTCCACGCTGTACGGCCACATGATCCCCGGGTCGTCGCCGCTCAAGGTCGGCGACACCGTCGCGGCCGGACAGTTCATCGGACTCGTCGGGTCCTCCGGCGTCTCGACCGGCGCGCACCTGCACCTCGAGGTCCTGATGGACGGCGTCACGCCGATCGACCCGAAGGCGTGGCTCGAGGCCCGCATCGGTCGCTCGCTCACCCTGTAGCGACCACGCCCCGTCGCCGCGCGACGATCCACAGCCGTTGTCGAGCACCAGCACGGTGATGTCCCAGTCGTCCTGTGCAGACTCACAGGCATGGACGATCCCCACAGACCGCCCGCCCGTCGTCGATCCGAGGAAGCTGCCCGCTGATGGGCGCCGACACCTGGATCGCCTTCGGGCTCGTCATCCTCTTCGTGCTCGTCGGCGGGGTCTTCGCGGCCGCCGAGATCGCACTCGTCTCCCTGCGTGAATCGCAGCTGCAGCAGCTCGAACGCCGCGGCCCCCGGGGCGTGCGGGTCGCCGAGCTCGGCCGCGACCCGAACCGGTTCCTGTCCGCCGTGCAGATCGGTGTGACCGTCGCCGGGTTCTTCTCCGCCGCGTACGGAGCGTCGTCGATCGCGCCCGACGTCGCGCCGCTCCTCCAGGGACTCGGGCTCGAGCGGGGCACGTCCGAGGCCGTTGCCCTGGTGCTCATGACCCTGGTCATCGCGTACCTGTCGCTCGTGTTCGGCGAACTCGTACCGAAACGCCTCGCCCTGCAGCGTGCCGAGGGCTTCTCGATGGCCGTCGCCCCGACCCTGGAGCGCTTCGCGGTGCTCATGCGCCCGGTGATCTGGCTGCTCTCGAAGTCCACCGACACCGTCGTGCGGCTGCTCGGTGGCGACCCGGACGCCCGCAGCGAGTCGATGAGCACCGAGGAACTCCGCGGCCTGGTCGACGAGCACACCGGCGTCGACGAGCAGGGCCGCCGCATCGCCCGCAGCGCCCTGGACGCCGGCGACCGCATCCTGCGGGAGTCGATGCGCCCCTGGTACGACGTGTCGACGCTCGACACCGGGCTCTCCGTCGCCGAGGCCACCGACCGGGCCATCGCGGCCGGCCACACCCGGTACCTCGTGACCTCCGGCGGGCGTGACGAGGTCCAGGGCTTCGTGCACCTCCGCGACCTGCTGCGTCCGGTCGACCCCGCGGCCCCGGTCGCCACGCTCATCCGGCCGGTGCTCGCCCTGCCCGAGACGAAGTCGCTGTCGAGTGCGATCGCGGACATGCGCACCGACGGCCACCAGATCGCCCTGGTCGTCGACGAGTACGGCGGCAGCGCGGGCATGGTCACGCTCGAGGCGCTGCTCGAAGACCTCGTCGGTCGGATCAGGGACGAGTGGGACACCGCCGAGCACGACGAGTCCGTGCTGGCGCACGACGGCGTCGACGGCGCCACGGTGCTCGAGGACCTGGCAGCGGACGGCGGACCGGTGCTGCCGGACGGCGACTACGAGACGGTCGGCGGGCTCGTGCAGGTGCAGCTGGACCGCGTGCCCGAGGTCGGCGACGTCGTCGTGGCCGGCGGCCATCGCCTCGAGGTGACCGCCATGGACGGTCACCGCGTCGCGCGGGTGCGCATCGGGGCCGACGCCGCGCCCTGACCGCGGCCCCCCAGCGGTCGGGAGGCCCGTGGCGGCAGGCGGTCGTAACACCCCGCGGGGCGCCGGCGAGCGGTCACAGGTCGTCGCCTGCGGCGCCACCAGCCGACAGGTCGCGACCACCCGGCGGGCAGCACGCGACGTTTCGTGACCAGTCGGGCACGGCCGGTCACGCAACGGAACGCGACCAGACGGCGGACGGGAGGCGCGTGGCGGGGCCGTCCCGCGCCTCCCGTCCGCTCCGGGTGGTCACAACACCCCGCCAGACGCCGACGAGCGGTCACAGGCCGTCGCCTGCGGCGCCACCAGCCGACAGGTCGCGACCACCCGGCGGGCAGCACGCGACGTGTCGTGACCAGTCGGCGACGGCCGGCGGCCCCGCCACGGCTCTCCCGCCCGCGTGCCGCACGGCCCGGGCACGTACGCTCGTCGCATGGGTATCGACGTGCGCAACGAGATCCGCGACTTCCTGTCCTCCAGGCGGGCGCGGCTCACCCCCGAGCAGGTCGGCATGCCGTCGTTCGGCGGCGGGGTGCGGCGGGTCCCCGGGCTGCGTCGGCACGAGGTCGCCATGCTCGCCGGCGTCAGCGTCGACTACTACACGCGGCTCGAGCGCGGCTCGCTCAAGGGCGTCTCGGACAGTGTGCTCGAGGGTCTGGCGAGCGCCCTGCAGCTCGACGAGGACGAGCGTGCGCACCTGTGGGACCTGACGCGCCTGGCGAACTCCGGCGCGAAGGTCATGCACCGGAACGTGCCGACCCGCGTCCGCCCCGGCGTCCAGCGCCTGCTCGACGCGATCACCGGCGCCCCGGCCTGGGTGCGGAACGAGCGCGGGGACGTCGTCGCGACGAACGAACTCGGCCGTGCCCTGTACGCACCGCTCTTCGCCGGGCCCGGGCGCCCGGTCAACACCGCACGCTTCACGTTCCTCGACCCGGCGGCCCGCGACTTCTTCCCGGACTGGGCGCAGACCGCGAAGGACGCCGTGGCCGTGCTCCGGACCGCCGCGGTGTCGAACCCCTGCGAGCCGGGGCTCATCACGCTCGTCGGTGAGCTCTCCACCCGGAGCGAGGAGTTCCGCGGCTGGTGGGCCGCACACGACGTCCGGATGCAGCGGACCGGCAAGAAGCGCATCGACCACCCGATCGTGGGGGAGCTCCGACTGTCCTACGAGGCGCTCGACCTGGTCGCCGACCCCGGTCTGACGCTGTTCTCGTACTCGGCCGAACCGGGCAGCGACTCCGAGCGGTCGCTCGCGCTGCTCGGCAGCTGGGCCGCGACGGAACGGGCCGAGCAGTACGCGGCCGTCCGCGAGTCGGAGTCCGAGTCCGAGTCCGTCGACTGACCCGGCCCGCCGACGGGCAGGTGCGTCAGCGCCGCGATCGGACCGTCAGGCCTGGGGCGGGACGTCGCCGTCGAACAGCTCCGGTGAGCGCATCCGCTCGATGCGCAGCTGACGCTCCGTCGCCGACAACCGCAGCACGCGGATCGCGGCGAACACGAGCACGATGAGGGCGACGGCCAGCACGGCGAGCGCCAGCACGAACAGGGCGTACAGGACGACGACGAATCCGAGACCACTGTCTGCGAGCATCTGCCGAAGATAGCAGCGCGGGTTCGTAGGGTGGGGACGTGACCAGGACGACGGACGGCTCAGCAGGGGATGCGGACCGTCGGCAGCACCGCCGGCCCGAGCCCGCATTCGCCCGTGCGGTCGCGAAGGCCCTCGGCGACGCCCGGACCGTGCTCGACGTCGGTGTCGGTGCCGGTGCCGGTGCCGGTGCCGGTGCCGCCGGGTCCTACGCGCCGACCGACCGCGACGTGACCGCGGTGCAGGCCGCCGAGGACCTTCCCTTCGCCGACGACACCTTCGACGCCGCGGTGTCGACCTTCTCGCTGCATGGGTGGGCCGACCTCGAGCGCGGGCTCGCCGAGGTGCGTCGGTTGACCCGAGGGCCGATCGTGCTCGTGACGTTCGACCCCGACCGCATCGAGCGCTCCTGGCTCGCCGAGTACGCCCCCGAGGTGCTGGCGGCCGAGGCCCGTCGCCACCCGGCACTGCCCCGGATCGCCGACGCGCTCGGCGACGACACCGTGACGAGCACCCCGCTGCCGATCCCGTTCACGTGCGTCGACGGGTTCTCCGAGGCGTACTACGCCCGCCCGGAACGCCTGCTCGACCCAGCCGTGCGCCGCGCGGACCCGGCATGGGACCTGGTCGACGAGTTCACCGTCCGGCGGTCGGTCGCTGCGCTCCGGACCGCGCTGGAATCGGGGGAGTGGGACCGACGGCACGGGTCGCTCCGGATCCGCCCGACGGACGAGGGCTCCGTCGTCCTGGTCACGGCGACGCCGAACTGACCGCGGACGATCAACGCGGCGGCACCGGCCCGGCCCGGGCTTGACACCCGGTCGTAGGCTGGTCGGGTGAGCTTCCAGGAGGTGGTCGGCGCCCGTATCGCCGGCATCAGGGCGTGAGGCCCCCGGTCGTGCCCTCGGGCGCGGCCGTCCTCGTCGAACCCTGACCTCCTCCGCCCGGTGCGGTGTGCTCCCGCACACCCCGGGCCTGCTCGAAAGCGATCACCCATGCTCCCCATCGTGGAGAAGACCCTCCGCACGTCCTTCGTCAACGCCTCCCGCAAGGAGACGACCGACATCACACTGCCCGCCGGCTTCGAGACGCTCGACTGGGACGCGCTCGACTACCTCGGCTGGCGCGACCCGAAGATCGGTCGGCGGGCGTACGCCGTCGTGCCGACCCTGGACGGCGAACTGATCGGCATCCTGTTCCGGCAGGCAGAGGCCTCGCCGCGCTCCCGCGCCCAGTGCTCGTGGTGCCAGGACGTCAAGCTGCCGAACGACGTCACGTTCTACAGCGCCAAGCGGTCCGGGCCGGCCGGTCGCAACGGCAACACCGTCGGCACCCTGGTGTGCCAGGACTTCCAGTGCTCGCGGAACGTCCGGAAGCTGCCGCCGCCCGCCTACGAGGGCTACGACGTCGAGGCAGCGCGGCTCCGGCGCATCGAGGACCTGCAGGTCCGGGCCGCGTCCTTCGCCGCCGAGGTCTGAGACGCCGGCGTCGTGGCGAGACGCCGCCGAGTCAGCGAGACTCCGCCGGATTCAGGGGCGTCACGCGCTGACGCCGGCGTCTCGCGTCCGCCAACGCGACTGACGACGGACGGGAGGCCCGGTGCCAGCTGGCACCGGGCCTCCCGTCCGTCAACCGGTCGCGTCTAGCGACCGATGGTCGACATGTCGGGGTAGCGGTCACCGGTCGGGACCGGCAGCGCCGACAGGCGCGACAGCTGGTCCGTCGTGAGGGTCAGGTCGGCTGCGCCGACGTTCTCCTCGAGGCGTGAGACCCGCTTCGTGCCGGGGATCGGGACGATGTCGTCGCCCTGGGCCAGCAGCCATGCGAGCGACACCTGCGCCGGAGTGGCGTCGGCCTCGGTCGCGATGTCCTTGACGGCGTCGACGATGCGCATGTTCTGCGCGAACGCCTCCTGCTGGAAGCGCGGGTTCGCCAGGCGGAAGTCGTCGGAGTCCAGGTCGGACGGCTTCGTGATGGCACCCGTCAGGAACCCGCGGCCGAGCGGCGAGTACGGCACCAGGCCGATGCCGAGCTCGCGCAGGGTGTCGAGCACGTCGCCCTCGGGGTCCCGCGTCCACAGCGAGTACTCGCTCTGCAGTGCGGTGATCGGGTGGACGGCGTGGGCCTTGCGGATGGTCTTGGCTCCGGCTTCGGACAGCCCGATGTGCCGGATCTTGCCCTCCTGCACGAAGCCGGCGAGCTGGCCGATGACGTCCTCGATCGGGACGGCGGGGTCGACGCGGTGCTGGTAGTAGAGGTCGATGTGGTCCGTACCGAGGCGACGGAGGGAGCCTTCGAGCGCCTCGCGCACGGACTCCGGCTGGCTGGAGAGACCGCGCTGCTGCGTCGGGGTCTCCTCACCGGCCTCGTGGCGGTACAGGCCGAACTTGGTCGCGATGACGACGTCGTCACGACGGCCCTCGAGCGCGCGGCGCAGGAGTTCCTCGTTCGTGTAGGGGCCGTACGCCTCGGCGGTGTCGAACAGGGTGACGCCGAGGTCGATCGCGCGGTGGATGGTGCGGATCGACTCGTCGTCGTCGGTGCCGGCGCCCGTGTAGAAGGCGCTCATGCCCATGGTTCCGAGGCCGATGGGTCCGACCTCGAGGTCTGCGAGCTTGCGTGTGTGCATGCTGCAGGTCTACTCCCGGTCCCCGGGACGGCGGGAGGCACTGGCTGTACCCGCCTCGTCATCGCTACGCTGCCAGGACGGGGCAGGGGCCCCGGGTTCGGGGGAGTGTCGTGGTCGTCATGTGGATCGTCATCGCCGTGGTCGTCGTCATCGGCGCCCTGCTGACCGTGCTCGAGGTGCAGAACCGTCGTCGTCGGCGGGCGCTCGAATCGATCGAAGACCTGTCGGATCCGCGTGACAGCGCACGCGCCGCGGCCGAAGCCGATGCGGCGCACTCCAGGACCGAGGGGCTCGCCAAGTCAGCGCATCCCGGCATCACCGGCGCCGGCGGCGGCATCCCCGGCTGAACCGGCCGAGCTGGACTGTCGGCCCCGCCGTTCGCGCCGCTTGTCGGGACCAGGCGTTCCGGTTCGCCGGTCGCCCGCGCGCTTGGTGAGGTTCCTCCAAGGTGCTGGCACGAGCACGCGGTCCACTGGTGTGATCGATCCGTGAACCTGTACTTCCGACTGCTCCTGCTGCAGCTGCGCGCTCGGGTCGGTGGACGCCGCCGGGCGTCGCTCTGGGACGAGGTCCGGACGCCGTTCCGGGTCGCTCCGACCGACCTCGACCCGTTGCGGCACGTCAACAACGGCAAGTACCTGTCGATGCTGGACCTGGGTCGGCTCGACCTGATGCTCCGCTCCGGGTACTGGGCGGCGCTGTCCGAACGTGGCTGGTACCCCGTCGTGTCGGCGCAGACGATCACGTACAAGCGGTCGCTGACGCTCGGGCAGCGGTTCGAGCTCCGCACCCACGTGCTCGGGGTCGACGACCGCGCCGTGTACCTGGAGCAGACGTTCGTGCGGGGCGGTGCCGTGATGGCCCGCGCCGTGGTGCAGGCCCGGTTCCTGCGGCGTGCCGGCGGGACCGTGCCGACCGCGGACCTGCTCGAGGCTGCGGGTGGCGCGGACCGCGACCTGACCCTGCCCGACTGGGTGCACGACTGGGCGAGCGCGACCCGGATCAGCAGCAGCGCGGCCTGAACGGCAGCACCACCGCTCCGAACGCCACGGCGCGCACGAACCCGTCCGTGGACTCTGCGAACACGGCAAGCGGTCGGGGGACACCGACTCAGGGACCGGCAACGCACCGGGCGTAGACCGGGGACATGACCACAGGCACTGACACCACGAACCGTCCGGCCGCGTCCTCCGGCACCTTCCGCATCGGCGGCGACCTCGAGGTCAACCGGCTCGGCTACGGCACCATGCAGCTCACCGGCCCCGGCGTCTGGGGACCGCCGAAGGACCACGACGAGGCGATCCGCGTCCTCAAGCGCGCCGTCGAGCTCGGCGTGAACTTCTTCGACACCGCCGACTCGTACGGCCCCTACGTCGCCGAGGAGCTCCTCAAGGAGGCCCTGCACCCCTACGGCGACGACGTCGTCATCGCGACGAAGGCCGGCCTGACCCGCACCGGCCCGAACGTCTGGCCGCCCGTCGGCCGCCCCGAGTACCTGCGGCAAGAGGCGGAGATGAGCCTCCGCCGCCTGGGCCTGGAGCGCATCGACCTGTTCCAGCTGCACCGCATCGACCCGAAGGTCCCGCTCGAGGACCAGGTCGGCGAGCTGAAGAAGCTGCAGGACGAGGGCAAGATCCGCCACATCGGCCTGTCCGAGGTCTCCGTCGACGAGGTCAAGGCCGCGCAGCAGATCGCCACGATCGTCTCCGTGCAGAACCTCTACAACCTGCAGAAGCGTGACGCCGAGGAGCTGCTCGACTGGTCCGAGCAGCAGGGCATCGGCTTCATCCCGTGGTTCCCCCTGGCCACGGGTGGCCTGACCGGCGAGGACTCGCCGCTCACCGAGATCGCCGAGCGCAAGGGCGCCACCCCGGCGCAGCTCGCGCTCGCGTGGCTGCTCAAGCGCTCCCCGGTGATGCTGCCGATCCCCGGCACGTCGAGCGTCGCGCACCTCGAGGACAACCTGGCGGGTGCCACGGTCGAGCTGACCGACGACGAGTTCGAGGAGCTGGCGAAGCTGGGTCACTGACCCTTCGGACGCGACCGCGGGTCGCGAACGCGACCAGCCGACGGACAGGAGGCGCGGTGCCAGCTGGCACCGCGCCTCCCGTCCGTTTTTCGCCCTGTCCAGATCCGCGCTTGCGTGCGCATACCGGGTATGTGCATACTCGGTATGGCCATGGTGGCCCGGGACAGGGGAAGTGTCATGAGCGTTCGGATGGGCGTACTCGCGCTGCTGGTGGGGGGACCCGGTTACGGGTACCAGCTCCGGGGGGAGTTCGAGCACCGCACCGGCGGGAGCTGGCCGCTGAACATCGGCCAGGTCTACACGACCCTGGACCGCCTGGAACGCGACGGCCTGGTCGCCCGCGGCGACGCCGACGACGACGGCCACGTCGTCTACACGGCGACCGACGCGGGCCGCGCGGAGGTGGCCCGCTGGTTCAGCGAGCCCGTGCCGGCCAAGCGCGGCCGCGACGAGCTGGCGATCAAGTTCGCCCTCGCCGTGACCGTGCCCGGCGTCGACGTCGCCCGGCTGGTGCAGGTGCAGCGTGGTGCCGCGATCCGGAACCTGCAGGACCTGACGCGGCTGAAGCGGACGACCGACCCGTCGACGGACCTGGCGTGGTCGCTCGTGCTCGAGTCGATGGTGTTCCAGGCCGAGGCCGAGGTGCGCTGGCTCGACCACGTGGAGTCGAGCGTGGCGCGGTACCGGCCGGACGAGCACCCGGCGGCACCGGCCAGTGCCGACGCCTCCGCTTCCGCTGCCGCGCCCCGGAGCGCACGGTGACCGCCGCACCGCTCCTGCAGCTCGACGCCGTGAGCGTGCACTACGGCTCCGGCGCCAAGGCCGTCACCGCCCTGGCCGGCATCGACCTGCGGGTCGAACGCGGCGAGATGGTGGCCGTGATGGGCACCTCGGGGTCGGGCAAGTCGACGCTGCTCGCCTGCGCCGGCACCCTGCTGCCGCCGACGAGCGGCGAGGTCCTGATCGACGGCGCGTTCGTCTCCGACCGTCCCGCCAGGGAACTCGCAGCGCTGCGGCGCCGGCTGATCGGGTTCGTGTTCCAGGACTTCAACCTGATCCCCTCGTTGACCGCGGTCGAGAACGTGGCACTGCCGCTCGAACTGGACGGGTGGAAGGCCTCGCAGGCCCGCCGCGCCGCGGAACTCGCGCTGGACAACGTCGAGCTGTCGCACCGTGCCGACGCCTACCCGGACGACCTGTCCGGCGGGCAGCAGCAGCGCGTCGCGATCGCCCGCGGCGTGGTCGGTGAACGTCGACTCGTGCTCGCCGACGAACCGACCGGCGCACTCGACTCGCAGACCGGCGAGGTCGTGCTCCGCATGCTCCGTCGGCACGTCGACGCGGGGGCGGGCGCCCTCCTGGTGACGCACGACGCCCGGCACGCCGCCTGGGCGGACCGGATCGTGTTCCTGCGCGACGGACGTGTCGTCGACGAGACCGTGTACTCGGGCGTCGAGACCGCACTGACGGACCGGACCGCGTCGTGAGCCGGGGCCGGCGTTCCGGGACCGCCCGGACGCCGTTCGCCCTCCGACCGGCGCTCCGTCTGGGGCGTCGGCTGGCGTTCGCGAAGGCAAGCCGCGCGGCACTGATCATCGCGCTCATCGGGATCCCCACCGCGGGGTTCGCGGCCGTCGCCGTCGTGGTGCAGTCGACGCAGGCCACCTCCACCGAGCGGCTCGACCACGACCTCGGGCACGCATCGGCGCAGATGCGGGTGTCCGGCCCGGACCTGCCCGGCATGGTGCAGGACCCGGTGCAGTGGGAGTTCACCGACTCGAAGCGGAACAGCCCGGTCACGAAGTCGGACCAGGACTCCCCGTTCGCGAACGTCCTGGCACACGTGCCCGACGGTGCGCTGTCGATCCCGGTCGGCAGCACGCCCGTCGTGCTCCAGGGGCCGAAGGGTCCGGTCGGGCTGACCGCCGTCGAGGGCAGCGTCTGGGACCCGTCGCTCGACGGTCACTGGCACGTGCTCGAGGGTTCCCGGCCGACCACACGCAGTGAGCTCATGGTCACGCCGGCCACGCTCGACCGCCTCGGGACGCGGATCGGTGACACGGTGGACCTGACCGACCCCGTCACCAAGCGCTTCACGATCACCGGCACCATGACCGACCTGGGCACCGACCCGGGATCGCAGGGCATCTTCCTGCCCTGGGGCACGACGCTCTCGACGACCGACACCACCGACGACGTCGGGCTGACCGACGTCACCGTGTACCTGCCGTCGGACGCCCCGACCTGGTCGGAGATCCGGCAGCTCAACGCGCACGGCATCGTCGTGCAGTCGCGTCCGGTCGTGCTCGACCCGCCGGACGCCCGGCTCCCCGGCGGTCAGATGAGCTCGACGATCGGCTGGTACCTCGGCGCGATGGCACTGCTCGGCGTCTTCGCGATGTTCGAGGTCGCCCTGCTCGCCGGTGCCGCGTTCCTGGTCGGCACCCGGGCGGACACCCGCTCGTACGCCATCGTCACGAGCGTCGGCGGTGACAAACGGTTCGTCCGCACGATCGTCGCCGGGTCCGGCCTGGTGCTCGGGCTCGTCGGCGCGGTCCTCGGCGTGGCCGTGGGCACCGGGGTCGGCGTGCTCGCCTACCGACTCATCGACAACGGCAACGTGGTGTCGTTCCCCGGGTTGCACGTGCCGCCGCTCCTGCTGTTGTCCATCGCCGCCGCGGGGGTGCTCGCCGGGCTCGTCTCCGCGCTCGTCTCCGCACGGTCGGCCACCCGGATCAACGTGCTCGCAGCCCTGCGGGGTTCGCTCCGTCCGGTGCCCGTCAGCCGTCCGGCCCGCCGACGTCGGCGCATCTGGGGGCCGCTGCTCGTGGTCCTCGGGGCCCTGACGACGATGGCCTGCGGGGTCGGGGTGCTCATGCTCAACGACCGTCCCGTGCAGGACGACCACTGGGCCTGGGTGGTCGGTGCCGGTGTCGCGCTCGGACCGTGCCTGATGCAGCTCGGCATCGCCATCTGCTCACCGTGGCTGCTCGCCCTGGTCACCCGGCTCACCTCGCGGGCCGGTCTGTCGGCGCGACTGGCCGCCCGCGACGCCCGCCGCAACCCGGTCCGCACGGTGCCGGTGCTCGCCAGCGTGATGAGCGTCGTGTTCGTGGCCTCGGTCGTCATCACGTGGAGTGCATCGAGCCACGCCCAGTACGTCCGCGGGTACGAGTACACGACGGCGGTCGGGGTGGCGACGTCCGAGGTGCTGACCGAGACGAAGGACGGCGGCAGTACCGGTCGCCACGACGCGGAGCTGACCGCCCACGCCGCGAAGGTGGTGTCCGGGGTCTTCGACCAGGACCGCATCCGGGTGCTCGGTGTCACGCAGGAGCAGCCGGGCGACACCCCCTCGACCGTCACGATCCCGCACCGCTGGAGCGCGTACGACTGCCCGGCGAACGACACGACGAGCTGCTCGTACTACCTGGACACGGCGAGCGCGTCGATGCCGCACATCTGGACGGGCACCGTCGACGACTACGCCGTGCTCACCGGACACCAGCCGTCCGCAGCCGTCCGGAGCGCACTCGAGGGCGGTCGGGCCGTGTCGCTCTGGCCCGAGTACGCCCACGACGGCGCGGTCCGCGTCGACACGTTCCACGACCGGACGTGGGACAGCGAGCCCATCACCGAGCGCACCCGACCGGCGGCCAGCGTCTCGATCCCCGCGGTGCTCGACGTGCAGACCCCGCGGATCCAGGTCGGCGTCTTCATGACGAAGGCCACTGCCGAGCAGTACGGCGTCCCCGTGGTCGACGGCATGCTCGTCACGAGGTTGCCGCACGACCTCGACCCTGCCCAGGCGGACGAGCTGAGCTCGGCGTGGCAGAGCTTCGGCGGCGACGACCGTGCACGGTGGAGCGGCCCGACGTTCACGTACGAAGCCGGTCCCACCGACAACGAGGCGCTCATCCGGGCGATCGTCCTCGCACTCGCCGCGGCCGTGACCATCGGTGCGACGGCGGTGGCGATCGGACTCGCACGGTCCGACGGGCGTCGGGACGACGAGGTGCTCGACGCCATCGGTGCCGCTCCGCGTCTGCGCCGTGGGGTGTCGACCTGGCAGGCGGCGATCCTGGCCACGGTCGGCTCGGTGATCGGCACGCTGCTCGGACTCCTGCCGATCCGCGCCCTGACCCTGCGGTTCACCGAGAGTCCGGTCGGGGTGAACCACATGCCGTTCGTGCCGGACTGGCCGGTGCTGGCGCTGCTCGCGATCGGCCTGCCCCTCGTGGTGACGGCCGGGGCGTGGCTGACGTCGCGGGGTCGGCGGCGGGTGGCGGTGCGACGGGCGCACTGACGCGCGTGCTGCGTGAGGCTTCGCTTGGTGAGCAGAAGATGTCGAGTCGGCTGCTCGGACTGGAGGCCCGTGGCGGCGTCGCCACGGGCCTCCAGTCCGTCAGGGAGTGAGCAGAAGACGACGGGTCGCGTCTCCGGACCCGTCGCGTTCTGCTCACTCGATGCCGCTCACGGGAGCTCGGGCAGCGCCTCCGCGTAGGCGCGGAAGTCGCCGCGCTCCGTGTGGATCGCCCACAGGCGGTCGGCGATGGACTCCCCGGAGTGCTCGGGCTGCCCGTCGTCGATGCCGAACGGGATGATGAGCTGCCCGACGTGGACGTCCTCGTCGCGGACGGCGTCGTGCAGGAGCTGCGCGTAGGCGCTCTCGGCCGCGAAGGCGACGGACGTGCCGGTGACGCGGGCGCCCGGTCGGACCGCGCTGCCGCCGTTGACGAACAGGATCGTGCCGTGGCCGATCGCGCGCATGCCGGGCAGCACCTGGCGGACGGCGTTGACCGAGCCGTAGACCGAGAACTCGATCGGGCCGACCAGGTCGTCCGCCGTGGTCTCGAGCACGGGGCGCATGTACTCCTTGGCGGGGAGCGGGCTGTACTGCAGCACCTCGATGGGGCCGAGCTGCTCGGTGGCGCGCTCGAGTGCGGTGCGCAGGGAGTCCCCGTCACGGACGTTCGCGGCGAACCCGGCTGCGGTGTGGCCGCGCTCACGCAGCTCCGCGGCGAGGCCGTCCAGGCGGTCCTGGTTGCGGGAGATCAGGGCGACGGCGAAGCCCTCGCGGGCGAAGCGCTCGGCGACGGCGAGGCCGAGGCCCTTGCCGGCCCCGACGATGGCGATGGTGGTCATGCGGTGTACTCCTCGTCGCTCACGTGCTCGAGCCAGGTGGTGGTCGTCGCCGGGTCGTCGGCGGCATCGAGCATCGCGAGGTGTTCCATGTAGTCGGTGGGGGTCGCGCCGTGCCAGTGTTCCTCGCCGGCCGGCGTGGTGACGGTCTGTCCAGCCTGCACCTCGATGACGTGTCCGTCCCGGGTGCCCATCCGCGCCACGCCCTCGGTGACGTGCAGGGTCTGCCCCTTGGCGTGCGAGTGCCAGGCGGTGCGGGCGCCGGGCAGGAACCGGACCTTGGCGACGGTCATCGTCTGACCGGGCTCCTTCGGCGAGGCGATGGCGTCGAGGTACACGTCGCCGGTGAACTGCTCGGGCGGGTTCTTGACGGTCGGCTGCTTCGGTTCGATCTGCATGCCGACGACGGTAGGCCGCTGTGCGCACCGTCGAGAGGTGCCGACAGAACCCCTCAGGGGTTTCCCGAACGCAGCGTGTGTGATCGACCCACGACCCCGGGAGGATCATCGTGGACACACCCGCCGGAACACCCCGCAGCCGCCGCCTCTGGTCGGTGGCCGGCCTCGCCGCGGTCGCCGCCCTGGTCCTCTCCGCCTGCACGAGTGGCGACGGAGCAGAGCGGGACGGATCCGGCCGCGGCGGCGCACCGACGGCGCGCGCGTCCGCACCCGCCGACCTGGCGGCCGGTCAGGTGGCGCTCGACGGTGACACCACCGACGTGGTCACCGGCCTGGAGGCCCCCTGGTCGGTGGTCCTGACCGGTGACGACGGCGACGCGCTGGTCAGCGAGCGCGACTCGGCCCGGGTGCTCGAGCTGCGGTCCGACGGCACCACCCGCCAGGTCGGCACCATCGACGGTGTCAGCCACGGCGGCGAGGGAGGACTGCTCGGGCTCGCACTGCACGACGACGACCTGTTCGTGTACTCCACGGCCGACGACGGCAACCGGATCCAGCGGTACGAGCTGACCGGGGACACCGGGTCGTGGGGGCTCGGCGAGGCGACGACGATCATCGACGGTCTGCCGAAGAACTCGTTCCACGACGGCGGCCGGATCGCGTTCGGTCCGGACGACATGCTCTACGCGAGCGTCGGGGACGCCGGCGCGAGCACGGACGCGCAGGACGAGGACTCGCTCGCGGGCAAGATCCTGCGGCTCACGCCGGACGGCGACGTCCCCGCCGACAACCCGATCAACGGGTCACCGGTGTGGAGCCTCGGACACCGCAACGTGCAGGGCATGGGGTGGTCGTCGGACGGCACGATGTTCGCGTCGGAGTTCGGCGAGAACACGCACGACGAGCTCAACGTGATCGAACCGGGATCGAACTACGGCTGGCCCGAGGTCGAGGGCACCGGCGGCGAGGACCAGGGCTTCGTCGACCCCGTGCAGCAGTGGTCCACCGATGAGGCGTCCCCGAGCGGCCTCGCCGTCGTCGACGACACCGTGTTCGTCGCGAACCTGCGGGGCGAGGTGCTCCGGGCGGTCCCCGCCGACGAGCCCGGCACCGCGACCGAGTACTTCGCGGGTGACTTCGGCCGCATCCGGACGGTGCTCGAGGGGCCGTCGGACACGCTCTGGTTCGTCACGAACAACACCGACGGCCGCGGGACGCCGTCGAGCGGGGACGACCGGATCGTCTCCGTCCCGTTCACGCGCACGTGAACGTGAACGTGAACGTGAACGGGAGGCTTGTGGCCCTTCGCTCGCACCAGGTCGCCTGATGCGGTGGTGGCGACCACCGCACGGCTGAGCGCGGCCCGCACCGCGCCTCCAGGCCGCTCGTGGTCGCGTCAGACCGCCGGGCGCCACCTGACGGGTACCAGCAGCCCCTGCTTCCGCCACCCTGCCGGCCGTACCGTGGACGCATGGACACCAGGAGCGAAGTGCGTGACTTCCTGCGCACACGCCGCGAGCGCGTCACGCCGCAGCAGGTCGGGCTGCCCGACTTCGGCGGGGTCCGCCGCGTCAAGGGACTGCGTCGTGAAGAGCTCGCACTGATCGCGGGGATGAGCGTCGACTACTACGTCCGCCTCGAGCGCGGGAACCTGACCGGTGTGTCCGAGGGCGTCCTCGAAGCGCTGTCCCGCGCGCTCCGTCTCGACGACGCCGAGCACGCGCACCTGTTCGACCTGGCCCGCCTGCAGAACGCCTCGGGGGCCTCGCGCCGGACGACCCCGACGTCGAAGGTGCGGCCGAACGTGCAGCGGGTGCTCGACTCGATCAGCGCGCCCGCCTGGGTCCGCAACGGACGCTTCGACTTCCTGGCCGGCAACAGCCTCGCCCGAGCGGTGTACTCGCCGCTGTTCCTCTCGCCCTCCGGTACCCCGAACACCGCGCGCTTCGCGTTCCTCGACCCGCGGGGGCAGCAGTTCTGGCGCGACTGGGACTCGGTCGCCGGGGACGTGGTCGCCGCACTGCGCGCCGAGGCGGCCCGCTCGCCGTACGACAAGGGGCTGACGGACCTGATCGGGGAGCTCTCCACCCGCAGCGACGAGTTCCGGCGACGCTGGGCCGCGCACGACGTGATGCGGCACCGGAGCGGCGTGAAGCGGGTGCACCACCCGGACGTCGGCGACATCGACATGACCTACGAGACGATGGAGCTCGTCACCGACTCCGGACTGACCCTGGTCGTGTACGGCACCGAGCCCGGGTCGTCCTCCGAGGAACGGCTGCAGCTGCTGGCGAACCTCGCTGCGACGAGCGCGACGGCCGTGTCGACGGACACCATCTCCGCTGGTGCTGCTGGCGCTGCCGCCGCTGCTGCCGGGGAGGACGCGTGAACGAGACCGAGTCCGTCGAGACCGTCGTCCAGGCTCCGACGACCGGGTTCCTCGGTCGACTGCGGTTCCGGTGGCGTGCCGAGCAGGAGATCCACGAACTCACCCGCGACCGCGAACTCGAGGAACGGGTCCGAGCCGAGGCAGCGGTGCGGCTCGCGCCCGGGCCGTGGCACCTGGGGGAGCTGTTCCGGCGGCGGTGACGGCTGAGGGGGGAAGACAGCACCTGTCACGGCCCCGCGGTCGGCCCTAGCGTCGAGGTCATGCCGTTCGTCGACACCGACCCCGAGTTCACCCGGAACCACGCCGACTTCGTGGACGAGACCCTGCGGAACGCCTCGCTCGGAGCACCCGCAGCATGAGCACGGAGCACTCGATGTCGACGGGCCGGACCCTGCTGTTCGCCGTCGCCGGGGGCGCGGCGGTCGGCAACCTGTACTGGTCGCAGCCGCTGCTCGACGACATCGCATCGTCGCTCAGCACCTCGGCGTCGCTCGCCGGACTGCTCGTCACGCTGACCCAGGTCGGCTACGCCCTCGGCATCCTGCTCGTCGTGCCGCTCGGGGACGTCCTCGACCGCCGGCGCCTCATCCCCTGGGTGCTCGTCGCCTCCGCCGTCGCGCTGCTGCTCGCCGCGATCGCTCCGACCTTCGCGACGCTCCTGGTCGCCCTGGCGCTGGTCGGGCTGACCACGGTCGCCGGGCAGCTCCTCATCCCGCTGGCCGGGGACCTCGCCGACCCCGCGCAGCGCGGACGCGTGGTCGGCACGATCGCGTCCGGGGTGCTCACCGGCATCCTGGTGTCGCGGACGATCAGCGGCCTGGTCGCGGACGCGTTCGGGTGGCGTGCGATCTACGTGCTCGCCGCTGTCGTCGCGGTGGTCCTCGCCCTGCTGCTGCGGCGCGCCATCCCGGAGCTCGAAGCCCGCGGCGGGGTGCGGTACCCGCAGCTCATCCTGTCGGTGTTCCGTGCCATCGGGACCCACCGGACCGTGCAGGTCACGCTCGTGATCAGCTCGTCGGTCTTCGCCGTGTTCACGATGTTCTGGACCGCCCTGACGTTCCTGCTCAGCAGCGACCCCTACGACTTCTCCACCAGCAGCATCGGGCTGGTCGGCCTGGTGGGGCTCGCGGGTGCCGTGGCGGCGCAGCGGGTCGGGCGACTGCACGACCGGGGGCTGTCGGTACCCGTCACCGGGGGAGCGATCGTGCTCCTGCTCGTCTCCCTGGTCGTCGCCGGGATCGGTGCGCACTCGATCGTCGTGGTGCTGCTCGCCGTGCTGCTGCTCGACGTCGCCGTGCAGGCCGCGAACGTGCTCAACCAGACCCGGCTGTTCTCGGTCGACCCGGCCGCGCGGAGTCGGCTCAACACCGCCTTCGTCACCTCGAACTTCATCGGCGGGGCGATCGGCTCCGCGCTGGCGTCGGTGCTGTGGAACGCCGGGGGCTGGACAGCGGTCACGATCGGCGCCGCGGTGCTGACCGGGTTCGCCGCGACGGTCTGGGTCGTGCACCGGAACCGCGGGCTCGTGGTCGAGCCGGAGCGGGTGTGACCACGGTGCTCAGCGGACCAGGGGGTTCGCGACCTCGAGCTCCCCGTGGTCGACGAGCCAGCGCACGGCGTCGAGCACGGTCTCCTCGGCGGTGAACGCCGGGCCGTAGCCGAGCAGCCGGTTCGCCTTCTCGGTGCTGAAGACCTGGCTGCGGGACAGGTGCTCCCAGCTGGCGTCAGCGTGCTCCGGAGCCGTGGTCTCGCGGAACCGGTCCCACGTGACGGAGTCGAGCCGGGCCTCCTGGCCGAACCAGGACGCTGCCAGGTGGGCGTACCCGCGCGCGGTGAGCGCCGTCGGGGCCGTGATGAAGAAGTCCTCGCCGGCCGCAGCGTTGCGGTGTTCGACCGCCAGCTGGAACGCCTGCGCGACGTCGTCGGCGTGCACGTGTGCCATCGTCTCGGCACCGAGCCCGGGGACCTCGAGCGGTTCGCCGGCGGACAGCTTCGTCAGCACCGACGTGTCGAGGTTGCCGAGCGGACCGATCGGCGTCCAGCCCGGCCCGCTGATGTGCCCGGGGTGCAGGGACGTCGTGACCAAACCGCCTGATGCAGTTTCTTCCTTGAGCATCCGCGCGATGGCGTCCTTCTGGACGCCGTAGTCGCCGAACGGCTGGGTCGCGTTCTGCTCGGTGATCGGCAGCACGTGCGACACACCCGCGCGCCAGATCGAGCCGCAGTGCACCAGGTGCGTGCCGGTGCCACGAAGCGCGTCGACCATCGCTGCGGCCGAGGACTCGGTGAAGCAGACGAGGTCGACGACGGCGTCGGCACCGAGCGCGGCGATGCGGCTGCCGAAGGTGCCGTCGCGATCCTCCTGCTCGCGGTCGGCGGTGATCCGCTCGACCTGCTGCCACTCCGGGGCGTCGGCGTACGGGGTGCTCGTGCCGCGGGTGACGGCGACGACCCGGTGACCCGAGCGGACGAGACGGGGGACGAGGAACGAGCCGATGTGGCCGGTGGCTCCGATGACGACGATGTGCATGGGGCCACCGTAGGCCGCGGCCTGTGGATCGTGAGCAGGAACGGTCGGATATGGCGATCGGGCACCGTGCCGACCGCTGTCGGCCTGTCGGTCGGGCCGTCGGTCGGCGGGTCACGACACGTCGCGAGGCGAACGCCGACCGGTCACGAACTGTCGACTGCCGACCCGCCGACCGACACTTCGCGACCACCCCACGGACCTGAGCGGCATGTCCTGACCGCTCGCACCTGCCCGCCGGGAGGCCCGTGGCGGCCTGGCACCGCGCCTCCCGTCCGTCGGTCAGTCGGTCCGTCGGTCCGTCGGTCCGTCGGCCGATCCGTCGGCCGGTCACGACACGTCGCGAGGCGAATGCCGACCGGTCACGAACTGTCGGCCACCGACCCGGCGACCGACAGATCGCGACCACCCCACGGACCTGAGCGGCACGTCCTGACCGCCGCTCCCGCCCCTCAGTCGGCGGTGATGACCTTCACCGAGCCCGCGACGACCGCGGCGTCCTCGGCGAGCGCGACGACCGGGTCGGGAAGTCCCGTGCTCCCGACGAGCTTGCGCGCGCCCCAGCCGACGAAGCTGCCGACGAGGGCGCCGACGCCACCGAGGATCGCGCCCTCGATGCGCAGGTCGCGCTTGCCGGTGGTGCCGAGGGCCGCACCGGCGAGGGCACCGGACGCGACGCGACCGAGCAGCGCAGAGGGGGCGATGCGATTCGGGGTCTTCGGCAGCTTGTCGCCGATGAGCTCACCGACCGCGGACGCCACGAGCAGCCCACGGCCGAGCGGGGTGCTGAAGACCTTCCACTGCTGCCACGACCCCTTCAACGAGGACCGGTCGTGGTTCAGTGCGAGGACGGCGAGCGGGGTGGCGCTCCGGCCGCCGCTCATGATGCCGAGGACCAGGGTGCGGACCAGGGTGTGCTGCTCGTGCTGCTTGCTCATCGTGACTCCTGTCGTGTTGCCCCCGACGGTACGCACGGTGCCCCCGGGTGTTCCGAGCATCGCAGGCGACGAGCGACGAGCGGACGTCCCGCGTTCCCCGGGCACGGAGCCGCCCCGAGTAGCGTCCGGACCATGAGCAACGTCATCGTCTTCGGCGGCCACGGCAAGGTCGCACTCCTCGCCACCCGCATCCTGTCCGAGCGCGGGCACACCGTCACCTCCGTCATCCGGAACGCCGACCAGTCCGACGAGATCCGGGCGCACGGCGGCGAACCGCACGTCGCGGACATCCAGCAGCAGTCCCTGAACGACTTCGCCGAGCTCGTGCGCGGGCACGACGCGGTGGTGTGGTCGGCCGGTGCCGGTGGCGGTTCCGTCGAGCGCACCTGGGCCATCGACCGCGACGCCGCGGTGCTCTCGATCCAGGGGGCGAAGCAGGCCGGGGTCGACCGCTACGTGATGGTGTCGTTCTCCGGCTCGCAGCTCGACCACGGGGTCCCGCAGGACCAGGACTTCTTCGCCTACGCGCAGTCCAAGATGATCGCCGACGCCGTGCTCCGCGACTCCGGGTTGCAGTGGACGATCGTCGCCCCGAGCACCCTGACCGATGACGAGCCGACCGGGTCCGTCGACTGGGACGGCACGTCGAGCCAGGTGCCGCGCGGTGACGTGGCGCACGTGGTCGCGGACGTGGTCGAGAACCCGGGCACGGCCGGCAACACCTTCCGGTTCAACGAGGGGTCGACCCCGGTGGCGGAGTTCCTGCGCGCCGACGCGGTCTGAGCAAGACCTCCAGCCCCACAGACAGACGAACGGGGTCGCGGCGGTTCTCCGCCGCGGCCCCGTCGTTGTCCCAGGAGCGCATCGAGCTCAGTAGAGCGTCGAGATGCCCGTCATGTCGCCACGGCCGAGCGTGCGGCCGCCGAGCTCGCAGTAGCCGCCGGACGGCTCCATGACCTGACCGGTACCGGTGGCGACGTGGTCGAGCCCGTACAGGTGGCCCCACTCGTGCGTCGCGACGACCTGGGTGTCGAAGCGGGCGCCCGAGCAGGTGGCCGTCGAGCTCCACTTGAAGCCGGTGGCGTAGCGCTGGTCGGCCTCACGGGCGTTGCCGTTGCCGTCGAACCAGACGCACGTGACCCCGAGGGTGCCGGTGGGGAGCTTGCCCCAGCCCATCACGTTGTACCCGTTGTTCCGCGAGCAGCCGCCCTGGTCGGTGAGGTTCGGCTTCTGGGTCGCGAGGCGCAGGTAGTCGTTCTTCGCCGTCGACGTCACCGTGCGGTCGCAGGCCGAGATGGTGCCGTTCCACGCGTTCGCGCCCTTGCGCAGGGCGTCCTTGGCGTAGGTCGACTTCTGGCCGGTCTGGTTGTAGTACCACTTGACCGTGCTCGCCCAGCTGTAGCCGGACGCCTTCCACGCCGTGCTCGTGCACTTCGTGGTCGCAGCGGTCGTCGCGGCGGGCTCCTGCGCGGTCGCGGCCTGGCTCTGCGCACGTTCCTGCTGGACGGCGGGAGCGGACCCGCGCCATGCCTCGTCCACGCGGACGGCGACGCCGGCGGAGCCGTTGTTCGCGATGAGGACGTCGGCGAGCTCGGGCGCGCCCGGCGCCGAGGTGCTGCTCGCCATCACGCTCTCACCCGGTGCGGGGAGCGCGAAGGTGCGGCCGTCGGGCGTGACGACCGTGCCGGACGTCGCGGTGCAGCCGCTCTCGAGCGTCTGCACCGACAGGGTCCCCGGGGCGCAGCTCGCGCCGGTCCCCGGGGTCGCCGCCTGGGCGGGTGCTGCGGTGATGGTGAGCCCGGCGAGGATCGCGACGATCGCCCCGGTGCTGAGTGCGTTCCTGACAGGACGCATGGTTCCCTTCCAGCGGCGGGCGACGTGCCCCCCGTTCCTGATCCGGGTCCATGGTCGCTGATGACCCAGCGCCGGGTCCAGGGCTGCGCTGCGGGGACATGCCCCCAGTCAGGGGCGACGCTCAGGCGAACTGCGCGTAGAAGCGCTCCGGTGCATCGGCGAGCGATGCCTTCACCATCCGGCTCCAGTCGTCGACGACGACCTCGGCCGCACCGCGCTCGACGCCGTCCAGCGCGGCCCGCGCCACGTCGGCCGGGTCGACCTTCGGCCCCTCGTAGCCGTCCATCATGTCGGTGTCCGCCGCCCCGAGGTGCAGCCCCTGCACGCTGATCCCCTTGCCTGCGAGCTCGAGCCGGACGGCGTTCGTCAGGTTCCACTCGGCGGCCTTCGCCGCCGCGTACGCGCCGGATCCCGGGTAGACGAACCAGGACAGTGCGGACAGGACGTTCACGATGCCGCCGCCACCGTTCCGCTCGATCACCGGCGCGAACGCCCGGATCATCGCGAGGTTCCCCCAGTAGTGCGTGTCCATCTCGCGGCGCGCATCGGTGAGGTCGTCGGTGAGCAGCGAGCCCGTCGTCGAGATGCCGGCGTTGTTCACGAGCAGGGTGACGTCGCCCGCGGCGGCGGCCGCCGCCTCGACCGATGCCTGGTCGGTGATGTCGAGCGGCAGCGCCACGACGCCCTCGATGTCCACGAGCTCGGGTCGACGTGCGGTCGCGTAGACCTTGGTGGCGCCGCGCTCCAGCAGCTGCAGCGCGAAGCGGCGTCCGATGCCCCGGTTCGAGCCCGTGACGAGTGCGACCGATCCAGCGATGTCCATGGTGTCTCCTCCTGCCGCGCGGGTGTCTCCCGCAGCGGCTCGGCTACGCTAAGACCTCACACCCATGTCAGGGGCAAGCCCGGATCGGAGTCCACATGCGCATCGGTGACCTCGCAGCCGCGACCGGCGTCAGCGTCCGCTCGCTGCGGTACTACGAGGAGCAGGGACTGCTCACCGCGTCGCGCACCGCGAGCGGGCAGCGGACCTACACGGACGCAGCCGTGGAGCGGGTCCAGCTCGTGCAGCAGCTGTTCGCCGCCGGGCTCGCGAGCCGCACGATCGTGCAGCTCTTGCCGTGCGTCGACCGCGGGGAGTCGACGCCGGAGTCGTTCGCGCTCCTCCTCGCGGAGCGGGACCGGATCACCGCGCAGCTGGCCGAGCTCGAGGCGGTCCGCGGGCGCCTCGAGCAGGTCATCGCGATCACCGAGCACCCCACCGCCGAGCACTGCCCGGCACTGCGTGACCGACCTGCGGAGCCGGTCGCGGCCTGAGACACCACCCCAGGACGGACGGGAGGCCCGTGGCGGGTCCGCCACGGGCCTCGCGTCCCGAGCGGGTCGCTGACGACGCTCGCACCACCAGCGCGTGGCGCGAGCGCAGCACGCCCGGTGTCGCCGGGGCACCCTCCTCGAGCTGGGCGACGAGCACCCCGACGGCCGTCGCCGCTGTGCGGTCGAAGTCGGCCGACACCGTGGTCAACGCCGGGGTGGAGTACGCCGACTCCTCGATGTCATCGAACCCGACGACCGCGACGTCGTCCGGCACGGTCCGGCCCGCCAGCTGCAGCGCGCTCATCGCCCCGAGTGCCAGCGCGTCGTTGCAGCAGACGATCCCGTCGACCGGCACCCCGGCCTCCAGGAGCTGTCGTGCAGCCGCCGCCCCCTCGGCCCGGTGCCACAGCGCGGTCGGCACGACGCGCTCGGGCGCGAACGGCACGCCGTGGTCGTCGAGTGCCTCGCGGTAGCCCCGCAACCGCTCCTGCGCCGTGCGCACCGGGCCCGCCGGATCGGAACCGATGAACGCGATCGAACGACGACCGGCGTCGAGCAGGTGGGTGGTCGCGTCGCGCAGGGCGTCGGCGTTCGACATCGCGATGAACGGCACGGGTGCGTCCGGGATCGGCTCACCGAGCACGACCAGGGGGAACTTCACCTCGAGTGCGGCGGCGTCGCTCGGACGGACGGTCAACGGGCTGTAGATGATGCCGTCGATGGAGTGCTCGCGCATCCGGGTGATCGCGTCCGCCTCGCGCACGCCGCTCGCGGTCTGCTCGATCAGCACCGTGTAGCCCACGGCGCCGGCAGCGCGGATGACGGCATCGGCGAGTTCGGCGAAGTACGCCTGCCGCAGCTCCGGCACCGCGAGGCCGAGCACCTTGGAGCGTCCCGCGCGGAAGTTGCGGGCCGAGACGTTGAGCTCGTAGCCGAGCTCGTCGACGGCGGCCATCACGCGGTCACGGGTGCGGACGGAGACGTGTTCGTAGCCGGACAGCACGTTCGAGACGGTCTTCTTCGAGACACCTGCAACGGCGGCGACGTCGCTCATCGTGGGTGGAGAGCGGTGCCCCTGCGCCATCGGGCGCCCCCCTCACGTGTGCGGACTGCGTTGGGCAGGACGCTACCGCACCAGCGTGGTGCGGACCGGACGGGAGGCCCGTGGCGGGCCCGCCACGGGCCTCCCGTCCGGTCAGGCGCCGGTCTGCTCCGTCGGCGCGGCCACGGGCTTCGACTGGCTCGACCCTCGTTGCCGCAGGGACACGGTGGCGATCACCATCACCGAGATGACCAGGAACTCCGACTGCCAGTTCTGCATCGACTCGAACCAGAACTGGCTCGTGCCCAGGTAGCCCCACGCCGAGACGACGCTGTCACCGTGTTCGAGCTGCTCCTCGTTGTAGGCCGCAGCGCCTCCGATCACGTGCCCGACGACACTGCCGAGGAACAGCACCGCGAACAGGATCAGCAGGGAGTTCTCGTACAGCACGAGCACGATCCCGCCCCGGCGCACCGGCCACGGCGCCTTCGGGTCGTCGGCGTGCTCCCGGGGGTCATCGTCCTGCGGGCTCTGTTCGTCCAGGGGCTCGGACTCGCTCGACCCCTTCTGGAACAGGAACACCGTGAACACGATGTACGCGCCCATCTGCAGGAACTCGCTCTCCCAGTTCTCGAAGGTCGCCTCGGCGAAGTCCCCGCTCGTCAGGAAGCCCCAGAGCGACACGGCCGCCTCGCCGTGCTGCAGCGCGTCCGCCACGGACACCCGCCACCCGGAGAACACCATGCCGACGAAGCACACGACGAAGACGGCGACGTTCGCGAGGAGCAGGTCGTGCCGTCGCACGCGCCGCCACCCACTCGATCCGTTGTGCAGGCCGAGGGTCACCGGGTCCTCCGTTCGTCGCGTCGACGCCATCCTCGTCCGGGCGCGACGAACGCCTTCGCAGGAGCACCCGACCGGTCGCGGTGGTTCCGTCAGCGACTCAGAGCGTGATGCCGGTGGCCTCGGCGAGCGCGTCGAGCAGTTCGGTGCGGAACCGCTGGTCGGCGACCGCCGGGTGCGGTTCCTGCCGCTCTCCGTGGAACCAGTAACCACCTGTCACGGTTTGGTCCGGGTCGGTCGCGAGCATCTCCTGCGTGCGGTGTCCCAGCTCGAAGTCGTCGGGAGCGCCGGCCCCGCCCATCTTGGTCGCCACCCAGCCCGGGTCGACGGCGTTGCTCAGCACGCCCGGGCGTCGGAGCGGCACCTCGGCGGCGAGTGCCGTCACGAACAGCTTCGTGTCGGAGTACGAGTTCGTCTCCGACGCGCCGGTCCAGTCGATGGTATCCAGGCGCGGACGGCCGCCCCGGTGCATCCCGCTGCTCAGGTACACGTGCCGCTCCGGCGAGCGCAGCAACGCGGTGAACAGGTAGGGCGCCACGACGTTGACGGGCACCAGGGAACGGCCCGAGATCACGCCGGCGTTGTGCACGACGGCGTCGAGCGGGGTGCCGGCGTCGAGCTGGCGAGCGGTGGCGATCACGGCGTCGCGGTCCGCCAGGTCGGCGACGACGAGTTCGGCGCCGCGCTCCACCAGGTCGGCGACCGCCTCGGCGCGGGCCGTGTTGCGCGCGTGGACGACGACGTCGTGTCCGCTGCGGAGCAGCGAGTCGGCAGTCCCCCGCCCGAGGCCGTCGGTGGATCCGGTGACGAGGATGCGTGCCATCCGCCCATCATGCGCCCGGCCGCTGCGGCGGGTCCGGCAGGTGGACGGGCAACGGTCGGACGGGAGGCACGGTGCGGGCCCGCCACGGGCCTCCTGTCTGGTTCACGGGCTGGCCACAGGCCCGCGGTACGGTCGCTGCATGAGCAGCTTCCTCGAGCCCGTCGACGCCGTCGGCGTCGGTGACGCGACGATCGTGCCGGACGCCACACGACCGGTCGCGGCGGTCGTCACGGGCGACGACGTGCGGTGGGTGACGTGGCCGGACGCGCCGTTGCCGGACGGTGCGGTCGACGAGGTCGGGGTCCTCGCGACCGACGGGGGCGCCTGGGTGGTCTACCTGTCGCGCGAGGACGCTGAAGGCGACCTCGACACAGAGTCGCGGACGGCCGTGCACGTCACGCCGGCCGGGGTGACGTGCGCGGTCGACCTCGGGGATCGACGCGTGCTCGGGGCGGACGTCGAGGGGCTGTGGATCGGCGACCCGCGTGACGCGTCGATGTGGATGGGTGAGGACGAGGACTCCGAGGATCCGGAGGACGACGAGGCGGTCGAGGACGACGACGGGGACTCGGACGACCCGCTCGACGGCGTCGACCCGGAGACCCTGCCGTGGGCGCCGTCCGAGCCGTTCTGGCCGTCGCCGGAGCAGTGGGCGGCGACGCTCGCTGCCGGCGAGGAGCCGGAGGACGACGACCCCGAGCTGCTGGACGACGATGACGACGATGGGCCCCGGTACTGGAGCGTCAGCTTCGGCGGCGTCGAGGGCGGCTTCGTCCCGCCGCCTGAACCGCAGGCGGAACCCGCTCCGCCCCTGCCGACCCCGCCGACTGAACTGGTGCTCGTCCGGACCGACGGCAGCCGGACGACGATCGCCGTCGACCACCTGGTCGAGGACGTCCGCCGCACGGGCTCGGTCCTCACCATCCGGTACGCACCGACCGGTCCGCGACGGGACCCCGACGCGTCCGTGTTCCGAAGCATCGTCTACGTGTCCCGGGAGGTCGACCTCGACGTGAGCGGCGGCCTGCCCGCCACCGTGACCACGGAGGACCTGCCGTCCCGCCCCGCGGGCGACGAGGACGAGACGTCGTGGGAGGACGAACAGGAGCGTCTGGAAGCAGCCCTCGCGCCGTGGACGGAGCGGTTCGACCTGACCGACGTCGAGGGCGCGCACTGGCCGCTGCACGACCTGGACGCTGCCGCACGGGAGCGCGCGGTCGCGGACCTCGTGGCCGTGTTCGAAGCCCTCGACCAGCCCGGCATCCTGTGGACCCGCGACCACCCCGAGCCCCGCCGGTCGGCGAGCGACTACCGGGCGGTCGACGTCACCGTCGAGGGGGAGTGGCCGGCGACCGAGCTCGTGGTGTCGTTCGAGCACCGCGCCGTGCCGTACCTGCGGCTCCGCCGGCGCTACCGGGTGTTCGACGACGCCGGGCACGTGGAGGACTGGACGTACGTCACGGTGCACCTGGAGGAGGAGATCGCCACCGGCCACATCGCTGACCGGTCGGACGCGGTGGACGGAGTGCTCGACATCTGACGGGTGTCGTGCTGCCGGTCAGTGCACCGTCAGACCTCGGCGACGGCGCGCAGCTCGCGTGCCACGGCGTTCAGGTCCGCGATCAACCCGTCCGCCCGGTCGGCGTCCTCCGGAGCAGGCGCCCCCGCATCACGCCCCTTGCTGCTCGGCCACGGTGCCCACACCGGGGCGGCGACCGTCAGCAGGTCGTCACGGGACCATCCGTGCTCGAGCAGCTCCCGCGCATGGTCCACGCGCGCCCGTACCCGCGCGGCGGACGGATCGCCGTGACCGGTGAGGAACGCGACGAGCCGGTCGCCCCGGACGACGTAGCGCCGGAGCTGGTCACGTCGATCACGCTCGTCGTACCGGCCGCCGTGCAGCACGTGTCGGCGCAGCCATCCCATGTTCCGATGATCCCACCCCCCGTTCAGCCCGCTGGTCCTGTACGTTTCCTGTGTCGACAATCCCTGACTAGAGAGGACGCGGCGCCATGAGTGACGGCACGCCCCAGTTCAACCAGCAGAACCCGAACCCCTACGCCGGCGGCGGACCACAGCCGTACGGTGCGCCCATGCAGCCGTCGTCCGACCGCTTCAACGTCATGGCGATCGTCGGGTTCGTCCTGGCCTTCGTGGTGAACATCGCCGGCCTGGTCGTGTCGATCATCGCCCTCTCGCAGATCAAGAAGACCGGGGAGCGCGGCCGCGGCCTGGCCCTCGCTGGCGTCATCATCAGCGCCCTGTCGGTCGTGTTCGGCATCCTGTGGATCATCCTCGTGATCACAGCCGTCGCGAACGCCCCGGCGGGCAGCACCACCGGCTACTGACGCGCACCAGCACCAGCACCAGACCGGAGGCCCGTGGCAGCTCGCCACGGGCCTCCGGTGTGTCCGGGGTCGGTTCCGGAGACGCGGCCTCAGCCGATGACGCCGGTGTGCTCCAGCACGATGTTCAGGCCGATCAGGATCAGCACGACACCACCCGCGATCTCCGCCGGCTTGCCGAAGCGGGCGCCGACACGGCGACCGACCAGGACCCCGACGAACGACAGCACCGCGGTGGTGATCCCGATGAGCAGCACCGCGCCGCCGATCGACACGGGCAGGAACGCCAGGGTGACCCCGACCGCCAGGGCGTCGATGCTGGTCGCGACCGCGAGCACGAGGAGCTCCCGGACCGGCAGCCGATCGGTGTCCTGCTCGGTGTCCTCGTGCTTCGAGAACGCCTCCCACAGCATCTTCCCGCCGATCAGCGCGAGCAGCCCGAACGCGACCCAGTGGTCGAAGGCCGCGATGTACTGCGCGAACGCGGACCCGAGCAGCCAGCCGATCAGGGGCATCACCGCCTGGAACACCCCGAACGTCAGCGCGATCACGATCGCGTGCCGCACGTCGAAGCGCTTCATGTGCAGGCCCTTGCCGAGGGCGACGGCGAAGGCGTCTGCGGAGACGCCGAGCGCGATGAGGAAGAGGGCCCAGAACGACATGGGAACGGCGCCTTTCGAGAGGGTCGGACGGAGACGCCGACGTCTCAGGACCTGACGATCCTGGCACGGTCCGGGGCACGAAAAGGCCTGATCAGCGGGATTCGTCGCGCCGAATCTGGGGGTTGGTGGGCCCGGTCCGCCAACCCGGCCCACGTCGTCGACGTGACCAGTGGACGGACTGGAGGCCCGTGGCGGCGCCGCGATGCGCCTCCAGGCCGGCAGTCAGTGCGTCAGGAACCTGCGGCCGCGTGCGCGGCGATCTGGCTGGCCGTCAGTTCGGTGCTGTAGACGGCGGCGTACCGCATGGACCCGGTGAAGTACGGGTTGCTGGAAGCACCCGGCCAGCCGCTGACGACGTCGTAGCCGATGCGGAAGTACCCGGTGAAGTTCTCGGCGGTCGTGAAGGCCGCGTTCGACGCGACGAGCTTGCCGTCGACGGACAGGCGCATGCCGTTGGTCGGCGACATCGTCGTCACCACGTGGTGCCAGCTGCCGTCGGTGTACGACCTCGGCGACGTGAGCACCTGCGTGGCGCTGCCGGTGTAGGTACCGAAGGCGAGCTGCCCCGTGGTGGTCAGGTAGAGCTTCCGGTCGTGCTGGCTCGACGCGCCGGTCTGGCTGCTCCCGAAGCCGATGAGCATGCCGCCCGCGACGGTCGTGCGGAACCAGACCTCCTCGCTGAAGGTCGTCGGGTTCGCGACCGAGCGGGGGGTCGAGACGTAGCTGGTGGAACCGTTCAGCGCGTAGGCGCTACCGCTGTCACGTGGGCAGGCGTTCGGACTCGGCGTGGTCGCGGTCATGGTGCCCTGGTAGGTGCCGTTGGAGCCGCGACCCGACCAGTCGGTCGCGGTCTTCGACCCCGAGGCCTCGGTCAGGCGGTAGGCGAACAGCGCGTTCGCGGTGTCGGCGCCGACCGCACCCGTGCACGTGAAGTACGGCGCGGTCGCCGCGGTGTTCGTGCTGTTCGTCACACGTGCGCTGAAGGCCGAGCGGGTCGGCGCGAACTGGTTGAGCAGGACGACGACGGCCAGGGCGACCACGAGCAGGACGGCGACGACGCGGCCGTCGCGCAGGCGACCGAGGATCACGAGGGACGCACCGCCTCGACACGGCCGACCGCCAGGCAGGCCACGAGCGGCACCAGGCACACGGCGATCAGGGCGACCCAACCCAGGGGGTCGAGGTCGATGTTCGACATGAGCTGGTAGTTCCCGTGCTCCGTGAGCTCGTGGATGACGACGCGCCCGACCTCGCCGTCGACCAGGTGGACGCTGTTGCCGCCGTGGGCGTCGATGCGGACCGGGAAGATCCCGGACGAGACCACGGTCGCCTCGACCCCGTTCGGGCTCGACGTGTTCGTGATCGTCGTCACGTTGACGAACGGCTTGAACACGAAGGCCGCGTACGCGGCCGTGAGGGCGCCGCCGGTGATCCGCAGGCATGTGCGGGTCACCCGGTCGGTGAACGCGCTGGTCAGGGTCAGGATGATCAGCGTGCCGATGAGCAGGACCGAGGCGGCCCGGAACAGCCACCCGAGGTGCGGGACCAGGAGCGCCGGGGTGCCGATGACGTCCGCCTGGGTGAGCGTCCACGGGTCGATCGCGCCGTTGACGTCACCACGGGTGTGGAGCCCACCGTCCGCGTCGATCGACACGATGCGGTGCGTGTAGACGACGTCCGGGTTGGCGGAGGTCTCGAACGAGACGATCTCGCCGACCCGCAGGGTGGAGGCGTCCACCGGCAGGTCGAGCACGAGGGTGCCGACCGGGGCAGCCTCGCCCATCGAGGGGGTCTCGACGACGAACCAGCGGCCGCCGGCGGAGAGGAACAGGACGGCGGCGGTGAGCAGGAGTGCAGCGATCGCGGCGACCGCCCACGCCAGGACGGTCTCGGAGCGGGTGACCTGGCGGCCGCGCAGGACCGGGCGGTCGAGCATGCCGCTGAGCGGCATCGCTGCGGTCTGGCTCATGGGTGCTGCTCCGGGGGTTCAGGGAAACGGCGACGCTCGACCGGAGGGGGGTCGGCCGAGCGTCGCCGGTCTGGGGAGTGGTGATGGGGACCGGATCGGGCCGGATCAGGCCGTGAACGTCCAGGTCATCGGGACCGAGGCGGCAAGGCCCTGGTAGGTGTTGCCGGCCGAGGAGTCCAGGGTCACCGCGAAGTTGAACGGGACGCTCGCGCCGGCGGCCGGGGCCTGCGGCATCGTGATGGCCGACGCGGCCGCACCCTTGAAGCTGGCGAGGGTGCCGCTGAACACGGTGGTCGAGCCAGAGGTGACGACGAGGTTCATCTTGGCGCACAGGTCGGTCGCGGTGCCGTTGGCCGAACCGTTTGCCGACTGGGTGCACGTGGCGCCCGGGTTCAGCGTGAAGGTGCTGGCGTTCGCGGTGCCGGTGTTCTTGATCGAGATCGCGGTGTTGACCGTGTTGCCCGGGGTCATCGTCGTGCTGCCGCCGAACTTGTTGATCGTCGAACAGGTCGCCGAGTTCGTCGAGACCGAGCCGCCGTCGGTGCTGAGGCAGGTGACGGTGGCGCCGGCGTTCTGCTCCTGCATGATCAGCGTCCCGCTGGCGGCGGTGTTGCTGCTGTTGGTGATGCTCGCGGCGAATCCGGACAGGGTGCCGGTGAGCGAGAGGGAGAGCAGGACGGCGGCGAAGATGCCCGCGAGGAGGGCCACGGGGGCGAAGCGGATCCGCTTCAGTGCGGAGGTGCGGAGCTTGGTGGACACGGGGTACCTCTTCGTTCGGTGATGCTCAGTGGTCGGGGGGAGCAAGACATTCGGGCTGTTTTGCTTCAATGGTTAAGATAGTCAGTGATTGAGCATGTGTGCGACTCGTATACTTACCCCAGTGCGGGGGACGGCCCTTGTCCCCCCATCACCCGACCCGGAGGAAGACCGTCGTGACAGCAGCACGAAGCGGTGACAGCGCAGCCGAGCTCATGACCGCGTTCACCGCTGTGGTGCGCGCGAACGCGAGCCTGGTGAGTCAGCTGAGCGCTCGCGCGGGCGTGCACGAGAACGCGCTCCGGGCCATGGTGCTCATCAGCGACACCGGGTACTCCACGCCGACCGAGGTCGCCGGGTACCTGGGGCTGACCTCCGGTGCGGTGACGAACATGATCGACCGGATGAGCGCCGCCGGGCTCCTCGAGCGCGCACCGAACCCGGCCGATCGCCGAGGATCACTGCTGCGGCTGCTGCCCCCGGGCCATGTCGTCGTGTCGGACTACCAGGAGCGGTACGCGGCGATGCTCCGGGCCGTCGACGGGGCGCACAAGGGTGAACTGCACGAGGTGCTCAACGACCTGGCGACGAGTCTGTACGAGCAGGCTGCCGCTGCGTCCTGACCTTCCTGGTGGGGACCGAGGGTCTACCTGGCGAGGACCGCCCGTTCCTCGGTCGAGGTGAGGCCAGCACGGCGTTCCCGATCCGTCCCGCGGGCACGCTCGTCCTCGAACACCCGCACGACGGTGTCCCGGAGGGGTCTGGTCACCCCGCCGGCGTCGGTGAACGCCACTGCGGAGCGCTGCGCGAACCCCGCGTCCGACACCGGGATCCACAGGGGGAGTGATCGGGGGCCCGCCCAGTAGGCCACGTCGTGTGCAAGCAGGACGTCGTCGTCGACCGCGACGAGTTCGTCGTCGAACCCGGTGACCTCCGCCACGCACCGCAGGAAGTCGTGCAGCGGCACCGGTGCCCCGACAGCGTTGACCGTGCCGACGGACCCGTCGCGCCCCGCCCGGACGAGCCAGGAGGCGAGGTCCGCGACGTCGATCACCTGCACGAAGCGCTCCGCCGACGTCGGCACCAGCACGGGCCCGCCGCGATCGAGGCGTGCCGGCCAGTAGCCGAACAGGTCGCTGGGGTCACCCGGGCCGACGATCAACCCCGGGCGTGCGATGAGCAGCCGCGACCCGAGCCGGAGCCGCGTGGTGCGCTCGGCGAGGACCTTCGCGTCGGCGTAGGCGGACGGGTCCTTCGGCTCCACCAGCCGGGCGGACTCATCGGCGCCCGGTTCGTCGTTCTCCGCGTAGACGGAGACCGTGGACACCAGCGTCCAGTGGGCGGCCCGGTCGGCGAGGGCGTCGAGCGCCGGGGCGACGAGCTCGGGGGCGTGAGCGAGTTCGATGACCTCGTCCCAGGTGCCGGTGGCCGGTTCGTAGGCGCCGGGCAGGGACCGATCCGCCTGGACGAAGCGTGCACCCTCGGGAATGCTGCCGGTGGTGCCCCGGGCGAGGCACGTGACGTCGGCACCCTCGACCAACAGCTCGTCGACGATCGTCCGTCCGAGCCAGCCGGTTCCACCGAGCACCAGGACGCGTCGCGTGGGCTGCGGCATCAGACCGGCTCGAGTGCTCGCCGCTCGCCGGTGGGCAGCTCCACCCGGATGCGATCGCCCGGTCGGACCGTGCCACCGGTGAGCACGACGCTCATCACACCACCCTTGCGCTCGACGGTGCCGTCCTCGGCTCGTCCGAGCACCGCGCGGAGCAGCCCCGGTTCGAAGCCGTTGATCTGCTGGCAGGGGTTCCGCAGGCCGGTGACCCGGACGGAGGCGTCGTCGCCGAGGTGCAGCACCGTGCCCTCCGGCAGCCCGAGCAGGTCGATGCCGCTCGTCGTGACGTTCTCGCCCATCTGGCCCGGCTCGACGCTGAGCCCGGCCTCGGCGACCTCGTCGAACAGCTCGGCGTGGAGCAGGTGGACCTGTCGCAGGTTCGGCTGCGACGGGTCACGCGCGACCCGGGAGCGGTGCTGCACGGTCGTGCCGGCGTGAGCATCCCCCTCGATGCCCCACCCGGCGACCAGGGTCACCGCGTCGACCAACGGTTTGCTGAACCGGTGCTCGCCGTCCTTGCTGACCGCGACCACGCGCGGCTGGTCCTCGTCGTCCCCGCTCATGGGGCCGATTCTGCACCCATCGTCCGCGCGGCGCGAGTGCGGCGCAGTTCAGCGGCGCTTGCGCAGGGCAGTTCAGCGGCGCTTGCGCAGGGCGTTCGTGGACCAGAGCGAGATCGCGATGAGCACGGGCTGGAACAGCAGGCGGACGAAGCGCTTGGTGTCGGTGTCCAGACCGAAGCCGTCGCGGTGGTGCATCCACTGCGCGATGTTGCCCGGGAAGACCGCCAGGAAGAACACCGCGACGACCCACCCCACGGTCACCTGTCGCCGCGCCAGGAGCATCAGCGCAGCGCCGAGCGAGATCTCCACCACGCCGGACGCGATCACCGTGACGTCCGTCGGCAGCGGCACGAACTTCGGCACCTGCGCCTGGAACTCCTCGCGCGCGACCGTCAGGTGGCTGATGCCGGCCCACGTGAGCATCGCGCCGAACAGGATGCGGACGATGGTCCGGGGGCGGGTGGAGCGGACTGCGGGGGTGCGGGTTGCCATGGGGTGGTGCCTTTCATGGTCGTGGTGGGGTTCGGTGGAGTGGTGGAGCCGAGGTCAGCGGCTGCGGCTGCGGAGGACTCGGCGTCGGCGTGCGGCCTCGAACGTGATCGCGACAGCGGCGGCACCGAGCGTGAGGATCCGGGCGGCCGGACGGCCGTGGGTCGAGGCGGCCAGCCGCAGTGCGCCGACGAGTGCGAGTGCCCCGGCAGCACCGGTCGTGGTCGTCGCCTGCCGGTCTTCGAGGTCGATCACGAGCCGGGTCCCGCCGAGGGCGGTCGCCGCGATGGTGGAGCCGGTGCCGACCAGGTGACTCCCGGGTGCACGGCGGAACGCTGCAGCGGCGAGTCCGAGCCCGGACAGGAGTTCCAGAGCCGGGATGCCGAGCGCGTGTGGAACGCCCGGCTCGAAGCCCCGGCGCTGCATCTGTTGGGCTCGTGCGCGCAGCGGCGTGCGGCGAACCGTGCTGATGCCGTACCTGGCGAACAGCCCACCGGTGACGAGGTCGATCCAGCTGGTCAGTTTCACGTTGTGCTCCATTAGGTTGTGCACAACCTAACACGTGAATGTCCTCCGGCCCGGATCCTGGAGCCCTACCGGTGCCACCGACCTCGGAGGACGATGACCGACTGGGCGTGCCCTTGATCCGGAAAGCGAGGTTGCAGGAGACACCGAGAGCGAGGTCGGAGGGACGGAGGACCCGTCGAGGATCGGGCACGTAGGCAGTCATGGAGAAGCCGGCGGGAGCGACGTCCGTGACGTCTGGGCATCGGCATCGCCCGTACTCCCCCTCGCTCGACCTTCACGGCGAAGACTTTGCAGGGCGGGATATTGGCAGTACGACCTCGATGCCTCCAGGCAGGGGCAGGTCTCTCGACATAGGCCGTTCATGTTGTCCTCGAGCACACCGGATAGGGGTGCCCTCATTTAGGCCAGCGCCACCACCGTCGAGGGCGATCAATTGTGACGGCCGCCTGATCGGGGAGACCAAGCAGCTCCTCAATGCGAGCACCTCCAAGATCGCCGTAGACCACGTGTAGGAACCGCGCCCGCCGAAACTGCTCTCGCCAGATCTTGGACATTTCGAAGTCCGTCAGGTCGATTGTCAGCCAACGGGTCTCATCCGCATCCGTCAGGCACAGCTCATCGCCGGCGAGCCTGACGGACCAGCCGGCGGGAACTTCTAAAGCATCGCGGGTCGGGTCGTGCTCCGGGAACCCAGCCAGGCGCATAGCCCTGGGTTGGGGATCCTCCCATCCGTGCCCTCGGTTCGTTGTCGCGCTGATGTTGAAGAACGCCACTCCCGGCAAACCAACCGGGGACGCGAACAGCCACACCATAACGTCCCGGCCGCCGTCGTACATACGCGTCAGTTCCACGTTTCGGTCCGCGAGAAACCCCTCCGAGAACAGCTCCCACGGCAGGCTGAGGGCATGCGAACGATCGAGAATTGTCACCTGCTCGCTCCACATCGACACCTCATCAGATCTCAGAGGTTTGCCCGCATGCTCTTCGACCACCCGCAGCGCCTCATGCATCTTGTCCAGAGGCGGATGTTCAGCGCTGGCCCCCTTGAGGATCGTGAGTCGCGCCCACTGATGGGGCGCGAGATCCTCCAAGCTGCTGTGCCACTCGAGGAATCGCTTCCACGATGTGTGCCAGCGGGGAGGTAGCTGTGCGAGCATCCGCTGCTGCAGGCTGTTGAGAAGTGCCACACCCACGTATATTCCAGTCTCTACGATCTCGTGCTCCATTGCGCCCGTGTCACGTGCCGCGTTCGCAGCGATCAGGAACGAGTCCATCGCCTCGTCCCACTGTTCGTGTTGCATCAGGATCAGCGCCCGCTCCGCGGCCTCCGCCAACTGGATCGACCAACTAGCAAACGCTGTGTCGGGGATCGGATCGTCGCTGAACCCCGCTAGCAACTGGACTTTTCGCACTTCGGCGAGTAGCCCTGGCTCCGGGGTACCGAGAATGCGCAGAGTTCCAGCCATCGTCTCCAGCGCTGCCTGAATGATCGGGGTCGAAAGTGCATCGGGATGACCGTTTGCCACGTCCAGCGCGAACTCTACGACCCGGCTTATGCGATCCGTGTGCGGTGTCCGTGCCAGCGCTATTGTGAGTCGAGCCGCGCTAACGAAGAAGTACTCCACCAGCACTGTTCCAGGGAGCGGGTTGTCCGAGATGCGTTCGGCGTACACCCCCGCTGCCTGCGTCAACCAGAACGCGGCCTGCTCAGCCGACCCGGTTAGCAGCAAGAGATCCCCGGCGTTGTGCATGGCCGGCGCAAGCTGAAGCTGATCTCCGACCTCGACCATCGTGACAGCAGCGCTCAACACACTGGTGCCTGCAGGCAGGTAGGACGCCGCTGCTCGAATGCGTCCCGCGTCACGCAATGGGCGCGCGCGGCCGTCCAGCGCATTGCTCAGTGCAGGGATGTACACCCCCGGGTACTCCCAGCGGCCATCTCCCACAAGACCCAACGATTCGTGGATGGCGATCCGATCGCGCCCAGGAGCATCCTGGTCACGCGAGTCCTTCAGGAACCGCGTCACCAACGACGAGCTACACAACTCCTTGAGAACGACCTCCTGCTCGAAACTATCCAGGCGGAGATCCTCGGGGAGCGCCTCGACGGCGCCCACCAACGCATCAAGGGGCACGTCGTCCCCGCCACACAGAAGGCCCATTAAGAGAACAACACGTGCCGGCTCGCTCAGATCATTCCAGGCGAGGAGGATCGCTTGGACGGCGGTGTGCGTGTATCCGGCCGGCACGGACTGGTCCTCATCGAGATCCACCTCTCCTACACCAATGAGATAGTCCGGCAGTGTGGATAGGCGACCCCCACGACGGGCAATCCAATGGCAGGCCATGTCGATCGCCAGAGGCCAGTACCCCATAGTCGATGCCAACTGTTCGACATCCTTCGTCAGAGCGTGCCCCTTATCGTCGCCCGCACCCAGACGCCGGCGTACGAGTTCGGCGGTCTCCATCAGTGTGAACGCGCCGATCGGACACACGCGCGCATGAGATGCCGGCCAGTTACCGTCCTGCGACGTGATGACCACGTCGCCGAACCCGGACGAGGGCAGCCAACCGTCGATCGATGCCATCGAGGGTGCACCATCCAGGACAAGTAGCCAGGGGTATGGGATCGACGCCAGCACATCCCTCAGCGCCTGGGAGGGGGACACCGAAGGATCAAACGGCTGTCCCAGCTGCTCCAACAACGTTGGCACCTGTGCCTGCAGGAGTTCCTCGGACCCGGCGGCTAACCAGATCGCACAGAAGAACCGTTCGCTGTTGGTCTTGACCCACCCACTCACCGCACTCGACTTGCCGGTCCCCGCCGCCCCCGTCAACACGGCGACGCGTGGCACTCCCCCGGAGGCCCCGAGGAGTTCGGTGTCCAGGAATGACGTCACGCGGTCCCGATCGATCACCTCACCGATGGGGAGGCCTAGAAGACGACCGTACTGACGCCCCCCCGATGTCTGCGCTAGCTGCTGTCCAGGCAGCCGAAGGATTGCGGCCACCATGGGAGCGTCGATGTACTGGTCCCTCACAGCAGTCGCCTTCTCGTCGACGAGATCTCGCAGCCGTGACACCACGAGTTGAGTGATGTTGCCCGCGTTCTCGGCGTGGATGATTGACCGATACCGTGCGACGCGATCGCGCAACCGTTCCGCGATCGATCCCAACGTCTCCGACACGTCCGTGCGAACTGTCGAGACCCGTGCCGCCTGAGGGGCCAGCCCTTCAACAGGCAAACCGGCCGCAAGGGCCGAGACAGCGTCTTGCGCGGGCCCGGTGAGCCGCCGATTCGTGCGGATCTCGAATCGACCTGACCCCGCATGCTCCGCATGCAATGTCGACAGCATCGAGATCACGTCGGGTCGTGACAGCTGCGTTGATGAAGTGGGCAGTGACGACTTCACCTGAACGGCTACCCGCGGCGCATCACCCGGAGAGCTGATCAAAACGTAGTCGGCCGAGTCCTGCCCTCGCACATCGACACCGATCCGCCACGACCCGGCTGCGTCGGCGTCAAAGGCGTCTAAGAGCGCTTCAATCGTGACCAGATGCTGATATCGGAAACCCGCCGCGGCGTCCGCGCCCCCTGAACCCGACATGACAATCCACCCTCACCGCGTACCGCGCAACGTGACTTTATTCATTGCCTCGCTCCGCGTCGTTGTCCTGTCACCCTACTGGGCCACCCGGACACCCGCTTCGACCGCGGTCTCGACCGGCGACGGGCAGCACCGGTTGTTCAGATCAGATGGTCCGCGGATGGATTCAGTACCGACTGCAGGGGCCGATTCTCCGGACAAACTATCCGGGATATCCGTACACGAAGCAGCAGCACGGGTCGTCACTGGGCGAGACCTCTCCGCAGATCTGCGGTGATCGCGGCATCGACAAGGCCCGCGCCATGCGGTGAGCTCTCCACCATGACCGCCTTAGCCTCTCCGGCCCGGACACCTACCGGTCGATCGCCAATCCAAAAGGCATTGACGTCGACGAGGTACTCGCCGCACTGCAGCCCTCGGTGACCGTTGAAGGTACCGCCGCAGAACTGGCCCGCTCCCGGGCGCTCGACGTCACCAACAACCCCACCCTGCTGGTCCAGACTCCCGCCGACCCTGTCACGATCAGCAGCCCGGCGAGCTACATCGAACCTACGATCGCCAGTAGCAGCGATTGCACCACAACCGTCAGAACAACAGTCGTCACTCGTCGTCGACGATGACGAGCTTCAGACAAAGATCGTGTCCAGCGCGATAGTCCCAAAGCTTGTCGTGCCACAGTCGCCCGACAACGACACCCGGACTGACACCGATGGAATCCGCAAACGCGCGCACCTGCTCCTTGCTCTTCAGGGACGGCAGCTGCTGCTCTTGTGAGCGCGGAATGAGCGTCATTGACGCGAAGTCATTAGCCTCGCGCTCCGCGGGGTCGGCCTCTACATCAGCGTCTGCAGGGCGGATGTGGGTGCGCTGGTCTTGATGCAGGAGCACGTGACCGATCTCGTGGAAGAGGGTGAACCAGAACTGGCCGTCGTTTCGGCCTCGGGCGGTCAGGGCGATCACCGGGCGCCCGTTGATCCATCTGGTCGCTCCGTACATACGGGCGCCCTGAACCTCCGGAACGTAGATCAACTGAACGCCCGCTTTCGCGAGCGACGCGACCAGTTCAGCACCGAAGGTCTTCGAGGGCGTCATAGAGAGCTGTCGAATCTCCGGAAGCAGCTCCTGTAGCACCACGTCGTCGAAAGCCGGCAACGCATCTGTTGAAGCTGCAGCTTCCATCTCGCCCAGCTTGAGCCACGTCGCGAGCGCATATTCATCAACCGGATGGGCGGTGCCTTGGCGATACGCGACGGCTTGCCGCGCGATGGCTTGCCGAAGTGCGTCCACTGATCCAACCTGGAAGAAGGCAAGGAGTTCCATCGCTAGGGCGCCTGGCTTCTTCAGGGTCCCTGTGATCCTGCCGATCTTTCGAAGGTGCGATAGTGGGAAGGAAGCCGCGAGCTCCTTCGCTGCTACAAGCTCCTCCGTGAGACCGAGTCGGGCGACATCAGCTCGGTACGTTGCTTCCTGGCTAAGCCAGACACGCGCAGCGATACCCGTAACCAGCTCCAGCTTCGTTGCGACGTCGGGTGTAAGCGGCGCTCCTCCGAGGAGCTTGCTCACGTGCTTCGGCGTCACTCCCATGCGGCGAGCAAGCTCGGCCTGGGAGACGCCGCTCTCCTCCAACCACTCGGCAATGTACTCGCCTGTGGGAACGGCGTAGTCGGTGCTCGTAGACATGTCGCGCTCCTCTCAGTGGTAGTCCTCGATGCTCTGAACTTCGGCGGTGCAGCTGGAACCTGTTTCAGAGAACTGCACGACGAGACGGTAGTTGGCGGACAAGCTCGCGCCGTAGACGAGCACTCCCCGTCCTGTCAGCGGGTGCCACTTGCCGAGACCGTCGAGGACGTCAGCGACGACAAGCGCGGACTCCAACTGCTTGATGCGGTTGCGGAGGTTCTTCGGGATCGGCTCCGGGTGAGCTTTCCGCATCGCCTTGTCCGACGTGCAAATCTGCCGGAGCTTCTTGTCTGAGTAGAGTACCTCCATCCTACGACACCGTTACCCGACAGGTAACACCCTGCCACCAGGTGTGCAACCGTGTCACGAAAGAGAGCATTCCTTCATTCTCGCTGATAGCGGGTCTGTGACGCGCGCCTTCTACGACACGCGGCACTGCAGGTGAACTTGGCACGACGGCGCGGAACTTGACCGCAACCTTCTCGACATGCGGCGGCAGGCCTCGCCTACTGAGCATCTGGACGCTTCTCGGACAGACACCGGCAGCAGCCCTGTGGACGAAAGGTCGTCGGCATGCACAAGAGAAGCCGGGACTTCACAAGTTCTGGAACTGAACACTTCTGCTTGGACGCATGGGACAGCGGCCCAGCGGCTCGCGACAACTTGTGCTCGCTTCACACTCGTCGCAACACATCCTGCACCTACTGCGGCATGTCGACGAACCGCGAGAACATCCCGTGGAACGCCACGGTGATGGTGTCCGTCGGCCCGTTACGGTGCTTCGCCACGATCAGGTCCGCCTCACCCTGACGTGGGTTGTCCTTCTCGTACGCCGACTCACGGTGCAGCAGGATGACCATGTCGGCGTCCTGCTCGATGGAGCCGGACTCACGCAGGTCGGAGATCGCGGGCTTCTTGTCGGCACGCTGCTCGGGCCCACGGTTCAGCTGCGACAGGGCGATGACGGGGACCTGGAGCTCCTTGGCCATCAGCTTCAGGGCACGCGAGAACTCGGAGACCTCTTGCTGGCGGCTCTCGACCTTCTTGCCGGACGTCATCAGCTGCAGGTAGTCGATGACCACGAGCTTCAGGTTGTGCTGCTGCTTGAGTCGACGGCACTTGGCGCGGATCTCGACGAGCGTCATGTTGGGGGAGTCGTCGATGAAGAACGGGGCGTCGTTGATGCGACCGCGGGTCTGCGCGATGGTGGTCCAGTCGCGGGAGTCCACGGTGCCCTTGCGCATGTTCTGCAGCGGCACGCTGGTCTCGGCGGAGAGCAGACGCATGGCGATCTCGGCGCGGCCCATCTCGAGCGAGAAGAACGCGGCGGTCTGGTCGTGCTTGATCGCGGCGGCGCGGCACAGGTCGAGCGCGAGCGTCGACTTGCCCAGCGCAGGGCGGGCGGCGACGATGATGAGCTGTCCGGGGTGGAAGCCGTTGGTCAGGCCGTCGAGCTGCGCGAACCCGGTCGGCACGCCGGTCATCTGGCCGTCGCGGCCCTTGGCGGCCTCGATCTCGTCGAGGGCGGCGGAGATGGCGTCGGTCAGCGGGACGTAGTCCTCGGTCTGCACACCACCGGCGACGTTGTAGACCTCGGCCTGGGCGCTGTTGACGAGGTCGGTGACCTCACCTTCCGACGCGTAGCCCATCTGGACGATGCGGGTGCCGGCGTCGACCAGCCGACGGAGCACGGCCTTCTCGGCGACGATGCCGGCGTAGTAGCCGGCGTTCGCGGCGGTCGGCACCATGCTCGTGACGCTGTGCAGGTACTCGGCCCCGCCGGCACGGGACAGCAGGCCGGTCTTGGTCAGCTCGTCGGTGACGGCGATGACGTCGGTGGGTTCACCGTGCGAGTAGAGCGACAGGATCGCGTCGAAGATGACCTCGTGCTTGGGGACGTAGAAGTCCACGCCGCGTGCGGTCTCAATGACGTCGGCGACGGCGTCCTTCGACAGGAGCATGCCGCCGATGGTCGACTGCTCCGCGAGCATGTCGTGCGGCGGGGTGCGTTCCATGCCGCGCTCCGCGTAGTCCTGCGGTGCGGGCTCAAGATGTGCGATCGACACACGCTCTCCTCTGTTGACGACACGGACCGGAACCGGCGGGACAGCACCCACCGGCCGGAACCCGCACCCCTGTTTCTACCCCCGGCGACCGACATCCCCGAGTCGCTGGCCCAAGGTACGGCCCGAGAGTTATCCCCAACAAACGGACCTGTGGATAACTCTGTGGAGAGGCTGCGGAACACGCCGGACTGCTGTGTGGACAACTGTGGAGGAGCCTGTGGAAAAAGGCCCGTACGAACACACTTTCGACCGCTTGACCTGGTCTTTTGTGTTGCACACGGTGTGTGGAAAAGTGGGGTTCAACTACCCCTTGAAGGTTCCGATTTGACACGTTTCCACTGTGTAAAACGACTTGACAAGCACCCCTCCTGTGGGAAGATTTCTCGGCCCGCTCCCAGCCAACGTGACCCCGTCTGAACCGTAACCAGCCAGGCCGAGTCGAGCCGCGCCTCCAGTCTGGCGACCGTCTCGGCGACAGCCGTACGACAAGCCGCGCGACCGCCCCGGGAACACAACGACGGGCGGGCCTCCCGGAGGAGACCCGCCCGTCGTGGAGCGGAACGTCAGTGCTACTTGGCAGCGACGACCTGGAGCGAGATCACGGCAGTGATGTCCTCGCGCAGGCGCACGGTGGCCTCGTGGTCACCGACGGTCTTGATGGTCGCGGGGACCTCGACCTTGCGCTTGTCGAGCGAGCCGACGCCCTGCGCCTGGACGGCGTCAGCGACGTCGCCCGGACGGACGGAGCCGAACAGACGACCGTCCTTGCCGGCCTTGACCGACAGGGTGATGGTCGCGTTCTCGAGCTTCATCTTGAGGTCCTGTGCCTCTTCGATGGTGGCGAGCTCGCGCGCGGTACGCGCGGCACGGATCGACTCGACCTGCTTCTCGCCGCCCTTGGACCACGCGACAGCGAAGCCCTGGGGGATGAGGTAGTTGCGGGCGTAGCCGTTCTTGACGTCGACGACGTCACCAGCGGAACCGAGGCCGGAGACCTCGTGGGTGAGGATGAGCTTCGACATGTGTCGACCTCCGATCAGCGGCCGGAGCCGGCGTAGGGGAGGAGCGCCATCTCACGGGCGTTCTTCACGGCACGGGCGATGAGGCGCTGCTCCTGGACGGAGACGCCGGTGATGCGACGGGCGCGGATCTTTCCACGCTCCGAGATGAACTTGCGAAGGGTCGCAACGTCCTTGTAGTCGATGACGCCGACCTTGATCGACTTCGCGGGAGCAGCGTTCTTGCCGCCCTTGCCGCGAGGCTTCCGGCGGTCGCCGGTGCTCTTTCCAGCCATAGTGATTTGTCCTTAGAAGAAAAGTTGTGTGTCCGTCGGAACCGGGAGGGTCAGTCCGGAACTCGCAGTTGCCGCTGTCAGGCGGCGCTGCGTGCTCCGATCAGAACGGGGTCTCGTCGTCGAAGTTGCCGCCGGGGGTGCTCCACACGTCGTTCGACTGTGCGTTGCCGCCACCCTGCTGGCCGCCCTGGGGAGACCAGGGCGCGTCCGACTGAGCGCCACCGTTGTTGTTCCAGTTGCCGCCGCCGTTGCCCGCGGGGGCGTTGCCGCCGCCGCCGACCTGGCCACGACCGCCGCCACTGCCACCCGCTGCGCGGGTGATCTGTGCGGTCGCGTAGCGGAGCGACGGGCCGATCTCGTCGACCTCGAGCTCGATGCTCGTGCGCTGCTGGCCCTCACGGTCCTGGTAGGAACGCTGACGCAGACGACCCTGCGCGATGACGCGCGAGCCCTTGGTCAGCGAACCCGCCACGTGCTCGGCGAACTCGCGCCACACACTCGCACGGAGGAACAGCGCGTCGCCGTCCTTCCACTCGTTCGCCTGACGGTCGAACGTGCGAGGGGTCGACGCGATGGTGAAGTTCGCCACGGCGAGCCCGTTCTGCGTGTAGCGCAGCTCGGGGTCCGCGGTGAGGTTGCCCACCACCGTGATGACGGTTTCGCCGGCCACGGGTTACTCGGCGCTCGCGGTCGCGGTTGCGGCCTGGGAGGCGTTGGCGGCCTTGCGGGCCGCCCGTGCCTCGTCACGCTGCTTCTGGGCGGCGACCTGCGCGATGCCCTCTTCAGCGCGGAGGACCTTCGTGCGGAGCACGGCCTCGGAGAGACCGAGCTGACGGTCCAGCTCCTTGGCGGCCTCGGGCGACGACGTGAAGTCGACGACGGCGTAGATGCCCTCGGACTTCTTCGCGATCTCGTACGCGAGCCGGCGACGGCCCCAGACGTCCACGTTGTCGACGGTGCCACCCGCGTTGCGGATCACGGCCAGGAACTTGTCCAGGCTGGGAGCGACGGTACGCTCATCGATCTCGGGGTCGAGGATCGCCATCAGTTCGTACTGGTGCATGCGGAACCCACCTCCTCTGGTCTCAGCGGCCCCGGGCGGTTCCCGGGGCAGGAGGGTTGATGCATGTGCCCCAGACCACGCAGGTGCGCGAGGGGCAACCTGGGTAGCCTACCGGACTGCCTGGAGGCGCGCCACCGGCCTGTGGAGAACGGTTCCGCCTGTCAGGCGGTCGCGTCTCAGGCGCCGGTGGCGCCGGTGCCGCCGGTCTCGCCCCGGGCGGCCCACCACTCGCGCAGGCGCTCCTCGGCGGTCTCCTCGCCGAGGGGTCCTTCGTCCATCCGGGCCTCGAGCAGGAACCGGTAGGCCTCGCCCACGGCACGCCCCGGCGGGATGTCGAGGATCCGCATGATGTCGTCACCGGTCAGGTCCGGTCGGATCGACTCGAGTTCCTCTTGTTCCGACAGCACCCGGATGCGTTCCTCCAGGTCGTCGTACGCGAACGCCAATCGATCGGCCTTGCGGCGGTTGCGGGTGGTCACGTCCGAGCGGGTGAGCTCGTGCAGTCGCTCGAGCTGGTCCCCGGCGTCGCGGACGTAGCGGCGGACGGCCGAGTCGGTCCAGGCGCCCTCGGTGTACCCGAAGAAGCGCAGGTGCAGCTCGATCAGCCGGGACACCGCGGCGATGGTGTCGTTGTCGAAGCGGAGCGCACGGAGTCGCTTCTTCGCCATCTTCGAGCCGACCAGGTCGTGGTGGTGGAAGCTCACGGCGCCGCCGGGCTCGAGCTTGCGCGTCGCGGGCTTGCCGATGTCGTGCAGCAGCGCCGCGAGCCGGAGCACGGTGTCCGGGGGATCGCCGGCGTGCCGTTCGGCCTCGTATCCGATGGCCTGCTCGAGCACGGTGAGCGAGTGCTCGTAGACGTCCTTGTGGTGGTGGTGCTCGTCGACCTCGAGCCGCATCTCGGGCAGCTCCGGCAGGAACCGCTCGGCGAGGCCGGTGTCGACGAGCAGCCGGATGCCGGGGACGGGGTCGCTGGTGTTGAGGAGCTTGACGAGCTCGTCGCGCACGCGCTCGGCGGACACGATGTCGATCGACGCGACGAGCTCCTGCATCGCGGCGCGCACGTCGTCGTCGACGGTGAACCCGAGCTGGGACGTGAACCGGGCCGCGCGCATCATCCGCAGGGGGTCGTCGCGGAAGGAGACGACCGCGGTCTGCGGCGTCCGGAGCCGGGCGGCGAGCAGGTCCTCGACACCGCCGTGCACGTCGACGAGTTCGCGGGCCGGCAGCCGCAGCGCCATGGCGTTCACCGTGAAGTCGCGACGGAGCAGGTCGTCCTCGATGGTGTCGCCGAACGCGACCTCGGGCTTGCGGGTCTCGCCGTCGTAGACGTCGCTGCGGTACGTGGTGATCTCGACCTGCTCGCCGGCGACCCGTGCGGCGATGGTGCCGAACTGGCGGCCGACGTCCCACGTGGCGCTCGCGATGGGTTCGACGATCCGCAGGATGTCGTCGGGCCGGGCGTCGGTCGTGAAGTCGAGGTCGGTCACCGGACGGCCGAGGAACGCGTCACGGACGGGCCCGCCGACCAGGGCGAGTTCGTGTCCGGCGTCGGCGAAGGCCCGAGCGAGGAGGTCGACGGGCTCGGTGGTGGCGAGTGCGTCGAGTCGTTCGACGGCCTGGGCAACGGACTGCATGACGGTGCTCATCCTCCCAGATCGAGGGCCCGAGTTCTCCACAAGCCGCGCGCGCACGGGTCCTGTTCATGGTCGCGCCTCATACACTCGTGCTCGGCCCGAACCGACCCCGTGGCCCGCTCCCCGTATGCAGATGCTCCGCACCACGCTCGCCGCAGCCGCGTCGACCCTCGTCGCGCTCGGCCTGGTCGTCGCGCCCGTCACCACCGACCACGCCTCGGCCGCCACGGTCTCCGCACCGAAGAGCCACGTCGCCGACCCAGCCGCCGCCGACGCGGGGAAGGCGACCATCTCGATCGCCCCCGCGAACCGGGGGATCGTCCAGCGCGACCAGGACCTCACCCTGTCGGTCACCGTCACGAACGACACCGACGCAGCCCTGCCGGCGGGCACCGCGGAGTTCGACATCTTCCGCTCGGTGAGCACCCGGGACGTCCTGGCGAGCTGGCTCAACGACACCACCACAACCGGTTACCTCGGCGCCCCGATGGACTCCGTGGACATCCCGGCGGTCCCGGCGCACCGTTCGGTCACGATCGACTCGGTCGACATCGTCTCCGGCAACGTGGCACTCGGCGGGTACTCGTCGTTCGGTGCCCGGCGCATCGCGGCGGAGTACACGGCGGGTGACGCCTTCGCCGTCGACCGGTCCGCGATCACCTGGTACCCGGACTTCGAGCAGGCTCCGGTCAGCGTGTCCGTGGCGATGCCCGTCACGGTGCCGAAGTCCACCGACGGCATCCTCAGCGCTGCCGTGCTGGCCGCCGCGACCTCGGTGGACGGCACCCTCACGCAGCAGCTCGACGCGGCCGAAGACCACAACGTCGCCGTGGCCGTCGACCCGCGGATCATCGCCTCGATCCGGATCCTCGGCGAGAACGCCCCCTCGAGCGCGGTCAGCTGGCTCCAACGCCTGCAGGCCATGCGCAACGAGACCTTCGCGTTGCCATACGCCGACGCCGACGTGACCGGGCTCCGGCAGGCCGGGTCCGACGGCATCCTGTCGCCGATCTCCCTCGACGAGTCCGTCAAGGCCGAGAACTTCCCCGGCGCCGAGACCCCGGCGCCGACGCCGAGCGCCACCCCGGGGCAGACCTCGTCACCGGCGCCCGCCCAGGCCCCGGACGACGCCACGACCGACCCGGGGACCGACCAGGCGCAGGAGACCCTGCCCACCACGGAGTCCCTGCTCGACTTCCCCTACTCGATGGACCCGATCGCCTGGCCGACCGACGGCACGGTGTCCTCCGACGACCTCCCCGCACTCCGGCGAGCCGGTACCAAGACCACCATCGTCTCGAGCGGCAACACCTCGGCCGGCGCGGACACCACGATCGCCGCGTCCGAGAAGATCGGCGGCGACCACGTGCTCGTCTCCGACCAGTCGATGTCGTCGATGCTCCGCCGCGCAGCGACCGCCCCCGACCGCCAGAGCTGGTCGTCGACGATGTCCGAGCTCACCGCGACACTGGCCACCTCGGCCCGTGAAGGCTCGGCGACGGGCCCGATCCTGCTCACCCTGGGTCGCGAGTGGCCGTCCGACTCCACGCGGCTCAGCCAGGCGCTGGACGCGCTCGAGGGCACCCCGTGGGTCGCTCCCGCCGACCTCTCCACCGCCTCGGACGCCACACCCGGGTCACTGACGCTCGCCAGCGCGTCCACCGGCGAATCCCGCATCGACCAGCTCCAGAAGCTCGTGCGGGGGGAGCAGGGCCTCACCGCGTTCGCGACGATCCTCGGCGACCCGAACCAGCTGACGGCCCCGGCACGGCTCCGCCTGCTCGCCCTCGCCTCGAACGCCTGGCGCGATGACGACCAGGGTCTCGCAGCCGCGGTGGAGGCCCGAGCGGCCGCGTGGGCGAAGAGCACGACCGAGGTCGGCATCGTCGACTCGAGCAGTCTCACCCTGCTCGGCGACCGGTCGTCGCTGCCGGTGTCCATCCGGAACAGCTCCGACTACCCGGTCACGGTGCACCTGTCCGTGCAGCCGTCCAACTCGGCGCTCCGCGTCGTCCGCAACGACATCGTCGTCGAGATCCAGCCGGACTCCTCCACCCGTGCCACCGTCCCGGTGCAGTCGGTCGCGAACGGCACGGTCGAACTGACGATGTCGCTCTCGAGTCCGACCGGTGTCGCCGTCGCCCAGCCCGCCACGGTCGAGCTCAACGTGCAGGCGCAGTGGGAGACCGTCATCACCGCGGTCGCTGCGATCGCCCTGATCGGCATCTTCGGCTTCGGCATCTTCCGCAGCATCCGCAAGCGCATCCGGCGCCGCAACGGCGAACTCGACGACGAGGACGACGACGACCCGAACCGCCCCCTGGCGGTCCAGCCGACGGTCGGGGGCGCGCAGGCGACGACGACCCGGCCTGGAGGCACGGATCACCCCTCCGGAGCAGCCACCGCACCCAGCGTGGCCGCGTCCACGGCCGCTGCGGCCGCAGGAACGCCGGCCGCCGCGGCGGTGGACCACGGCCCCCTGCAGGACGCCATCGCGCGCGCCGGGGCCGAGCCGCGCCTCCCGTCCGACGGCGCACGCACCACCGTCGCGGACGACCGCGACGCCGAGGAGCCGACCATCAGCGCCAGCCAGCCCCAGCCCGACGTCGACGCCGAGCCGGTCGCCGAGCGCAGTCTCGGCCGGGCGAGCGCGATGCTCGCGGCGGGCACGATGGTGAGCCGGATCCTCGGCTTCGCGAAGACGTTCGTGCTCGCGTACGCGATCGGGCAGAACGCGAGCCCCTCGGCCAACGCCTTCGCGGTCGCGAACCAGCTGCCGAACAACATCTACGCGCTCATCGCCGGCGGTCTGCTGTCCGCCGTGCTCATCCCGCAGATCGTCCGCGCGATGAAGACCGGCACGGACGGCGGCCAGGCGTACGTCAACAAGATCGTGACGCTCGGTGGATCCGTGTTCGTCGTCATCGCGATCGTGGCGACGGTGTTCGCACCGTTGCTGGTCCGGTTCTACACGAGCTCATCGGTCGGCTCCGGGCCCGAGGCGACCGACCTCGCCGTCGCCTTCGCGTTCTGGTGCCTGCCGCAGATCCTCTTCTACGCGATGTACTCGCTGCTCGGCGAGGTCCTCAACGCGAAGCAGGTCTTCGGGCCGTTCACGTGGGCGCCGCTGCTCAACAACGTCATCGCCATCGGCGGCCTCGTCGTGTTCATCGCCCTGTACGGCACCAGCGGCAGCCAGCTCGACCAGTGGACGCCGGCGAAGATCGCACTCCTGGCCGGCAGCGCATCGCTCGGTGTCTTCGCCCAGGCCGCGTTCCTGCCGTTCTTCTGGAAGCGCGCCGGCCTGTCGTTCCGCCCCGACTTCCGGTGGCGCGGCGTGGGCCTCAAGTCCACGGGGACCGCTGCCGGCTGGCTCTTCGCGATGATCCTCGTCACCCAGATCGCCGGCATCGTGCAGTCGCAGGTCGCGTGGCTCGGACGGGACGACGGTCCGGGCAACGCCGTGCTCGGAAACGCCTGGCTGATCTTCATGCTCCCGCACTCGATCATCACGGTGTCCATCGCGACGGCCTACTTCACCCGGATGAGCCACGACGCCGAGCGCGGTGACCTCGACGCGGTCCGCCGCAACCTGTCGCTGTCCCTGCGCATCGTCGGGCTGTTCACCGTCTTCGCCTCGGTGGCACTGATCGTCGTCGCGGTCCCGTTCGGCCGCCTGTACGAGGGAACGTTCGAGAGCGCGCTGCAGGTCGGTGCCGTGCTCGTCGCCTACATGCCGGGTCTCGTCCTGTTCAGCATGCTGTTCGTCATCCAGCGCGTCTTCTGGGCGATGCACGACCACCGCACCCCGTTCCTCATGCAGTGCATCCAGTCGGTGCTCTTCGTCATCGGGGCCCTGGCGGTCTCGACGTTCCCGACCTCGGTCATCGGCATCGGTGTCGCCGCCTGCACCACGATCGCCGGATCGGCGCAGACGATCGTCGCGCTCGTGGTCGTCCGCAAGCGGCTGGGGCACATCGAGGGGCCGGTGATCACCCGGTCGCACGTCCAGTTCGTCATCGCGGCGCTGATCTCCGGCGTCGTCGGGCTCCTCGTCGTGAACTTCTTCGGTGCCTTCTCGGAGTCCGGGTTCGCGATGTCCGACCGCACCGGGGCCCTCATCACGATCGTCCTGACCGGCGCCGCGATGGTCGCCGTGTACTTCGGAGCCCTGGTCGTCGCGAAGAACGGCGAGATCGGCAACGCCGTCCGGATGCTCCGCAGCAAGCTCGGCCGCTGATCCCAGCCGAGCACCGCACGCTCACGGGTCGTGCGGAATGCCACGCCGGTACGATGGGTTGACCCGGTCAGACGCAACGGAAGGGCAATCAGGCATGCGCCAGCTCATCATCATCGGTTCCGGTCCGGCCGGGTTCACCGCCGGCATCTACGCAGCGCGCGCAGAGCTCAAGCCGCTCATCGTCGCCTCCAGTGTCGAGACGGGCGGTGAACTCACCAAGACGACCGAGGTCGAGAACTTCCCCGGCTTCCCCGAGGGGATCCAGGGCCCCGACCTCATGATCAAGATGCAGGAGCAGGCCGAGAAGTTCGGTGCCGAGGTCCTGTACGACGACGCCGTCTCCGTCGACCTGACCGGCAAGGTCAAGAAGGTCACCGTCGGCTCGGGCGAGACGTACGAGGCCCTCGCGGTCATCTACGCCACCGGCTCGGCGTACCGCCACCTCGGTCTCTCCGACGAAGAGCGCCTGTCCGGCCACGGTGTCTCGTGGTGCGCGACCTGCGACGGCTTCTTCTTCCGCCAGAAGAACATCGCTGTCGTCGGCGGTGGCGACTCCGCGATGGAAGAGGCGACGTTCCTCACCCGCTTCGCCGACAAGGTGACGGTCATCCACCGCAAGGACTCGCTGCGTGCGTCGAAGATCATGCAGGACCGCGCGATGAACGACCCGAAGATCGAGTTCGCGTGGAACAAGGCGGTCACCGGCATCACGGGTGACTCCGCGGTCGAGGGCGTCACCCTCACGGACACCGTGACGGGTGAGGAGTCCGAGCTCGCACTGGACGGCCTGTTCATCGCGATCGGCAACGACCCGCGCACGCACCTGATCCACGGCCAGATCGACATCGCGCCCGAGGGCACGATCGCTGTCCAGGGCCGCTCGTCGAAGACCAACCTGCCGGGTGTCTTCGCCGCCGGTGACGTCATCGACCCGACCTACCGCCAGGCCATCACGGCCGCCGGTTCGGGTACGGTCGCCGCGCTCGACGCCGAGAAGTACCTCGCCGAGCTCGACGACGAACTGACGAACGAGGCCGAGGGTGTCGGTCCGACCGAACCCGCCATGGTCGACGTCATCGCCTCCCGGGCCTGAGCAGTCTCGGAATACCACGACGGCATCGCCGTTGTACCCCCTGAACGACTTCTCGAAGGAGCACACATGTCCAACGCCAAGGCTGTCACCGACGCCACCTTCTCGGACGAGGTCCTCAAGTCCGACAAGACGATCCTCGTCGACTTCTGGGCCGAGTGGTGTGGCCCGTGTCGCGCCGTCTCGCCGATCCTCGACCAGATCGCCGAAGAGCACGCCGGCAAGATCGAGATCGTGAAGCTCAACGTGGACGACAACCCCCAGTCGGCCATGAACTACCAGATCACGTCGATCCCGGCGATGAAGGTCTTCAAGGGTGGCGAGGTCGTCAAGACCGTCATCGGTGCCAAGCCGAAGCCCGCGCTCGAGGCCGACCTCGCCGAGTTCCTCGCGTAGGTCCCCCCGCACGAACGGCCCCGCTCTCCCCGGAGAGCGGGGCCGTTCTCGTCCGGAGCCACCGGATGCCGATCGGCCCCGTCGCGGAACCCGGGTTCCCCGGGCCGATGTCGTAGTGTGGCGGGAATGTCCCACTGAACGGAGCACTCGATGACGAACGGCAACAGCCTCGACCCCTGGTACGACTCCTACGCCCAGCGCACCGCCGGGTTGAGCGCCTCCGAGGTCCGAGCCCTGTTCGCCGTCGCCTCGCGCCCCGAAGTCGTCTCACTGGCCGGCGGCATGCCGTTCGTCTCCGCGCTCCCCAGGGAGCTCGTCACGGGCTCCCTGGACCGTGTCATGAACGAGCACGCCGCCATGGCGCTCCAGTACGGCGGGGGACAGGGCCTGCGTTCCCTCCGCGAGCACATCGTGGACGTCATGAGCCTCGAGGGCATCCGCGCCAGCGCCGAGGACGTCGTGGTCACCACGGGCTCGCAGCACGCGCTCGACCTCGTCACGCGGCTGTTCATCGATCCGGGCGACATCGTGCTCGCCGAGTCGCCGTCCTACGTCGGTGCGATCGGTGTCTTCCGGTCGTACCAGGCCGAGACGGTGCACGTGACGACCGACAAGCTCGGGTTGGTCCCCGAGGCGCTGCGTGAGGCGATCGCGAACCTCCGCACCCAGGGCAAGCGGATCAAGTTCCTCTACACGATCCCGAACTTCCACAACCCGGCCGGCGTCACGATGAGCCGAGAGCGACGCATCGAGGTGCTCGACATCTGCCGGTCGAACAACATCCTCGTGCTCGAGGACAACCCCTACGGACTCCTCTGGTTCGACGAGCCGGCACCCCAGGCCATCCGCTCGATCGACGAAGAGGGCGTCGTGTACCTCGGCTCCTTCTCCAAGACGCTCGCGCCCGGGTTCCGCGTCGGCTGGGCACTCGCGCCGCACGCGATCCGCGAGAAACTCGTGCTCGCCAACGAGTCGGCCGTCCTCGCCCCGAACTCCTTCGGCCAGTACGTCGTGAACGCCTACCTCGACGCCGCGGACTGGAAGGGTCAGGTCGACACCTTCCGGGGCATCTACGCCGAGCGACGTGACGCCATGCTGTCCGCGCTGGGGGAGTTCCTGCCCGACCTGTCCTGGACCAAGCCGAACGGTGGTTTCTTCGTCTGGCTGACGCTGCCGGAGTCGCTCGACTCCAAGGGCATGCTGCCGCGTGCCGTCAAGGAGCTCGTCGCTTACACACCGGGGACGGCGTTCTACGCCGACGGACGTGGCGGTGGACACATCCGCCTGTCGTTCTGCTACCCGACGCCGGAGCAGATCCGCGTCGGCGTCAAGCGGTTGGCGAACGTCGTCAACGACGAGCTCGAACTCATCGAGACCTTCGGGCCGACCACGCGCCCCAACACGGTGGTGCGAGCGACATCGTCCGTCAGTGCACCGCCGCCGAACATCTCCTGATCAGCACTTTTGCGCGACGCTGATCGCACAGCACCGCAGTTCCACACCGGAGGACCCCGCATGGCCGAGCTCACCCGTCGTCACGTCGTCGTCGTCGCCGGAGGCATCTCGCACGAGCGGGACGTCTCCCTGCGATCCGGTCGCCGGGTCGCCGACTCACTGACCGGCTACGGCTGGCATGTCGATCTCCGCGACGCCGACGCGCTCCTGTTGCCCGCCCTCGCGGAGTCCCGCCCGGACGTCGTGTGGCCGGCGCTGCACGGCGCCTCCGGTGAAGACGGGGCCCTGCGGGGCATCCTGGAGGCCGTCGACATCCCGTTCGTCGGCTCGCGTTCGACCTCGGCTCGGCTGGCATGGGACAAGCCCACGGCGTCCGCACTGGTCGCCCGCGCCGGCGTGCGGACCCCTCGTTCGGTGACGCTGTCCCACGACGTCTTCCGTGAGCTCGGCGCCGTCGGCGTCCTCGAGTCGATCGCCACCGAGCACCCGGTGCCACTTGCCGTGAAGCCCGCACGTGGCGGGAGCGCCCAGGGCGTGACCCTCGTCGACGACGTCAACGACCTGCCACGCGCCATGGTCACTGCCTACACGTACTGCGACGACGTCGTGGTCGAGCAGCTCATCCGCGGCACCGAGGTGGCCGTGGGGATCATCGACACCGGCGACGGCCCGGTCGCCCTCTCCGCCGTCGAGATCGTGCCCCGCAACGGTATCTACGGCTTCGAGGCTCGCTACAACGCGGGGGAGACGACCTTCTACACGCCGGCGCGGCTGTCAGACGAGTTCGCGGCGGCAGCGGCAGAAGCAGCAGTCGCCGCGCACACGGCCTTGGGACTCCGTCACCTGTCGCGCGTTGACCTGATCATCGACGGCGCCGGAACACCGTGGTTCCTCGAGGCCAACGTGCTCCCCGGGCTCACGGAGACGTCTTTGCTGCCGCAAGCGCTCTCAGCGTCGGGCTTCGACCTCGGTTGGACCTACGCCGAGCTCGCCGAGCAGGCCATCCGGGACCACCGCGCCTGATCAGTGCCGCGCGATGTTCCACGTGGAACACCGCGCGTTCGGGACCACGCCGGCGTGATTGACGGGCTTCGATGTTCCACGTGGAACGTCGCACTGCTCGTCCGGCCGATCTCATCGACGGATCACAACGGCTGGCGCGTCGTCCTCGTTCCACCGGAACAGCACCAAGTGCCACAGGCCGGGGCTCTTCCGAGACGGATCGATGAGTCCGTCGGCGCCGATCTCGAGCAAGCGGTCGCGCACCTGCCACGAGCCGGGCGTACCACCGGCGGCGGCGATGTCCTGCCATGGAGCAACAGCGTCCTGCAGGTCGATGCCGATCGAATCGAGCGTGCCTGGATCACGCAAGTCGACGATTCGTGCAGCGTCGACATCGATCGCGACGATCTCCAACGTCTCCGCACGGACGTCCCTGTGCGCGACCATCGCAGCTTCGACTCCTCCGACCGACGCACTGAGGTACAACGTCGGCTCATCGGCCCTGGAATACCGGCCCACGGAGCGCGATCCCGCGATCGCGAACTCTCGGAACCTCGGATCCACGGCGCGGAAGATCGTTCCCCGGATCGCTCGCGTGAAGGGCGAGCCGCTGGTGGTCACCACACCACCATCTCAGCTGAGGCAGATCGCGTCCGCCGACGGCGCAGCATCGTCCGGAGCGCTGCGTTGCCGCCAGAGCGCGCGGCAGGAGTAGCGCGTCTTGGACCCCGGCTCCGGCGTCCCAGAGGCTCACAGCGCCCCACAGCGCCGCGTGAGGCCTGCTTCAGCTCTCGAGGTCCCGTACGCCGAGCTCGGCGAGGATCCGGTTGAGATCGTCGCCGTTCGCGAAGTCGATGGTGACCGAGCTCTTCCGGGCGCCGACCGCGATCTTCACCCGGGTGTTCAACCGGTCACCGAGCCGCTCTGCGAGGTCGTCGAAGTGCGCCTGTCGCTTCGACGGCTCGGGCTTCGGCTTCGTCTGCGGGGTCTTCGCAGCGAGTTGCTGCGCGATCGCCTCAGCCGCCCGGACCGAGAGGTCTTCGTTGACGATCTTCTCTGCCAGGTACTCCATCGCCTCTGCGTCCGGCGCAGCGAGGATGGCACGGGCGTGCCCGGCAGAGAGGACACCTGCGGCCACTCGGCGCTGGACGGGGGAGGGGAGGCGCAGGAGCCGGATGGTGTTGGTGATCTGCGGTCGAGACCGACCGATGCGCTGACCGAGCTGCTCCTGCGTGATGCCGAAGTCCGCGAGGAGCTGCTGGTAGGCAGACGCTTCTTCGAGGGGGTTGAGCTGTGCCCGGTGGAGGTTCTCGAGCAGTGCATCCCGGAGCATCGCGTCGTCAGGGGTGTCCTTCACGATCGCAGGGATCGTGCTCAGCCCGAGTTCCTTGGTGGCTCGCAGACGACGCTCACCCATGATGAGCTCGTACTGCGGGTCCGTCCCTGTCGCTCCGGCGATGGGACGCACGACGATGGGCTGTAGGACGCCGATCTCGCGGATGGAGTGGACGAGCTCCTGGAGCTCCTCTTCGCGGAACTCCTTCCGCGGCTGCTGCGCGTTGGGGATGACGTCGAGCGGGTTGAGGTTCGCCAGACGGGCGCCCGGCACTGCCACGAGATCGTCCGCCGTCGGCGCGGAGGCGGGGGAGCCGCCGGTCGGGAAGAACACATCCACGGGACGGTCCTGCTGGTCCGTCGCTGTGGGGATCAGGGCGCCGATGCCTCGGCCGAGCCCGGTTCGCTTCGGTGCCATCAGTGCTTTGCTCCTCGTGCTGCGATCTCGGCGGCCGCTTCCAGGTAGGACAGCGACCCGGTGGAGTTCACGTCGTACGCGACGACGCTCTGCCCGTAGCTGGGTGCCTCGCTCACTCGGACGGAGCGGGGGATCATCGCCTTGAGTACCTGGTCACCGAAGTGCTCCCGGACGTCGTTCGCCACCTGGTTCGCCAAGTTCGTGCGGCTGTCGTACATCGTGAGGAGGATCGTGGACACCCGGAGGTTCGGATTGAGGTGGCGCTCGATCAGCTCGATGTTCCGCAGGAGCTGGCTCAGCCCTTCGAGCGCGTAGTACTCGCACTGGATCGGGATCAGGACCTCTTGTGCCGCGACGAACGCGTTGATCGTCAGCAGACCGAGCGACGGCGGGCAGTCGATGAAGACGTAGTGGTACGGCTCGTCGAGCGATTGCAGGTACATGTCGAGCGCGGTCCGCAGGCGTTGCTCACGTGCAACGAGGGAGACGAGCTCGATCTCTGCACCGGCGAGGTGGATCGTTGCCGGCACACACCAGAGCGTGTCCGACTCGGGGGAGGCCTGGACAGTGTCGGCCATCGGTGCCTCATCGACGATGACGTCGTAGATACTCGCGACCTCGGCCTGGTGATCGACGCCGAGTGCGGTCGACGCATTGCCCTGCGGGTCGAGGTCTATCACGAGCACTCGAGCGCCACCGTGGGCGAGTCCCGCTGCGAGGTTGACCGTCGATGTCGTCTTGCCGACGCCACCCTTCTGGTTCGAGACGGTGATGATCCGCGTCTCAGCAGGCAGCGGGAACTGCTGCGTCGCAATCGCGCGGCGGCGACGGTTGAGGTCGGCGATCTCGCGAGCGAGCGGTGTCGACGCGTCGTAGTCGGTCGATGAACTCAACGAGTGCCTCTTCCCCGGTTCGATGTTTCACGTGGAACGCGGAGCCACTGGCGGCCGGATGACCCGGCCCGAGCCGCAGCGTCAGTCAACTGTAGCCCGGAAGACGCGAGTGGTCTCGTCGACCACACCGTCTCCGAGCTCGAGCACCTCGACGTCGGAGAGGCGCTTCCGGAGGATCACCTTGCGGGCCTTCTCGATCTCTTCGTCGACACGCGCACCCTTCATCAGGATGAGCTGGCCACCGGACCGAACCAAGGGCACGGTCAGGGGGATCAGCTTCGAGAGCGCGCTGACGGCCCGAGCGGTGACCTGGTCGACCACCACTTCGTCAGCGACGTCCTCTGCACGGCCACGGAGCACCGTCACGTTCTGCAGGCCGAGCCGGTCGGCCTCAGCGCGGAGCCAATCCGTCCGACGCTCCATCGGCTCGATGAGCACGAACTCGACGTCGGGGCGGGCGATGGCGAGCACAAGGCCCGGCAGTCCTGCCCCGGAACCGACGTCCGCAACCCGGCCACGCGCCTCCAGGAGGGGCGCCAGCAACGCAGAATTGAGGATGTGTCGAGTCCACAGCCGGGGGAGTTCGAGCGGGCCGATCAGGCCCAGCTCCTCACCTCGTCGCGCCAGCTCGTCCGTGAACGACCGCGCCACCTCGATCTGGTCGCCGAACAGCGTCACGGCGGCAGCAGGCTCGGTCTCCAGCACCGGTGCGGCCGTGGGGGCCACTGGCTCGTCCGTCATCGGGTGACGACCGTGTGGCGGTCCCGACCCTCACCCTCGGACTCCGAGTGGAAGCCCTTCTCAGCGACCAGGTCGTGGACGAGCTTGCGCTCGTACGACGACATCGGGGGGAGTGCTGCCGTCGACGAACCGGCTTCGATCCGCTCGACCGCGGTGTCGACGAGACGCTGGAGTTCCTCGGCACGGGCGTCGCGCGAGCCGCCGACGTCGAGGATGAGTCGGCTGAACTCGCCGGTCTCCGCCTGCACCGCGATGCGGGTGAGTTCCTGCAGTGCGGTCACCGTGTCGGGCTTCGAGAGGACACGAAGTGCCTCTCCGTCGTCCGTGACCGACAGGTACACGCGACCGCCGCGTTCCTCGATCTCGATGTCACCATCGAGATCACAGATGTCGAGGAGTTCCTCGATGTAGTCCGCTGCGATGTCCGCTTCGTCGCGGACGTCTTCGGTCTCGGTGTCCGTCGTCTCGACGGCGGCCGCGGTGTCCTGCTCGGTCACTTACTTCTTCCCGTTCTTCTTCTGGCGCTGCTTGCCGACCGGCTGCTGACGCTGGGTGGTGACGCGCACGGGCTCGATCTCCGTCGCGCCGACGCCGGCGCCGGCCTCGGCGAGGACCGGAGTGGCGGTCCCGCGACGCTGGGCCTTCTTGGCCAGGCGGGCTTCACGAGCCAGAGCAGCTTCGGAACCCGGGGTCGGCATGCTGCGGATGACGAAGTACTGCTGCGCCATCGTCCAGAGGTTCGAGGCGAGCCAGTAGAACATGACGCCCAGGGGGAAGCTGAGGCCCGAGATCACGAAGACCAGCGGGAGGATGTACAGCATCATCTTCTGCTGGCGGTACATCGGAGACTCCTTGGTCTCCGGCGACATGTTCTTGGCGACGAGCTGCAGCTGCGTGATGAACTGCGACGCGGTCATGACGACGATCATGAAGCCGGCGATCGCGCGGACCTCCCAGCCGGAGGCGTTCGTGAACGTCTCGTGCAGGGGAGCGCCGAACAGCGCCGCGTTGCCGAACGAGGCCGCGAGGTCGTTCGTCAGCAGGCCGATGCCGGTCTTGTTGATCTGCGCTTCGTGCAGCACTGAGTACAGCGAGAAGAAGATCGGCATCTGCAGCAGCAGCGGCAGGCAGGAGCTGAGCGGGTTGGTCCCGGTCTCCTTGTAGAGCGCCATCGTCTCGCGGCTCATGGCCTCGCGCGAGAACTGGTCCTTCTTGCCCTTGTACTTGTCCTGGATCTTCTTCAGCTGCGGCGCGACCTCGAGCATGCGACGCTGCGACTTGATCTGCCGGACGAAGATCGGGATCAACGCGGCGCGGACGACGAACGTCAGGAAGATGATCGAGAGCACCCACGTGATGCCCGCGCTCGGGTCCATCCCGATGCTCTCGAAGATCCAGTGGAAGCCGACGAGGATGGCCGAGACCACCCATTTGAGCGGCCAGAGGATCGTTCCGATGATGTCCATGGGGACGGCTACGCCTTTCGAGTGCGCTGGGGGAGCAGGACCGGCCGGGCCGTTCCGACCGCGGGGTGCGGCTGCTGCGGGATCGGCGCGAGGACGAACCCGAACCGGTTGACGACGAACGGGTGACGACGTTCCTTGACGTCGTCGATGCCGCCGGCAGCCCAGGGGTTGCAGCGGGCGATGCGCCAGGCGCCCATGGCGGATCCGCGCACGACGCCGTACTGCTGGATCGCGTCGAGGGCGTACCGGGAGCACGACGGATGGTAGCGGCAGACGTTGCCGTACAGCGGGGAGATCACCGCACGGTAGGCCCGGAGCACGACGACGCACGCGTTGCGTGGGAGCAACGCGATGACCCAGGCCAGCCGGGTCCACAGAGTGCGGTTCATGCTGCCTTCTCCACCCCGCGCGCGAAGGAGCGCGTGACGTCTTCGAGCAGGGTAGGCCATCCGGCCTGCGATGCGGCTGGCAGTACACGCACCACCACGTCGAACCCTTCTGGGCACTCGACGAGCAGGTCGTGCGCGATCGCCTTGAGCCGCCGCCTGATCAGGTTCCGGGTCACGGCGTTGCCCACCGTCTTCGCGACGATGAAGCCGAACCGTGTCGGTCCGTCGCGGTCGGCCGGTTGGCGGACCACGGACACGACGACGTGCGCCGTGGCGCTCTTGCGACCACGACGCACGACGTTCCGGTAGTCGTCCCCGCGCACGATGCGGTTGGCGCTGGCCAACACTGCGACGCCGGGGTCAGACCGAGGACCGGATCAGGCGGATGAGCCTGATCAGGCCGAGAGCTCGGTGCGGCCCTTGGCGCGACGCGCCGACAGGATGGCGCGGCCGGCACGCGTCCGCATGCGGAGGCGGAAGCCGTGCTTCTTGGCGCGGCGACGGTTGTTCGGCTGGAAGGTGCGCTTGCTCATGATGTTCTCCACACGGCTGCTCGCGGCGAGCCGTCACGTATGTGTAGTCGTCCGGGTGCGGACGACGCAGATGGGCGCGACCAAAGGGCCGCAGTCAACTGGTTAACGGTACGTGACAGCGGCGGGCAGGTCAAACCCCACGCGGACAGGTGGTGCCGTCACCCCGTGGCTGGTGTCGCTCGAGCCCATTCTCCACATTGGGGACAACTTCCGTTCGGTGGGACTCGGTCCGGTCCTTTACAGTGGTGTGATCGATCGCCTCGAAGGCCCGGTACGACAGGGAAGTACTCCTGTCGGACGACTCGGAGCGGTCGTGGACAACACTGTGGACAACCCTGTGGGAACCTCCGTGGCAACGAGGCTTCGGAGAACTCTCCGGAGCCACCGACGATCCGCCGGAGACGACCCTGTCCCGAGTGCGGTCGCCGAGGACGCCACGGCATGTCCGACCCCGCGGGACGCACTCTCGTCCGGCAGCGAACGCACGACACGACCCCTGGAGACGAGCGCGACATGACGATGCCGGCCGACCCCGTCGAGGACCTCTGGTCATCCGTACTCCGAATCCTCGCCGAGGACCCCCGCATCACGCCGCAGCTCCACGGGTTCCTGAACCTGGTCGAGCCGAAGGGCGTGCTCGCCGGCACCCTGTACCTCGAGGTCCCGAACGACCTGACCCGCGGCATGCTCGAGCAGCGAATCCGCATCCCGATCACCGAGGCCGTCGCACGCATCGGCGACGACTCGGTCGCGAACTTCGCGATCACGGTCAACCCGGACATGGCGTCGGAGCCGCGGGTGGACCCCAGCGTGCCGGAGTACGCCGAACCCGTGCAGGAAGCCGTCGAGCAGAGTGCCGCGCCGCGTCAGTACATCGAGGCGCCGTTCGTCCCGAGCCAGATCGACTCTCCCGGCACCAGCGGGCGCCCGGAGTCGCGGCTCAACCCGAAGTACAACTTCGACAACTTCGTCATCGGCTCGTCGAACCGGTTCGCCCACGCCGCAGCCGTCGCCGTCGCCGAGGCACCGGCCAAGGCCTACAACCCGCTCTTCATCTACGGGGACTCCGGACTGGGCAAGACCCACCTGCTCCACGCCATCGGGCACTACGCCGAGAGCCTCTACCCGGGGATCCGCGTCCGCTACGTGTCGAGCGAGGAGTTCACCAACGACTTCATCAACTCGATCGCGAACAACCGGTCGAACCAGTTCCAGCAGCGCTACCGCGACATCGACATCCTGCTGATCGACGACATCCAGTTCCTGCAGGGGAAGGACTCCACCCAGGAGGCCTTCTTCCACACCTTCAACACGCTGCACGACCACAACAAGCAGGTCGTCATCACGTCGGACGTGGCGCCGAAGCACCTGACCGGGTTCGAGGACCGGATGCGGTCGCGCTTCGAGTGGGGTCTGATCACCGACGTCCAGGCGCCCGAGCTCGAGACGCGCATCGCGATCCTCCGCAAGAAGGCGCAGTCCGACCATCTGCAGGTGCCCGACGACATCCTCGAGTTCATGGCGTCGAAGGTGTCGAGCAACATCCGCGAGCTCGAGGGCACCCTGATCCGGGTCACCGCGTTCGCGAGCCTGAACCGGACGGCCGTCGACATGGCGCTGGTGCAGACGGTGCTCAAGGACCTGATCACCCTCGACGAGGACAACGTCGTCGCGCCGACGGACATCATCAACCACACCGCGGAGTACTTCAAGCTCTCCGTCGACGACCTCTACGGCTCGTCCCGCTCCCAGGCGATCGCCACGGCACGACAGATCGCGATGTACCTGTGCCGTGAGCTGACGAGCCTGTCCCTGCCCAAGATCGGGCAACTGTTCGGCAACCGCGACCACACCACGGTCATGTACGCGAACAAGAAGATCACCGAGCTGATGAAGGAGCGTCGGTCGATCTACAACCAGGTCACCGAGCTCACCAGCCGCATCAAACAGGACCGCCGCTACCGCTGAGATCGGCGGGTTCCCGGACCCATCCACCATCTGAGACGGTTCCATGGGCCGGAGTTCTCACAGTGTGGATAGCCTGTGGATAACTGTGGAGGACACGCCGCCCGCTTGTACACAGGTGAGGGGTCGCCTGTGGAGACTGGGGATGGAAGTGGATAGATGAGATTCATTCATCCCGTTAACGCTCACACACCGCTCACAAGTCACAAGCGTGTAGTTCCCTACTCCGGACCGGGATGCACAGGGTTATCCACAGTGTGCACAGGCGTTAACACCATTACTCCTGGTTAACGATCAATCTCCGCGGGACAACCTTGTGGACGGCGGGATGACAAGAAATCCGGCGCTCCTCCGCCTGTGCCAGAATGGGGCGGCCGGACAGTCCAAGCCGATCGACAGGGGTTCCAGCTGTGAAGTTCGAGGTCAACCGGGACGTCTTCTCCGAAGCCGTCTCCTTCGCAGTGAAGCTCCTCCCGCAGCGCACGACCCTGCCGATCCTGTCGGGCGTCCTGATCCACGCCGACGGGGATCGCCTGACGCTCTCGTCGTTCGACTACGAGGTCTCGGCGCAGACGTCGATCTCGGCGCAGATCGACGAACCGGGCACCGTCCTGGTCTCCGGCCGGCTGCTGAACGACATCGCGAGCCGGCTGCCGAACGCCCCTGTGTCGTTCACCACCGAGGACGCGAAGATCTCGGTCACCTGCGGTTCGGCACACTTCACGCTGCTGTCCATGCCGGTCGAGGAGTACCCGACGCTGCCGGAGATCGGTCCGCAGACGGGTGTCATCCCGGGCGACGCGTTCTCCGAAGCCGTGTCCCAGGTCGCCGTCGCCGCCAGCCGTGACGACGTCACCCCGGTGATCACCGGCGTGCAGCTCGAGGTCGGCGACAACGACCTGTCCCTCATCGCGACCGACCGCTACCGTGTCGCCGTCCGCACCATCGCGTGGGACTCCGGCCGAGTCGGCTCGGACCCCCTGCACGCACTGGTCCCGGCCCGCACCCTGCAAGAGGTCGGCCGCACGTTCGGTTCGGCGTCGACGGTGTCGGTGTCGATCAGCGGCAACTCGGACCGCGAGCTCATCGCCTTCCACGCCGACGACAAGACCGTGACGTCGCTGCTCATCAAGGGCAACTACCCGCCGGTCCGCCGGCTCTTCCCCGAGACCGTCAACGACCACGCGGTGATCAACACCGCGGAGCTGGTCGAAGCGGTCCGACGGGTCTCCCTCGTCCTGGAGCGCGAAGCCGCGCTCCGGTTCTCCTTCACGGTCGACGGGCTCACGCTCGAGGCGATCGGATCCGAACAAGCGCAGGCGTCAGAGTCGATCAGTGCGTTGTTGACCGGCGAGGAAACGGTGGTCTCGTTGAAGCCCGCCTTCCTCCTGGACGGGCTGAACGCGGTGCACTCCGAGTTCGTCCGCATCTCCTTCACCAAGACGGAGAACCCCAACAAGCCGGGCCCGGTGCTGATCACCGGCCAGACTTCGCAAGAGGCCGCAGCGACCGATGGATACCGGTACCTGCTGCAGCCCAACCTGCTGCTGCGATAGGCGCAACAGGCAACCTGCGCTGGCGCACACCACCGGCAGCATCAGCGCGACGACGAACAGAAGAGGAAATCATGCACATCGGTCTTGTCGGCCTCGGTCGCATGGGCAACAACATGCGTGCCCGTCTCCGCAACGCAGGGATCGAGGTCACCGGGTACGACGCCAACCCCGCCGTCTCCGACGTCGCTGACCTCGGCGCCCTCGCCGCTGCCCTCCCGGAGGGCAAGCGCCTCGTGTGGGTTATGGTCCCGCACGGCAAGATCACCGACGACGTGATCACTGACCTGGCCGGTGTCCTCGGCGAGGGCGACCTGGTCATCGACGGTGGCAACTCGAAGTGGCTGGACGACACCAAGCACGCCGAGCAGCTCGGTGCGCGCGGCATCCGCTACATGGACGCCGGCGTCTCCGGTGGTGTCTGGGGCAAGGACAACGGTTACGGCCTGATGGTCGGCGGTGACGCTGCGGACGTCGAGTTCGCGATGCCGGTCTTCGACGCCCTGCGCCCCGAGGGCCCCCGCGAAGAAGGCTTCTCGCACGCCGGCCCGATCGGCGCCGGCCACTACGCGAAGATGGTCCACAACGGCATCGAGTACGCGATCATGCAGGCGTACGGCGAGGGCTACGAGCTCCTCGAGGCCAAGGACCTCATCACCGACGTCCCCGCCGTGTTCGCCGGGTGGCAGCGCGGAACGGTCGTCCGTTCCTGGCTGCTCGACCTCATGGTCCTCGCCCTGAACGAAGACCCGAAGCTCGACGAGCTCGAGGGCTACGTCGAGGACTCGGGCGAGGGTCGCTGGACGCTGGAAGAGGGCATCGAGCTCGCCGTGCCGATGCCGGCGCTCTCGGCGTCGATCTTCGCGCGCTTCGTCTCGCGCCAGGGCAGTGCCTCGCCGACGATGAAGGCCGTCGCGGCGCTCCGCAACCAGTTCGGCGGTCACGCCGTCAAGAAGTCCTAGGACTTCCCGGGGGAACCCGGCCTCGGCCCGCGTGCACGTCGACCATCTCCAACTGACCGACTTCCGGAACTACCGGGAGGCGGACGTCGACCTCGCACGCGGGCCGAACCTGTTCGTCGGACGCAACGGACAGGGCAAGACCAACCTGGTCGAGGCGATCGGGTACCTCTCCACCCTCGGCTCGCACCGCGTCCCCACCGACGCAGCGCTCGTCCGCCAGGGTTGTGACGCCGCGATCGTCCGGGCTCGACTCGCGCACGAAGACCGCAGCATCCTCGCCGAGGTGCAGATCAACCGCACCGGTGCGAACCGTGCGCAGGTGAACCGTTCGGCGATCAAGCCGCGGGAGCTGCCGCGCTACTGCACGTCGGTGCTCTTCGCACCGGAGGACCTCGCCCTGGTGCGGGGCGAACCGGCCGGGCGACGCCGGATGCTCGACGAGCTGCTCGGTCAGATCGCGCCGCGGATGCAGGGTGTGCTCGCCGACTACGACCGCACGCTCCGGCAGCGGAACACCCTGCTGAAGTCGGCCCGCGCCACGGGTGCGAAGGCCAACGCCCTGTCGACGCTCGACGTCTGGGACGACCGCCTCGTGGGGCTCGGTGCCGAGATCGTCGCGGCCCGCGACCACCTGACCCGACGCCTCGCCCCCTTCGTGGCCGAGGCCTACGCCACCGTCGCCGGCGAGCACCACGACGCCTCGATCACGGGGGTCCTGTCGATCCGCGGTGGCGACCCGGAGTCCGCGGCGGCCACCGACCCCGTGCTCGGGACGCCCGACGAACCGGTCACCGTCGCGTCGGCGGCCGAGGCGTTCGCGGCAGCGCTCGAACGACGTCGGCGGGACGAACTCGACCGCGGACTCACCCTCGTCGGACCGCACCGGGACGACGTGCTGTTCCAACTGAACGGGTTACCGGCCCGCGGCTACGCGAGTCACGGCGAATCCTGGTCCTTCGCGCTGGCGATACAGCTCGCGAGCGCGTCCATCCTGCGCGCGGAGTCGAACCTGGGCGACCCGATCATCATCCTCGACGACGTGTTCGCCGAGCTCGACGAATCGCGACGGGAACGGCTGGCGAACGCGGTCGCCGACTACGAGCAGGTGCTCATCACGGCAGCGGTGTTCGGTGACGTGCCCCCGAAGCTGGCGGCGCACACGGTGCGGATCGAAGCGGGCACGATCGTGACCGACGAGGCGGACGCGACCCGCGCCTCCAGTCCGTCGACGGACCGGACGGACCGGACGGGCGCGACGGACCGGGCGGGCGCGACGGTCGAGACCCATGCGACGGAGCCGGCGGACGCCGACACCAAGGCGGGCGCCGACAGCAAGACCGATCCGACCGACGACGACCCCACCCCCGCCGGAGCCGACGCCTGATGCCGAAGCCCCGCAAGCCCACCGAACCCTCGCAGGTGTACCGGCACCTGCGCGCCGTGTTCGGCGACCCGTCCAAGCGCGGCACCGATGCCCGCCGCCGACGCGCTCGCGAGTTCGACGCCGACACCGTGCCGTACGGGCGCGGCCGTGAGCCGAAGGGCCTCGCCGACATCGTCGGGTCGCTCGCCCACGAGCTCGGGTGGACCGAACCACTCGCCCGCTCCGAGCTCTTCGTGGACTGGCCGAGCGTCGTCGGCGAGGAGCTGGCGAAGCACTCCCGCCCGGTGACCATCGACGACGGCGCACTCGTCATCCGGTGCGACTCGACGGCCTGGGCGACCCAGCTCCGACTGATGCGCGCGACGGTCACGACCACCATCGCGGAACGGCACCCGGAAGCAGGGGTCGAGTCGATCAGGGTTTCCGGCCCGGACGCCCCCACCTGGAAACGCGGCCCCAGGACGGTCCAGGGGCGCGGTCCTCGCGACACCTACGGTTGAGGCGACGAAATCATCCTGGAGTGCCAGAAAAGCCCGTCTGTGGGGCAGATGAGCCCTCGAAAGAGGGGGCTCTGCGGTAGACTGGGAGGTGCAGTGCGCGGGCGTTCCGCGCGCAGGCAGGAGCACGCTCGACATGGCATCAGAATCTGAAGACGACCCGCAGAACCCGCTCAAAGCGGAGACCCCGCAGAGCGAACCGTCCTACGGCGCAGACCAGATTCAGGTGCTCGAGGGGCTCGAGGCGGTCCGCAAGCGTCCCGGTATGTACATCGGTTCGACCGGTCCCCGCGGTCTGCACCACCTGGTCCAGGAGATCGTCGACAACTCGGTCGACGAAGCCCTCGCCGGGTACTGCGACACCATCGACGTGAGCATCCGTGAAGACGGTGGCGTCCGGGTGGTCGACAACGGCCGTGGCATCCCGGTCGACGTCCACGCGGCCGAGGGGGTCTCGACCCTGCAGGTCGTCCTCACCGTCCTGCACGCCGGCGGCAAGTTCGGTGGTGGCGGCTACGCCGTCTCCGGCGGTCTGCACGGCGTCGGTTCGTCCGTCGTGAACGCGCTGAGTTCCGAGCTCGACGTCGAGGTCCGTCGGCAGGGCCACGTCTGGCGTCAGAGCTACACCGACGGTGTCCCAGTGGCCCCCGTCTCGAAGGACGAACCGGCCGACGAGACCGGGACGACGATCACGTTCTGGCCGAACGCCGAGATCTTCGAGTCCGTCGTCTTCGACTACGAGACCCTGCGCACGCGCTTCCAGCAGATGGCCTTCCTGAACAAGGGTCTGCGGATCAACCTGCGCGACGAGCGCGCCCCCGAAGAAGGGGAAGAAGCTCGCAACGACACCTTCATGTACGAGCGTGGGCTCGCCGACTACGTCGAGTTCATCAACGCGCAGAAGAAGGCCGACCTCGTCCACCCCGACGTCATCGGCTTCGAGTCCGAGGACCCGGACCGCAAGATCGCGCTCGAGGTCGCGATGCAGTGGAACACCTCGTACCAGGAGAGCGTCCACACCTTCGCGAACACGATCAACACGCACGAAGGCGGGACCCACGAAGAGGGCTTCCGCGCCGCGCTCACGACCCTCGTCAACCGCTACGCGCGTGAGGCGAAGATCATCAAGGAGAAGGACGACAACCTCACGGGTGACGACATCCGCGAAGGGCTCACCGCCGTCATCTCCGTGAAGCTCGGCGAGCCGCAGTTCGAGGGGCAGACGAAGACCAAGCTCGGCAACACCGAGGCGAAGTCGTTCGTGCAGCGCGTCGTCGGCACCGAGCTGACCCACTGGTTCGAGAGCAACCCGACGCAGGCACGCGACGTCGTCCGCAAGGCGATCCAGGCGTCGCAGGCTCGGCTCGCGGCCCGCAAGGCACGCGAGACCACCCGTCGCAAGGGGCTGCTCGAGTCGGGCGGCATGCCCGGCAAGCTCAAGGACTGCCAGTCGAAGGACCCGACCCTGTCGGAGATCTTCATGGTCGAGGGCGACTCGGCCGGTGGTTCCGCCGTGCAGGGCCGCAACCCGATGACCCAGGCGATCCTGCCGCTGCGCGGCAAGATCCTGAACGTCGAGAAGGCCCGGCTCGACCGTGCCCTCGCCAACCAGGAGATCCAGTCGATGATCACGGCGTTCGGCGCCGGCATCGGTGAGGACTTCGACCCGGACAAGGCCCGGTACCACAAGATCGTGCTGATGGCCGATGCCGACGTCGACGGCCAGCACATCACGACGCTGCTGCTCACGCTGCTCTTCCGCTACATGCGTCCGCTCATCGAGCGTGGGTACGTGTACCTCGCGCAGCCGCCGCTGTACCGCCTGAAGTGGTCGAACTCGGCGCACGAGTACGTGTTCAGCGACCGGGAGCGCGACGCCCTGATGCAGGCCGGCCTCGCCGCCGGCAAGCGCATCCCGAAGGACAACGGGATCCAGCGCTACAAGGGCCTCGGCGAGATGGACTACAAGGAGCTCTGGGACACCACGATGAACCCGGACACCCGCACGCTCCTGCAGGTCACGCTGGAGGACGCAGCCGCGGTCGACAGCACCTTCTCGACGCTGATGGGTGAGGACGTCGACGCGCGTCGCCAGTTCATCCAGCAGAACGCCAAGGACGTCCGCTTCCTCGACATCTAACGGCCAGGAGGCGCGGTGTGAGCCGCGTCGACCAGTCCTGACCACCTGTGGTCGCGCCCGGCGCGACCAACGGAACCACAGCTTCCAGGCTGTCCAGAAAGGGAACGAAGCCACATGGCTGACGACAACGAGAACGGCGCCGACGAGCAGCCCGAGATCGTCCACGGCGACAGCGGGGACATCGTCGTCTCCGGTGACCGCATCTCGCAGGTCGACCTGCAGCTCGAGATGCAGCGCTCGTACCTCGACTACGCGATGTCGGTCATCGTCGGTCGTGCCCTGCCGGAGGTCCGCGACGGCCTCAAGCCGGTGCACCGCCGTGTGATCTACGCGATGTTCGACGGCGGTTACCGCCCGGACCGTGCGTTCTCGAAGTGCTCCCGCGTCGTCGGTGACGTGATGGGCCAGTTCCACCCGCACGGTGACTCGGCGATCTACGACGCCCTGGTCCGCCTGGTGCAGCCGTGGTCGCTCCGGTACCCGCTGGCGCTCGGCCAGGGCAACTTCGGTTCGCCCGGCAACGACGGCGCCGCCGCCCCGCGGTACACCGAGACGAAGATGGCGCCGCTCGCGCTCGAGATGGTCCGCGACATCGACGAGGACACCGTCGACTTCCAGGACAACTACGACGGCCGCACGCAGGAGCCGGCGATCCTGCCGGCCCGGTTCCCGAACCTGCTCGTCAACGGGTCCGTCGGCATCGCGGTCGGCATGGCCACGAACATCCCGCCGCACAACCTGCGCGAGGTCGCCGAGGGTGCGAAGTGGGCGCTCGACAACCCCGACGCCACCCGCGAAGAGCTGCTCGCCGCGCTCATGCAGCGCATCAAGGGCCCGGACTTCCCGACCGGTGCGCAGGTGCTCGGCACCAAGGGCATCCAGGACGCCTACCGCACCGGCCGTGGCTCGATCACGATGCGTGCCGTGGTCTCGGTGGAGGAGATCCAGGGGCGCACCTGCCTCGTCGTCACCGAGCTGCCGTACCAGGTCAACCCGGACAACCTGGCGATCAAGATCGCCGAGCTCGTCAAGGACGGCAAGCTCGCCGGTGTCGCCGACATCCGCGACGAGACCTCCGGTCGGACCGGGCAGCGCCTGGTCATCGTGCTGAAGCGCGACGCCGTCGCCAAGGTCGTGCTGAACAACCTGTACAAGCACACCCAGCTGCAGGAGAACTTCGGCGCGAACATGCTCGCGATCGTCGACGGCGTGCCCCGCACCCTGCCGCTCGACGGCTTCATCTCGGCGTGGGTCGCCCACCAGGTCGACGTCATCGTGCGCCGCACGCAGTACCGGCTGCGCGAGGCCGAGAAGCGCGCCCACATCCTGCGCGGGTACCTGGCTGCGCTCGACGCCCTCGACGAGGTCATCGCGCTCATCCGTCGTTCGCCCGACGTCGAAGAGGCCCGCACCGGCCTGATGGACCTGCTGTCCGTAGACGAGATCCAGGCGCGCGCGATCCTCGAGCTGCAGCTCCGTCGCCTCGCGGCCCTGGAGCGCCAGAAGATCCACGACGAGGCCGAGGAACTCGAGCGCAAGATCGCCGACTTCCAGGACATCCTGGCGTCGGAGAGCCGTCAGCGCTCGATCATCCGCGACGAGCTCAGCGAGATCGTCGACCGCTTCGGCGACGACCGCCGCACCGAGATCATGTTCGGCTACGACGGCGACATGTCGATGGAAGACCTGATCCCCGAAGAGGAGATGGTCGTCACCATCACCCGCGGTGGCTACGTCAAGCGCACGCGGAGCGACCAGTACCGCTCGCAGCACCGCGGTGGCCGAGGTGTCCGTGGGGCCCAGCTCCGCGCCGACGACATCGTCGAGCACTTCTTCGTCACGACGACGCACCACTGGCTCCTGTTCCTCACCGACCAGGGACGGGTCTACCGCGCCAAGGCGTACGAGCTGCAGGAGGCCGGCCGTGACGCGAAGGGCCAGCACGTCGCGAACCTGCTGGCGATGCAGCCCGACGAGCAGATCCAGCAGGTGCTCGACATCCGCGACTACGAGGTCGCCCAGTACCTCGTCCTCGCGACCGAGCACGGCCTGGTGAAGAAGACCGCGCTGACCGAGTACGACACGAACCGCACCGGCGGCATCATCGCGATCAACCTGCGCGACGGCGACAAGCTCCGCCAGGCGCTGCTCGTCGACGAGCACGACGACCTGCTGCTGGTGTCCCGCCAGGGCATGTCGCTCCGCTTCACGGCGACGAACGACACCCTGCGTCCGATGGGTCGATCGACCTCGGGTGTGAAGGGCATGTCCTTCCGCGACGGTGATTCGCTGCTCGCGGCTCGGGTCGTCTCCGACGACGGGTTCGTCTGGGTGATGACCGAGGGTGGCTACGCCAAGCGCACCGCGGTCGACCAGTACCGCGTGCAGGGCCGTGGCGGTCTGGGCATCAAGGTGGCCAAGTTGGCGCTCGACCGAGGCGATCTTGTGGGCGCTCTCATCGTCGGCGAGGACGACGAAGTGCTCGTCGTGCTGCAATCGGGCAAGGTGGTAAGGTCTGCCGTGGCCGAGGTCCCTGCCAAGGGCCGTGACACGATGGGCGTCGTCTTCGCGAGGTTCGCGGAGAACGACCGGATCATCGCGGTGGCCCGGAACACCGAGCGGAACCTGGACGACCAGGACGACGCCGAGATCGAGCCCGCGGGCCCGGTGGAGACGGTCAGCCCTGCCGAAGCGGCCCCGGATTCCACTGATCCCATCGACACCGAGCCCGTCGCAGACGAGGCCGGAGAGGACCAGTCAAGCAATGAGTAGTGTCGCCGAGAAGCTCCAGAAGAAGGCGAAGCGACCCGTCGGCACCCGCCAGGTGCGGTTGCGACTGGTCTACGTCGACTTCTGGTCGATGGTGAAGCTGAGCTTCCTCATCGCCCTGGCCGGCAGCATCGTGATCGTGGTCGCCACGGCACTGGTGTGGGTCATCCTGAACCAGACGGGTGTGTTCACCCAGATCGACGCCCTGCTGAAGGACGTCACCGGTCAGAACAGTTACTCGATCATGGACCAGTTCTCGCTGGGTCAGATCCTCGGGTTCTCCATCGTCGTGGGCATCCTCAACGTGGTCGTCGGCACCGTGCTCGGCGCCATCGTGAGCGTGCTCTACAACCTCAGTGTGCGGATCACGGGCGGGCTGCTCGTGGGCTTCACGAACAACTGACACACCCGGCCGGATGAGGCCGACCGCTCGATTTCGTTCTCTGGGATCGGTACGGTATGCTTTCATCCGGTCTGAGGGGCTATAGCTCAGGCGGTTAGAGCGCTTCGCTGATAACGAAGAGGTCCAAGGTTCAAGTCCTTGTAGCCCCACCAGTTCTCCGGAACAGCACGACAATCCGATCCTGTCGCCGATCACCTCGGTGGCACTCGGGGCCTTAGCTCAGTTGGTAGAGCGCCTGCTTTGCAAGCAGGATGTCGGGAGTTCGATTCTCCCAGGCTCCACTCCCTCTGCACGAGTCCTGCTTCGCTCGTTCCTCGCTCCGCCGTCTTCGGTCGTCGTGCTTGTCTGCGCGCCTTCGGCGACGCGCCGCTCCGCGATGGTTGGGTTTGCCACTCTCCCTGCAGGTTGCTTCTTGTCGAGTGGTCACGACATGCCGCGTGCGGTTTGCCGAGGTGGCTGGAACTGTCGTCTGCGCGTCCTCCGGACGACAGGATGCGACCTGTCGGTGGCTGCCCCAGGGCGTGTTGCGTGACGGCCCGCCGGACGGGAGGCGCGGTGCCAGGCCGGTGCGGGCCTCCAGGCGGGTGGGTGGGCGCGCTCAGGGCGCGTCACCGCGCGCGGGTGCATGGTCGCCAAGCCCGGGAACGACGAAGGGCCCCGGCTGGTGCCGGGGCCCTTCGTACGAACCGGGAGGTCAGGCGGCGGGCTTCTCCGCCGTGTCAGCGTCGTCGGCGACCCAGAGGTCGTCGTCGGCACGGAGCGTCTGGTACGCGGCGTACGCAGCACCGGCGACGGCAACGACGCCGACGATGATGAGTGCGACTCCGCCGAAGCCGAGGCCCTTCTTCTGCTGCGACGGGACGTACTTCGCAGCGGCCTTCTTGGCCTTCTTGCCCTTCTTCTGGGCGTTCTTCACGATCTTCTTGACCCGGGGGTCCTTCGCGAGATCGGTCACGCTCAGCACCGAACCAGCGGTCGAGACGAGTCCGGGGACCACCTCGGATTGGAACTTGTGCGAAGCGCTCTGCGCTGCCGAGGTGGCAGCGTGCACGCCGGTCGCGAACGCGGGACGGATCCCGTTGTCGATCGCGTTCTGCACGCGGGGTGCGATGTCCTTGCGAGCTGCGTCCGCGGCGTTGGTCCGGGCCTCAGCCAGGATCGCGTTCGCGTGCTCGAGGACCTTGCGCTGCTCGCCGAGGAGCGAGGCGGTCTGGCCCTTGAGCTTCTTGATCTGCTTCCGACGCTTTCGCGGGATCTCGATCGTCGTCATCTGGTACCTCCATCGGATCGGCGTGACCCCATCCTGCCACCACACTGCCTGACAGGTCACGGAGCCGTAGCTGTGGGATCCGTCCACGGTCAGGAGTACATGCGAGAATCGGAACATGTCTCTGCACACCGCTGTCGCAACGATCCACACCAACAAGGGCGACATCCGCGTCAACCTGTTCGGCAACCACGCACCGAAGACCGTCAAGAACTTCGTCGACCTCGCAACGGGCCAGCAGGAGTGGACCCACCCCGGCACGGGCAAGGTCTCGACCGACAAGCTCTACGACGGCGTCATCTTCCACCGCATCATCAAGGACTTCATGATCCAGGGCGGCGACCCGCTCGGCCAGGGCATCGGCGGCCCGGGTTACCGCTTCGACGACGAGATCTCCCCGGAGCTCACGTTCCAGAACCCCTACATCTTCGCCATGGCGAACGCCGGCATCCAGGGCGGCCGCGGCACCAACGGCTCGCAGTTCTTCATCACCACGGTGGCGACGCCGTGGCTGCAGGGCAAGCACACCATCTTCGGTGAGGTCGCCGACGACGAGTCCCGCGCGGTCGTCGACGCGATCGAGGCCGTGCCGACCGACGGCCGCGACAAGCCCGTCGAGGACGTCGTCATCCAGAGCATCGACGTCGAAGGCGTCTGACCCGCACGTGACCGACCAGGCGTACAACCCGAACAACACCTGCTACCGGCATCCGGACCGGCAGAGCTTCGTGCTCTGCCAGCGCTGTGGGCGGACGATCTGCCCGGAGTGCCAGACGCCGGCGGCGGTCGGGGTGCACTGCCCGGAGTGCGTGCGTGAACAGCGCGCACAGTTCGCAGCGAACCGCCGAGCGTCCGGAGCCCCCAGCGGGTTCACGGTCGCTCGGCGTCGGTTCGCGATGCTCGACCAGAAGGGCACGACCGTCATCGTGGCGATCACGGTGGCGATCTGGTTGCTCGACCAGGTCAGCGGACGGTTCTTCACGAGCTTGCTCGCCTACAACTCGTTGTTGCTCCCGTCGCAGCCGTGGCGCGTGGTGACGGCGCTGTTCGTGCACGCATCGTTCCCGTACATCTTCCACTTGCTGTTCAACATGTGGGCGCTCTGGATCTTCGGTCGGATGCTCGAGAACATGCTCGGTACCTGGCGGTTCGTGGCGCTGTACTTCATCACCGGGATCTTCGGGTCCATGCTCGTGACGTTCCTCGCTCCGGGCACGTGGGTGGTCGGAGCATCGGGTGCGATCTTCGGGCTGTTCGCCGTGTTCTTCGTGCTGCAGCGCAGCCTGGGGAACAACGCAGTGCAACTCCTCGTGCTCATGGGACTGAACCTGGTCATCGGGTTCCTGCCCGGAGTCAATATCTCGTGGCAGGCGCACGTCGGCGGGATCATCGGCGGGTTCCTGATGGGCTTCGTCTTCGCACAGACGCGCAACGTCCGGAAGCGACCGCTGCAGATCGCCCTGATCATCGGAGCGGCGGTGCTCGGCATCGCGCTCACCGCTGTCGGGTACGCGGTCACGATCGGCTGACACCGCCACAACGCGCTCCTCAAACGCCCCGTCGCACTGCGACGGGGCGTTCGTCGTTCCCGGTGCTGTCCGTGCCCTGCTCGTCCACAGCTGTCCACAGCGCCACCGAGAGTTATCCACAGGTGTGGAGAAGGTGGTGAGTTACACCAGTGTGATTATCCCCACTGTGGACTCAGCTGTGGATAACTCCGGGGCGGTGCTGTGGATGATCGTGTGGAGAGTGGGGAGAAATGTGGAGAACAGCAGGATCGTCGAGGATGTGCGGTCTGGAGGCGCTCCTGCTTGTGGAGAACGACGACGCCCGCCGCACCTTGCGGTGCGACGGGCGTCGGGGGCAGCGACCTGGAGTCAGCGCCACCGGGTGGTCATGAGGAAGCCGACGAACATGATGCCGAAGCCGATCAGGATGTTCCACGAGCCGAGGCTCGGGACCGGCAGGGTGGCGTTCGAGATGTAGAAGACGATCACCCACACCAGGCCGACGAGCATGAAGCCGAACATGACCGGCTTGAACCACACCGGGTTGGGGGCATCCCCAGCGGTGTCGACCGAGTCGGCTCGGGTCCTCCGGGCGGGCTTGGTGCGGTCCTTGTCCTTGGCCATGGCCGGTATCCTACCGTGACCACGTGTGTGGATCGGCCCGCGGACCGCCGCACACATCGCCCACGAGTACGGTGGACCGCCATGACCAGGATCCTCGTCGTCGACAACTACGACAGCTTCGTCTACACGCTCAACGGCTACGTGCAGCAGCTCGGCGCCGAGACGGACGTCGTCCGCAACGACGCCTTCCCCGAGTCCGAGATCGCCGACCGCATCGCGGAGTACGACGGCGTGCTGCTCTCCCCGGGTCCGGGGACACCGGCGGCAGCGGGCGTCTCGATCCCCACCGTGCACGCCGCCATCGCCGCCGAGGTCCCGCTCCTCGGCGTCTGCCTCGGGCACCAGGCCATCGCCGAGGCCCTCGGTGCCACGGTCACCCACGCCGAGGAGCTCATGCACGGCAAGACCTCCCAGGTCGACCACGACGGCAGTCCGCTGTTCGACGGCGTCCCCCACCCGTTCACCGCCACGCGCTACCACTCGCTCGCGATCGTCGACGGCACGGTCCCCGACGAACTCACCGTGACGGCGCGCACCGGCGGCGGGGTCATCATGGGGGTGCAGCACCGCGAGCACCCCGTGTTCGGTGTGCAGTTCCACCCGGAGTCGGTCCTGACCGAGGGCGGCTACCGCATGGTCGGCAACTGGCTCGAGACCACCGGGCTGTCCGGAGCGGCCGAGCGTGCCGCCGGCCTCGGGCCGCTCATCGCGACGCACCGCGCCTGACGAGCCTCCGCGGCGGCAGACGCCGTCGTCTTCACGAGACGCCGCCGGAATCGGCGGCGTCTCGTGCGTTGCGGGGCGTCACGCTGACACGCCGGCGTGTGCCTGGCACTGGACCGGGCCGCCTGCGTGCCGCGCGTTCTGGGGCGGGCGTGCGCTGTGCCTCCAGGCTGTGACGAACACGCCGTGACGAAGGCGCCGTGACGAACGCGCCCAGCGCACGCGACCGCAACGCCGGTCCGCGGACTGGAGGCCCGTCACCCGTCCGTCAGGACGGCCCCGTCACGAGATGGTCGGGTTCGCCGCCCGGCCCCGTGGTCGGCTCAGCGGCCGTCGCCACCGTCGTCGCCACCGCGGTCGGTGTTCCCACCGTCACCACCGTTGCCGCCGCTGTCGTTGTTGTTGTTCGACGACGGTGCCTTCGGCGGCGCCGCAGCTCGTGCGCAGTAGGTGAGCGTGACGGCACTGCCCTGCGCGACGTCGCCAGCGGGGGTGTCCTGCTGCGTGACCACGCCGCCGGTGCACGAGTAGGACGGCGCCGGGTTCACGGTGAGTCCGAGCTGCTCCACGGTGGCCTTCGCCGCCGAGTACTGCTGCTGCGTCACGTCGGGCAGCTGCACCTTGCCGTTGGAGACCGTCAGGTTGATCACGATGCCCTTGGTGTGCAGGGAACCCGACTCGGGGTCGGAGCTCAGGACCGTGCCCTCGGGGACGTCGGTGGAGTAGTCGCTCGAGATCGCGCCCAAGCGGAAGCCGGCGTTGTCGAGCGCCTGTTGCGCTGCGGCTTGCGACTGCCCGTTCAGCTCGGGCACGGGGACGCGCTCCGGTCCGATGGAGACCACGACGTTGACGTTCTGGTTGCGTCCGACGTTCACGCCCGAACCCGGGTCGGTCCGGATGACCAGGCCCTTGTCGACGCTGTCGGAGTTCTCCTCGACCTTGACCGGCTTGAGGGACTTCTTCTCGATGGCGCTGGCCGCGGAGCTGTACGTCGACCCTGCGACGTTCGGCACGCTGACCGAGGACGACACCGGGGGCTTGCCGGGCTGCAGGTTCGCGACGAAGAACACCACGGCCACGATGACCGCGACGGTGAGCAGGATGCCCACCCAGATCCACGCGACCGGCGGACGGTTCTGCGTGCGCTGCGGGCGGTGTTCGGCGGTGTCGTCGTCGAGCTCGCGGAACGCCGAGGCGGCGTTGGTCGTCGTGCGGGGATCGACGCCGAACAGCACGGTCGACGCATCGTTCTGGGCGTTCTGCTGCTGCTTCTTGGTGGAGGTGGGGACCCGGCCGGCCGCGGCCTGCTGCAGGTCCGCGCGGAACTCGGCCGCGTTCTGGAACCGGCGCGTGCGGTCCTTGACCAGGGCGTGGAGCGTCACGGCGTCGAGGGCCGGGGATACCTCGGGCGAGATCGTCGACGGTGCGACCGGCTGCTCGCTGACGTGCTGGTACGCGACCGCCACCGGGGTGTCCCCGAGGAACGGCGCGCGACCGGTGAGGAGCTCGAAGAGCACGACGCCGGTGGAGTACAGGTCGGTGCGGGCGTCGACGGTCTCGCCGCGGGCCTGCTCCGGTGAGAAGTACGAGGCCGTGCCGAGGATCGAGGTGGTCTGGGCCACCGTGGCCGAGGTGTCGGTGATCGCCCGGGCGATGCCGAAGTCCATGACCTTCACCTGGCCGCTGTGCGTGACCATGACGTTGGCGGGCTTGATGTCACGGTGGACGACGCCGGCGCGGTGCGAGTACTCGAGCGCGGTGAGGATGCCCTCGGTGATGCGGACGGCTTCGTCCGGGGCGACGGCACCTTCGGCGATGATGTCGGAGAGCGGTCGGCCCTCGACGTACTCCATCACGATGAAGGGCACCTGCACCTCGGCACCCGAGGGCTCGGACACCGTCTCTTCGCCGGCGTCGTACACGCGCACGACGGTCGGGTGTGCCATGCGCGCAGCAGCCTGGGCTTCCTGCCGGAAGCGCGTGCGGAAGGCCGGGTCGTTGGCGAGGCTCGGCTTGAGGAGCTTCACCGCGACCTTGCGGCCGAGGCGGGTGTCGTTGCCGAGGTGCACGGTCGCCATGCCGCCCCGACCGATGACGTCACCGATCTCGTAGCGATTGGCGAGGAGCGTGATCCCCGCGGTCACACCTTCTGGCACGTACTCCTCCGTCTGTTCGTCCGGCTAGTGTACGGCAGCACGACCTGGTGAGACGCTGGCCGGAGAGGGGTCGACCGAACCGTTACCGAACGGTGTCGACAGCCCCCGTCCGGGGGTCGTTCACTGGCCGTCCTGCGGGCCGGGCTGGCTCGGGTTGGTCCCGTCGCCGGGGTCCGTTCCGTCACCCGGGTCCGTCGTCTCCTGGTCCGTGGGCTCGGTCCACTCGACCTGGGCGCCCGGCGAGGACGCCGAGACGACCGAGGCATCGGACTGCGGCGACTTGCAGGTGACCTTGTACGACAGGGCGACCTTGCCGTACTGGGCACCGGCGACGGTCACCGCGGTGCCCGAGGTGGAGCCGGAGCTGCTGCCGTTCGACGTCACGGTGCCGTTGTCGATCGTGTACGTGTAGCTGACGTCCGAGTACCCGGCGGGGCAGCTCGTGTACGCCGGCCAGCTGAAGGTCACGCGACCGGACTCACTGACGGTCCCACCGGTGGCACGCTCGGGCGCCGGTGCGGTCAGGACGTCGCCGTAGGACTTGATCGTGACGAGCGTGTTCGGTGCCAGGCTGCCCTCGGGGCTGAGCGACTCGACGGTGCCGACCTGGTCGGACGTCGTCGCGTTCGATCCGTCGACGACCTCGGCCTGCAGACCCCGGGCACGCAGCTGGTTCGCGACGTCCTCGGCGTTCTGCCCCTGGTAGTCGGCTGCCGACACCGTGACGCGGGTCTCGGTCGGCTCGGGGGACGGCGTCTCGCTGGGCGTGCGGGACGGCTTCGGCGTGCTCGAGGACTTCGTGGGCTCGGGCTCCGGGGTGTTGTTCGCGTTCAGGGCGTACGCCGTGCCGGCGGCGATGGCGAGCACGACGACGACGCCGACGACCCACCAGATCCAGGCACGCTTCTTCTTCGGTTCCTCGGGCTCGTCGCTGACGGGCGAGCGGGGGGCCCCGGGTCCGCCGGCCATCGATCCTGCCTGGGTGCCGATGAGTGCGGTCGCGGCGTCGTTCCCCTGGCCCTGGGGCGGGTTGAACGCGACGGTGCCGTTCCCCGCGATGGCGGGGACGGCCACGGTGGCGGCGGCGACGTCACCACGGCGGAGCGCCTGGGCGGCGCGGGCCAGGTTCGCTGCCGTCGCGGGACGGTCGGCGGGCTTCTTCGCGATGCACGAGATGACCAGGGCCGAGACCGGCTCGGGGATGTCCCCGGGCAGTGGCGGAGGCTGCTCGTTGATGTGCGCCATCGCGATCGCGACCTGCGACTCACCGGTGAACGGACGACGACCCGCCAGGGCCTCGTACGCGACGATGCCGAGCGAGTAGATGTCGGTCGACGGCGAGGCGGGGTGGCCGCTGGCCTGCTCGGGCGACAGGTACTGCACCGTGCCCATCACCTGACCGGTCGCGGTGAGCGGGACCTGGTCGGCGATGCGGGCGATGCCGAAGTCGGTGATCTTGACGCGACCGTCGGGCGTGATGAGCAGGTTGCCCGGCTTGATGTCGCGGTGCACCAGGCCGACCGCGTGTGCGGCCTGCAGGGCGTTCGCGGTCTGCGCGACGATGTCGAGCACCTTGTCGACCGGGAGCGTGTGCTCGCGTTCGATCATGGTCGACAGGGCCTCGCCGGGGACGAGCTCCATCACGAGGTAGGCGCTGCCGTCCTCCTCGCCGTAGTCGAAGACGTTGGCGATGCCCTCGTGGTTGACGAGGGCAGCGTGCCGGGCCTCGGCGCGGAAGCGCTCGAGGAAGCCGGGGTCACCGAGGTACTCGTCCTTGAGGATCTTGAGTGCGACGGTTCGGCCGATGACGAGGTCGGTCGCCTGCCACACCTCGCCCATGCCGCCGATGGCGACCCGGGAGGAGAGCTGGTACCGCCCACCGAAGGTGAGTCCGCTGGTGGGTCTCATTTGTTCAGCACCGCCTCCATGACTTTCTTCGCGACCGGGGCCGCGACCGTGTTGCCGACTCCGGACTGCCCGAGCCCGCCGCCGTTCCCGACGACCACCGCCACGGCGACCTCCGGGTCCTTCGCGGGGGCGAACCCCGTGAACCAGAGCGTGTACGGATCGCCGGTGCCGCCTTCAGCCGTGCCGGTCTTGCCGGCGACGTCGACACCGTCGATCTTGGCATTGGTACCGGTCCCCGCGTTCACGACGCTCTGCATGGCCTCGGTGAGGTCAGCGGACTCGGAGGACGACAGCGGATCACTGTACTGCCTCGGAGAGAAGGACTCGACGGTCTTCAGGTCACTCGTGGTGATCGAGTCGACGAGTGAGGGCTGCATGACCTTGCCGCCGTTCGCGATGCCGGCCGACACCATCGCCATCTGCAGCGGGGAGACCCGGACGCTCGCCTGACCGAAGGCGCTCAGCATGAGCTGCGCCGTCGAGTCGACGTCGGGGTACTGACTGGCGGTCGCGGCCATCGGGATCTCGATGGCGTCGCCGAAGCCGTACTTGTCGGCCATGTCCTTGATCGCGTCGTACCCGAGCTTCTGACCGAGTTCGGCGAAGGGGATGTTGCACGAGTACTGGATCGCGGTGCGCAGCTTGACCTTGTCGCCGCCGCCGCAGGTGCCGCCCTCGGCGTTGTTGATGTACGAGCTCGTCCCCGGCAGCTGCAGCCGTGACGGGTTCGGGAACGTGGAGTCGAGGTTGTACTTGCCGCCCTCGAGCGCCGCTGAGGCGACGACGAGCTTGAACACCGATCCGGGCGTGTACAGGTCGCCGCCGATGGCACGGTTCTGCAACGGGGCGGTGTCGGCACCGAGCAGCGCGTCGTACTGCCGCTTGACCTCGGCCGTGTCGTGCGAGGTGAGCGAGTTCGGGTCGTAGCTCGGCTTCGACACCATCGCCAGGATCTTGCCGGTCTTGGGCTGGATCGCGACGACCGCACCGCTGTTCGTGCCGAGGGCGTCGTACGCGGCCTGCTGCACGTCCGGGTCGATGGTCAGGTTGACGTTGTCGCCCTGGACGTCCTGGCCGGTGAGGATCGAGTTGAGGTTCTGGAAGAACGAGGCGTCCGAGTTGCCGGACAGCACGGTGTTCTCCGCGCTCTCGATGCCGGTGTTGCCCTGGCCGATCGTGAAGTAGCCGGTGACCGCGGAGTACAGGTCGCCGTTCGTGTACTTGCGCTGGTACTCGTACTGGTCGTTCACCGGGGTCGACTCGGCGATCGGGCTGCCGTCCACGAGGATCGCGCCGCGCTTGGTCGAGTAACTGTCCAAGATGGTTCGGGAGTTCCGGGAGTCGGCGCGCAACGAGTCTGCCGAGAAGAACTGGATCGAGGTCGTCGACACGAAGAGTGCGACGAACATGAGCACGATGACGGTCGAGACACCGCGGAGCTGTCGGTTCATCGACGACGCTCCTTCCTGGTCGCGCGCGCGGACCGCCCGCTCGCGGCGGGGATCGCGCCCTGCTGGACACGCTGTTCGGCGGGGATCGCGTCGGTCAGGCGCAGCAGCATCGCGGCGATGATCCAGTTGGCGATGAGCGAGGAACCACCCGCGGCCATGAACGGGGTGGTCAGACCGGTGACGGGGATGATCCGGGTGATGCCGCCGACGACGACGAACACCTGCAGGGCGATGATGAAGCCGAAGCCCACACCGAGCAGCTTGCCGAAGTCGTCCTGCGCCATGAACCCGACGCGGATGCCACGGGACGCGAACACGATGAAGAGCGCGAGGATCGCGAAGACACCGATCAGGCCGAGCTCTTCGCCGAGTGACGCGACGATGTAGTCGGCGTTGGCGACCGGGGTGATGTACGGCCGGCCCTGGCCGAGGCCGGTGCCGGTGATCCCGCCGTTCGCGAAGCCGAACAGGCCCTGCACGAGCTGGTAGCTCGCCTGGGTGTCGCGGCTGAAGACCTCTTGGTTGAACGGGTCGAGCCACTGTTCGAAGCGGCCACGGACGTACTCGAGGAGACTCTGTGCGACGAGGGCGCCACCGATGAACAGCGTGAGACCGATCGCGACCCAGCTGACCCGTGCCGTGGCGACGTAGATCATCACGAGGAACAGGCCGAAGTAGAGCAGGGCGGTGCCGAGGTCGCGCTGGAACACGAGCACGGCCATCGCGGCGCCCCACATCACCAGGATGGGGCCGAGGTCGCGGGCACGCGGGAACGTCATGCCGAGGAACTTCTTGCCGACGATCGACAGCGAGTCACGGGCGGTGACGAGGTACCCGGCGAAGAACAGCGCCATGGTGATCTTCGCGAGCTCACCTGGTTGGAACGAGAACGGGCCGATCTTGATCCAGACCCGCGCGCCGCCGATGTTCGTGCCGATGCCGGGCAGCATGGGCAGGAGCAGCAGGACGATCGTCAGCGCCATGAAGATGTAGCGGTACCGCTGCAGGAACCGGTGGTTCCGGACGGCGACGAGCGTGATGATCGCCAGGACCATCGCGAGCATCGTCCAGACGATCTGCTTCACGCCGATGGCGTCCCAGCCGGACAGGCCGTTGTGGACGTCGATGCGGTAGATCTCGGCGATGCCGATGCCGTTCAGGACGAGCGCGATCGGCAGGATGAACGGGTCGGCGTTCTTCGCGACGACGCGCAACACCACGTGCATGACGAGCGCGAGGCCGAGGATGCCGCCACCCACCCAGAGCACCGACTGGTCGAACAGCCGGCCCTTGGTGCCGAGCTGCACGAGCACCATCGCGCCCGCGCAGATGCCGCAGGCGATGACGAGCAGGAAGAGCTCGAGGTTCCGCGCACGGGCGGGCTCCCGGAGCTTGATCGTGATCGCCTGCGTGAAGGACTGGGCGGCCGTGGCGGTGCTCATCGCGAGCTCCGCGTCGGGTTCGGCGACGGCGAGGACGATCGCGTCGGTGAGGGCGACGGCGACGGACTCGCGTTGCCGTCCCCGCCGGTGCCGGCCTGGTCCTCACCGGTCGCGGCGGCCTTGCGCAGGCGCTCGACGATGTCACGGGCGTCGGAGAGCGACTGCGCGTTGATCGTCGAGCGGACGTTCTCGCGGGTGTAGTCCGGCAGCGACGAGACCGTGATGTCGCTGTCCTCGTACACGTCCGACAGCGCCAACGGCCCGATCGACTGCTGCACGCCCTTGTAGATCGCGACGGTGCCCCGGTCGGTGCCGACGTAGTAGTGGTCCTGGGTGATCCGCCAACCGACGAACACGGCGCCGACGAGCACGGCGACGGCGACCACGAGCGCGACGGTCCAGGACACCCGACGACGGATGCGGCGTCGGCGGTCCTCGGCGATGAGCTCGGCGAAGAACTGGTCGGACTCGGGCTCGAAGTGCGAGTCCTCGGGCGCGGTGGTGACCTTGAGCGGGTGCAGCAGGATCGTGGGGAGGCGGATCGGCTTGCGGCCGGTCGACGCCTCGAAGGTGAGGGGCGCCGCGGCGGACCCGACGGTGGTGGCCGCGTCGTCGTCGTCCTCGGGCTCGGTGTCCGTGACGTCCATCACCACGACGGTGACGTTGTCGGGGGCGCCGTGGTCGAGCGTCTCCTTCACCAGGCGCTGCGTGACCTGGTTGGCGTCCATGTTCGACGCCAGGGCGTGCCGGATCCGCTCTTCGGCCAGGTACGACGACAGGCCGTCGGAGCAGAGCAGCCAGCGGTCGCCCGGCTGGATGTCCATGATCGCGGTGTCGACCTCGGGTGCTGCGTCGACGTCGCCCAGCACGCGCATCAGCACGGAGCGGCGCGGGTGGACCGCGGCTTCCTCCGGCGTGATCCGGCCGCTGTCGACCAGTCGCTGGACGAACGTGTGGTCCGACGTGATCTGCTGCAGCTCGCCGTCGCGGTGGCGGTAGATGCGGGAGTCGCCGATGTGCGCGATCGCGATCTGCTCGCCGACGCGGATCATCGCGGACACCGTGGTGCCCATGCCGGTGAGCTCCTGGTGCTCGAACACGGTCTCGGTGATCAGCTGGTTCGCGGCGATGAGTGCCGACTGCAGTGCGAACTCGGCGTCGTGCGCCGAGGGGAACTCGCGGTCGACCTCGCGGATGCGGCGGATCGCGATCGCCGAGGCGACGTCACCGCCGGCGTGGCCGCCCATGCCGTCCGCCACCGCGAACAGGTGCGCCCCGGCGTAGCCGGAGTCCTGGTTGTTCGCGCGGATGCGCCCCACGTGGGACACAGCGGCGCTCAGCGTGCGAGCGGTCATGCCGGGTTACCGCCGCAGCTCGAACGTCGTCGTCCCGATCGTGATCGGCGTGCCCTCTGCCACGAGGACGGGAGCGCTCACCTTCTGACCGTTGACGAAGGTGCCGTTCGTGGACTCGAGGTCGGTGAGGAGCCAGCCGTCGGCGCGCAGGTCGAGGCGGGCGTGGTTGGTCGAGGTGTAGTCGTCGCGGATCACGACGTTCGACTCGCTCGAGCGCCCGATCGTGATGGGGCCGCCACCGAGCGGCATCTCCATGCCCTCGCGCGCACCCTCGGTGATGACCAGGCGGGACGCGGCCTGCGAGGCGGGACGCTGCCCACCACCGGGCTGTCCGATGACGTCCGTGAACGCGCCGCTGGACGCGGGGCCGGGGGCCGCCGCTGCCGGGACGGTGGGGGTGCTCGGCCCGGACGGGGCCGACTTGGGATCGGTCGGGATCGTGCGGACGCGCTGGCCGAAGAGATCGCTGCGCAGGGCGAACACGATCACGAAGACGAACAGCCAGAGCACCGCGAGGAACACGAAGCGCAGGACGAGCAGGGTCAGGCCTGTGGTCATCGAGCACCTCCGTCGTTCTCCGGGATCACCCGGAACACCATACGGGTCCGACCGATCTCGATGGTGGAGTCCGGCTCAACGATCGCCTGCTGGAAGTGCTGACCGTTCAGCTTCGAGCCGTTCGTGGAGCCGAGATCGGTGGCCTGCGCGTGCTTGCCGTCCCACAGGACCTCGACGTGCTTGCGGCTCGTCCCGGTGTCCGCGATGGTGATGTCCGCGTCGCTGCCGCGCCCGATCACCGTGCGCCCGCGGTGCAGTCGGTGCCGCTGGGAGCCGATGTCGAGCACGGGGATCCAGGCCACGTCGCGCTGCACGGTGGTGGAGTCGACCTGCAGGATGCCCGTCGAGAGTGTGCCGTCCTGCTGGAGCCGGATGGTGACCGGGCCGGAGAACGAGTAGTTCTGCGCCACGGCGTGTTGGTGGACCATCTGGGTCAGTTCGTCGATGAGTGGACGACCGACGTCGTTCATGCGCGTGCAGTCCGGCGGCGCGAGACGAACGGTGAACTCGTTCGGCACGAGGATGCGCTCGCGGGAGACCACTGCGGCCTTGGTGTCGAGCTCGCGCCGCAGGGCGCTCGAGATCTCGACGGGCTGCACCCCGGAGCGGAAGGTCTTGGCGAACGCGCCGTTGACGGCGCGTTCCAACCCTCGCTCGAAGTTGTCCAGCAGGCCCATGCGTCTCCCGTGTCGTCGGTCGTCAACCACTGCATGGTAGTGGTTGGCGTTGACACCCGTCTGTGCGTGGTAGTGTTTCGGGGCTGGCGCGAGTGGCGGAATTGGTAGACGCGCACGGTTCAGGTCCGTGTGCTGGAAACGGCGTGGGGGTTCAAGTCCCCCCTCGCGCACCAGGCGAAGAACAGGAAAGGCCCCGGAGGAATCCGGGGCCTTTCCTGTTTCCGGGGCCTGGTCTCCAGGGGCTTCCCCGGGCCGTCCGTCGAACCTCCGGCGTCAGGACCGGTCCGCCTCCGTCGTGTGGTCAGGATCCGGCGCGGAGGCACGGCTCGGCCCCGACACGCCGGTCCCGTCGAACCCGTGGCCGGTCCTCCACGCCGCTCGTGCGGCGAAGTACGGGCGCGCGGTGGGCAGGAAGAGCAGGACCGCGGCGACGACCGACAGTGCGATCGTCAGGACGTCGAGCTGTCCGCCGGTGATGCTCAGGACCGCGCGGAAGCCCGCGACGACGACGAGCACGATGCGTGCGACCCGGGATCCCGCTGCCGTCCGGAACACCGCCCACGTCACCAGGGCCCAGAGCACCAGGGCGACGATCCCGGCGATGACCGGAGCCGGGTCGACCGCCGCGTCCGGCCTCCAGAACTGCAGCACCGTGGCAGCGATGCAGGCGACCACCCACACCAGCCACAGCACGAATGACACGGTGACCACCTGCGGTCGGTCCGGTCGTCGGAGGATGAACGTCCTGGTCATGCTGCACCGTCCTCTGCCGCTCCCTGGTGCGGCACGTCGAGCGTACCGAGGGGGCGGAGTCCTGCCGGGGTGCCTCGCTACGGTGATCGTGTGACCGACGAACGCACCACCGTCCAGCGTCCCGGAGTGGACGTCCCCGACGATCGTGGCCGGACGGGGCTCGACGCCGTCGGCCGCGACATCGACCGCAACCCCGACGTCGTCGTGCGGGACGTCGAGGTGGTGTCGAACGGATGGCACGTGCTCCGCCGCACGACCCTGGACGTCCGGCGCCGTGACGGTCGGTGGGACCGGCAGCAGCGCGAGACCTACGACCGCGGCAACGGTGCGACGGTGCTGCCGTACGACGCCGAGCGCGGCACGGTGCTGCTCACGCGGCAGTTCCGGTGGCCGGCGTACGTGAACGGACACCCGGACGGCATGCTGATCGAGGCCGCTGCGGGTCTGCTCGACGAGGACGACCCGGAGACCGCCGTCCGGCGCGAGGCCGCCGAGGAGCTCGGCATCCGGCTCGGCGCGCTCGAGCACCTGGGCGCCGTGTTCATGAGCCCCGGTTCGGTCACCGAGCGGGTCCACTTCTACGTGGGCGCGTACACGCCCGCGGACCGGGTCGAGGCCGGCGGCGGTGTGGAGGACGAGGGTGAGGACATCGAGGTGCTCGAGCTCCCGCTCGATGCGGCACTCGCGATGGTCGCGGACGGCCGGATCGCCGACGGCAAGACGATCATGCTGCTGCAGTGGGTGGCGCTCCGGCGCGGGTCCGCTCGCTGAACGGTCGTGGTGCCGGTCCGCGTACCGTCCGGGCCATGACTGATTCGACGACACCGGACGGATCGAGCGATCCCACCGAGACCCAGCAGCAGTACACCGAGGACCTGCCGGACGGGTCGTCGACGGGTGACGCGACGAAGGACCCGCAGCAGGACAGCGACGTCGACTCGGGCGGCGAGCCCGCCGACCCGCAGTAGCGGCGACCGGACGACGGACGGGAGGCACGGTGCCAGCTGGCACCGTGCCTCCCGTCCGTGGTTCCACCGGTCCGGAGCGCGGTGTCAGCTGATGATGTTGACCGCGCGCGAGATGACCAGCGCCAGCAGGATGAACCCGCTGAGCGCCTGGTACGCCATGATCATCTTCGCCCGGACGGTCATCGGCATCGTGTCCGTGGGGCTGAAGGCCATCATGTTCGTCATCGCGACGTAGAGGTAGTCGAGGTAGACCGGGCGCCAGTCGGCGGTCTTCGGGTCGGTTTCCTGCGGGAACTGGAAGTCCGCTTCGGCGCTCGACCACAGTTCGGGGCGTCGCCGGGCCACCGGACCCCCGCGGTCGAGCTCCCAGTAGACGAGCCCGAACACGATGATCGTGCTCACCCACACCTGCAGGGCGGTGAGCAGCACGGCCGCTCCGTCCGCGTGGCCGCCCAGCAACTCGGTGATCGTCCGGATCACCGTGAGCTGGCTCGCGACGGTCAGCAGTCCCGCCAGCGCGAAGGACACCCACCGGGACCAGGTGGTCTCGCGGGTCAGGCGCCGCGGGTTGAAGACGATCAGCGGGGTGAGCAGCAGGACGCCGAGCACCGGCACGACCCACGACGGGAAGAACAGCACCTCGTCGGGCAGGAACAGGCTGAGCGCCAGGTTGACCAGCACCGCCGCGGCGACCGGTGCCCGGTGTTCGTGTCGGGGGCCGGTCCTGGTCTGGGTCACGGAGTGAGTGTCGCACGGTGCCGTGACCGCACCCCGCGGGCGTGTTACGAGTGTGAGTCGGGGGAGTGCCGCGGCAGACACGGCACGGGCGTCTCGCGTAGGTTCCAGCCATGAGTGCAGAGCTGACGCTCGGCGCCGAGGAAGAGCTGCACCTCATCGACCTCGAGTCCGGCCGACTTTCCGCGAAGGCCCCCCGCCTTCTGCCCAAGCTGCCCACCGACCGTTTCGGCGCGGAGCTGCAGCGCACGACGATCGAGACGAACACCCCGGTGGTGCGGACCCTCGACGACCTGCGGCGGGTGATCGTCGACCTGCGCAGCGAGCTCAGTGCCGCGATCGCCCCGGCCGGGGTCACGATCGCCGCCGTCGGCACCGCGCCGAGGTCGGAGTACGCCGACTTCGAGCTGAGCGCCGGCGGGCGGTACGGCCGGATGCAGGAGCAGTACCGGATGCTCGTCGACGAGCAGCTCATCTGCGGCCTGCAGGTGCACGTCGGGGTGAGCGACCGCGACCTGGCGGTGCTGATCGCCCAGCGGGTGGCGCCGGTGCTCCCGGTGCTGCTGGCCCTGAGCGCGTCGAGTCCGTTCTGGAACGGGCAGGACACCGGGTACGCCTCGTTCCGGAGCATCATCTGGCAGCGGTGGCCGTCGGCCGGCAGCTTCGGCCCGGTGGAGGACGCCGCCGAGTACGACCGGGTGCTCGACGACCTGATCGCCTCGGGCGTGATCGCCGACAAGAAGATGGCCTACTTCGACGTCCGGCCGTCGTCACACGCGCCGACGCTCGAGCTTCGGGTCTGCGACGCGACCCCGGTGGTGGACGACGCCGTGCTCATCGCCGGACTCTTCCGCGCCGCCGTGCGCAAGGCCGAGAAGTCGGTCGTGTCCGGCGCCGAGTGGCACCCGCGCAGCGAACCGCTGCACCGTGCGGCGATGTGGCAGGCCGCCCGCTCCGGGCTGAGCGGCGAGCTGGTCGGCCTCGGGCAGCACCCCGAACGCCTGCCCGCCGAGGTCGCGGTGCGCCAGCTCGTGTCCCGCCTGCGCCCGGAGCTCGAGGAGCTCGGCGACTGGGGCACGGTGACGGAGCTGCTCGACGCCACCCTGGCCCGCGGCAACTCCACCGATCGGCAGCGCACCGCGTACGCCGAGCGCGGGGAGATCGACGACGTCGTCGCCCTGGTGGTGGAGGACACCGCGGGGCTGCCGTCCGGACGCGACGAGGACCCGGTGGTCCCGCTCCCCGGGTACCGCGTCCGTGCCGGCGACGAGGCGGTCGGCCCCGGGGCGCGACCCCGACCGGCGTTCCGTGACCTGGCTGCCTTCTTCGACGGCTGGGACGCCGAGACCGCGATCGACCGTTGCACCGCCCGCGACGCCTGGACCCGCGAGCACCAGGTCGGCTTCGTGGTCGACGGCGGTGCGCAGGCGTTCGGCTGTGACCTGGTGCCCCGGACGATCAGCGCGTACGAGTGGTCGCAGCTCGAGCGTGGCCTGGGGCAGCGGTCCCGCGCGATCGAACTGTTCCTGCGCGACGCGTACGGCGATCGCCGGATCGTGGCCGACGGCGTGCTGGACGCGGACCACTTCGTCGGTGCGAAGGGCTGGGACCCGGACGCCACCCGGCTGCCGGCGACCGCGGTCCGTGCGCCGGTGCTCGGGTTCGACCTGGTGCGCAACGAGTTCGGCGGCTGGCGGGTGCTCGAGGACAACGTCCGCTCGCCCTCGGGCGTCGCGTACGGCATCGCCCTGCGCGAGCTGATGGACGACGTCGTGCCGGACGCCCCGCGGCCGGCGAACCTGCGCGACCCGCACGGCGTGACCGACCGGTTGCGCCGGACCCTCTGCGCGAACACCACCGCGGTGACGGGCGCGACCGACCCGGTGATCGCGCTGGTCAGTGACGGCCCCGCCGCCGGCGCGTGGTTCGAGCACCGCAGGCTGGCCGACGGGGCCGGGCTGCGCCTGGTGTCCGGGTCCGACCTGGACGTCCGCGACGGACGCGTGGTCGACGCGACGACGGGCGACGCGCTCGACGGGCTGTACCTGCGGATCGACCGCGACGTCAGTGCACTGACGGCAGAGCACGCTCCCGACCTCGGTGCGCGGATCCTCGACGCGGCGGAGGCAGGTCGCGTCTACCTGGCGAACGCGCCGGGCAACGCGCTGGTCGACGACAAGGCGATGTACGTCACCGTGCCGGACCTGATCTGGTACTACCTGGACGAGAAACCCCTGCTGGCGTCCGTGCCGACGTACCGCACGAGCATCGAGGTCGAACGGCTGTCGGTCCTGGACCGCGTCGGCGAACTCGTCACGAAGCCGGTCGACGGCGAGGGTGGACGCGGGGTCCTGATCGGACCGAGCGCGAGCGCCCCCGAGGTCGCCGAACGACGGCGCGAGATCGCCGCCGACCCCGCCGGGTGGGTGGGGCAGGAGGTGGTGCAGCTGTCCTCGCACCCGACGATCGGACCGGCCGGGCTCGACCCGCGGCACGTGGACCTGCGGGCCTTCGTGTACGCGACGGGGACCGGACCGGACGACGTGCACCTGGCCGACGTGGCCCTGACCCGCGTCGCACCCGAGGGCAGCATGGTCGTCAACTCGTCGCAGGGCGGCGGCGCAAAGGACACGTGGATCGTCGGGAACGCCCCGGCGGACACGGACTCCGCTGTGGCGGACACCGAGGGAGAGCGCTGATGTGTGGACTCGCGGGTGCGATCCGGTTCGACGGCCGAGCGCCGGACGTCGGCGCGGTCGCCCGGATGACCGGCTGCATGACGCACCGCGGCCCGGACGGTGACGGCCTGTGGGCTCGCGGCCCGGTCGCGCTCGGGCACCGACGGCTGTCCATCGTCGACCTGTCCACCGCGGGCGCGCAGCCGATGGTGCTGGCCGAGGCGGGGCTGACGATCGCCTACAACGGGATGGTCTACAACTACCGGCAGCTCCGCGACGAGCTGCACGGCAAGGGGCACCGGTTCGCGTCGACGTCGGACACCGAGGTCATCGCCCTGGCGTACGCCGAGTGGGGCACCGGGTTCGTCGACCACCTGATCGGGATGTTCGCCATCGCCATCTGGGAGCACGCCAGCGGCCGGCTGGTGTTGGCGCGGGACCGGCTGGGCATCAAGCCGCTCTACGTCGCGCCCGTCCCGGGCGGGCTCCGGTTCGCGAGCTCCCTGCCCGCGATCCTGGCAGGAGACGACGGGTCGAGCATCGACACGTCCATCGACCCCGTCGCCTTCGCCTCGTACATGAGCTTCCACTCGATCGTCCCCGCGCCCCGCACGATCCTGTCCGGCGTCGGCAAGCTCCCGCCCGCGACCGTCCGGGTGATCGAGCCCGACGGCACCGCGCACGACACCGTCTACTGGGAGCCCCGCTTCGAGCGCGACCCCGCCAGGGCCGACTGGTCCGAGCGGGACTGGGAGCAGGCGTTCATCGGCTCGCTCCGCACCGCCGTCGAGCGTCGGATGGTCGCCGACGTGCCGGTCGGGGTGCTGCTCTCCGGCGGGATCGACTCGTCGCTCGTCGTGGGGCTGCTCGCCGAGGCCGGGCAGCAGGACCTCGCCACGTTCAGCATCGGGTTCGAGGCGGCCGGTGGTGAATCCGGCGACGAGTTCGAGTACTCCGACCAGGTCGCGAAGCACTTCGGCACCGACCACCACCGCATCCACATCCCCTCGTCGCGGCTGCTCGACGGCATCGACGGTGCTGTCGCCGCCATGAGCGAGCCCATGGTCAGCCACGACTGCGTCGCCTTCTACCTGCTGTCGCAGGAGGTCTCGCAGCACGTCAAGGTGGTGCAGTCCGGCCAGGGCGCCGACGAGGTGCTCGCCGGCTACGACTGGTACCCGCCGCTCGCCGACGTGCCGCGTGACCAGGCCGCCGAGGCCTACCGCTCCGTGTTCATGGACCGCCGGTGGCCGGCGCTGCAGGGCCTGCTCGGGGAGCGGTGGAAGAGCGACGACGACACCCCGTCGGCGTTCGTGGACCGCCAGTTCGCACGGCCGGGCGCGGAGACGAGCGTGGATGCCGCGCTCCGCAGCGACACGACGATCATGCTCGTCGACGACCCGGTGAAGCGCGTCGACAACATGACGATGGCGTGGGGGCTCGAGGCCCGCGTGCCGTTCCTGGACCACGAGTTCGTCGAGCTCGCCGCCGCGATCCCGCCGTCGATGAAGCTCACCGACGGCGGCAAGGGCGTGATGAAGCGCGCCTCGCGCGGGATCGTGCCCGACGCCGTCATCGACCGCAGCAAGGGCTCGTTCCCGGTCCCCGCCATCCGGCAGCTCGAGGGTCCGTACCTGCAGCGCGTCCGGGACGCGCTGCACGCCCCCGAGGCGCGGGAGCGCGGGCTCTTCGACCCCGCCACCGTCGAGCGGATGCTGCAGGACCCGAACAGCACCAGGACCGCGATCGGCGCGAACGCGCTCTGGCAGCTCGGCCTGATCGAGATGTGGCTGCAGCAGCAGGGGGTGCGGTGACCGTGGGTGCCGTCCGGACTGGAGGCGCGCAGGGCGTCGCGTCGTCGGCCACCGTCGAGCCGTCGGTCACCACCAGGGCCGCGGCCGGCCTGGGTGCGCAGCTCACCGCCGCCTGGGGGTCGTGGGGACCGACCATGACCCGGAACGCCCGGCGCGTGGCGTTCGTGAGCGACCGGCACGGCACCCCCGAGGTCTTCGTGCAGGACGTCGTCGTCGACGGTGAACTGCCGGAACCGGTGCGGATCGCGCTGTCCGACGACCCCGTGATCCGGGTGTCGTGGTCGTCCGACGGGGAGTGGCTCGCCGTCGCCATCGCGACCGACGGCGGCGTGAAGCAGCAGGTCTGGGTGGTGCGGCCGGACGGCACCGACGCCGCGCAGATCGCCGGCTCGCGGTACCAGCACGCCGAACTCGGGCCGTGGAGCCGCAGCGGGCACCGGGTCGTCATCACGCTGCCCTCGACCGAGCCCGAGCAGCCGGCCCGTGCGTACCTGGTCGACCCGGTCACCGGGGACCGCGACGACCTGGCCGTGGGGGAGCTCATCCACATCCTCGACCTGTCAGTGGAGGAACGGCTCGTCGTGCTGAGCGACGGGCAGCGCGGCCAGGAGTTCGTGGTCGTCGTCGACCGGCTGACCGACGAGAGCCACGCCCTGTTCGCCGACGACCCCGACGGGTCCGCCGAGATCGCGTTCCTGCGGCCCTCGCCCGCGAGCGAGACCAGCCCGCTCGTCGCCTACGTCGCCACCGAGGCCGGACTGCCCCGCCGCGGACTCGTCGCGCAGCCGGTCGGGCCGCACGGCTGGCGCGGCACACCCCGGCGGATCGTCGAGCGCGACGACGCCGAGCTCGAGTACCTGGACGCCGACGACGCCGGCCGCACCGTGCTGCTCGTCTGGAACGTCGACGGTCGCAGTGAACTCGACCTCATCAACACCCACGACGCCTCGCGCACCCCCGTGCCGGACCTGCCCGGGTACGTCGTCACCGACCCCGTGCTCAGCCGCGACGGCCGGAGCGTCCTGCTCGCCGTCGAGGGGCCGACCCGTCCGCGCGAACTCTGGCGGCTCGACACGAACGCGCTGACCTGGAGCCGGGTCACCGACGTCCCCGCGCTGCCGGACGTGCAGCTGGTCGAGCCGACGCTCGAACGGTTCGCCGCCCGTGACGGACTGGAGCTGACCGGCTGGCTGTACCGGGCCGTGGAGCCGGCCACGTCGGTGGCAGGAGCCGACGTCGGAACGCATGTCGGGCCTCCCGGCCGCGCAGCGCTCGTCCACCTGCACGGCGGACCGGAGTCGCAGGAGCGACCCACGTTCTCGCCACAGCACCAGGCGCTCGCCGCCGCCGGGGTGACCGTGTTCGCGCCGAACATCCGCGGGTCCTCCGGGTACGGTCACGAGTTCGTGCACGCCGACGACCTGGCGCTGCGGTGGAACGCGCTCGCCGACGTCGTCGACTGCGCGCGGTTCCTGGTGACCAACGGGTACGCCGATCGCTCCCGGGTCGCCGTCGAGGGGCGCTCGTACGGCGGGTACGCGACCTTGGCGTCCCTGGCGTTCACGCCCGACGTGTTCGCGGCCGGGGTCGCGGTGTGCGGGATGAGCGACTTCGCGACCTTCTACCGGGACACCGAACCGTGGATCGCGGCCGCTGCCGCCACGAAGTACGGCCACCCCGTCGAGGACGAAGCCCTGCTCGCGGCCCTGTCGCCGATGCGGGCGATCGACGACGTCACGGCGCCGTTGCTCGTCGTGCACGGGGAGCTCGACACGAACGTGCCGATCGGTGAGGCGCACCAGGTGGTCGCGGCGCTGCGGGAGCGGGCGCACGACGTGGAGTACCTGGAGCTCGCGGGTGAGGGGCACGAGTACCGGCGGGCGGCGTCGCAGGCGCTGCTCGTGCGGCGGATGGTGGAGTTCGTGGCGGCGCGGCTGGGGTGAGGCCTGGCGGGGCGGGGTGCTCGGTGCTGGTCTGGTGCGCGCGGGTTCTTCGTGGTGCGAGGTTGCACGCTCGGTGCGAGCTTGTTTCCTCGCACCGGGTGGTCAACTTCGCACCGTGCCGTCACCGGGTGCAACGATGCGCCGGCGGCGCTCGCCGCGGGCGGACAATGGTGGGATGACGACCACTGATCTGACGCGACCCGGAGAGGTCCTCGTGGCCTCGGCAGCGGACGTCGAGCAGGTCGTCCACCGTGCCACGAACCAGTACGCCTCGGGCGTGGTCGCGGACACCGCCGGGTGGGCGGACGGCGATCGTCGGCGGATCGAGGACCTCGGGTTCCGCGGCGGAGACTCCCGGGGCGAGGCGCTCCGGACCCTCGACCTGACCATCGCCGACGACGGCACCCCGACGCGCATGCTCGACGCCCCCGCGATGGCCGCACTGAACAGCCACCACGCGCGGTTCGCCGAGCGGCGCGGCGACGTCGTCCGCTACCAGACGGACGTGTCGGTGTGGACGGGGATCCCCGCACAGCCGACCGCGCAGGACTGGGAGGACGTCCGGGCGCTGCTCGGGTCGGGCGGGATGCTCGGCGTCGGTGCGGCTGCCGTCCTGCCCGAGGGGTGGGACCTCGTCGAGGGTGCCGGCGGCGTGCAGCTGACCGGTGAGGCGATCGAGGGTGCGCCGGACGACGAAGCCGTCGTGCTGACGCCCGACGACGTGCCGGAGATGACCGCCCTGGTCGAGCGGACGAAGCCCGGGCCGTTCCTGCCGCGGACGATCGAGCTCGGCACCTACCTGGGCATCCGGCGGGACGGACGGCTCGTCGCGATGGCGGGGGAGCGCCTGCACCCGCCGGGGTGGACCGAGATCAGCGCGGTGTGCACGGACGACGCGTACCGGGGGCAGGGGTTCGGGCGCCGGTTGGTGCTCGCCGTCGCGCACGGGATCCGGGAGCGGGGCGAGACCCCGCTGATGCACGCGGCCGCCGGGAACACCGGTGCGATCGGGCTCTACCAGCACCTCGGCTTCCGGTTGCGGGACCGTGGGGCGCCGCGGTTCGTGCGGGTGCCGTGAGCTGCGTTCCGGTCTGACGGGTCAGAACGCGGCGAGGGCACCCTGGAGCATGTCGTGGCCCTGGGCTTCGAAGCCCTCGTCGCCGACCGCGTAGGCCCAGGTCGCCGTCCCCACTGCTTCGCGGAGTTGGAGCCAGCGCCACGCGTCCGGAGTGCGCGGATCGTCGCCGTACCCGTCGAAGAACGCCGCTTCGAGCCTGGGATCGTGCTGCCAGTGCAGCACCGCGAGGCGGGTGAGGTCGAAGGACGCGGGGCGCCAGCCGAACCGGCCGAAGTCGATGACGCGGAGCCTGCGGTGGTGGTCGTCGCGGGCGTCGCGGGCGTCGTTGTCCACGATCCAGTTGCGCGGGTGGAAGTCGCCGTGGGTCGGGACGAGGGACTGCGTCGTGCGGTCGGTCGGGAGTGCGCGCAGGGCCGCTCGTGCGCGGGCGACCACCTCGTCCGGGATCCGGTGCGGTGCGTCGAGGGCGGCCAGTGCCTTCGCCTGCTCGTGCTGCAGGAACGTCGGGTCATGGCGGGTGTCCTGGTCGTGCAGTCGTCGGAGCACTGCGCCGGCCTGACGGTGGACGTCTGGATCGTGCTCGTCCGGGGTCCCGAGGGCGAGGTGCCCGGGGACGCGTTCGAGCACGAGGACGCGGTGCTCCTCGTTCGCCGCGACGAGGGCACCGGTGTCCCCGCTCGCTCGGAGCGCGGCGGTGGCGGTGCGGTGCGCTTCGAGCTCGCGGGGGAAGTGGGTGTTGGTCGGGCCGGAGGCCTTCACGGTGAAGCCGTCGTCGCCAGCGCGGATGTGCAGGACCCTGGTGTCGAGGAGCCCCCACGAGTCATCGGCCACGACGACGGCATCGGGGAGCGTCTGCTGCACGAACGCGATCTGGTCGTCATCGAGTCCGGTGTCCCCCCAGTGCATGGCGGCACGTTACCGTCCTGCTCCGACAGCTCGGGAGGCTGCAGCCCGCGTCCGGTGTCCGGATCGCGCGGATCGTTGCAGTACCCGTGAAGATCACCGTTCCGAGTCCGGCGCCTTGGGGGCGCGGAACCCCGGTGTTTCTGGGCCGGTCTTATCGGTTCCATCATGCAACTATCGACCCCCCGATGTGGCGGAGCATGCGTGAGCGAAGCTCCGTAACGTGCTGTGTGGCTGCACAGCACCGTCGCAGGGACTGGTGAGCTGCAGCAGCCGCAAGAGGGGTTTCTTGAGCGTGTTCGCTGCGTCGTGGTCCGGTCGTGTTCGTGGAGTGATGCTGGCGGTGGTGGCGTTGGTCGCCCTGCTGGGTTCGTTGTTGGTGGTGGTGTCGCAGCCGACACCGGCACAGGCTGTGGTGACCGGGACGGGCGGGCAGTACGTGCCGATGCCTTCGAACGCCCGCGTGCTGGAAGGTGCGACGTCGGCAGGGACGTTCCGCACGGTGAAGATCGCCGGAGCCGCCGGGCTCCCGTCGTCGGGGATCGGCGCCGTGACGATGATGGTCACGGTCGCTGACCCGAAGGGGTCGGGGCAGCTGCAGATGCGTGCCGACGATGCCGACACGACGACGCTGCTGATGATCTACAACTCCGGTGTCGGTGGGAACCGGTCGAACACCGGGCTGCTCGCGGTCGCGGACGACGGCACGATCCAGGTGCGGACCGAGACGGCGCAGTCGAAGGTCATCATCGACATCACCGGCTACTACACGTCGACGAAGAACGGTGTCTCGGCCGGTGGGTTCGTGGCGATGTCCCCGTCGCGCGTGCTCGACTCTCGTGGCGGGATCGGTGGCGCGCAGGGGCAGATCCCCGCGGGTTCGCAGCGCACGATCCAGGCGACGGGCTCGAACGGCATCCCCGAGGGTGCCGCGGCGGTCGCGGTGAACATCATCGTCATCAACCGATCGGGCAAGGCCGGCTACGTCCGTCCGACGCCCACCGGTGAGACCCGGAGCACCGGCGTCCTCAACTACAACTCGAATGAGGACCTCGAGACGGCGATGAACGCGCAGGTCGCGTTGAACGCCGACGGGAAGTTCAGCATCGACACCGCCGCGGAGGGCGGGAAGATCGACCTCGTCGTCGACATCCAGGGCTACTTCCTCAAGTCGAACCCGGGCGGTGGTTTCACCCCGTTGAACGGTCGCCTCATCGACACCCGCAAGACCGCGAGCATCGCTTCGGGTGCCTCGTTCACGGTGCAGGTCGGTGGCGTCCAGGGCGCCCCGACCGTTGAGGGCGGCTTGTCGGCTGCCGCGGTGACGTTCACTGCGGTCAACGACAGCGGTGCGGACTCGTACGCGAAGATGTGGGCCGATGGTGCGGCTGAGCCGACCTCGTCGGCGATTAGTAGTGACAAGACCTCGAAGGTGTCGAACACCGTGGTCGCTCCGATGGGGGCGAACGGGAAGATCCGCATCAAGAACATGGGCAAGGGGGCGATGGACTACCTCGTGGACCTGCAGGGTGCGTACAACTCGCTGCCCGGCGGCCCGGGTGAGACGAACCGGACCGGCAAACGAACCTCGGCGACGACACTCCCGTTCCCGATCACGGACCAGACCAACGCGTCCGTCGACGTCGGCACCGGCAACCTTCTGGTCAGCACGACTGCGATGAGCCTGCCGGGAGTGACCGAGAACACCACGATCGGCGCCGCGTACAACTCGCGCAGCACCACCGTCGGTGACACCAACACGATGGACGCGAACCGGTGGCAGTACGCCCTCGCCGGCGCTGGGGACCTCACCGCGAACGCCGACGGTGTCATCTACACGGACGCCGTCGGGACGACGTGGCAGTTCCGTCCGTCCGGGGCGCAGGGCGCTTTCACCAGCCCGGCTGGTCTGCAGCAGACCCTGACCCGCGTCGACAACAGCACGACGCACGAGTACACGTTGAAGGGGTGGACGTCGAACTCGACGACGCACTTCAACCTCGCGGGTCAGCCCACCTCGATCGTGGACCGGAACAAGAACCAGATCAGCTTCAACTCCGACGAGCCGGGCTTCACCCTGAAGTCCCTCGTCTCGACCGCGGGTGTCACCGGGGCCCGGACGGCGAACTCGTCGTACGCCAACGGTGTGCAGACGTTCTCGCAGACCAGTGGCTCGAGCTCGCGGAGCGTGCCGTGGACGAAGAACAGCACCGGCGACATCACCACGTACACGGACGCGCTCGGCAAGAAGACCACGTTCGCGTACACCAGCGGAAACCTGACCTCGATCACGGCGCCCGAGGGTGGCGTGACGGCGTTCACGTACGACTCGTCCGACCGGGTCACGAAGGTCGAACAGCGCAACTCCACCGTCGGCTCGCCGGGGACCGCTGTGACGCGGTTCTCGTTCAAGGACGACACCACGACGCTGGTCGCGGACCCGCGGTCCGACCAGTCGGTCGCTGTGGCGGACACGAAGTACACCAATTACACCCTCGACGGGAACGACCTCGTCACGAAGGTCGTCGACGCTGCGAAGCGGGAGCAGTCCCGCTCCTACAAGTCCACGAACAACGGCGTCGAGAACTCGAGTGTCGGCGCGGGCGCAAGCGCATCGACGTCGAAGAACACCTACGGGGCGAACAACGAGCAGTCGCTGACGCAGTCGGAGTCCGGCGCGGGCACGAAGAACTCGGCGACGTACGGTTCCGGATCGGCTGCCTACCTGCCGTCAAAGGTCACCGACAGCTCGGGTAATGAGACCAACTACGGCTACGACGGCCCCGGCAACCGAACGTCGACCGCCACGGGCGGCTCCGGTCCGGAGGCGGCGAAGGCAGAGCTCGAGTACAACAAGAAGGGCACCGACCCGTATACGTGGGGTGCGGTGAAGTCCGCGACGGCTCCCGGCGACAGCGACCGTGACCGGAAGACGACGTATTCGTACGACACCCACGACCAGCTGCTGGCGATCACGGCGCCGGCGAACACGGTCGGGGAGCAGAAGTACTCCTACGACGACTTCGGCCGCGTGAAGAACCACACCGACGGTGACGGCGGCGTCACGACGTACACGTACGACAACGACGACCGGCTCCTGACGACCGCGTTCGATGACGGCACCGCAACGGTGACGAACACCTACGACGGCAACGGCAATCAGCTCACCGAGCAGTCCGCGACCGGCACCATCACCAACACCTACGACCAGCGGAACCGGCTCACCTCGACGGCGAACACCGCAGGCGGTGGCACAGTGTCCTACGGCTACGATCTCGCCGGCAACACGGCCAAGGTCATCGACGCCCACGGCACCGTCACGCACGACTACGACGTCGCCAACGTCCTGACCCGCACCACCTACCCGACCGCGAACGGCGGCACGGCGAAGCAGGTCTACAAGAACGACGACCACGGCCGCCGCACGGACACCTGGCTCGGCGCTGTCGAGAACTCGGATCCGACCAAGGACCCGACGTCGTGGCAGGCGCACCAGACGATCACCTACGGCGTGTCCGACCACGTCACCGGTGTTCGCGCCGTCGACGCCGACGACCCGTCCAAGTCCGTCGTGAGCCTGACGTACTGCTACATCACCGGTATCGACGCCGGGGGTGACTGCTCGGCGACGAAGAGCCCGAACGCCACGGACAGGATCCAGTGGGTCAAGGACAACATCACCCAGCAGACGACCACGTACACGTACGACTCGAACGGCCGCCTCACCAAGGCAGCGCAGGCCGGCGGTGCGAGGAACATCACGTGGGCGTACACGTACGACGCGGCCGGGAACCGGCTCACCGCCAAGCGCGGCGGCGATGTCACGTCGTCGCAGACGCTTACCTACAACACCGCCGGGCAGATCACGTCTGACGGGTATGCGTACGACGGTGTCGGCAACATGGTGAAGGCGCCCGGGCAGACATTCACGTACAACGGCGCGCAGCAGATGACGTCCTCCACGAAGGACGGTGTCACCACCCGCTACGAGTACGCCGGCAGCGACATGAACAAGCTGCTCTCGCAGGTCACCGACGGAGGAGCCGAGTACGACTACACGTATGGCACGTCCGACTCCAACGGTGTCCCCGTGATCACCAGTCGCACCGTCGCCGGCACCGGAACCGCGTCTGTGATCAGCGACCCGGGTACGGGACAGCCGCTGGACCTGCAGACCACCGACGGCACCACGAGCATGTGGGTCATCGACGGCACCGGCAACCCTGTCGCCGCGATCGCTGACACTGGCAAGACCGCGTACACCGTCTCGTACGACCCGTACGGCGTCGAAACCGTCACCGTCGGCGGCGACAGCGCGCAGTGGAAGCAGAACCCCTACGGGTTCAAGAGTGGTCTCCGCTCGTCCAGCACCGACAACGGGCTCACCAAGTTCGGGTACCGCTGGCAGTCCAGCACCATCGGTGGGTGGACCGAACGCGATACCCTCGACGCACCGCTCGAACCGACTAACGCTAATCGGTATGGCTACGCAGGCTTGGACCCGATCAATCTCACAGATCCAACAGGCGCTGCTTCCCGGTTCTGGACCAGCCTGGGATGTGCCGCGGGTATTGCTACAGCCCCGGTATCCGGATGGAAGTCGCTCGTAGCCGGTGGTGCTGGAGCTGTTGCCACCTGCGAGGATGCATTCGCGCAGACAGCCGAGTGCGACGCCGCAGTAGATGCTGACAGGGCTTCGGGATATCGTTGGCAGAGTGATTACGTAGCTCCGTGCCAGAACCCGTTCTCGGACCAGCTGCGATAATAGGGGTGTGAATCATCAACAGGACACGAAGTAAAAACGAACAGAAGTTAGTGGCTGGGGTGATGGGCGTAGCGGCCGTGATCATTGGAATTTACGCTGTGCTTTCTTTCGTAGAGGGTAGTTTATGGCGTGGCTCCCTAGCCGTAGTGAGTGCTGCTCTCCTCGGATATTTTGCGATAGGCTTAGCGTTCCCAAGTCGCACTAAGCATCGCTGATGGTTTGGGTGCTCACCGAGATATAGCGTTGCATAGCACCGGCAAATCAGCGACCCGGGCACGGGGCAGCCGCTGGACCTGCAGACCACCGACGGCACCACGAGCATGTGGGTCATCGACGGCACCGGCAACCCTGTCGCCGCGATCGCTGACACTGGCAAGACCGCGTACACCGTCTCGTACGACCCGTACGGCGTCGAAACCGTCACCGTCGGCGGCGACAGCGCGCAGTGGAAGCAGAACCCCTACGGGTTCAAGAGTGGTCTCCGCTCGTCCAGCACCGACAACGGGCTCACCAAGTTCGGGTACCGCTGGCAGTCCAGCGTCACGGGCGGGTGGATCGAACGTGACACTCTCGACGCGCCCCTCAGCCCGAGTAATGCCAACCGCTACGCGTTCGCGGGAGCTGACCCCATCAATAAGTCAGATTCCTCGGGTCGTAGCGTCGGGGGAGCGGCCGTCAATGCGGGTGTGGCGACAATCGCTGCCGTCGGGACCGCCGCAGTTTGCGCGTCAACCGCAGGAATCGGTTGCTTGGTGGGTGGAGTGGTCTTGGGTGGAGTGTTCGGAGGTTTTGGCGGTATCGCCCAGGAAGCAGTTGAAGGTGGAGATAACTATGGGCAGGCGGCACTCGAAGGAACGGTAAGCGGGGCTATTGGAGGCTTCGGCGGTGGCATCGCCGGCAAGCTGATCAAGTACCTGCCGCGTGGCTAGGAGGGCCGCAACATGTCGGGCTTTTGGATCACATGGACAGTCCTGCTGGTTATTGCAGTCGGCGCACTGGTGCTCGTTGGAGTGGGTGTCCAGCGAACAATTTCCACAGAAGGATGGCGCGACGGAAAGCTCCATCGCGGAGCCGGAGGGCGATGGTTCTGGAGTGGGATCATCGTCGCGTTGATCGACGGGGTGGCGCTGATCCTCCTTGTCCTGACGAACTAGGACGTGAGCGGCCTTTGACGGAGAAACCACGACATTCGGGCGTCGTGTCGGGGCAAGGGCGCATGGTCGATCAGGTGAAGGGGACTGGAAGGCCGCAATGTCTGCGAGCAAGTCCATCGTGAGCCCGATCATGCGGGTGAGTCGATTTCGCAAGAGTGGGGGGCCGATGGCAGCGCAGCCTGGTCGGAGCCCTCGCACTCAGCCCGAGTCGTGGATTCTCTAGGATCGACCCATGTCCACGACCATGCCCGGCTTCGGGACGGAGCGCATCACGCAGCTCGGCCTGCGCGACCGCGTCTACGACCGGGTGCTCGAGGTCCTGATGGGTCACGACGTCGAACCGGGCATGCGGCTGTCGATCGACGGCCTCGCTCGCTCGCTGGGGGTCTCGCCGACCCCGGTCCGCGAAGCCCTGGTGCAACTCGAACGCACCGGCCTCGTCACCCGTGAAGCGAACAAGGGGTACCGGGTCTCCCCGCCCCTGGCCGGCGACCAGCTCGAGGCCCTGTTCGACGCCCGGCTCATCGTCGAGAGCGGCGCCGTCGAACTCGCGGCCCGCGGCGACGTCGACGGCCTGCGCGAGCGGCTGGCGGCAGCGCTCGACGAGCAGGCGGCGGTGGCCGCCGAGGTCGCGTCCGTCGGTGCTGCGCACGCGCCGGAAGAGCTGATGGCCCGCTTCTTCCGCAGCGACTGGCAGTTCCACCAGCTGATCTTCGACGCGACACGGAACCCGTTCCTCGAGGAGATGTCCGAGATCATCACGACGCGCGTGCACCGCATGCGGCAGATCGTCGAGGGCGGCGGGGACGACACGGATCGTGCGGTCCAGGAACACCGGGCCATCCTGGAGGCGCTCGCTGCGGACCCGACGTCGGCCGTCGCCGCGATGCGGCTCCACATCGACGCCGTCCGGTTGCGTTCGCGCGCGGACGCGTCCCACACGAGCTGAGGCGGAGGGGTTGCGTTCCGGCGTCGTGCGAGTATCTTTCCTATAGGAAAGAGGTTCAAGGCTGAACCACCACGACATGCAAGGGAGCATTCCGTGACCACTCCACAGGACTGGGTCGACCAGGATTGGGACCCCACCACCTGGACGTCGGAGACCTGGCCGGTCGCCGCGTGCCTGCACGGGTTCGCGCAGGTCACCCGCGACGGGACGGCATTCCACGACGCCCCCGCCGAGGTGTGGGACGAGGTGTTCGGGCAGATCGAGGCCGTCGGCTTCTCGCTGGCCGAACTCGCTGACAGCCACATCCGGCCCGCTGACCTCGAAGCCTCGCGCCGCGACGAGCTGTTCGCCGTCGCGAAGTCGCACGGCATCGGGATCCCGTCGGTGCACCTGCAGCGCAAGAGCGTCATCCAGCCCGGGCACGAGGACGAGAACCTCGCTTACGCCCACCGCACGATCGACGCGGCGGCCGAGTGGGGCATGCAGGTGTTCTCGACCGGGCTGCACCAGCCGTTCACCGACGCCCAGAAGCGGGCGCTGTGGTTCTGGACGGCGCCGGGCCCGAAGGACCCCGACGACCCCGAGGTCTGGAACGCCGCGGTCAAGCGACTGCGGGAGCTCGGCGAGCACGCTGCGAGCGTCGGGCTGCCGATGGCGCTCGAGCTGTACGAGGACACGTACCTCGGCACTGCCGACAGCGCGGTCCGCCTGGTCGAGGAGATCGGGCTCGACAACGTCGGCCTGAACGCGGACGTAGCCAACCTCATCCGTCTGCACCGTCCGGTCGAGGACTGGCGGGAGCTGTTCGCGAAGACCATGCCGCACACGAACTACCTGCACGTGAAGAACTACACGCGTGACGAGGCCGGCGACGGCAGCTGGGCGACGAGTGCGCCGAGCACCATGGAGACGGGCCTCATCAACTACCGCCAGGTCCTGCGCGACGCCGTCGCCGACGGGTTCCGCGGGATCGTCATGACCGAGCAGTACGGCGGGGACAGCCTCGGCGTCTGCGCCACCAACCAGCAGTACATCCGATCCGTCCTCGCGACGACGAAGCTCGACGCGACGGCGACCCCGACTGCAGCAACCAGCACCGAAGGAGCAATCCGATGAGCACCCTCGACATCGCCGTCGTCGGGTCCGGCTACATGGGCGGCGGGATCGCCCAGGTCCTCGCCCTCGCCGGCCACACCGTCCGGATCGCCGACGTCTCGGCCGAGATCGCCCAGCAGAACCTGGAGCGGCTGCTCGGCGAGACCGCACAGTTCGTCGCCGACGGGCTGTTCCCCGAGGACGCCGTCGAACGGGTCCGCGCACACCTGAGCGCCGCCGAGTCGATCGAGGCCGCCGTCGCCGACGCCGACTTCATCGAGGAGGCCGTGCCCGAGAAGCTCGAGATCAAGCACGCGACCCTGCGCCGCATCAGCGAGGCCGCCCGCCCCGACGCCGTGATCGGCTCGAACACCTCGACGATCCTGATCGAGTCGCTGGCCGAGGCGGTCGTGGGCCCGGAGCGGTTCCTCGGCGTGCACTTCTCGAACCCGGCTCCGTTCATCCCCGGCGTCGAGCTCATCCCGCACCCGACCACCAACGAGCACGCGATCGAGGTCGGCGAGACCGTCGTCGCCGCGACCGGCAAGCAGTCGGCACGGGTGAAGGACTCGACCGGGTTCGTCCTGAACCGCCTGCAGTACGCGCTGTTCGAGGAGGCCACGAAGATCGCCGACGAGGGCATCGCGAGCCCCGACGACATCGACACCATCGTGCGGACCACGTTCGGGTTCCGCCTGCCGTTCTTCGGCCCGTTCGCGATCGCCGACATGGCCGGGCTCGACGTCTACGCCTTCTGCTTCGAGTCGCTGCAGACCCGCTGGCCCGAGCGCTTCGCCACTCCGCCGTCGCTGCAGCAGCACGTCGACGCCGGTGAGCTCGGCACGAAGTCGGGCGCCGGGTACCTCGAGGTGCCGGCCGACCGCACGCCCGAGCTCGTCGCCTACCGGAACAAGGCGTACGTCGCGATGCAGAAGCTGCTCGACGACCTCGGCCCGGCACCGATCCACTGAGCCCGGAGCACGAACCATGAGCACGCAGAACCCCCAGACCGAACAGACCCGCACCGTCGTCCTCACCGGGGCCGCCTCACCGCGGGGCATCGGCCGCGCCACCGCCCACCACCTGGCCGAGGCCGGATGGGACGTCGGGATCGTCGACCTCGACCAGACGGCGAGCGAGCAGGTCGCTGCCGAGATCCGCGAACAGCACGGCGTGCGGGCCGTCGGTGTCGGTGCGAACGTCGCCGACGAGTCCGCCGTCCGTGCGGCCTTCGACACGATCGAGGCCGAACTCCGGCCGATCACCGCGCTCGTGAACCTGGCCGGGGTCTCCTCCGCGCACGCCTACCTCGACCTGCCCGAGGGGGAGTGGCACCGTGTGCTGTCGATCAACCTCGACGGCGTGCACTTCGCCAGCCTGCGGGCGGCGGAGTCGATGGTGCGGTCCGGCTACGGGCGCATCGTGAACCTGTCGTCGGTCTCCGCCCAGCGCGGCGGCGGCACCTTCAGCAAGACCCCGTACACGGTGGCGAAGGCCGGCGTGATCGGCCTCACCCGTGGTCTGGCACGCGAGCTCGGCCCACGCGGCGTCACGGTCAACGCGATCGCCCCCGGTCCGATCGACACCGACATCATGGGCGGCACCCTGTCCGAGGAGCGGAAGGCCGAGATGGCCGCCGACGGCGTGCTGCCGCGCATCGGCACCCCGCGGGACATCGCTGCCGCCATCGCGTACCTGATCAGCGAGGACGCCGGGTTCGTCACGGGCCAGACGCTCAACGTCGACGGCGGCCTGTACATGCACTAGGGCCAGCCGCCCACGGAACGCGCGCCGACCGGGCGACGCGATCCGTGCCTCCCGTCCGACAGGCCGACAGGCCGACAGGCCGACCAGCCGACAGGCCCGACCGCCGGACGCCAGAACGACCGCACCGTGCTCGCAAAGGAGCGATCCCGTGTCACTACCCCCTGCCCCCGCGCTCGGGTCGACGAACGACCCCGGCCTGAAGTCCGCCATCGGCAAGGCGACGAAGCACCTCATGCCGATGCTCGTCATCCTGTACTTCGTCGCGTTCCTCGACCGCACGAACGTCGGCTTCGCCGAAGAGGCCCTGCGCGTCGACCGCGGTATCTCCGACGCCGCCTTCGCCCTGGGCGCCGGCATCTTCTTCATCGGCTACGCGATCTTCGAGATCCCGTCGAACCTGCTGCTCAAGCGGTTCGGTGCGCGCTTCTGGCTCGCCCGGATCGCCGTCACGTGGGGCATCGTCGCCGCACTGTTCGCCTTCACGACGAACGACACGATGTTCATCATCCTGCGGTTCATCCTGGGTGTGACCGAGGCCGGGTTGTTCCCGGGCGTGATCATGTACCTGTCCGAGTGGTTCCCGAACAAGGTGCGCGTGCGCATGTTCGCGATCTTCTACCTGGCGCAGCCGTTCTCGCAGATGATCGGCGCCCCGCTGTCCGGCGGCCTCATCAGCGTCGGTGACCAGGTCACCCCGTTCCACGGCTGGCAGGTCATGTTCGCCGGCGAGGGGATCCTCGCGGTGCTGGCCGGTGTCGCGGCCCTGGTGTTCCTGACGAACAGTCCACAGCAGGCGAAGTGGCTCGAACCGGGCGAGAAGGCGTCGCTCACCGCGGCCATGGAGCGCGAGGACACCGCTCGCACCGAGGACGGCCCGAAGGGCATCTGGCGCGCGATGGCGAGCGGGCGCGTCTGGTACTTCACGATCATCTACTTCTGCCTGCAGGTCGCCGTGTACGGCACGACGTTCTACCTGCCGCAGCAGGTGTCCTCGCTGCTCGGGCAGGACGTCGGCTGGCAGGTCGGGCTCGTGACCGCGATCCCGTGGCTCGTCGGGCTCGTCGCCTGCTACCTGATCGGGTCGCGGGCGGACTCCGTCGGCCGACGCCGACGCTGGGGCACGCTGTTCTACGTCACGACCGGCCTGTCGATCCTCGGCTCGGCGTGGGCGGGGGCGAACGGGCAGCCGGTGCTCGGCATCCTGTTCATCACGCTGGCCGTCGCGAGCTTCCTGTCCGTCGGCCCGATCACCTGGGCGTACCCGACGGCGTTCCTGACCGGTGCCGCAGCCGCCGCGGGCATCGGCCTGATCAACTCGCTCGGCAACCTCGGCGGGTTCGTCGCCCCGATCATGCGCACCGCGATCAACGAGGTGGTGCCCACCGACAGCGGTGCGTTCGGCATCGTCTCGCTTGGCGTCCTGGCGTTCGTCGCCGCGGTGATGATCTTCTGCACCAAGTTCTTCCGCGGGGCCAAGGCCGACGAGCTGCTCGACACCTCGCACGTCCGCACCACCGACCCGAAGGGCAGCAAGCGATGACCCGACTGTTCAACGACCCGGCGGACTTCGCCGACGAGGCGACCGACGGCTTCGTCGCCGCGAACGAACGGTGGGTGCGGAAGGTGCACGGCGGCGTCGCCCGCGCCACCACGAGCCCCGACGGCACGGTCGCCGTCGTGATCGGCGGCGGCTCGGGGCACTACCCCGCGTTCGGCGGACTGGTCGGACACGGCTTGGCCGCGGGTGCCGCGATGGGCAACCTGTTCGCCAGCCCCAGCGCCCAGCAGGTCACCGGCGTCGCGAAGGCCGCCGAGCACGGCGGCGGGGTGCTGCTCAGCTACGGCAACTACGCCGGTGACGTCCTGAACTTCGACGCCGCTGCCCGCACGCTCGAGGCCGACGGCATCCCGGTTCGGACGGTCCGCGTCACCGACGACGTGACGAGCGCCCCGGCCGACGACCGCGCAAAGCGCCGCGGCATCGCGGGTGACCTCTGCGTCTTCAAGGTCGCCGGCGCCGCCGCCGAGCGCGGGGACGACCTCGACACGGTCACCGCCGTCGCCGAGCGGGCGAACGACCGGACGCGCAGCTTCGGCGTCGCGTTCTCCGGGTGCGCGCTGCCGGGTGCCGAGGAACCCCTGTTCACGGTCCCCGAGGGCCGGATGGCGGTCGGCATGGGCATCCACGGCGAGCGGGGCATCGACGAGACGGACGTGCCCACCGCGGACGGCCTGGCCGAGCTGCTGGTGTGCCGGCTGCTCGACGAACTGCCCGACGGCGTGGCACTCGAGGGCCAGCGGGTGGTCCCGATCCTGAACGGTCTGGGCTCGGTCAAGTACGAGGAGCTCTTCGTCGTCTACCGCTCGGTGCAGCGGCGCCTGGCGGACGCCGGGGTCGTCATCGTGGAGCCCGAGGTCGGCGAACTCGTCACGAGCTTCGACATGGCCGGGGTCTCCCTGACGCTGTTCTGGCTCGACGACGAGCTCGAGGAACTCTGGGCAGCACCCGCGGACACCCCCGCCTACCGCAAGGGCGGTGCCGTCGCCGAACAGCGAGTCGACTCGTCCACGGTGGCGGCGGACGCCGAGGGCGTCGGCATCGGCCCGGCGACCGACGAGTCCCGCGCGGTCGCCGAGCAGGTCGCCGCCGGGTTCGCCGCGGTCCGCGCCGTCCTCGACGAGCACGCCGACGAACTCGGGCGCATCGACGCCGTCGCGGGTGACGGCGACCACGGCATCGGGATGCAGCGCGGATCGCACGCCGCCGACGTCGCGGCCGCCGACGCGGTCAGCCGCGGTGCCGGTGCCGGCACCGTCCTGCTGGTCGCCGCGGACGCCTGGTCCGACAAGGCCGGCGGCACGTCCGGTGCGATCTGGGGTGCCGCCCTGGAGGCACTGGGTCGCGTGGTCGGGGACGACTCGCGTCCGTCGGGTGCCACCGTCGCGCAGGGGGTCCGCGCGGCCACCGAGGCCGTGCTCGCGTTCGGCGCCACCGTGGGTGACAAGACGATGGTGGACGCCCTGGTGCCGTTCGACGAGGTGCTCCGCACCCGGCTCGACGCCGGGGCGGCGCTCGCCGAGGCCTGGGGCGACGCCGTCCGTGCCGCCCGCGAAGCCGCGGACGGCACGGAGTCTCTCGTGCCGAGGATGGGCCGGGCGCGGACGCACGCCGACCAGGCCGTCGGCACCGCGGACCCCGGTGCGCTGTCCTTCGCCCTCGTCGTGGAGACGGTCGCCCCGTGATCACCGTCGGGGTGTCGCTGAAGACGTACTTCTCGCACGCCCGGACGCTGTCGTGGGCCGCCGAGGTCGCCGACATCGCCCGGCGACACCCCGCGGTGCGCTCGGGTGCGGCGTCGCTCTTCGTGGCGCCGACGTTCCCGGCCCTCGTCCCGGTGCGTGAGCTGCTCACCGGCACCGGTGTGCAGCTCGCCGCGCAGGACCTGTCGTGGGCCGACGCGGGCGCGTTCACCGGCGAGGTCTCCGGCGCCGAACTGCGGGAGATCGGTGTCGACCTGGTGGAGATCGGGCACGCCGAACGGCGCTCCCTGTTCCACGAGGACGACGCGACGATCGCGGGGAAGGTGCACGCGGCCTTCCGCAACCACCTTCGTCCGCTGGTCTGCGTCGGGGAGCCGGACCGGGCCTCCGATCCGACGGAAGCGGTGGCGGCGGTGACCGCGCAGCTCGACCGGGCCGTCTCCACCGCCGTCGCCGACGGGCTCGCCGGACCCCTGACCGTCGCCTACGAACCGGTGTGGGCGATCGGCGCCCCGGTACCCGCACCGGACGACCACATCGTGGCGGTGCTCGCCGGGATCGAGCAGCACCTCGCCACGCGGCCCGAGCTGCACGGCAGCACCGTGCTCTACGGGGGCAGCGCCGGGCCCGGTCTGCTCACCCGGGGGCAGGGGCGGATCAGCGGCCTGTTCCTCGGACGCTTCGCCCACGACCCGGCCGCGGTCGAGGCGATCCTCGACGAGGTCGCCGCGGACTAGTCCTCGCGGGTGCCCGCCAGCCCGTGGTCGTGGGCGTAGACGACGAGCTGCACCCGGTCGCGCAGTGACAGCTTGCCGAGGATGCTCGAGATCTGAGTCTTCACCGTCGACTCGGTGACGTACTCCTTCGTGGCGATCTCGGCGTTCGACAGGCCGCGGGACGCCCACCCGAACACGACGCGCTCCCGCTCGGTCAGGGTCGCGAACTCCGGCGGCTGGGGTGCGGGGGCCCGAGCGACGTCGGTGCCGAACAGCTGCGCGAGGTCGTTCGGGGCGATGACCGAGCTGCCCTCGTGCACGGCCCGCACCGCGGCGAACAGGAACGGCGGCGTGGTGTCCTTGAGCAGGAAGCCGCTGGCGCCGAGCCGGATCGCGGTCGCCGCCGCCGGGTCGAGCCCGAAGGTGGTGAGCACGACGACGCGGGGCAGCGGCCCCGGGACGGCGCCGGAGTAGAGCTGCCGGACGGTCTCCACGCCGTCCATCCCGGCCATCCGCATGTCGAGCAGCACCACGTCGGGGCGCACCTCGGGGATGAGCGCGAGCGCTTCGGCCCCGTCGGAGGCCTCACCGACCACACGCATGTCGTCCTGGGCATCGAGCACCACCCGGAGCCCCGCGCGGAACAGCGCCTGGTCGTCGGTGAGCAGGATCCTGATCGGTTCGGTCATCGGACGGGTCCCCCTTGGACGTCGAACGGGATGCGGGCGCGTGCCGTGAACACGTCGTCCAGCACGGCGGCGTCGAACGACCCACCGAGGGCGCCGAGGCGCGAGTCCATGCCGTCGATCCCGCGGCCCGAGCCGGCCGTGGTGCCGTCACCGGCGACGTTCTCGACCTCGAGCACCAGGTCGGCGTTCCGCCAGGTCTCCCGCACGACGACCGGGTTGCCGGGGGCGCCGTGGCGCAGGGCGTTCGTGAGCATCTCCTGCAGCACGCGGCGGGCAGCGGTGCCGGTGTCCGGGCGCAGGGCCAGCGGGACCCCGCGCACCGTGCGGTCGACGTCGACCCCGGCGTCGCGGATGCCCTGCACGATTTCCTCGAGCGACCCCGGGCCGGTCGCCTCGGCGGAGCCGTCGATGTGCCCGAGGACCTGTCGGACCTCGACCAGGGAACTCCGGGCGGTGCTCGCGATGGTGGCGCTGACCGCTCGGATGCGCGCCTCGTCGTCGAGGAACGGCACCGAGTCGGCCTGCGCGATGATGACCGCGAGCGAGTGGCCGACGACGTCGTGCACGTCGCGGGCGATGTCCGCGCGGATGCGTTCGGACTCGGCGACGTCGATGGCGCGGGTGGCGGTGGCCTCGGCCTCGGTGGCGACGGCCTCGGCACGCGATGCCGCGGCCTCGGCATCGGCACGGCGCTCCGACTCGCGGTCGCGGGAGCGGAAGGCGCGGACGGCGACCCCGCCCGCCCAGACACCGAGCAGCGCGGTCACCGGGGCGGCCATCGCCAGGAACGCCTGGTCGCGGGGACCGTTGATGAGCACGAGGAACCGGAAGCCGGTCGACGCCAGGTAGACCGTCGCCCCAGCGCCGGCGACGACCGCGAGCACACCGGAGACGACGACCTCGGTGCGGGTGCCGACGACCGCGGCGGTCCCGATCACGACGAACATCGCGAGGTCCACCAGCGACGGGCGCTCGCCGCCGCCGACCTGGATCACCCCGAGGACGACGACCATCGCCATCGCAGCGGACGGGGAGATGCGGCGCAGGGCGATCGCCACCGAGGCCGACAGCACCGCGGCGAGGCTCGCGTGCTCGAGCTCGAGGTCGATGGGCAGCAGGAAGACGAACGCCGCCAGGGCCGCCCAGGCCACGTCGACGGCGATCGACCGGGTGGCGAGCGGCCGGAGGAACCTGCCCCGTTCGGTCACGGCTCGATCATCGCATGCCGCCCACGCCGTGCAGCGCGGACCGACGTCACGCGCCCGCGGTCATGGCGGCGAGGGCGATGACGGTCGTGGTGACGATCGCGGCGCAGAGCAGCAGCGTGGCGATCGTGTGCTTCGTCGAGGACTCCATGTCACCAGACTCGTGGCGCGGAGTCGCCGGGGCATCGGGCGCAGGGGCGAAGCGCTTCGTCCCTGCGGGTGAAGCGAGGGGCGATCACCCGGTACTCGGGGATCAGACGACGACGGATCCCAGCTGCCGGTGCGCGATCGAGACGGACTCGCCGGACACCGCGTTCAGCGGCGACGACAGGAACGCGACGAGGTCGGCGATCTGCTGCGGTGTCGAGTCGCCGGGGCCACCTGGGCGGACCTCGGCGGACGGGGTGTCCGTCACGGTCCCGGGGTTGACGACGTTCACCGTGACCCCGGTGCCCGCCACGTCGTCGGCCAGGTTCTTTGCGATGACGCTCACCGCAGTGTTCCGGAGCGACGCCGTGATGTTGCCGGAGAAGTAGGCGTTCTGCCCGCTCACCACGACCACGCGACCGAACCCGGCCTCGCGCTGGGCGGGGAGCACGGCGTTCGCGACGCGGAGGAACCCGAGCGCCTTGCCGTCGATCGCGTCGAGGACCTGCTCCGGGTCGGACTTCCGGGCCGGGTCGAGGGTGCTCGCGCTCGGGGCAGCGGTCACGACCAGCACGTCTATGCGCCCGTGCCGCTCGAGGACGGCGGCGATGCCAACGTCCACCGACTCCTGCGAGGCGGTGTCGATCGGCACGCTGCCGTCGGAGTCCTCGGCGCTGCGGGAAGCGACGACGACGGTCGCCCCCTCGGTGCGGAGGCGGTCGGCGACGGCGGTACCGATGTACCCCTTGCCTCCGACGACGAGTGCGACACGGTTCTTGAGTTCGAGGTCCACGCGGCCACGCTATGCCGGGACGGTGCGGTCTGCCCGCCCGTCGCGCACCGGAGCCCCCACCCGATGGGGGCAGGAGCTCCGGTGGTCAGATCTTCGTCCAACGAACTTACTCTTGAGGAATCACAAGCAAGCCGTCAGGTGTGCATGGCGGTGGGTATCGCAACGGAACGAGGTGGACATGGGCTCACGAGCAGCTGGAAATGTCGCGACGATCATCGCCGCAGGGTGTTTGGTACTGCTCCTCGTCGTCGTCTGGCTCCGCGGACAGCAGTCGATCGGAGACGGGTTCGCGATCCCCGTCGTGTCCGTGCTCGTTCTCGGGTTCACCGGCTGCACGGTGTGGGCCGGGGTCGTCGCCTTGCGTCGACGCGGGAGAGGACGCTGACGCCCGTCTGCGCGATCTGGCTTTCCTTGAGACGGCGCTGAGGCGGTCGCGCCGACCATCGCACACGGACCCGCTCGATCGACGGGCACCCGCTGGAGTGAAGGAGAGCCACGTGTACTTCCACAAGCAGGAACTGCAGTTCACGGCAACGCCCGACAAGCCCGACGCGATCTACGCCCGCAAGCTGCAGGAGGTGCTCGGTGGCCAGTACGGAGAGATCTCCGTCGCCATGCAGTAACAGTTCCAGGCGTGGAACATGCACATCCCCGGCAAGTACCGCGACATGGTGTTCGGCATCGGCGCCGAGGAGATGGGCCACGTCGAGATGCTCGCGACGATGATCGCGCAGCTGCTCGAGAAGTCCCCGCTCGGCATCACCGAGGACGCGCTGCAGGACGACCCCACGGTCGCCGCGATCGTCGGCGGCACCGACGTCCAGCACGCGATCGTCGCCGGTGCGGGCGCCCGCCCGGTGGACAGCAACGGCAACCCCTGGCAGGGCTCGTACATCACCGCCAGCGGCAACCTGCTCGCCGACTTCACGGCGAACGAGAACGCCGAGATGCAGGGTCGTGTGCAGGCCGCCCGGCTCTACCACATGACCGACGACCACGGCGTGCGGGACCTGCTGTCCTTCCTCATCGCCCGCGACACCATGCACCAGAACATGTGGGCGACCGCTGCCGCCGAGCTGCGCGAGCAGGGCGTCGAGGGCTTCCCCGTCCCGAGCAACTTCCCGCAGTCGAAGGAGAACCAGGAGGTCAACTACCAGTACCTCAACTTCTCCGACGGTGCCGAGGCGAAGAACGGCCCGTGGGCGAGCGGCCCCTCCTTCGACGGCAAGGGCGAGTACTCGTACCACGAC
>NZ_LR732829.1:0-3139 GCF_902506155.1 Curtobacterium sp. 8I-2
AGCCCGGCGAGACAGAGCGGGCGCGAGGTTGGCGGCGGCGCACCGTGCGAGGTTGGGCAGCGGGCGCCGGGTTGGTGGTTCCGTGCGAGCCTGCAGCGCCGCACCCAGCCGTCAAGCTCGCACCGCATGTACGAACCTGCACCGTGCCGAGCCCGGCGAGACAGAGCGGGCGCGAGGTTGGCGGCGGCGCACGGTGCGAGGTTGAGCAGCGGGTGCCGCGGCGCTGGTTCGGTGCGAGCCTGTGGCACCGCACCCAGCCGTCGAGCTCGCACGGGGGCGCGCACCCCGCACCGTGCGGCGCGGCGCGGCGCGGCCCGCATGACGATCCGGTGAACAGAACCGTTCCGCGGTGAACGACGGGAAAACTGCCCCGGGAGCGACCCTAGGGTTGCCCTGGTCGAGCTGAAAGTGGCTCTGACCAGGGTTTTCTGTGAATTTCTACAGGATGGGGTCATCGGTGCCGATGTCGGTTCGTGCCACGACGGCAGTGGTCGTCGGCGCACTCGGAGCACTCGTGGGGACCGCGATCGTCGCCCCGCACCTGATCCCTCCGACGTCGCCGCACACGAGCGCGGTCACCGTGCAGGCCGGCACCGACGCCTGCGGAACGGGGTGGCCCGCGAGTCCGGACCGCGCTCTCGCCGGCCCCCAGACGTTCCGGATCCACAACACCTCCGTCGCCGGGATCGAGGTGCAGCTGGTCGACCCCACGAACGGCGCGGTCTACCTCGACGCGGAGGGCCTGGGAGCGGGTGCGACGCACGACTACGGCGTCCGACTCCCGCGCGGCCAGTACCGGTTCCGCTGCCTGCCCGCCGACGCGAACCCCGGCACCGGGCCCGTCGTCCACCTGCGCGGCGCCACGCACGTCAGCGACGAGACCCCCGGGATCGTCCCGGTCACCCGCGACGACCTGATCCCCGCCGCCAAGTCGTACGGCGACTGGATCGAGAGCCGCCTGCCGACGCTGCTCGCCGACGTGCGCGCACTGGACGCCGACGTCCGGACGGGTGACGTCCGGGCCGCACGGCGGGACTGGCTGGTCGGTCACCGCGAGTACGAGCAGCTCGGAGCCGCCTACGGCGCGTTCGGGGACGACGACACCGCGATCGACGGGCTCCCGGCCGCCGGACGGACCGCACTCGACGACCCGCACCTGACCGGCTTCCACCGCGTCGAAGCGCTGCTGTGGTCCGGAGTACCCAGCAGCCGCGCCGTCGCACCCGCAGACGCCCTGGTCGCCGCGGTCGAACACCTGCGCCGGACGTTCCCCACCCAGCGGGTCGACCCGCTCGACATCGGCCTGCGCTCGCACGAGATCCTCGAGAACGCGCTCCGCTTCGAGGCGACGGGGGCCACCGACGCCGGCAGCCACACGGCACTGGCGACGATCGACGCGAACATCAGCGGGACGGAGCACGCGCTCGAGCCGCTCCGGTCGATCCTGCGGACCCGCTACCCGGGACTCCGGGCCACCGACCGTGCGCTGGCGACCCTGCGCGCCGACGTCGAGTCACACCGACGGACCGACGGCAGCTGGGACACCCTCGACGGTCTCGACCGCACCGCCCGCGAGCACCTGGACGCCGACCTCGACGCTGCGCTCGAACAGCTCGCGCCCGTCGCCGCCATCTGCGACCCGAGGAGGACCTCGTGACCGAACGACCGCAGCGCCCGGGCCCGGCGGGCCCCCGGAGCCAGCAGCGCCCACGCGGGATGGACGCGGCGACGTACCGCCGGATGGCCGAGGCGCACGCCCGCCTCGGGCTCTCCGCCGACGGCAGTGTGTGTCCCGCCGGCGCACCGGACGACCAGCAGCAGCCCGGCCCCACCCGCGGGGTCGGACGCCGCGCGTTCCTGACCAGCGCGGTCGGGGCAGGTGCCGGAGCCGCCGCGGCGGCAGCGAGCCTGACCGCCGGGCGTGGGACGGGCCTCCAGGCAGCCGCCGCGACCACCGGCGGTGCCGACGCCTCGCCCGGTTCCTCGTACGCGTTCCACGGCGCGCACCAGGCCGGGATCACCACACCCGCGCAGCGACAGTCGGCGTTCCTGGCGTTCGACGTGACCGCGGCCGACCGCGGGGACCTCGCCGACCTGCTCCGGACGATCACCGAGCGGGCCCGGTTCCTGACCCGCGGCGGCACGCCTGCCGACGTCGGGATCACCGCGCCGCCGGCCGACTCCGGCGTGCTCGGACCGCAGGTCGCGGCCGACGGGCTCACCGTGACGGCGAGCGTCGGCGCCTCGCTCTTCGACCACCGGTACGGCCTGTCGGGGCAGCGTCCGGCGCGGTTGCGGACGATGGAGGACTTCCCGAACGACGACCTCGACCGGTCGATCTCGGACGGCGACCTGCTGCTGCAGGTGTGCGCGCACAACACCGACACCGTCCTGCACGCCGTCCGCGACATCGCCCGGGCCACCCGCGGCGGCATGCAGGTGCGCTGGCGCCAGGACGGTTTCGCGTCCCCGCCGCGCCCCTCCGGCACCCCGCGCAACCTGCTCGGGTTCAAGGACGGCACCGGCAACCCCTCCACCGCGGACCGCAGCGTGATGGACGACCTGGTCTGGACCCGCGGTGGACAGGACGGCGAACCCGACTGGGTCACCGGGGGCAGCTACCACGTCGTGCGGACCATCCGGATGTTCGTCGAGTTCTGGGACCGCGTCTCGCTGCACGAGCAGGAGAACATGATCGGCCGGCACCGCGACTCGGGTGCCCCGCTCACCCGAAGCGGCGAGTTCGACGACCCCCGGTACCAGGACGACCCGACCGGCGACGTCATCCAGATGGACGCACACATCCGGTTGGCGAACCCGCGCACCGCCGAGGCGCGTGCGCAGCAGATGCTCCGCCGTCCGTACAACTACGACAACGGCACCGACACGAACGGTGACCTCGACATGGGCCTGTTGTTCGCGTGCTTCCAGGCCGACCTGGAACGGCAGTTCGTCGCCGTGCAGAAGCGCCTGGTCGACGAGCCCCTGGTCGACTACGTGTCACCGGTCGGCGGCGGCTACTTCTTCGCCCTGCCCGGGGTCCGCCACGCGGACGACTGGCTGGGCCGTCGACTGCTCGCACGGACCTAGCCGGGCCGACGCTCGCACGTCCGAGCCCGGGCCGTCGCCCGCCCGGACC
>NZ_LR732828.1:0-3309 GCF_902506155.1 Curtobacterium sp. 8I-2
GGTGTCGTTACGAACTCGGCGACGAGCTCGGCGACCACCCCGACCGGTGGAACGGTCGATTCGCCCCCGTCCACTGCGACCGTCACGATCACAGCGGCTCCTGCGTTGACGGTGACGAAGACGGCCACGCCCGACAGCGCGACCAAGGTCGGTGACACCGTCACCTACTCCTTCCGCGCTACGAACATCGGCAACGTGACCGTGCGCAACGTCACGGTCAATGAAGGCGCCTTCTCCGGTACCGGGACATTGTCGGAGATCAACTGCCCTGCCGGAGCTCGCTCGCTCGCACCGGGCGACTCGGTGACCTGTACCGCGACCTACACGCTCACCCAGGCGGATGTCGACGCCGGCATGGTGACAAATACCGCGACGGTTAGTGGCGACACGCCGGGTGGGCCACCGGTCACCTCGCCGCCGTCGACGACCACTGTCAACGTGCCGGCGGATCCGAGCCTGACGATCACGAAGACCTCCGACACGACCACGATCACGCGGGCCGGACAGGAGATCACATATTCGTTCGCGGTCGCGAACACCGGCAACGTCACAATCGACGACGTCGAGGTGCAGGACCAGGACTTCACCGGCACTGGCGCTCTCTCGGCGATCACGTGCCCGTCCTCGAGCGTTGCTCCGGGAGACACGCTGACCTGCACGGCGACCTACACCGTCACCCAGGCAGATGTCGACGCCGGGAACCTGTCCAATACGGCAACCGCGACGGGTAACCCTCCCGGCGGCGGGGACCCAGTCGTTCCCGAGACCCCGTCAACGGTGATCGTGCCCGTAACGCCAGTCGCGTCGATCGGTGTCGTCAAGTCCGCGAATGTGACCAGCGAATCGAACTTCACCGCCGGGAAGACGATCACGTACTCGTTCGTGGCGACGAACACCGGCAACGTGACCCTTTCGAACGTGTCGATCGAGGAGCAGGCGTTCTCGGGCACCGGCGAGCTCTCCACCATCGACTGCCCGGCAGCCGCCGCTTCGGTTGCTCCCGAAGCGCAGGTGACCTGCACAGCCACGTACACGCTGACACAGGAGGACGTGAACGCCGGTGAAGTGACCAACGCAGCGGTAGCGCACGGCACCCCGCCGTCGACCGTTCCCGGCGGGGAACTGACCTCGACGCCGTCCAACGCCGTCGTGCCGACTCCCCAGAACGCATCGATGACGGTCGTCAAGACCAGCGATGTGCAAAAGATCAGCAAGGTTGGTCAGAAGGTGACGTACAGCTTCCGGGTGACGAACACGGGCAACGTGACCATCACGGACCCGAAGATCACTGACACCGGGTTCTCCGGAACGGGGACACTGTCTGCGATCACCTGCCCGGCAGCTGGCGACAGCCTTGCCCCTGGTGAAGCCATCACGTGCACTGCTACCTATGCCGTCACCCAAGCCGACCTGGATTCCGGCTCACTTCGCAACAGTGCCACCGTCACCGGTAACACTCCCGGCGGTCCGCCCGTGGCGCCGTCCCCGCCGAGCACAGTGAACGTTCCCACCGATCCGCAAGGATCGATAACCGTGGTCAAGACCGCCGACCACAAGACCGTCGCCGGGGTTGGGCAGACCATTCGCTACAACTTCGCGGTCACCAACACCGGGAACATCACCATCCGCAACGCACAAATCGAGGACCGCGACTTCACCGGCACGGGGAAGTTGTCGGCAATCACCTGCCCGGCAGACATCAGCACACTCGCGCCAGGGGCGACCGTGGACTGCACCGCCACGTACGTTACGACCGCAGCCGATGTGACCGCCGGCGCTATCTCGAACAGCGCAGTCGTCGCAGGCGATCCGCCGTTCGGCGGCGGCCGGATCCCGTCAGACCCGTCGACCGCGGTCGTGACGTTGAAGCCTGGCCCTTCTGGCCTTGCCTTCACTGGCGCTTCCGTTGAAACGCCGATCGGTATCGCACTCATCCTGCTGCTCGGCGGGGCAGCGCTCTTCACCATCACCCGCCGACGCCGACGGGCGTAACCAACCAACGATGGGGCGGGACCGGGATACCGGGCCCGCCCCATCGTCATTCGTCAGAAAGGCACACGCTTATGCGCCAACACACCACAACCAATCTTGTCGCCGTCGCCATTGCAGCAACCCTCGCGGCCGTAGCCCTGACTGGATGCAGCCCCGACACGCCACAACCGACGCCGACCACCAACAGCACTCGGTCCGCCGGCCCGCAGCTGCTCGGTCAAACCCCCGGCGTCTCCGGGGCCATCGACGTCCCGACAGAAATCACGAATGACGCCAACAAGCGAGCCTCGGTAACGCTGCAGAAGTGCGCAGCCACGAAGACTGGATGGCAGGCATCCGGGAAGATCAAGAACACTGGCAAAACGACCGGCAGCTACTTCATCACTGTCTTCTTCACTGATACTCACGGCACAGTCGTTGGTTGGAGCCAAGTCCGAGCCGAAGCGGCGAGTGAGAAGGGTGAGCTGTGGAAGGCAGCTGCGACCTTCACGGCGCCCTCTGACACCACCTGCGCGATCGCCGGAGTCAGTTAATGGGAGTAGCGGCTCCGGGCGTGATGCCCACACTCTTCGTACGGAGCCGGATGAGATGACAACGGTTCTGTCCCGCCAACGGTAAGACCCAGGCCCGATCGGAGAACGCGAGTGCATGGCTCGGAGCCGCTAGAACTCAGATCGTCGCCACGGTGCAGGCAGTGTCGTCGCGAAAGGCAGCTCGGATTCTGCCGGATATCAGTTCAGGCACATCGGCAGGCTAGGACGGCACGCTCGCAGGCTGCCCTCCCGGAACAGTATCGGGAGTACGTCTTGAGACCCTACGGTTGCGAGACGTCTCGCGGTGCGGCCCGCTCCCCCACATCAGACCCTGCGCTGACCGTCTTGCAGCCATGTCTCGCAAGAGCTCGGCGGCTCTTGCGTCCTGGAGGTCGGTTAGGAGACAGGGTCGACTGCGAAGTGGATAGCGTCGTCGACGGACACAGGCGCGCTGGTCTCGGTGCCCTATAGCCGATCGGCTACCGCACACGTGCGGCCGTTTCTGGAACCCGCCAGGATCCGGGGATCTCGGTGTCTCAACAGACCCGCCCGGCGATGTGCCCGGTGACGGTTCCGCGCATACCGCCTGAGCACCAGGGACGGCATCACTCTTGTCCGCGCCCTGCTCCGCGACTTCTGCCTAGGCCGTGAGCCATGCACTCGCCTTCTCCGACCGGGCCGGGCTCCCAAGCGGCCGAGGGCCGCGGCATGCGGGGTGCGGGGTGCGCGGTGCGCGGTGCGCGGTGCGCGGTGCGCGGTGCGCGGTGCGCGGTGCGCGGTGCGC
>NZ_LR732830.1:0-64721 GCF_902506155.1 Curtobacterium sp. 8I-2
CACTCGCCTTCTCCGACCGGGCCGGGCTCCCAAGCGGCCGAGGGCCGCGGCATGCGGGGTGCGGGGTGCGCGGTGCGCGGTGCGCGGTGCGCGGTGCGCGGTGCGCGGTGCGCGGTGCGCGGTGCGCGGTGCGCATGATCGTTCGATAAGCCGACGGCGGTCCACCCCGAGGATGATGCCTCGCGGGGACGCGCGACTTACCGTTGGCGGGATGCGCACAGAACCGTTGTCTCATCCGACTCCGTCCGAAGAATGTGGGCAGGCTCGGACAGGGCTCGCCGTCGGCCGGACGCGCGCGGCCCGGAGCAGCACACGTCGGGCGCAACTGCTCGCGGAGCGGGATGCTGCGAGAGCCGAGCACGCAGTCGCGATCGAGCAAGAGCGTCTCCGGGCCGCTCGTGAGATGCACGACGTTATTGCGCATCGCTTGGCGGCGATCCTTGCGCTGGCCGAGGGAGCGCAGTTCGCGCGTGCAGCGTCGAGCTCCGCGACCGAACAGGTCGCCGCAGCACTCGAGAGCATCGGAGCGCTCGGCCGTGATGCTCTCAGCGAGACTCGTGGGTTCCTCAGCGGGCTGCGCACTGCAGGGAACGTGTCGCCGACGAATCCAGACGAGCTCTTACTCAGGCTCCGGGAGATTAGCCCACGTGTGGGCGCTGACGCAGACCGGTCTGGCGGATGACGAGAGCAGACCCTCGACACCGCTCCTGGTCCCCTACCCGGGCCCATGGGCACCGGTCTTGCCGATATCAACGACGAGGTCTGCGCAGCGCGGCAAAGAGTTGCAATGCCGCCGTCATGGCCCGCCTCCGAGCGAGGCTGAAGAGCCAGCGTCCGCGCCGTCGGGCGGACCTGAATCCCCAGCTGCTGAGCGAGCGCCGCCCCAGGGAACACCTTCGACACTCAGTCCGAGGCTGAACAGCATCGACACGACGCGCGGGATCCTGTTGCCAATCGTGACCGGGACGGCCCGCCCTGGCAGCTCGGTGATGGTGACTGTCGGCGACGTAGTCACCTCAGTTCAGGCAGACGCCGAAGGGAAGTGGTTGACGCCGCCAGTTTCGGTTAGAGCCGGAAGCCACGCGGTGTAGGCCGACTCAGACGGTCAACGCACCGCAACATGGCGTGTGACGATCACCGCTCCTCTTGGACGGGATGCTTGGTTCGGGCCGCCGGAGCCAGGGAACTCCGGCGGCCCGCCCAGGAGCACAACAAAGTTGCCGCTCACTGGGCGAGAGGCAAGGCTCGACTTGCGCTCTCACTTCCTTCAGACGGCGGCTCGAGCAGTTGATGACGCGGGTACGGGCACGAAGTTCGGGGCAGTTCGCCGCGCCTTGTGGTGCCACGACTTCGCAAGGCACGGTCGAGCTGACGTCCGAGCCCCTGCGCTGCTGCCCCTCGCGGTGGGCACGCTCGGCGCGACCGGGCTCGGTGCCTTCGTCACTTCGGGCGAATCCGCCCATGCGGACACGCTCACCGCTCACCGGTCGTCGGTTGAGCCAGGCTCTCGCCGCAGACGTTCCGGTCTCCTCCTCGTTTCAGGAGCAGTCGTAGCCGTGATCTTGATCGGGGCAGGTGTCGGTTTCGCTGTTGACGGGCATCAGCCGAATGGCACGCCCGAAATCGCGTCAACCCCGACGGCGGCTCACCCCTCGCCCTCGCCCTCGTCGTCCGGGCGACCGACATCGCCACCGACGAACAAAGCCACCGACAGCCCGGCTCCTGCCGCCTCCCCGACCTCGGAGCCGCCTGTGGCCGGCAAGCCAGACCGGCCGCAGGGAAAGGCGTCGTCTGCCCCCACCTCCGAGCCTGTTCCGACCTCTCCCCTCGCCGTTAGCCCAAGCATCAGCGGTATCGACGCTGGAGGAGGTCTTCTCCTGCCGATCGTGTCTGGGACGGCTAGCTCCGGGGGTTCGGTGTTGGTGTCTGTCGGTGGTGCGAACACGCTTGTGCAGGCAGATGCTTCCGGAAGATGGTCGACGCCACCTGTCGCTGTTCCCGCGGGGACATACCAGGTGTATGCCACTGCAGCTGGGCAGCGCACTGCAGCGCAGACCGTCACAATCACCGCCCCCATGGTCTTCCTGTCAAGCACGCGCGACGGTCTGACAGTGACAGTTCGAGGTGCCGCTCAGACTCGGTACGCGATTCGCGTTGACGGCCAGTCACAGGGGTCGGTGCTCACCGATCGCGCCGGCAAGGGGACGGTCACTGTTGCGGGTGAAGGCGCGCGGACGGTTGAGGCCGCTGCCTCAACCGGCACGCGCGTCGGACCGGCGACTTCGATTCGATCGGACTGACATCCTCACCAGCCCGACAACGATGCACTAACGCCACCGCCGGCTGGTCCCGCCCTTTCCGCGGTTCTCGATCAGATGTCGCGTGTCTCGCACGACCGATCCCGGCGCCGGAACCGATTGGACAGCTGCCGTGAAGAGGAGCTCAGGCGAGATCTTCGGAAGCAGGAATGGCGCTGCGCCGATTCGCCCTCGTGCTTCTGATGGGCGTGGGAAGTGCCTCCTCAGGGAGGCATTCTTCATGCTCGCTGAGGAGGGGTGGACCGGAGGTCGCCACGACTCTGGGTCAGATCCTCGCGGCTGGTTCGTGACCAGCTCCGTGAGGCCTGCGGTCTCGGGCCAATCGATTGTTTCGTCAGCCGGAGCGAGCAAATCGCCAGCGACGTCGTGAGCTCGTCCGCTCGTCCGCTCGTCGAGAGTGGCCTCCCCGCATCACACGGGTCGCTCTCGGTCGTGTCAGAGACCTAAAGGGCGGGCCTGCTTGGTTATTCGATGCAGAGGCACACAATGCTTCGGGCGCGAATGACCAGTTACTTGAAGGACGGGGTGCGAACCGAGCAGTCCACCGGCTCACCCGGCCCATCAGAGGTCTGCTTGGCGATCTCCCGCTTGCCATCGAGCAAGATCCGGCATTCAGCTGTCACTCCCGGCGCCGGCGTCGCACTGACCGAAGCCCGCTGCTTGGCGAGGACCACGGCTTCGTGCACCCACGCCGACCCTGCACCGTCCGTGCGGGTAGTGGCTTCCGTTCCGATCTTGTGCAGCTTCGACTCGTCACCTCGAGCTTCCGCTCCCTCGACGCGGATATCGGAAAGCGTCGAGCCGGTTGGGTCATCGACGCGGATCTCGTAGGTCACCGCCCAGGCATCGCCCGTCTGCTGCTGCACGAACGCGCACCCCGAGGCGGCAAGAACGACAGAACCGGCGAGCAGGCTCACTGCGGCGAGACGAATGGAACGACGAGTGCGTGTCTTCATGGCTTCAGCGTGGAGGACGAGGGGGCCGATGTCGTCAACCTCACCGCGCCACTCAGTGAGCCGATCGAGGGATGTGGAATACATCTCAAGGCCGATATTCGCGATTGGATAGTTCCGGTATTTTACGTGGTATGGGCACAGTTTTTCCCGGCGTCATCGCGCTCGCTATCGGCTTCGCGCTCAGCGTCGCCGCACTCGTGCCATGGATCGCACGCGAGTACCGGACGCACGGCCAACTTCGGTTCCGCCGCTCCCTCGTCGCGTTCGGCGCGCTTGTCTACGCTCTCGCATTGCTGACGTACACACTGTTGCCCCTGCCCGCGGACGTCTCGACGATGTGCCAGGCATCAGCCGGGCCCCAGCTGCGTCCCTTCTCCTTCCTCGCCGATATCGCCAAGGAAGGGGGCATCAGCGGCCCGCGCTCCCTTGTCTCGAACCCGGCGGCCGCGCAAGTGATCTTCAACGTGCTGCTGTTCCTACCGCTGGGTGCGTTCGCCAAGCACGCCCTCGCCCGACACCGACTCCTCATGGGGCTCCTCGCGGGCTTCGGTGCTGGGCTGGTCGTGTCGCTGCTCATCGAGACCACGCAGCTCACCGGCGACTGGTTCCTCTACCCGTGCTCGTATCGCCTGTTCGACTTCGACGACCTCTTCGCGAACACCGCCGGCGCTCTGCTCGGCACACTCCTCGCGCCGCTCGTCGGACTCCTCGCTGGAGCCAGCAGCTCGAGCACCGACGACGCTGAAGCGCCGCGACCGGTAACAGCAGCTCGCAGGTTCTCGGGCATCCTGTCCGACGTCCTGGCTATCTGGTTCGTGTCAGCTGCCATCAGCCTTGGAACGGCGCTGGCCTGGACAGCCGCCGGGCGGAACCCACAGTCACCGCAGCTCACCGCACTCGTCGACGTGTCCGCGCTCGTTGCGCCTCTTCTGCAACTCGTCGTCGTCCTCCTGTCCGGCCGCACGTTGGGCGAGCACGTCGTGCGTCTGAGGCCACGGCCTGTCCCGAACGTCGGGAAGCGGTTGGCGCGCTGGGCACTCGGATCCGGCGGGTGGGCCACATTGCTCGCACTCGGCTTCCCGTTTTCCGGGTTCCTCGCGTTCTGCCTCGCGATCGCCTCGATCATTGCTGTGTGGAAGACGAGAGCTCACCGCGGCCTCGCGCTTGCGTTGACCGGAATCGAAATCGAAGACGAGCGGGTTGCGGTATCGCCGCGGTCCCTCGCCGAGTGAGCATCGGACACGGAACAGTGCCGTCGTCTCGACAACGGATCTGCTTCTGGACGTCTCCCTAGCGACGTAAGGCGCTGACGAGCCGGCGCTAGGAGTCCGCTGGGTCCTGCGCCGTGGTGAGCGCGGAAGCCAGGTCAGCTTCCGAAGGCAGAGCCGCCCGCACCGCCGGCGGAAGGAGGTCGTAGCTGGCCACACCAATCGGCGTCTGCTGGCCTGCGAGTGAATAGCGGACGACGGTGTCGTTCTTGTCCGCGACCAGCAGCAAGCCGACCGTGTCCGCGTGCTGAGGTCGGCGGAGCTTGTCGTCGACGAGTGCGACGTAGAAGCCGAGCTGGCCGAGATACTCCGGCCTGAACTTTCCGGTCTTGAGCTCGATCACGACATACCGGAGCTGCTCGACGTGGAAGAACAGCAAGTCGACGTAAAAGTCGTCCCCGTCGACGTCGAAGTGCACCTGCCGGCCAACGAACGCGAACCCCTCCCCGAGCTCGCGGAGGGTATCGATGATCCGATCGACCAGTGCCTGCTCGAGGTGGCGTTCCTTCGCGTCACCGTCGAGCGCGAGGAAGTCCAGCACGTACGGGTCCTTCGTGATCTGCTGCGCCAGATCCGAGTCCCCCGGCGGGAGCACCTCAGCGAAGTTCGTCGGCGCCGCCTGCAGCCGGGCGTGCGCTGCGGAGCGGATCTGGTGCTCGAGGACGTTCCGCGACCACCCGTGGGCGGCCGCTTGGCCGGCGTACCAGTCCCGGAGCTCGTGGTCATCGAGCCGGTCGAGGAGGACGGTGATGTGCCCCCAGGGCAGTTGTGCAACAGCCTGTTGCAGAATCTGCTCGTCCGGCCACGCCGCCGCGAACGCTCGCATGTAGGCGAGGTTCCGCGGGGAGAAGCCCTTCATCTCCGGGAACTCAGCACGCAGATCCGTCGCGAGCCGACCGATGACGTTGCTCCCCCATCCATCCTCGCCCTGACGCTGCAGGATCGTTGCGCCGATTCCCCAATAGAGGCGGATGAGTTCCGTGTTCACGCGGCGCTGCGCCGTGAACCGGGCAGCACGCACTTGCTGCTTCAGCTCGGCAAGAGCAGCGGCATACCCGGATACGGCTGGCGACGAATCAGACATCACCGCTCAGTCTGCCCGACCAGCCGATCGGAAGAAGAACGAACGAAGCGTTCTACGGGATCAGCTATGCCAGGGTGGAGAGGATCCCCGAGCGAAAGGCGACCTCCCATGGCGCAAAAAGTCACCACGCACCTCGTCGACGACCTCACCGGCGACACCATCGAAGACGGCAAGGGCCGTACCATCACGTTCGGCTTCGACGGCGCCTACTACGAAATCGACCTCACCGACGACAACGCCGACGCGCTCCGCGAAGCGTTCTCCGACTACATCGCCGCCGCCCGCAAGGTCACCAGCCGCGCTGGCCGCACCAGTGCGGGCAGCGCGCCGAAGCGCGGCAACTCGGAAGAGCTCGCGAAGATCCGCGAATGGGCGAACGCGAACGGCCACGAAGTCTCCTCCCGCGGCCGCATCAGCCAGACCGTCCGCGACGCATACGACGCCGCACACTGACGCCACTCCCCCACAAAAAGAGCCGGGCGCCCTCGAGGGCGGCCGGCTCTTCTCATTGGCGCCGATACGGCGCTCGTGTGTCACACTCTCGGCCGTCCGTTAAGTGGCCACGCATGACCTGGCATGACGACCAGCGGTCGCGTTCCGCACCAGTTGGTAGTTCTAACGGCAACTCGACCTGCTCAAACGAAGAGTATCGGTCTGCCATCTGCCAGTCTTATTCCATGATGAGGTCGCAAATACCGGTACGCCGAGGTGCTGCTGTGCTGGCTGTCGCTACAGGCCTCACTGTCACCCTCGCCGGGTGCGCCCAGGAACAAGCTGACCCGCTCGAGGTCACAAACACTGCAACGATCAACGACATCACGGACAACACAGACACGGGCTTCTACACAGTCGACTCGGCCGTGTTGAACACGACATCCGTTGACACCGAACTGACCCTCGGGTTCACGATCCTCAAAAGTAACGGGATCAAGTTCAGTCCGGTGTCGACGATCACGTTTAGCGACGGTACAGAGTTGACGTGTGAAGCCGATGACCCACGTAGGGTTCCGTCGCTCGTGGACACTACGGACTCTTGGGATTTCGCTTGTGAGGCAGACGAGTTCCCGGAGGACAGCGACGGCGCGAAGCTCGTTGTCGTCGATGACTACAACTGACGTCACAGATCCTGCTGGCGGCCGAGCAGCGGGCAGCGGAATCGCCACGAGGGAACCGGCGGCGGTTCCAAGTATGTGGGTGCCGACCAGTAGATTGAAGAGAAGCTCGCTGATCGGAGGACCCAGTGTTGAAATCGGAATTCCAGGCGCATCCGCTGTGGGACACGTTGCAGACCGCGTCGACGCTGATCGGCTCTCTTCATGATGAGGTGAGCGATGCGGAACGAAGCGAGCTAAACCGGGTGCGAGAGTTGCTGGCTTTCTCGCAGGCGGTGAAACCGCTCGGCGCACACAACGCCCGCCGGTTCAACCAGGCACTTCTAGACGAATTACACAGCCCGTGGACCTCCGCGCTGTCCTACTTGCAGAACCGGTCCACCACCGCCAGTCCGTCTTACACCGATCAAGCCGTCATCTATGCGGAGGGCACCCTGCAACCGCTGTACGCGATGTGGACGCCTCCGTTGCCTCCGGCACAACAGGCGCAGCTCCGGAGCTTCTACGACGACCTCGTCGAACAGCAGGACGTGGACATCGCCCTCCTACACGAGAAACGAACTGCGCTCGGCGAACGGCTGGAGGAGCTCGGCGAGGAGGCGGAGCAGCGGTTTACGGTGGTCTCTACGGCGTTGGAATCGTTGCAGAACACGGCGAGCAGTGCCGGCGAAACCGTTGACGGGTACGAGGCGCGCGTTGACACAGTCGTCGACAACGGCACCAAACGAATCAACGAACTTGAGTCGACAAACACGAAGAACTACACGGCGTGGCAGCAAGCGCAAGGGGAGCGGTTCGATGAGGACTTCGCCCCATTCAAGGCGGCAATTGAGCAAAAACTCCAGGAAGCCGACGGCACGCTTCAACGACTGCGGGAGACAAACAAGGAGTACGAGACTCTTACTGCAGCGGCGGCAGCGAACACCCTTGCACATAGTTTCTCACGGGAGGCGCTCACCACTCGTGTTGTCGGACTATGCCTCTACGGTCTCGGGTTCGTGCTGCTGTGCACAGCGGCGGTACCACTGATCCTGCTGCTGACCCAGCCTGTGAAAGAGGGCGCCGGCGAGGCGCTGTGGGCAACGTTCGCCGTCCGCGCCGCCATTGGGGCTTTGGCTGCATCCGCCGCCACCGTAGCGATCCGGCTCGGGTCACGGTTCGTGTCGTCTGGGCAAGATAGCAAGCGCACGGAGTTGGAGCTTCGGGCGTTCGGTCCGTTCCTGGCGAACGTCGACAAGTCCGAGTCCGACACCGCTCGGCTGGAGTTCGTGGACCGTGCCTTCGGACCACGTGCTATCGATGACCGCCACGACGAAGCCATCCCGGTATCGACGTTCTCGCAAATCCTCGCTGCGGTCACCAAGCTCATAGGTCGCTGATCGGGTCCCATGGGACGGGTGAACTAGGGATGCCGAGGAGGGTCCGCGGTAAACCCTACGGTTGTCAAGGCGGGGTCGGTTTCGTCGCAGGTTGCGCTGCGATCAGTCGTCGAACCTCTCGAATCTTTGACTCGCTCAGCATGTGCAGCTATGTAGCGCTGGGGCATACCCCAGCGCAACAGACGACCGTCGGGCGGTTTCGCGTGGTTCTCGGGTGCCTGCTCGGCCTTTTGCGGCAGAAGTGCGCGAGAGTCTAGGAGTGGTGCAATACAAGATGCAGACCGTCGCTTACGTTCGAGTGAGCTCGTCCGATCAGAACCTCGATCGACAGCTCGAGGCGATCGGCGACGTCAACCGAGAGACGAGCCCGGAAACTGACGGACGACCAGCTCATCGAAGCACGGCGGCTGATCAGCACTGGTGTAGCCAAGGCTGCCGTGGCGTGTGACCTGGGCGTCGACCGCACGACGCTCTATCGGATGCTGGCCTCCAGCACGCTCCCACCGCCCGGATTCGCGACCCGAGTGCGCGCGACGCTGACACCGTCAGCAGCGGGCAGGGACCTGGACCTGGACCTGGACCTGGACCTGGAGCGTCTCCACCTCCCGATCATCGAAGCGCACGCTGCGGACGACGCAACGCAACCCACCCTTCCCGGCGATGGTGTGGACACAGCCGCTCGTTTACGATGAGGAGCCAAACGGCTCGAACAACAGGGGGATGCACGATGAGCAAGATCAAACAGGCACTGGTCGGCATGGGGATGGTAGTTGCGCTGGCGGGAGTGGGTGTGGTCCTGCCCACTGCTGCAGCTCCGGCACATGCTGGACCAGTCGTCTGCCACACGTGGACCGAGACGGTCCACGCGAAGAACTGCGACAAGAAGCGGCAGATCTGCACCGCGTACATCTATCACCGGATCTGCGACTGATCGACAGCCACCGCACGCGGTAGGGGTCGCGCGCCATCGACGGTCGCGTGACCCCTGTCGTCGGCAAACGCCCGTGCAGAAGGCATCTCCACCACGCCCCGCCCCGCAAGATGACCCGAGAGCCGTGGGGCTGACGTGTCGGTTCAGCCGACGCACGCCCGTCACGACTGGCGATCCCCGATCGGACGCCAGACGCCTTGTGCTGAAACAATCAGTCTCAGTAGCCGTCCTTCCTTGGGACACTGCGGGGCTCCTGTCGGCATGCGCCCCTGGACAGGGCTCATGTTCACCGAGCGGGAGTTCGGTGTCTCGAAGATGAGCGGCAACATCGTCCGCGAGAGCCTGACGCTCGTGACGAAGTGGGGCATCGACTGCCGCATCCGCGAGACCCGCTCCCTGGTCAAGGACCACCGCAAGCTGCCCTCCGTGCGGAACAACACCCACTCCTAGCCTGCGCGCAGCACCGCAGTCACGGCTGGATGCTCGACCACTCGCCGACATCAGAGTCGGGGCTCGAGTGCGGCTGCCCATACGCTGGCGGGTGTGCATGCTGACGTGAAGCGGGACACCCGCAGGAACGCCCGATGGGTCATCGCCGGCGGGGCCGCCCTCTTCGGCACGCTCATCACCCTGGTTGCGATCACCCACCGGACGATCTGGCTCGACGAGACCGCGACCATCGCAGCGTCAACCCGGTCGTGGGATGCGCTGCAGGACCTGATCGGCAGGATCGACCTGGTGCATGCGGCGTACTACGTCGGCATGCACCTCTGGTTCGACCTCGTCGGCTACAGCCCCTTCACGCTCCGCTTCCCGTCCGCCGTCGCGATCGGACTGGCAGGCGGGCTCGTCGTCCTGCTCGCTGAGCGGCTGTTCTCCCTCGCCACGGCGACGATCTCCGCGATCATCCTGCCCCTACTACCCGTCGTCGCATCGGCCGGCACGTCCGGACGCTCCCCAGCGTTCGAGCTCCTGCTGGCGGTACTCACCACTGTGCTCCTCGTCCACGCTTTGGACGCCACCGACGGGCGGAAACCGCCGCTGCTGATCACCCTGTGGTGGCTGCTGTACGCGGTCTTCGCTTACGTGTCGGTGCTGGTGTTCCTGTGGGCGGCACTCATCGTCGCCGCGCACGCCCTGACGGTGTTCCTCCGCTTCCTCTTCGCACCGAAGCAGCGCTGGATCGGTCTCGCGGCCGCAGCGTGGACGATCGCCATCCTCGGCGTCGCCGTCGTGCCGTTCGTTCGCGCAACGATCCCGCAGTCCCGACAGATCGGATGGCTGCAGGCACCCACCTGGCACAGCGCCATCGAAAACGGATGGCGGCTGCAGTTCTTCGACTTCGCGCTCGTCACCACCACCAGGTCCTTCGTGACCGCAGTCGCCGTCGTGTCCTGGTTGCTGGTCCTCGTCGGTGTCGCGTTCGCGCTCCGAAAGCGAAGGGAAGCGCTGGTGGTGATGCTGCCGTGGCTAATCGTGCCCACCGTGGCGCTGCTCGCCGCATCGCACTTCTACAAGCCCGTCTACAACGCCCGCTACGTCACGTACTCCGCGCCGGCACTCGCGATCCTCATCGCCGCCGGCATCGTCGCCCTCCTCCCCTACGCGAAGGGCATCATCAGTGGCCTGCTCCTCATCGCATTCCTCATCCCCGCCGGACAGGTGTGGTGGAGCATCCGGTACGCATCCCCGAAGAGCACCGATCTCGCCACCGCCGCACGGGAGCTCACCGAGGCACGCCAGGACGAGCGGGGCCCAGCCGGACTCATCCTCGGGAAGATGCACCGGCCAGCCGACCAACTGACCATCGCTTACCCGTCATCCGTCGAGGGGTTGAAGGACCTCTGGACGAAGACGAGCGCGGCGGACATGAACTACTTCTTCGCGCGCATGCACGGCGCCGTCAACGCAGCGAACGACACCAAGGGTCTCCGCACTGTCTGGTACATCGGCGACAACCCAGCCGAACTCGACCAGGTCGCGGCGGCCCTCCGCAATGCGGGGTTCAAGGAGCAGAAGAAGCTCAACTACGGCGGGGCCGGCGAACGCAACTTCATTACTGAGTTCACCCGCTGAGTACTCGAGCGAAGACGCCTTCATTCATGCAGCATCCCGTCGAGTCTGACGAGCGGAAGGGCTGCGGCACTCAGCAGTCACGCATTCGCGATGCTCCTCAGCCGGCTCGGCTTCGCTCAAAGTGAGGCAACCGTAGGGATTTAGACTCCCAGACCGCCGCAGGTCGCCCTCCTGTGCTTCCTCGCACCCCGCCTATCTGAGCGTCCATTAAGCCCACAGCGGTACTAACCCCTCTGATCGGGTCTTTCTCTCAGCGCCCCCAAACGGGTGCCACCCTGTCGTACTCAGCTTCCTCCTAAGCTTCGGGGGTTGACAGCAGCTCGTGCTGTCTGATCGATCTAGGGGGTTCCGTGCGCTCGATGCTGCACGCTCCGCGTATGGGAAAGCGCAGCATCGCTGCCGCAATCCTCGGCGCGATTGCACTGGTTGGTTCGTTACTGGTCGCCACGCCGGCTCAGGCGTTGAATGATTCCGGAACTGGTGGAGTATTTGTTCCCGCGAGCGGCCGGATTCTCGACACGGCGAAGGGTACTGGCGGTTTCAGTACGCCGATGGAAGCGGGCAAGTACCGCACGATCAAGGTCGCTGGTCTCGCTGGTTTGCCGGAGGACGGCTCCGTTGGCGCCGTTTCCCTCAACGCAACCGTAGGCACCACCCCAGACAACGGCACGCTGTTCGGTCGCCCCAACGCTGACACGTCACGCACCACGATGTTGATCTACAACGACCACACCGGCGAGTACGTTTCGAACACGGCGACGGTCGCGGTTGGTGCAGACGGAACGATCCAGATCATGACCGAAACCACGGCTCGCGTGATCCTCGACGTGCAGGGGTATTACACAGCGAACATCGACGGCACCTCTGCTGGCGGCTTCATCCCCGTCGCAGGGAAGCGGGTTGTGGACACCCGCTCCGGGCTCGGCACCGCCAAGGCATCGATCGCGCCGGGTAAGAGCATCGACGTGCAGGTAGCGGGTACCAATAGCATTCCATCAGACGCATCAGGTGCCGTCGTGAACCTGATCGCTATCAACTCTACGAACTTGGACGGCAACCTCACGCCCTACGCTGCCGATTCACCGAGACCGCAGAACTCGCTGCACTACGCCCCTTCGGAGACCACCTCAGTCCAGGCGCAAGTTGCCCTCTCTCCGACCGGCAAGATGACGATTGCGAACTCATCGACCACGATCAACCTTGTCGTGGATCTGCAGGGCTACTTCACTGCCGCAGGTAAGTCCGGCGCGAGCTTCACGCCCGCCACCGGCCGCGCCTACAACTCACGCGCAACCGGAAATACCCCGCTAGCGAAGAACGAAACCCGTTCCATCCAGATTGCCGGCCAAGCTGGTGTTCCCGTGATGGGTTCGGGGATCACCGCCGTAGTGCTGACCCTCATCGTCTCGCACGGCGGCAGCGACGGCCGTGCCACCGTTTGGGCTGACGGCACAACCAAACCCGACACCACCGCGATCAACTTCCAGACAGACGATATTCGCACCAACACCATCACTGTCCCCCTCGGCGCCAACGGCAAAATCGACCTCAACAACGTAGCGGACGCGACGCACTACATCGTGGACGTTCAGGGTTGGTATGTGAACACGATGGCCCCGACAATCTCCTGCCCGACCGAATACAAAGCTGGCAGTTGGACGACGCATTCGGATGGCGCTGACATCGTCTGCAAAGTCACAGCGCACCCCTCAGCGGACTCAGACTCTTACCTGATCACGCTCTTGAACGACGACCCGATCGACACCCTGCCACTCACCAGCGACAACGGTGCGTCGGTCAACGTCACCATCCCTGGCACACCCGGCTGGCATCGCGTTACGGCAATCATCACCAACGCTATGGGCGACACCGAAGAGCAAGAGTTCGCATTCGGACTAAACGCAACAGCCCCAAGCGCCACCCTCACGGCGATCGAGAACGCCACTCCCGAGTCCCTCATGGATTTGTCATCTCTGAAAAAGACCACCAGCGGCGCAGTGGCAATCCAGACGACCGATGAGGTAGCCGTAACGGTTCCGAATAGCGCCACGGACAGAATCACCTTGGATCCCACCGCCTCCGATTCCGCAAGCACCATCCTCTCAGCGGCCCTTCCTTTCGCCGCCGGAGCAACCGCTGCTGTGTCCGAAACAGACGGCGTCGTTTCCTACAACAATCAAAACGGCTCTAGCACCGTACCCATCGTGCACTCAGACGGCGCCGTTCAAGTCGCCACCGTGATCGAAACAGCTCAAGCCCCGACCCGCTTCGCGTATCCTCTGGGCCTGCCGGAAGGTAGCCAAATCGCGACGACCGAAGACGGGGCGCTGGTTATCACGGATAGCTCCGGCTTCTTTATCGGCTCCTTGAACGCGCCGTGGGCGAAGGATGCACGAGGCGCTGACGTTCCAACGCGCTACGAGGTCGATGGTGACACCGTTACGCAGGTGGTCGACATTAGCAATGTGGACAGCTTCCCCGTGGTTGCCGACCCTGATCTTTGGACCACTATCAAGAATGTAGCGGGTTGCGCTCTCGATATCGCGTCTTGGACCCTACCGGCCGCGAAGGCAGTACAAAAGCTTGCGAAGGTTGAAAAGATTATCAAAAGCTCTAAGAAGGTCATCAAGGCCTACAACGAGCTTGGTGGCAAGCTTGATAAGGTCATGAAGTCACTGAAGAAGTATGTTGCCAACAAGTCCAGCCTGTCGAAGAAGAAGGTTGGCGCCTGGGGGACTATCATCTCACTGGTTGGTGCCGGGCTCTTTGAGTTGCTAGGTATCGGGAATTGTGTTGAATTGGTCAAATCGTTCGCGGTGAGGAAATGAACAATATCGACAATGACAAGGGATCACCTAAACTGCTGCAGCAACTATCATTTCCGTCCGGTCGGCTTCTCTCGTTATACGTTGCGGCTATGGCGATAACTACCATAATCGGCCTCGTGCTGTGGGTATCGTTCGATGTGGGTGTTCCGATATCGAGATGGATCATTGGTGCAATGTCCGTGTTCGGCCTACTGTGGACCGTGAACATAATCAGAATTGATCGTTCGAACAACTCAGATGACGAATCGCGCTGATTCTGCATAACCTTACATTGGGCCCCATGCCGCATCAGCGGGATGGGGCCCAATTTTTCACGGATTATCGTTGCCGCCTGAGATACCACTGCAAAGGGTTGGGCACAGATACCCCGGTCGCCACATTGCTTAGAGCGGGCGAGGGCTGGAGTGACGTAGTTCCGGAATAAGATGTTTTGAAGCCGCCCAATCCGGTGCATTTTTCACAGCGCATTGTATTACTGCCGCGTTCGACGCTCAACCAAGCTCGTCATCGTCTTGGTCCAGCATAGGAACGAGCAGGTCATCGATCGCCATGCCGAGCCGACGCGCCTCTGCGAGGGCTTCGGCGGAACGCACGAACGCGGCCTCGGCCTTCGCTTCGAGATCTCCGGCAGCTCGGTAGGTGTCGGTCGCGCTCAGGTCGTCGAACTGGGTCGGCTTCCTGGTGTGCGGGCCGACCTCCTCCGCGAACCCAGTCGTTAGACGTCGCGCCGGGATGATCGACGTGATCGAGCGTTTCGACAGCGGCACACCGGTCCGGACCCAGCCGTAAGTGTCCAACGGCACGAGCAGCTCGGTAGCTCGGCGCCACTGTTCAGTGACCGGCTGACCGCAGTCGTGCTTCGTGAGGTCTGCCTTCGTGGGATCCAGGAGCCCGCGAGTCTCAGCACGGTGGCCGAGGTAGGCGTTACCGGCCACGCGCAGCCAGCGCGTCACAGCGCAGGCAAGACACGTCACCGGGTCATCGTTGCTCGGGATGACGCGACCGCAGATCTTCACGATGCTGCCAAGCTCGATCGCCGCTGGTGAGAGTTGTCGCGCTTCCTGCCGGCTGAGCTGCAGGAAGCCGACGAGCACGATCAAGAAGGCGTCGCGTCGGCCGCGCAGCCCAACAGGGTGGCGATACTTCGGGATCTCAGCCAGGGCCTGCTCGATGTCAGCAACCACCGCCGAACCCTTCCAGACGCGGGCGGGCGGGACCAGGATGATTGGGGACGGCTCCCCCGCGTCCAGGTGTTTGACGGTGATCGCGCGCCGTCGAAGGCGCTGCTTGGATTTCGAGCCAGGGAAGAGCGCAAGGAATCTTTCCACAGTCTCCGGGGACGCCGGCAGGGCTTCCCTCCCCGACGCCGCGCACCAGGCCTCGAAGCGTGCCCAGTGCCGCTCGAGCTGCGGCGTCACGGTCACAGCTTGATCCGGGTCGAGGCGTTGCGGACCAACGGGGTGTACTCGCGGTCGTAGATCCGCAACGTCGCTGCAGAGTTGTGGCCGGTCTGGTTCATGATCTCGTCGTCGGTCGCGCCGGCGTTGCGCGCCTCGGTGATGAAGCCGGCGCGCATCGAGTGTCCGCTGAAGCCCGCAGCGTCGAGGCCCGTCTTCCGGATCCGGGACTGGACCACCTTGCCGACCGCGGTTGGGGTGAGCCGGGTCTCGCGGAAGAGGCCCCATTTGCTGACCGATGGGAAGAACGGGGCTGCGGGGTCGAGACGTTCCTCGTGCGGCGGGAGCCCCTCGTCGCAGATGTGGACGTCGGTCGCGGCGTCCTTGAGCGCAACGAACATCCCGGACTCGCCGTGGTGACGCTGCGCTACCTGCAGCCGGTACAGCCGCACGAAGGCGCAGGGTCCACAGGTGAGCGGGTTCGAACCGAAGCGGATGACTTTCGGCGGCCCGTCGCCATCCTGCTGAGTCTTCGATCGACGCATCCGGATACGGACGCCCTCGTCGGGCACGAGGCGATAGTCGCTGACATCGGTCGCAACGAGCTCGCTCTCGCGGAACGCACCGACGAAGCCGAACAGGATCAGGGCGTAGTCGCGGGTGTTGATGGCCCCGCGCTCGAAGTTCGTCAGGTCGATTGCTCGCAGGGTGCGCTGCAGGAGCTTCAGCGTCAGCGGAGCAGCACGTCGGATGGGCGGTGGGTCGTCGCGACGGATGCCCCGCATGGTGTCGCGGACCCGCGGGTGCTTCCCGGGCGGGTCGAAGTGGCGGCGCTCGTGCTCCCAGTTGATCGCTGCGAGGTAACGCGCGATCGTCGACGGCGCGTAGCGGCGGACCCCTGGTGCCACCTCCGAGGCAGCCTTGGCGGCCAGGAAGTCGGCAACCTCCTTGGGCGTCCGTGGCGCCGTGCGCACGTCGGCGATGTCGGCAGGATCGTGAACCTCGTCGTCCTTGAAGCCAGCGAGCCAGCGCGCGAACTGGCGGAGGTCACTCTGGTAGGCGCGCACGGTGCTCTCGGACTTCGCCTCGAGGGCGAGCTGCTCAGCCGTCTTCGCCACGACCGGCGGCCGCGGCCCCCGTGCTGCAGCACGACGAACGGCTGCCGCGGTGCGACTGCGCTCGGCGGCCGCGCGCTGCTCGGCAGTCATCGCCTTGCCCGACACTGCCCGCAGCGGCCGGCGTGTCAGCCGGTCGTCAGCGATGAGCTCTGGGACGAGATCGTCGCGCGCGTCGCTGGCTAGGACGACATCCTCCCCGGGCTCGCCGTTCACCGGTGCGCCTCGGACTTCGTGTGCACAGCTCTCCCTTCGGCGGGACGGCTCGGCGTCGCCTCGCTGCCAATTGCGTGTTCAGAACGGGCCTGTGCCACTGACCGCGTCAGTTCCGATAATAGTCATTCTCGGAACGTTTTGGCGGGGGTGGAAGCGACTAGGGACGTCGCACGCACGCAGCACCATGCTCGCCGGAGATCCCTCCGGCGCCGGGCTGCACCCCGTCTACTCACGTGCGATGTAGCGACACTTGTCTCACCTCCCGTCACACGACGCTGATTGCGGTACTGCCCTCTGCAACACGAACAGCAAGCCCTCGCCGGTCACGGGGATGTCGGACGAGAGACATCCCAGAAACGGTCGTTCGCGATTACCTCGTATGATTCGAGGATGGCTCGTGTGGATCCCCTGCAAATCGCTGTTGCTGCCTACGCGGCCGGAAATTGGAACGACTCGGATTGGCGCGTGCTCGGACGGGAGACCGGTACGAGCGACATCATCGATCGACACCCGCGGTTGTATCGCTCGCTGGGTTTTGGTGACCCGGACTACCCGGACGCCGCATCCGAGGTTGTCGGCCAGATCCTCGCTTCCGAAGCGGTCGAACAGAACTCCGGCGAGGCAGGCCGGATGGAGCTCTTCGCCGATTCGATGCCGAACTTGGTCATGTGGGTGCAGGAACACGCACCGAACCGGACCAGGAAGCTCTTCAATGATTACCTGCAATCGCGCGTTGCCTCCGAGATCCCCGCTGTCTGGCGGAGCACGCCCGCGAACGAAGTGGAGGAAGACCCGGACGCTTGGTTGACGGATTCGCCGAGGGCAAACCGACTTCCGGTCGACTGGGCGGATGATCTCCTCGACGACCTGGATCCGGTCGCCCCACCGTTGGGATCGACCGCTACCCCTGCTCTCACGCCAGCCGCTACGCCTGCCTCCGAAGTCGCCGCCGCCGCCGATGCACCGAAGTCGATTTTCATCGTTCACGGTCACGACGAGGCGGCGTTGAACTCGATCAAGCTCTTCGCCCACAGGGTCACGGGCCTAATGCCTATTTCGCTTGCGGAAGAAGCCGGCCGCGGGCAGACGATCATCGAGAAGTTCGAGGCGTACGGCGTGGCCGCGTCCTTCGTGATCGTCCTGCTCACGCCGGACGACGTGGGCCAGACCATCGGGGACCACCAGGCAGGTACCGAGCCGAAGGCGCGCGCACGCCAAAACGTCGTCCTCGAACTGGGCTACTTCATCGGCAACATCGGTCGCGAAAACATAGTGGTCGTCGACGCTGACGTGGAGCGACCCTCCGACTTGGCCGGACTGAGCTACGTCGAGTACCCAGGCTCGAACTGGAAAGACTCGCTTCGCACCGAACTGGACGCCGCTGGGCTGGTTCAGGGGTGATCCCCGCCTAAAGATCGTTTCCGAGCGGCGATGGACCACGGGCGCTCACCAAAGTGGGTCATGGCGCTGGTATGAGGCGCTGTCACATTCCGATAGGGTCCGTCCATGACTTCACCCGTCGCCCCTCCCCCTCTTGCTGCTCGCTTCGGCCGCGGAGTCGAGGGGTTCTTCCGTCACCCGGCGACCATCATCTTCCTCGTCGTCGCGGTAGGCGTAGCCCTGGCCCTTCCGGTCATCTTCAAGGTGCCCGGGTCGCCCTGGATCGCGTTCCTCTCGGTTTGCCTCGGGGCCGCCTGCGCAGTGGCGAAAGAAATGCTCAGCGCAATCGCGCAGGACCGCAAGAACGCCGGCACCGCCGAAAAGCCGTTCACGGATGCAGCGATCGTGTGCTCGGTCTACACCGCAGTTTTCACATTCCCTGGGCTAGTCGCGGCAGCAACACCCCTGATCTTCGGCAAGTAGACAACGCCCTGGCCTGAGAGAATAGCCGGGGCGTTGTCGTCCATACCGGCAGGGAGTCCGCGTCGGCGGGCCTATCGAGACCTATCGGGAGAGGTCGTTACCATCGCGCTAGACCTTGCGGACTCGCCCGACCTGGAAGCGGAGATCCGGGCCGATAGCGCTGGCGCGGAGGACACGGCGGATTTGGCGCTCCTTGCCCTCACCCCCACGACTCGGCGCGCTCGTCGCCGACGATGATCACTGACTTTCCGGAGCGGAGGGTGGTCGGAGCGTTCTCGCCGAGGTCGAACCACACCACGACGTTGTGGCGGGTGGGCGTCTCGTCCTTCTGGAGATCGCCGCGCACGTAACGGCCGGGTTCTCGAGCACGATGATGCGGACGACGGTCGCTTGGCCGGCCTGGGCCTTAGCTGCCGAACGGTCGGCCGGTGCGGAACCCGCCGGCGTTCGGTTCGAACGGAACGCTGCCGTTGTGTTCGTTCGCGAGTCGTTCAAGCTCTCGCTCGAGCGCCCCGTCGACCAGCGCCGCGAAGGACCGGTAGCCGCCGGGCAAGGCAGCTGTGTGGAGGACTGCCGTCTGGGCGCGACGCTTGAGACCTTCCCGCAGCGCCACGGTCGTGGGGATTGTCGCTTCCTTAATTGGCTCGGCGGGCGGGGCCTCCCGCCTCGGCGACTCAGGCGTCACGGGTGCCTCGACGCCTGTTCGAACCGGTTCAACGTTGGCGGTGAGTCTGATTGGGCTGTTCGCACCGGGGCGGCGGCGTTCTGGCGCACTCATACGGCGTTCTTCTCCTTCTCCAGGATGCGCTGTGCGTACATCTGACCGAGTGCGTCGTAGAGCGCGACCGCCTTCCGGCCGTCAACACCGGGCCAGGCACCCAGTGATGTTGCGGCGGCGTCAGCCTCCGCAAAGCGAGACCACTCGGGAAGGTATTTCGGATTCAAGAGGTCGGTCCCGTCGTCGAACTTAACCACTCCCCCAAGCTTCCAGACGAGCTCGCCGAAGGCGTCAGCGAGGCCTTCGATCTGGAAATCATGTTCCTTGGTTCGCTTCCGCCGCGTGACGACAACGCCAGCCACACGCAGATCCGGGTTCATCAGGTCGGCGGCGTGAAGTGAGACGAAGTCTCGAACCCGGATGGCGGCTTCGACAGAGTCGTAGTTCGGGTCAGAGGGGATGAGCACGGTGTCTGCAGCGGCGAACGCCATTTGCACGAGGTGGCCGAGATCAGGCCGGGTGTCGATCAGGACGACGTCGTACACGTCTGTCCAACCGGACAGTGCCTTGGTGAGACGACGTACGGCGCCGACGACCCCAGCCTCGGATTCACGATTGATCAGATCAAAGCGGGCCGGGAGCACATCAATCCGTTCTCCTTCTGGTGCCACATCTGTATCCCAGCCACAGGCAACTACAGCCGCCTCCCCTGCGCCATCCTGAGCGGCCGCGATTACCTCGGACATGGTGGGGATCGGTGCAGAAGGATCCCACTCGACCCCTAGACGTCGAGTGGCGTTCGCCTGGGGATCCATGTCTACGACAAGAACGCGGCGTCCAGCCCGCGCAAGAGCAGCAGCGAGCTGACAAGTCACCTGCGTCTTGGAGACACCACCCTTGTTGTTGGCAATCGCTGTGATGTGCGTCATCAGCCCTCCGAGGTAAGCGTTTCAAGGCTTGTTTTGGTTGCAAGCCATGCGATCCAATATACACAAGTCTTGCAACAAATGCAAGGGTTGTAATACAAGCAACCCAATAAACACGTGCTTTCCCCGGGAAGGGGTAGAGCTCGGATACGCAAGTCTTGCAACGCACGCAAGGGTTGCAACCCTTGTAACACAATAAATGCTTGCGTTTACCGCTTTGATGAGCCGGGAACGCACGCTCAAGCTGCCAACTCGAAGTCCCGGAGCTGTTGGAGAAGTCCGCGTCGGACGAACCGCATGGCCTCTTGGTGGTCGGCTCGGCCGTCGCTCGAGCATGGGTATGCCGGGTATGCCTCGGGGCCGCCGTGGTCGTCGACGGATCGGAACATGACGACCTGCCTGGTAGGGGTGCGGTCGCGGCCGCGTCTGCCGGCTTTGCGGATGAGGTGGTTTTGCCACCAGGCCCAGAGGTCTCGCTCGTCGGCGTACTGCTGTTCCCGTCGCCGGAGGATCCCGTCGACGCCGAGCTGCTTGGCCACGTGTGTGCGGAAGTCCTGGAGCCGTCGGCGCCAGCCGGTGGGTGTGGCGATGGCGAGTGTCCAGCGGCGCATGCGTGCGAGGGCTGCTCGTGCGCGGCCGCGGGGGAGTCCAGCACGGTCCGCAACCACCTCGACCGCATGCTCATCAGTGGTCAGGCTCTCGTACACACGCCGGGCGGTGGGTCCCAGTCCTGCACGGGTGAAGACGTCGTGGCGTCCGGCGTCGAGTCGGTCTTCAAGAGCGTCGAGGAGGGTGACCCTCACGTCGAAGAGCTCGGCCGGGGGGCGGGCGGTCACATTGTGAAGTGGCCCGACGTGTACGGGGGGTGTGGAAAACCGGTCTGTGAGTCGCCAGACGGCTGCGTTGGGGCCGTCTGCCTGGCGCCGGCGGGTGATCCATCCGGCGGCGTGGAGGCGGCGGAGTGAGCGGTCGACGGTGCTCGAGGGGATCCCGGTGGCGATCGCCACGGACCGGAGTGCGGCCCCGACGTCGCGGGAGCCTGAGCGCAGGGAGATCCAGGCGAGGTAGGTCAGGACGGTGCTGTCGTGCAGGTCTGACTCGGTGCGGGTCCAGCGTCCGGGGGAGGCGGTGAACGCCTGCAGCATGGCCTCGACTACGTCGACGATCCCGGTCAGCTGGGTCAAGTCGCGTTGTTGGCGTTCCTCGGGCGCGTACCGGTACAGCACGGCCCGTTCCTGCGCCTTCGTCCACTGCCGTTCAAGGCGCGCTGCAGCCTCGGCCGCGGTGCGGGGCTCGCGGCCGCCGGTGGGACGGTTGCGGGTGCGGTAGTGCTCCATGCCGGGTGCGGTCTTCGCGGCGTGCTCGACGTCGGCGAGGGTCCACCCGGACACCGCGGCCGCGAGCAGGCACAAGTAGGCGGTGCGGGACGGGTCGCGGCCGCCGGCGACGGTTCCCATGTGCGCCTCACCCCACGCGGGCAGGGACCGGTGCACCCGGTGACGGGCGTCGACGGGACCGGTGGGGGAGGAGTCCGCGGGATCCACGGTCGGGCGGAGCTCACGGAACGCGGCCGTGACGCGGAGGAGATCGCCGGCGGTGACGGTCGGGGTGCGGAGCACGTCGACGTCGTCGGCGCCGGCCATCACCTCGGACGCGCCACCGCGTGCGTGTGGGGTCAGCGGCGGGCGGACGGCGCCCGTGCGGTCGTTGCAGAGCAACCCGTGGTCAAGAGACGGCAGGACAGCGCGCGCGGCGCCGGCGAGCTGCACCATCGTGGCCTTGTCGACGCCGGCGAGGGGCACCCAGACGTGGAACCCGCCGGTGGGGCTCGAACGGCACACCACGTGCGGCACCCGTGCGTCGCGGAGGATCCGGACCAGCACGCCGAGATCCTCGGCCGCCTGGTCGAAGTCCTCCGGGGTCTTCGCGTCGAGGTCGAACGCGGCGAACCAGAACCGCCCGTCAAGGTCGGTGAGATCGATGGTCCACGGCGTCGACGGGGCAGTGTGCCCTGCAGTCGGGAACTTCGACGGGTAGCTGTTCGACCGGATCGTCCCGTCCGCCTCCGCGATCATGCGGTTCACGTACCGACGAGGCGCGATCGAGCGCGTCAACGCCCAGGCGCTATCCGAAGAGGACACGCGGGCAGATTGATCTATACCGGGCGCAGCAACGTGCGTTACGATGGCGACACCTCCTCCTCTCGGGGTGGTGGTACGACGAAGGCTCCCGGCTCCAACCGGGCTTCTTCTCTCGGAAGCTCACGACCTGATCTGTTTGGCGACGTAGCAGGTAGTGAGAAACATGACTTGGGGCCTGGCCCCGAACCCCCGCCTCTGGCGGGGGTTTTGTCGTTAAGCGGCTGGGATCGGCAACTCCACTCGGTTAAGCCGACGGGGGTCCTCGACGAGCGGCATCGCGCCGTTTTCGGCGACGAGCGAGCGCGCTAGCGCGTCGAGGTAGTAGGCGACTGAGACGCCGCTCTCTTCAGCGGCGTCCTTGAACGCCTGGCGGGTCTCAGGAAGCACACGGCCCTGCAGAAGGACCGTAGGGGCGTTCTGCGCTCGGCTGGCGCGTCGTCCAAAGTCGCTCATAGTCACACCTTGGCGGGAACATGCATGCGCGCGGCGGCCTGGGACGGCGTGTCGCGAGACTGCATGGATGTTCCTTCTCCTTGCGAGGTAGGCGACTCGAACGACTGGCCAGCACGACCCCGTGGCGCTGAATGTCGCAGCCTGTCCGAAGCGCTAACGACCACCAAGGTACCCTATCCGTGCACCTTGGATGCCGTGGATAGAGCCGCGTTTCGGGAAAGGAAGCGTGAGATCGCGCCGTGGAACAGCTGGGGCTCGCGGTTAAGTTCCATGCCGTGCGGGCAGGGCGCGATCTCCACGAGGGTGACTGCCGCGCCAGGCACGGCCGCGAATCGCCTGGAGACCTCGAGGGGGACGTCGCGGTCGCCGGAGCTGTGGACGAGGAGGATCGGCAGGCCAGCTGGTGGTGTGGGACGCATCCAGCGCATGGGGATGGCTTTCCTGAGGCCGGCGAAGCGAGCGAGACCCGGGATCGTGAGCGTGAGGGCGCCCATTGACCCGAGGAACCCCGGGAAGCCTGCCTTGGACGCGCCGGCACGCAGGGCCGCGAACCAGTCGAGGGCTGGACAGACCAGGATCATGGCGTCGATCCGGTTGCGAAGGGTGGAGCGCGCGGCCGCGTGAAGAGCGATCGTCGCACCCATCGACCATCCGACGAGCACGAGACGCTCGGCTCCGTGGTCCACGGCGTAGTGCATCGCCGCGTCCAAGTCGTGCCACTCGTCTGTGCCGAACGTCGCGGGCAGGCCACGGCCGTCTTCAATGTCGCCGCGGTATCCGATGACGAGGGAGCTCATTCCGGCCGAGAGGGTGTCGGGTACGGCGCGCAGGATGGCTTGCCTGCCCGAGTGGATTCCGTGCACATGGATGGCCCAGGTCGTGGCGCCGGCCACGGGGAAGTACCACGCCTTCCGGGTGTCGCCGTCGGCGGTGATCGCAACCTCTTCGAAGGAGGACGACACAGATGCTGGAGTGTCTAGGAGGTACCCGCTCCAGACAAGCTTGTCCTCTGCTACTGGAACGGCCGTGGGTTCGCCCAGGATAGTCCGGCGGACGTGACGGTCGTCGTCGTCGAGCACGTCCCCGACGAGGATGCTGTGCTGGCCGTCGTGGAAGTACGCGCGGTACTCACCAGGGCACCGTGTCTGCTCGTCCGATTGGACGGTGATGCTGGCATCGTCGACGGCTACGACGGTGACGGTTCGCTTCGGGCGTGGGTGAATCGCCTTCTTCGCGACCACCACGCCCGCGGCGGTCGCCGCGGCTATGACCGTCAGAGTGGCTGCCCCTGCTGCTACACCGATAGCGCCCATGCGGTGACTCCCTTCGCGAGCCGTTCGTCTACTCGCTGTAAGTAGCGCTGCTCTTGTTCTGTGACCTCGAGGCGGCCGGCGACGATCTTGTCGCGGAGCTCGATGTACCGCTGCGCGGCAACCACCTCTGCGCTGCCCTGGAGGCGCAGCGTGGGCCTGCCCGCGCTTTGGTCTCGGGCAGACATGACGAACAGGCGGAGCGAGATCAGGCGCCACCGAAGGACAGTGATGAGCCGGCGCAGGGTCCGCCATCCGTGTGCGACACCGATGGCGACGATGCCGGGGTAGAAGAGGCTGTTGAACACGACGAGCATCACCCGTGAGAACGGTGTCTGCTGTCCATCGATGAACACCCTGGTGACGTCGACGAGCTCGGCGATGATCGCGAGTACCACGAGCGCAAAGCCAATGATGAACAGGATGTTCACGCCGCGGGGCTGGGGCAGGAGCACGCCGATGGAATCGGCGGCGAACCAGCCCATCGCGACCAGGTAGATGACGATGTGCACCCACGTGGCCGGGTACTGCAAGTGTTCGTGGATGTAGGTCGTCGGTTCCCCGTTGTGATCGGGAATCGCCATGAAGGTGACCGTCTCCGCAACGAGCACGGCGATCAGGATGGGCAGGCGTGACCGGGCCTCCGAGCCAGCGTGAGCGCGTGTGGCGTCCCGCAGAAACCAGAAGGCTGCAGTGGCTGCGAGTACCTGGATCAGATCGATGGCATTGACGTCGCCTAGGAGCGCATCGAGGGGTTCGACCGGCCAGACGACGCCCACCGTGGCGATGCCGACGACGGCCAGCGCTGCGGCAAGGAACGCCGGACGGCGCGCTGCGTTACCGATCGCATTGACGCGGAGGAGCAGGAGTCCAACGGCAGCCCAGAACGCAGCTGGGATCACGCGAAGGCTTCCTCGCTTGCGGACAGCGTGGACTTCTGGAGGCGCTCGAGCAGGAGCATCGCTCCACGCTCGGCTACGAGCTCTTCGACGTCGACAGCGCCAGCATCCTCGAGGGAGGTCCGCACCGGCACGCGGGCACGTGCCGCGGTGATCTCCGCGGTCACGCCGGCATAGCCCCGTTCCATGACCTCGACGGGCACGTGGCACCCTCCGTGGCCTGCGGCAATGTGCATGAACTCGTGGAGGATCACGAACAGCTGGTAGAGGCGGGGGTCGTCAGGGTGGAAGTACACCCATCCGGCGTCTGCAGTGTCGAGGTACAAGCCCGTCACGCTCGCGGGGTGGTCACGCGGAGGGAGTGAGTTCAGCGGGTCGATGATGAGCGGCTTACCGAGCCAGGTGGCAACGGCCGTTCTCAGCGTCTCAAAGGTGAGCGGGCCGGCGGGCAGGGATAGCCGGGCGATGGCGTCCTCAGCAAGCTGAGTGGTGAGTCGTTGCGTTCGGATCTTCTTCATTCGGTACCTCCCCGCTCGGTCGGCGCCGCGGCGCGGATCGCTTCGGCAATCGCCAGGAGCTCGGCCGCGGATGCTGCGTTGACCGAGCGCGCGGCGATCCCAACACCAGTCTCTGCCAAGGCGATCTCCACTTCCAGCCGCGCGTCGACGAGATCGACGACACCGGGGAGTGCGATGCGCAGCAGGTACTCCGAGGGCACGTCGAAGAAGTCCGCGATCGCACGAAGGTCGTCACTCGTCACGTCTGTGGGCTCGCCGGCGAGGAGCCGTTCCCAGTCGGCACCAGCCAGAAGCCGTCCGCGCTTCGCCAACGCAGCGCGCACCGCACGGTCGACCGGGGGAGCAGGGGTGCGAGCGACGTGGAGGGCGACAAGCTTCCGCAGCCGGTAGCCGAGAAGTGCTGGCTCCAGGCGTTCATCCCGGGGAGCGTGCAGCCGTTCCATCTCGGTGATGGCCGGCGCCAGGAGCTCGCCCACGGAGACGCCGAGCGCTTCGGCGATCGTCTGCACGTCGTTCGTGTTGAACGAGGTCTCGCCGCGGGTGCGCTTGTAGTAGTAGCCGCGACTGAACCCAGCCTGCGTGATCAGGGCTGGCGTCGTAATGCCGCGCTGGATCCGCAGGTCATCGACCGCGTCAACGAACGCCCTCGAGAACTCGTTCGGTTCGCCGCTGCCCTGTCTACCCACCCGATGACCCTATTGGCGCACTGAGGGAACTTTGTTCGCCTCATTTGGAGCACATCGCAACACAACTCGCTCTAAATAGGGCATACTGACGGAACGGTACTTCTACCCCAGCAGAAGGGACACGATGGATATGGGGTCTAGCCCGATTCGTGCTTCCCGTCCATGCTCGCGGACCGCGCTTTCTGACGGCTCTGGTTCCGCGTCCGTCGTCCGCAACAGCGACGACGGTCAGGTGCAGACGCGTCGACCCCTCGCGCGCCTGCACCTGGCCCACCACACACACGCGAGCATCGTGCGGAACGTTCTCGTGGCTGCATCGGCTGCAGTCGTCGTTGGTACCTGCATCACGGTCGCCGTGGTGTCTCGTCCGACCGAGCAGTTTTCTGCACCGACCGAGTCGCCGAGCACGACGGTGTCGATCCCGGTGCGTCCTGGCCCGTTCCGCGCTCTGACCGCCGATCAGGTGGCCTCCCTGCCGGAGGCCCGGTATGACGCGGTGATCCCGGGCCTGATCCGCTACGCCAGCACGGACACCACGGCGCTGGCCCGTTCGGCGACGCTCGCGAAGGACGTCGCCCTCTACGGTGCTGCGCAGAAAAGTGCAGTGGCGCACCTTTCTGCGACGAACTTCCTCGGCGACCCGACGACCGTCGTCCCGGTCCGGACGGACGGCGCGTGGACGCTGACCCTGACACCGGCCCGCCAGCAGCTCCCCTCGAGTGCGAGCGGTGACGCTGCAGCGCAGACCGCCGCGTGGATCCGCACGGACGCCCTCACCGTGGGGGAGGCCCTGCCGTCCCGCGTGGTCGTGTCCGTGAGCGAGCAGACCCTCAGCATCATCACCGGCAAGGACGTCGCCACCTACCAGGTGGGTATCGGCACGAAGACAACCCCGACACCGACCGGCGTCACTGGGTACCTGCAGGCCCGCTACCTCGACCCGAAGCAGGGGCAGAGCGTCCACCCGATCGAGTTGACGTCGCTGCACTCCGCGGCGAAGGACGAGCCGTTCGGCGGCTCGGACGGCGGCCTGATCGGGGTGCACTTCAACACCACCAGCTCCGGTGCGGTCTCGCACGGATGCATCCGGCTCACCGCCGAAGCGATCACGGCAGTCAACCGACTGCCGCTGGGTACTCCGATCACGATCACGAAGTGAGAGCACGATGACGGACACCACACACGACTCCGCAGACGTCGACGAGCGTCCCGCCGTCACCTGCCCGTTCTGCACGGAGGCAGTGCCGCAGGCAACGTTCTGCATGCGCTGCGGCCGTCAGATCGGCCAGCTCGACCTGACGAAGATCTTCACCTCCTCCGAGCGGGCCGCCGGCTACGCCGAGGTCGACCAGCGCACACCGCTGGCCCGGACCGGCGACGTCGACAGCGCTGTGCTCGACGAGCCCGAGGTGGAGCACGACGAGCCCGTGGGTGAACCCGATGCCCGCCCGACGCTCCGCGTGCTGTTCGGTGGCCTGTTCGGTCGCGGCGCTCGCCCGACCGACGCGGCCGACGATGCGCCAGCGGTCAAGGGTGAGGCCGACTCGAGCTCCGAGGGCGAGAACCCGAGCCTGCGGACCTTGTTCGCTAGCTGGTTCCACCGCGCACCGAAGGACCCCTCGGCCGAGAAGGACGAGCAAGGGGGCGTGAACGTTGCCCCGCTTCTCGACGAGAGTCACCGCCGGTGGGTCTGGGTTGCGGCTTTCGTCGTCGTCGTGGTGGGTACAGCGGCCTTGTTCGTGGCTGGCAGCGGACACGAGGATCAGCAGAGCTCGACGGCGCAAGTCGCCTCGACTCCCGCGACGACGCTGCCTGGGTGGGCGAAGAAGCCCACGTGGGCGAAGAGCGGCGCGGTTGGCGCGGTCGGCGTGACCAGCGACGGGAACTACGTCGGCTACGCCCACGGTCGTACGGTCACCGTCCTGCACGCCGGTTCCGGCCGCACCGCCGCCACGCTGACCCTGCCTGGGAAGGCCGTCGGTGGCGTGTCCGCCGTGACCGTCGACGGCAAGCCCGCACTCGCGGCCGCGTCCAAGACGGCCGTGACCGTCTGGGGTGCTGGGAAGCTGCAGCTCGAAGCGGGGATCCCGACTGGGGGCGAGTTCCAGGTGCGCGCCGGCGTGCCGTTCGTGACCACCGACACCACCGCGGCGATGCTCACCGGCCACGGCGCCGTCCCGGTCACCTTCCCGCGGCCGGGCGCGCTCATCATGGGCGGCACCGCGAACGGACAGGTGCTGTGGGCCTCCGCTCGAGGCGAAGTCCTCACCGCGGCCACCAACGGCACCGTCACCCGCACCGCGAAGCTCGCTGCCCCGAAGAACGCGACGGAGATCTCCTCCTGGGTCGTCGCCACCGACAGCACGGTATGGGTGCGGTGGAAGACCCGCGCGAAGGGTTCCGTGCTCGCCGCCCACGACGTCCGCAACGGCAAGGCCATCAGCAGCACCGGCACCAGTTCGGATGAGCCGGTCACGGCCAGCCAGGACGGGAAGACCCTCCTGGTGCAGGGGACCGCATTCACCGCCGCCGGGAAGACCGTCGCCACACCCAAGGGGTTCGTCGCGGACGGATTCGTAGGCAACCACCTCTACGGCGCCGACCAGGACGGCACGACCGCATACGTCGCCGGCACGGCCGTTCGCACCGGTCCCGCACCCACCGTCGTCCCGGTCGCCGAGAACGGCTCCGGCGACCTCATCGCCGTCACCGACGGCCGCATCAGCACCTACGCCACCGCCGACCAGACCACGAAGCAGTAAGGACCTCCATGCACACCCGCACCCGCATCGCGCTCACCACCGCCGCGATCGCCACCATGACGCTCGGCCCCGCCGCCGTCAGCCACGCCGACACCGCAGCCCCCGACGCCTCGATCGCCGTCGACGTCCCCGTCGACCCCACCCAGCCGGTCGACCCCACGCAGCCCGGGGACCCGACCGTGCCGGTCGACCCGATCCCGGTCGACCCAATCCCGGTTCCGACCGACCCAACGGACCCGACCGACCCGGGCACCGACCCGACGGTCCCGACCGACCCGATCCCAGACCCGTCGGAGCCCGCACCTGTGGACCCGGCGCCAGTCGACCCGGATCCCGCTCCGGCGGATCCCGGCACGGACCCCACGCAGCCCACCGACCCGGGCACGCCGGCACCCGAGCAGCCGACCGACCCCGCACCCGCACAGCCCTCGCCGACTCCTACCCCGGCTCCGGCTCCCGCTCCGACGTCCACGCCGGCTGCTGGCGCGAGCTCGCCGGCACCTGCCCCGGCCCCTGCACCTCGCTCCACCGGAGCGTCCCAGACGCGTGGCACCAACACTCCCGCCACGACTCCCCGGCACACCCCTAACCCCGGAACGACGCTCCCCGTCGTCGCCGGCTAACCCCGAAAGGTCCCGCTCATGAGCGCACTCCTCGCCCCGGTCATCAACATGACCACCAGCGCCGTCATCGCGGCACACACGCCGTCCGAGGTGACGGCGAAGGGCGCCAACATCAACCCGTTCGACGGCGTCAAGCCGGACCCGTCGTGGCTCGGCGACAACTTCACCACCCAGTGGAAGATCGCGCTTGGCGGTATCTGGTTCCTCTTCATCCTCGGATCGGCGTTCTTCCTGCTCAAGGCCGTCTCGAGGCTGCGGCACTTCAAGAACGCGAAGAACCCGCAGAAGGCCGAGGCCGCAAAGGGCGAGGTGATCGGCACGTCCCTGATGACCGGCGGAATCATCATCGTCCCGGCGATCTTCGGGTTCATCCTCAACGCCGTCAACGGCTGATCCGTCCACACCAGCGAGGGGAATCGCACATGAGCAAGCAGACCGCATCCCAGCCCCGGCGTCGCCGCCGGTGGTGGCTGATCCCAGTCGGGATCCTCGCGGCGATCGCACTCGTCGCGGTCGGCGTCACCATCGCGAACCTCGCCTCGCCGAACACCACCCGCACCCCGGCCGGGGCGGCCACCGAGGCCCCCACGGGCACCGGCAGCACCGCCCCGGTCCAGGGCGTCGACTACGCCTCTGGCTGCGTCGCCGGCCCGGACATCACATCGAAGGACCTACTCGAGCTCCGGGAGAAGAAGCAGTTCACCCCGGCCGGGGCCGCGGAGTTCCTCGGCGCGTTCATGCAGCTCTACAGCGCCGCGGACCCCGACCGGCGCCCGAACCTGCGGGAGACCGTCGACGACGTCGCGGACGGCACCGCGCACTCGATGCTCGCCGGGTCCGATCTGTCGAAGTCGGGCTACGACGACGGGCAGACACACGGCGTCGACCTGTCCGGTTCGGCGTACCTGGTCCGGGACAGCACCGACACCACCGTCACCATCGCCTTCGCCGGCCTCACCACGACGAACGGCAAACCCGACCCCGCCGAGGACAGCGCCTCCAAGTACCAGTACACGGGCGGCACCTTCACCCTCACCACCAGCGCGCAGGGCTGGGTCATCTCCGACGCCGATCCCTCTCCCGGCTGGGACGAGGGCCTGACGTCCGGCACCAAGTACAAGGAGGGCTGCTGATGGCATGCCAAGCAGGAGCAATCGTCTGCGGCGGCGGTGACGCACTCGCCAAAGGCCTGTCGTGGGTCTCCGGCGTGTTCGCCAAGGGCAAGGGGGCCGTCGAGGGTGTGAAGAAGGGCATCGAGTTCGCCCAGGACCCGATGGGCTTCATCACGCAGCAGATGCAGGACGCCGTGCACGCCGTGTCCGGGGTGCTGATCCCGTGGCTGCTCAGCGCTCTGCACCCGAACTACGACGCTCAGTGGTGGCTGAAGTCCTACGCGATGTCGTTCTCGGTGTCGATGTTCGTGCTCGCCGTGCAGCTGCTCTTCATCATGGGACGCCGTAAGAGGGGATCGCTGGGTCCGAAGGAGATGCTCGAGTCGATCTTCATCGCGGCGCCCGCGTTCCTCATTGGTGCCGCGTTCGGTCCCGTGGTCGGCATCGCGCTGACCAAGCTCTTCACTGCAGCCGGTGACGCGATGGCTGCGTGGGCGGTGAACTCCACCACCCAAGAGTTCTTCACCAAGATCGCCGAGCTCGCATCCGCCGACGACGCCGGATCGCTCCTGAGCTCGTCGATCGTGTCGATGTTCGTCCTCGGCACCCTGTTCCTCAGCCTGCTGGGTGTGGCGTTCATCTTCATCATCCAGCTGGCCACCCAGTACCTCGTCGGCTCGGTGCTGCCGCTCGGATTCGTGTGGATCGTGGACCCGGACACGCGGAAGCTCGGCAAGGCCGTCCCGGTCATCTGGGTCGTCATCGGTCTCACCCAGGTCGCACTGATCCTTCTCGTTGGGCTGGCGTTCCGGGCCATCAACGGGATCTCGATCACCGCTGACCCGGGCACCCTCGGCAAGCTCGTCAACCCGATCCAGACGTTCGTGAACCTCGCGGTGCCGGCAGTGATCTCCTTCATCGTCGTGTTCGCGCCGTTGTCGATGCTGAAGTGGATCCCGCGCCCCGGCGGCGGTGGCGGCACCTCCCGCACGAGCGGCTTCAACCCGCCGCAGATGGCACCACAAGTCCCGAACGCGCCCTCTCACGCCCCACAGACGGCCCACCAGACCGCGGCATCGCAGCCGGCAGGCCAGGGGGGCGGCGGTTACCAGTGGAACATGCCAACCGCCCCCGCGCAGGTCAGCGGTGGGTATGGCGGGCAGGCGTCCCAGGTCGGTGCGGCCGGGAACGCGGCAGCAAGCGGTGGCAGCGGCTCGGTCAACGTGACCGCGTCCGCGGCGAGCACGGCTGGCAAGCACGCAGCCGGTGCAGCCGGTGCGGCCGGGAAGGCCGGAGCCGCCGGCGCGGGTGCCGGAGCCGGCGCCGGCGCTGGTGCCGGAGCGGCCGGTGGAGCGGGCGCCGCGGCGGCGGGTACCGCGTCGACCGGTGTCGGCGCGCCCCTTGCCGTCGGGATCCTGCTGGCCAACTCCGCACTCAAGGTCGCGCAGCAGGCCTCCCAGGCCGCGTCGACGGCCGCTGAGCAGGCCGTTGACCACGGAACCCACCAGGAGGCATGAGCATGCGTACCTCGATCATCGGCGGCGACAGCGCCCACCGTGGCCTGTTCGGCGGGCGCATCTCCAAGCCCCGACTCTGGGCGCTCGGCTCGAGCATCACCGTGACGCTCGTCTCCGTGTTCGTCATCGGGCTCTGGGCCCTGCTCGTCGGCGCGGTCCTCGTCGGAGCAGCCTGGTTCGCGACGATCGACACCGCGAACAACACCATCCTGCAGCGCCGGATGAAGGCCGCCCGATGGAAGGAACGCCTCCGCCGCGGAACGACGAAGTTCGTCCCGTTCGACCAGGACGGCTGGGACATGCTCACCGACCGGTGGGCCGAGGCGAGCACCCGCGAAGAGAAGCGGGAGAGCATGCAGGAGCTCCACGCGATGCGGGACACCCCGGACGGGGTCACCGGAATGCTGTGGCTGCAGGACGGTGTCGGCGAACCGGGGATCCAGTGGCACCAGACCCCGGAAGGCGAGGAGTACCTCGCAGTCACCTTCACCACGACCGGGCAGGTCACCGGCATCGAGACCGACCAGGTCTTCGACGTCGCCTCCGCCGGCTTCTCCGCCGTCGTCGCATCACTCGGTGACCCGCTCGGGTTCGCCAAGCGCATCCAGACCATCAGCCGCAACATGCCCACCGACTCCGCACAGCACGAAGCGTGGATGGCGGAGAACGGCGACAACAGCGTCCCCGCGGTGCTGCTGCACTCCTACAAGGACGTCGTCGACGGTGTCGCCGCCGGTCAGCTCATGCAGCGGCCGATGTTCACCGTCTCCTGGCCCGTCTCCGACCGATTCGCCCGCCGCGCCGCCCGCCACGGCGACGCAGCCCTCGGGTGGCGGCGGTTCATGGCCAACGAGATCGAAGGCATGCGGCGCATGCTCGTCGGCGCCGGCTACAAGAACGTGCACGCGATGAGCGCCCGGCAGACCGCCGCGGTGATCCGGCACATGCAGCACCCCGGCTTCCCAATGGAGCAAGTCGCCGACGTCACCCCGACCACCGGGTGGCTGCCCTCCGAGGACGCGTGGTCGTACACGACGTACGTCGGCGCGCCCAAGGGCGGCCAGGTGTCCGTGTCGCTGTCGCGAACCGCGCGCATCACGGCGAAGAACCTCGAAGTGGTCGAGCGGAACGCACTGTGGATGGCGCCGCTGCTCGGCGGGATGCAGTCCCAGGTGGTCCGGACGATCGCCTGGCACATCGAAGGATCTCCCCAGGATGAAGCCCGACACCTCTCCGAGCAGGACCGAGTCTCCGACATGGCCGACCAGATCAAGCGCGCCAAGGACGGGCAGATGGAAGACGTCGCCCTGAACGTCGAAGCTGACGCAGCCCGGCGCCGCCACCAAGACCTCATCCCGGGAACCGGCCACGTCGGCGCGAACTGGGTCGGCTACATCACCGTCACCGACGGCACCGAACGGGGCCTGGCTGACGTCTCCGAGCTCATCGAGGACGCCGCGAGCCGGGCCGGGATCCGCACCCTCGAGTGGCTGGAGGTCGACTCCGCAACCGCCAACGCGTTCACCTGGCCCGTCGGCCGTGGCATCGCGCCGGCGAACGTATCCATCGGCTCGAAGGTCGAGCAGTTCGCGCAAGGCAAGGAAGCGAAGGAAGCGCTATGACCAACACCACCCACCGCGACGACGACGGCCGCGACATCTTCATGCCGGCTTCTGGGAGCGCCACGTTCATGAAGTGCACCGGTATCGATGGCTCTCCAGTCGCACGGGCAGTTGCCCGGTCGACGGAACCGCCGGTGATGGCACGGCGGGCGGGGAAGTCGGCACTTCTCCGCAAGCTCGTGCACCCAATGCCTCGGACGATGGCGGTGACGCTGGAGCCGTCAGCAGGCGGCCGGAGTGAGTACGCCGCGTTCTTCGAGTCGCTAGGCGCGACGCCGAACAGGTTCGTCCTCGGCGACAAGACCCGAAACCTGCTCGTTACGGGGGCCATCTGATGAGTGACTTTGCAACGCTCACGCCCGACGAAGCAACACTCCCGGTCGGCAGTTGGGAGTTCCCTCGCCTCGAGCCCCGCGGGTACGTCGAACCGCGCAACCGGATCTTGAAGCGCACCAGCTACTACGGCGGCCCCGTCAAGGGCGCCCCGTCGACGTCGCGGCAGGTCGAGGTGCTGAACCAGGGGATCCTGGAATCCCCGATGCAGTTCGAGGGTCTGCTGTCCGGGGTCGAGACGCTGTCGAAGACGCCCAGCGTGAACGACCAGTTCCAGGCGTACGCGCTCGGTCTGGTCGACTCCCCGAACGTCGTCGAAGCCGGCGACGTCGGCGTGGGCAAGTCGACGCTGATGAAGTGCGACTACGTCCTCCGCGCCCTGACGCTGCTGCGGCGCCGGGTGGTCGTCGTCGACAAGAAGCAGCAGTCCCCAACGGAGCCGTGGGGCGAGTACACCAACGTCGCCCACACCGCCGGGGTCGACCCGATCCGTCTCGCCCTCGGCGACCCGGACGGGTCCCGGATCAACATGCTCGACCCGGCACTGTCGCAGACCCGATTCATCGCCGGCGACACCGGCGCCCTCATGGTCCTGCAGCAGGCCGCCGCGCTCCTGAACGACAGCACCCCGCTGGACACGTGGGAGCGGAAGGCGCTCCGTGTGGCGCTCCGGGACGGAGCCGCCCAGGCGCGGGCCCGCCAGCGGGTGGTGAACATCTACGACGTCCTCGACCACTGCGGCGTCATCAGCGACGAGCTGCGGAAGCAGATGAGCCCCACGGCGCTCGAGCGGATGCACGAAGCCGGCCTCACGCTGCGGTTCATCCTCGAACGTCTCCCGGAGGAGATGCCGGGCCTGTTCGACGGCGACACGTCGGAGAACGTCAAGCTCGGCGAGAAGCTGACCGTGTTCGACATCTCGCAGCTGCCCGAGGACGGCCCCGCCGTCCCGCTGGCGATGATGCTCGCCAACGCGTGGACCCTCGGCACGATCCGCCGCTCCGAGCCGGGGTGGAAGACGACGTTCTGCGTCGACGAGGGCTGGTTCCTCGTCGGCGGCCCGATGGGGAAGGTCATCCAGTCCAACGCGAAGCTCTCCCGCGCGCTCGGCCTGTCGAACGTGGTGAACATCCACCACATCTCCGACATCCCCTCCGACGACCCCGCGGTGGCGTTCATCAAGGAGGCCGGAACGATGCACCTGTTCCGGCAGTCGAAGGCCGACGACGCGGTCGCGGCCGCGCAGATCGCCGGCTTGAAGCCCGGCGCGGCCGAGCAGCTGATGACCCTGCCGAAGGGGCAGCACTTCAAGAAGGTCGGCCTCGCCGCGGAGGTTCGGATCGCGCACTTCCGCTCCGAGCTCGAGCGACAGATCACCGACACCAGCGCCGGCTTGACGGGAGCAGCACTGTGAACCGCACCAGCCTCGCGATCGCCACGGCCGTGGTGATCGCCTCAGCCCTCACCGGGTGCGCCAGCGCGCCGGCGCAGCCGTCCGTGTCGGTCCCCGCAGCGGCACCGACCAGTGCGGCCACGAGCGACGACGGGCAGCCGAAGGTCACCGGCCCCGGCCAGGTGACCCCGTCCGCGCAGCCGACGGCACCGGTGAACGCGGAGGACCCGATCACGTCGACGCAGGAGGGCGCCGCGACCGGGACGGCGTCCGGGTTCGTGTCCGCGTACGTCGACAAGAGCATCACCGGCGACGCGTGGGCCAAGGGATGGATGCCGTACCTCACCACGCAGGCTCAGGCCGCGTACGAGGGCACCAGCCAGCAGGTGGTCCCCGGGACCACCCTCTCCGGCACGGTGCAGCTCGAGGACGGTGGCACCAACGGCGCCGCGATCGTCGACGTCCCCACCGACGCCGGCACGTACACGGTGCAGCTCAACCAGGTGAACGGCTCCTGGAAGGTGCTCCGCGCGATCCTCCCCGGCGAGGACGACTGACATGGTCAAGTTCGTTGTCGGCGCCGTGGCGGTCATCGTCCTGTTCATCGGGATGCTCCTCGGCGCCTCCGGTGGCGGCTCGACCGCGGCCGCGGCGTGCGGTGCCGGCGCCGGCGACACCGCGGCGGTCACGAAGGACCTCCCGAAGAAGGTCGGCACGTGGGACACCGACCAGGTGAAGATGGCCGCACGTCTCGTGGGAGCCGCGCACGAGGTGAAGGCCAACGAGCAGGCCACCACCATCGTCGTGATGACGGCGATGGGTGAGTCGTCGCTGACGAACCTGAACCACGGCGACGCCGTCGACAACACCACCATCGGCGTGCTGCAGCAGGACGACAGCTACGGAGAGCGCGCCGACCGGCTGAACCCGGAGAAGGCTGCGAAGGCGTTCCTGGCGAAGCTGGTCAAGGTGCCGGACTGGGAGACGCTCGAGCCGACGCTCGCCGCCCACAAGGTGCAGGTCAACGCCGACCCGTACCACTACGCGAAGTTCTGGACCGACGCGCAGCAGATGGTCGCTGCCGTCACCGGCGCTGCGACCACGTCCGGCTGCGACGTCTCCGGCGACCAGGTCGAGCTTGCGAAGACCCTCAAGGCTGCGTGGGAGAAGGGCACCTTCACGGACACGTACCACCCGCAGATGGTGGAGCAGGAGATCCTGCCCATCGTCGACGGGACGACCAAGGACGGCTGCCAGGTCGACACCCGGATCTTGCAGCTGCTCGTCGCGGCGCTCAACAAGTACGGCTCCGTGCAGATCAGCGACATGAACCGTCCGTGCGTCGGGATCGGCACGCACTGCGAGTCCGGGTCGCTGCACTGCAAGAACCCGGCCGTGGCCGTGGACTTCAACACCGTCGGCGGGAACGTGCTCCTCGGCTCCGGAAAGCAGGACATCGAGTTCCTGAAGTGGCTCGACACCGTGATGCCGAAGGGCTCCCAAGCGGGCCAGGTGCAGTGCCGGCCGAACACGCCGCTGGAGAACTTCCGCCAGTTCGAAGACCCGTGCTCGCACCAGCACATCGACCTCGGCTCCACCACGGAGCCCTTGACCATCGGCAAGGACGCCTCATGAGCACCCTGACCATGCCGCTCGACGCAGGCACCGTCACGTTCGAGATCCTCGACCAGCTGCAGGAGCACACACCCATCAGCTGGGGCGGGCTGACCGCCGCAGCAGGGCGGTCGTACTCACCGCTCCAGGGCGAAGCGTGGCCGGACTACACCGTGTTCCCTGACCGGGATGACGTCGACCAGGTGCTCGTCCTCGACCGCTGGTACGACGAAGACGGCCAGCGTGGCCGAACGATGCTGCGGCTGCCGCGCCGCACCGTCGGGGATGCGCTCGACCACCTCCACACGCGCCAGCCCGTGTGCCGGTTCCGTGCGAGCCAGGAAGTCGACCCGTTCGACCCGGAGGGCTCCCGCGACCTCCCGGCGCTGTCGGTCTGGACCGGCCCCGTCATCGACGCCGCGGACGTGCCGGCGACGGGCCCAGGCCCGGACCTTCGCGGTGGCCGCGTGGTGTTCCGCGGACGGCTCTCCGACCGCACCAACGTCCTCGAGGACCACCCGGGCATGGAGGCGTGGGAGAAGCTCATCCTCGAGCAGACGCCTGCTCTTGGCGAGTGGGTGCTCCGCTCCGGCTCGCACGTCATCGAGGACCTGCAGGTGCACGAGCATGCCACGGAGCTCAGCACCCTCGATGAGGTGTTGACGTGGGCGGAGCAGTGGCTGCACACCGCGTACGGCTCTGCGTACCCGATGACCGTCAACTCGTTCGTGGTGTCCTGCGCCGGTGCCGGGCAGCCGATGACGGTGCGGGTCTGGTGAGCGTCGTGGGGAAGATCGTCGGCGCTGTCACGGGCGGGGTTGACGAAGTCCACCGGACCGTCGCCGCGTACAAGGCCGCCCGAGAAGCACGCGACCTCGCGATCGCCGAGGCCGCCCTGACGGTCGGCCACCACCGAGTCGCGCAGGAAGCCGGCCTCTCCCCATCGCGGGTGCGGCAGATCCTCCACGACGTCACCGCACCGCAGGACCACCACGATGCCCGGGAAGGGGACCCCCAGTGAGACGCCGCACGAAACAGCAGCTCGTCACAGCGGCCGCCCTGTTCGCGGCCGCGGCTGTCGGCACGATCGCCGCACCCTACGTGCACCCCACGACCGCGACCGGCGAGATCTGGTCGACGTCGACGGGACAGCCTTCCCCCTCGAGCACGGTGTCCGCGGCCGAGGCGCTGCGAGATCTCCGCACGCTGGAGATCTCCGACGCGTACGTGCCGGCGCGCTACGACCGCGACGCGTTCGGGCCGGCGTGGGCCGACGTCGACCGCAACGGCTGCGACACCCGCAACGACGTCCTCCGGCGCGACCTGACGGCCGTCGTCACGAAGCCGGGCACCAACGGGTGCGTGGTGCTCTCCGGGACGCTCCACGACCCGTACACGGGCCGCACGATCGCCTTCAACCGCGGGCCGACGTCGAGCGTGGCCGTGCAGATCGACCACCGCGTCCCGTTGTCCTACGCGTGGCGGCACGGCGCCGCATCGTGGACGGCCGAACAGCGGGAGCTGTTCGCCAACGACCAAGCGACGAACCTGGTCGCCGTCGACGGGCCCGCGAACGAAGAGAAGTCCGACTCCGGGCCCGCGGAGTGGATGCCGGCGAACACGGCCGACGCCTGCAGCTACGCGGTGTCGTTCGTGACCGTGGCCACGAAGTGGCACCTGTCGATCGCCACCGCCGACGAGCACGCGCTCGCACGCACCCTGGCAACCTGCAGCTGAAGGACATGACGATGACCGACAAGCCCGTTGACACGGCTCCCTCCGACGCACCGCGGTTCGGGTTGACCCGCACCCGCCTGGTGTTCCTCGTCCTCGCCGCGGCGCCCATGATCGCCGGCATCGGCTGCGGGATCGAGTCGTTCCGCGCAGGGTGGCAGTCCTACGTGCCGTACTGGGGCGCCGCGATGCGGGCCGTTCCGGCCAACGACACCGCCACCGCCTGGTGGATCGCGGGCGTGGCGGCAATCTGCGTCGGCGCCGGAACGGCGATCAGTGCCACAGCGCCGAAGCCGTTCGTCGCCGCCGCGTCGATCGCCGGCGTCTACGGCGTGATGACCGCGCTGTTCTTCCTCCTGCTGGCGGCGATCGCATGAAGCGGCCGACAGTCCCTGAGCCGCGGGCGACGGTGCGGCGTGGTCGCCTGGCGATCGCGCGGCTGTGTCTGCTCCTCGGCGCCGTCTGCGGGATCGCCGCCACCCTGGTGGGGCTGCCCGTCGTGCAGCTACTTCCGGGCGGCCCTGCGACGGAACCGGAGCTGCACCTGACCGCTCAAGCGGTGTGGGCGCTGCTCGGCATCGCCCTCCTCATCGCCGGCAACGCGCTCGTCGTCGCCGAGTTCAACCGCATCGACTGGGAATGGCAGCTGGAGGACCTCCTATGACCCCGATCCCCACGGAGTGGGACATCACCCACACCTGCGGGCACACCGTCCGTAAGAACCTCTCCAACAAGCCCGCCGGCCAGCGTGCAGGCACGGCGCGGTGGTTCGCGAAGAACCGTCAGTGCCCCGCGTGCGAAGCGGAACAGCGGGCCGCGGAGGATGCCGAGTTCCGCGCGGAAGCCGAGCGGGATGGCATGCCCGAGTTGATCGGCAACGACGGCGCCGTGCGGTGGGCGGTGCGGATCCGGCAGGAGTTCCTGCGGGCATCGTTCCGCGAGCTCGTCGAAACGAACCTGGTCGACGCGGCGGTGTTCCAGCGGGACGTGCTCGAGGCAGCGCGCCGTGTGACGGCGGCGCGGTGGTGGATCGACAACCGGGAGATCGCCGCCGCCGACCTGCCCGAACTGCTCGCCGAGCCCGGCCCCGGCGCCATCGCGAGGACGCGGCCACCGGCCGGTCCTGGAGCCGCATCATCCGAACCAGCACCCGCCGCCGGCAGGGTGTCGTTCTTCGACAAGAAAGCGAACCGCTGATGGACACGCTCAAGGAACTCTGTGCCACGGTGCAGGTGTACGTGTGGCTCGCCGTCGTGGTGGTCGCGGCTTGGACCGGACTGCACATCGCATCCGTCCAGGATCCGAAGGTGCGGGATCTGTCGTGGAACCCGCTCGACGTCGCCATGGACGCGTTGAAGGGCCGGTTCCGGATGCCGGAGAGCGGCATCGTGTTCGCCATCGGCGCCGTCATCGTCGCCGTGGTGATCCTCATGGTGCTCTGGTTCGCCCTCCCGGCGATCTGGCACAAGGTGTTCGGGCCGTCGAAGCCGAAGGCGGAGGAAGGTTTCGCCGGCGTGCAGGAGCTGCAGGACCGCGCCGAGATCGGGTACAAGGTCGAGACGACCGCGCCCTACGCCTACATGGGTGACCACCCGATCCGCGCGACGACCGAGGACGTGGCCACCGTCGTAGCACCACCCCGGTCCGGCAAGACGATGCGCCTGGTCATCCGGCTGATCCTCAAGGCGTTCGGTCCGGTCGTGTCGACGTCGACGAAGCCCGACGTCGTCCGGCTCACGGCCTGGCTCCGGGCCAAAGTCGGCACCGTGCACGTGTTCGACCCGGAGGGCGTGACGAACTGGCCGACCCGGGTGAAGTGGGACATCGTCGCCGGGTGCGAGTCCGCGAAAGAGGCCACCCGGCGGGCGAAGACGATCATCGCGGCCCGTCCGCTCGCGGATGCCGGCAACGCGAAGTTCTTCGCTGGCACCGCGCAGAACGTGCTGCAGTGCCTGCTGCACGCAGCAGCACTGGGTGGCCACTCGATGCGCGACGTCGTGCTGTGGTCGAAGGACTTCTCGATCGACACCCCCTACGACGTACTGCGGGAGCACCCGGACGCGAACCCGGGGTGGCTGTCCGACCTGCGTCGGTTCTGCCGATCCGAGGCTCACGACACGGTCGACAGCACCGACATGACTCTCCGCCTGGCGTTGGAGACCCTGGCGCTCGAGGAGATCCTCGACGCCGTCTGCCCGAAGGACGGCGACCCGGTGTTCGACGTCGACGCGTTCCTCGAGTCGACCGACACGCTCTACCTGCTCAGCGAGTCTGGAGAAGCATCGCTCGCGGCGCCCGTCATCACCGCGCTGGTGTCCACGATCGAGCGGCGCGCGAAGGCGCACGCGACGAAGTACCGCAACGGACGCCTGCCGAAGCCGTTGACGCTGGTCCTCGACGAGGTCGCGAACATCGCCCCGATCCCGGGCTTGCCGGCGCTCGTCACCGACGGCGGCGACCGCGGCATCATCACGTGGTCGTTCCACCAGGACCCCAAGGACGCCGAGACCCGATGGGGGAAGGCCGGCGGGAACAAGATCCTGAAGTCCTCGAACATCCTGATGGTCCTGGGCGGGATCAAGGACGACGACTATCTGGAGAGCCTGTCGAAGCTGTGCGCGGAGAAGGAAGCCGAACGCATCGGCACCACTGAGTCGGTCAACGGCATGTCCACGTCGACGTCGACGATCAAGGAACGCGTGATGACCGCCGGCGCGATCCGTCAGCTCGAGCCCGGCAAGGGGATGCTGTTCTACCGAGAGCTGCCGGTCGCGATCGTCGACCTGCCCGGCTGGTGGGAAGAGGACGACAAAGCTGCGATCGAAGAGGGCCAGAACTGGGCCTTCGAGCAGGAAGGGATCGCAGCATGAGCGACGTCGACGGCGCAGCACCGGAGCAGGGCGAGAACACCGGCGAGAGCGGAACGCCGCTGACGCCGGAGGACCGGATCCACGCACTCGAGCAGCTCGTCGTGCCCATGTTCAAGGACTGGGCCAGCCGCGACACCGGCGAAGACGACGGACCCGCTGTCGGGACCGCGGGCGCCGTCTCCGAGACCGCCGAAGAGGACGCCGGCGGCCCCTGGGCCTGGGACCGCGTGAACGATGAGCGACGGCAGGCACTCGCGGGCGAACTGACCGCGTTCGTCACGTACCTGACGGACCGGTACCTCCGGCACCTCAGCGCGGAAACGTACCCGTTCGCGGCCCGCTGGTTCGAGAACCCGATCGCGGTGGAGATCCTCACCGGCGTGATGGTCGCCCACCAGGCGGTCTACACCGACTACAAGACCGAGCCGAGCCGGGACCTCGCGGACTGGCACGAACACATCCTCTGGCCCGCACTCGATCGCATCAGAGCGCTCGCGCTGTTCCCGAACGGCGAGATCAAACCACGGAGCCGGAACGTCGACGTCGACGACGACGCACGGGCGTTCCTCGCCGGCGAGCTCGCCGATGACGACGCGGCGCCGGCGGCGGACGCGCCGACGGCCGCTGACCTCCATAGCGCTCCGACCGGACCGATCACGCTGCCGTAGTTGGGACGGAACCGCGACGTTTTACAGGCGGGAGAAACAACGGGAGACGCCCCGTGCAGTTTGCACGGGGCGTCTCGTTGTCTACGTTCACCACACCGTATGGATGTTTTCCAACCAGTTCCACGCTGCGTACGCGTAAGACGCGGCGGTAACTATGGAAGTTATGACGGTTATGATTTGCACGAACTCGTTCGTGATTTTCAAACCGTAATAACGTAGGCATCCGCGGACGCGTGTAGTACGGTGGAGCCACGGAATCGGACCCGGTTCAGGGCTGAACACAGTCATGACGTGGAACTTTCCGCCAGCGGTACGCTCCGCCGTGACAAGTGAAGGCGTACCACTGGGCTTGTTAGAGCAGCCGCCCCAGCCGAGTGCTGGGGCGTTCTGCTGCACCAGGTGCATTCCTAAGATACAGCCGCCCCCGCACATCGGAGGAGGGTTGTGCAAGAAAGTCTTGTACCCGGGTACATCCCCTTGGGGCCTTTAGCTCGACTCAATAACGGCCGATCCGCGTGTTTCTGCGGAAGTGCCCCCGGATGAGTCGAGGCACCTAACAGGGAATGCGAATTGCACGCCCCCTCGCCGTGATGCACGTTGGGCGTGTCGTTCCGGGCGAGGACCCGTCGGCGGGCGGATGATGACCGCGGCGCGTGCGGCCTGCTCGGCGTTGGTGCCGCTGGTCAGAGGCGGGGTCCCCGGCGCTGGTCCTGCTGCTGCCGCTGTCGTTCGGCGGCTTCCTGCTGCCTGCGGACCTGCTCGGCGCGCTCCTGCGCAGCCGCGGCAGCGGCGGCACGCTGCTCGGCGGTCTGGTCAGCCTGCTGCGCTGCCGTCTGCCGTGCACGGAGCTCGGCGGCGAGCCGTGCGACCTCGTCGGCGGCCGACGCCGGCGTCGGCGCCGGCGCCGGCGTCGCCGGCGTCGCCGGCGTCGCCGGCTTCTCGACGGGTTCCACCGCGGGAGTGGCCACCGGAGGATCCGCAGGACCGTCGCCGGGGCTGACGGCCTTGGGCACGCCTGCGGCGCGCTCGGGGGCGTCCGCGGCCGCGGTGCGGTCGGTCGCCGGCGGGGCCGCTTCGACAGTCGTCTCGGCCACGGGAACGGGGCCGGCGGTGTTCCGTTCGGCGCCGTCGCGATCGCGCATCCATCCGGTGCGGCGGAGGTCCTCGTGGGCCTGGTCCGCTTCCGCGAACGCGTGCCGGCTGTCGCGGTCGACCATTCCCGGGTCTGGAAGGCGGTAGGCCTCGTCGGGGATGCCGTTGGCGTCGCGGTACGTGGCGACGGTGGCGACCTGCTCGCGCCAGGTGTCGCGTGCGTCGCCGTCGGCCGGTTGCATGCCGTACTGCGCCAACCAGGCCGGCCTCTGCTCGAGGAGCCGGTCGACGTCGACGACGACCGCCGTCTCGGGCAGCGTGGCGGTCGACGTCGCGGCCGTGCGTGCGGTCGGGTCGATGCCCATGCGCTCGAGGGCTTCCGCGGACGCCTGCTCACGCGCCAGGCGGTCCTGCTGGGTACGGATGTCGAGCCCTGCTGCGCGGGCGTCCTTCCATGCCTGGACGGCGTGGGAGCCGCGGGGTTCCTCGCTGAGGACGGCTTCGCTCGCGGGGACCTCGAACGCTTCCCGGTACGCGACGATACGGCCCATGTTCTCCCGCCACCGCTCCGCCTGCGCGGGGTCCGCGGGGATCTGCCCGAATGGTTCCGCCCACGCCGGCGGTTCGGCAACGACCTGGTCGACGAGGGAGGTGATGCGGTCGCGCATCAGCTCCTGCTGGCCGTGGAGCCAGGTCCGGACCTCGGGTTCGCCGATGCGGTCGTTGAACGGCGTCACCCACTTGGGCAGCCCTGGCACGGGTTCGAGGTCGGTGCCGATCGCGGTGACCGGTCCGAGCCGGTACCAGTAGACGCGCGCCGGCGACTGGATCGGGGAGATCTCGTCGAGATCCCGTGGACGGACAAGTCCCTGCAGCCGAGTGTGGAGTGCGGTGCCGGCGAGATCGTGGTCGACGAGGCGCGCGGCGAATGTCGACCAGGCTTCGTCGTTGATGATGTTCCCGGCGAGCTCAGCGGGAAGCGCGTCGCAGACGGCCTTCTCGGCGCGCTCGAGTGCCTTCGGGTCGAGTGCTGCGACGCGGCCGTGGTCGTACTGCGGCAGCAGCGTCGTGAGGGAGTGCGCGTTGTCCTGCTCGGCCCGCAGCGTCTCGGTGGCGCTCTTGGTCGCGCCCTCGCGGCCGAGGACCTGCTCGAGGGCGCCCCGGATCGAGTTCTCCCGCTCGTCGTCGGTGTGGCCGGAGGAGTCGAGTGGCTTGTCGATGACGACGTAGAGGCGGTTCTGCTCCTTGGCGCGGGTGCTGTCGACGTAGAGCTCTTCGCGGGTGGTGCGGTCCGGGTCGATCACCGCCCCGCCGGTCGAGACGGTGTCGCCCTGGGTGCCGTGGCTGGTGCGTGCGTAGCCGAGCTGTACGTGCTCGTCGACGTACTCGAGCGGAAGCGTGACGGTGCCGCCGTGTACGTGCGACTTCGCCATCACGCCGTACGGGCCGACGGCCGTCACGGTCCACATGGCGTTGTTGGTGACCCAGTCCTTGCCTTGGTTCACCCGAAGCGATCGGTCCGTGTTGCGGGTCAGGATGATGTCTCCGGTGCCGACGGTGTTCCCGTCGGCGAGAAGCCGGCCGTCCTCCTGCACCTGGCCTTGCGCGACGCGGTCGGCGCGGGCCCGGGCGTTCAGCGCGGACACTTCCTCGTTGGTGCCGGCGATCATCAGCGACGACTTCCCGGCGGTCGTGTCGGCGTGCCAGTCGGTGTAGATCCGGTCCATGACTTCGTCGCGGGTGCCGGCGAACACCCGGCCGCGCTCGATGTAGAAGTCGAGGCCGGTGGTGTCGCCGGTGCGGAGTTTCAGGGAGGCGGCGGCTTCAGCGGTGGCGTGCTCGCCGGTGAAGCGGTGCACCTCTTCCAGGCGGGTGACGTCGGTCTCGCGCTCGAGGAGGCGCAGGACACCGCCGGCGCCGATGGCGCCGTGCTGCGCGGGGTCGCCGAGGGGACGGAGCGCGGCGCCGTGCTCGTCAGCGAGGGCGAGGAGACGTCCCATGAGCGGTGTGCCGGCCATGGATGCTTCGTCGACGAGGAGGAGCGTGTTCGCGTCGATGCGGTGCTGCTCTGCCACCGGTCGTCCGCTGCGCTTCGCGTTGGCGTGGGCCTGCAGGAGCATGTCTGCGGTGTCCGCGGTCGTGCCGAGCTCGCGGCCGAGAACTTCCGCTGCCTTGCCGGTGGTTCCGAGCGCGAGGACGCGCCCGCCGCCCGCCTCGACGGCGTAGATCGTGGCGCGCATGGCGGTGGTCTTGCCGGTGCCGGCAGGGCCGATACCGGTCTCGATCCGGTGGCCACCGGTCGCGAACTGCCGTGCCAGCTTGATCTGGCCGGCGTTGAGCTCGTGCTGTCCGTCGGCGATCGCGCGGTCGTTGAACCGACGCATCGCGTCGTCGAACGCCTGCTGCTCCATCGCGAAACCACCCCGGGTGCGGGCAGCATGGAGGATCGCATCTTCGGTGCGGAGGGTCTTCTCGGAAGTGAACTCCTCGGCACGGTGGATCCGGAAGACGCTCTCACCGTTGCTGCGCTGCAGCTGCGCCGGCGTGGGGTTCAGCTCCGGCGGAGTGAGGGAGATCGACCGCTGCACCGCGGCGGCGGTGATGTCGCGGGTGAGGGCCTGGACGTCCTGCCCGCTGGCCTGCGCGACGCGGCGCGCGACGCGCTCTGCCTCGGCCTGCAGGTGCGAGTCCTTCCACGTCGAGCGGTCCTGCTCAACCCGCGTGACGACCAGATTCCCGAGCTGCTGCACGCTCTGCCCGGCAAGCAGATCCTGCGCCGGCATCGCGTTCGACTGAGCGACGATGCCCGCCGCCCACCCGTCGACATGCACCTTCTCGGAGGCAGAACGACGCCACTCGGTGACCTGGTCCTGCTCCGACGACGGCGGTGCTTTGTGGTCACGGGTGGCGAGGTTCGCCTGCTCGTAGAGCTTGTGCTGGATGTTCTTCGGCGGGGTGTGGCCGTGGGCGGCCACGTACTCGTCGACGAGCTCCGCGTACGCCTGCTCGATCCCGACGCGGCGTGAAGAGAAGCCCTCGCGGAGGCTGCGATCGACGCCCATGATCTCGCGAACGTCACGCTTGCCAGCGCCCCGGGACTCGTCGACGAACTGCACACCGAGACGGTTCCGCAGCTCCTCCTCGACAAGGGAGTTGTACCGCTCGGAGGCAGCGACGCCGAGGCGGTGCAGCATGCGCCCATCGAGCGATCGCCACTTCCCATCGACGCCCTCGACCTTCGTCGAGACGGCGACGTGGGTGTGCAGGTCGGGGTCACCGGTGCGGGAGTCGCGGTGCTCGAACGCAGCGACAAGGAGGCCCTTCGTTTCGACCTGCGCGACGCCGCCGGCGCCGGTGCGGGTGAACGCTGCTTCCTCCTGCAAGAACGTCATCGCACCCTGCCATGCAGCCTCGTGGGAAGCGTGCACCTCACGTGCGATGTGCGCCTCACGGGGGTCGTTCCGGTCCGCCAACGCCCACAGCAGGGAGACCGACTTGACCGGGCTGAACACCAGGTCGTAGCCCGCGACCGGCTGGCGAGGCGGGGTGCCGCGCTCGGTCAGGAACCGTGCGACCTCACCTGCCGTGGCCTCGCGGCCGAGCGCACCGCGCAGGTGATCGGCGGCGAGGTTGTGCTTCACCAGGTCGCGTTCCGGACCGGTCTCGGGGTTCCGGCCGACCTCGTCGCGGAACCCCTGGTAGCCGCGGGAGACCTGCTGCTTCCAGTCCGGAACACGGAGCGCGACGAACCAGGACACCTCGTCCGACGTGGCCGGGCGACGCAGTGACTTCTGCAGCATGGCGAACGCGACGTCGGCCTTGATGCCGGACAGTTCGGCGTCGGCAGGGGCGCGGTGGTTGTCCCGCTCGAACGCGACGGACGCGGCGTGGATCTGCACCTGCCACTCGGTGTCGGGGTCGTTCGTGGTCATGAACCGACGGCCCAGCCGGGCAGCGTCGATGGCCTCGGAGGCGGACGCGCCGGCGGCGATCTGCTCCTGGATGAAGGCGGTTGCGTCAGGGCGCAGCCCCTCTCCGAAGAGGGCCTGCATCTGCTCTGCGGACACCTGCCCGGACACCCCCAGGGAGGCCAGGCCGTTGCCCCACCACTGGCCGGGCTTGGCACCCTCAGCGGTGTAGTAGTCCGTGAGGTCTTCGCTTCGCCGGACCTGCTGATCGCCCGCCGCAACCTGGTTCGTCAGATATGAGTATCCGTCACCTGCGTGCAGGACGTGCACCGTCATCACGAGCGATCACCTCCTCCCACACACCCACCGTAGCGGCTTTTGGAGGGCCACACACTGTTAGTGCAAGAGGTGTGTAAGTTCGATAGTGTTCAGAGTAGGCGGACGGTCAGACTGCGGAAGCACCACGAGGAGCAACCGTTGCGGACGCTGGAACTCGTTGAGGGGACGGACGAGAGGACAGGACCATGGCTCGAACCAGTACCAAGAAGGACAACCGAGAACGAGCACGTCAGCGCCGGGCAGAGCTCGATGCAGAGCGCGCCCAACGTGACGCCGCGATCGAAGACGCCGCATCAACGTTCTTCGACGCCAACGACGCACGCGACGAACTCCTCGCCAAGCTCGACGCGATCGACCTCGACCGCGCACTCGCAATCCAGGCGCTCGTGGAGCTGAAGGAAACCAACCCGCGCATCGCCCAGCTGCTTGACATTCCGGCGGCGGAAGTGCGCCGACTGCGCGAGCTCGGCGCGAGCGCGGCCCCGGTAGCGGTGACGGCGAGCAACGGAGGCGCGGCCGGTGCGCCTGACGACGTCGAGCGAGACGACCCTCACGAGGAGGCAGCATGAGTGCCGCACGGTTCGTGCAGGACCCGGCCATCGAACGACTGATCGGCGATGAGACTCGTGCTTCGCTGGAGCGGACCGTTGAACCGGTCGGCGACTGCCTCATGTGTGGCAAGCAGCTCGGCACTGGTCCCCTCCGGCTGAGTGCGCAGAAGTCAGAACTGAACCCGGTCGTCGCCGCGATCCACGCGACATGCGGTGGTGGAGTGCTCCCCGGCACAGGCGTGCTCATCGTCCCGCCGTCGACCTGGCTTGCGGGCGCGTTCGTTATCGACGGCCGCCCACCTGGCCTCCTGAACAAGCTCTTCAACCGACGGGCCTACCTGCCGGTCATCGTCGTGAAGCCGAGCTGCGACGTCTTCTCCCTGACCCGGGTCGATGGCGGTTGGGGTGACTCACTCGCGTATTACGAGAGCCGCGGGTTCCGCTCATTCGATGACGCACTCGCAGGGGGCGACACTACTGACGAGAAGGCGCTACCGGTGACCGTGCGGCTGGCGCGGGACGAGGTGTCTGCGACGATCCTCGTCGACACCTTCACGTCCGATGCCAACCCGCGGCTCGGCGCCGGTATCGACGCCGCCGGCGGAGCATTCGTCGCCCTCACCGCTGAGCCATTCCCGTCGTTCGGACACCCCGGCCGCGTCGACGGAGTCATGACCGGACGCACCGTCTTCCGGTGGATCCCGGACGGCGAGATCGAACGCGTGTGACGCGCACCAGACCACGTCCGATAGAAGTACAAAACGAGGGGGACACCATGGCAAAAATGAGCGCCGGCGACACAGTGGTCGCGGTCAAGGACATCGGCGGGCTACTGCGTGAGCACATCCCGAAGGGCTCGAAGGGCGTTGTCACGAAGGCGTCGTGGGGCGAGTACAAAGTGCTCTTCACCATCGAGCGCTGGCACGGCGACAAGAAGGTCGAAGTCAGAGTCGAGCCCGACGAGGTCGCGTAGCACCAAAGGCGAGGACTGCCTGCTAGCCGTTAGCAGTGCAGTGCTCAAAACCGCAGTGATGTAGGAGGGTGACGATGGGCGCACGGGCTGCGATGGTTATCACCTGCGACGAGGCTGGCTGCGACCAGGTCGTCGTCCCAATGGCCGGCGTCGACGACAACAGCAGCCGCACCGAAGCACGCGCCTACGCACGCGAGCACGGGTGGACGACCGCCGACCGCTCCCCCAGCTGGACCGACCTGTGCCCAGCCCACACCGCCGCCCACCGAGCAGCCGCGTCGGCTGTCGCCGGGGGCCGGGGTGGGGCTTCTGACCGTTAGGGGTCGGGGCTACCAGAGCGTGGGAGTGTCCGACGCGATGCCGGTCCGGCACGCGCGGATCGCGGCCTCGTCCCAGCCGTGATCGCGGAATGCGGCGCGGAGCTCGCGGGACAGCGCGACCCGTTCGCTGCGTTTCAGTCCGGCCATCCGGATCGCGGTCGCACCGTTCCGGTGCCGGCCGCGCTGCACCCGCTCGAGCATGTTCCCCCGGTGCGTCCCCGGCGCCAGATGCGACACCGCAGAGTCGACGTCGACGTGCACGCACAGCGGCACGTCGCACGTATGCAGGAGCAGCGTCGACGGGTGCAAGGCGATGCCGGTGAGGTGCTCGTAGAGCCACCGCTGCGGCCGCATTGCCCGCTGGCCACCGCCCGGCTGCGGCACCCAGAACCGGCCGTAGCCGTCGTCACCGACAGCGCCAGTCCAGATCCAACAGTCCGACGACGACGGGCCCTGCTCCACGTGGGAGAAGAAGCGGTCGACGGCGGGCGTGGGGTGCGGTCCGGCCATCACTCGCCCCACTCGTGCCGCTCGGCGATCACGGCGCGTACGTCTCCAGTTACTGCGACCGCGATGCCGCGGGAGAACATGTCCCCGTCGGTCCTCGGGTCAGTGAGGCGGTAGACGTAGCGTGCGCGGCTACGGGCAACGTTGCCGAGCACGTGCGCGTGCGCCGGGTCGGTGGTGAAGAAGTAGACCGCGCGACGAGGTAGCGCGAACGGGCGGTCGGCGCGCTGTACGCAGGACCGCAGACGACACCGGCGATGGTCGAGGGTGACGGAGTCGCCGACCTCCCACCGCCTGGCTGTGACGTGCCAGATGCCTTCAGCTGATCCCAACACTGCATCCGCATCGGGAGTTCGCCGGTACCCCTGCGCGTACGCAGTGACGGCAGGAGTGAGAAGCGCCAGCACCAGAGTGCAAGCGCCCGCGATCACGGCGAGGGTGACAGCGCCGACGACCATGGCGATGCAGAACAGTGCCGCACCCGCGAGCATGAACGCGAGCTCTACCAGAAACGCCGCAAGCCCCGCCCTGCCGTTGGTCGTTGCTTTCGTCTGCTGCCACAGCGAGGTCACGACGCGAGCCCTCGAAGTGGTTCTGGAACGCCGGAACACACGGCCCACGTGTCGGTGTCATACGCGGGGAGCTCTGCCGCGGTGTTCATGGTTCTAGTCTCCGTGCTCAGGCGCGTGCGCCGGCGTACTGGGGGAACATGCGGTCCATCGTCGCTTCGTGGCGGGCGGCACGGTCGTCCTCACCGCGGGCGCGGGAGATCTCCGCGAACGTCGGACCCGACGCGGTCGGCTCTGCGGGGGCAGGGCGACGGCACATCTCGGCGTAGTACCGGTCTGCGTCGTGCTCGGCCTGCTCGAGGCGGGCCCGCAGTTCGAGGACCTCGGCCATGAGCTTTGGGGTGGCCATCTGGAACCCGACCATGTAGCCGGCCTCCCACACCTGCCGCTGCTCGTCGGTGAGTTCCCACTCGCGGACGTGCTCGGTCGGGTCAGCGGTGGCGGCGTCGATCGCGCGGAACGCGGCCACGGTGTCACCTGCGTAGAGCTCGTCGACGGCGTCGCGGGCGGACTGCTGCACGATGTCAGGGCGGCCGGTGGTCTGACGCTCGAGGGTCATCGTCATCACGCGGCCGCGCTCGAGGCGAGTTCGCCGATATTGTCGGGGCGGAACCCGCTCCAGGAGCCGGTCTCCGTGTCGGTGACGACGATCGGGGCGTTGGTGCCGAGGGTGGTCTTCCACTCTTCGATCTGCGCCTGGTCGACGTCGTCGAGGATCACCTCGGTGTACTCGATGCCGGCGGAGTCGAGAGCGCGCTCGGTGGCCTTGCACATGCCGCAGAACCCGGACTTGGTGTAAACCGTGATGCTCATCGAAATCACCTTTTCGTAAAGTTTGTGATGCCGGGGGCCCCTCCCCCGTTGCATGCTTCTATTCTATAACGCGCGGGCCTATATCGGTACCCTTTTCCGCACATTCTTTGAACCTTTTTCTGCCGGTCGGCACACCTGTTGTCATCGTATGCATGCGCATTGTTTGGCACCAGGGCATGACGTTTACGAACGTACGGCTGGGGCATCGATAACAGCGGGAGGGCTGGGAATCCCCCGGAGCATGAACGCCGTGCTGCTATTACTGCCACCCGACAGGAATAGCGTTCCATGCATTCTCTGGCTGTGTCGTCCCGGCGCTTTTCACGATGTCGGAGACCCCCACCGCCGGCCGCGGCTCAGCCCGTGACGGGGTGCGGGGTACTGGTCGCGGTGGTGGCCACGGTGACGTCGTCGTGGTCGCACTCCCAGAACACGGATCGGATCTCGTCGGCGATCGCGTCGGGCAGTTGCTCGTTCGTCCATGCCGTCGACGGGAACGACACAGTGACGGTGACCGTGGTCATGGGTTCGGTGGAGGACGGGCCGTGTCCGGCCCCGCCCCACTCGTACTGCCAGGCGAAGCCGACTTCACCGGTGGGGCCGCCGCCGTGGACGTCGAATGCGGCGCGGTGTTCGTCGTCGGTGTGGTTCGGGCGGCGGCTGCAGTGCCATTCGAGGCCGCCGACGTCGTACGTCGTCGCTGCGCACTCGGCGCCGGTCGGGTCGAGGTCCGCGGCGGGAGCTGCCGGGTCGATCTGCTCGCCGATGGTGGCGGGGCGTTCGTAGGTGATGTGCATGAGGGGCGTTCCTCTCTAGGCTCCGTGGCCGGGTGCCCGCTTGGTCGGCGGTCGCACCCTGTGGGAAAGGGGCCGCGTCGCCGTCGCTATCGGCGGCGCGGCCCGTCCGGCTACGCGTGGGCCGGGGTGGAGGTGAGGTCGGTGTGCTGCAGCAGGAACCGGACCGCGGACCATGCCGGGAGTTGCGGACGGTCCCAGGCGTGGTGTCCGTCGTTGAACTCGCAGCCCTGCCCACCGGTGATGTCGCGGCCCTCGACGAGCTCGCCGGCGTCGTCGCAGAGGATCAGGTGCGGCATGTTGCTGGACTCGCGGATGATCCGCTGTGCAGCGAGGTGCCCGGCGGCGGTGAAGTCGCGTGAGGTGTTGATGCCGTCGCAGCCGTACAGGACTTCGGTCGGCATCTCCCCCGGTTTCCCGGCAACCAGGGTGGTCCCGTGGTCGGTGTAGGTGTCGGTCATGCCGTCGAACGAGCGGCCCTCGTACTTGCCGCAAATGTCGTCGACCTGGGCGCTGGTGGGGCCGTCCTCGTGGTGGACGTTGATCCACGCGGACGCTGTGCCGGTGGAGCAGCGCACCGAGAAGCGGACACCGGGGAACGTGGTTCGCAGTTCCTTCCGGAGCAGGGCGGCGACGTCCTTGGTCGGGATGATGGTGCTGGTCATGGGGTGCCCTTCGGTGGGTGTGATCGGTGATGATGGGTGGAGCGGGAGGGGGCAATTACCGGTTGTCCCCTCCCGCGTTGGATCACTCCGCGGGTGGCGTGTAGGTGATCGTGTCGACGAACGTCGCGAGTTCGATGCCCTCCAGGACGGCCGTGTTCGTGAGCGTCCAGCCCAGCGACGCGGCGGTCTTGAGTTCCGCCTCCCGCTCTCGCAGTGCCGCCGTCCTCGCTTCCGTTGCGTCGTCCGCCTTACTGACCGCGGTGACAATTGTTTCGATCTGATATCGCATTTGTTCTTCCTCTCCCTCTCGTTTTTTTGCCGTGAAGGCGACTTGTCGCCGCTAGGACGGGAGGGTGTAGTGCGGCCCGAAGGGCGGAGGGGGAGAGAATTTCGGCGCGAAATAAGGGAGCGAAGCGACCGCGTGCCGAAAATCTCGGAGGATCCGGCGGCTTGCCGCTTGCGCGGAACCCGGACGGACGTACGCTGCCGAAGGCTTCACGGCAAAGAAACGGGCCGGAGGCCCAGACAGTGCCGGCGAAGCCGGTTCCACCCGGAGCGAAGCGACTCCCGGCCTCTGGCCGGAAGCTCTGGACGTACCTGGCTCCGGCGGGTCCGGCATGGCGGGTGCCGGTGCTGCTGGCAGCATCCGGAGCATGAGAACCCGCCGCGGTGCGCGGAAGGGCCGGCCCAGGAACCAGGGCAACCCGATCGACGTCCTGCTCGAGCAGGACGACACCACTCCCCCGGAATCCGCACCCGCCGGCGTCGACTCAGGCGTTGCTCGGACGATCGAAGTCCTTCACTCGTTCTGGGTGCAGCCGGCTGACCTGGTCCCCTGCTACGTCGACGGGTGCACCGACCCGGCGGAACCGGAGGCTTGGGAACCGGTCGACCTCGACACGGGCGACGAGCTGCCGGGCCGGTTCTGCGACGAGCATCAGCTTGCCTGGATCACCCGCCGGCGTGAGTCGACGTCGCCCAGCGGGGATCTCGTCTCCCCCTGAGCGCTCTTGATCGCGGCGCCGCTCTGCGGTGTCGTCGCGCTGCGAGCTCCGTCGAGCAGCGCCGGGGTCGGGGAGGGGGCGGAGCCCCTTGCCGCGGCGGCGGAGCCGTCGCGCAGCCCACGGACACCAGGACGGCCCGATGGGACACCTGCGGGCCGGGATGGGACATGTTCGGGTCGGGATGGGGCACGAACCGGCGCTGGGTGGGCGTGGGGGCCGCTGGCTGCGACCCCCACGCCGGTTCACCTACTCGGTAGCCGTGTCCGCTTCGGCGTCCTGATCGGTGTTCGCGGTGTCCTCTGTGGCTTCCGTGGCCTCGACTGCGGCGGGTTCCTCGTCGTCGGCGGAGGCGGCGCCGGTGACGATCTGCTCGACGTGGGAGAGGGTGTAGCCCCACGCGACCAACTGGTTGAGGTACGGCACCGCCACGGTGTCCGCCATGCTCCACCCGTACCGGCCGACGCCCGATTCGACCTCGGCGAGGGCGAACGCGAACGCGACGTGCTGCGCCTTCCCGGGGCGCTTGCTGGCCCACTCGGCCGGGTCGGCGTCCTCCGGAACCCCCAGCAGGTCGGTGGCGCGAACCCGGTTGCCGTAGTAGTAGTCCTTCGTCGCGCCGATCAGCACGGACGCGGTCCACCGTGCGGCGTCCTTCGGGAGCGTCTTCGAGCCGACAAGTCCAGCGAGCCAGGTCCGCCGAACCTCGCGTGCGGCGGTCCACTCGTCCTGCAGGCGATTGTTCCGCTCCCGGCGGGCTTCCGCGGCTTCGGCTTCGGCCGCGCGCTCGGCTTCCTGCTCCGGCGTCAACTCGGCCGCGGGGCGGTCGTAGGGGTGCCGGGCGGTGTGCTGCTCCGGGGTGGTGCACACGGCCGTCACTACCGCGCTGTCACCGAGGGGCCGCACGAACACGGCATGCCCCGGGCAGGCGGTGTGGGCGTCCGGTTCGATCGCGGCGAGCGTGGCCCACGGGTCGTCCTCGGACACCGCCTCGTCGGACAGGGTGTCGAGGTACTTCCACCCGGTGGCGTCATCGTCCAGGACGGTGACGCCCTGCTCCCGGTGCTGGTCCGCCACCTTGACGGCTTCCGCTTCGGCGATCTTCCGGTTGCGGTGCTGCTGGGCGACGAACTGCAGTTCGTCGTCGTTGCCCTCGCTGATGTACTCGTTCAGGTCCGCCGTGGCTTCCTCGTCGCCGTCGAACTCGGCCAGCAGCAGGGCCGCGTCGAACGACACCTGCCGGTCGATCACCGCGGCGGTCGCGGCCTCCGACTTCGCCACCGTCAGGGTCGCCTTCACCTGCTCCTTGTTGGTGCCGGTTTCGCGGGCGATCCCGGCGACGGAGAGTCCGGCGAGTTCCAACTGCCGGTAGGCGTTGAGCCGGTCCCCGTCGGTCAGCGCCGTACGGCGCTCGTTGGCGACCAACTGCTCCACGATCCGCGCTGCGGTGCTGTCGTCACGGGCGGTGACGAACACGGGGACGGTGACGGCCGCCTCGCGGGCGGCGAGGACGCGCATCTGCCCGTCGCGGACCACCACGGCCCCGTCAGCGTTCCGGTAGCCGATGCTCGGCAGGAGTACCCCGTGACGCTTCACGGAGGCCAGGAACGCGGGGTCGAGGTCGGCCGCGGTGCGGACGTTGTTCTCGATCACCACGTCCGCTGCGGGGACGTGCACCAGGTCGATGCCCTCGGCGGCGGTGGTGGTCTGGGTGTTCTCGGTCATGGTCATGTCGTTTGCTACGCTTTCCGGTAGTGACCGGGTGCGGGTCCTGGCAATTAGTGGTTGTCGGGAACTCCGCACCCGGTCTTTTCTATGGGTGGGACTGCTGGGTGTTACTGCTGGCGAAGCGCCGCGGTGAGCGCGGCGGACGCGTGCTGGAAGGCGCGCATGACGGCCGTGTACTGATCCGGCGACAGCGACCGGGTGTCCCCGGCTTCGTCGTAGGTCAGGAACAGGACCGTCCCGTACAGCGGCGACGCCGCCCGGGAACGCCCGAGAGCAACCGCCGCGACGGTGGCGAGGTCGTTGCGGCCCCCCGCGTACATACCCTCGTCATCGATCCACGCATCGATCCGGCCGTCGAGGCGAACCACGTCCACCAGGCGGCACCCGATCTGCTCCCGCGTGCCCTGCAGGGTCGACTGCGCCGCGTTCACGACGACGCCCTCAACCGCACCATCTGCGGTCGCTCGAATACCCATCAACTTCATTTCCGTTCTCCTTGTCCCCTCCTCGTTTTTTGCCGAGAAGGCGGTTTACCGCCTAGCGGCCGGGAGGGGCGTGTCTACCCGAAGGGCGGAGGGGGAGAGAATTTCGGCGCGAAATAAGGGAGCTTGCGACCGCGTGCCGAAAATCTCGGAGGAGCCGGCCGCGCCAGCGGCTAGACACGGCCCGGGAGGCTGCTACGAGGGAGCTTGCGACCGAGCCGCCGAAGGCTTCTCGGTGAAAAAACGGGCCGCAGGCCCAGAGCACTGGCCGGCTTGCCGGCTCCCCTCAGACAAGATCAGCCCGCCGAAGGCGGCCCGCTCAGACAGAACAGGCCGCCGCCGGCGGTCCGCTTGGATCCCGCGTGCTCGAGGAGCTCGCCGGCGCGCAGAGGCCCGCGAACGTGAAGCGGCCCCGGCCTGTTGGGGAACAGGGCCGGGGCCGGCTGCAGCTCGAGCGAATTGGGGGGGGCTGCTCGAGCTGCGGGCGCCCGAAGTCACTGGGGGGAATGGTCCGGACGCAGACCATCACGGTACGCACGACCCCCGGTGCCGGCAACCGGGGTCGGCTATGACGTCGCTGAGACCTCCACGCGGTGCTTCACCGCGGCCCGCCACACCCATGCCGCGGTCGCGGCTTGGCCACTCCCCCACTCGATCAGGACAGCGTCACCGGTCGCGGCGATCGCCTTCGCTTCCACGCGGCGATCGACACCGCGGTAGGTGCGGATCCACGCCTGCACGGGCGCCGGCGGCACGACGTCGCCCACCGGGCCGCCACGGGCGTCTGCGGGCAGCGACACGGCTTCCTCGGGCACCCAGCGGCCACGCCGGCGCACGCCCATCAGCGGCGCCCCTGCGGCTTCAGAGCCCGCTTCTTGATCCGGTCCATGGGTAACCACACGTGGTGCACGAAGCCCATGTGCACGAGCTGCACGTAGACGACGTCGCCGTCTGCCTGCTCAACGAACCCGGGGCAGGTCTGCGGGCCAGACCGGGTGAACTCGACCCGCACCCACACCGCCGGGTAACCGGACACCCTGTCCGGTGCCGGCGGGGCTGGGATGCCGAGTGGCTGGTCCTCGGGCGGATCGGGGTGGATGGGCGGCGCCCACCGGTGCTCGGGCATGCCACCGATGATGACCGCGGCCGCCGACACCGCAGGAGCGGATCGCGCTGCGAGGTTGGATCCATGACCACCGTCCGCGGCACGATCCGCTCCACGAACACCATCACCGCCGACGGCCACGCAGACGACCAGAGCACCGCCCGGGCCCGCGCCGTCGACGGCCTGGAGCGCACCGGGTACGACGTCGCGCAGACGAACACGCTGAGCTCGACCGCGGCCGGGAACATCACCGTCCGCGCCGTCGCCCGGTCGACCGAGATCCAGCCACACGAAGCATCCGGGCCGAACTACGACGCCGCCCTGAAGGCCTACCTGCAGTCAGTCCCCGACGGGTGGATCAGCCTCGGCATCACCGTCGACGCCTGACTTCGATGGTCGCTACTTCAGTTGAGCTGGTCCCAATGCACCGCGTGCAGCGCATCCTCCACTGTCGCAGCAGGGTTGCCCGTCGCACGCACACTGTCGGTAGGCCCCACTCCCTCCACTAGGACCGAGTATCGGAATGAACCGGCATACTCTCCCTGATCCGAAATTGTAAGCGTCAGCGGACGGGACTCCCCATTGCGGTAAATCGTGAAGCGACGCTCCTCCCAAACCTCGTCAGCGTCGGCGATTCTCTCGATAAGTGAACGAACTTCAGTAGCCATATGGTGAGGCTAGCCGGTGGAAGTAGTCTTGTGTGCTCTCCGTCCGTGGAGATTCAAGGGAGCGCGCGGCTGGCCCCCACGAGCACGCTAGCTCGATGCCGGCCCCTTGGGGCCGGTTGACCTCAAAGATGAAGCTACGACAGCCACCCAGTCTCCCTCGCTGCCGCAGCTGCAACCGTTGCTAGCTCGCTAACGAGCGACTACGCGGTAGGGGGCCGGGCTCGATACAACCACCCAGAATCTTCTCTTCGCGTCAATCCCGTTGGCCACGACAACCTCGGCCCACGTCCCGTCCGACTGCTGCGCGTACACGTTGATACTCACCCGGCCGTTCGCGCGCCAACGCGTCTCCTGGTAACACCACTCGCCCGTGCTGAGCGGCACGAAGTCAGCAGAATCGATCGTGCAGTCGAACGGCTTGGCGTCCAGGTACTGCAGCACGATGCTGACGGCAGTGATCAGAACACCGGTGCACGCGAGCCACCAAACCCCACCACTGCTCGCCGCAACAACTGCGCCCAATAGGCCGAACCCAAGCCATGCAAACCTCACCATCGGTCAAGACTGCCTGCTTTCGATTCTCACTGTGCCGTCTCAGTAGCCGATCGGTTACCGCACACGTGCGGCCGTTTCTGGAGCCCGCCAGGTGTAGGCAGCTTCGCTCTGTGTCGTCCTTCTGGTGGTGTTCCGTGTCCGGATCGCGTCCCGTGGCGGCCTGGTGAGCGGGCTCGCACGCGTGGCAGATGCGGTTCGAGAGCTGGAGCTGGAGCTCGAGCTGGAGCTGGAGCTCGAGCTAGAGCTGAAGCTGGAGTGGCCTCGGTGTCGCCGCGATGCACGGCCGTCACGACGCGCTCGCGGCTGGCAGGGGGATTGGTCTGCCGCCGACGCCGAAGGAGCTCTCCGGGCAGCGACTTGATCGGCGGCAAAAAAGAAGTCTGAGACTCGCGTCATAGTGCGCGTTCTTCGTGGTCCCCTGAGTACGTCACACACAGCTGCCCTGGCTGTGTGTGGCCGCTCCTGATTGGGGATCAGGGGCTTCCCTTGGTGCTGGTTTGGGTGAGCCGGCGCTTTGGTACCGCCTCACCGGCATTCGGGTGGTGAGGCGGTACCTCTTCCTAGATGAAGGCCGAGGCCATGGCAGAACCAATCGCACGCAGCGCAGGCGGCACCGCTGTGGGCGGTGCGCGGCTGGAGGGGACCGGGGCGCAGCTGCTCTTCCTCACCATCGGCACGAGCATCGCCCTCCTGCTGGTTGGGCTTGTTCTGCTCAGATTGCTTCAACGGTGAACTACATTGCTTCGTCGCTTCACGTCATGCTCTCCCGCCGCCGGCGTCCATCGACTATGAGTGCAAAGTCATCAGCAGAGGCAAACGGAAGTTCCCACGTCGAACTGTTTTTCAGCTTGACTACGAACGAGCCGATCCGCGTGTGGTGCGACTGTCCGATGGGGGAACTCCATACCTACGATGAGTGGGTTGATCGATTTCAGCACCCGAGCCGACGACGGCCTCGGGCACCCGCGGCTCCTCCGCCCCCTGACGCACTCTGATCCCCAAACCATCCTCACCTCTCGGGTGTGGTGCCCGAACTTTTAGGAACGATGATGAGCGACCTGGGCCCAATGGGTGAAGCCACTGGTGCGCCTCTGAAACCGGACCACATCCTCGTCGACGAAGCGCGCGCTGGCGATCGAAGTGCTTTCGCGGAACTGTGGAGCCGACACTCCCAGGCTGGTCTGCGCCTGGCACGTACCATCACGCAGCAGTTCGACGCCGATGATCTAGTTTCGGAGGCATACCTCAAGGTCCTTTCCGCGGTGATGAACGGCGGGGGCCCGACAGGCCCGTTCCGGCCGTACCTCTTTGTCACGATTCGGAATATCGCTGTCTCGTGGTCGAGGAAACGGCGTGAAGACAACCTGGATGCTGCGGAAGCAGTGCCTGACCCCCGGGCAACGGATGCGCCGATCCTTGCGGCACTTGACGCTGACCTCACGTTGCGTGCCTTCCGCTCGCTACCGGACCGCTGGCAGGAGGTGCTCTGGTTCACCGAGGTGGACGCACTCGCCCCAGCGGAAGTCGCTGGCAGGCTCGGCTTGAGCGCAAACAGTGTCGCAGCGCTGTCATACCGTGCTCGTGAGGGCCTTCGCCAGGCCTGGATCCAGATCCACATTGATTCCGCCGGCGCCGGAACGGAACATGCATGGACGCTTGAGCAGGTCGGGAAGAACGCACGGGGTGGGCTGTCGCCTCGGAAGCAAGCAAAGTTCGATACTCATCTCGCCGGATGCCCGGCCTGCACGGTCATCGCTGCGGAGGCTGTCGATACCAGTAACCGCTTCACCAGCGTTCTCCTCCCGCTGGCGGTGGGAGTGACAGGCACCGCTGGGCTCGGATGGGCTGCAAGCATGGGGGAGTCGGGCACGACAGACGGGCCTGACGCTCGAGCGGATATCGCCTCGAGGGCACGTCCGGGCGTCAAGACGATCAGGCACCGACGGGCCGTCGCCGTCGCCGTCGCTGCGACACTTGTGATGATCGTCGGTGGAGTCGGTGCCTGGGCTGCCCGCAGTTCGGATCGCTCCACCGTCGCCGTCGTGACACCAACGGAGACACCGAGCCACGCACTCGACAACGGTGCAACAAGCCCCAAGCCGAGGCGCGAGCGCGCATCTCAAATGCCTGAACCCGCGCCGATATCTCCATCCGCGCCGACGGCGTCGGCCCACGCGCCGACCGTCGCTCCCCTTGGCGACGGGGTACCTCCGGATCCCGCCGACGGCCGCAGCGCTGCTGCTGCGCCCTCTGAGGGTGGAGGAAACGGCCCACAGAACAGTGAGAGCGTCACGATTCCTGTCGCGATCAACAGTGTCGACGTTGGGGGCGGCGCTTTCTACCCGATTGTCACAGGTACTGCCTCGCCGGGGGTAATGGTCCGTTTGTCCGGACAGTCAGGGGTACTAGCATCCGTCGTTGCTGATGCGCAGGGGCGTTGGCGCTCCGGAAGTCTTGCGGTCCCTGCCGGGACTTCCCAGATCACCGCCACCGCCAATGGCACGACTGCGGTCACGAGCCTGACTCTTCGCCAACCAATCGTGTCGACCTCGTTTCGCGGAACCACGATCAGCGTCGGGGTCTCCGGATCCGCCCAGACTGTCTACGTCGCGACCTACGACAACGTACGGATCGGTCGTGCGGCTGCAGCCGCCAACGGCGCCGCGACGATCACGGGAAGCGTTGACATGACGCGCGGTACGCACAGCGTGGTCGTCCGTGCCGACAACGGGACGCGAGTCGGCCCGAGCACGATCGTCACCGTCGCGCTGTAACCCCGTCGCACCCCCACCCGGACCTGCCCACGCGGAGCGCGACATCTTTTTTGAGAACCCGCGTCATAGCTGCGCCATCACGGCGTCCCAGTCCTGATGGCGCTCCGTCATCGTACGGGTCACAGTTCAGTCACAGGTACCGCGTAAAGCGGATAGTCTGGGCTAGTGTCCACCTGGGGTTCTCTGCTGATTCCCAGGGCAATGACCATGACGACCTTGATCCATCGCCTCTTCGGCGGGGCGCGATGGAAGGTCGATGAGCTGATCGGTGACTCATGCGTAATCCGCACCCCCGTTTGATTGTTGACACGCAGCGGAGGCGATACCGTCTGGGCGCATTGGCTGCGCTCTTCGCGCTGGTCCTCGCGATGCTCACGACGATCGGATCCGGTGTGACGAGCCAGGTGGCCCGCGCAGCGGACGCGGTCTGCCTCCCTGGGAACATCACCGTCAACACGTTCAACGGTGCGCAGTCGGTGTTGAACAGGTACTCGTCGACAGGAACGCTCCAGGCGAGCTCACCACTCGTGCAGTCGTATGGAGACATCGGCTTCTCGAGCGACGGCCTCACTCTCTACGGAATCTCCGGGAGCACGCTGTACACACTTAACCCCAACACGGGGGCAGAAACCGCCTCGGTGAACATCTCCGGCCCGCAGCCGACCACGGGCGTAAACAACGCTCTGAGCTCGCTGCCGGACGGGTCGATGCTGTACGCCTCGGGGGGCAGTCCGACCATCTACCGACTGAACCCGACGACCGGGGTTTCATCGCTGTATCCGGCTTCCCTGCCGACTGGGTACAACTCCGCGGGTGACTTCCTCTCCCTCGCTGACGGTGACATCCTCGCCGTGACGGGCAACCCGAACGGTCAGAACGCGTTGGTGCGTATCCACCCGGATAACACCACGACGGTCGTGGGCACCGTTCCCAATTCGTTCGGTGCGGCCCAGAGTGGTGGCAAGATTTACCTTGCTGGATCCACTGGGAATTTCTACGAGGTGGCCTCGATACCGACCGCTGCGTCGAACGCGACCATCCCGACCAAGACGCTGGCGTCGACGGGTCTCCCGTTCGGTGGTGCGACGTCGCAGCAGGACAGTGGGCTGTGCTCGGACCTGCAGGTGACGAAGACTGCTGATCCTGCATCCGGGACGGCACTGCGTGCAGGGCAGACGGTGAACTACACGATCACCTTGTCGAATGCGAACGGTACTGCTCCGGCACAGGTCGACCAGACTGATGCGCTCTCTGCTGTTCTGGATGACGCGACGATCACCACGCAGCCCACTGTGTCCTCCGGTACGCGCCTGACCGTCAGCGCTGTCTCATCCGGCAGCTTCCGGGTCTCCGGAATCATTCCCGCCGGCGGACAGACGGTAGTCACCTATGCGGTCCGCGTGAATAGCCCAGACACGGGCGATCACGTGCTGTCGAACTACGCGATCCCGACCGGCACGGCCACGCCGACGAGCTGCGCGACAACGAACACTGCCTGCACCACGCATCCGGTGGCGGACATTACCGTTACGAAAACCGCTGACCCCTCCGCGCCGTCGGCCTACCGGGTTGGACAGGTCGTGAGCTACTCGTTCAAGGCCACGAACACCGGTGCAACGACGCTTTCGAATGTGAACATCAACGAAACCGCCTTCACCGGTTCCGGGCAGATGAGCGCGGTCTCTCCGTCTTCCGTTGCATCGCTTGCTGCGGGCGCGTCCAGCACGTTCACCGCCTCGTACACACTGACGCAGGCTGACGTGGACCGCGGGACGACCTCGAACACGGCGACCGCGACCGGCACACCGCCCGGTGGTACGCCGTTGACGTCGACTCCGTCCACAGTGACGGTCCCCGCGAACGCTGCTCCGGCATTGACGGTGACGAAGTCTGCCAGTCCGTCGGCGGCTTCGGCGTACACGGTTGGTCAGGAAATCACGTACTCGTTCGTTGTCAACAACACCGGCAACGTGACCCTCTCGGACGTGTCGGTGAACGATTCGGGGTTCACCGGGTCGGGGCAGTTGGGCCCGGTTTCTCCGTCCTCGGTCGCGACGCTCGCGCCGGGAGGGTCGACAACCTTCACCGCGACGTACACGTTGACGCAGGCGGACGTTGACCGTGGGTCCACGTCGAACTCGGCGACCGCGACCGGTACCCCGCCAGGCGGCACACCGGTGGACTCGCCGCCGTCGACGGTGACGGTGCCGGCGAACCCGGCGCCGGCACTGACGGTGGACAAGACGGCGAACCGTCAGCAGATCACGAGTGCTGGACAGTCGATCACGTACTCGTTCAAGGCGACGAACACCGGGAACGTCACGCTGCGCGGAGTGACCGTCGATGACGCAGATTTTTCCGGTACCGGCACCCTCGGCGCGATCTCGCCAGCATCGGTTGCATCGCTTGCGCCGGGAGCGTCGCGAACGTTCACTGCGACGTACACGACAACCCAGGCGGATGTCGACTCCGGTGCGCTGACGAACACGGCCACCGCTTCGGGAACTCCGCCCACTGGTGATCCGGTGACGTCGGGTCCGTCCTCAGTGAGGATCCCGGCGTCGGCAAATCCGTCGCTGTCGGTTGTGAAGTCGGCGAGCCCGTCGGGGCAGAGTTCCTACACGGTCGGGCAGCGGATCACCTACTCGTTCGTGGCGACGAACACCGGCAACGTGACCATGTCGAATGTCACTGTCGATGACTCCGACTTCAACGGCTCTGGTCAGCTCGGCACGCTGACACCGGCCTCGGTTGCGTCCCTGGCACCGGGAGCATCGAGGACCTTCACCGCCACGTACACCCTGACCCAGGCTGACGTCGATCGGGGGTCAACGACGAACTCCGCCACTGCTACCGGTACGCCGCCGGGCAGCGGAACGCCGGTGCCATCGGACCCGTCCACTGTGACTGTCCCGTCGACGCCGAACCCGTCGCTGTCGCTGGTGAAGTCCGCCAGTCCCGCGACTGGTGCGAATGTTGGCGACACCGTCACGTACTCGTTCCGTTTGACGAACACCGGCAACGTGACCCTGACTGACGCAACGGTCAACGAGGGCGCGTTCTCCGGTACCGGTGACCTCTCCGCAGTGGACTGCCCGGTTGCGGCGAATTCGCTTGCGCCGGGAGCATCGGCAACCTGCACGGCGACCTACACGCTGACCCAAGCCGACGCTGATGCGGGTGTCGTTACGAACTCGGCGACGAGCTCGGCGACCACCCCGACCGGTGGAACGGTCGATTCGCCCCCGTCCACTGCGACCGTCACGATCACAGCGGCTCCTGCGTTGACGGTGACGAAGACGGCCAGCCCGTCGGCGGCTTCGGCGTACACGGTTGGTCAGGAAATCACGTACTCGTTCGTTGTCAACAACACCGGCAACGTGACCCTCTCGGACGTGTCGGTGAACGATTCGGGGTTCACCGGGTCGGGGCAGT